>FQLW01000001.1 GCA_900120415.1 Urmitella timonensis | reverse complement strand
GCAGTACAAGACAGGTAAGTAATGAGAAGTATGAACTGCGCTCCCTGCTTTACCGCATCGGACTTTCTGGTAAAGAACATAAGGAAGTACGCAAGATTTTACTTGCACCATTAAGCGGTGATTCTGCATGGAAAACCCCGCCACTAATAAACACTAACCAAGAGATGTAAACCACTATTTATTAGGCAAAATAGGCGGCAAAATGACTGGATAAGTAGCGAAGTCTATGGCTGTATATACATACCGAAACGGTACACAACACATAAGGAAACAGCCATGAACACCAAAGAACCTGAATACAGCGTCGAGGAAGAAAACACCGAACGCCTTATCGGACGTGCTAACCGGTTGGGATACACCATCACCAGCATTGAGATTGAACCTGACCGGGTCGCGATTTCTATTGTTCCTTCCCCGCTGTTCCCCTACACCCCGGAGCTTGACCGAGACTTTGAAACCGATCAATGGCGGGTGCAAACCACCTCCTACGGAGCGTTGAACCTAGACAACATCGAACAAGTCACCGAGGGATACGGACGGGCAGCAGCGATGGTGCGTGAACTTGAGCATGCTACGCCAGGAAACGTTGTCAACTACCACCTGACCCGTTAAAACTAAACACAAAGGCAACCCCACCTGGCGTGGGGTTGCCTTTATCGTGAAGCGTTATGACCTAGAGATGTACATCTCTAAGTTTTCTTGAAAATAGGCGGAAAATGACTGGATAAATAGGCGGGTCTATGGCTGTATATACATACCGAAACGGTACACAACAGAAAGGCACCAGCCATGAACAGCACAAAGGTCACCAGCGAAACCCTCCAGATGAGCGTTGATTCCTACGGGACGGTTCTTGCCTACGGGAACTACACGCTAGCAAGTTTTGCTACCTGGACCAAGACTGAAGGATTTGGCAACAACGCCCAAATCTACCGGTTGATGGAAGAACCCGTCAGCGGGTTCGGACCTAACTCGAAAGGCCGCGGAGAATGTGAACTCGAACTCATCGCTGAGTCAGACCACCTTTTCGCTGACGCCGGACATGCGATCGCCTGGGCGTTAGCTAATCTGCCCGAAGCCTAGCCCCACAAGGCTTGAGGGCGCCTGTTATCGCTGGTAGCAACTGATTTTTTAACCAATAGAAGGTAACTGATTCGTATGCGTGAGCTAG
>FQLW01000006.1 GCA_900120415.1 Urmitella timonensis | reverse complement strand
AAAACAAAAAACAGAAAAAACCAAACCACCCACCAAAAACAGCAGACAACCCAGTCAATCCCACACAAACAAAACAAAAAAACACAACTATCGAGAACACAAACAACCAAACCACAAACCAACCAAAAACAATCAGTAAAGGGTTCTGCGCGAAAAACACGCGAGTCTCAGTCTAACAGATTTTATTTTCAACTTTCAAGTTTTTAGAAAGTGAATCAAGCCATAAAGACTTTTTCAATCTGTAAATACTAAGTCAAACAATCCCGCCCACTGAGCCAGAACCGAAGTTCTTTGCCGGGGCAACAGGTAATAACTTACACAGCCGAGAACTAAAACTTCAAACTGAGAAGCGGTGAGCTGCCACACACCCAGGTTTTAGCCCTATTCATGCAGGTGAGCAGCCGCTAGATTCCTTTTTCCTTTCCTAAACAGCACCAGAGAACCCGCAAGCACGTCCTCGTGAACAATCACCCTATCCGGGTCCGTAACCTTTTGGTTGTTTAGGTAGGCTCCGCCGTTCTTAATCGTACGAATCGCCGCGCCACGCCCCTTCTCGAAACCTGCTTCTATCAGCAAATCTACTAGATTAGTCTTGCCGATTTTTGCGGTAGCAGCCGGTAAATGGGCAGTTGCTCCCTTTAGGGTTGCGCCATCTACTTTCTGAAGGTCACCTCCACCCCACAGGGCTTCGGTCGCCGCAATCACCTGTTCCAGAGCCTTTTGCCCGTGTACCAGACGGGTAACCTCACCGGCCAGAGCCTTTTGAGCTTCCCGCTTATGGGGGCGCTCCGCTACCTCTTGCGCCAGTGCCTCAATCTCGTCTCGAGACAAGAAAGTAAATACCTTCAAGAAGCGGACAACATCTGCGTCCTCGGCTCCCAGCCAGAACTGGTAGAACTCGTAGGGAGAGAGCATTTCTGGGTCAAGCCAAATTGCCCCGCCCTCAGATTTACCGAACTTGGAGCCATCGGCCTTGGTGATGAGCGGAGTCGTCATCACATGGACATCTTTGCCCTCGACCTTGTGGATTAGATCCATACCGCCAACCAGGTTGCCCCATTGATCATTCCCACCGGTTTCTAGAGTGCAGCCATAGCGACGATACAGTTCCAAGAAATCGTAGGCCTGGAGAATCTGGTAACTGAACTCGGTATAGGAAATACCTTCGGAAGAATTAAGCCTGCGGGCTACTGCGTCCTTAGCGAGCATAGTTCCCATTCGGAAGTTCTTGCCCAGGTCACGCAAAAGTCCGATCGCGCTGAGGTTTTGAATCCAATCCATGTTATTAACCATGACTGCCGGGTTATCGCCCTCAAAATCAAGGAAATGGCTAATTTGCGCACGTAAGCGCTCAACCCAGGTAGCAACTACCTCTTTGGGTTGCAGCTGCCGCTCAGCCGTCATTCGTGGATCCCCAATCAATCCGGTTGCTCCCCCAACCAGGGCTAGAGGACGGTGTCCCGCATTTTGCAAGTGTCGCATCATGATTAACTGCACCAGATGCCCATGATGCAAAGAGGGAGCAGTAGGGTCGAAACCGCAATAGAAAGTAACCGCTCCACCAGCTAGGCTAGAGCGCAGTTTTTGCAGGTCAGTATGCTGAGCCAGTAGACCTCGCCACTGAAGTTCATCAATAATATCGCCCACGATTATCCTTTCCCTCTAGGCAAAGGGGACTCCGCCCTAATTGCCACTAGCTATTGTCTGCTCTTAGGACTTAGTTTAGCGAAGTGGCGAAAACTGATTTTCTCCGGGCTTCAATCTGGACGCAAAGCGCTTTATCTAGCTATCCCGTTTTGGGATTTTACGAGGACGAATTCGGAGTTTTTATCGGGGTTAGCAGGGGAAACTACTTTTCAAGTAGCATATCGCCACCTTTAATCCAGCCTTTTTTACGCATAAGTTCTGCGAAAAGTAAAGACAAAGCAGCCGGGGCTATGAAATGTAGTAGCAAAATCATGCCTAATAGTGCCGGTGCTGAAGTAGTAGCTCCCATAACATTCCAGGTCATGATCTGTCCCACTAAACCAGAAGTCCCCATTCCTGAGCCAGCCGCATTTGACTCCATTTTGAACACCATGGTGGCGATAGGTCCGAGTATCGCAGAAGCCAGGGTGGGGGGAATCCAGATCAAGGGATGGCGCATGATATTGGGGACTTGTAGCATAGAAGTGCCTATACCCTGCGAGATTAGACCGGAAATCTTATTTTCTCGATAGGACGCGACTGCAAAACCTACCATTTGGGCGCTGCACCCTACAGTGGCTGCCCCGGCAGCTAGCCCCGACAAGCCAAGCACTATTCCTAACGCTGCGGAAGAAATCGGGAGGGTTAGAATCATGCCCATTAGCACTGCCACGATGATTCCCATAAGGAATGGTTGTCGCTCAGTCCCCCAGTTAATGATGGCTCCCAGACCGGTCATTAACCGCGAAATACCCGGACCAATCAGCAGACCAATAATCGCCCCCGAGGTGACGGTCACAAAGGGGGTTACCAAAATATCTACCGGAGTTTTACCCGAGACCAAAAGACCAAACTCGACTGCCACAAAGGAAGCTATGAATGCCCCTAACGGCTCTCCAGGACCTTGTAAATGCATACTGATTCCCTCAACGATTCCGCCATTTAGTATTTTGGCAGCGTGCGCCCCTATCATTCCGGCTAATCCGGTACCTACTACTACGAAGGTTGAGGCTTTTAGCCGATGGGCAACGCCGATGCCGATTCCCGCACCGGTGAGTACGGAGGCTACTGACCCGATTAACACCAGGGTTTTACCGATTATTCCCGGGATAAAACCTCCAATTTGCACCATGATGGTTCCGATAATCAAGGACGCAAACAGACCGTGCGCCATCCCGGTCATAGCATCAATAAAAAATAGCGATAACCAGCCTTTTATGCGTTGTTTCATCTGCGGATTTCCTTTTAGCTATTTCCCATATTTTAGTTTTCGTCTCTTAGTCGAAAACTGGATTTAAGCTACCATAAGACTTTGTGAGAACACAACCTCGAGATTCAAATGGAGTCGCCGTTTATCGCCACGAGGCACTAGCTGTGGTCTTACAGGTTCGCAGCCACCCAGACGATCAATACGAAAACACTATCAGCGCCCTAGATACCCCCAGACCAGCTTGTTTACAGGTATTAGTTGCCCGCCGCTCCCACCCCCCTTTTCAGGGAATGTATGCTCTCCCCTCCGGTCCGCTAGAAGCAGAAGAAACCCTGGGAGCCAGTGCTTTTCGACATCTATCACAGAAAATGGACATTGACGCCCTGTCCTATATGGAACAGATTGGCACCCGTTCCGACGCCCGCCGCGACCCCAGCCAACGTACCGTAGCCACCGCCTATTTAGGGCTGGTTCCCGCCGGAATCAATACCGCACTTCCTGCTCACGCCCGCTGGATAAGCCTCAATCAGCTTCCAGAAATGGCCTACGACCATGCCGATATTATTGGCGAGGGCGCAGACAGGCTACGCGCGAAACTCTCCTATACCAATATAGCGTTTGCTTTAGCTCCCCCGGATTTCACTATCGCCGAGCTAACAAACATTTATCGGGCAGCCCTGGGGCGGGAAGTATCACCTACGAATCTACAGCGGGTACTCAGTCGGCGCGGGCAGCTTAGCCCCACTGGTCAGCAAGAACGCCCCGGCAGCAAAGGAGGGCGACCCGCCCGGCGTTATCGTTTCACGAAACAGACCCTACAGGTAACCGATCCCTTCGCGATTCTGCGTCCTTCCTAATTCCCCTAGCCCCAAAGAGGGGCTTGACCATTTATGACCCCACATCCTAGGGATTCGCGGGGAGGAAGGACTCCCCCCCAACAAAAGCTACCTAGACGGTAAGAGGAGGGCAGAGTCTGTTAGAAATCCTTAGATTTAGCCAAGATTTTCAGAGAAGATTTTCAGAGACGACTCCCCGCACTAGAGGCATATTTTTCAACAATCTGTTGCATTTGGGAGAACTTATCATCCATATCCGCAACTAATTTCTCCTGGGTACGAGCCCTATCTAAATTGTGTTGCGGACGGTGAATCTTAAAATAGTTATCCCCCAGCAGATAGTCAGTCAAAAACCGCATCCCGCATTCATAGGTCATCACCTGCGCCCCCAAAGGCAACAGTTCAATCTCTAAATCAGTTAGGCTTCCTTGCAGCCCCTCCAAGAAGCCTTTAGTAAACGCCGCAAACAGCTCCATAGAACACGACACTTTAGAGAGGTCAGTTTCGTCCTCCGCACCAGTAGAAGCTCCGAAACGAATGGAATCCCCAAAATCATTCATTGCCAGTCCCGGCATCACGGTATCCAAGTCAATGACCGCGATAGCTTTACCGGTGTCCGCATCTATCAGTACATTGTTGAGCTTGGTATCGTTATGGGTTACCCGCAAGGGCAGCTTTCCAGCTGCTTGCAAATCGGCAAATGCGTGCGCCAAATGCTCGTATCGGCGATAAAAATCAATATCTTCCCTAACCTGGCTGACTCGCCCTAGTGGATCAAGAGCTATCGCGTCCTCGAACTGAGAGAAGCGATCAATAGTGTCATGGAAGCGCGGAATTACCTCGTGTAAAGAATCTGCTGGAAAATCAGCCAGGCGACGCTGAAAACTGCCGAAAGCTAAACCAGACTGATAAAAATACTGCGGATTCTCAATCAAATCTAAGGTGAAAGCATTGTCAATATAGCTGTACATCCGCCACCAGTTCCCGTCCGGATCGCGGTAACAAGGATAGCCGTCAAAAGTGCGGATTATTCGCAACGTCTCCCGATCTGGGTCACCGCCCTCCTGTTGGATACGTTCCCGTAAAAACTCGGTAACTGCCGCAATGTTTTCCATTAACTGCACGGGATTAGTAAAAATATCGGTATTAATACGCTGCAACGTCAGTGGCAGTTCACTGCCGTCCTCTAGGCGACATTTGGCCAATAAAGTCTCGTTGATGTGTCCCGAGCCGTAAGGGTTAGCGGTTAGGAAATCGCCTTTAACCCGAAAGTTTTCAACTGCCCGCTGCACCTGAGCAACTTTTAAATCCTGCATCATCTAGTTCCTTTAACTACCGTTGGCCAATCAGCCATGACAAACCCAGCAAAAATTAGTGCCCGACTTTTCACCAGTTCTCAAAGAGCGAGCACGCAACCATTATCTAAGCCTACATTGCGTGCTCGCTCTTTGCGGATTAAGCAAACTGATTACTTATGTGTCTGTCCCGAATCTGCATTTTCGTGTACATGTTTAGTTTCTTCATCCGGATGCCCCATACCGGCACTGGGATTAAACCAAGTCCACGCCAAGAAAACCAGGGAAGTAATCAGTAGCCCCACACCAGAATACATATTGGCATTAATCGGGGTGTTATTTATTCCCTCCAGATTATTGGCAACATAGTCAGGAACCGTAGCGGGTTCAATCAAAAGCCCACAGACAATCAGGAAAACCCCAATAATGCCCAGTACCAGACCGCAAATAATCCGAATATCGTAAGGATGAATCTTTCGTTTCATAACAATTTACCTCCCCTAGTGGAACACCGAATTCAAGACGATTACCAAAACAGCTGCCACAATCGCCAGCGGAATCGGACGGCGAAGTAGTGGCAACTTGTGAAGATTCGGATCAATGCGGCGTTCCTTAGGTGTAAGCGACCAGACGAAGCCCTCCAACTCAGCGTATTCCTTGGGCTTGGTGAACACCGACACCACCACATTCACGAGGACACCGACCCCGAAAGCGGCACCAGCCGCGATAAATGCTTGACCTTGACCGGGCAGAACCAAAATCTCATTCCAGCACAAAACATTGACAAATAGCGCTGCTAAAGTACCGAACAGCAAACCGGTCCAACCACCAGAGGGGGTTGCCCGCTTCCAGAGCATACCGATAATGAAAGAAGCAAACAGGGGTGCGTTGAACATAGAGAACAGCTGTTGCAGCAAATCCATAATGTTCGGATACAGGGAGGCAATCAACGCAGTAAATACCGCTACTGTACACGCCACGATAGTGGCGTTGCGCCCCACTTTCAGATAGTGCTCATCGGATTCATTCGGTTTGAAATAGGCTTCATAAATATCGACTGTGAACACAGTGTTAAAGGCAGATACGTTCGCCGCCATTCCCGCCATAAAGGAAGCGAGCAAACCGGCAATCGCCAAACCTAGCAATCCATTAGGCAGCAAATCTCGCATCATTAGCAGCATGGCATCGTTATAGCTAACTTCGTAACCCACCGGGACGTGCGAAGATAAGTTTGCGAGCGCTTCCTCGCCTACTGCCATATAGTCTGGCCCGCCCTTTAATTTCACGATTTCAGGAATCAATACCCCGGCAACCATACCGGGGATAATCACGATGAAAGGAACAAACATTTTAACGAAAGTCCCAATAATCGGGGTCTTTTGAGCGGCAGCAATAGAATCTGAGGCCATTGCCCTTTGCACTTCAACGAAGTTAGTTGTCCAATACCCGAAAGCCAAAACAAACCCTAGCCCCATTACCAAGCCAAAGACTGACATTGCGGGCGAGTTGAAGCCTGACAATAGCGTGCCCGGCCATGAATGGAGCTGGTTATTTGGATCTTGATAGGAGGCAGCAGTAGCTTGCGTAGCCCATTTAGTAATTTTTTCAGTTAGCCCTTGATAGCCACCTACGCGGTACAGACCAATGAGGGTTACTGGCAGTAGCGCCGCCACGATTACGAAGAACTGGAGTACCTCGTTATAAATAGCAGCTGCTAGACCTCCTATACTGATATAGGTCAGCACGATTAGCGCGGCAATAATCAGAGAAATCCATAACGGGATTCCCAGCATCCCATTGACGATTTTACCTAGCAGATACAGGTTTACACCCGCAATTAGCAGCTGCGCGAGGGCGAAGGAAAGCCCATTAATTAGGTGGGCGGCTTTCCCGTAGCGTTTAAGCATAAATTCGGGAACCGAGCGGACCTTCGAGCCATAATAGAACGGCATCATCACGATGCCAAGGAACAGCATTGCCGGAATCGCACCCAACCAGAAATAGTGAAAAGTGGGCAGACCATACTGGGCGCCGTTCGCGCTCATACCCATGATTTCGACTGCCCCCAGGTTCGCGGAGACGAAAGCCAGACCGGTAACCCAGGCCGGCAACGAACGCCCACCAGTCAAGAATTCGTCAGATGAACTGGCTTTTCGTTTCATCATGAACCCTACGGCCACTACAAACGCAAAGTAAACAATGATTGGGAAATAGTCGTAAAACTTGGGCTCAATCAGGGTAGTTACCTCATTGGGCATAAGTATCGGGTGGATCATTCCCTCCCCCTTATAAAAAAAAGACGTCATTATCCCGTCACAGCTTAGGTGAATTTCCGTAAGGAGAATCGCCCGGGGCTTTGGCGGCTACCTGTCACTATACTATGATTAGCTCACCACAAAAGTATGTTTTACTAATTTTTTTGTCCATCTTTACCCGCGAGGGGATTTTTTGGCTATAACCCCCATTTACTTTTACGACTGACTTTATTTGCCCCCTGCCACTCAAAGCGGTTCGGGTTTTTTAAATCTCTTGTCGGGTCGTATCCTGAATTCGGCTCATGTGACCAAGGAGATCGGCCTACGATGACAACTGAATCGAAAACAGCAGTAAAAGAACTAACTATTCGCGGAGTGATTATCGGGGGAATCATCACCTTAATTTTCACAGCCGCCAATGTCTACCTGGGGTTAAAGGTGGGTCTGACTTTTGCCACCTCGATTCCGGCGGCAGTTATTTCCATGGCGATTCTGCGGTATTTCAAAGACCATACCGTGCAAGAAAACAACATTGTACAGACTATTGCTTCGGCGGCTGGCACTTTATCGGCAATTATTTTCGTCCTGCCCGGTCTGATTATGGTCGGCTGGTGGAGCGGGTTCCCCTATTGGACTACTGCCCTATTATGCGCCCTGGGCGGGATTTTGGGGGTGACCTATTCTATTCCCTTGCGGCGCGCCCTCGTAACCGGTTCTGATCTTGCTTTTCCCGAGGGCGTAGCGGCGGCGGAAGTCCTAAAAGTGGGCGACACCAGCCAAGGAGCAGCTGACAATCGCCGCGGTCTGCATGTGATTATTTGGGGAGCTATTTCTTCCGCATTTTTCAGTCTGCTCACTAATCTTAAAGTCGCGCTTTCCTCTGTCACCACCGCATTTAAAGTGGGAGCGGGTGGCACTATGGTGGGAACTAGCCTGTCATTGGCACTTATCGGGATTGGACATTTGGTAGGTCTGGGTGTCGGCATTGCCATGATTTGCGGCATGGTAATCAGTTATGGGGTGCTACTACCCTACTTTTCTTCTGGGCAGCTCGGCAGCGGGGATATTTCCGAGGGCGTGCAAGCGATTTTTGCCTCCGATGTACGGTTCGTGGGGGCGGGCACCATCGCCATTGCTGCTATCTGGACGTTCTTAAAAATCATTGGACCGATTTTTCAAGGAATGCGTGAATCCATTAGCGCGTCTCGTAAACGTAAAAGTGGATTCACCCTCCCCCCGCAAGAACGAGACCTGCCCGCTTCTTGGGTTATCGGTATCACCCTAGCTTTAATGATTCCTATCGGGGTTCTATTGTGGCTATTCTTGCGAGGCAGTTCCTTAGAGCATCACACCGGGGGACTTATTTTCTTGTCAATCGTGTTTATTTTGGCACTTGGGCTGGCAGTTGCCAGCGTCTGTGGCTATATGGCGGGACTGATAGGTTCGTCGAACAGCCCGGTTTCTGGGGTGGGAATCCTGGTCGCTATTTTGACGGCTCTGGTAATTAAACTAGCGACTCCGGCCGATGCCGACCCTAAGACTCTTGTCGCCTACACCCTGTTCACGGCGGCAATCATATTTGGGATTGCCACTATTTCTAACGACAACTTACAAGACCTTAAAACCGGTCAATTGGTGAACTCTACCCCTTGGAAACAGCAGGTGGCGCTGATAATAGGAGTAGGATTCGGCTCTTTAATAATTCCACCGGTGTTACAGCTGATGAACACAGCTTTCGGATTTCAAGGAGCCCCGGGTGCGGGCAAGAATGCACTGGCTGCTCCGCAAGCCTCTCTGATTGCTGAACTTACCAAAGGGGTATTTGGAGGCGATATTGACTGGAGTCTGCTGGGATTAGGCGCTGTAATCGGAGTGGCGATAATCGTCATTGATGAACTGTTGAAACACCTGACCTCTCGCTATTCTCTACCCCCGATTGCAGTCGGGATGGGAATGTACCTGCCGATTACACTAACGATTCTGATTCCGGTTGGCGCTACCTGCGGAGTTCTCTTTAACCGCTGGGCTAAAACCAGGAAGAATCCGGAGGCAGCTTCGCGAATGGGAACTTTGCTAGCTACCGGGTTAATCGTAGGGGAAAGCCTGTGGGGCGTGGTTTATGCCGCGATTGTGGGAGGTACTGGCAGCGGAGAGCCGCTGGCAATAGTATCTGATTCCTGGTCAGGAGTGTCCTCGCTGGTCGGGCTGGCTATTTTTGTCGCTATAGCACTTTGGGGCTACCGCTACGCAAAGAAACAGGCTTCTGCCTAAAAGATTTCCAAAATACAAGGGGCGCGGCCGGTAAAAGATACGAGAGGGGCTTGACCGGCGTAGCCGGTCACGGGGTCCCCGGAGTGCTTTTACCGAGCCAGCCCCAACACGGTAGACAACCGACAAAAACCGCCCCCGCACCCACAACTTCCAGGCACGCATCCAGGCAACCAGAACCACCAAAGAAACATTTTCACCCTCCCGAGACAAAACCACCCTCCCAATACCGGCAAAACACCCCAATACCGACCACAATTCCCATCTCGGGAGGGCGCAAACGCACCTGGAGGGCGAAAACGTCACAAAAAAAAGGGGCACGGCAAGTAGAAGATACAGGTTTAAGTACTGGAAGTGCGGAGAGCGGTTTTATGCCGAGGGGCAGGATTTCGGAACATCAAGGGGCGCGGCCGGTAAAAGATACGAGAGGGACGAACACTAAATCATTACCTGCAAACCGGATACGTCCCCATTCCAACTGATTCCAACAATCCCTCCAACCGGTGAAGCCGGTCACGAGGCCCCCGGAGTGCTTTTACCGAGCCAGCCCCGCACCGGGACACAACAGGTGGCAAGCTACCTCAAGTGACTGACGTGGATACGCGGGGGATTGCTTTTTCCTCCCGCACCGGGACGCAACAGGTAGCAACCCACCGCACCCACTCGGATAAAACCAATCCCCCGCGCAGCCTAAAGCCAACGACCCGGGAATTGCACCACACTGGCCTGCGGCTCTACCAGTTTCACCAGGTCGCGGTGCTCGATTCCAGCATCCAGGTAGGGGTCGCGAGAAGTAACTAGGTGGTAGCCGAGTTTTTGATAGAACCCGATAACTGGCGCTTGGGCTGCGATTTGTAGTAGCAGCGTTCCCTCGCCCTCGGAGCTCGCCCAACTGCTAAGTGCTAACCGCTCTGCCCCGCGCACAAGCTCTTTACCGTTACCGCATCCGCGGGCGGCAGGCAATACGGCAAAACGACCTAGCTTCCCGGTAATAGTGTCCCGTGGCAGCTGGGGAAACATTTGTGCAAGATCGACAGGAATACCAATTTTGGGCGGGGAGATCCGGGCTGCCGCGATAGCGCCGGAGGCGTCCTCGCCTAGAAGGTGGATGGTTCCCTGGGCGAAGTCGATATCGTCTATTTCCCGATCCAAAGAGATTCCTTGTTCCAGGTGAAAAACCGCGCGACGAATCGCGAAGATATCTAACATATCGCGCGCGGTCTCAGCCCGGCGTATCTGCATCGGAGTACTCATATCTTTAGGATATTTATTTTTTGCTTGCGTGTAACCTAGTCGCCAATATCTATCCTTGGCGGTAGCTAATGCCCATCATGGAGCGCGGGTAGTGCCATTTGAGCACCCCGGGAGGAGCGACTGCCAGGCAGGTGCCGCATTCTAGGCAGGCGGCGTATTCGATATCGACTGATCCGTCCTCGCGGGCGGTATAGACATGAGCGGGGCAAACTCGTTCTAATAGTTTGCCTGCGCCCGTGGCTTTCGCTAGTTCTTGGTCGATTGCGATATGGGATTCTTCTTCGTCTACCTCATAAATATTGGCGGTAAGCCTCTCAGAAACGGATTCGGGAAGGTAATCAGTCATGTTAAATCGACCTCACTGCTTGTAAACCGAGCTTCACCAGACGGCGGATACTTAGTGGCGATTTCTTTAGCGCTGCCCGCGCCACCGGTAATAGGCGCCGGCGCGGGGTGGTATCCAGGTTATAGACCCCGTGGAACACGTCCGCCGCCAGCTCGCCTACCTGGCCGTATAGTTCCTGATTGTGGAGGAACTGCGGAGAACGAGCGAAAGTTTCCATATCTTTGCCCACGAAAGACGCTTGGTAGTTTTCTAGATATTTATTTAACGAGGACGCGCTGTAGTTTTCCGCTTTAAGCGCCGCATCAATGGCGCTGGCAGCGGCTTGAGCAGATCCGGCCGCCAAATCCATTCCCCGAATCGTGAACCCGGTGTTGAGGGTGAACCCGGCGGCGTCCCCGATCAGAAGCAGTCCATCGTGAACCAGCCCGTTCTGCATGGATTTACCACCCTCGGCTACCAGGTGACAGCCGTATTCGAGCAGTTTTCCTCCGCGAAGGAACGGTTCGATATAGGGGTGCTGTAAGAAATGATCATGCAGTTCAGAGGAGGATAGCTGTTTTTTCTTCAGGTCGTCTAGCATAGCCACGATCCCGATAGATACCGAGTCGCGATTGGTATACAGGAAGCCCCCGCCAGCTACCCCCTGGGTGCAGTCCCCTACCATTTGATAGGCTGCGCCCTCGCCCTCTTGCAGGTTAAAGCGTTCTTTAAGGGTTTCTTCCCCTAACTGGATAACTGATTTCACCCCCACCCCGAGGTGACCCAGCGGTTCTTTAGGGCGAATCCCAGCGTATTGCGCGAGGAACGAGTTTACCCCGTCTGCTGCCACGATTATTTTGCCGTAAACCGTGTCTTCCCCTGCGCGCACCCCACAGAATTTGCCGTCCTCGCGCACCAGTTCATCAACTTTCATACCCGGCATAATGGTGGCACCGGCTGCTTCTGCCTGCTCCGCGAGCCAAGGGTCAAGTTTGGCGCGCAGAACACTGACCGCGTTTACCGGCTCTGCGAGACGCTGATCCCAATAATCCAGATTGACCGCGGAGGTGGGGTTCAGGAAGGACAAAATGTTCTTGGTGATTTTCCGTTCAACTGGGGCTTTTTCAATAAAGTCGGGGAAAATCTGGTTCATTACCTGGCAGTAAAACACCCCGCCCGACAGGTTCTTAGCCCCCACTTCCGAGCCGCGCTCAATCAATAAGACCTGGTGACCCTGTTTTGCTAAAAGGTAGGCACATACCGTTCCGGCGACGCCGCCACCTACGATGATGACATCGAAATCGTATTCCACACTCATGTTTTATCTCGCTGCCTCCACTGAGCGGATATTACCTATTCAAGGTCTCTACTTTATCGCAGTTAGCAGCTTGCAATAGTGACAGCGGCTCGATAACCGCTAGACTTTGCTCAGAGGTAAAGGAGGGTGATGAGCGAGCAGCACGCAGCTAGCAAACAGGATAAGCGCCCTATGCGAGCCGAAAAAACCGATAAGGAAACGAAGCATCCTGCCCGCCGTCACGCGAAAACCTTAAATAATGCGCCTGCTCAAATAAGTTTTCCCACCGAACTTCCAGTAAGTGCCCGGCGGCAAGAAATCGCCGCCGCTATCAAGAATAACCAGGTGGTAGTGGTTTCCGGGGAAACGGGTTCCGGGAAAACTACCCAGCTACCAAAAATCTGCCTAGAGCTGGGAAGAGGACGCGGCGCCCTCATCGGACACACGCAGCCGCGCCGGATTGCTGCTCGCTCGGTGGCTACCCGGATTGCCAGTGAACTGGGGGAAGAGCTGGGTAAAACCATCGGCTTCCAGGTGCGTTTTACCGATGTGGTCTCTAGCAAAACCATGGTGAAGTTAATGACGGACGGGATTTTGCTCGCGGAAATCCGCACCGATCCCCTGCTGAAACGCTATGACACTATCATTGTGGATGAAGCCCACGAACGCTCCCTGAACATTGATTTTATTTTGGGGTATTTGGCGCGCCTGTTGCCACGCCGCCCGGATTTGAAAGTCATTATCACCTCGGCAACTATTGATTCTCAGCGTTTTGCTGAGCATTTTTCTCGCCCCTCTTCCCCGGTGCCGATTATTGAGGTATCTGGTCGCACCTACCCGGTTGAGATACGTTACCGCCCTCTGGATGGCTCGGATAGCGGGGATGAGGACGAAGTAGGAGAAGAGGAAACCCCAGGGGAGAACCGCAAGAACCTTTTTAACCAGCAGAAATCGGGAAGCGCCCGCGGTGAAGCGAAAGACCAAACCGAGGGAATCTGCCAGGCGGTTGATGAACTTTTTGCTGGCGAGTCCGCGGATATTTTGGTGTTTTTGGCGGGTGAACGCGATATTCGAGACACCGAGGCCGCCCTCGCCGCGCATCTAGGTTCGCGATATGTGCGCGCCGGCGAGCGTACAAACACTCCGGGAGCAGTAGAAATCCTGCCGCTATTTGCGCGATTATCCCCGGCAGAACAGCAACGAGTTTTTGCCCCGCACCCTTATCCGCGGATTGTACTGGCCACCAATGTGGCGGAAACTTCGCTAACCGTACCGGGTATTAAATATGTGATTGACCCTGGTCTGGCGCGGATTTCTCGCTATTCTCAGCGCACTAAAGTACAGCGCCTACCGATCGAGGAAGTATCCCAAGCCAGTGCCCGCCAGCGGGCGGGGCGTTGCGGGCGGATTAGCGAGGGGATTTGTATCCGTCTGTATTCGGAAGAAAACTTCCTGGCACGCCCGCGTTTTACTGAACCCGAGATATTGCGTACTTCCCTAGCTTCGGTGATTTTGGCGATGGCCTCGCTAAACCTGGGGAAAGTAGCCAATTTTCCCTTTATTGATGCCCCGGATCCTCGGCAGGTCCGTGACGGGGAGCAGTTGCTTTACGAATTGGGGGCTCTTTCGGAGCGGAGCGAAAAAGCCGAGGGATATCGCCTCACCAAGCTGGGCCAACGCCTCGCCAAGTTACCGATTGACCCCCGACTGGGGAGAATGCTGCTAGAGGCGGAGCGACGCGGATGCGTATCGGAGGCGCTAGTAATAGTTTCGGCGCTGTCGATGCAAGATGTGCGCCTGCGCCCTATAGAGCACCAAGAAGCCGCAGACCTGACGCATTCGCGTTTCCTAGATACCAGTTCTGACTTCCTGACTTACCTGAATCTTTGGCGCTACCTGCGCACCCAATCCCGTGACCTGTCCGGGAGCGCTTTTCGAAAAATGTGCCAGCGCGAGTTTTTACATTACTTGCGCACTAGAGAATGGCAAGACCTTACCCACCAACTGCGGCAGCTTTTAAAAGAATTGGGAATCAGTGCCCGCCCCTTGGCGAAACCCTCCCGCTCAAGCTACCAGGTAGACCCGGAATCCCGAGACCTGATTGCGGCTTGTCAAAGCCTGACTTCCAAGCATTCTGACACGGACGCGATTCACCGTTCTCTGCTGGTCGGAATGCTTTCGGGGATTGGCAACTGGGATCAGCGTGCCAAACAATACCTGGCGCCGCGTGGCGCTCGCTTCACGATTTGGCCTGGTTCTGGGCTCTCAAACCGCACTTTCGATTGGGTAATGGCTGCCGAACTGGTGGAAACCTCCCGGCTTTTTGCCCGCAACGTTGCCCGGGTTAATCCTGACTGGATTATTCATGCGGGAAAACACCTGGTGAAACGTTCTTATGGGGAGCCGTATTGGTCGAGCCGGAAAGGTACCGCGATGGTGCCGGAGCGCATTACCCTATATGGCCTCACGATTGCCGCTGATGTGCCGGTTCCCCTGTCCCGCCTGGGCAATCGAGAGATGCCTGCGCTATCGCCGGTAGCAGCTAATCTTGACCTGCCCGGCGAGCAAAGTCCGCAAACAGCCCGGGAGTGGGCGCGCGCCCTCTTTATCACTAATGCGCTGGTCAGAGGGAATACCCCCTTAAACTATCCCTTCTTGAAACGCAATGAAAAGCTACTGCAGCGCGCCCTAGAAGTTGAGCAACGTACCCGCCAAGCCGGAATGGTTGCCGGCGAGGACGCTTTGGCGGCATTCTTCGCTGCCCGCTTGGGCAAAGAGGTAACCAATCCGGGAACTTTTGCGGCCTGGTTCAAACGTCAAGATGACCCCCATATTTTGGATTATCCCGAGGACGTGTTGTTGCCGTCTGCTGCTACCGCTTGCGCTCCCCGCAACTATTCCAGCGGTGAAGCCGCAGATAAATCGATTGGAAGCCAAACCAATCTGGCGGGCAAACTCACCCAGCTTTCCACTTCGGGTTTCCCTGACCACTGGGTGGGGGCAGAGTTTAGTTTGCCCCTGCAATATCAGTTTGCGCCCGGCAAGGAAGAAGATGGCATTACCTGCCAGGTTAGCTTGGAACAGCTGCCCTACCTTAATCCGCAAGAGTTTCAATGGACAGTGCCGGGGCTATGGCCAGAGCTGTTCACCGCGCTGATTCGGGCGTTACCGAAAGCGGTGCGCCGCCAGTTAGTTCCTGCCCCGCAGGTGGGGACGGAAGTAAGCGCGTGGATTGAGCGGGAACTGGCCAATCCCCCGGCTGATGCTGGCGCCGCCGAAAGCCCCGAGCCTACCCCGGTGCAGATTAAACAAGAGGAAGCGTTACAGGCTTCTCTGGGACGCCTAGCGGCTTGGGCAGGGATTGACACTGACATTAAAAATACTGGTAGCAGCAATAATCAGTCTCAGAGTCGAGGAAGCGCCGGCAACGCGGCAGGTACAGCTCCGCCAGTGTCTGCCAATAGCGCAGGGCGCGAGAAAAACACCGACGCCTCAAAAGACCGCACCCCCGCCGCTGCCGCTAGCGCTGCGAGCACCGGTGAAAAAGATAGCCACCGCGATCAAGCAGAATCCGCAAACAATAACCATCAAACTGCCCCCTCCCGTCCGCTGGCTCAGCTTTTCATCGCGGCTCTTGACCAGCTGCGCGCCGTGGAAGTAACCGAGCAAGACTTTTCCCAGGCGGTCACCACCTTGCCCGCCCATTTGCGGATTCGCTTTGCGCTGCGCGTAGGGAAAGAGCAAATATATTCGCGTGACCTCGAAAAACTGCAGAAGCGCTACGGTAAAAAAGGGCGCGCCGCCCGCAAACAGGTAATCCGGGAAGCGCTCTCGCAGGTAAGCAAAGCCGAAAGCAGACAGAAAAACCCTGTCCATTCCCAAACGAGGCGTAGCACTCAGGAAGCTACTAAGGCTTCCAAGCAGCGTTTCCCGGAAACAGATTATGCTCACACTTGGCCACAAATACGCGGGAAAGAAGCAGTATTACCTGCTGAGATAACCACTGCTGTTGGCGGGGTACCTGGTAGAGCCTTCCCAGGCTTACTGCCACAGCGCCTTCCTCGTCCCTTTGGGCTATCCCTCCTTTCTGGTTCATTAGCCAACCGCTATGAGCCACAAAATACCGGTCAGTCAGCGACCAATCACAAATCTATTCCCGGACGAAAAGACTCAACTACCGATAATCGCAAGGCAAGTTTTCCGGTGCGGGTAGCGCTATTTGATACGCCCGAACCGGCCAAAATCGCCCACCACTTTGGGGTTGCCTGTTTGCTTTGTTCCCAGCTGCACCTACCTCCGGCAAGAATCTCAACTCGCTGGTCAGCACATCTAGCGCTTAACATTGCCGCGTTACCCTACGAGAAAGCGGTTTTACTGACAGATTTAGAGCTGTTAGCGACCCTTTCCTGCCTGAAGAAAGCAAAAGTTGATACCTGGATGGTGCGTGACGAGGGTGCTCTAAGCCAGCTTGCCAGGGATTTTCGTGACCGGTTCGAGGACGAAGTTTACGCCCTCTCTAAAGAGTTGGCGAAGATTGGGGAAATATATCGTGAGCTAGGTTCTTCACTGTCTAAACATTTTCCGCTGAGTGCCATCGAGGATGTAACCCAGGTGCGCACCCAGCTGTCAAAGTTGATTTATCCCGGTTTCATTTGGGACTTGAACCAGTATTTCGATGATTTAGGGCGCTATCTGCAAGCGGTTCTTAACCGTTTACAAAAAACCCACCAAGGTCAAAACACTGGCAATCTCCAAGAACAGCAGGCTCTGGCTATTTGGGAGGACGCGCGCGACAAACTTGAAAAAAGCGCCGATACCGGGGTGAATTTCTCCCAGGTAGCAGCATTATTGCGCGCACGAGGACTGCTGGAAGAGCTGCGGGTTTCTATATTTGCACAGTCCCTGGGAACTCGAGAAAAAGTATCTTTGAAGCGTCTTACGAAACTATTAAAAGACAGTCGGCACTAGGGTCTACTTTGTCTGTCCACTATCGAAACGTTCTAGGACAATCCCTCCAACTAGCAAGATAACCCCGGTTTCCACCCGGAAAAGTATTTGGATTAAAGTTCCCAAGCCGGGTAGCACTGTATGTAGCACCGGATTGTAGTTATAAGCATTGGGAATACTGGCAACCCACGGTCCGATAAGCGGGGCAAAAATCCCGGCAATAAACACCACAATCCCCAACACAATCAAGGTTCGTCCTTTACATAACCGCAGCTTCTCAACCATGATTTATCCCCTTTCAAGCAATCAGTAGCGGTTTTACCTGCACAGCAAAGGTAACATTGTCCCCCCCTATAGCAATAGTAAAGTTGCCGCGACTATCAGGGTGATTAGAGTGCCAACCCCTAAACCAATCGCTACCCCAGCGAAAATTTCGGTTTTCGCACCCGACCTTTTCCCAGTGGAGAGATTCGACGGAGAACCGGTTGGCGTGGGAACTGGTGGAAAATGAACTCGCGAAGAAGAAACCGCAGGAGTGGGCGGGATTTTCGGGATTTCACGCGAATTACTAACCGCTACCGGTAGCCCTTCAGGCTTAAAAACAGATTCCCCTGCGCCGGTTGAGACCGGCTGCGTTTCCTCCGGGGATTCCCCGTCCGTCTGGATTGCTGTTTCCAGCACCCCTACGCCCTCATCAGCATTAACCATAATCGCGGGAGGTAAACCTACAGCTTGCCCAGCGGCTACAACTGGCGTTACCGGATAATCAGCTAGGTGACCGAGCGCCGTCTGCCCCGACTGCGTTTCTGCCTCATTATGAGCGGGAATAATCGGTTTTACGGAAGCAAGTGAAGTTTTCGCATCTGGCGGAGAAACGCGCACTACCTCGGCTAATGGCTGCACAGGTGGAGGTTCGGTAAAAACGTCCAGAGCCCCTAGGGAGCGCACCTTTTCAATTACCGATTTCAAGAGGACGTAGGTCTGGGCAGCACTAGGGCGCACCGAAGTTTCTTTTGCGAGCATTTGGGTAATCACATTCCACAAGGCGCTGGGAATTCCCGGAAGCATTCCCGGCATATCGTAGAACTGATGGTTTAATACCTCCCCCACAGAGCCTCTAAAGGGGGTAATTCCACAAAGCAACTCGTAAAGGATTACCCCCAGGGAATAAACATCAGTTTTAGAACTAACCCCTTTGCCCTCAATCATTTCGGGAGCCATGTAATAGGGCGTGCCGGAACGTTTCGTGGTTTGGATTTCATAGCGAGGATCAATCCACCTGGCTAAACCGAAATCTGCGATTTTTGGGATTAGATAACCACCCTGCTGCTTTAACAAAATATTGGAGGGTTTCAGATCACGATGCACAATCCCTGCTTGATGAATCAGGGAAAGACCCGCGGCAATCCCCATACAATAGTAGACGGCATCAAGAGGGGTTAGCGTTCCCTTGTGTTTAAGCAGCTCCCCCAAATCTCCACCATCGGTATATTCCATGATGATTGCCATATATTCCGGGGTTTGAATCAGGTCATACACTTCCACGATATTTTGATGCCGCACCCCGGTTACCAGGTCTTTCTCCATTCGGAAACGTTGCACAATCCCCGGTTTAATCGCCAGTTTGGAGCGCAGAATCTTCGCGGCATAAAGATTTCCCTGCCGGTCAGCCACCTGCCAAACTTCACCCATCGTGCCTGACCCTAGGGCTTTCAACAGGCGATAGCCAGCGATAGTACCTGCCACTTGTAAAGGATATGCAGATGCCGAGACAGAAGGCACTGTAGGAGACATGGCCTGATTCTGGACAGAAGACGGCGCCGCCCCAAGATTAGCCGTTATCTTCTGCTGACCGCTCATACTTCCTCTTTAAACCAGCCCTGTCACTTTCATCATTCAGTTTAAGGGTTAAACAGAGTGAAGTGGGTATTGTGCGCTATCTTGTTTTGAACCTATCGTTTTCCAACTATCTTTCGCAGTTCTCGCAGGTAAGCAGGATGATGTCTAGGTTTTTCACCCCGGCACGTCCAAGTGAAAATGTTCTCTGCTTTAAAGTCACGAGAACATTTCGAACAGGCTAAAACCCGAGTGGGAGTGCGGAAACGCTCCACGCGATGACCGGCTTTACACACCCCTATCCAGGGCGCAGGTAGGGAGGGCGCATCCGCAGGTAGCGTACGTTCAGCTCGTCCTCCGAGATTTTTAACTGCCTGCTGCCAGCGCCGACCATGCCCCGCCCGCGGTCCAACCAGGGCGTGAGCAACCTCATGTAACACGACTTCCCGCGCAGTAGCACAGTCATAAAGCGGTATCAGGTAGCGGGAAAAACTGATTCGTTTATCAGCAAAATGACACGCCCCTGCACGACGACGGGCGTGATCCACCCCGACCTCCCAATCCTGCAATCCGCAGGCATCAAGAGCGCGCCGTGCCAGTTGTAAAACCTCGTCCAAACTACCTACTTTCAGAAAAGCCAGATAAACCATAAACTAGGGCTGTTCCCCTGAATCTTAACGGAGGCAAACTCCAATATGACAACATCACCAGGCAGGCCACAGGCAGTGTCGGCCAGACGGACATTAACACGCGAAAAACTATTCGCTGCGGCACGTGAACTATTTGCCAACGAAGGACTAGGGAAAACCGGGGTGAAACCCCTATGTGAAGCCGCCGGTTTTTCACGCGGAGCTTTCTATTCTAATTTTTCAGCCTTTTCCGATTTTTTGCGTCAATACATTCACGGCGAATTTGCCCAGGTTTCTCGCCAGCTTTCCCAGGTACAAGCCCTCATCAAGGCATCTTTACCCCCGGAGGATAACCCCTCTACAGGTTTTTTCTTAACCTCCCATTGGTCACGGGTAGCGGCAGCCATTTCTGAAACCATGCTTTTTGAACGCGAATTCGTGCTGGTACTGACCGAACTACGGGTGTACGCAGCGCGAAATAGAGAATTTTTTCCGATTCTACGTCAAGAAATAACAGCCATTGAAGAACAACTAGCGCAAATAATTACCGGATACCTGCAAACTTTGGGTTTACGTCTACGCGTCGCCCCTCTAGATTGCGCATTCACCGTAATCGCTCTGTGGCAAGCAGACCTGATAAATCGATCCGGACAGGCAACTTCAGGACAAATAGTGCGTCCCTCTAGTCATTTCTTAGAAACTGCTCTCCCCTGCTGCCTGGCGGGAATGGTAGCGACAGAATAATCTGAGGGCTATACGCTAGGGAAAAGCAAAACCTGAAGCTCGTCCTAGTAAAAGGGAAACCCTGGCAGCAAGAATCCTTGCTCTAATGCCCTAGGCTCGCGCCACTTACAGGAGGGAGCGTAGACCAGGGGAAATTAATCCACTTATCGGTATGTTTCAGCACATAATCAGGCTTAATAATCGACCGAGATTTTACGTAGATACAGGCGGAGCGTGCCTCAGAAACCGCGACCCGTTCGCCCTCAGATCCCGAGGGAAGCCCACGTTCACGAATCAGGCGCATCACCAAATCGAGGGTTTTACCAGAATCCGCCACGTCATCAACAACCAATATTTTTTTACCAGACAGTGCGGAAACATCCATTAACGGAGGAATCAACACCGGTTCGGGCAAGGTTTCCTCTATATCGGTATAAAACTCTACATTCATAGTGCCGATAGCTTTTAGCCCTAACGCATATGACAGCGCCCCGGCAGGAAGTAAACCGCCACGCGCAACTGCCACCACCAGCTCAGGCATCCATCCGGAATCAACTATATTTTGCGCGATTTGGCGGGTAGCGTCCCCGAATCCTTGCCAGGTAAGAACTTCTCTATTGGTGTTATCTTCCATGGAACTAGCCTAGTCATCTTTAGGCAAGATTTTGAAACTGTGGCTAATATTTTTCTGCCACTTCATCGCTGTTCTGCTATCAACAGGCTAAATACTATTTACGAAAAAAGAGCTCCAATGTTGGGCATTAATCTCCGATTTTACCTGCCCATAAATATAAAGATATAAAGATATGAAAATAGCGGAGCGGATATCCCCTTACATACGCACTCGTTACGCCAGGATTCAGGGAATCAGGGCTACCAAACTCACCGGCGAAAGGATTTAAGATGACTAAAATACTATTCGTTTGTACTGGAAACATCTGTCGGTCAGTAATGGCACAAGCCGTAGCAACCCAAAAGAGCGAAGAAGAAATGCTTGATAACCTGTTCTTTGATTCGGCGGGGGTATCCGATGAGGAGCATGGTAACCTGCCAGATTATCGCGCGATTCAAATCTTAGAAGAGCATGGTTGGCTAGTTCCTACCCATTATGCCCGCCAGATACAACCTAGTGATTTTGAAGATTTTGACCTACTCTTAGCTATGACCAGCGGGCATCAGCGCGCCCTAACTCGTATGGCGCAACGCTGGGGAGCTGATGAAAGCAAAGTCCGTCTATACCGCGAGTTTGACCCCGAAGGCGCTCCGGGTGATATGGAAGTTCCAGATCCTTGGTATGGTGGGGCGCGAGAGTTCGCCGATACTTTGGAAGTAATTGAGCGAGTAACTCCGGTAATGCTGCAGGCCCTCTCCAGTCTCTCCTAGATATTCCCTCTAAAGGCGTAACCCATACCAAAGTTCGCGTGACGTTATCACCCTCCCAAGACAAAACCACCCTCCCGCATCTACAACTTCTAGGCATATAACCAGGCAACCACGCTCACCTGAGCAACTTTTCCGCCCTCCTGATTTCAGGAATGTGCGCCGTTTTCACCCTCCCAAGACAAAACCACCCTCCCAATACCGCCAAACCGCTCCAATATCGACCTCAATTCCCATCTCGGGAGGGCGCAACTGCACCGGGAGGGTCAAAACGTCACCAAAAAGGGGTGCGACCTGCGAGAGAAGTGAAAGTAATGACAGGAAAAGCAGGGGAAAAGTTTCAACCAGGCAGATGCGGGGCGCAATTTTATGCCGAAGGCAGGATTTCGGAACATCAAGGCCTCAGACGCTAAATATGTGGGAGTAATGACAGGAAGAGCGGGGGGAAAGTTTGATCCGAGTAGGTGCGGTGGGCATAAGAATTTGGAAAACGCCGCCACGTTTTCCAAATTCTTGGGCAGGAGGACAAACTTTCCCCCGCACCCACAACTTCCAAACACGCAAAGGCGCGGCCGGTAAAAGATATGGGTTTAAGTACAGGAAAAGCAGGAGGAAAGTTTCTTCCAAGCAGACGCAGGTAGCAGTTTTATGCCGAAGGGTAGACACCCAAGCCACCAAGATTCCCTAGAATCGGATACCTGGTAATAAATCTAAATTTCGGTAAATTTTAGGGCGTTAAATCCGTGAAAATGCAAAGCACTTTTCACGGATTTCGGGGCGCGAGGCAAAAACCTCCTCCCCGCATCGCCCTTACAAAGCCGGTCACGGAGCCCTCGGAGTGCTTTTAGCAGCCAGATGGCAGCAAAGCTAAACCATTAACGCTGCTGCTTGGCGAGGGAAAGTTCCCGACGACGACGGGCAGCAAATTCGGCTTGAATTTTGGCATTACGGGGGATGCGTCGCATTAGGAACGACACGGCAGTAATCACTACAATCCAGACGACACTCGCTAGCATGGCATACAGGGTAGATTTATCTAGGGCGAGTACGAACACCATTCCCAGGATAAAAGCGCTGATTACGACTACTGAGAACAATCCGCCGGGCATGGCGAAAATCGATTTACGATGCAGATGAGGCAAGCGACGGCGATACTCCACATAGGATGCGACAATCATTACCCATACGAACATAAACAACACGGAAGCTACCGATGTAACCAGGGTGAAAGCTTCCATGACGGTTCCCCCTACCGCCATTAAGGCGATGGATGTAAGCAGGAATAAACAGGTTACTATCAGGGCGTTTAAGGGCACTGAACGCCGGGAAAGGTTACGGAAAACCCGGGGGGCGTCGCTACGTAAAGCCATGGCGTACATCATGCGGGAAGTCGAGTAAACCCCGGAATTACACGATGAAGCTGCGGAGGTCATTACTACTAGATTCACCAAAGAGGCAGCAAAAACTAGCCCTACTAGCGAAAACAATCCAACAAAGGGTGAAGTTTCAGGGTTAAGAGAGTCCCAGGGAGTTACCGACATTATCGCTGCTAACGCGAACACATAGAACAGTAGTACCCGAATCGGAATGGAGTTGATAGCTTTCGGTAATGATTTTTCGGGATCTTTAGTTTCGGCAGCGGTAGTGCCTACCAGCTCGATTCCTACGAAACTAAAAATAGCTAGTTGGAATCCGCCTAAGAATCCGGTGAAGCCGTTGGGAAAGATGGCGCTGCCACTAACGCCTGGATGTGACCACAGGTTGGTCAAAGTAGCGCGTTGCCCATCTGGGGAGGTAAATCCCACTATAACCATTACCGCTCCGCAACAGATTAACGCAATTATGGCCACTATTTTTATCATCGAAAACCAAAATTCGGTTTCTCCGAATGCTTTTACAGTCATGGCATTTAGGGAAAACAGGAGCACTACCGTCAAAATTGCTGGTATCCATTGTGGTAGATGTGGCCACCAGAAACTAAAATAACCGGCGATAGCTATCACTTCCGCTGTTCCGGTCACAATCCAACATAGCCAGTATGTCCACCCCACTACGAATCCTGCGGTCGGACCTAGCAGGTCGGTGACGAAATCAGCGAAAGTTCCGTATTTTTGGTTGGAAAGCAACAGTTCGCCCATACACCGCATTACCAGGTAGAGTACCGCACCAATAATGGTGTAGACCAAGAGAACTGACGGACCGGCGAGGTGGATAGTGCGCCCGGATCCCATAAATAATCCGGTTCCGATTGCCCCACCAATCGCGATTAACTGGATGTGCCGATTAGACAGGTTACGTTGTAATCCACCCGAATGACTTTGTATGATTTCATCAATATCTGCTGGTTTATTCGTCATTACTTTCCCTTACGCTAACCTGTTTTGTCTGCCTTGATTTTATGCGCATTTTCCCTCATGCAGTTAAGCGCGCTCACCTACCTCTCTTCCATTAGTTTCCCCAGAGGGCGATTAGACGGTACTAGACGCAGAGGAAAGTTTCCCCCGACAGGCGGGCGCGCGACCGGTCGGAAATGCGGGGGCGGTTTTTACCTCGCGCCCCGAAATCCGAAAAGCTTTGGCATTTCCACCCTCCCAATACCGGCAAACCGCCCCAATAGCGACCAAAATTCCCATCTCGGGAGGGCGCAACTGCACCGGGAGGGTCAAAACGTCACCAAAAAGGGCGCGGACAGTAAAAGATGTGGGAGTAACGCCAGGAACTACGGGGCAAAGTTTCGTCCGAGTGGGTGCGGTGGGCATAAGAATTCGGAAAACGCCGCCACGTTTTCCGAATTTCTTGGGCAGGAGGACAAACTTTCCCCCGCACCGAGGCGCAACAGGCAGCAACCAACGACAAGGGCGAGGACGATTTGTGTCTCGCGCCCCGAAATCCGAAAAGCTTTGGCATTTTCACCCTCCCAAGACAAAATCACCCTCCCAATACCGGCAAACCGCCCCAATACCGACCACAATTCCCATCTCGGGAGGGCGCAACCGCACCGGGAGGGCGAAAATGTAGCGCGACTTAGGCGGAGTGGGCTTTTAGGTGTCGGTAACGGCAAAGCGCCGCGAAAACATCTTGGAGGCGCGGCTCGGCTAAGAATGCCGGGTAGCGTCCAGCAGCAAAAGCCTGCCAACTGGAGGAGTCAAATTCGGCTGCGAAGCGGTGACAAGCGTCTGCGATGGTTTCTTTGCCGTTAGCACTGGTGACTAAAGCCCGGACCGCATAGGCAATAGCTTCTGCTTGTCCGGGATCAACTACTTGGGCGAGGACGGAAATATCGATTTCTTCCCGGTTAAGACGCAAAGTGGCGGTGCCTTCCGCGCGAGTTTTTTCGCGCCGCCCCGCAGGTGGAGGCGGGCAGGATAGCAGGAGACGTTTGCGCACTGCCACCTGCGGCCACTCGGGGGCTGCACTATCCGTACTGCTTGCCGCGTCTTCTGCCCCGTTCACTTCCCGCGCCCTGGCTGTGGCATCGTAGGGCAGATAATTCTCAAGCAATAACACCTGGTCGGCTAAATCCAGGAAATCTCCCGAGCCACCCATCACCATAATCGTGGAGACTTCCAGTTCATCCCGAATACCTCCCACCCGATCAACAAGCGGAATAATTGGCTCTGTGCGCACTAGCTTCCGCATTCGACTATCACGTAATAGCAGGTTGGTGGCCGAGGTATCTTCGTCAATCAACAGCGCCCGCACTCCACACTCTATTGCTTCGGTAATCGCCGCTGCCTGGGAGGTTGATCCCGAGGCATTTTCCGTAACAAACTGCCGCGTATCACTTCCCCCCGGAAGAGATCCGATAAATAAAGAAATATCGGTGCCAGTTATCGCCCGCCCGTCCTCGGCACGTACCTTAACCGCATCGGGCAAAGTGGCTACCAGTTCGCGCCCATCCCCAGGAATATGGGGATACACCGAACGCTCCAAGGCTTCTAGCAAGGTAGATTTACCGTGATAGCCACCCCCTACAATCACCGTGATTCCTTTGGGTATTGCCATTCCGGATATTTTCCCGCTATAGGGCAGCTCTACAGTTTGCACCAGAGACGAGGGCGCGTCCTCACCTAGCACCGCAGGAAGGCAGAAAGGAACCGCATTCTTCATGGGTAAATCGCTAATGCCGGAAGCCCGAGCCAGTAGCGCCCCATCAGCAACGAAAGCCACCCAGCCACGCTCATGAAGAATATTTTGCAACGCCACATGGTCTTTGAGGGTGTGAATATGGCGGGTGAGGTCGGCTATATCGGGGCCGTCGTCCTCCCCAAAACATACGACCTTGTAAATCAGTTCACAAAGGTCATAGTCGAGGAAACGTGCAAAGTTGTGACCGAGAATCCGCCGCCCCGCTGCCGGGAAAGGAACCTGTAGGCGCAGCTCTATTCCTTGCGCATTTATGGTAACTGAGGAGCGCTGCAAGATTTCCTGCCCGACTGGCGCAATCCTCAGCTCTGAGCCTGTTTTTCCGTGTGAGCGCGCTGTACCAAAGATTTTGCGGGCGCGACGCGCCAAAAAGTCGGCGGTTGCTGTTCGACCTAGCTTGTCCTCAACCATTTCTGGGGGAATTTCGGCGGTTTCTAGCGGAACCAGCACCCGACAGGCTGAGGGCGGGGCAAAGGGGTCGGACTGCACCCGGTCAATACAGAAAGTGAAATCCCCGAAACTCCATTGCCCAATCAGCTGTTTATAGCCCCCATAGGAGCGCCCATCTAGCGATTTTGTTTTCTTGATAAGTTCATCTGCCTCGCGCATAGTTACCTATTCTAGCCGGGCAAAGATTTGCCTTGTAGACTAGCTAGTATCCTCAGCTGTTTTCCGATTTTTGGAAGCGGCTGCGCGGTTATTTCAGAGGATGAAAGGAATTTTTCGTGACTGACAAGCTGAAACTGGCTGACACTATTCAGGCTATCAACTGGAACGATATTGAGGACGATAAAGATCTGGAAGTATGGGATCGGCTCACGGGGAACTTTTGGCTGCCCGAAAAAATTCCGTTGTCGAATGATTTGCCGTCCTGGAAGACTCTGAAACCGGAAGAACAGCTGATGACGAATCGGGTCTTTACCGGTCTGACCTTGCTAGATACTTTGCAGGGCACGGTGGGCGCGGTTTCGCTGATTCCGGATGCCCGCACCCCGCACGAGGAAGCGGTTTACACCAATATCGCTTTTATGGAGAGCGTGCACGCGAAGTCTTATTCTTCGATTTTCTCGACTTTGCTGTCTACCACTGAGATTAACGAGTCTTTCCGCTGGAGTGAAGAAAACGAGAATCTACAGCGTAAAGCGCATATCGTAGAAAAGTATTACCGGGGTGATGACCCTGAGAAACGTAAAGTGGCTTCCACCTTGCTGGAGTCTTTCCTGTTCTATTCCGGCTTTTACGCCCCCATGTACTGGTCGGCGCACGCCAAGCTGACTAACACCGCAGATTTGATTCGTTTGATTATCAGGGACGAAGCGGTGCATGGCTATTACATTGGCTATAAATACCAGCTCGCCGTTAATGAGTCCTCTCCGCAGCGGCAAGAAGAGCTCAAGGATTACACCTTTGACTTACTGACCGAGCTTTATGATAACGAAGAGTCCTATACCGAAGATTTGTATGACCCCCTGGGACTGACCGAGGACGTAAAGAAATTCTTGCGCTACAACGCCAATAAAGCCCTGATGAACCTGGGTTACGAGGCGCTGTTCCCGGCAGATTCTACCGATGTAAACCCCGCTATCCTAGCGGCGCTTTCACCGTCGGCGGATGAAAATCATGATTTCTTCTCCGGGTCGGGTTCGTCCTACGTTATCGGGGAAATTGTTGATACCGAGGACGACGATTGGGACTTCTAATTCTTTAGGGCGCAGCTGCGATTACCCAATAGTTAATAGTTGCGGGTGGGGAAGATTTAGTTTTTCTTCCCCACCCGCAACTATCTGTTCGTTTATAAAGTATCTTTCTGTTCTAACGATTGCTTGTGTTTTGGGCTAATGCCCATTCGGGCATTAGCCCTGTGTTTTGAATCAGTAGGGAAAAATACTCTGCTGGGGTCGGTTTTAGGAGGGCGGAACTGTCTTAGGAGGGTGGAATGGTCGGGGGATTGATTAAAACTGCTGGTAAGGTTTCGTAGAATCACCCTCCAGCGACGTTATCACCCTCCAGCGAGCGAACGACCCTCCAGGTGCATTACCGCCCTTATGGTGCTTTACTGAAGCCCTAGAGCATACAGGATACGCAGCCCTCGACCTCAGTTCCCTGCAGGGCGTGTTGGCGCAAACGCATATAGTAAAGGGTCTTAATCCCCTTGCGCCAAGCGTAAATATAGTTCTTGTTTACCTCGCGGGTAGTGACCGTATCCGGGTAGAACAGGGTTAAGCTGAGCCCTTGGTCTACGTGCTGGGTTGCCACCGCATAGGTGTCGATAATCTTTTGGGGACCAATCTCGTAGGCGTCTTGGTAATACTCCAGGTTGTCGTTATCCATATAGGGTGCCGGATAGTAGACCCGCCCGATCTTGCCCTCTTTACGAATCTCAATCTTGGCCACAATGGGGTGGATCGAGGAGGTGGAGTTATTGATATAGGAAATCGATCCGGTTGGGGGTACCGCTTGCAGATTCTGGTGGTACATTCCGTATTCTCGAACGTTCTGCGCCAATTGCTCCCAATCTTCACTGGTAGGTACGTTGATGGAAGATTTTTCTAGCAGCTGATGGCATTTCTCGGTCTTAGGTGTCCAATCCCCGTTAATGTATTTTTCAAAATACTGCCCGGAATAATACTGCGAATCCTCGAATCCTTCGAAGCGTTCCCCGCGCTCCTTAGCAATCTTGCACGAGGCTTTAATCGCTTCGAATGCCACGGTCATGAAATACATATTGGTGAAATCTAGGGCTTCTTCGCTGCCGTAGAATACCTTTTCCCGCGCCAGGTAGCCGTGCAGGTTCATTTGCCCCAACCCGATGGCGTGGCTCATCGCATTTCCGCGTTCAATCGAAGGCACTGCGCGAATATTTGACAAATCAGATACGCTGGTCAGGCCGCGAATCGCGGTTTCAATGGTGGCGGAAAAGTCTGGAGAATCCATAGTTTTCGCAATATTTAGCGAAGCTAGGTTACAGGAAATATCTTTACCCACGTGCTCATAGGTTAAATCTTCATTGAACTCGCTCTTTTCCGAGACCTGCAAGATCTCTGAACACAGATTGGACATGGAAATCCGCCCCTTAATCGGGTTAGCGCGGTTCACGGTGTCCTCGTAAACGATATAGGGGTAACCGGACTCGAACTGGATTTCCGCCAGGGTCTGGAAGAAACGCCGCGCATCAATCTTCTTTTTGCGGATTCGTCCGTCCTCTACCATTTCCCGATAATGCTCGGTGATGGAAATATCGCTCATCGGTTTCCCGTAGACCCGCTCTATATCGTAGGGGCTAAACAGGTACATGGGTTCTTTATTGCGTGCCAGGTGGAAGGTAATATCTGGGATTACTACCCCCAAGGACAGGGATTTAATTCGGATTTTTTCGTCCGCATTTTCCCGTTTCGTGTCCAAGAATTCCATAATGTCGGGGTGGTGGGCATTTAGATAGACCGCGCCGGCTCCTTGCCGCGCCCCCAACTGGTTGGCGTAAGAAAACGAATCCTCGAGCAGTTTCATTACCGGAACTACCCCGGAGGACTGATTCTCGATTTTCTTAATGGGAGCACCCGCTTCCCGCAGGTTAGTTAAGGATAAGGCGACCCCTCCTCCGCGTTTTGAAAGCTGCAGGGCAGAATTAATGCCCCGCGCAATCGATTCCATATTGTCCTCAATGCGCAGCAGGAAACAGGAAACCAGTTCCCCGCGGGCTTTCTTGCCCGCATTTAGGAAAGTGGGAGTGGCGGGCTGGAAACGCCCGGTCATGATTTCGTCTACTAGCTTTATTGCTAGTTCTTCATCCCCACGTGCCAGGTAGAGCGCCACCATGCATACTCGATCTTCGAAACGTTCCAGGTAGCGTTTACCGTCGAAAGTTTTCAAAGTATAGGAAGTGTAATATTTGAACGCCCCCAGGAAAGTGGGGAAACGGAATTTGTAGGCGTAGGCTCGCTTAAACAGGTCTTTAATGAACTGGAACTGGTATTGTTCCACGACTTCTTGTTCGTAATACCCCTGCTCTACCAGGTATTTCATTTTTTCTTCCAGGTCGTGGAAGAACACCGTATTCTGGTTTACGTGCTGCAGGAAGTATTGGCGAGCCGCCGCCTTGTCTGCCTCGAACTGAATTTTCCCGTTTTTGTCATACAGGTTCAGTTCCGCATTTAACGCATGATAGTCCAGTTCCGGGGAGGGCGCGGTTTCTACTCCGGTGTCAGTTAGATTTTCTGCCAAAACTCACTCAGTCCTTTACGGCATATCTCGACATCCTGGGGGGTTCCCAGAAGCTCATACTTGTACATAAACGGGATATTTAATTTTTGGGCGAGAATATCGCCGGCAATGCAATACGCTTTCCCAAAGTTTGTGTTTCCGCTGGCAATAACTCCCACGCAGTGTTCGCGGTTGCTCTTTTCATTTAAGAACTTGATTACCTGCTTGGGTACGGCTCCTTTGATGTTTCCACCCCCATAGGTGGGTACCACAATCACGTAGGGTTCGTTTACATATAGGAATTCATCACGAGGACGCAGCGGAATCCTTTTATTACGAAAGCCGAGTTTTTCTACGAAGCGTTTAGTGTTTCCGGTTGCGGAAGAAAAATAGACTAGCAGGGGTTCTGTATTACTCACCTTTGACCTGCCTTACTGTTTTCGCTTCTCGCTACATACCTATTGTTACCTAAACGCGCTACCGCTATTGCCGAAATACTCTGCCTCTTAGTGCCGAGTAATTCGGTCGGTATCTGTTATTACTGTAGGACGGAACTTCCTTAGGCGGTAGCTACGGCGCGAGCTGCGATTGCTATTCCTTTGATTTTGTCGGGACGGAATCCGCTCCAAGAATCGGTATCGGTTACCACTACCGGAGCCTGTACGAAACCTAAGGACTTTACGTGTTCGAGAGCGTCCAAATCTTGGCTCATATCAATTTCTGCGTAAGAAATACCCTGTTTCTTTAGGGCGCGTTTGGTCGCATCACACTGTACACAACGGGGCTTGGAGTAAACGGTGACGGACATGTTTCTGCGCTCCTTAATTTGGCTCTGTTCGTCTGCGCTATTCAAAGAATAACACCAGTGTAGTTTTTGCACCGACATTTTTCGGCGCTGAACTAAACACTACACCTAGTAGTTACCTAACGCTAATACCCCAAGATGGTGTGTTTGGGGATAACCGGTGGAAAGAGGGCGATTTTCTGGGGATAGCTTGGGGATGGCTGTGTTTTACTGCCGAAGCGTCCCCTGTCTGCCTGGTATTTAAGCCCTTTTCTTCTTCATGATTCTTGGTGAGCGATTCCACCAAAAATTGTGGATAAAAGCTTCCTTCCGCGTGTCGCAAGTGTCGTGGCGCTTTCTCTTCAGTCACGAACCGCGCGGGGGCTGGATTTTTCCTTTCACAGTCGTCCGCGCACAGGGGCGGATTTTGCCTTGCGCCCCGAAATCCGGAAAATGCTCTGGCATTTTCACGGATTTAATGCCCGGAGCCTACCCTGCGGCATAAATCCGCCCCTGCACGCTAGTTGCGTACCTTGCGGGATTCCCATACCAGCCACAGCCCTTGCTCGGGGGAAAAGTTTTATCCGAGCAGGCTAGGTGGGCATCTGGCGGTTCTTGTTCTCACTGAGGTATTTACGCGGATGGTACCAGCGAGCGTGGAGCCTGGGTTTTATCCGAGTGGGTGCGGTGGGCATAAGAATTCGGGAAACGTCGCTACGTTTTCCGAATTCTTGGGCAGGAGGACAAACTTTCCCCCGTGCTACCCGCACCAGTCCGGCAGCAAGGGGACGCCAAACACCGATAAGGTGGTACCGGCGAGCGTGGAGCCTAGGTTTTATCCGATTAGGCTAGACAGCTCAGTAATCGCAAGACTAAATTTCTGATACCTGGTTATAAATCAGAACTTTTCCCGGGCTTAATAAGCAAATTTGAAAAGGCACAGCCTTTTCAAATATTTGGGCAGGAGGAAAAACCTAGGCTCCGCGCGGAAAACAACGGGAGGACAAACTTCTCCCCCGCGCTCCCCGTACCACTCCGGCAGAGAGGGGACGCCAAACACCGATAAAGTGGTATCCAGAATAGGTACTACTAAGGAGCAGGCGATGAGTGAACGCATGAACGTGGAATCTTTCAATCTTGACCACACGAAAGTGGCGGCTCCCTTTGTGCGGGTCGCAGACCGAAAGCAACTACCGGGCGGCGATGAGCTAGTCAAATATGATGTGCGGTTTTGCCAACCAAACCAAAAGCATTTAGAGATGAAAACTGTCCATTCAATTGAGCATCTGACCGCCGAACTGATGCGCAACCACACCGACAGGCTCATTGACTTTTCTCCTATGGGTTGCCAAACCGGGTTTTATGCCCTGATGTTGGGGGTAGAACCTGACGAGTTCGCCCAGCTACTGGCAAAGACTTTTGAAGATATCCAAAGCGCCCTTGCAGTGCCGGCCGCAAATGAACGTCAATGTGGCTGGGGAGCACACCATAGTCTAGAGGGCGCAAAAGCGGCTACTTCCCGTTTTTTGGCGGCGCGAGACAGCTGGAATCAGATTTACCGTTAAAGATTGGGAATACTTATGACAACTTGTGACACCGTAGTTATTTGCGCGGAGCTCACCGAGCTGGCTCCTTTGGTAAACCGTTCTTGGCTGAGAGAGTGCCTATCTCACCGCCACCAGGATTCTTACACTCCTGAGGATCCTAGGAAAGCGCTCCCTACCCCGGTAACAGAAGTTTCAGGTTTAGGTTTTTATCCCCTAGATTTTCCGGAAGTACCTTCCGGAATTCTCGCGGTTCAAAGCGGGGTGGGAACGGTTAATGCTGCCCGCGCTACCACTATCGCGATTGAGGTTCTTGGAGCTAAACAAGTGCTGTATTCGGGAACCGCTGGCGGTTTAGCTAAGGATAGCCAAGTGGGGGAAATTATTTTTGGCGACACTTATGTTTTCCACAGCGCTGATGCTACTGTTTTCGGGTATTTACCTGGGCAACTTCCGGGAATGCCGACCAGCTACTCTGGCGACCAGCGACTGCTGACTATCGCGGGTCACCTCCTAGAGACTATGGGGCAAAATAAGCGAGCGATAGCGGATTCTTTCATCACTCCACCAGGTGACGCCCCAGGATTTATATCTCCTAGTGAGGAAAACCAAAGTTCCCAGGCATTTGCAGCTCTACAAGACGTGCCAGTTCGCTGTGGCACTATCGCGACCGGTGATTCATTTATCACCGATAAAAACGTTACTGAAATACGGGAAACATTCCCCACCGCCCTCGCCGCTGAAATGGAATCAGCAGCAGCCGCTCAAGTGTCATATTTATCAGACACCCCTTTCTTGGCAGTTCGCTGCATTTCTGACCTTTGCTCCCCGGATGGTCAAGATATTTATCATGGAAACTCTGCGGTTTGTGGAGCAATAGCAGCTGCCGCTACTATCTGCTTACTCCAATCCGCATAGCCTCTTACCCTGGGAAAATCCTGGATTGACCGCAATGGGCGGTTAAAGCGAAACTTTGAACCCCATCAGATTAGCGCGTTAAGATTGGGGGACAACTTTAGGGAACGGTAGGAGAAAACATGACCTTATCACGTAAGCGTCACCTTCAACTGATTATCGCAATACTGCTGGGGACGGCGCTATTGTGCACAGCGATAGCAATCGGCTTCGCCATGACTAGAAACACTAGCAGCAGTCAGCAGAAAGCAACTGCTTCTGCGTCCTCTTCGACGTCAAAAACTCAGCCCAGTCAGACCGTATCTCCTAGTTCCGACCCCACTACCACTTCAACTACTCCTACCCCTAGCCCCACCCCTACTCGGGAACCGGTTGATTGCACTAAAGAAAAATGTGTGGCTTTAACTTTCGATGATGGTCCGGGACCTAAAACTCCTGAACTTTTGGATATTTTGGCTAAAGAAAAAGTTCCTGCCACTTTCATGCTGGTTGGTAGAGCGGTAAATACCTATCCAGATACCGTCGCCAGGGAGGTTAAAGAGGGTCACATTTTAGCAAATCATACCTGGTCGCACCCACAATTAACCAAGATTTCCGATTCCAAGATAAACAGGGAAATCACCTCTACTCTGGAAGCCATTAAGAAAGCGGTTCCTAACGCCGAAGTAAATCTAACTCGCCCGCCTTATGGGGCGTTTAATTCCCGGGTAACAGCGGCTCTTAAATCTCTAAAACAGTCAGTTATTTTATGGGATGTAGATACTTTGGATTGGAAGAACCGTAATCCACAATCGGTTCTTGAACAGGTAAAGAAGCAGACCAAAGCCGGTTCTATTATCCTGATGCACGATATTCATCCCACAACCATCCAGGCAGTCCCGGACATTATTAAGCATTTACGCTCACAGGGATACACCCTGGTAACTGTGCCTGAGCTTTATGGAGGCACGATGACTCCAGGTAAGGTTTATTTCGATCAAAATATGGTGCGATAGAAAAGCTGTAATCGACTTTTTCTCGACCCGGAAGTATAAACTTCTGGCTCTAGCCTGCTGATATATAGGATTTTAGGGCTCTGGGGAGGTAATCGATTCTATCTGAGCATCGGGATGGGCAGTAATCAAATCGCTTAGAGACGCATTTGAGGTAATCATTCGCGCCATCCCTTTAGCACCTACCACTCCGGCGAGAGCGGTTCCCAGCCCCATCTCCGCTAGGGCATCAACTTTAAAACCTGGCCAGCCGTGCAGTTTTTTTTGCAAATCGGTTGGCAGTTGCATCAGTCCAATCCCGGCCGCAAATAGTGCCCCCACTAAGCCGGCTATACCATCAGTGTCCCCACCCAGCTGCACTGCCAGGGAAACTGCACGCCGAAAAGCATCTTGCCCACTTAGCGGGGTTTCGCTGTGCTCGATTTTTACTGCCTGTAAAATTCCTGCAACTGCTTGCAAAGCCGGAACCGCATAGGTGTTATCGCTTGGGGGTTTAAAATAGGTTTCTTCTGCCTGTTTGAGCCATTCGCGCCAGCGGTCACGGCTAGCGGGAGTCAGTAAACCTATACCGGCTCCCAGTTTTATTCGTTCCGCCCAGGATTCATCCCCGGGCAGCGAATCGGTTACGGCGCGACGTATTGCCTCTGCATAGATTACTGCCGCTTCGGAGGCTATCGGATCGACATGGGTTAGTTCTGCCACTGCCCGCACTGATTCTGCCGTCCACTGTGGGTCTTGAATCCGACTTACCCCTAAGATAGCGCTGCGACAAAGCGGGCCTGAACCGCTGGTACGCCGGGTTCTCCGATGGAAATAGGCGGCAGCGGAACGCATTTTCCGCGCAGAATTGATATTTGAAATGTCATTAATCGTAGTTTCTAGTACTACTCTCGTGGGGGAATCAACTTTGTGACTTCCTCCCTGATACCAGGCTAGATAACGTGAGGCTACCGCATCGAGTCCTTCTTCGGTGGTTAGGTCAATCCCGGTGACTGCTACTTCTGCCAGGCAGATTGCCAGTTGGGTATCTTCTGACCATTCTCCGGGTTTGAGACCGGAGTTTGACCCCAGCATTCTGGGAGTTCCCACCAAGGGAGGGGTTTTGAACTCATACCCCACCCCTAGGGCGCTGCCACTGGCTTGACCTACCAGAACTGCGCTCGCTCTATCTGCCATGATTGCTAAGGGTGCTTGGGAGCCGCGGCGAACCAAGTTTTTTTCTTGAACGCCACTTGCGCAATTGTTTTCGCTCCCTAAAACCATCCTCTCAATTTTAATGCATCTCGCCCTTTAACAGGTAAAACCTAGGAATTATGCTCACTCTCTAACGGATTAGCTGCTAGCTAGAACCAATTACTATTGCTCTAGCCAGCAGCTATTACTACTTTCTTACCTTAACTATCAGCGTTTTAACGCCGGCGTGCGCGATAGAAAATCAGTAATCCTCCACTTCCCAGTGCAACTAACGCCAGTCCCAGCATTCCAGATAGTTTCACGCCGGTTGCCGAGAGCACGGTTGGCGGCTCTGGGGGAGTTGTCGAAGGTGGCGGAGTCGTTGCGGGTGGGGTGGTTGGCGGGGTGGTGGGCGGCGGATCCTGGTACTGTTCACTGGTTTCGGTCTCTGAACTGCGCATAGCTTGTGTGCGCGAATCTCCGGCATAGGAAGTAACGAATACGTAGGTATCTTTGCAGGGAAACTCGTTTAAGCTGAGAGGTTTACCTTCTTTATCTTTGTCTACGGTATAGGTTCCGTTCTTGGCAGGCAGTTCGATTTGAGCGAGAGGTTTTCGCTTATTTGCGTCCATATTTTTAATTGGTTGCGGTAGGCAGTACAGGTCATTTCGCACTGTTTTTTCATCTGCTTTCCATTTGCCGTTACCGGTAAATTCGGGATGATTGTCTGGAAATCCTTTGAGTTCTACCTGGTCGGTTAGTATCTTTGTTTCTTTATCTATTACTACTTTTGCCTGAGTTTTCACTGTTGGGGTGAAGGGCACTATCTGAGTCTCGGATTCTTCAAAGAAAGCGGGCACATAGTCCTCTTTCAAATAGGTGTCTGCTGGCTGTAGGGCGCGATGCGCGGCTGCTACAAAGGTATAGAATCCTGGCTTTTCAACCAGGTATGGGTCTTTTTCGTTAGAGATGGCGACCCCGTTTTCCGCTTCTTCGATGCTGGCGGGGGTGGCGGGTATTTGCCAGGTCTTTACTGGTTTAGCATCGGCCGGATTTTGCCCTGGACCTTGTGCTTCATTAAAGGGACCATATAGCGACAAATCAATTTTTACAGTTTGCCATGTCTGTTTACCAGTGTTTTTACCCCACTGCCCTTCCGCTTTAACCGTGATTTTATCTATAAGCTGGTTACCCTGGTTTTGTTTGTGTATTTCTGCCTGGGTTTGGGTTTTTACCTTGAAGAACTGGCGAGGTTCAGCAGTTATAGAAGTGTTAGCGCTAAGAGCAGACAACGGACCGGCTATGAGTAAATCTTGCCAGCGCTGGTGTTCCCAGATTTCAAAGGTGGTTGGAGGCAGTCCTCGCACGTTTATTTGAGCATCAACTTTTCCCGGACCAGTCACTTCTATGGGAAGTTCTTTGAGGGCATTCGCGGAGAGGACGCTAATAGTATTAGCGTTTTTTGTTCCTTTGAAGCGGGCGGGACCAGATAGGGTTACCGTTTCCTTTAGGTTTGAGATAGCGTTTCCCGCTGAGCTTTGCACTATGGGCAGCTTGAGTGTTCCTTGAGTTGATCCGGTCGATAGTTTTATTTCTGCCCCTCCTAGCTTGTAAGGTCCTGCATAGGCTTTTGCCTGTGACAATAGCTCGTTAGCTCGACTTTTAATCTCGGCGGATTGTGTTTGCTGGGGCATCAGTCTGCCTGATAGGGAATGGATAGCATATACGGTTGCCCCGAGTTCTTTTTCTCCTTTTTCTATTGCACCTCGAAGCTGTCCTGCCAGATAGGCGACCTGATACTGTTTTTCTGCCGCAAAAACTGTGGTTGCGCCCTTTTTCTTGTTACTGATTTCAAATGTTGCCGCATTGGAGCGATATTCGCTACCGGGGCTTACGGCTCGACGTCCTTGATAGCTGACCCATTTTCCGCGCGGAGAGTTGATTTGCCTATCGGTAGCGCACACCGCCACTTTGGTTCCATCTGTTGATTTGCGGGCATTTAGCTGCATTTTCGAGTTCCCGTAGTTTATCCATACGGCTCCGATATCTGCTGCCTGTGAGGGGGATTCTCCGGTGACTATAATGGCTGCTGAGAGCATAGCTAATACTGCTGCTACAGCGGTTAAGCTCAAGGTTTTCCGATATCGGCGATGACGGTGTCGTTTTGCGCTGATTCGAGACGGAATTTTTGCTTTGTTTTCTGGGTTGCCCAGGTTGTTTGGGGGCTTTGTTTGTGTATCCATAGGGGAAGATTCCCATTTAGGACTCTGTGACGCTAGATCCTAAAAACTATTTGTGGAAACTGCGTAGTTTTCTCTATCTGGGGATACCGGCGCTCTGGGGATAATATCCAGCATTTTAGGTTTTTAGAGCATCAGCAACCTTAAAAGTTCAAGATTTTTGGGAAAACTGGACAAAACCCTCAAAATATACTTTAATCACAATTGAAACTTCTGTAACACCAGTAACTTCTAAAACAAGTTGGTTCCCGATGGTTAGTAAGAAAAAAATCTATAAAATAGCAGCTGGTATCCTTACCTTCGTAATGGCAATCACGCTGATACCACTGTCAGCCGCCTTTGGCGAGTCCGGTTTTCGCCCCGGAAATATTATTTCTGATGCCAATATGTATCAGTCCTCGCCCAGCATGACTCAAGCCGAGATTCAAAAATTCCTTCAAACACAAGGAGCAAATTGCAAAGGGAATGGCTGCCTAAAGAATTTACGCTTTGATACTCGTAACTACGCAGCTGACAAATACTGCCAAAGTTACCAAGGCGCAAAGAACGAGCCAGTTTCACAAATAATCTATAAAGTAGCTAAATCCTGCAAGATTAACCCCAAAGTCCTTTTAGTTACTATCCAAAAAGAACAATCGGGAGTCACCAAAAACCTAACCAAAACTACCCAAAATAAGCTCCTCGGTTATGGTTGCCCGGATACAGGCCCCTGCGATGAGCTTTATTATGGGGTACAAAATCAGCTCTACCGAGCAGCCAGGCAGTTCCAAAGATACCGGGCACTGCCCAAAAACTACACTTTCCGCGCTGGTAAAAACGCTACAATCCAGTTCTCCCCCAACTCCGACTGCGGATCAAGCAAAGTGAAAATCGAAAACGCTGCAACCGCTAGCCTCTACAACTACACTCCCTACCAACCTAACGAGGCCCTTCTGTCCGGTAAACCTGATTCGTGCTCTGCTTACGGAAACTATAACTTTTTCAACACCTACAAGCGCTGGTTTGGAGACCCTCGCGGAAGCGCCCCCACCACCCCTGCGAAAAACAAAGTTGATGTCCCAGCAGGAGGAAACACTGGAACCAGCAGTAACACCAAGGCTCAGGCTGAGGCTGAACAAAAAAACAAGCCCGCTAAACCCAGCCCTGCGCCCTCAGGAAAGAACCAGAAACCGGCGCAAAACGCAAGTAAACCCAACCCCCAGACTTCTACCGGGCATACCAACGCCACCCCGGCAAAAGATAGCAAAGATTCCACTACCACTAAACCGGCCGCTAACGCAGGCAGCGCCACGTCCTCACCCCAGCAAGACTCCAAGCCCGCGAGCAGCCCCGCGGCATCAACCGCTAAGGCAGGTAGCCAAAAAGAGGTGGCACCCGAAACCGCACCCAGCACTAACGGGAGGAATGCCTCCACCCCGGCAAAAACTTCCTCCTCAAGCGGTGCCAACCCAACTTCAGAGCCTAAAGACAAAGCTCACAGTCAATTACCGGCTAATACAGCTCGAAGCGCAAAACCTTCCGCCAAGCCGGTTACTTCACACAAGACAGAAACTATTTCTCAACCAAAGAGAAATGGGCAAACCGGTAAAAATGCTCTAGCTAGCACCGGTAGTGTCGGAGTGGTTTCGCTCTTAATCGCTGCGGCAATGTTTGTATCTGGGGTTGCTATCCGCCGACACGTTGTGAGTAACCGTCCTATTCGCGTTAATTGCTAGCAGCCTAGACCGCTATCGGTCAGTGCCTGATTATAATGCATTATTGCCGGGCACTGACCGATATTCACATCTAGAGTCTCTGAGCAACCTTAAATAGGGCGCGATTCTCTCGCGCACTCCTTGCGCAACATACACGTCGCCAATACTTAGCTATCCGCAACTATCCGCGCCCTCCAGCGCGGAAAGCACCTGTTCGATTATTTCTTGGGTCTGCTTTGGACCGGAAGTTGCGCGGGTCTGCACTCCGGTACGCACCGCAGGATAGTCATTACCATCCGGGTCGAGCCTATCGCCTACAAACAAGACCTCCCCAGGTTGAAGGGCAGTTTGCTCCAAAAACTTTTCTATCCCGTAGGCTTTATCAACCCCCCGCATAGTTACATCAACCGAGGTAGACCCACCAGAAAGCACAGTTAGTTCCGGCAAACGCGCTCCCACCTGGGACGCGATTTCTGCCCGTTTTAGCCCCTCGCGATCCCACGCGTCCTTTTCCTCTCGGTGAGCTTGCTGCCCGAGAGCTGAATACGTAAGCTGAGAACCACGGTTTTCGATAATTTCACCGACTGGATTTTCGCACCAGTACCCTAAGGAGCGCGCCACTTCTTCTATCACTTTTGTCGCTTTATCAACCAGTTCGGGCGGCATTTCGAGCAGATATTGGGTACACCAATCACCGTTTTCAAACAGGTAATAGCGGGTTCCACAAGTTGGCATTAGGTGCAAATTTTGCGGTTCATAGTTTAGGGGTTCAATACTGGTTAGCAGTTGCCGTGAAAACTGTTCAAACGAGCCCCCACTGATTACCCCGGTAGGGAGGACGCGGGTTAGCTGGGCGAATGTTTTTGCCATTTCGGGCTGCATTCCCTGTTTTGAGGGCGAGAGCGTTCCGTCTAAATCAAAAATCATGGCTTTTATCTGGTTCACTGTGCGCCTTTCTCTCGCCCGGCTTTACTGGTATCAATGGGGATATTAGCAGTCAAGTAGCTATTTTAGAGGTTTTGTCAGCATTGGACTGCCAAACCTTTATCAGCTTGCGATTTTGCTTGCTCCTAAAGAGCACCCTAGTGTACCCCTTTGCTGGTTGAGGCAGTTTTTTAAGGGCGAGCGGATCTATTTTCGAGGGCGCACTATGACCCTAGATTTCCGCCGCCTATCCTATGCGGTTTCTACTCTTTTCCGAGGGCGCGCCCTCGGGTTTGACCACCTAAGAAACGGCGTGGAAGGCACGAGTTTTAGTAGTTCCCCGTGCAAAATAGGTTCATGTAACCGTTTTCATAAAAATGGTTTTAATCTAAATTACACCCCTTCTACCAGCAGTTTTAGCCACCTTGAACCCAGCCCCTAACCCGGGATTCTAATTTTTCACCCCCTCGTATTGACTACATGAAACCAAGCTTTCTATAGTATTCATGTAAACGTTTCCACAAAGAGGGAAGTTTTAAAAACTTCTCGAATCGCGATAACAGAAAGAGAGAATACAAATGGCTAGCGTACTTGCCCCCTCAATCTCTAGAGCCTCCACTCGTCTCGAAGACCCAAAGATGGTTGCCACCATTTCCTTTGTCGCCTTAATGATTTTTGGAGTAGCAGTTTCCCTGGTTGGAGTATTTGCTGGGTTTACCATCACCACCATCTTGGGCGGACTACTAACCGCCGCCAGCGGTTTCGCTCTTGGCTGGTCCACCATCTATTTTGGTCTACAAGACAAATAAGCTACAGCGACATATCAACAACTGCGCGACCTTGTATTTTGCCCTGAGAAAGCAATTTATAGGTCGCGTTTGCTTCATTTAAGGGAACTCGCTTGGTAACGATTTTTTGATAACTAATCAAACCCTTAGCAGCCATACGAATTACTTCCGGCAAATCCTGGCGGGTACGAGCCCCATAAGATCCCAAGATACGCTGCGAGCGGCGCACCAGGCGATTAATTTCTACCTGGGCAGTTTGTACGCCTGCACCCAGCCCAATCGGAACCATGCGTCCTCCGTCTTTAATTACATTCAACGCAGTATTCCAAGTTTCGGGACGACCGAGCGCTTCGAAAGCCACATCAACGCCCCGCCCTCCGGTAATCTTCAATACTTCTTCTCGCGCATTAGACGTTAGCGAGTTAATCACCTCGGTAGCACCCAGTTCTTTAGCGCTGGCGAGCTTGTCATCGGATACATCTATTGCCACAATTTGGCTAGCTCCAAAAGCCTTGGCAATCTGGATAATGTTTGAACCTACTCCCCCGGTTGCAACTACTGCCACCGATTCTCCAAAACGCAGGTCAGCGCCGCGTCGTACCGCCCCATAGGCAGTCAAAGCTGCACACCCGATAATTGCCGAGGAAACCAAATCCATACTTTCCGGCACAACAGCCACGGAAGTAGCAGGTACAACTGCATATTCAGCCAATCCCCCCATGGAATACATTGCGATTTCCCTACCATCTAGGTCAGCCAGGCGAGTAGCCCCATCATAGAGTTTTCCTTGTAAACGATTTAGCTCAAAGAAAGGTGCGCACAGGTCATCACGCCCTGATGCGCAGGCTTCGCATTGACCACAGGGCATGAGAAAAGCTCCGGAAACATACTGACCTATTTTCAGACCGGTATGTTCATTGCCTTCACCTAGCTCCACGATTTGTCCGGCAACTTCATGTCCGAGGACGCAGGGCTTAGGGAAATCAATAGCTCCCCCGATTACGTGTAGGTCGGAATGGCAAAGCCCACAAGCAGCAACTTTGATAAGTACCTCGCCAGCTCGGGGGTGAGGAGTGCGAATCTCATTCACTTCCAGTCCCTTGTCAATGTCGCGGAGAACTGCGGCTTTCATCGTCTCGGGAATCGTCATTTTCTGCTCCTTTGCTAGCTTTAGGGTGACACCTTTTTATCGGGAGGCTTTGGCTTAATTGCCGACCCTGCCAATTAGTCAATTAGTTCCAGTATGAAACAATTTTAGATATTTGTCTATACATTTTAACAAATAATCTATTCCTGGCGACTGCAACCATGAAAGAAGCTAGAGATATAGCGGGTTAAGCACTAAAAATAGCTGTTTTTTGGCAACCCGAAGAACACTAAACAGTTAATTAGCGCTACTATAAAAATGTGCCAACAATAGAACTTTTTGGCTTTTCTTGGTCAAACCAGCTACCAGGTTAAGGTGCTTACTACCTAGAAGCCGACAGCAATTATTAAGTGATCACAGCTTAATATCCCGCCATGTTTTAAGCGAGCTGCACACAAAGGAGGATAATGCCTACTCTTAGCCCCGAAGTTATCTTCATTTTGGCAATCTGCGCTTTGCTGTGTGGACTGGCAAAAACTGCTCTCCCTGGTCTGGCGTGCATACCGGTGGCTATCCTCGCCGCCGTAATGCCGACCCGCACCTCCACTGCCCTGATGTTGCTGATGCTGCTTACCGGAGACTTACTGGCGGTTTGGACTTACCGCAAGGACGTGGATTGGAAAGTTCTACGCATCCTATTTCCGCCGGTAGTAATCGGGGTATTGATTGGCGCAGCTTTTCTAGCAACAGTTTCTAACCAGGTAATGAAAATTTCTATCGGGATAATTATCTTGATTCTGACCGCTATTACTTTGGGGCTAATCTGGTATGCGCGTCGCAGTGGACGCGACCTTGCCACCTCGATGAGCACTTCCCTACCTGCCCGCCTTTTTTATGGTTCGCTATCGGGATTCACCACGATGGCAGCAAATTCGGGAGGACCGGTAGTATCCCTCTATTTCCTAGCCTCACGTTTCGAAGTACGCCGCTTTCTAGGAACGCAAGCCTGGTTCTTCTTTATTATCAACCTGATTAAATTGCCCTTCTCTGCCGGAATTGGTCTGATTACCCATGAACTTTTTCTACTTTCTGCGTGCCTAGCTCCCCTTGTCCTTGGGGCAGCCCTCTTGGGGAGGCGTTGGATAGGACGTATTGATAACAAAATCTTCGACCCCATTGTCACCATCCTGACCGTTTTGTCTGCTCTGCTATTACTGTTCTAAGTGCGAGTGCGTCACTGGCACGACCAGTCGCAAGCGCAGGAAAGTCAGGTCTGCGCGCCATTTTCACCCTCCCGAGACAAAACCACCCTCCCAATGCCGCCAAAGAGACTCCATATTGACCACAATTCCCATTTCGGGAGGGCGCAACTGCACCGGGAGGGCGAAAACGTCACCCAAAACAGGCGGGGAGCCTAGGTTTTTCCTCCCGCCCAAGAAATTTGGAAAACGTAGCGGCGTTTTCCAAATTCTTATGCCCACCGCGCCCACTCGGATAAAACCTAGACTCCCCACTCACTAACACCAAACCCACCAAAAACACCGTGACATAAGACTTAGCAAAAAACCCACTAAGCACCCCAAGACAGATTCACGCCAAGGGGGGGAAAAATCAAAACACCAGAGGCGCGGCCGATAAAAAGATGTGGAAGTAATGACAGGAAGGACGAGGGAAAATATCGTCCCAGCAGGTACGGGCGCGGTTTCATACCGCGGAAAAGGCATACGAAAGCAAAGGGCGTGGCTGGTAAAAGATACGGGAGGGACAGGCTAAATAGCGAAAGCGGGTAGGAGGATTTATGCCGATTAGGCTAGGAGGGCGTAAGACTTAGAAAAGACTCCAGTCTTTTCTAAGTCTTTGGGCAGGAGGCAAAATCCTCCTCCCCGCGCCCCCCACAAAGCCGACCGCAGAATCTCGGAGTGCTTTTACCGAGCCAGCCCCGACACAGGAGACGACCAACCCCGCATCCAGCCCCAACAGACAGCAAGCTACAAGTGATGCGGGGGCGAGCTAGCTCGCCCCCGCATAACGCATTCAGCCACAAATAATAAGCCGCAGATTTACCGCTTTAAGCTTATATTTCTAGCCTATTTACTGTAGATACGCTCCATATAGGTTTCAATCTCATCAAGGGAACGCCCGGAAGTTTCCGGCATTATCTTGAATAGCACCACCGCAATAACCAGGTTTAACACCCCGTAAAGCGCATAGGTGAGTCCTCCGCCAAATGCAGCAATCATCGGGGGGAATGTCCAGGTAATGACAGCGTTCATAATCCACATACAGAAGATGGCGGTTCCGTTCATAATGCCACGAACATTTGCCGGGAACATTTCCCCAAGCATTGTCCAAACCACGGTACCATTAGAGGACTGCACAACCAGCATAAATACAGCCATCATGGCTAATACTAAGTATCCCGCCCAGGTCGGCACTTCTGCTACAGACGCATGAGGTGCAATCATAAAGTGGAATATAAACGCGATTCCCAGCAAGATGATACCCACTAGGGTCACGTCCCAGATTAAAATCGTGCGCCGCCGGAACTTGGTAATCAGCAACAATCCGAATACAGAACCTACTACGCTCATAACCCCGTTTGCTACCTGTGCGGTAATCGCCGCAGAAGTCCCCATTCCGGCGATATTTAGCACTTTAGGTGCGTAATACATAACAGTATTTACGCCGGTCGTCTGGTTTACGATTGCCAAGAATATGCCAACAAATAACAGTTTTCGCAGCCAGGGTGTGTTCATAACATGACGGAATGTACCCTTAGGTCCATTAGCCTGGCTTTGACGTGCCCGCACCATCTCGTACATTTCTTCACTAATGTCCCCGTCTTTCTGAGGGTCGCGTACTCGTTTTAGTGAACCGATAGCGGCATATACTTCCTGTTGTAACACGTACCAGCGGGAAGATTCTGGCATAAAATGCATTCCCAGCCATAAAGCGATTGCTGGAACGGAACACAGCACTATCATCCAGCGCCAAGCGGAACCGTTACCGCTAGAAATAGCCATATTGGAGATGAATTCATGGATGGCTTGGGTATCGGAGCTGCCTAAATGTTTAGCCACCATATCATTCAGAACATCCCAAGAGTATTCACCGGCGGTGACTACTCCAGCGGGATCAGATTTTACGGTGATTTGCGGACCGCCATGCACAGAGTTGATAATCGCGTTCATCGAGAAGGCAAGTAGCTGCCCGGAGACAATCATCAGCTGATCTACGGCCACGATAGTGCCACGGATTCTCTTTGGAGCTGTTTCTGCCAAGAAAACCGGTACGGTAGCGGAAGCTCCCCCTACCGCTAACCCCAGAATTAGCCGGAACGGATACATTACCCAGATATTGGGGGCGAATGTATTCCCGATTGCACCCACAATAAACAGTATCGCTAGCAAAATGATATTGTGTCGGCGACCATACCGGTCGGAAAGTCGCCCTCCAAATAGTGCGCCAAAAGCCGCACCCAAGGTCAAGATTCCCCCAATCGCGCCCTCTTGAGCGGGGGTAATACCCATACCACCGGCTCCGTGTGGCATATACATATAGGGTAGCGCCCCGGAAATCACTCCGGTGTCGTAGCCGAATAGCAGTGACCCGAGGGTAGCAACCCCGGCAATGGCAAGAATGCCCCGCCGTTTGCCGGAGGGCGGCGTTTCTTGCAACATTTCATCTAGTTTTTCTTTACTCAACTCATTTAGAGGAGTTTTTCTTTGAGTTTCTTTCACGGATTTAGCTTTCTGGTTGCGGTTTGAAAAGGGTTATTTATCAAAGGTGGTAGCGCCGCTTACTTTGGCTACTTCATGCCATTTGCCGTCTGCCGCTGAGGCGACGGTTGCCTGGTCTATTTCTGCTGCTGACCAGCCGTCTGCTACCGAAGGCGCTATCTGTTTACCAGTTAGAACTCCTGAAAGGAACTGGTAACATTCGACAGCTTTCATATCGTCAAAGCCCATTGAGGTTCCTGCACCGGGTTGGAACCGCGAGAAGTGTGGATAATGTGGGTTTGCCATGGAACGGACATAGCCGTGTATATCGCCATTGTCTTGCCCAATACATACTTCTAGGTCATTGAGATGCTCAAAATTCCACCTTACAGAGCCTTTGGTACCGTAAACTTCGACCACATATTCGGCTCTCGGTCCTACGCTTACCCGGGAAGATTCCAAGGTGCCAACTACGCCAGAGTCAAAGCGCACCATCATGGCGACATAGTCTTCGTTGCCGACTTCTTTCTTTTCGTCTGAAACTTCCCAGCCGCTGTGACCCACCCCGGCTTTGGTGGGAATAGGACGTTCTTTGATGAAGGTGTCACTCAGAGCTGAAACTGCGCTGATGCGGTCTCGTAATATGTATTGCACCAGGTCAGCTCCGTGACTCATTAGGTCACCAACTACCCCAGCACCGGCTTTTTCTCGGTCGTAACGCCAGGTGTACGGACCGAGAGGACTGGAGGCATAGTCGGCTATTAACCAGCAGCGAACGTTGGTAATCCGTCCTAGTTTACCTTCGGCTATGAGTTGGCGCGCCTGTTCAATTGCGGGAGTGTGGCGATAGTTGAAACCAACCGCGGTATTTAACCCTGCCTGTGCGGCTGTCTGCGCAATTTCACGAGATTCGGTAGCGTTTACACCCATTGGTTTCTCTATCCAAAATGGTTTTCCGGCTTTAGCGGCAGCTACTGCAATTTCGCAATGCAGGAAATTGGGTGAACAAATAGATACTACGTCGACGTCTGGGTCTGAAAGGACTTCCTGGTAATCTGCGACTGCTTTCTCGAACCCAAGGACTTCTACCGCTAATCTTTGGGTTTCTTCTATCGGGTCACAGGCTACGACTAGACGCACCTTCGCGCCCAGTTCGGGAAATAGTTCCGACATGGCTTTATAGGAACGCGTATGTAGACGCCCCATCCATCCTAGGGATATTACCCCTACCCCGATTTCTTTGTCGTTTGCCATAAATACTCCTTACTCAGCTTCCATTGGCTGTTTTTAGGGGCGAGGACTAATGTCACTCAGCGATTAGTTCCGCACCCCTAAATCTAGCTAAAAGTATTCTCCTTGTCTAGCATTTGACCTAACATACAAACATTCTTAGTAAGTGTAGGGATAAAAAGAGGGGAGTTTCGTGGAAAATATCCACGAAACTCCCCTATTTATTACGGCTAAAGGAAATCGAGCTGATTAACCCCTATTAACGCTACTCATCACAACCAATCTGGTTTTCATCGGTGCGTTTTAAGGTAACAATCTCGATTACCTGCACGCGAAAAACTACTTAGCTTTCTCGATGATTTCGCTGACCCGCCAGCGCTTAGTCTTAGATAGAGGACGAGTCTCCATAATCCGCACCAAGTCACCGATGCCGCATTCGTTGTTTTCGTCATGTACCTTGTAGCGCTTACGACGGTTAATCACCTTGCCGTACAAGCGGTGCTTAACGCGATCTTCTACCTGCACGACAACCGTCTTGTCCATTTTGTCGGACACGACGTAGCCCTGCAGCACCTTGCGGTGATTACGCTCTACAACAGCAGTTTTCTCAGTTTCTTCGCTCATAAATCCTACTCCTCAGCCTGCGGAGCGGTACGAATACCGAGCTCCCGCTCTCTAGCGATAGTGTAAATGCGGGCAATATCGCGACGTAGCTGCCCAATCTGTCCGCGATCTTCACCAGCACCAGTGGCCAGCTGAAAACGCAGATTAAACAGCTCAGTCTTAGCTTCATCTAGTTTCTTGGACAGCTGTTCTTCATCCAGCATATCCAAATCGGACATTTTCAAGCCCTTTGCCATTACTGATCACCGCCTTCACGGGTAATGAAACGGGTCTTAATCGGCAACTTGTGCTGCGCACGACTCATTGCCTGACGAGCTACATCTTCAGAAACACCCGCTAGTTCGAACATAATGCGACCGGGCTTAACCGGAGCTACCCACCATTCGGGAGAACCCTTACCGGAACCCATACGAGTTTCAGCCGGTTTCTTCGTCAGCGGACGGTCCGGGAAAATGTTAATCCACACTTTACCGCCACGCTTAATATAGCGGGTCATAGCGATACGAGCGGCCTCGATCTGCCGGTTAGTAATGTAGGCGTGATCTAGAGCCTGAATCCCGTATTCACCGAATGCTAGTTCAGTACCGCGCTTAGCCACACCTTTTCGAGTAGGGCGATGCTGTTTGCGCCATTTAGTCCTACGAGGAATTAACACGTTACTCCTCCGTTCCGTTTTCTTGGGGCTTCACAGCCTCTTCAGCTACAGCGTTATTAGCGTCTAAAGCCTGATCGTCTTTTACTGCGTTCTCGGCGGTTTTATCCTCCGAGCTTACATTCTCGGCTTTTTCCGCTTGGGGAGCGCCTTCTTGGCGACCCTCTGTGCGTGCCGAACGCCGACCGGAACGAGAGCCATCACGACCAGCGCGTCCTCTGCGGGAACCGCGTCCGGAACGCCCTGAGGATTCAGCCTGCTTGCGGGTGAACTCCGTCTCGGTCAAATCGCCCTTATAAATCCATACTTTAACGCCAATGCGTCCGAAAGTAGTGTGAGCTTCATAGAAACCGTAATCGATAAGGGCGCGTAGCGTGTGCAACGGAACTCGACCTTCACGGTAGAACTCTGAACGCGACATTTCTGCCCCGCCTAGACGACCCGAGCACTGCACCCGGATACCCAGAGCACCACCGCGCAGCGCCGACTGCATACCTTTGCGCATTGCGCGCCTAAACGACACGCGCGCAGCCAGCTGCTCTGCAATCCCCTGTGCCACTAGCTGAGCATCAATCTCGGGGTTCTTAACCTCAAGAATGTTCAGCTGCACCTGCTTACCGGTAAGTTTCTCCAAATCGCCACGTAGACGATCTGCTTCTGCACCGCGCCGACCAATAACAATACCGGGGCGGGCGGTATGCAAATCAACACGAACCCGATCACGGGTGCGCTCAATATCAATCTTTGAAATACCCGCCCGCTCTAGGCTCTTTTCCATGAGCCGACGAATTTTCACATCTTCTTTAACGAAATCGCTGTAACGCTGTCCCGGCTTAGTGGAGTCCGAGAACCAGCGGGAACGGTGATCGGTGGTGATACCTAACCGAAAACCGGTAGGGCTAACCTTTTGTCCCATTAGTCGTTCTCCTCTTCCTGTTTGCCGTCAGAAACTACAATCGTAATATGGCTGGTCCGCTTGAGAATCCGACCTGCGCGCCCTTGAGCACGAGGACGGAAGCGTTTCATCGTAGGACCTTCATCTACGTACGCTAGCGAAACGGTCAGTTCCGCAAACGTATCTTTTTCACCAGACCGATTTGCCTTAGCGGCGGCGTTATACATTGCGCTGCGAAGTACCTTACGAACATCGGTTGCGACCGCTTGGGGAGCGAAACGCAGGATGTCGTAGGCCTCGAGGGCGTTCTTGCCGCGAATCAGGTTCACGACGCGACGCGACTTCTGCGGCGTAGAGCGCACGAACCGCGCTTTCGCCATGCCTTCCATCTTTGCCTTCTTTCTCTTCCGGCGCGCCTAACGGCGGCGTGCCTTACGGTCGTCCTTGTCATGTCCACGGAAGGTACGAGTGGGAGCAAATTCGCCCAGCTTGTGCCCAACCATGTTTTCAGTTACGTACACGGGAACGTGTTTGCGTCCATCGTGTACCGCAATGGTGTGTCCAATAAAATCGGGGGTAATCATAGAGCGGCGTGACCAGGTCTTGATAACCGACTTTTTATTGGCGTCATTCAGAGCGTCGACTTTTTTCATCAAGTGGTCGTCGACGAAAGGACCTTTCTTTAGGCTACGTGCCATGATTTATCTCCTGCCTAACGCTTCTTGCCGGTCTTACGACGACGCACGATAAGTTTGTCGCTAGCTTTATTCGGACGACGGGTACGACCTTCGGGCTTACCCCAGGGGCTAACCGGGTGACGACCGCCAGAAGTGCGACCTTCACCACCGCCATGGGGGTGATCAACCGGGTTCATAACCACACCACGTACCTTGGGACGCTTGCCTTTCCAGCGCATACGCCCGGCTTTACCCCAAGTGATATTGCCGTGATCAGAGTTACCGACCTCGCCGATGGTGGCGCGGCAAGCAACCTCAACGTTACGGATTTCACCGGAGGGCATACGTAGCTGAGCGTATTTACCTTCCTTGGCTACCAGCTGCACAGATACCCCAGCACTGCGGGCGATTTTCGCTCCCCCGCCTGGACGCATCTCTACGGCGTGAACCACGGTACCCAACGGAATGTTGGTTAGCGGCAAGCAGTTACCGGGTTTGATATCCGCGGTCGGTCCTTGCTCGATGACATCGCCCTGATGCAGTTTATTCGGGGCAATGATGTAACGCTTGTCGCCATCTGCATAGTGCAGGAGGGCGATATTTGCGCTGCGGTTCGGATCATATTCGATGTGGGCAACCTTTGCGGGCACCCCATCTTTGTCGTGACGACGGAAATCAATCACGCGGTAACGGCGCTTATGTCCCCCGCCACGCCGGCGGGAAGTGATGCGACCGTCATTGTTACGTCCACCAGTTTTGTGGATAGGACGCAGCAGGGACTTCTCCGGGTGGTCGCGGGTGATTTCCGCGAAGTCAGATACCGATGCGAAACGGCGACCGGGAGTAGTCGGCTTGTATTTACGAATACCCATTACTTGTTCACCCCTTTACGCAGTCGTTTCGTTGAAGATATCGATTGTGCCTTCGGCTAGGGTAACGATGGCTCGTTTGCAATCTTTGCGTTTGCCATAGCCGGTGCGGGTACGTACCCGCTTGCCTTTGCGCGCAATCGTATTTACGGTCTTTACTTTTACATCGAAGATTTTTTCGATGGCAATCCGAATCTCGGTCTTGTTAGCTTTCGGGTCTACCTCGAAAGTATATTTTCCGAGATCCATCAACCCATAGGCTTTTTCCGAGACGATTGGGCGGTAAATAATATCCCGCGGATTCTTTGTAACCTCTAGTGCCATTTTGTTACGCCTCCTGTCCGGTCTTGTCGGAGATGAACTGGCGAATAGCAGCCTCGGTGAAGATGATGTCCTCGTTGTTGAGCACATCATAGGTGTTGAGCTGATCAACCATCAGCAGATGTACCTGAGGTAGGTTACGCACTGACAATACCTGTTCTTCTTCGGAGCGGGTAAGCACTACTAGGGCGTAACGCTGGTCTACTAGGGATTCGATATGTTTACGTCCCGCTTTAGTAGAGGGAGTTTCCACATCAACTAGCGCAGTTACCAGATGCATACGGTCTTTACGTACCCGATCGGATAGGGCGCAGGCGAGAGCCGCTGCTTTCATCTTCTTGGGGGTGCGCTGCGAGTAGTCACGAGGTTGCGGACCGTGTACTACCCCACCGCCACGCCATTGCGGAGCGCGAATAGAGCCTTGACGAGCCCGACCAGTTCCCTTTTGCCGCCACGGCTTCTTGCCACCACCGCGTACCTGACCTCGGGTCTTGGTCGCGTGGGTTCCTTGCCGAGCTGCGGCGAGCTGGGCATTAACTACCTGGTGCATCAAGGGAATATTGGGGTCGCGATCAAAGAGGCTGGCAGGCAAGTCAATAGTGCCGGTTTCTTTGCCAGCGGGATCGGTGATGCTTAGCGAAAGATTAGTCATAATCACGCACCTTTCACTGCGCTGCGAATCAGGACAATACCACCCTTAGGTCCGGGAATAGCCCCGGTTAATAAGAGGATGCCTTTTTCGACATCAAGAGCCTGAACTTTAAGATTTTGGATGGTGCGACGATCTCCGCCCATACGTCCGGCCATGCGTAATCCTTTGAATACGCGTCCGGGGGTGGCGCAAGCGCCGATTGAACCGGGCTTACGGTGGTTGCGGTGTGCACCATGTGAAGCGGAAACGCCGGCGAAGCCGTGACGTTTCATAACCCCGGCGAAACCTTTACCTTTGGTGGTTCCGGTAACGTCTACCTTTTGCCCGACCTCGAAAAGGTCAGCGGCAAGTTCTTGTCCGAGGGCGAATTCCTCGTTTTCGGCGGTACGTACCTCTACCAGGTGGCGGCGGGGGGTAACTCCTGCTTTTTCAAAATGGCCGGCAAGGGGCTTGGTGACTTTACGTTTGTCGATTTCGCCGAAACCGATTTGGATGGCGCTGTAGCCGTCAGTTTCTTGGTTGCGAACCTGAGTCACCACGTTCTTGTCGACCTGCACGACGGTGATGGGAACGACTTTTCCGTCCTGATCCCAAACCTGGGTCATGCCTAGCTTGCGGCCGAGAAGTGCCCTGGTGGGTACTGCGGCAGCCGGCTGGGTCTGCGTGGTCATAATTTATTTCCTTAGAGTTTAATCTCGATATTTACGTCAGCGGGCAAATCGAGACGCATTAGCGAATCAACTGCCTTGGGCGTGGGGTCAACAATGTCAATGAGCCGTTTGTGCGTACGCATTTCAAACTGCTCCCGGCTGTCCTTGTACTTGTGGGGCGACCGAATCACGGTGAAAGTGTTCTTTTCGGTCGGCAACGGCACTGGGCCTACCACAGTAGCGCCCGCACGCTGAACCGTATCCACGATTTTCTTTGCGGACGAGTCAATGACCTGGTGGTCATATGACTTCAGCCGGATGCGGATTTTCTGTCCCGCCATTCCGTCTACCTCTTCTTTTTCCGTAGATGTTTCCCCGGTTTTCCCGGGCCTACCAGGGGATTTCAATCCCTTGCTTGCACCAGATTTGCCTGAACGAATCTGGTCGGCGACAAACAGGTAAGTATCTTAGAAACTTACTTGGAGGTCTCTTAGCTGTTCCCCGCGATATTTTCCGCTGGGCGCGCGTTGATTCCTGCATTCTTGCTGCCGGACGCTAGAAGAGCGGGTACGCAAGCGCACCTTTCAACTAGAGCCAGTTATCTACTTTAACGCGCTGTCAAACACCCTTTCAAGCTGCGCTCATGTGAATGACCCCACGTACCCGCGTCCGGGCGTGTCGCGTCGTTCGTTTTCCGGATTTTTACTGCCCGAGGACGTGTAGATTAGTCTTTCTCTCTGACCATCTTTACCGCCTCCCCGAGCCGGATTACGTCTCGCGTCCCCGCACCCCTGTGTAGCAGGGCACTAGTCCTCGGAGTGGTTTTACCGAGCCAGCCCCCACCACGACATCTTTCAGACAATCACGCCCACCAGGGCAACATTTTCACCCTCCTGATTTCAGGAATGTGCGCCGTTTTCACCCTCCCGAGACAAAATCACCCTCCCAATACCGCCAAACCGCCCCAATTACGACCACAATTGCCATCTCGGGAGGGCGCAACCGCACCCGGAGGGCGAAAACGTCACCAAAAAAAGGGCGCAGACGGTAAATATGCGGAAGTAATGACAGGAGGACAAACTTTCCCCCGCACCCACAATTTCCAAACACGCAAGGGGCACGGTTGGTAAAAGACGGGGGAATAAAGATAGGAAAGGCAGGGAAAAAATTTATCCGAGTGGGCGCGGTTAAGTAACAGGTGTTTGGCAATGTTTGCGAATCTATTTCATAGACCGCACTCTTACCAAAGTTCCTCAATGGGACGTGATTTGCGACCATCACGCTCGTATTCATCAAGAGCTTCGCGCGCTATCTGTAAATCGTATTCATCTTCTAGCCGTTCAAAGAACGCCTGTTTAAAGGCTTCACCGAGAGAGATTGAATGAATGCGCGCATAGCTGGAGGCTAAACGTTGTTCCTCGTCAGTCAAACTAATAGATACCGGCATAACATAATCTCCCCTTTCCTTTACTTCATAGTATTCCGGTTATGGACAAACACATCAGCTGTCTGTGTCGGAAAGGCACGCAAGCGGCGAATTGCCTTTGTCGTCTAGTGCCGGGGCACTCAGTTTCCCAAGCAGCACCCGGAAGAGGACTTCTTCTTCCAAATCTATAGTTGCCATATCTACCACGTATGGCGTGGGATTAAACGTAAGTGCGCCGTGACCACCGCATTCACCTGCGGCGAAGGGGGATCAAAGGTTTAGCTTTCTTATTTCTTTCAGGAATTGTTTATTCAGTTCCTTTGTTCTAAAAAACATATCCTCGCTGTTTGAGAGCTGGTGACGCTTCGCTTTAATGGAAACTAATTCTAAGGTGCAAATGTAGTCAGCAAGTTGGAATAGCCTATACTCGCTCGGTTTAACTTCTCTTTTGGTCTCGACATCTAACAAGGTGTTAAAAACGGTATTCAGTACCAATCCAAGCTCACTTTGCCCGTTGTCATAATACAAAGCTCTGGAATCGAAGGACTGGAAAAATGCAAGATCATCTCGACAAAACTCGGCAAGTTCTTTCGCAATTCGAGCCTGAAGCTTGTCTTTGCTGTCCCAAAGTTTTTTATCGAAGCAAAAGGTCTTTACTTTTACAGGTAGGTGCCTTGCGAAATTTCGCATCACGAACATCAAGTTGCGTCGGGCTTCGTAACTGTAATTAAAATACTCGTTTTCATTACGAATAATGGGGGCGGTGTGAATGCAATGATTGGCGAACCCTAGGTTGGCTAAGCGGCGCTCTAAAGTTTCTAGGTATTCTGTGAGATTTTTTGATTGATCGTGTAAAACCAGAGTAAATAGATAGAAGGAAGAGGATCCTTTTTTAAAACCGAAATCTCCTGATTCGTCTACGAAAATGCTAATTCTTCGGTCGAGCAAACAGGCTCCCCTCGGTAAAAGAAATGGCGGGAGATGTTCCCGCCAATGTAGGACCCGGTTCTCACGAACAGCCCTAGTAAGACCACTCTACAGTACCTTCCCAGCCAAAACAACCCCTCGGCGTACCTTATGTATTTTGAGCGCGAAGGCGGTGTGGTGCCTCATTTAGTTTGAGCGCGGGAGGAAAGTTTTAACCGAGTGCGCGCGGGTCGCGGCCGGTAAAAGATACGGGTTTAAGTACAGGAAGGGCGGGGGAAAGTTTGATCCGAGTAGGTGCGGTGGGCATAAGAATTCGGAAAACGCCGCCACGTTTTCCAAATTCTTGGGCAGGAGGACAAGCTTTCCCCCGCACCCACAATTTCCAAACACGCAAGGGGCAGGAGGCAAAAACCTCCTCCCCGCGCCCCCCACAAAGCCGACCGCAGAATCCCGGAGTGCTTTTAGCGAACCAGAGCCGCGCAGAAATAGCGGGAGGAAAAACCTTTCCCCGCGCGGACCAATCAGGATAAGCTCCCGTGCACTTGACTGCGATAGGCATCCGGGCGCACGATTCACAGTAGGTTCGGCGCATAGTAATCCCCCGCGCGACCTTGGATACCGTGCGGGGGAAAGGAGTATTCAGTTGCGCCGGAATTCCTAAAGTGGCGGCGGAGTTTCTTTAAGCGGCGGCGGGGGTTTCTTCGTCTTGGCGACGCCGCGAAGCAGCAATCAAGAAACCGGTGCTAAATAGCATGGCGGCAAGCAGCAGACTGCCGGTCACCATCGCACCTGTCCTCGGCATACGCGGAGATGGTGGGCTGGTTGGTTTAGGGGTGGGAGCCGGGGTAGCTTCGCTCATTAGTTTTGGAGTTACTTCGACATTAAAAGTCCATACATGCAGGTCAGGATTACCAGCCGGCATGGTAATTAGGAACGGTTTGATACGGCCATATTTATGAGTGGTGTCTGCCGGCTTCTGGTCGCTGACCAGATATAGCCCTACCGGAACGTCGGTAAAGGTAACTTTGCCGCCCTCATCACTGACTGCGGTCTTGGCAGCTTCTAAGCCTTTATCTTTTGCCTGTTTAACCGTCATTTTCTGTAGCTGCGCCCAGTCGGCGCTTACTAAATCTACCCCTTTGACTCGGTTAATTTGAATTACTTGCCCGCCGGCTGGTCCGTTGGGCTTTTGCCCGGGCGTGGGGTCATCATAGGGATTAGCAGCGGTCTTATTAACGGTTAGTTTCCCTAGGCGCGCCGGGTTTATGGTTGCCGGGTCGAGGCCGGCGATATCTCCCACTACTACTGGTTGATCGGATTGCGGTGAGGCTATCGCTGATGCTGGTACCAGGGCAAGCATTAGTGCAGCCAGTAGCCCCAAGCCTGCTGTCAGCTTGTGTCGCTTACTGTTCACTGTTTTCTCCTTGCGTTTCGCGGTGGGTAGTGTTTAGTTATTTCTGGCCTCCCGACGGTCGTTCCGTCAGGGGGTGTCGGGGCTGATTCCCCGGATGCTTTCTGGTTATCTTCTTCGTCCTTTTCGCGGCGACGTTGTTTCCATAGCCACCAGCCAAGCAACAGGGCAGCCAGGCAGGCCACAAAGATGATCGCTCCCATCCACCATGGCCACTCCAACTTTCCGGCTCCGGCGAAGGGGTCGGTTTTATCCATCGGCACTCGCTCCCCGGTCACTAGCAGCCGGTGGCTGTTGATTCCGTAGGGCGTGCAGGTGAGGACGGTTAGGAGGTCTTTGCCTTCTTGCCGCTGCAGGCTTTTGACCTCATTGGGACGTACTACTTGAATCCATTTCACCTGGTATTTGAGCTTTTGCCCCGCTACCTGGATATAGATAGTGTCACCTTTTTTAACCTCAGGGAGGTTGTCTAGCAAAGTGGCTGTGGAGAGCCCGCTATGCCCGGTGAGTACCGCGTGGGTTCCCTTTCCCCCCACTGGGAGGGAGGATCCGTATAGATGCCCGATGCCGCGTTCGAGGGTGTCTGGCTGAGAACCATGGTAGATAGGTAAATCTACTTTGATTCCGGGGATTACTAGACGCCCCATTTCCGGGACGATATTTAGTTGTCTTAAATATACCTGATAGGGGTTGTTGTCTTTGGCTACCCGCGCCAGCCAGGGGTCTAGGATGGGGGCTCCTGGCGTGTGCTGGTTGTATGCCTGCGCTGCCTTGAAGGATTCAGACAGCTGCTGCCTATCTAGATTTTTTTCTGCTTTTGAGTATTCATAGGCGATTTGGAGTTGGCGGGCATTGTTCCATTGGGTTGCTACCACTGGGTAGAGCAACACCGCAATACCCGCCAACGCCAAGATTACGGAAATCAAGGTAGAGCCGCGGCTGCGCTTGCTGTTTTGCTCCCGCTGACCGTTTGCTTTATTAGCTGTCTCTTTTTTCCCCAATTTTCGCCTTGCTATTAAGTGTCGGGGAGCGATTTGCTCCCCGACACTCTATTTTAGTTATGCGCGTACCCGGTTGCGACGAGCATAGTAGTATGCGCCGCCTAGCAATCCGGCTGCCACAATCAGGAAGAGGGCGATGCCCGCTCCACCGGTTAGCGGCAGCTTCGAGAGGATATCGGAACTCTTTAGCGTGTTCTGGTACTCTACCTCTACTGCCTTATTGGCATCAGCAGCGGCTTTAACCGTATCCTTATCGAAATCGACTTTCTGGACGGAGCTGCCCAATTCGTATCCTTCAGGCGCCTTGGTCTGAACGATGCAAAGACCTCCAGCACGTGCCGCTAGGGGTTCTGAACTAGCTACTCCGGCTTTCAACCCGGTCGCGATTGCGTCACCAGTGGTGGAAGGATCCCCGGTAGCTGCATCGTCACAAGCATAGACGCTGAACTCCGCATTCTTATTGTTGATATCGGTTTGTCCGTCCTTGTTGTTTACCTGCAGCTTAGCCATCGGAATATCCGGCTGGTCTTTAGGATCAGTTTCACTGCCGCCGTTTTCACCTTTCTCCGAGTCGTAGTTGTAGGCTGCTTTGTTCTTAATGACCCACTTGCTGGCGTCTTCGCTCCAAATGGGGTCACCTGCAGGGACAATTTTACCGGTCAGGGTCACTCGCAGAACCTTTCCTGAATTGGCATCCAGCTTGGCAAGTCCGGTTTTAGTTAGCTCGATTCCGTAGGGAGTGGTGGTTAGCACCGTGTAATCAGCAGCATCTAGCGCTGTCTTGGTGTCACCATCTACAATCTCGACCTTCTCAATCTTAGAGTTGGTGCTATCTACCTTCAGCGGCCCCGAAGGAGTATCAGTGACTTTGTAGCTCTTTAACTTGTCACCGTCATCTTTCGCGGTCAAAGTGGGAATCGGGGAGTCAATCTCGAACTTCATCTCGACACCAGGCTTGACAACCTGGTCTTTATCGGTGATGTCTTTCTTAGTAATCTTCCCAGCGGAACCGTTCTTGGGATATACGGTAACGGTGTCCATCCAGTTTCCAGTAGCTGGGTCAGTCATCGGAATCAGAATCAAGGACGGGAGCGCCGCCTTGTAACCGGTAGGAGCCTTGGTTTGGGTCAAACGATACAAACCAGGCTTGACCGTAAACGAAGTCTTGCCATCTGCACCCAAGTCTTTCGTTTCTTCAACTACCGGGCTCGCCGGAGTGAAGGTAGCGGTACTCGCTGCAGTGGCCGCATTGTAACCAGCGGTAGTGGTTACATCGTAGTTACCTTTTTCCAGCTTGAAAGTACCCGAGGGCAGCTTTTTACTTTCATCAAATTTGCCACTCTTACCATCAGCAGTTACCCCAGTTTCTCCTACCTGGGGTTCTACTGAAATGGTGAAATCTTTGTTGGCATCAATCGCGGGGGCGGCGCTGGCGCCAGGTGCACCAATGGCTACCAATCCCAGGGCGCTCATCCCTAGGGCGGCTGCTAGCGCCATTCCTTTGCTAACTAGTTTATTGTTTGTCGTAAACATGGTTACCTCTTCGTGTTCTGTGGAGTTTACGTTCCAGTTTGGTTATTTCCTTATTTGCTTTTTTCAAGATTTACGTTTTACCCCCTATTACCCAGGGTCGATGCCGGAGCGGAAGAATCTTTGCCGAACCAAAGACCTCCTCCAGGCAGCCAGCATCCACCCAGCGGGGAGGCGCGGCCAGAGGGCGCGGTGTACTTTTTTCATTCGCGCCTCCTATTCCACATTACGGCTGCCGATGCCAGCACTAGGGATATGCCGAACGCCCAGAGCCAGGGCAAATACCCACCGGTTAAGGGCAGGTTCCCGAAGGTTACATCGGCCAGTTCTATCTGCCAGGCGTTAATCTGGGTAGTCGGCTTATAGACGGCGACCAGTCCGGAACTTTGAGTTTCCCCACTGAGCCCAACTTGGGTATCTTGGGCATCTGCTTGGGTCACCGGGTCAAGGGTGATGTCAAACTTCCAGTCGAACGGGAATCGTTCCCCGGCGTTCTTACCGGCATTAAGGTTTGCCACCAGGTAGCTTCCAGGAGCCAGCTCGGTTGCGGATTCATAAACCCCGTTTTGTCCCGCAACTGCTTTCAGGGGTATTTCCTCCCCTGGCTTGCCGTTCTGGTTTGCTTTGACCAGCTTAAAGGAAGCATCGGGGATAACGTTTCCTTTGGGGCTGTCAGCTTTATAGATACGCACTTTGGAGCCGTTGGTATAGACCGAGTACAGCACTACCCCGCGCTGCGTATCCTGATTTAAGGTGACTGTAAAGGGCGAACTGCTAAGGGCGTTCTTTACCAAACCCGGTTGGTTAAAGTTGGTGCTGTCTTCTAGGAAGAACCCTAGTTTATCTGCGTCCCAAGGCACCCAGTTTCCTGCCACTTTCAAATAGGGGGTGGCGGAAGTATCGGGTTTATTACCGGTGACTACGCAGGTGCTTCCGACCGGCACTTTCGGCAGGGCAACGAAATTGCCTCGCTCTGCCTGGTCGGTTGTACCCTCTACTTTGGGATATTTCCCATCCGCATAGGCAGCGGGTACTGGAAGCCCCTCGGGGTAGGTACAGGAGTAACTGTACTGATATTTGATGTCAGCGGGTAGCACTTCATCGCGGCGCGCGCCCTCTACCGCTGTTCCTACTTCGTATTTGGCATAGGGGGCAAAATAGAAATCTTCAAAAGTAATAGTGGTTACTTTCTTGCCCTCTTTATCCAGATTGAGGGGGCTGACCTTTAAGGAATCCGGTTTGCTTTGGTTAGCGGATTTCTCTTCTTGGTTTGGTGCTCCCTCGGTCTTTACCGTGGCACTGAGGTTTAGGGACAGCTGGGGCGCATAGGTTGCTACCGGGTCTTTGCCGTCTTGGTTTTCATGCCAGAACACGCATTTGGAGGTGGCGGGTACGAAGTTTGCGCCCTCTTGCCCGGACAACAAGCTCACGGTAGAGTCAGCAGCCAAATCCGCCGATCCTTGGTAAACCTTGGGGTCACCGCTCGTCTCTTTTAGATACTTGTCGGTACAGCGATAGTGAACCCGGTATCCTACCTGCCCTTTATCGACTAACACCTGCCCGAACGACATATCGGTATCAGTGTTGTCTTTGCGCACGACTTGTGCAACTTTAATGTTTGCTGCCGGGCGATCAAACTTGTTTTCGATAGTGAACAGGGATTGCTTTTGCGATTCTTGAGCATCATTTACCAACTGGGGGTGCACAATAAATCCGAGGATTTGTTGATCACCGCTCTGCAAGTTCAGGTTGGGATCATCTTTCACCTGCGAGTTTTGCCCTTTATTGTAGGCGAACAGGTCCGTTAATCCGTCTTTATCGGCAGTCACAGTTGGTTGGGTCGCATCTTTTGCAATGGTGGTGGTGACTTTGGCATCTAGTTGCGGGAATTTCGCTTCCGCCAATACGCAGCGATAATTCACCGGAATCAACTGATTGGCGACCGCATCCTCCCAGGTTCCCGGGTTGATGTCACTTTCTTTAAAGGTGAGTTCAACATTGATAATCGCGGCGGCGCTACCGGGGATTTCTGCCCCTTCAGCTCCAATCAGAGGAGGCGGAGCGCAGTATAGACGGGCGCTAAAGGTTTTCCCGTGGGCGAGCGCAGCCCCGTTACCACTATTATTCAAACTGACTTTTACCTGGGTTTTTTGGAAAGTGTAGTTGTTCCAAGGAACCATAGTTCCCGCAAAGTTCTCGGGTAAAGTATCGGGAACTACCGGGTTGCGGGGCTTACCTTGCGAATCCTTGGGGTTGTCTTTTTCGTTGTTGAAATACGGATTAGCTTTGGCTTCTTTATCCCGTGGTAACAGCACTTGGGCTTTAACCGTAGTCCCTTCATCTGCGGGGCGACATTTATCTGAGTAGGCCTCGCAAGCAGTCGCGGGTTCGCGGCTGCGGTAGCCGTCAGTTATCTCCCAGTAGTGATCCCAAACGGTGTTTTCTACCTGTGCGTTATCGGCATTCTCGGTGAGGGTACAGACCGCTCCCGCCGGCAGGGCATCAACCACGTGCCATTCACCTTGCAAAAAGCGTCCCATAGTGGCTCTGCCACTGGGTTTAAGGTTTTGCAGCCGGGCAGCCAGGTCATTACCAAAGCTTGCCTGGGCATTGGTGTTTACATCAATGGTACGCGGAGCAGGAATGTTAATCGCTTTCCCGTTCAGGGTGCAGGTCCAGTCCATTTGGAACTGTTTATCCCCGGAGATAATGGTTACCCCTTCACCGCCGACTTTCTTTTTGAGGTTGAAAGAGGCGAGCTGCATCCGGTAGTCACGTTTTAGGGTAATGCTTTGCCCGTCACCGGAAGTCCAATCGTATTGGTAGCCGTTAGCGGCAGCCGTGCCGTTTGCGCCCTCCCATTCCGGTTTCTGTAACGTGGTTCCCGGAATCTTTAACGCGGCTTGGGTAGCACTAACAGAGCAGTTCCAGCCGTTAGGTACACTCAGGGGTTTCGCACTGCCCCCGTTGGATAGGTGCAGTGGGTAGGTAACTGTGGACTCGTTGGCTCCCGAACCTAGTTTGCAGGAAACATTTAGGGGAACCATTTTGCTATCGGCATCATTGTCAGCTATCCCGAGGGCGGCTTTACGCCACTGATCGGGTACCGGGATTCTGTCTGTAGTTGCGGTAGCATTCGCTGCTTTAGAGGTCCACATACTAGAGCTAGCAGCCAGGTTTACACTGGTATTTTTGGTTTTGAACCACAGGTGTAATGCTTGGGTTCTGCTCTTTCCGCTTTCGGGAGCTACCGCATTCACCGTTAGCTTTGCTCCCTTTTCTGCCTGGTCGTAGTTATCGCCAGTAATGGCGTAACGTACCTCAAACTTACTTTCTTCTACTTGCGGAATCAGTTGTCCGCTGAGACTGCAGTTCGCTTGGGAGGGAATCCCTGCGGTTGCTATCTCGGTGGGGCTACCATTCTTCAAATCGATGGCAACTGTTTGAGTGTCAGCCGCGCCCTCGCATTTAAGGGTAGCGTTTACCTTATCGGGGATTAAGCTGCGTAGCGCTTGATATTCAGGGCGCGAGTGAATTACCGGGCGCAGATACCAACTGCCCGCCGCCGGTAAGGAATAGCTGGTAGTTAAATCTACGGTTGCAGTCCCGCTGGCAGGAATGGTGACTTGTTGCGGGGCGGCTTCATGGTTTACGGCAAGGTCGTCGATATTTTGCGGCACTGATTGGATATTGCAGATTGAACCAGCCGGTAAATCCGTCAGGGTTTGAGACCCATTTCCAGTGATGGTAACGGTTTTATCTGGTTGTGCGGTCTCGCCGGGAACCCGGCAGGAGGCAGTAATCAGATTTTCTTTAGTCATTAAGACCTGCTGGGTTGCGACCTCGGGTTCTGGGTTTTTCCAGGTTACAGTGTGATTAATTTTCAGGTTTGCCCGTTTATAGGTCAGGTCATTGGTGACGGTGACATCTTTTATAACGGTGGTGTCAGCAATGGGGGCGATTTTTATCGGTGCCGGTATTGCCACTTCAGCGTTTTGGAGGGCGCTGCCTTGCGCGTCCTCGGTCAGGGTACAGGAGGCTCCGGCAGGAACATTCTCCACTATTTGCGGCTCTGAACGTTTGACACTGAAATTGTAGGTTTCTTTACCGTTTACCGGCAGATTATTTCCTTCGTCTTGACAGGACAAATGCATAGGGAATTCTTTATTTACCCCTTGGCCTGCCGCCTCGCCGGTGAGTTGTTTAGTCACCCGCAGTTTGCCTTTCAGGCGCTGTAAATCCTCGGTGAGGTGGATGACTTGTTCTCCGCCGGAATGAACCCAGAAATAATTGTTCTTGCATTTCTTGGCAGCGTTTGGTTTACTGATGGCATCTTCGGCGCAAATCGTGGAGCTGTAGCTGTCTTTGGTTACGACTCCGGGAATCTTCACCGGCTGCCCTATTGCCGGATTCGGTCCGTGGATATTAGCATTTGGCGGAGTGGTAGCAAATAAACAGTGAGTACCAACCGGCCAAACATCATTTCCTTTCTGGTCTTTACCGAGGGTAATACTGGCTGTCCCATCAGTGTTTACTCCTACCCAGTCCACTCCGACGAAGCCGGGATAGGAACCCACGTTAGTTTCGGGAAGTTCCGGGGGTTTAGTGGGGTCAGGCATGAAACGGCAGTTGTAGTAAACGGGAATCTTGTTCGGCAAGCTCCCGTTAGCTATTTTTGCTGCTATTGCCGCATCATTACCAGAGTTAGAGAACTTTACGTCTACTTTGATATGCGCTCGCAGCGACGAATAGGTGGTGTTTGAAACTAATTGAGAAATCTCGGTAGTGGTGTTGTCCGGGTTAAATAACTGGACATAACCCACTATCTTGTTGGAAACAGATTGTCCACCGTCTTTAGTTTTCTGGGTTTGGGTTTCGTCTAGTTTGAAGTTGGTTCCTTGAACTTCGGTGTTGGAAGTGAAAAGTGAATTCGCTTTTGCCAGGGTGTACCCTGTCGGTAGGTTCAGGGTTTCGTTAATTGTGCATTGCGTACCGACCGGCATCGCGACATCGGAAATATCGATCGGCTCTAAGGTAGCAGCTACGTTTAGTCCTTTTACTTGGCGCTTAGCCGTTCCTTGCGCTACTACCGCCTGGGGGTCTTTTGCCTTGGGGTCGGTGCACTGCCATTGGAAATCATAGCTGACGCCTCCCTGGTAGGCTGTGGGCTGCCCGCCAATTTCGTAACGGATTTGTTCGTTTTCTAGTCCAGCTTTCTTAATTAGCTGCATTTTTTGCAGTGGTCGTGAATAGCTAGAACATTTAATCGAGAAGAATTTGTTATATTGTTCTGCCGTTATCCTGAATCCAGTTCTACCACTAACGTCTTTGTCAAGATTTTCGGGGAAGAAATCTTCAGATTGTCCGTCTGCTCTGTTTAACCCGCGACAGCGGGCATTATGCCCTTGGAACTGGGTAAAGACATACTTGTCGGTTCGTTCTGGTTGGCGAACATCTACCCCCTGGGGCATTTGCGCCTTGGTCAGGTTGATAACTATTCGCCCGTCATTGCCGGTGGTATGGTTCTGGGCAGCGGTTGCGGTATTTAGAGGGCTAAAGTTAATGATTTGCCGCGCATTTGGCTTCACATAGCGGAAATCCCCATCAAGTAGGTCAGAGGTTAATGAAAGGTGGGTATCCTCCCACATCCACTGACGCATAGATTTTTCAAATGTACCGTTCGCAATCCCGTCTTTTGCAGGATTCCGATAATAATTTCCATTCGGATAAGCAAAGTGACCGTTTGGAGCCCCAGCACTATCGGAGGGGAAAGGAATGTATTGATAGTTACTGGTTGGTTGTTTATAGTCCTGTACCCCAGTTAAAGCCCGCAGGAACATATGCCGAGTGGATTCGCCACCGCCAGTTGAATTGGGGAATCTATCAACCCAGTCCCCCATACCCATCGTGCGGATATCGGCTCCCATACCGCGAATCATGCGGGCAACATCTAGCATTCCTGCCCGCCCCGGATTCCTTTCTAGAGGCAGACCATCCCACAGGCATTGATGTAAAAACTGAGAATCCAGGTTCTCGGGGTCATCTACGAAGCGTCCTTCTTCATCGTGGAAGACTGCCCATTCTGTATATTTGGGTTTACAGATATTATCCGTGGTGGTTACCGACTTGCTCAGATGCCAGTGCGGATCTGAAACCGACATGATAATGATTTTGGAATAGAGAGGACGGGGAACGAATCTGGGTTCCCCCCCGTGTTCTTTTAACTGTTCCTGCTTGTACAGGAACATATCCCGGTAGAGCTTACCTAAACCCCACTCACTGTTTCCGCCGTATCCAGTTTCCATGTTTCCGCCCTTGCCATTGGTGGCATCCAATGACCAGACCTTATCCATGACTTTCTGATAACCGGCTGCATCTGCCAGTGACGTAGCTTTCAGGTCGGGGGTGTTATTGCCGTATCTTCCTTGGTCTTGTTTACGGGCATAGTGGTAAATACCGACCGACAAGGGGGATCCTTTGAGACCTTCGATAACCTTGGCTACAGCCTGATTCTGATCCCAGTTTCGACAATTAGAGTTCCATTGACCATCATTTAGGCGTTTTCGGGAGTCTGGTATTTCGGGATAATCGTGCGGACAGGCTCTACCGGCAGTTCCTGGGATAGCGCCGCCCATAGTTTGATAACCGTACCAAGATCCAAACTCAAAGACTAGCGCGACCGAGCCAGCATTTTTAATGTCTTGAGATTCTAGCTCGCGGGGAGAATCTAGCGGCCACGGGTCGTCCGCTCCTCCAATTATCGGGTGACTGGGGTCGGAAGGTTCTGCTTGCGCCTGTGGCAACGCCAATACTGCCACCGGAATTAATGCAATAACCAACCCTAACAGGGTCAGCACCGCGACCAATTTTTGAGATTTGTTATGTCCTGCCACGTTACACCTAACAATCTTCATACTTTGCATATGAGTAATCCCCCCCCCCAACAAAGTGAGGGAGGGAACTACCGTTAATTAAGTATTATTATAGCTTTACCACAATCAAGATAACAAGATTTTAACGAAGAAAAATCGGCTATTTTTATAAAACTCAGATTGTGCCGTCACCACTAGGACTTTACGCCCATAGTCAAACCGGGAGTGTTATCCGAGCACTACTCCGCCACCAGCAATAAAAAAGTTGTGCCTGGGAGATAACCTCCCAGGCACAACTAAAAAGATTAGAAACTAATCGTCAGATTAGTTTACAGATCAATCTTGGTTACACGACCGGAACCAACGGTACGACCACCTTCACGAATAGCGAAGCCCAGACCAACCTCCATAGCGATAGGCTGAATCAGCTCTACCGAGATTTCAGTGGTGTCGCCAGGCATAACCATTTCCTTGCCCTCGGGCAGGGTGATAACGCCAGTCACGTCAGTGGTACGGAAGTAGAACTGAGGACGGTAGCCAGAGTAGAAGCTCTTGTGACGGCCACCCTCGTCCTTCTTCAAGATGTAGACCTGACCCTCGAACTGGGTGTGAGTGGTGATAGAACCAGGAGCAACCACAACCTGACCGCGCTCAACGTCTTCACGCTTGATACCACGCAGCAACAGACCGGTGTTGTCACCAGCTTCAGCCTGATCCATAGACTTGTGGAAAGTCTCGATACCGGTAACAGTGGTCTTCTGCGGATCACGGATACCCAGAATCTCAACCTCGGAGTTCAAAGGCAGCTTACCGCGCTCAACACGACCGGTAACCACGGTGCCACGACCAGTAATGGTGAACACGTCCTCGATCGGCATCAAGAAAGGCTTATCCAAATCGCGGGTGGGTTCCGGAATGAACTCGTCCACCGCATCCATAAGCGCCTTAACCTGACCAACCCACTGTTCGTCGCCCTCAAGCGCCTTCAAAGCGGAAACACGAACGATAGGAGCGTTATCTCCATCGAAGTCCTGGCTGGAGAGCAGGTCGCGGCATTCTTCCTCAACCAGTTCCAGCATCTCGTCGTCATCAACCATGTCGCACTTGTTCAGAGCAACCAGGATTGCCGGAACGCCCACCTGACGAGCAAGCAGTACGTGCTCGCGAGTCTGAGCCATAGGACCGTCAGTAGCGGCAACCACCAGGATTGCGCCGTCCATCTGAGCAGCACCAGTAATCATGTTCTTGATGTAGTCAGCGTGACCAGGAGCGTCTACGTGTGCGTAGTGACGCTTTTCAGTCTGGTATTCAACGTGGGAAACGTTAATAGTAATCCCGCGTTCACGCTCTTCCGGAGCGTTGTCTACGTCCTCGAAAGGAGTAAACGCATTCAGTTCCGGATAGGTGTCGTGCAGCACTTTGGTGATTGCCGCGGTCAAGGTGGTCTTGCCGTGGTCTACGTGCCCAATAGTACCGATATTAACGTGCGGTTTAGTCCGCTCGTACTTAGCCTTAGCCAATTAATGTCCTCCTGGACTCGGGTAGTTATCTATCGCTTGGTTGTCACTGTTAAGGCTAACACCCAACGCGAATGATCTCCTACGGGTTATTTGTGATATTTAATAAAATAAAGGCACCCGCGAGGGCTATTCGCCTCGGGTCTTAGCGATGACTTCCTCAGCAACCGACTTCGGAACCTCATCGTAGCTGTCGAACTGCATGGTATATACCGCACGTCCCTGGGTCTTAGACCGCAGGTCACCCACGTAACCAAACATTTCCGACAGCGGAACCTTTGCCCGGACTTCTTTCACTCCGTTCACGTCATCCATGGACTGAATGAATCCGCGGCGAGAAGAAAGGTCACCCATCACGTCACCCATATACTCTTCCGGAGTTCTGACCTCAACGGCCATAATCGGTTCGAGCAATACGGGCTTGGCGCGACGTGCACCCTCCCTCAAAACCATGTTACCAGCAATCTTGAAAGCCATTTCCGAAGAGTCTACGTCATGGTAAGCACCATCCGTCAGGGTTGCTTTGATACCGGTCAAAGGATAACCAGCCAAAACGCCTCCCTCCATGGCTTCGCGAATGCCGTGATCGACCGACGGAATATATTCACGCGGAATACGTCCACCAGTAATCTTGTTTACAAACTCGTACGGTTCTTCCGCATCCAAAGGAAGCGGTTCGAAAGTAACCAGTACTTTAGCGAACTGACCAGAACCACCAGTCTGCTTCTTGTGAGTGTACTCTACATCCTCTACCGTCTTGCGGATAGTTTCGCGATAAGCAACCATCGGTGCGCCCACGTTTGCTTCCACGTGGAACTCACGCTTCATCCTATCTACCAGCACGTCCAAGTGTAGCTCGCCCATACCGCCGATAACGGTCTGACCAGTTTCGTCATCGAGACGAACCGTGAAGGTCGGGTCTTCTTCCGCCAGACGCTGAATAGCAATGCCCAGTTTCTCTTGGTCAGCCTTAGTCTTAGGCTCAATCGCCACGTGGATAACCGGATCGGGGAAGTTCATAGACTCTAGCACTACCGGATGAGAACTCTCGCAGAGGGTATCGCCAGTAGTAACATCTTTAAGCCCCACAAACGCATAGATATTACCTGCGTGCGCGACCTCAATCGGATTTTCCTTGTTAGAGTGCATCTGGAAAATCTTGCCAACGCGTTCTTTCTTATCCTTGGTGGCGTTAGTCAGGTTAGACCCAGCCTTAATCTGCCCGGAATAAATCCGGACATAAGTTAGCTTGCCATAGAAAGGATGCGCGGCAATCTTGAACGCCAAGGCAGCGAAAGGAGCATCGTTTTTCGGAGGGCAAAGAACTGTCTTTTCCTCATCCCCGGGCAGATGACCTTCAAGAGCAGGAACATCTAACGGCGAAGGCAAATAACGCAAAACAGCATCTAGAACCGGCTGTACGCCTTTATTCTTGAAAGCACTACCCGCAAATACCGGGTAGATTTCGCTCTTCAAAGTGAGTTCGCGGATACCGGCAATAATCTGCTCATTGCTTAGCTCACCGTTTTCTAGGTAAGCCTCCATCAATTCGTCATTAGCTTCCGCGGCGGTGTCAATCAGCTTTTCACGGTATTCAACGGCGCGATCTTTCAAATCGTCCGGAATCTCGGCGTATTCAAGCACCGCACCAAGAGTAGCGTCGCCCTCTTTAACCTTGCCGCCAGCCTTTTGAGCCTGCTCGGCACTGAAAGTCTCGGGGAAGTAGACTGCTTTCATTTCTAGCAAATCTACAATCCCTTTGAAATCAGCTTCCGCGCCAATCGGCAGCACCATAACCACCGGGCGGGCGTGCAAACGATCCTCAATGGTCTTTACCGAGTAGTAGAAGTCCGCACCGAGCTTGTCCATCTTGTTGATGAAGCAGATACGGGGAACATCATACTTGTCAGCTTGACGCCAAACGGTTTCCGACTGGGGCTCTACGCCCTCTTTGCCATCGAAAACCGCGACAGCACCATCAAGGACGCGCAGGGAGCGCTCTACCTCTACAGTGAAATCAACGTGACCAGGGGTGTCAATAATGTTAATCTGCTGACCGTTCCAAAAACAGGTAGTAGCCGCGGAAGTAATGGTGATACCGCGTTCTTTTTCCTGCTCCATCCAGTCCATAGTTCCGGCACCATCATGGGTTTCCCCAATCTTGTAGTTGATGCCCGTGTAATACAGGATGCGTTCGGTTACAGTGGTTTTACCAGCATCAATGTGAGCCATGATGCCAATGTTGCGAACCTGAGAGAGGTCAGCAAGCACTTCTAATGCCACAATCGTTCCTTCCGGTTAGGTTTACCAGCGGTAATGAGCGAAAGCCTTGTTGGACTCCGCCATCTTGTGCATATCTTCACGACGCTTCACCGCAGCACCCAGGCCGTTGGAAGCATCCAAAATCTCGTTCATGAGGCGTTCGGTCATAGTCTTTTCGCGACGTTGGCGTGAATAATCAACCAACCAGCGCAAAGCCAAAGTGGTTGCCCGAGCAGGACGAACCTCTACCGGTACCTGATAGGTGGCGCCACCAACGCGGCGAGAACGCACCTCAAGTGCGGGGCGAACATTCTCCATAGCCCGTTTGAGGACGCTGACCGGTTCTTGCTCGGTACGTTCACGTACACCCTCGAGTGCGCCGTAAACAATACGTTCCGCCAATGATTTCTTGCCATCTAGCAGAACCCGATTGACCAATTGGGTAACAATGGTCGAGTTGTAAACCGGATCAACTGCCAAAGGGCGCTTAGGAGCTGGACCTTTACGAGGCATACTACTTCTTCTCCTTCTTTGCGCCGTACTTGGATCGACCCTGGCTGCGGTCACGAACACCCTGGGTGTCCAGCGCACCGCGCACGATGTGGAAACGCACACCGGGCAAATCCTTTACACGTCCACCGCGCACCAGCACGATGGAGTGTTCTTGCAGATTATGTCCCTCACCGGGAATGTAAGCGGTTACTTCAATACCGCTGGATAGGCGCACACGCGCCACTTTCCGCAACGCCGAGTTCGGCTTCTTTGGGGTGGTGGTGTAAACACGAGTGCAAACGCCACGACGCTGAGGGGAACCCTTTAGCGCGCGAGTTTTACTCTTCGCCTTCTTAGTTGAGCGTCCTTTGCGGACCAACTGTTGGATGGTAGGCACTACTTCTCCTGTTACTGAATGTCTAAACTATTGCCACGCGGTACCGAAATATCTGACCCCAGAAACGGGCATAATCCACCGCTGGGGCCGGTCCGCAAGGTCAAGGCTGCAGGATGCTTGCCTAGGTGGTCAGCGGATTACGCCTGACTGACTTACCCTTTACGTCCGGAGCTCAAAGCAGAAGAGCCCGCGCCAGAAAATCTGGCTAGTTTGCGCCGTAACTGAGCGAACTGGACTTTTACAGTTTAAGCCGGCGGCTGCAACTGGTTGCCCAGGAGCTTGCGTAACGAACGCATCTCTGGAGCCCGGTATCGCGGGCACCGTTATTAAAATTAGCTACGGAGCGGTGAAGGGTCAAACCTGACTACGAATTATTTGCAGTTTTGTGACTGATTCCATGGGTTTGTTCAAGCTGCGCTCTCTCATGCTTTGTCGATGGCGACGGATTACTGTCCTTTCCGCCCTCCACAGACATAATCACCCTCCCAGTTCTGGGTCTACGCGACTTTTCCGCCCTCCACAGACATAATCACCCTCCCAGTTCACGCACAAACCCTCTTTTTTAAGTCTTAATTACAAATCGGGAGGGCGATTCTGCACAAGGAGGGCGGTTTTGTGGCATTAGCGCTGACATTTCCGCCCTCCGCAGACAAAAGCACCCTCCCAGTTCACACACAAACCCTCTTATTTAAGTCTTAACTACAAATCGGGAGGGCGATTCTGCACAAGGAGGGCGGTTTTACATCGGGAGGGTGGTTTTATGGCATTAGCAGTGACATTTCCGCCCTCCCGTGACATTTTCACCCTCCGCAGACAAAAGCACCCTCCCAGTTACGGTTATAGGTGCAGATTGGCTGGGATTTGAGGGATTAGGAGACAGTTATGGCTAGTTAGGGAGGGGGATTTCGTATCGGGAGGGCGATATTGCATAGGGAGTGTGTTTTTGCATCAGGAGGGTGATTCTGCACAGGGAGGGCAATTTTGTGGCATTAACGGTGACATTTTCGCCCTCCCGTGACGTTTCCGCCCTCCACAGACATAGTCACCCTCCCGGTTTCAGGTCGGCATAACATTTTCACCCTCCCAGTTCCAGGTCTATGCAACCTTTCCGCCCTCCGCAGACATATTCACCGTCCCAGTTCACGTACAAACCCTCTTATTTAGCTCTTAGCAGCAAATCAGGAGGGCGATTTTGCATAGGGAGGGTGGTTTTACATCGGGAGGGTGGTTTTATGGCATTAGCGCTGACATTTCCGCCCTCACGCAACATTTTCACCCTCCAAAGACATAGGCACCCTCCCGGTTTCAGGTCGGCATAACATTTTCACACTCCCAGTTCACGCGCAAACCCTCTTTTTTAAGTCTTACCTACAAATCAGGAGGGCGGTTCTGCACAAGGAGGGTGGTTTTATGGCATTAGAGCTGACATTTCCACCCTCCCGCAACGTTTCCACCCTCCACAGACAAAAGCACCCTCTCAGTTCACGTACAAACCCTCTTATTTAGGTCTTAACTACAAATCAGGAGGGCGGTTCTGCACAAGGAGGGTGGTTTTGTGCCATTAGCGGCGACTTTTCACCCTCCCGCAACATTTCCACCCTCCACAGACCATATCGCCCTCCCGGTTTCAGGTCGGCATAACATTTTCACCCTCCCAGTTCCAGGTCTAGGCGACCTTTCCGCCCTCCGCAGACAAAAGCACCCTCCCAGTTACGGTTTGAGGTGCAGATTGGCTGGGATTTGAGGGATTAGGAGACAGTTATGGCTAGTTCAGGAGGGTGGTTTTACATCGGGAGGGTGGTTCTGCATAGGGAGGGCGATTTTTGGCATTAGCAGTGACATTTCCGCCCTCCCGTGACGTTTCCGCCCTCCACAGACAAAAGCACCCTCCCAGTTCGCGCACAAACCCTCTTTTTTAAGTCTTAACTACAAATCGGGAGGGTGATTCTGTACAGGGAGGGCGATTTTGTGGCGTTAGTGGCAACATTTTCACCCTCCCGTGACATTTTCACCCTCCGCAGACATAGTCACCCTCCCGGTTTCAGGTCGGCGCAACTTTTTCACCCTCCCATGACATTTCCGCCCTCCACAGACAAAAGCACCCTCCCAGTTCGCGCGCAAACCCTCTTTTTTAAGTCTTAACTACAAATCGGGAGGGTGATTCTGTACAGGGAGGGCGATTTTGTGGCGTTAGTGGCAACATTTTCACCCTCCCGTGACATTTTCACCCTCCGCAGACATAGTCACCCTCCCGGTTTCAGGTCGGCGCAACTTTTTCACCCTCCCATGACATTTCCGCCCTCCGCAGACAAAAGCACCCTCCCAGTTCGCGCGCAAACCCTCTTTTTTAAGTCTTAGCAGCAAATCGGGAGGGTGATTCTGTACAGGGAGGGCGATTTTGTGGCGTTAGTGGCAACATTTTCACCCTCCCGTGACATTTTCACCCTCCGCAGACATAGTCACCCTCCCGGTTTCAGGTCGGCGCAACTTTTTCACCCTCCCATGACATTTCCGCCCTCCCGAAACATTTCCGCCTGCGGAGGGCATTAACGTGAGAATCAAGCGCTGCCCGAAAGATGTAACACCCCAGTAACTCACCCAAGAAAGCCCTCATGCAGCAAATCGGTTCGTTTCTAGCAGCTTCCTGACCTATCATGAGGAATCGTGTGCCCATACAGCCTATCCGCAAGCAAAGTTTTGCAGTACCACGTATGCCGGCTGAGCGAACACGGCTGCCAGTTCGACCAGCTAATTGCGTATCTACAGCAAAATCAGCAGCGACTTTCCGCGCAGTTACCCGCGGAAAACGCCCTGACCGTATGGAGCGGACAGCGCCTGAAGATAGCCGGAATAGGGATAGCGTGGCAGGAATCTTTTAGCGGGACAGACAGTTTCCATAAAGCCCAAACCACCTGGCAAAAGCTGTGCTCACACAGTCAAAACCTTAGAAACCAAATATATAACACCACTATTTTCCCAAACGGTAATGCGAATCAGGAATATCCTTCCGACTCTCAGCCCGCGCCCCTTGCCGCCAACACTGATAATCCTATTTTCCGGAAAGAAACTAGCGCTCAGTTTGATGGAAACAAAGCAGATTCGACACCTAACTGGCCGCTGGTATTCGGTAGTTTCGGTTTCAGTCCCTCCACTCCCTCCATTTTGCTAATACCAGCCCTCGCGGTGGTAAGCACTGATAGTGGAACCTGGCTTTGGCAGGCGCGTTTACAAGGTGAGAATAGTAATTCTCAAGGATGCGAGCCAGTTTCCTTCCAAACGCGAAGCGACAAATTAACCACTAACTCCAGGCAAACAATAACTAAGGGGTGTCCCTCTGACCCCACATTAGCCGTAGCGAAACCAGCGACCCTGCAGGCAAAAATGCCCAGTCACGGCGGGGAAAGCGCTCCAGTCTGTATCGAGAAAAGCTATCCTCATCTAAATCCGCAAGCCTGGATGCAGGCAGTAGGGCGAGCACGAAGCGAAATTCAAAGTGGTAGAGCCGAGAAAATCGTACTCGCCCGCGACATACAACTTCGCTTTGACCAGGAGATTTCTTTACTTAGAGTCACAAACTACCTCGCAAATCAATACCCAAACTGTTGGACATATGCGATAGACGACCTGGTGGGAGCTAGCCCCGAGATGCTAGCCAGCGTTCTGGACGGGAAACTGCTGTGCCGCGTCCTGGCTGGCTCGGCTATTCCCACCAAGGAGAATTATCTCTTTACCGACCCTAAAGAGCAGCTAGAACACCGATTAGCGGTGCAAAGCGCCGAAGAATCACTTGTGAACCTCGGTCTCGATTTGCAAGTCCCCTCCCCGCGGCTACTCCGCCTAGGGTATGTTACCCATTTAGCAACCGATATTACTGCCGAAAACCTAGCAGACCAGGGCGTAACCTCGCTGAGCGCTGCTGGAGCTTTACACCCCACCGCGGCTGTGTGCGGCAAACCGCGCGAAGTTGCAGCAGCCCGCCTTAGCGAACTAGAAGCAATGAATCGGGGGCGTTACGCTGCCCCAATAGGCTGGATGGATGCCAGTGGCGAGGGCGAATGGGCAATCGCGTTGCGGTGCGCGCAGCGGCATCATTCCCGTGGCGATATTTACCGAGTTATTGCTGGTGCTGGCATTATGGGGGATTCTAATCCTCAGCGCGAACTGGTCGAGACTGAAACCAAAATGTCACCAATGATTCGGGCATTAACAGCGTAAGTATACTGAGATATCTAAAAACGCGAACTTGGCGGGTTTTCTTAAAGCACTATGCACATTAGCCGTTAGTTATAAGAAAGCTACAGCTAGTTATCTGCCCTTATCCAGGTTAATGCAGATAACTAGCTGTAGCTCAAATGATTATTTAGTTTTTAACTCTTTTTAGTTTTTCGCCTTTTTACGGACTGATACTAATGTCATTCCGGCTCCTAGCATTGTGATGAAGCAGATTAGTGCTACATATGCTTGAGTGCCGGTATTTCCTAAACGACCGGAAACAGATCCCTTACCTGGCTTTGTCTTCGAGTCCTGAGATTTTCCTGGCTTAGCCTTCTCCGCAGCAGTCTTAGCCCGAACAGTCTTAGCAGGCTCAATCACAGACGAAGAACCATCAGCATAAGAAATAGTCACCTTACCGTTATCAGCAACCTCGACCTTAGCAGTATCAGGAAGATTAGGATTAGCAGCCTTAACCGCAGCCTTAACAGCATCCTTCTCACCAGCAGTCAACTTAGCAACATCATCAACCGCAACCACAACCGGATCAACCAAACTAGCCTTCTCCGCAGCAGTCTTAGCCCGAACAGTCTTAGCAGGCTCAATCACAGACGAAGAACCATCAGCATAAGAAATAGTCACCTTACCGTTATCAGCAACCTCGACCTTAGCAGTATCAGGAAGATTAGGATTAGCAGCCTTAACCGCAGCCTTAACAGCATCCTTCTCACCAGCAGTCAACTTAGCAACATCATCAACCGCAACCACAACCGGATCAACCAAACTAGCCTTCTCCGCAGCAGTCTTAGCCCGAACAGTCTTAGCAGGCTCAATCACAGACGAAGAACCATCAGCATAAGAAATAGTCACCTTACCGTTATCAGCAACCTCGACCTTAGCAGTATCAGGAAGATTAGGATTAGCAGCCTTAACCGCAGCCTTAACAGCATCCTTCTCACCAGCAGTCAACTTAGCAACATCATCAACCGCAACCACAACCGGATCAACCAAACTAGCCTTCTCCGCAGCAGTCTTAGCCCGAACAGTCTTAGCAGGCTCAATCACAGACGAAGAACCATCAGCATAAGAAATAGTCACCTTACCGTTATCAGCAACCTCGACCTTAGCAGTATCAGGAAGATTAGGATTAGCAGCCTTAACCGCAGCCTTAACCGCATCCTTCTCACCAGCAGTCAACTTAGCAACATCATCAACCGCAACCACAACCGGATCAGCGAAGTTGATTTTGACGAACATCTTTACAGTGTCAATGGAGTCGCCTTTTTGATCGTCCTTGTATTTGACGTTTACGGTAATCTCTTGGGCAACTCCGATCTTTGTAGGATCGATAGAATCGGGTACAAGTTTTGTACCTTCAGGAAGCTGCAAATCTGTTTGGTTATAATCAGCGTCACTTGCCTTCGCTTTTGCTTTAAAAGTTACAGCTTTTGCCCCGTTAATTTTATCGGAGGTTAATTCGGTGAGGCTTGAAATTTCAATGGGTTTATTTACATTATTCAAAGTCTGGTCAAGAACAGGCTCGTACTTATCCTTAAGCGGCTTAACTACGTAATACATCTTGCCAACTGATTTATCTTGATTGTTGGAAGCACGGTAAACCGTATAGGTGGTTTTATGGTCACCTAATTTCGCATCAAGAGCAACCGTGCCGCCTACTTTGATTTCATACTGAGGATAACTACCATCGGCATCAGACTTAACCTGTCCGCTCTCTGCCATGTCCAGAAGTAGACCTTTCGGTAAATCCTGTACTTCCACGTACGGTCTACCATCGGCATTTAACTTAACTTGAGAGATTGAGGGCGTGCGGATGGTGTCACCCTTTTTATTCTTTGGATTACCCGGTAATGCCAGATTCTCTAAATAAATCTTGTGGTTTACCAACCCAGCAGTATCACCACGGAAGAAGTAAAGATTTACCGTATCCCACGGGTAATCAGGGGCAGAAATGGTTTCACCATTGTTTTGCCACAGTGGCAGCTGCGGAACATCATGGGCCTCGTTATCGGTAGTCCAGGCATATTTAGTAATATCCGCAACATCCAATGTGTTGGTTGAAATGTCCTTGTAGAGCAAGGTGGCAACCCCACCCTGAATCGTTACATTTAAAGCCTCAGGGTTCGCTTCTTTTACTTTTTCCTGGAGAGCTTTGACCTCTTGGTCAGTTAAATCCCAAGGATTGTAAACCTTGATTTTCTCTGCGGGCGGTTTAGCTGGATAGTCATCCTTAGCTGCCGCAAATGCGGGTACAGCACTAAAAGACAAGGCTACAACACCCGCTAAAGTTGCACCCGCTATTTTCTCGAATAATTTCATTTACAGTATCTCTCCCCCCCCCCCGATCCCTTAGCCTACGAGTTACAGACCAGAACCGAGGATTATATTAAGGAATTCCAACAGATTTAGATTAGCATAAGAGGAATAAAATCTGAATCCCCACATCAAGTCTGTAACCAAGCCAACTACATAGATAATTCACTACAAATAGCGGATTCCAGTAAAGCTCTACGAGAACGCAAATCCGGCAGGTAAGCATTAATTTCAACGATTTCACGGCGGGGAGTCTCCCGAAGAATCTTCTTCAGCTCCTCTGCGTCTTGGGCGCAACGATAATCCCACCCCAGCCCAGTTGCCAGTGCAGAAAAATCAAAACGCTGCGGGGTCAAGAAATAACGCGGAAACACCTCCCGGTAGCGCTGCTCGCCGTGCTCCAAAGTAGCAAAAATATTGCCACCCCTATCGTTTAACACCATCACCTGAACGACTGGTTGTTTTTCCAGCTGCCCCGTCAGCAAACCCGTCAAATCGTGCAGACAGGTCAAATCCCCGGCAATCAAACGCACTGCCCGCCCAGTTCCGGCAGCCAACCCCAAGGCGGTCGAAATATTCCCATCAATCCCGGACAGTCCCCGATTCGCGCAATATCTGATTCCCCGCCCTCCCCGAGCAGCCAAATCAAAAGCCCGAATCGTGTTCGAAGCCCCCAACATCGTCAAGGGCGGCGTGCAGCCCTGACTGGCTCCCGGAGCGTACACGTCCTCATAAATACGGGCAAAAGCAAACGGGTCTATTCCCATTTCTAACTCCCGCAAACTCTCCTCAAGTTCAGCGCTATTATCCGAATGGGACAGCCGCAGCCGATGCGCCACCTCACTCGCTAAAGACGCCCTAGCGGTATCCCCAGAAGTTGCAAACACAACCTTGGTAGACTTCTTTAAAGCTACCTCCTCAGCAGTTTTCCCTGGAGAGCCTGGACGCGAGTCAAGAGCCGCATACTTCGAATTTTGCCAAACCGTTACCGCTCGTGAATCTACGCAGCGCCGATAGGCTTCCTCAACTGCGTGGGCGGCACGCTGCCAACGTTGCAACCAACTGGTATCAGCAGCTTTAGGAAATACTTCCCCAACCCGCTCTACACTGGTCTCCACATATTTACCGGTGAGATTAGTTTTCGCTCCCAAACTAGGCAAAGAATAAATCGGAATATCCATGCGGGAAAGCAACGCCGCAACCGAACGCGATAACGTGGCATGACCAGCTACTATAACTTGCCGGATTTCAGAAGCCAGGGCGGGTAAAACCTGCGGGGCGTGAGATATCTGCACCGCACTGCCAATCCCCACCGGGACCGTTGGCTCCGCTAGCACCGGCAAGCCCCAAGCGGCAGCGGCCGTTTGCACCGCTTGCGGGCATTGATCAGCTAAAACTACCACAGTTTTTGCTTCCGGCCTGGGAGCGGAGAAACTCCCCTGCGCCCTATCTGCCCCGTCTAAAGCCGCGAGCGCGCCCTTTACCCGCCCCTCAGCTTGCCCCACGGAGCCGCTTTCACCTGGGGTTTTCTCTTTTCCTAAGGACGAGCCGGCACTTTGGTGGGTCGGGGTTAGATTCCCAGCAACACTCGGGAAAATAGCAGCGTCCTCGCCAGATTCTACCTGTAGCAAATCTTGCGGAATCTCCCAGTTTTCGCTACTGACCAGCGGAGGGGCGAAACAAAGATTAATATGCACCGGGCAGCACTGCCGCATTCTTCCAGACACGTTAGCCCAGGCTCGACTCACGGCGCAACGAATCTTTTCAACAGATTCTTCAATCACATCTTCTGTGGCATCAATATCTAGCGCAACCGGACAGTAGCGACCATAAACCCCCTCCTGCCAGGTAGTTTGATTGGCACCGGTGCCGCGCAGGGCGCTAGGACGATCAGCGGTTAAAACCATCAGGGGGATACCGGCGTGGAACGCCTCCATAATTCCGGCTCCCAATTCGGCAACCGCGGTACCAGAAGTCACTACCAAAGCTACTGGCGTATAGCTTTCTGTAAAGCACCCATTGTTGCAGCTCTCAGCGCTTAAATCCGTGGCGCTATCAGCGGTAGCCGCCAGGGTTGCGCGAGTGCCGCCCTCAAAACCGGTAGTTTCTGTTCTAGATTTGACTGAATCCTGTAGATAAATACCAGATTTCGCTAGCCCTAAAGCAAAAAAAGCGGCGGAACGTTCATCAAGACGAACATGGGTACGTACCAAACCTACCTGCTCTAACGCAGCTAAAGCATAGGTTAGGGGCGCAGAGCGCGAACCGGGGCTAATGACAAAATCTCGCACTCCAGCCCGCACCAACTCGCTGACGGTTTCCCTGGCAAGGACGGTAGCTGATTCGGTCGCATTTTCACCGGCAGCAGCGCTTTGACGATTGTGACTATCGCCGGGCAAGTGGGAGGGCAGATAAGCGTCAGTCACCTAGTCGCTACCTCCGCCACATCTCGAATCCGCTGACTCCACCGTTTAACCAAATCGCGGCGAGGCTCCGTATCGGCTACCTGAATTAAATCTGGGTTTACTTCTACCGTTCGCACCTCCAAGCATCCGCCTTTGACCTGCCAAGGCTCCCGGGAAATATCCGATTTGAGCAGCTGGCTGGTGGCGAGACCACAGGCGTGCGGAAGCTGGGGCAGGGCGGCAGCAGCACGCACCCCCAAACCGATACCGATAGCGCTATCGACTGCGGAAGAAACCACCACTTCCATACCCCGCTTATTAGCTTCCTGAGCTAAATCTAGTACCGCTTGCACCCCGCCCAAAGGCTGGATTTTCACCACCATCACATCGGCACAATCTTCTGGCAGTTCAGCTAAAGGATTGGGGAAACGGCGAATCAGCTCATCGACCGCTATCGGCACCGAGACGGTTTTACGCAGTTCACTGAGCTCTTCGGCGCTCTTACAGGGCTGCTCTACATATTCCAAACCCCCTGCTGCCTCGTTTAAGGCTGCAATCGCGGTTTTCGCTTCCTCCAGATTCCAGGCGCCATTAGCATCAACCCTTATTTGGTAATCCTCGCCGAATTGTTTTTCGAGGGCGGCTCGCACCGCTTTTACCCGTTCCACGTCATCAGCAAGCTCAGTGCCTCTATCAGCTACTTTGACTTTCGCTGTGCGACACCCTCCGCTTTGCTCTACGATTTGGGTGGCGCGCGCAGGCGATACCACCGGAACGGTCACGTTCACCGGCACGCTTTGCCGCACCAAATCTGGCAGAGGCTCGGTCAGAGCATTAACCGCTGCCCACAGCCAACGTTTCGATTCATGGGGCCCATAATCCCAAAAGGGCGCGAACTCTCCCCAGCAATCCCCGCGACGCAACAACACGCCCTCGCGCACGATTATCCGGCGGAAACGGTTTACCAACGGGAGGGAATAAACCAAGGCCTGGTCAATTTCGATAGGGGGAAACTCGCTATGGTCAAAAAGACTGCTTAGCTCACTAAGTTCAGGTTTTGACACCTCAACCAACATCGGGGTGTTTATGTTTCCTACCATCACGATTCCCTTTAAAGTAAGTTGTTATCGTCCAATTTAGCTAAGCGGTTTTTGGCTTGCCGCTAGCTTTTTGAGCTTAATATTTCCGGTTATTTTCCTTTTTCCCTTATAAATCTAATAGTAATAGGGGAATGCTGACCAGTCAGGTTCTCGATGTTCCAAGAATGCGGTGCGCCCCTCTTCGGCTTCATCGGTACCGTAGGCTAATCGGGTAGCTTCTCCCGCAAACAGTTGCTGCCCTAATAACCCATCGTCTGCCAGGTTAAATGCATATTTCAGCATCCGGATAGCCTGGGGAGATTTCCGAGCGACAGTTAGTGCCCATTCTAGCGCTACGGCTTCTAGTTCCTGATGAGGTACTGCCGCGTTGATTACCCCCCATTCTTCGGCTTGCCGCGCATCATAGGTGTTTGCCAGGTAAAAGATTTGCCTTGCCCGCTTGTCACCTACTTGCCGCGCCAGCAGTGCCGAGCCATATCCGGCATCGAAGGAGCCGACATTGGCATCGGTTTGTTTGAAACGAGCATGTTCTTGGCTGGCCAACGCCAGGTCACACACCACCACCAGAGAATGTCCACCCCCGGCTGCCCATCCGGGAATTGCCGCAATCACCGGTTTCGGCATTGCCCGGATTATCCGCTGTACCTCTAGAATATGTAGGCGTCCGGTACGCGCTAAATCTAGATTTTGCCGGCGCTGGGAAACTTCCGCGTCCGGGTCGGCACCTGCCTGTTCATATCTATACCCGCCGCGGTCACGAATCCGCTGGTCACCACCGGAACAAAAACTGTACCCCCCGTCGGAATCGCTAGGACCGTTCCCGGTGAGGATTACGGCTGCCACATCGGCGGCACTACGGGCATATTCCAGACACGCCAGCAGTTCATCTACGGTGTGGGGACGAAAAGCGTTGCGCACTTGTGGTCGGTCAAAGGCAATGCGCAAAACCGGAAGTTTAGCGCCATTTTCCCCGCAATCAGCCAGTTCGGTAGCTTCCAGGTTGGTTAGCTGGTAGCGTTCACGCCCGGGCTTGTAGGGTTTTGGGTTTCTACTTGATTTGACCGGGTGGGAGGTAGTTTCACCCGGCAAGGATGGGGATAAGGACGAGGGGGAGGGCGAGGGCGAGGATGGAGTTGGGAATGATGTTGAGGGCGAGGGCGAGGTCGATATTGAGGAGGAGGGGGCGGGAGTTGAAACTGGGGCATCTTCGGCAGCTGCTAAACCGTTCATGCCTCTGCTTTTCACTACTGCGCGATGAAAGGTGAGGTCAGTTAAGTTTTCAAATCCGGGAACCGGAATCCATCGCTGCGCGTCGAAAGTGTCAGATATATTTGCTAGCTGGCTCATAGCTTTACCTTATCGCGAGGTCGCTCTTACCTAAGTTTCCTCCTTAGCCACTACCCCGCAAAGCGACATCATTTCCTTTCTGCACTCGCCCTCATAAGGCAGGAAGTTTTTCCTCCCCTCCCTGTGCAAAATCACCCTCCCTATGCAGAACCACCCTCCCGATTTGCAGTTAAGACCTAAAAAGAGGGTTTGGACGCGAACTGGGAGGGCGATTACGTCTCGGGAGGGCAGAAATGTAATGCCGACCCGCAACCGGGAGGGCGATAATTCCACCACTAACGCCACAAAACCACCCTCCCCATGCAAAACCACCCTCCCGACTTGCAGTAAAGACCTAAAAAAGAAGGTTTACAAGCGAACCGGGAGGGCGATACTGTCTGCGGAGGGCGGAAACGTCACGTAGACCTAAAACCGGGAGGGCGAAAAATCCACCACTAACGCCACAAAACCACCCTCCCGATACAAAACCACCCTCCCGATACAAAACCACCCTCCTGATTTGCAGTAAAGACCTAAAAAAGAAGGTTTGCACGCGAACCGGGAGGGCGATTACGTCTCGGGAGGGCAGAAATGTTACCCCGACTTGGAACTGGGAGGGCGATACTGTCTGCGGAGGGTGGAAACGTCACGGGAAGGCGGAAATACCACCACTTACGCCACAAAACCACCCTCCCTATACATAACCACCCTCCCGATTTGCAGTTAAGACCTTAAAAAGGGGGTTTGCACCTGAACTGGGAGGGCGATTACGTCTCGGGAGGGCAGAAATGTAATGCCGACCTAAAACCGGGAGGGTGATACCCGATTTTTCCGAAGACGCTATCAGCAGTCCCGCCCACAACTGCAACCGGGAGGGCAATACTGTCTGCGGAGGGCGGAAACGTCACAGGAGGGCGAAAAATCCACCACTAACGCCACAAAACCACCCTCCCTATACAAAACCACCCTCCCTAACCAGACATAACTGCCCTCCAATCCCAGCAGCCACAGCTACTGCCCACCGGCGCGATAAGCTTAACGATAGCGCCTACTATCGGAGGTCGGATTTGCGCGTTGTTCCCCCACCTAGCACAACAGCCAGGCAAGCATGCGAAATTTTAGCTTCTGCAGATAGCATCAGCGCAGGAAGCTACCATCTTGAGAAAACCGAACACGCTCCGCAAACTATCTGGCTGCAGCCGAAACCAAATAGGGAAAACTCTCCAGGACAGCCCACAGAAGATACCGCGCCTCGCCCCCTGATTTTCCTGCCAGTATCCGATAACCCAGAGCACGACGCGTTATTTTTCACCGCTCTAGAAACCAGGTTGCGAGCCGAAAAACCCTCAGCACCGGCAGCACCGGTCAATATGGAAACCTCTCAGGACAGCAAACATAAAGACCTTATTGCCGCCTTACAGATTTTAGAGAACTACCAGCCGATATTCTTTCCCGTCCGCGCTGAACGTCTCACCCCTATTTGGGCACGCCAACAGGCTTTAAGGCTAAAACGATTGCCTAAAGAGGTAGTTTTCCTGCTTTCAACTTCAGGTTCAACTAAACCCGGAGGACGCTTAGTCGGACTTTCACTCTCCGCCCTGGAAGCCTCCCACCAGGCAACTTGCGAGCGCCTGGGTACAGACGGGATTTGGATTTCGGCTCTCCCCCGCGATCATATTGCCGGTTTTCAAGTGATTGCTCGCGCCTTTGCCAGCGGTAGCGAAGCACTAACTATCGACATGACCGGCGGGTTTAAGGTCTCAAGTCTTACGGATGCTCTGCTGCGGGCCAGGGAACTTACTTCCTCACTATCCCCCTCCCCCGCCTTGCCACTTTATTTGTCGTTAGTACCCACTCAGCTGCGTCGCGCCCTCGCCAATCAGGAAGCGGTTTCAGCTTTACGTTTATGCGCTGCAATCCTGGTGGGAGGAGCACGCATTTCCCCAGCTCTGCTGGCTGAGGGACGCGGGAAAGGGTTAAATCTGGTAACCACCTACGGCATGACTGAAACCTGTGGCGGATGCGTTTATGACGGAGTGCCGCTGCCGGGGGTGAAAGTTGCGGTTAATGCGGGGAGGGTTTGGCTTTGCACTCCTGGGTTGATGAGTGGATATTTAGAGGAAGAATGCGACCGTGAAATCCAGGTGTTTAACGGGGAGCGCTGGCTTAGAACGAATGATTGGGGACGGATTGTTGTTAAGGACGAGCATGGGGGCAGTATTACCGAAAACGCTGCTGGCTCCAGCGCTGGCAGGAATAAGGGCACATCGCTAGCATTCCCGCTGCCATCTCCAGAAAGTGCGCCTATTGGGCTGGAACTTCGCGAAAAGGGCAACGATGTGGGGCAAAATCAGGAGATAGGCTCCGAGGATTATGCCCAGCGAACTGCCCCGCTAATCATTGATGATATTTCTTCTGCCCTCCTAGAGGTATTAGGGAGGATAGACGACACTATTATTTGTGGGGGTGTCAATATTTCACTTCCTCTAGTAAAAGAAGCATCTGAGAAGTTCGGTTATTCGGGGATAGAGTTGTGCGGTCTGCCAGATGAGGAGTGGGGCGAGGTATTGTGTGCAGTTTTTTCTCGGCAAAGGTTGAGGGGGCATGAAACATCTTCCCCAATGCTGAATCCGAAATCTCCGGTTTCAGGAAAGCTAAACTTCGCCGGAGTTAATCCGAAAGACGTAGGTTCAAGTGAGTTAAATCCGGGAGAGTTAAGCTCGGGAGATTTGCCTTCGAGTGGGATAAATGGGATAGATGAGATAAATGCGGCAGATTTAAGCTTTGGAGACTTAAATCCGGCGTACCTGGGACAAAAACTACGTGCCGCTTTGCGCGGGCGCTTGCCGGCTTCGCATTTACCAAGGGCAGCGGCCATTCTTCCTAACTTCCCCTTATTGCCAAGCGGAAAAATCGACCGCCGCGCCCTAAAGAATGCAGTTTACTGTCTTAACCAGCAAAACCTTATCTGGCGTCACTGATTCTGGCTATCGCCATCCCGGATCGCCTTGACCTTCGCAGGGGTTCGATTCCTGCTTGATATTACTACTTTGAGATTGTTTGCTGGTTGATATTCAAGGTAGATACAAAGATTGGTTATTTAGATAGTTCGCACACCCTTAGACAATCTGAAGCTAGAGTTAATACCCAAAACTGGGAATTACCGACAGTCACGCTTCCTATAGCCTATGCGCCAACCAAGGATTCTTTCACAGGACAGAGGGTAGCGTGTGGATTACGGATAATAAATGGACAAGCGCCAACGAGCTTGAAACAGCCACTACACGCTAGAAATCTAAATGCAAACTCCACTCTAACAAGCCATACTATTCTAAGACTCATGATAAACTTACCCAACATCACAACACGACACTTGGATGGAAACAATTCAAATTGCCAAAAAGATTAAAACACCCTATTAGATTACCTTCGAACACTATACGGCATAACTTTTTACGACTATCATTGGGATTTCTAAATTTAGCTGTAATGACTATTACATTCTGCAGCCTATTTAAAAAACAGGACATCTTAAATTTCCCAACCGAGAACCTAACTTCTACCAATTTAACACTTTTAACACTTATTTTTGCGTTAAAAACCCTCCCATCTTACATCAGGCAAAACGAGTATGATAAACACTTTATCCAAAGAAGAATAGAACAGGAAAAATACGACAAGACAGTTGACAACATATCCCTAATTCTCACATTATTATTGACGATAATTTGCGCAATATTCTTGAGTAAAGCTATTCAAAAAGTTACACAATTTAATGCATATATAGTATTTAAAGACTCAAACTATATAATCAATTTATCCATTTATGCGCTATGCCTATACTCATTAATTTTTTTGCCCAACAAAAATCAACTAAAAATTAAGCCATTTTTAGACTCTCTAAACAAGCTAAATAACCTTCAAAGTCACAGAGACGAAAACTCCTCACACTCCGATAGACACGTACTACTCATGCTAATTTTATTAGTTGCAATATTTTTATTACATAGTAGCGCACGCATGACAATAATTATCATATTTATTTTTCTTCTACTACTTGCGGAATACATATTATCTTGCTATATAACTATAGAAAAAGAACAAATGGACACCAAGTATTACCTTCCAGAAGTCCTCTTAAAATTAACCATATTCTGCTACATCTCCGCTATACCAATTTCCATTTTTATTAAGAATACATCATGCCAGAATTTCTTCTATTTACTAATGTTTGAATTATTAGTTTCATTGGCATTATTTATAACGCGGTTCCGCGAGACACGATTAAGTACCTTATTTACAAGACATATTAGAAATAAGACTATCGCAGATTTGAAAAACTATCTCAATTCACAGAAAAGTATTTTAGAAAGCCACTTGGATAGTTCCACAATTAGCCAAATTAATAACCTAATCCCATCTAATCTTTCTCATTACAGACTCAAGTTTAATGTAATTACATTTCCTAGAATTACAGTTCGAAATAACGGTAAATAGGCAAATTAAAATCATCGGGCAAGAGGCAGATTCATTACGGGTTTAATACCTAAGTGTTACTTAGCCCTGAACACGCCCCTCCCAAATAGAGGGACGCACCCAGTGACAAGAAGTGTGTCAGGAACTACCAGGCGGGTCTGCTGTGGGCATAACCAGCTGACACGTGCAACGCAAGGGTATAATTTCGATGAAGATGCAGTCCCCATCGAGACGCACCCCGCATTTCTTAGCGCCTTAGTTAAAACTCTTTGACATATCCCAGATTCTCCATCTACTAAACGGAACAATCCAGGGAGTTCTATCGCACCAATCCAAAATAACAGCAGGATCTAGGTTCAGTTCTTCAATCTCTTTATGCCCGATGAGCTTCATATATCCCGTTCTTAACTGCAGATTCTTGAATGAATATCAGCGATTTGCATCTTGGATGGCACGTAATACTTCCAGTAAGCGGGCGTTATCCTGGGTGGAACGAACCGCTAGACGAATGTACTGTTTCCCATCAAAACCTTCTTTTTCAGAGAGATCTTTTATAATCAAGTCATTTTCAAGACAGGCTATAGTTACCTCTTTAGAACTGTGGGGAGCCAGCACCTGTGCGGTCACAAAGTTGGCTTGTGAGGGGATAACCCGCAAATAAGGAATACTATTCAAGTCTTGCAGGAATTCGGCACGCACAGTTTTTATCTTTTCAAAAGCAGCTGCGTTGTCTTTCCGATATTTTTCTTCGATTTGCAAATAGAATTCAGCAAAAGAATTAATGTTCCATATAGGGAGATCTTTCTTGAAACTTGCGATAGCCGCAGCATCAGAGCTAGCCAGAATCCCCAACCGCAGCCCGGCAACCCCGTAACTCTTGGAAATAGATTTCATGATGAATAAGTGCGGATGAGAATCTAATATCTCTTGGCTGAGGAGCGAGTTATCTAGCCCGTCGGCAAAATCAATGAAACTTTCATCAAGAACTAGAGTTATCCCCATTTCTTCTGCCCAATCTGCCAGGCGCACAGCGTCTTCTTTAGGGATAAAGTTACCTGAAGGATTGTCAGGGTTAATCACAATCAGGGCTTTTACCCGCTCCCCGCTGTCTGTTTTCCCCTGTTCGCTGTTCCCGAAAAACTCTATTAAGTCATCAGCGGTGTAGGAAAAATCTGGGTTATCTGCCTGGAATACAACCGGCTTTTGCGAGCAACGATTGGGATATTCTTCAAAGGTGGGTCTAACCACTCCGTAAGGCATTGGCAGCTGCGCCATTAGAGATTTGATTAGCTCTGCTGCCCCATTCCCAACCACTACTTGTTCGGAGCGCAAGCCAAAGTTCTTGGCGGCAAGCAAAGAGTTCACTCCCATACCGGACGGATAGTCAGCAAGCAGGGAATCAAAGTTTGCTCGCATCTCATCCTTCATCCGTTGGGGAGGTAAATAGGGATTTACCAGATAGCAATAGTCGAGCATTTTGGGGTAACGCCAATATCCGCCATAGCGGGATTCAAATAGTTTCTTGCGTTGAGCAGTGTCAGGATGGAATATCGAGGACGCAATATCAAGATCTTGCACGTCATCGATTTCGTACCATTTCTGCCCATCTAGACGTTTAGCTTTTATCGCTGGATCATCTAGTAAAGTAATAACCCGCAAGACTTGCTCATAGTATTCATTACGTCCTAGAGCCTGGGTATAGGCATCTAGGAACGGAACATAATGCGTGGTAGAAAACTCTTTGGAAAACTTATAGATATTGACAGTCTTGTAGTAGGAATCAATATCGCGGTAAACAAATTTCTTGCCGGGGACGAAAGCAGAAATACTATCGTCCTCATCTAGTTTGACGACTGTGCCATCCATCCAGGACTCATATTTATCTACCAGCGCCAACGTAGGACGAGAATCGTCAAGGAGGGCATCTAAGATGCTATCTTCAAAAATCAAGTCTGACTCTAGTAGCACCGTATCTTCTTCAAGAAGTTTGTCCTTGGCTAGCCAAAGTGAATAGATATTATTCGTTTGGTCATAAATCGGGTTATTGATGAACTCTATCGGAGTAGAAATATCGAGAGTTTCAATAAAATCGATTAGCTTCTGCCCCTCATAGCCGGTCACAATTATGATTTTGGAAAAAGCTTTATTTTCAAGCTGGTTGAGCATCCGCTCAATCATAGTTACCCCATTGACTTTCACCATGCACTTGGTGTTATCTGCAGTGAGATCTTTAAGACGAGACCCCATTCCTGCCGCCAAAATAAGTGCCTGCATGAGACCAACTTTCTATCTATCGGTAGCCTTTGTTCGGTTTCTAATTCCCTAATAATACCGAATCGCGACTCTCTTACTCTGTTATCCGGGCAGTGTGTCTTGGACAAACCATGCGGTGAGCAAGGATAGTATAGACAGCACTAACTATTGGCGTCCTACCCAGGAAATAGTATGAATCACTTGGAGTCTGTAAAAAAACCGAAAATATCTGTGGGGATTATTGCGTTAAATGAAGAGGATTATCTTCCCGATATGCTCTCCTGTATCCAGGCTCAAGACTACCCACACCATCTTATCCAGGTGGTACTGGTAGATAGCGGTTCTGAAGATGCTACCCCCCGGATTATGAAGGACTTTGCCGCGCAGGCAACCGACTTTGAATCCGTTACTCTGCTCCCTAACCCCGGTAAGACCCTACCTAAGGGATTTAATCTATTCCTTAACTCTGCTACCGGAGACATAATAGTCAGACTAGATGCTCACGCCCGTATCCCAAATATTTTTTTGAGCCAAATGGTAACGGTTCTGCAAGAAGGAGAGGACGTGGTCGGCGGACCTCGACCTACTGTCACGCCCAAGAATGCCACCGACTGGCAACGGGTATTGCATACCGTTGAAGAATCTATGTTCGGGGCTTCAATCGCGAAATATCGAGGTAAGTCAAAATCCGGCTCTAACGCACCTCAGTACGTAAAATCGGTATTCCACCCAGGATACCGCCGCTCGGTGATAGATAAAGTAGGTCCCTTTAACGAGGATCTCACCCGTACCGAAGATAACGACTACTCCTACCGGATTCGTAAAGCCGGTTATAAGATTCGTTTTGATTCCCGAATCTATTCTGAGCAAATAATTCGTCCTTCCCTGTTTGCCATGATTAGGCAAAAATACAATAACGGCTATTGGATAGGGCGAACCCTGTTCGTACAACCCGGATGTATCGAGGTGTATCACCTGATTCCAGGAGCTTTTGTTCTAGCTCTTGCCGGGGGAATCGCGCTACGACTACGGGGAGTTAGGATTCCGTTACGGCTGCTAGCTGCCAGCTATGGAACCGCCGACCTGGCTTTAAGTGCGCTATCGCTTCCAACCCTTAATCCGCCCACCAGTAAAGCTGCCAGCCTGCCTTTGATTTTCCCCGCCCTCCATATCGCCTACGGCATCGGCACTTGGAAAGGAATAGTTGTAGGCGCATATAGAGCCTTCAGAGGGAAGAAATAGCACTTCCTCAGGATGATATTTAACTGAATTGCCCTATCTATAAATATGAACTCCAGCACCACTCGACAAATGTTCAGCTCCCAAAATCACAAACAGCTATAATTTGGATTACGTAAGCCTCTAAACAACCAGAAAGCACAGCGTTTATGATACATGCGGCGATTTTGGCGGGCGGCACCGGCTCGCGGATGAAAATGGCGAATATGCCGAAACAGTTCCTAGAACTGGGCGACAAGCCGGTTATCCTCCACACCATTGAAAAGTTTTTACTTATTCCCGAGTTCGATTCAATATACGTTGGCGTACATAAAGACTGGACTGACTACACGAGGGATATTCTTAGCCGCGAGGGACTGAGTGAGAAAGTAACTGTGGTTACTGGTGGCTCAAACCGTAACGGAACAATTGCTAACATCCTTAATCACATTCAGAAAGACCACGGAGATAACCCTGACTCGGTTGTGGTAACCCACGACGCAGTCCGCCCCTTTGTTTCTCTGGCGATTATTACCGCCAATATCCGCGCTGCTCAAGAGCACGGCGCCTGCGATACCGTTATACCCGCGACCGACACCATCGTTAGCTCTACAGACGCTAAAATAATTTCTGAGATTCCCGATCGCAGCCAGCTATATCAGGGGCAGACCCCGCAAAGTTTTAAGATTGGCTTACTCCAAGATGCTTATGCGCGCCTTTGTGAAGAAGAAAAAGCTAGCATTCCGGATGCCTGCAAAGCGCTGGTTCTAGCCGATATTCCCGTAGCCTTAGTGGCAGGAGCACCCGAAAACATCAAGCTAACCACAGTGATGGATTACCGCATAGCTCAAGCTCTCATTGACCGTCTACCCGAGGAAAGCAGTCCCCAAGGAGAAGCTGTATGATTACTGCTTCCTACCAGGTAACTGCTCCGCGCACTGTAGCGGTAAAATTTCACGAGATAAGCGCCCGGAATCGAGTGTGGGTACGTCCCACCCATATGTCTATTTGCCACGCGGATCAACGCTATTATCAGGGAAAACGTCCTCAGGCTATTTTAGAAAAAAAATTTCCTATGGCTTTGATTCACGAAGCTGTCGGAGTTGTGGTTCGTGATGATTCTGGCGCTTTCCAGGCGGGCACTCCGGTAGCTATGATTCCAAATATCCCTGGAAAACCCATAGCGGGAGTTTACGAAAACTACGCGCCTGGCTTTACTTTTTTATCTTCAGGTGCCGATGGTTTCATGCGCGAAATCGTGGATTTGCCGGCCAGACAACTGGTGCAGATTCCCCAGGCAAGCCCCCTTACTTCCCAAACCGAAATGACCTCGGTTGCGTGCCACGCAGTTTCCCGTTGGAGGACTCTAGCGGACACCGACCGCACCACTGTAGGAATCTGGGGAGACGGGTCAGTCGGATACATACTCGCCTCGGTACTGCGAGAACTTCATCCAGAGCTAGAGATAATAGTAATCGGGGTGAATCCCCCTAAACTCGACTATTTCAGCATGGCAAATGCCACCTATCTTGCCGGTAATCTTCCCGAGAATTTCTCGGTAGATTACGCTTTTGAATGTGCCGGAGGTGAAGGCTCCGTATCTGCTATCAATGAGATAGTTGAAGTTATAAAACCTCAGGGCGTCCTTACCTTGATGGGAGTTACTGAGAATCCGGTGGGGATAGCTACCCGCACGGTACTAGAAAAGGGACTTACCCTGGTAGGTAGTTCTCGTTCTGGTCGCTTAGATTTTGAAAAAGCCGCCTCTCTGTGGGAAAAAGACAGCTTCTGCGCCAGAATAAGCAGAATCATTTTTGAAGATTCCCCAGTACGAGATGTAGATGGAATCCACCGGGTTTTTGGTAATGACCTCAGCAGTACCTTTAAAACTGCATTTAGCTGGGAAATCTAATCGTTATGGCAAATGCTAACCCCCTCCATGCTGCTATCACTGAGCAGCCCCTGGTAAGCCTGATTCTGCCTGTTTACAACACCGGTAACCATCTCCGGCGTTGTGTAGCCTCGATTCAGGCACAATCCTATGAAAAATGGGAAGCTATTCTAGTAGATGACGGATCTACGGATGACTCTGGAAAACTATGCGATTTGCTAGCGAGCGAGGATTCGCGTATCCGCGTAATCCACCAAAAAAATGCCGGTCTTTCGGCCGCGCGTAATACTGGAATCTCCCGAGCTTCTGGGGAATTCATTTCGTTTATTGATTCCGATGATTTGGTATTACCAGATTTTATTGGAGCACTTTTGCAACAGTTCAACAAGGCTACGATTGAGATAGCCGTGGTGGGCATAGTAGACCGTTACGGCAGCCAAGACCGGGTAAATACCAGTCCCCTACGCGAGACATTGAGCTACGAAGAATTCTTTAAACTTACTTTATTAGGGCGTGCTCCGGGATCTGTATGCAATCGGCTTTACCGGCGTTCCGCCCTCGATAAGCTAAGCTTCCGAGTAGGACGTTACTATGAGGATTCCTTTTTCACGATTGATGGTCTAGGACATTTCAGAGAGGTTTCAGTAAACCTTGAACCTCTGTATGTATATGTACATCGAGAAAGCTCAATTACGACCCAGCCCTTCAGTTTCAGCTCCCTGGACCTAATAAAAGCGGCAGATTTGGCTCACCGGATTTGTGCGCAGTCCTATCCTCAGGTGAAAGAGGCTGCAACTTTTCGCTGGATTTCTGCCCGCTTTGTGGTACTTGACCGTTTGTTACAGGTTCATTCGCCAGCCGAAAACACTATCAGAGCTCAGCTTATAAAGGACTTACGGGCGCACACCTGGGCAGTTATAAAAATGTCCGGTTTTCACTACACTCGCAAGATAGCGGCACTAGCACTCTTTTTTGGCTGGCCGCTTTATAAACTACTCGTCCAGGCTAAACAAAGGAGAACTACTCTTGGGGAAGCCTAGAATCGCCTTTGCGATATGGGATATCGGTAATGTGGGAGGCGCACAAAGGGTAATTGGGCTGGTAGCTAATGCCTTATGCGCTGACTTTGAGGTTCACATTGTTAATCTCTATGGCTATCCGGAAAAACGCGGTCCTTCTATCCCCATTGACCCCCGAGTTACAGTTTCCTATTTAGGCAAAGGCACGATGCCGCGACTTCGAAAAACCATCGTGCAATCTTTTAATCCCCTGCGAAAGTATCTGAAACAAAACCAGATTGACGTTTGCCTCCTACAAACCACTGATATGGGAATTATCGCCGCCCCGGTGGTTTTATGGAACCGCTTGTTTGGCGGCAAAAATCGCTGCAAGTTTGTGTTTCATGACCATGGAGCATTGGCAGCGCAGCTAAGCCAAAAAGATATCACCACCATTCGCATGGTTTCCGCCCGCCTGTGTGATCGGACTGTGGTGCTTACTAAGCGCAGCGCCGCGGATTATCAAAAGTTTCTTAAAATACCGCGGCGAAAGTTAGCGGTGATAACAAACTGGATTGATCCTGAGATTAACCCCGAGGACGTGCAGGCAGATATCAGCGCAAAAAGAATTATTTGGGCAGGCAGGCTTTCAGCAGAGAAAGGCTCCTTGCGGATTCCCGAGATTGCAAAAGAAATTTTCCCCAATTTCCCTGATTGGCAATGGGATATCTTTGGTGACGGTGCGGAACGAGAAGTTTTGGAAAAGAAAATTGGTGAGTATGGCTTGGAAAACCAGGTATTTTTACGGGGAAAAACCGCACATCTCTATGAAGAATTCCCGAAATATTCAATCGGAACTCTCACTTCGGATATGGAGGGAATGCCGATGTTCCTCCTAGAAGCTACCGCTTTTTCCTTACCTTGCGTCTCTTTTGACGTAGTTACCGGTCCCAATGAAATCATTGCTGACGGTCAGAGCGGTTTCTTGGTAAAACCTTTTGATACTCATCGTTACGCCCTTAAGATCCAACAATTAATGGCTAGCCAAGAATTACGAGAGTCGTTTTCACAGCGGCAGGAAACAGTCAAGGAGCAATTTTCTATGCAGAAAATTGCTCCTCTCTGGCGAAGATTTTTATCTAAACTGACCAGGTAAATATCTTCCTAAATCTGGAGAAGCTGTTATCTGTTCGTTGTGTATGATTAACAAATACATTCGCGTGGTTTCTAATATGACTAGGGCAAAAGGAGTAGAAATGAGTTTTGATTCTGGTGACAGCACCGAGCGCCTATTATCACTTAAAGAAATACAGGCACACGAGAAAGAAATTCTTCAGATACTTTGGCAGTACTGCCGGAAACATAAAATCCGAATGTGGCTTACCTACGGAAGTCTGCTAGGAGCAGTAAGGCATAAAGATTTAATCCCCTGGGATGACGACATCGATGTGGTGATGTTAGCGGATGATTATTTTCAACTTATCGAGCTACTAAAAGAAACTAACGGCTTTATTGATGATCGATACCGCTTTGTTTGCTCCGCAATCGACTCGCGCTGCCCCGTAAGTTGGGGAAAAGTAATAGATACTCATACTCTGGTAGAAGAAGAAATTTTAGATATCGATTCGATTCCCAGTCTTAATGGACTATGGGTCGATATATTCCCTCTGTATGGAGTTCATAAACAGAAATTCATACAAAAAAGTGCAACCACCGTTTCTGACTTCCTTTATTTACTAATGCGAATTGCCTGTTGGAAGAGACTTCCCGGAATTGGGAAACGTGGTCAGCTAGTTGCCTCGATTTGCGGGAGATTCGCAAAGCGGATTGGGTATGCGTCATTCGCTAAAGCCCTAGAATTATGGTTAAAATTCTGCTTTCCTACCACTAAAAAAGCACAAAGTGTCTTTTATAGCGCACACTCTGAACGTGAATTCCCGATTACGCTGTTCCAAAAATCCATCCCTCTGGTTTTTGGGAATCGCAAATACCCTGCCCCCGCGAACTACGATACTATGCTCACAATGATGTACGGAGACTACATGACGATTCCTCCGGTCGAAGAACGCGTCTATCACCCGATGAAAGCCTGGCTGCTGAAATAAGACTGCCGGACAGAAAGTAGCTTGAAATGTTAGTCCCTAAGCCAGGAGAGGCATTGAAACTCCAGGAAGTTAAACAACTGGAGTTTGCGATACTCGCAGACTTTGCTTCTTTCTGCAAAGCCCACAACTGGCGCTATTGGATTGCCTATGGGTCGCTATTGGGAGCGGTGCGCCACGGCGACATGATTCCCTGGGATGATGACATCGACATTTGGATGCCTGCAAATGACTATTACAAAATGCTCGCATATTACAAAGCCAACAAGGTTACCTCTCCCATTGGCAAAAACCGGGAACTTCTCTGCCCCGAAACTGACTGCAATTCCTATACAGTTTTTGGGAAAGTCGTGGACACCCGCACAGTTACCTCTGAAGCTTTATCCACGGCCAAGGTGAACAATATGGGAGTCTGGATTGATATTTTTCCCCTATACGGGGAAAAAAACTCCCGATTCTTAAATTCGCTTGGAAAGGGCATAATCTACTTACTTCTGGTCTGTATGCAGATTTCCACGATAGCAAATCGCCCAAAACACACCTGGAAAGGTAAAATAGCACGCCCTCTCTTAACACCGCTAGCAAAATTAATCGGATACCAACGGTTCGGAGTAGCATCCTCAAAACTCCTTAGCAAATGGTTCAATTCATTCGACAAGGCGACCACGGTTTTCGCATCTGATAATTTGTTTCGGAATCATCGTAAATCTATTTTTAAAGAAACTATTTATGTGAAATTTGGAGAATCCATGTACCCAATTCCCCGTCGATACGACGAGTTCCTACGGGTCGAATATGGCGAGGATTATATGACTCCCCCTCCACCAAACCACAGACAAAGTCATGAGCTAAATGCGCGGTGGCGATAATGGCAAATCAGGCACGAATATCTAATAGTACAACCAGAATTTCTATTCCCACCTCCTTCTCTGTTCGCTCTATTATTGCCGTTGCTGCATTATTCGTAGCTTTTATTGCAGCTATTACTTTTATTTTTACCTGGGGAAGAATCGATTGGGAAAATTCCTTTAAGACTATTTGGGCTATTTGGGCAGCCCTGATTGTTTACTGCTGCGCACGTTGGCGAGAACAAATAGTTACTATTTTCTTTCTGCTTGCTTTTTTCTTATTCCTTTTAGGTCGCCCCTTTGTCCGTATTTTACAAGGGAAAAAGTGGTGGATTGGCGGTGTCCCCGCAGTTGACTTTTCTCTATGGATATTGTTCTTAGCGCTAATTTCATTAGGGGTGGGAGCGATTCTATTTGCTCTGTTTACCAGACAACCACGAAGCGAAACTATTTCTCGATTCGCTTTTATTCGAAACCGCTTCGTTTCCGGTAACCGAGTTGAATGGCTAGAAAAATACCGGGATGCGAATCTAAATTTACACGCCCTGGCCGCAGTTTCCCTGACTATTTTTATAATCTGCTGGCTAGCCTCCGCCTATCTTGGTTACGAAAAACTCTCTTTCATCGTAGATAAATCGTACACTGATTATTTTCTGTACTTTAAAGAAAGTGCCCCTTTACCAGTGCGCACTTTAGCGACCTTCACTGACTATGCGCTCTGCATTTATCTACTCACCATGCCGCGTAAACGACACGCCTATGTAGCGCTAAGCTCAAATATACTGCTAAACATTCCCACCCTTCTTGTGGGCTTGCGTGGCAGATTTATGTTTTCAGTTCTTTTTGCTACGCTTTACTTCTTTTTACGAGCTCGCCACGACAGTAAAGATACCTGGATAGGACGTTTTGAAAAAAGAGGACTAATTTTCGGTATTCCCGTTGCTATCGTCATACTGAATTCTATTAACTACATTCGTTCTCAAAAAGTAAATTTAACCGCAAATTTTCTTGAGAGTATTGTTGATTTTTTTGACAAACAGGGAGTTTCCTTTGAGGTACTTTCCCATGGTTACTACGCTGCATATAAGACAGCTTCCTTTAAAAACAACTACACCTTCGGTCCGTTCATTGATTTTTTAACCCGTGACTCCTACGGGCGACTACTCTCCGGCTTACCCTCCCTACCCGGAAATAACAGCCAGACAATGGCCACCGAGTCTCATTCTTTTGCTCATGCGCTCAGTTTTTTTCAACACCAGAACTATCTAGGAGGCGAGGGCTACGGTTCTTCCTATTTACTGGAACTGTTTGTAGATTATAGCTGGCTCGGCGTTATCTGCGGATCACTAATACTTGGAGTTGTTTTGGCAGCTATGCCCCGAATGTTTGACCGGGGAGGAATCAGCGGATTAGTGGCATTGTGCTCTTTGGAATCTATTTTCTGGATACCACGCGACTCTGCCTTGGGATGGCTAACCTTCATCGTTTCGATACAGTTCTGGCTGCTAGTAGCTATCGTTTATCTGCTCGCCGAAGTTTTATCTTCCCGCCGCCCCTATCTGACTTCTAGCCTTAAGTACTCGACTCGAGGGGAAAAGCTGAGTACTTCACCTCAAAATAACCCCAAGCCGCACCCACTAAACCTTGCTCTGCTTTCCTCGAAACCACTAGAATTACTCGCAGCTAAGAAACCACAAGGAGACCTCTATGCCTAACGCAGTTATTTCTTCTGCCAAAGGAGCCATACAAAAGTATTGGTGGCTATGTATTGTTTTTGCCCTGTTATTCACAGCTGTCCCGGTATTTACCAGCGGAGGCTCCGCCACTTCTTTCTCCCGCAGCTACTCTTCGTCCGCCGCCCTCGGGATTCCCACTAAAGTTACAACCTCAGACAATGAATCCAATGATGCAACCGACTATGCTAGTTTTGTAATTAAGGCAGGAAAAGGAATTATCGAACAAGACCTTTCAAAAAGAGCAGTTACCCACTTTGGTACTAATGCCGAAAGCCTTTCCTTTAGTTCCCCTCCATACCTAGACTCTTTTTACCGCACACCAGTAAATGTCCCCATCCTCAGCATCAACGTTACTGGCGATAATAAAAAACTAGTAAAAGAAGCAACCGATTGGGCTCTAAAGGAAACAAAAAATGATCTCGCCGGATTATTCCCTGGGGTGTCAGTAAATATCTATCAACAGGCCACCGCCCCCACAGAAACTGTTCTTACTGAAAACAAGTCAGGATTATCAATCTCGCGTATTATCCTATTTGCTATTCTCGGACTGTGCGCCGGTTTGATTGTCGGTATGTTTATTGAGTTCATTAATCCCCGATTACGCACTAGACGCGATTTTGTAGACATCTTAGGGATTCGCGGTTCCCTGGTTTCTTGGCCTAACAAGAGTGAGGTCAAGAGAAATCAGCAGGTTTCTATCCTAGGGGTATCACTGGCATCGTCAGTAAAAGAGGATTCAACCAAGACCATTTGGGTAGCTGGTTTAGGAGCAAATGCCCCCAGCGCTGAGGTCTATGAAACAATCACTGAGATTGCAGACAACACAATGGTGACCGTAAAGCTAATTGACGATTTACTATCCAACCCCAAGTGGGTTTTAAAGGTTGCGCCCCAGGATTCAATTCTCTTAGCAACTAGAGCAGGTGCAGCTAAACCCCAAGAACTTCGGGATACCCGCACACTGCTATCAAATATAAATAGAGACAACATTTCAGCCGCCCTAGCCCGGTAAGGCTCGCATACCAGGAACGGTGAGCGAGCATGACTCGGCTTAAAAGAAGCGCCCAAAACGCAGCGGTTGGAATTCTTGGGCAGGTGTTTTCAATTGCCTGCAACTTTGCAACACGCATGGTATTTGTGCGCACCCTGAGTCAGGACTATTTAGGAATTGAGGGTTTGTTTTCCTCGTTGCTGGTAATGCTCTCTCTGGCCGAGTTGGGAATCGGATCAGCGATAATCTACTCACTCTACGAACCTTTAGCGAAAAATAATCGCGAAAAGATTCGTGCATTGATGCAACTTTATCGCCGCGCCTACTGGACGATTGCAGCCATAGTAACGACTCTAGGGATTTTCTTCTCTCTAAAACTAGAGTGGTTTATAAAAGAAATACCCGATATCAAACACCTGCGCCTTTATTTCCTATTGTTTGTAGCTAACACCGCTGTCTCTTATCTCTACTCCTATAAGGGCACTTTGATTGGAGCAGATCAAAAGCAATATCTCGTGGATATTTGGCGCTATGTATTCACTCTAATCATGACCCTCGGTCAAATCATCGTACTTTTAACGACAGGTTCCTATTTTGGGTTTTTAGTTTGCATGGTTGTATGTACCTTCTTGCAAAACTTCGTAGTTTCGATAGTTACCGATCGTCGTTACCCATTCCTAAAGAGCAAAATGCCGGTACAGAAAATCGACCCGGATACACTGTCAAAAATAAAGAAAAATACTTTCGCGTTGGTTCTTCATAAAATCGCTGGTATAGCTTCAACTCCGGCAACCAACGTAATTCTTTCAGTTTTTATTGGTCTGCATACCGTTGCTCTTTACGCAAATTATTTACTAATCACCAACGCTTTACAGCGCCTGATTTCCAGAGTATTTGATGCCACTGTTGCATCCATAGGTAATCTGGGGGTTGAAGAGACTCAAGAAAAGCAGCTGCGGGTTTTCAATCTGACTTTTTATGTTAATGCCTGTTTAGCAGCATTGGTATCGATTCCTCTATTAGCTATTTTCACCAACGCTATGCATGTCTTTTTCGGGGAACAATATGTTTTTCCAGTATCAATCGAGCTAGCGATTGTCTGCCTCTTTTATTTGAAAGCCATACGTACCGCTGCTTTAACTTTTACTAGCGCTTATGGACTATATTGGTTCACTCGCTGGAAAGCGATTATCGAGACTATCGTATTAATTGGTTTAAGTATTATAGCTGCGCAACTATTTGGGATTATTGGGATACTGATTGCGAATTGCTTTACCAGCTTCTTTGTTTCCGGAGCTATTGAAGCTTATATGCTCTATAAGCATGGATTTAAAGTGTCATCTCGTGGCTACTTTTTGAAAATTACCGCATACTCGATAGCTACTATAGGTGGCACACTGCTGGTGTGGTTCCTTTTGTATCCCATCGGCAACACCACTTTAACTTCTCTTTTATTAAGAGGGATAGCTTCCTTTGCTCTCAGTATCGTAATGTTTTTTGGTGCCACCTGTTGGACATCGGAGTTCAAAGAGTTTTGGAAAATGCTCAAGGCTATTTATGTAATGCTCAAAAGAAAAGCCTGATAGAGTTTAGATTTTCCCAACCCGGAGAAATCACAGCCAATCCTTTGAGCTTTTCCGAGTTAATCCCAATATATACAGGGAAACTCTTTTTATTGGCTTGACTAGGAATTTTTAGGGTTGAAAACCTCGAATTCACTAACAAGGGCATTCAGGAAAAGGCAAACAGCGAAAGTAAAGAATCCCCCCACTTGAAGTGCCCTGGGTTTTGTTCCTGGGTTTTTGGTTTTTGAAAGGAGTGTTTTATGCCTAGGAAGTATTCTCAGGAGTTTAGGGATTGTGCTGTCGGGTTGGTATTTGATTGACTTCGGGATGATTCTGGTGTTTTGAGAGCAGCGATTATTAGTGATACCGGGATGGACTTGGCGTTAGTAGTGAATCATTGCGTCGTTGGGTGGTGCAAACCGAGATAGACCAGGTAGAAAGACCTGGGGTTAGTCGGGAGGAATCTTTCGAGATAAGGCGTTTGCGTAAGGAAAACGCGGAGCTTAAACGTACTAACGAGATTTTGAAGCTCGCATCGTCTTTTTTCACGAAAAGAACTCAACCACCCCGCGATAGCATGATTGCGTTTATCGATCACTATCGTGATTGTTTCTTGCTCAAGTTTATTTGTCAGGTTATGAGAGGACACACGGTTGGAGGCTTTATTACTCCGCGTGGTTACCGGGCAGCAAAATCAAGAAAAGTGTGTGCTAGGCATTGAGAGATGTCGTGCTAGTAGAAGAAATCCTGAAGATTTTTGATGATAACTTCCGGGTTTACGTGATTCGTAGAATCTAGCTGGAAATTCTTCGGATTTCCCTACCGCTTCCTTGACCTCACCAACACCAGCAAGCTCGGTATTGTTCTCAGTCTGCGTCACGGTGGCGTTCTACACGGGCTGGCTGGGATATCGGGCGGGAACAAACTAGTAGATTTATGCGTCAAGCCGGGATTTTCGGGGTACACAGGGGACGCAGACCAGTTACTAGCCATCCTTTTAAAACCCCTGATACCCAATCTCGTTAATCGCCAGTTTAGCGCAGATAGACCTAACAGGTTGTGGGTATCCGATATTACATATGTTCGTGCTCTGTCTGGCTTAATATATGCCGCGTTCATAACCTATGTGTATTCTCGAAAGATTGTGGGTTGGGCTACTCGTTCATCAATGAAAACCAAGGTACTTCCCCTGCAAGCACTCGAGCAGACCATATCCCTAGCAAGAGATAATCTTGCAGGTCTGCCGCATCATTGCAATCACTGTAGCCAGTGCACCTCCATTGACTATAATGACAAACTCACTACTTAGGGGATAAAATCTTCTACCGGAACTGTGCGAGACTCCTACGATAACGTCCTAGCAGAAACCGCGGACGGACTATACAAGACCAAGTAAACTACCCTCGCACCTGGCACTCCCCTAACTAGGTCAAGTGGGAAACCCTAAAGTGGGTTTACTGGCGAAACAATACCCGCCTTCACGAATCCCTGAACTATTCCACCCCCCGAGGCGGTGATAACCCGCTACAATCAAACCCATGCTAAACAACTAACACCCACATAAGAAGCGGAACAAAACCCGGGACGCTTCACCTCCAGAGCTCAGATAATATACCTATAATCGTGAATACCCAACCTGTAAGGTTACAGAGAGGACAAGGTAAATGCTGCGACTAGACTTCAATAGCAATAAAATCATCATCCCTAATACGCGATTACTTTTTGAAGAGTCAGTTAATGCCTTGAACGCTGGAGCAAAAAGAGCCGCGGTGCTATCCCTTTGGGTGGCAGTATTCTTCGACATCCTGGAAAGAATCACCTTGATGGCTGATTCAAACAATAACGCCCGTTCTTACATAAAGAGTTACGAAGAAGCAGCAACTAAGATGGGAGATAGTGGCAGCTGGAAAAAGATGCAGCAAATTGAACATGACATTCTTAAAAAGCGCTGGAGTTCGAAATTATCGATCCTGATGAGAAAATTGCCCTAACAAGGCTCTATGAAGATCGAAATCGGTGCGCTCATCCTCATCCCAAAGGTAGCTTGAATACGCAATTCACCCCTTCACGCCCTGAGGTTTACGCTCACCTAGATTTTGCATATGTTCAATTATTCACTCGCCACCCACTAGAAAAATCAAAGAAAATGACCGAAATACTCTCAAATGAGATTTGCTCTTTGACTTGGCCACAAAAGAAAAGCGTAAAGGAATACCTTAAAACGCAATATTTTAATCGCCTTACAGAAACTGGACGAACAAGACTAACACAGCTTTTCATTAAGAGCACTCTAACTCCCCCAGATATTTCATCGATACCAGACGTTCAGGTTCAGGAAGACACTATCTTTTTCCGTTTTAGAGATGCGAGCAGGATGATTAAAGAAATTGATTATTCTCTTTTCTTCTCTGTGTTAAAGGACGCCACTGACCGGGCGGAGGACAACGGAAAAGTAAACAGCGACTATCTCTGCCGTCTCATTAGCTTAGCTGGCGATTATCCAGAAATGTGGGAGAATCTCTCAGATAGCATCCATGCGAAAATTTACTCACTCATGCACGGTACGTCAGATTCAGAGTTATCTGGACGACTCGCAGAAATGGATTTTTTCGATGGCCATCCTATTGACTCCGGAAATGAACAAATTGACACAAAATACCTTGAACTCCTAAATAGTCTCCGTGGGGAATACCTTTCAACTGCAATAAGACGTGCTTACAACAAAGCAAAATTTAAGACTGCAATATTCAATAATCTTCGTTTTGTAGACAGCTGGCTAGAGGCGACCAAAGCAGCTGCCCTATTAACGAATGTTGCTTATTCATTAACCGTTAAAGACATTGAAGAGCTCACTGAAATTATCTGTTACCACAGTGGTAACACTTACAATTACAACCAAATTGTCAATGCTGAAGGTGTAGATCAAGCTCTGGAAGAATCATTCTTATCTACTGAAACTCGAGATATAGAAATCCTTAAAGCATGGCAGAGCCTTAGTCAGAAGGTGAGAGAGGTTACTCATCCCACCTACTTCCAAGGTAAAGAGCCACCTTACGGTGAATTACAAAAGCAAATTGAGGAAGCTTTAAATTCGATTAACTAACAATTGTGTATACAGAATCACTGTTTTTCTTGGTTTGACTAGGGGGGTTGCACATGCTTTGAGAGCATGTGGTGTGAAGGGTGCTTGTAATCAACGTATTTGTGGAGTATGCGGCTGGAAGCTAGCCAAGAATGGTCGCATGAGCACTAGCAACACTGCCTGTTGTGCCAACGGAGTGGAGCTAAGGGGATTCGGCGGTGCTACGCACCAGCAACGGTTTTCGGAGCACAGCCCCCGAAAACCACTGGCGCGGGCGAACGCTCAACCCGAGTTCGCTACCTCCCCGCGCCAGCCCTCACGGATTCGAATTCCCAAGCTTATAAAGTGTTGAATCCCCAGGATAAACCTGGGGATTCAACACTTTAGTGGAGCTAAGGGGATTCGAACCCCTGACCTTCTCATTGCGAACGAGACGCGCTACCAACTGCGCCATAGCCCCTAGGTACTCCCAAAAGCCTAAGCGCGAAATACCTCAATTTGCAAACCCAGGGGCTGTGGGATTGTGCTCAACAAACGGAACAGCTTTTTAGACCGGGAAAACCCGCAGCAACAACCAACGCCCGAAGCGATTAAGTAAACCCAGTATCCAGAGGACATTTCCTCCTAAATACCTATTTCAAACACCTGCGCACCAGGGCAGTAACCATGAATCCCTCAACACCGAAACCTATGACACGAAACCCAGAGACCAAAGGAATCAGGTAACGTCCTAATGACCCGGACGATAACCCCAGATAGAGGACGAAGTACCCCTTTTTCTGTGATAGGACGTGCTACTATCACGCCAGATAGGTGTAGTTTTACTCCCTGAAAAGAGGAATTCGCAATGGAATGGGCAACGAAGCGCTTCCGACAGCTAGATTCAGCTAAGTCGCAACGGATTATTGCCGCAGCTGTCAGCGAATTCGCAGAAAAAGGCTACGAAGCGGCGAACACCAACCGAATCGCTAACGCCGCAGACATCTCGGTCGGTTCCCTATTTCAGTATTTCAAAACTAAAGAAGATTTATTTCGATATGTAATTCACCTAGGTGCGGGGATTATAGAAACCGACATCGGCAAGATTTTAGAGAAAGAAATCAGCGGACGCGACAAGATTAAAGAACTAATGTGGCTAACTATCCACGCCTGTCAAAACTACCCGGAATACCAGCAGCTATACCACGAGATTACCGCTACCGGGAATCGAGATTTAATCAGAGATATTGCCCGCGAACTCGAGACTTATGCTTCACAAGGACTAATTGAATTAATTAGGCAAGGTCAAGAGCGCGGGGAAATCCGCACGGATTTACCCGCGAAAGTTCTAGCTTTCACCCTAGATAGCACCATGGTGATGATGCAGTATTCACTGACTGTCGCCTATTTTAAGGATCGCGCTAGGCTCTACCAGCTTGAAGAACCTCACGACTTCGCCGACCAGATGACGGAAATTATTTGGTCGTCCTTAAAACAGCAGTAATCATGAAGTAGCTATGCTTCAGAAGAGCTGGATTGAAACCTCAAGCCGGATAGCACAGTGACGCTGGTCGGCAAATAGCGCTCGGGGCCCCGGTGAGCCTTGCAAAAGTTAAGACAAGGGCAAATTGGAATCTATCTAGAGGGAAACGTATCCGATTCAAAAGTTAATGATTGGTAGCGTGTCCCCTCGAGTATCTTTTTGACAGCCAGCTCAGCTACTCAGTCGTTACTGGCGTATTCATGGTTGCTACGTAACACACGCTGGTATCGTGACGCTGGTCGGCAAAAAGATGCGAGAGGGGGCTTGAGCCGAGCGAAGCAAGGCTCACCGGGGTCCCGAGCGCTATTTGCCGGCCAGCCCGGATTTACGTCCTAGATTGACTGGTAGTTGAGACCGTTATCCGGTCACCCGACTTACATCGCGAGCGCCGCCTTGGTCGGCACTGAGGGCGCAGGCGGCATAGAGTTTCAGGACATCCGAAACCGTGCGTTTGCGGCTGCGCGGCGTATAGGGGCGAGAACGTTGCTCCATTTTTTCGCGGCGGCGATTAAGCTCCGCCTCCGGAACCTCTAAGGTCAAGGATTCGGTATTGACGTCAATAGTGATTTCGTCCCCGTCCTCGATTAGGGCAATTAAGCCTCCGTCAGCGGCCTCGGGAGAAATATGCCCCACCGAAATCCCGGAAGTGCCCCCCGAAAAACGCCCATCGGTGATTAGGGCGCACTTTTTACCCAATCCCCTCCCTTTTAGGAACGAGGTCGGGTAGAGCATTTCCTGCATTCCCGGTCCACCCGCTGGCCCTTCATAGCGAATCACTACCACATGACCAGGCTTAACACTGTGGTCTAGGATTTTTTCGATGGCTTCTTCTTGAGATTCCATCACAATGGCTTTACCGCGGAAATGATACAGGTCGCTATCGATCCCGGCCGCTTTAATAATGGCGCCTTTTTCTGCCAAATTTCCCCGCAAAACCGTCAGTCCCCCATTTTCCGAATAGGCGTGGGCACTGTCGCGGATACAACCGCTGACCGCATCGGTATCGAGCTCTTTCCACTGGTTAGCAGTTGAGAATGGCTCGGTGGTGCGCACTCCTCCCGGAGCTGCCTTAAACAACTTTTCGGCCTGGTCGGTGGCAGACCCGCCGCGCACATCCCAATCGGCTAGCCATTTTTCTAACGAGGGCGCATGAATCGAGATGACCTCATGGTTTAACAGCCCGGCGCGGTCAAGCTCCCCCAGGAGGGCTGGAATTCCCCCGGAGCGATGAACGTCCTCCATATGGTAATCATTGTGGTTAGGAGCCGCTTTGCACAGGCAAGGCACGCTGCGTCCCAGGCGGGAAATATCTTCCAAATCAAAGCACACCCCGGCTTCGCGGGCAATCGCCAGCAGGTGTAACACCGTATTGGAGGAGCCCCCCATTGCCATATCTAGGCTCATGGCGTTAAGAAAGGCTTCGCGAGAGGCAATCTGCCGAGGCAAAACCGCGTCCTCTTCCTGACCATAGTAACACTCACATAGCTGCACGATTAGCTTGCCAGCCTGGGTGAACAGGTCGCGTCGCGCAACATGAGTAGCCAGGGTAGAACCATTTCCAGGCAGCGCCAAGCCCAGCGCCTCCGTCAGGCAGTTCATGGAGTTAGCGGTGAACATTCCCGAACAAGAACCACAAGTCGGGCATACCGCTTTTTCAATCTCGCTCAGTTGTTGATCGGAAATATCCTGGTCAGCGGTGGCGTTCATGACTGTAATCAGGTTGCCGTGTCCGTTTTGGGACGGCCCCACAATCATATTGGGGTCGATGCCGCGTCCGGCCTCCATGGGGCCGCCCGAGACAAACACTGTGGGAATATTGAGCCGCATAGCCGCAATCAACATTCCCGGAGTGATTTTGTCGCAGTTAGAGATACAAACCAGAGCGTCTGCACAATGGGCGTTCACCATATATTCCACGCTATCCGCGATGATTTCTCGGCTGGGCAAAGAGTAGAGCATCCCTTGATGCCCCATTGCTATCCCGTCATCAATCGCGATGGTGTTGAACTCTTTCGCCACCCCACCGGCATCTTTAATAGCCTGCGCCACCAGCGGGGACACCTGGTTTAGGTGTACGTGGCCTGGCACAAATTGGGTAAAAGAGTTGGCAATGGCGATAATCGGTTTCCCAAAATCACTATCACTCATGCCGGTTGCCCGCCACAGTGAGCGCGCGCCTGCCATATTGCGGCCGGCAGTGGAGGCTCTTGAACGAAGTGGATAAGCCATTTTTCTCCCTATTTTCTACCTAACAGATTTACCCATTCCGAGGACGAAGATTGCACCTCAAGACGCAAAGGTTACCTTTATCCCGGTCTGCGTCCTCGCCACTATTCGCAAAGGTGATAAGTCCAGCCGTAAGGATCGGGCGCTTCCCCGTTTTGGATGTCTACTAGCCGTTTATGAATGCTGGCAGTGACCGGTCCGCAAGGTACCTCCACCTCAAAATCATCAGAGCCTAGCCGCCCAATGGGGGTTACTACCGCCGCAGTTCCGCAGGCAAATACTTCGCTTACTTCACCGGAGCAAATATCTGCTACCAGCGACTCTAGAGAAATATCGCGTTCGAAAACCGGGGTGCCACTATCGCGCAGTAGCCGGCAGATCGCCGAGCGAGTCCCACCTTCCAGAATTACGCCAGTAAGGCGCGGAGTATGTACTGAACCGTCCCTGCGCACCACGAACACGTTCATACCGCCCAGTTCTTCCAGGTTTTCTCCTCGCTTGGTGTCCAAGAAACAGACCTGTTCATATCCCTTTTCAACCGCCAGTTTTTGAGGCAGCAGGGAAGCCGCATAGTTACCTCCGCATTTAGCTTCCCCAGTCCCGCCTGGACCTGCCCGATGATAGTGGCGGTCTACCCAGATGGAGACCCCTTTGGCTTCCCCACCCGAGAAATATGCCCCCGATGGAGAACCAATCACCAGGTATTTAACTTCCCTGGCAGAATGTACTCCCAGGTAGGACTCGGTTCCAATCATAAAGGGGCGCAGATAGAGGGAGGTACCTGGCGCGGTGGGAACCCAGCGTTTATCGGCGCGCACCAAATCAACGATAGAAGCCATGAAATCCTCTTCCGGGATTTCCGGTAACGCCAGGCGCCGCGCAGATGCGTTCAGGCGGGCAGCATTATAGCGAGGGCGGAAAGCCCAGATCGAGCCATCTTTATGTCGGTAGGCTTTTAGCCCTTCAAAGACTTCTTGCCCGTAGTGGAACACTACGGCTCCTGGCGACAGGCTCAAGTTTTCAAAGGCTTGCACGCGGTGTCCGCTCCACCCTTCACCTGCTTTCCAGTCGGCAACCGCCATGTGATCCCCGAAATGAGAACCGAAAGTCAAAGACTCCATAATCTCTCGGTATTCTTCTTCGCTGGCTGGATGCTGGTTAGTTTGCAAAGCAAAGCGCCCCGCCAACTCATCCGCGCTCGGTAGTGGAACTTGCGATGCTGCCTCTAACTGGGTTGGCTCATGAGTTAAACCATTCTCGCTCATCATCGTGTTCTTTCCGGCTCCCCCGAGCCTGTTACTAATTCCTAAATTCTGTTTTTCGGCTACTTAACGACCGTCTGTTTCCTATTTTCATCCTTAGGGTGATTTATTGTTCCCTGGTTAAAGGCGGGCAGCAATCGCGTCCCCAATCTGGCTGGTACTGCGCCGTAAAGGGTGACCCTGCTCGGCGGCGAGGGCGCGCTCCTCCATATCGGCAGCTATCGCGGCGCGGATATTTTCCGCTGCTTGCGTCACGCCCTCATTTTCTAGCAGCATCGCCACTGAAGAAATCGTAGCCGTGGGGTCAGCGATTCCCTTTCCGGCAATATCGGGAGCCGAGCCATGTACCGGCTCAAACATAGAGGGGAAGGTGCGATCCGGGTTGATATTTCCCGAGGCCGCCAGGCCAATCCCCCCAGTAATAGCGCCCGCTTCGTCAGTCAAAATATCGCCGAACAGGTTGTCGGTGACGATTACGTCGAAGCGTCCCGGGTCTTGCACCAGGTAGATAGTAGCGGCATCAACATGGGCATAATCCCAGGTAACCTCGGGGTATTCTTGAGATACCTGCTCTACCGTTCGCCGCCACAAATGCCCAGCATGAACCAGCACATTATGTTTGTGCACTAAAGTCACGTGCTGGCGCCGTTTGACAGCCTGGGCAAATGCAAAGCGCACCACCCGTTCGACTCCAAAAGCGGTATTAACGGAAACTTCAGTGGCGATTTCCTGCCCAGTTCCCACCCTGATTGCCCCGCCGTTACCGCAGTACAAACCTTCGGTGCCCTCTCGAACTACCACGAAGTCAATCTCGCCGGGATTCGCCAGCGGAGTAGGAACGCCCCGGTAGTAGTGGGCGGGACGCAAATTCACATAGTGATCCAGGCTGAAACGTAGCTTTAGCAGCAAGCCGCGTTCTAGCACTCCCGAGGGAACCGCGGGATCTCCGACTGCCCCCAGCAAAATCGCGTCGTGCCGTTTAATACTTTCCAGCTCTGCCTCGGGCAGAATCTCTCCGGTTTCCAGGTAGCGGGCAGCCCCCAGGTTGAACTCGGTTTTTTGGATGCTAATCCCGCTACCAGCCAAGGCAGCGTCCATAACTTTTAGCCCCTCGGCCACGACCTCTTTACCAATCCCGTCCCCGGGAATAACCGCGAGCTTAATGGTTTTCTCCACAGTCCTTACTAACCTTCCTCCGCGCTACCGTTTGCTGGTTCCCGAAAAGCGTTCGGGGGACCCAGTGAGCCTTGCTTCGCTCGGCTTAATCACTTCAAATCAATCTTGAAGGTGGTGACGCTGGCTCGTGAAAAGCGCTCGGGGGACCCCGGTGAGCCTTGCTTCGCTCGGCTCAAGCCCCCTCTCGCATCTTTTCACAAACCAGCACTATGCCTCAGCAATTACCGTGCCTCCGCCCTTAGCGCTGCGCCTGCCCTTCCTGGTAGTCATCATCACTTTGATTCCACGAGAACATGGCACGCAGTTCGCGCCCAACTTTCTCGATGGGGTGGGCTTCTTCAGTGGCACGCATCTGTTTAAACTCCTGAGCTCCGTTGTCTTGATCATTGATGAAACGCTGCGCGAAAGAACCGTCGCGAATATCGGATAAAATGTCACGCATAGCCTGGCGGGTCTGATCGGTAATCACTCGCGGCCCCGACACGTAGTCGCCGTATTCAGCGGTGTCTGAACACGACCAGCGCTGCTTGGTGATCCCGCCCTCGTTGATCAGATCCACGATCTGTTTCATTTCGTGGCAAACCTCAAAATAGGCGATCTCCGGTTGATAACCGGCCTCGGTCAATGTCTCAAAACCGGCTTGGATCAGGTGCGATACCCCGCCACAGAGCACTGCCTGTTCCCCGAACAAATCGGTTTCGGTTTCCTCGGTAAAGGAGGTTTTCAATACCCCCGCCCGAGTCGCCCCCAGAGCTTTCGCATAGGCCTTGGTGACCTGCCAAGCGTTACCCGATTCGTCCTGTTCCACCGCAATAACTGCCGGAGTACCGTAACCGGCTTCATAGGAGGCACGCACCTTATGACCGGGTCCTTTCGGAGCTACCATACATACGTCGTGACCAGCGCCCGGCTGAATGTAACCGAAACGGATATTGAAACCGTGGGCGAAGAAAATCGCGGCCTCCGGTTTCAGATTAGGGGCAATCTGCTCGGCATAAACCGTCCGCTGCACCTGATCAGGAGCAAGCACCATTACAATGTCGCCCTCTGCGGTTGCCTGCTCAATCGATTTGACCTCTAGCCCCTGCTCTTCAGCTTTTGCTACCGAGGACGAGCCTTCCCGCAACCCTACGACTACCTCTACCCCGCTATCGCGCAGGTTAAGGGCATGGGCGTGACCTTGCGAGCCGTAACCGATAATGGCAACTTTCTTACCCGCAAGAGCGGTCATATCCGCGTCAGTGTCGTAAAAAATTTCAGCCATTGTTACTTCTCCTTTAGTTGATCTGTGATTGAACGCGGGCCACGGCCAATGGCGACCGCCCCCGATTGCACGATTTCGTTGATACCGTAAGGCGCTAAGGTATCCATCAGTGCCTCCAGTTTTGATTGCACCCCGGCTGCCTGGATAACCAGGGATTCGCGGTGCACATCTACTACGCTGGCTCTAAACAAATCCACGATTTGCAGGACTTGCGCTCGGTTATCATCATTGGCTTGCACTTTAAACAGTACAAACTTGCGGGTAACCGAGTCCTGGGGGTGTAGCTCCACCACTTTTAGCACGTTTATCAGTTTGTTTAACTGTTTAGTTACCTGCTCAAAAGGTAAATCTTCCGCATCTACCTGTACGGTTATCCGAGAAATAGATGGTTCTTCGGTTTCTCCGACCGCCAGGGAATGAATGTTGAAAGCTCGCCTGGTAAACAGAGCAGCTACCCTAGCGAGGACGCCGGGTTTATTCTCTACCAGGATGGAAAGGGTGTGACGATTGTTCATCACGATCACTCCTCATTTTCCCAGACCGGCCCTTGCCCGCCTGCATAGATAACATTGCTATTCGATTCTCCGGCCGGTACCATCGGCCAGACCTGGGAATCGGTAGAGACTCGAAAATCAATCACCACCGGACGGTCATTGGTTTCCATCGCCTGGGCGATTACCTGGTCCACTTCTTCTTTAGTCCGAGCCCGCAACCCTAGCGCTCCATAGGCTTCCGCCAGTTTCACGAAGTCGGGAATATCCTTTCCGCCCTCTCCGTCTTGCAGCAAGGTGCCGGAAAAGCGCGAGTCAAAGAATAGTTCTTGCCACTGGTGTACCATTCCCAGCACCGAGTTGTTAATAATCGCCACTTTAATCGGCAGATTCTCTAAGGTAGCGACCGCGAGCTCCTGGTTGGTCATTTGGAAACACCCGTCCCCGTCAATCGCCCAGACTTGCGCATCCGGGTTGGCAACTTTCGCCCCGAGCGCCTCGGGAATTGCTACCCCCATAGTGCCTAATCCAGCAGAGGTGAGGAAGCCGCGTGGGTTTTCGTGCGGCAAAAACTGCTGTGACCACATCTGATGCTGCCCCACACCGGTACAGTAAATCGCATCCTTACCCACCATTTCCCCGATACGTTTAATCACATATTGGGCGGGGAGAAGCCCGTCATCTGGTTCATCATAGGCAAGCGGGTAACGCTCGCAGATGTAATCCAAATGGTGTTTCCAACCGGAAATGTCCCGCGGGTTACGCTGCATTTCTTCTTTAACCTTCGGCAGTAATCCCTGTAGGGTCTGCCGTAAATCTCCCACGATCGGTATGTCTGCTACCCGGTTTTTCGAGATTTCGGCGGGGTCAATATCGGCGTGTATCACTTTCGCATCCGGGGCAAAAGCATCTAGGCGACCAGTTACCCGGTCATCGAAACGCGTCCCTAGCGCCACCATCACGTCCGCGCGTTGCAAGGCGGTCACCGCCGGAACCGAACCATGCATCCCCGGCATTCCCAGGCAATGGGGATCCGAGGACGGAAACGCCCCTTGCGCGGTCAGGGTAAGCACTACCGGGAAATCGGTAACTTCCACCAGTTCCTTTAGCTCTGCCGTTGCTTCGGCAGCCAACGCTCCCCCGCCTACATAGAGGACGGGTCGTTCTGCCTTGGCCATCAGTTTGGCGGCAGCTTTAACCTGTTTGACGTGCGGTTTGCTGGCAACTTTGTATCCTGGTAAATCCACGGTTACCGGCCAAGAAAAATCTAGCTCGCCGACTTGCGCATTTTTGGCGATATCTACCAGCACTGGGCCTTTACGACCAGTAGAGGCCAGGTGGTAGGCCTGGGCAAGGGTAGCGGGAATCTCTTCGGGCTCGGTTACCAAGAAATTGTGTTTGGTAATCGGCATGGACACTCCGACTACATCGGCTTCTTGAAAAGCATCTGTACCGATGGCGTTGGCCGATACTTGCCCGGAAATAGCTAATAACGGTATTGAATCCATGTGGGCATCTGCCAGGGCGGTCATCAGATTGGTGGCTCCCGGCCCAGAAGTTACAATCGCGACTCCGGTTTTCCCGCTGGAAAGGGCATATCCTTCTGCTGCGTGTCCCGCAGCTTGTTCGTGCCGTACCAGAATTTGGTTAATGTTCGAGTCGTAGAGGGCGTCGAAGACCGGCATGATTGCCCCGCCGGGTAAACCAAACACATCGGTCACTCCCAGGCGTTCCAGGGTAGCGACTACTGCCCGAGCTCCGCTCATCCTTTCTCCAGGAGGCGCTCCGCCGGGTTTTTGCTCTTTGTCACTCATCCTTGTTCCCCGTTCCTGTGTGTTTTCCCTGTTTTCTTTAAATAAAAAAGCCCCAGGTTCATTACCTAGGGCTTTGCATCTGAAACGTTTTTAGACGCGACTAGCCCCGCCCGGTACTACCAGCAGTACTAGGCTGACTAGGTTCGTAATTCGTTTCGCCATAACAATTCAAACGCTACGCGACCAATAGCCAGCGGGCGGAAGCGTCTCAGCTTTTGATACGAACCGACTGGCTTTCGGTTGCTAGGCGCTATTAACCCGATAGTGTTTATTTCCGCTCCCACCACTTGGCTACATAGGAGACACCCCTTCTCCCTCCGTTTTACCTCGAAATCGTGATTAACTCCTCTTTGATTGCCAACTTAGGACGGACTTTCGACTAACGCGGCGTGATTTGGGTATGAAATCATAGAAGGAGCTACGTATTTCATTAAGGAGGTATCGTGCAGACAGTTTTCCAATATCTGGCAGCACAACCTGTACTTGTACTTTTCGGATTAATCGGCATTGGAATGTATCTCGGTCATTTCCGTTTCAAGGGAATCGGGCTGGGCGCAGCGGCCGTCCTTTTCCTAGCTATCGGGATTTCCGCTTGGGGTACTGCCGAGGGCGTGGATATGGTTTCCAAATTCCCGCACGAGTTCGGAAAACTCGGTTTGGCACTGTTCGCTTTTGCCATCGGGATTAACTCGGGTAATTCTTTCTTTGCTTCTCTTAAAAAATCTTTAGGGATTATGGCCGCTACTTTCGCGGTTTTAGCCGGCGGGGGCGTAGTGGCCTGCGTGCTAGGCAAAATCGCGGGGATGGACGCGGCCACTATCGGCGGTACTTTTGCGGGCGCAATTACTAACACCCCGGCACTAGCTGCTGCCGGCGCAGCCTCGGGCGATGAACAGTCGGCAACCGTTGCCTATTCCATTGCCTACTTATTTGGCGTATTCGGAATGCTAATCGTGGCTACCTTAGCTCTCAACTATGGCAAGAACGATAAAGACCGCCCCGCATCTTTGGTTTCTCGCACGGTGCGGGTTGAGCGGGACGACCGCCCCTCGGTGCGCGATATCCGTGCCCATGTTGGCGAAAACGTGCGTTTTTCCCGGCTTCGGGAAACCGAGGACGGGCCTATTGTGCGTCCCACTGCCGACACTAAACTCGGTAAAGGCTGCCTGGTGACCGTAGTTGGTCCGCAAAACTTGGTGGTCGAAGTGGTTTCTGAACTGGGACATGGTTCGTCGATTTCCCTTGCTGCCGACCGGCGGGATTGGGACTATCGCCGAATCACTATTTCTGATCCGAAGCTGGCTGGACGCACTTTAGGGGAGCTTGGCCTAGAGGAACGTTACCAAGCGACCGTGTCGCGGGTACGGCGTGGCGATACCGATATGCTAGGGCGCGCTGACCTGGTACTTCAGATGGGCGACCGGGTTCGGGTAGTGGCACCCACCAAAAACCTTAAAGAGCTATCCAAGTATTTTGGGGATTCCACTACCGGCTTGACTTCTATTAATCCGGTGGCTTTAGGTGTCGGCATGGTTTTGGGACTGCTAATCGGTGAGTTCCCCATTCTTACTCCTAGTGGCGAGTACTTCACGATTGGTTCTGCAGCTGGAACGCTGCTAGTAGGGCTTATTTTCGGCCGGGTAGGACGCATTGGCCCCTTCCCCACCGCTTTGCCTTATACCGCCAGTCAGGTGCTTGCCGAGTTCGGTCTGTTGGTGTTCTTGGCTCAAGCTGGCTATAAAGCTGGTGGTCAGATTATGAAAGCCTTTACTTCCGGGGCGTGGCTAGGGATTCTACTGGTGGGTATGGCAGTTACCCTCACCGTAGGCTTCGGTTTGTATTTCGTGATGCGCTACGGCTTCAAGATGGGTGGAACCCGCCTATCTGGTCTGTTGGCTGGGGCGCAAACTCAGCCGGCCGTCCTCGCCTATGCAAATAACCGTACTAACTTTGATCCGCGAGTGGCGCTTGGTTACTCCCTGGTATACCCCTTGGCGATGGTGGGTAAGATCCTAATCGCACAAATCATCGGTGGCTTATAAGCCTCCCGATATTTAAGTTTTACAACGCGTCAGTCTTAACCGGGCTGGCGCGTTGTAATAATTATCGCGCCTGATTTGCTTCTTTCGTCCTGGATACCTGTGAAGTTTAGGGGAGATAATTACCTTATGCAGCAAGAATCCGCCCAAAATAACATCGGTGCTGACAGAGACGCTTCGTCCTCCGAAGGCTCTTTACGGCAGTCCAAAGGGGATACTCTTAATCCCCACGGTAGCGAGCATGATGAGCTTCGCGCCTTACGTGACCGACTAGCTGCCCAATCGGGGGTGGTAACCCGCTTGGGACGCACGTTGCTAGCGGCTGGAGCTAGCGCCTATCTGGTTAAATTTTCGATGGCGAGGCTAGCCAACGCTGTCGGAATCGAAGCTCAGCATTCGCAAGTTACTTTTTCCGAAATCGTCACCTCCGTTTATGCTCATGGCACTTTCCGCACCGAGTCCCACGAACAACGCGCGTTCGGGGCTAATGCGGCGCGTCTTGACGATTTGCGGGGATTTGTTCGTTCTTTGAAGCCGGGAATGCTGGTAGAGGACGCCGAGAAAGCTCTTGATGAGATTTGCGCGCGCAAACCACCCTATTCCGGAGTAGTAAACTGCCTGGCAGCTGGAATAGCTTGTGCCGGTTTCTGTTTTTTGAATCGGGGCGGAGTGGTTGAATGTAGCGTAGTTGCTATAGCGGCACTTTGCGGACAGTTTTTAAGACGCATGATGCTGAAACGGAAAGCTAACCATTTCGGGGTTTGGATGCTGTGTGGTTTGATGGCTTCTTTCATCTATATGGGGATTAGCCAGGCTCTACTGTTGTCTGGACTGCTCGAAGTGGCTCACCCGCAAGGAATTATTTCCGCGGTTCTTTTCCTAGTTCCCGGGTTTCCGCTGGTAACAGCGATTCTTGATTTGGTGCGGATGGATTTCTTAGCGGGAATGTCCCGGATGACCTATGTGATGATGCTAGTTATCTCGGCCGGGATTTCGGTATGGATGATTGCTACCATATTTAACTGGCATATTGATCCTCCTAGCAGTTTCCCGGTTGATGGCCCTGCCCTTTATTTATTGCAATTTGTTTGTTCTCTGATTGCTTCTTTCGGGTTCGCAGTGCTGTTTTCTATTCGTCCGCAAGTTGCCATCTGTGCGGCTTTAGTTGCCGGTGGCGCGAATGTCGGGCGTCTTTTCTTTGTCAGTGAGGGGATGCTTCCCCAAGCTGCGGTGGGACTTGCCGCTTTAACCATTGGGATTGTGGCACATTTTATTTCCCTCGCCAGCGGATTCAGGTTTTCCCGCACTTCGCTGACAGTACCGGCAGTTGTGATTATGATTCCCGGCGTACCCCTGTATGCAGCGATTACTCACCTATCTAATGGAGAGATAACTCAAGCGACCGAGGCACTAACTCAAGTGTTTTTCGTTATTCTTTCTATCGGGGTAGGTCTGGCTATTTCCCGGATGCTTACCGATCCGGGCTGGCGGATCGACCGGGACACCGCGCAGCCTAGGCTGCTGGAACAAACTGGCTGGAACAGCGGTAAGCAGCGTTTCCAAATGCGTTAATTACCTGATAGTAATGGGGGGGCTCTGACTATTGTCAGAGCCCCCCCCATAAGTTTTTGGGAACGTGTCCCGTTTTGGAATCTAAGCACTTTATTCAATTGAATAAAGCAGGTTCCCAAGTATATTCCCTTACTGCCAGGGACAGCGGCATCTTTGCCTATTAGCTCTCCCGGGGAGTCGCCGTGGCATCTAGGCGAATAACCCCATAGGTCCAGCCACGACGGTGATAGACCGCGCAAGGTTGCATGGTTTCGGAATCAATAAACACGAAGAAGGGATGTCCCACCAGTTCCATTTGGTACAGAGCCTCGCTCACAGTCATTACCGATGCTTCGTGCAGCTTTTGCCGAACCACAACTGGGGAATCACCTAACTGACTTTCATCGGGAACCCCAATTTTTCTCTCTCGCGGAACATCGGGAGAAAACTCGCCGTCATCAGGGGTAACCGCCTTGGCGGCGTCCCTGAGATTAAGTTCTTCAATCTTGATTGAGTCCTCTTGATGCTGCGCTTCCCGGCGACGACGATGATCCTTAGCCCGATCACGGGCACGGCGCAACCGTTCATATAGTTTGCCACAAGCAATATCTACTGAGGCGTAACGGTCAGAAGAACTGGCCTCAGCGCGGATAATCGGCCCTTTACCGAAAACTGTCAGTTCCACCTTTTCAGAAGTATCTGCTTGTCGCTGATTAGGTTCATGAGTAAGCTCCACATTAACCCGCTGTACCCGCGGATAAAACTGTTCAACCTTAGCGACTTTTTCCTCGGCATATTGGCGGAAATTCGGGTGGATTTCGGCGTTACGTGCTTCAACGATAATTTCCATTTGTGTCCTCCAGGGCACGGTATGGGGATCAAAGATCCCAGGTGAATGCGTACCGGCTCGTTCCGGTCGCGGTGATTGTAGCTACCACCCCCTTTCGCCCATCATTGGGCTTTTCAAGTACCAAAATTTTACCGCACAATGCCAAACCATTAAGCCCTTTTGAGGTTTCTTTCGGCTACGCCAAGGGAGAACACCCCTACCACCTGTGTCTGCGCCTCATTTATTACCCTTACCGCTTCCCGGATAGTAGCACCGGTAGTGATAACGTCATCAACTAGCAACACCCGTTTACTGAAATCCAACTCCCCCGGCGCAGCTAAACGCATACTTCCAGCTCGTCCTCGTAACCGCTCCTGATAGCTGCGACCTGCCTGTTTCTTACTCCCCGCTTTAAGCTCCAACAACCCCGCTAGACGCACTTTACCCCCACAAGCGTTCAACCCGGCTGCCAATCCTGCCGCTAACCTACCGGCGGTCGAACGGATGGGAGAAGAACCAAAATGTGAGGTAGAGGGCGCGGGGCAAATCAGAGTGGGCTGCGAAACGCTTAACGCAATCGACCTCGCCGCCACTGCCCCAATAAAGAAAGGAAGCTGCTGGTAATAAAACCCTCGTGAATGTTTCATCGCTAGGATTACCCCACGTGCTTGCTGACGATAAAGACTGAGCGTAAAGACTTGCCCGGCATCCTTACCTAAAGCGGTAGCGGCATCAACGGCAGTGGGGGCACGCAAGAATATCCCTCGACACCGGTCACAAAGTAAGGTGTCAAGACGCCCACAACCGGGGCAAGTCTCAGGGAACAACAGGGTCGAGAACGCGCGGAAATGCTTTGCGATTTTCCCACTAAATGGCGCTGAGCCTTGAGAAAAGGAGGGGAACACAGTAAGACCCATAGATAAATCTTTCCAACAGAACTCTCTTTCACTCCCTATGGAATAAGCAACTGGGGAAAACTGCCGTTTATCCGCCCTGGGGACAGCGCTGTTAGGCAAGCTAACGCTGGCTTAAGCCAGAAAATACCGGTAGCTATTGTCGCTAGCTATAAAACTATCCGCTTCCCGCAAAAGCAGGATAAGAAACCCCGTTACCCACCACTCGCCAAGACTGTTCAATATGAACCATACGAACCGTGCGATCCGTAACCACCTGCACATTCCCATCAGGAGGATTAGGGACTAAATAGCGGGCATTAAGCGCCGGTTCAAACGAATCATCATAAGAATTAATCGCCGCTATATGAACTTTAGGGGAACTACCGCCCTGCAAAATCGCGACCTGACCGGAATCAATCCAGGCCACGGAAAGCACATCCCGTAAAACAGCGGTTTTATTTGGGGTAGCAACCACCTGAGTAGGGGTACCGTCCTCACTGCGGATAACCGTAACCTGTTGCCCTTGGAAACTGTATCCAATCTGCCAAACTACCAATCCCCGCACCCCTGGTGAGCTGAGTGCAAAAAACGGGATTTTCCATTCACCTTCTGACGCAACCTTTACCGTAACCACCCGGGAATGCGCATTTACTGCCACTAAATCCCCAGGTTTGGAACTGTCACCTGTCCATACCCACCCCCAGGGATCAATCTGCGGATTCCGCAAATTCTTACCCCGGTAAAGCACCACGGGAGCTTTACCTCGTTGCAGACGAACCAGCTCGTTACCGCCGCGAATAGCCACCTGAAAATCGCTGGTGGAAGGGGTTGGCCAAGTAACTATCCCAGATAAATCTGCCGCCGAATTGAATACCCCATTTTGAGAATCGGACTCCTCGATAACTTCACCGTTGCGGATACCTAACATTTTCCGTTTCGGCGTCGATACCGGTTGTTCACTAGGGTCAGACAGCACGGCGTCGTACTGCGTGACAATAACTTCTTCGATTCCCGCTACATCAAGCAAAGTTAATCGCAGCTGCTGATATAGCTGAGAAATATCCGCTTCAGAGCGCAATCGAACAGTCTCCGGTAGCTCCACCTGCGCTTTTTTGCCCTGCAAAGTTACAAGATTGGAAGGAACTTTTTCTAAAATTTCTGGCAAATGCAGCGCACCTTTTAGGTCTGCGGTCGGTCCGGAAAAAAGTGCCTCTAACAGGTGTTGCGGGCTGTTCTTGCGAGGAACCCATCTAGGATCCGGGATTAGAAAACGCCGGTCACTCGACCAGTAGTAGACATTTCGTTTACCATAAGCGTTTTTGAAAGCCGAGCTAGTGAGCACCACCCCATCAGGTAAGGCGTTAATCCGCCATTGGTCATTTTCTTTAACCAGTTGATATTTGAAGGTTTCTTCAGCGTGGTAATCTTTCTCGATTCCGGCTTTACTTAAACGCAATATCGGCTGCCCAGTACCGGTAGCAGTATTATCTGTGCTGTTAAACTCTACTTTCAGCTCATTTTTTGGTTTCAGTACCGTCACCTGTGCCTGCGGTTTCCAGCTGCGACGTTGGGCAGCGCTTAGGAATTGCCGGGCGATTCCATAGTCGTCATAGGTACCGGCAGCGCAGGCCTGTTGGAAATCTGCTAATAATTTTTCAGGCGTGGATCCATCTACCGGCCCGCTCGCTAACTGTGCCAGAGGGTTACGTGCATCCCGGTTTACTTCTCCTTCCCGCACCGGTCCTGAATCCGGCAGGGAGGCACAAGCTGCCATAGTTAAAGTCAGGCAAGTAGCGACAGCAGTTACCAGAATCTGTTTTCCTCGCTGTCTTTTAATTACCCTGGAGGACGGAACTATTTTTCCCGAGGACGCGCAGGGATTTACTGCCCTAGGTTTCGCTCCCCAGGCTCTCGGCTGCCGCCATCGAAAAGATAACCATTTCATCAGACGGCTCCCTCTGATTCACTATCTATTTTCCGGTCTTCTTCGGCCTGTAGATTCTCGATTCTTTGTTGAATGCTAATCACGCTGTCGTCTGGCGATATTCGCGGTGATAGCTGAGTGGAAGCATCGTCACTAACCTTTAAAGGAAGGTCGTCGGACATCTGCTTTAAGCTATCCTCTTCGTTAGAAATATCAGTTTCCAGGGAGTTCACATCAGTTTGCAGGTGATGAAGCTCCAAGGAGGTGTCATCTAACTCCTCGGACAAAATAATGTCCTCCGGGTGTTCTTTAGCCCAGCGTCCACGCGCGGCAATCAAATCTTGATTTTCCACCTGTTGAGGTAAATCAGTAATCTCTTGCCCCGCATGACGCGGTAGTAGCAAGGTGAAAGCGGAGCCTTCCCGCGGGCACGACAAAACCGTGAGCAACCCGGAATGTAACGCTGCGTCCTCGGCAGATATGGCAAGTCCCAGACCGGTACCTCCGGTGGTGCGTTTGCGAGAGGGGTCAGCCCGATAAAAACGGTCAAAAACGTGTTGAGCAACCTCGTCGCTCATCCCCGGTCCGTAATCGCGCACTTGGAAAGCCACCGCAGTATGACAGCCAGCAACCGTAACTTCCACCGGTTTACCTTCTGCGAATTCAATCGCGTTTACCAGGAGGTTTTGAGCTATACGCGTTACCCGGGTTTGGTCTAGCTGCGCAATGGTGTCGCCGAAAGACTTTAGCTCGACCTTAACCCCCATTTTTTCAGCTAATGACCGATTAGATTCTAAAACCTCGGACACTAGGTTAGTTAGGTTAGTGTCGGATAACGATAGTTGCGCTACTGAAGCGTCAATCCGGGAAATCTCGATTAAATCTGCCAACATTTTGTCGAACCGATCAACTTGGCGATGCAAAATCGTCACCGAACGGGCATTGGTGGGGGAAAGCTCGTCTCGCTCATCATAAAGCAAATCGGTAGCCATACGGATGGTGGCTAGCGGGGTGCGCAGCTCATGAGAAACATCGGATACAAACCGCTGCTGCAACGTAGATAGCTCTTCGTAATCTTTAATCTGTTCGCGAAGATAAGAGGACATATCGTTGAGGGCTTGCGAAAGCTGAGCCAGTTCGTCCTTGCCCCGCACCGGCAATTGGATATTAAGGTTTCCGGCTGAAACTTTTCGAGCTGCTTTCGCCGCTCGGCGTGCAGGAGTCAAAATCGAATAAGATACCGCGGCTATCAGCACTGTTATCAGCGCTAAGAGTACGACCGTTCCAAAAATGAGCACCTGGTTTACAGTATGAACAGTTTGCTGTTCATAGGCTAAAGAATAGACTATGTAGACTTCATAGGAACCCACTAGCGGCAGCAATACTCGCGACCCGACCACAATCCCGGGAGTTTTTTCTTCTTGCGAGTTCTTTAAAGACACCGACTGCCAGTGAATTCCACCTTTTTGCTCTACCGCCCTACGTAAATTTTTGGTAATGAGGGCGCGCTGTTCCGGGTCAATAATCTCGTTGATAGCTAAGGGACGGGTTTCATTCGGGTCTTTCAACAGCATTGCCCCTACCCCGCCCGCACCGGCGGAAGCATCTCGTTGATCCGAAATTAGGGTGTAGGCAGCATCTTGTACCCCATTAACCGAATCAACCACCGTAGAGTCAAAAGCGGATTGCAAACTTTGAGCCCGAAGAGAGGCGTCCTGCAACACAATATTGAGTCGTTTTTGGAAGATTCCATTAGAGACATGAGTAGTGACCGAAACAATCAAAATCACCATCATTATGGCCGTAGCTAGTGTCATCACCGCAGTTAATCGCGCAGATACAGAAGAAAGGAAAAACCGGACTATCGGCCAATTAGAAAGGTCGGTTTGTATTTTATCTAGGCTTTGCCGCCATTTTTTTTGCCGCACCAGCTCCCAAAAACTGCTGGAAGTGGGGGCAACTACCTCCGCTGGGGATTGCGCACTCATTTATGCACAGTTGCCTCCGGCGCGGTATCCCACTCCCCGCACCGTACGTACAATCTTGGGATGCTCGGGGTCTTCCTCTATCTTGGCACGAAGCCGCTGCACATGGACATTAACCAAGCGAGTATCAGTGTTCGGATGCCGGTATCCCCAGATTTCCTCTAAAAGTTCTTCTCGACTAAAGGCTTTCCAAGGCGAACGCGCTAAAGTGAGCAGCAAATCAAACTCTAGAGGAGTTAAATCAATCCGCTCTGAGCCCCGGAAAACTTCGTGAGCCACCACGTTGATACGCAAATCCCCCATATCAACGTCCTCTTCTTGCCCCTCGCTGCTGCGCCCACGCAAGCGAGCTTTTATCCGCGCAACCAGTTCTTTGGGCTTAAAAGGCTTGGGGATATAGTCATCGGCTCCTGCTTCTAGCCCTGCCACTACATCGGCGGTATCTGACTTTGCGGTCAGCATAATGATTGGCAAATCGGATACGGTGCGAATCTGCCGACAAATTTCCACCCCATCTTTGCCAGGCAACATTACATCTAGAAGCACTAAATCCGGTTGGCTCTCTTGAAAAACATTAAAAGCCTGTTCACCGTGGTGACAGAAAACTGATTTATAACCCTCAGTGGACATCACAATGCCCACCATTTCCGCGAGCGCTTCGTCATCGTCTACTACCAAAATTTTCACGGTCATAGTTTCTATTCTGCCACGCCGAAGGGGCTTTTTAGCGACCTGTCCGCGCGAAGGCGCATTTATATTAAATCAGTTGCGCGATTACTGTAGCTTTCTGGTGGTAAATCTTGCGCAACCAGATATTCTACTTTCGCTAGAAAACTCCGCTACTGCACACTTTTATCCGGTAATCCCCCAGGTAATAGCCGTAAATGTCCTCGGCGTTGTTCCGTGACTGGTCGATGTTGGGGGCTTAATCCCTGTTTTGCGTAGGCATCATATTCGTTTCCGGGGTGTCCACTGCCCCCACTGGTAGCTTCGGGACTGAGATGCCCATCCCAGTTCTTATTTACCCTCGCGGTAGAAAGATGGCGACGTTTCGATGCTTCTCGCACTACATTTGCCAGGGCTTCTAAATCGTCATCACTGGGTTCAGCGGGGGTGAATTCGCTAGCTAACCGCACTACCTGCCAGCCTCTAGGGGCCGTTAAAGTTTTTGCGTGTTGGGCACACAAATCGTAGGCGTGTGGTTCCGCTTGGGTTGCTAAGGGCCCGAGGACGGCGGTGGAATCCTTATATACATAGGTTAAAGTTGCGGCCGCTATCTGACTGCAACCGGTTTTGGAACACGTTCTACTTACCCGCACAATTGCACGTTAGCGGCGCGGGATATAAAAACCAAGCCAAACTCGCGGTAAGGTGCGTTCTCGTGAGGGGTGTGACACGAAGCCGCCGCGACCGTCACGGACGGGGTTTACGCGGAGTTACTTTCTTACCGATGCTTCCAGCGTGGAGAACTCGGCGGGAAAAGTTTGATCAGCTGGTTATTGATTTAGCGACTTTAGCTGCCCGCCATCATAGCGAGGTTTCGCAAATAGAATTCGGGGTGGAGGACGTACCTCCTTCGGATCCGGCAGAATGGGAATCATCTCGGGCGGTTTTAGGCAGGATGTTTCCGGCTGATAAAAGTGGGCGACTTCCTACCCGGATAGTGGTGTACCGCTTACCTATTCAGTGGCGCTGTTCCAGCTCGGCCGAGATGGAACAGGCGGTAAAAGCAGTGTTAGCAACCCATTTGAGTGTGGAGATTGGGTGTGCACCCGAGGAGGTTTTCCCCGCATCCTGGTAATCCCTAAACTCGCCCTTACTCATAAATAAAACTAATCCAGAAAACCGGTTCTACGGTATCTATATCTACTGGCAGACCTGTTAAAACTTGACGGTCAGGGATTTATTTTCACCGAAATAGCCCCAGCTTCTGAGGCAGATTTCTCCACTGCGATAGTGCGGAATGTGCCAGCAATATCTCCTACTAGCTGCCCCACCCTTATTTCGTGTTCGCTTTGCCACTGCCATAGCCCTTCCGGCAGTTTCACTATAGCTATTTTCCCTGGCGAAAGGGTTAGCTCTTGGCGTTTTTCTCCTGAAACTAAAGTAATTTTTTGAGGATAGGAACTTTCAAAGGATAGATTTTCCGATTGCTTAGTTACGAGCACTGCCCCGGAAATGGTAGGCGACACCGAGGGGTAAATCGCCAGGGTAGGCTGATTTGCTACCATTTCTTCCGCAAATACTGCTGCCACCACCGGTTGATTTGATGTAAGTTTTACCGCAGCCACTCCGTCTTTAACTCCCCCCAGCGGAATATCGAAAACTGCTCCGCTGGCAACCTGTAATTTATTCGGCGATGACAGTGGGGTTTCCCCTTTGGTATCCAGCAGGGAGACTTGCAAAGTTGCAACAGCCGGATTGGAGTTAAGTACCCGCAGACTAGCTTTATCAGTGATTTTTGCTGCTGGAATCACAACCTCATTTTCTGGTGATGCCAGACGGGGTGAATGGGAAGCTCCCCCTTTTTGAGCACCGGTAGCCAGCGTGGAACTAACCCAAGAGCTAACCCCAGCGCCCTCTGCCTCAACCAATACTCCTAGGCGATTAAACTCGCTAGCCTGCCCATCCAATATAAGGGCGGAACTGCCTTTTGCAGGAACATTTTGCGCTATTTTTCCCCCTAAAGGACCTTGTTCGCTCCAGATTTGAATCTGTACAGTTACGGCTCTACCTGCCGGGTTTACCAAGTGCAAGGTGGAGGCGTTGCCGACCATAGTTCCGGGAGTAAGAAAATAGGCACGATTAACCGGAGGAGCACAATAATCTGCGAAAAATCCATTTTCGTTTTGCGTTCCTGAGCCGCTAACGTAACCTATGGCTGTCCCGTTGCGTCCCTGCAGCGGATTTACCTGTAATTGCAGCCCAGTTTTAGCTACTGTTTTAGGGTTTTCTCCTGAAATAGTTTTCCCGCTGCTATCAGTAATAGCTCCCTCTCCCGCCAGGGAAGCGGCTTTAACCCAAGCGATAGCGTTACCGGCGGGCAGTCCGGGACATACTACCTGTCTAATTCCTGCCGGAACAGCCACTTTAACACCGGTATTTTTCGTAGTTGAGAGGGCGGGGAGGTCTCTCCAGCTCGCTGCGGGAATCACTAGGGCTGCAAGCACAATCACTACGGCGGAAGCTGCGGCCCACATCGTTTTGGCTACTGGTTTTTTCATTCCCTCTCCCTCCGTTCTCCAAGAGGTAGACAGGCAGCTATCACCACTAGATACACCAGCAGTACTGCGGTAATCGCCAAGTTACGCCCGGAAGAACCATAAGATACTTCGAGGTGACCAGAGATATTAGCCGGGATGGTAAAGACCTGTAATTCGCCCTCGGTATCCGAAAGAAGCGGTCTACCATCGACGCTGGCTTTCCAGTCGGGGTGAGTTGCTTCTGCCAACAGCAGTTTGCGGGGGCGCGAGGACGCCGAGATGTTTTTCTGGGCTCTCAAGACCCCTGCCGGCACTGTTTCTTGCCCACCTATATCTTCGATTCGTACCCTTGAAGCTAAACGAGGGGGAGAAAACTTACTGGTATCCAGACGCCAGACCTGGTAATCAGACTTGGCGGATACCGGATGAAAATAGGAGGAGGCGGCAAGTTTTGCGTTCAAGCCTTCCGAACCGGCGCGGTTAGTTACCAAGAGCTGCTCGATCGCCAAATCGGCGCATAGCTTTGCCACCTGCTGGTCATTGCCAGCAACTAGCATCGTTAAAACCTGCTGTTCCGGGGCGAGTCGCGTTTTTATATCGGCACGCATCTGCCAGTTGGTTGCTAGCAGCCCCGGTCCTTCCTCTCGGCGCATAGACACCTGATAGGTCTGCTCTTGCCGATCTATTAGGAGCATCCGGGTACGTTTTTCAGAGGTAGACAGAATTGAAAATGCAACTGGCGCACGTTCACCTCCCGGCTTTAACGGAGAGTTAGTGTTAGGAATACTCCAGGTAGTCACGGTTACCAGTGGCAGCACTAAAGCTAGAGCCAACAAACTTCCTAATAGGTAGCGTAGGGTTTTACCAAGTTCAGTTCCGTTTATGCCGGTCACAGCAGCTCCCAGTAATCCCACAAGCAGCAAGGAAAATACCGAAAGCAGCCACGCCCTTTGCCCTGGCGCGACCATTTGCCCAGCCGCCCACGCCCCAATAACCATGCCTGCTAAGACAAATGCCCAGGCTACGCGGGTAGCTATCAGGTCACGTCCGGTAAATAAAGCTGCGGTAGCTGCAAGAACCACGCCCCCTAAAGCAGCTATCCCCGCGATTACAGGTATGCCATAGAGGAGTTGCCCGAGGGAGAATAACTGTTCCCGCATCGAAATCGGGGCCACAGCCGCGGGGGTGATAAATAGATAGGAACCCAAACTGTGAGTTCGTAGCGCCCAAACCAGGGAGGGCAATAAAGTAGCCAGAGACGGTCCTAAGATAACCAAAGCGCCACACAGGAAAGAAAATCGCTTCCGCCAGGACAAATGTCGCTTCAGGGATACGCTAACCACACATAGCAGCATGAACCCGAAGGCAAGTGGCCACATCCAGGGGGCAGCGGCGCAAACAACGCTCAGAGCCAAAGCCGCAACGCCACCTGCTGCCCGAGGGCGGATAGGCGGATAATATACTTCCGTTCCATACACACCGGACAATTGATAGGGACGGCAAAGACCTAAGAAAGATAAGCTGCCCCAAATCCCTAGCGGCAAACATATATGGCTCAATGCTGCCGGAAGGTTCCCGCTTTGCAAAGAAACCAGGAAAGGCAGCGCCCCTGCCCAGCTAAGCGCAAATAGGGCGCGCAGGGGATTAATTCGGGTGAGCGCAGCGGAGGCTAACCAGGCACTCATCACCGCTGCCAGAGGAGAAAGAATCAATAGCCAACGCAAAACCGTGGTAGGGGAAATCCCGAAAAGAGCGAAAGGCGCACTAAACACTAGCAGTGGATAGGCGATAGGATCGGCTGGCCTGCTCATCCCGGTAGAAAAAGTACGCCAATAACTGGTGGCAAGAGCAAAAAAGTCATTCCAGTTACCGGGGAGTACACTCCAGAACCCCCCGTGCATACCGCCCAGATAATCTCGGAATGCAAACAGCGAAATAAACAGGAAAAATACCGCGAGCGACCAGGCTATGATGCGGGCACGTTTGGTAATGCTTTCCAATTGGGATTTCGCGAGCGCCCCCAGTGCATAGATTGCTTTTCCGTGTTCTTGTCTAACTTTGCGGATTAGACGGCGATTTTGTCGCACCTGACTAGGGGGTACTTCCAGGCGCGCCAGTTCGCGCCGGGAAATCTGGGATTGACGGCGTTGAATTCGTCGCGCCGAAACAATCCTGCCTAGCGTCTTTAGGACTTGGTTTGCCGAGTTTATCTCTGCTCTTGCGCGATACCCTTCAGAGCGCAGCAGGTAGCAGAGGGCTAGAATAGTCGATTTTAGAGGCAGAAAGAGTATCCATAGTGGTAGGAGCAGTGAGTTTATGGTGAGGGTGCGGTAAATATAGTTATCTGCGCGGCGAATCGCCCAAGATTTTTCTTTATCGCGGGGAGTCTGCACCGCCAAGGGGGTTACCGGAGGCGGGTCGTAGACATAAACCGGTTGGTGCGGAATGGGTGCATCGGCATCTAGTGGCAGTTGCTCGTCCTCGGTTGCAACCTGTTCGCTAGACTTTGCGGCGCTCTTTTCTGCTTCCTTGAGGCTTGGTTTCGCTTCAGAATCGAGTTGAGCTTTTATTTTGAGGAATGAGGACGCGCCCTCGTTCGGAGGGTTTTCTTCTGTGTCGAAGGGGGGCGCTACCGGGGTGGTCGCTGGCTCCTCTACGAGGGGAGGCTTGTTAGTGCTGTCCCCTGTGGGATTCTCGACCTCTTTATTAAAGATGCGTTCAGTAGAGTTTTGATTCTCTAGATATTCGCGCAGCCCATAAAGTCCGGCTTGAGCATGGTAGATACGTGCGGAAGGAACTAGGCATACGCGATAGCCTGCCATTCGGGCGCGCCGCCCTAACTCTAGCGCTTCCGTGAAAGGACTGAGTAGAGGGCTACTGGCGCGCAAACGATCCCAAAGTTGGGCTTTTATTAGCATTCCGGCACTGCCTACGGTCAGGACATCACTGATTGAATCGTATTGTCCCTGGTCAAGTTCACCTGAATCGAACAGAGAGAGGCGTTTGCCACTGCGGGTAGCGTGGATACCTACCGAGGCAAGAGTATCGGGTTTATCCCAATCGAGCGCTTTAGGGCCGGCAATCCCCAAGGTAGTAGAGTTCTCGAATGCCTGGACAAGTTCCCCCAGACAAGCTGGATCCGGAGCAGAATCATCGTGAAGGAGCCACAGATAATCTACTGCTGCGAGGTTATCTGCGCGAGCAGCACTCACTGCTTGTCCCAGGTTTTTCGCTTTCACCTGGGTGTATTGTAAGGGCGCGTAGGGACGTAAATCAGCGGGGCTAAGGGCGGTGGCAGGATCAGTATCTACTACCACTATAGAATCTAGTGGATACCGCGAACGCTGTAAGGCATTTAGGGATTGTTGCAGGTAGGGAGTAAGTCCCCGGGTTACCAAAAAAACTTGGACACTGGGGGGCTGATAGTTATCGAAGCTAGCAGAGGCAATAGCCACTGCACTAACCTACATTGCGCCGCAGTCTGCGCCGTTCTCGTTCTGACAGACCGCCCCAGATTCCGAAGCGTTCATCGTTCTCTAAGGCATAACTTAGGCATTCATCACGAACTTCGCAAAGCTCACAAACCGCTTTAGCTTCCCGAGTAGAGCCACCTTTTTCAGGAAAGAAGGCTTCGGGGTCAGTTTGGGCACATAGTGCTTGTTCCTGCCAGGAGAGGGGACCTTGGTCATCCTGCCCAATTTGCCAGGAGAGCGGATTAGACGAGATGGGACCCTCGCCGAATATGTTCCACATACTGTACTCCTCGCAAAAATAGCTTTCTCTACAAGAGTATAAACTACATGCGTGTCATTCGGGGAAGTCACTTAGAAATAATGATATAGATTTTTAGTTCCCAAAAGCAGACACTTAAGCACCAAACCCCAATCTACCTGCTTTTTAATTGTATTAATTATTGGATAATGATGCACGAAAAAACTCTTACCGGATTTCACCACAGTTTGGCTCAATTAACCCTAGCTATCTAAGTCAGGTTGATTACGGCACTCCCGCCTGTGCTAGCGTTCCGTTCCCGCGCGCCCTCATCACACCCTCAGAATCAGCAACAAAAACAGCCTGACCTCTGTGGATAGCCTCAGTAGACCCTCCAGCTCCCACTTCCAATTCGCCGGAAACTCCCAACAGAATTCGCGGACCGCGACCGGGAATTGGAATCCATTCCCCGCCAGTAATCTTGGACACTGAAAGTTCAAAATCATCCACCGGAGCATAGTAAATCCCAGTGCCCCGCCCATTCATTTCCGGGGCAATCCGCACCGGGGGCGCGCCATGAAAATCCATACACCGCAAAGCCTCACCTGCATCAATATGCTTAGGGGTAAGTCCGGCGCGCAACACGTTGTCCGAAGAGGACATTATCTCGATACCTAAACCAGAAACGTAGGCATGTACCGCGCCGGTAGGGATAAATAGCGCCTCCCCCGCCTGTAGAGTGACCGGGTTCAGCAGCAAAGATAACACCGCTCCGGGGTCGCCTGGATAGGTACGCGCGAGGGCGAGAGCCTGGCGGTCTACCCTCAGCGAGGGGGAAGTGCCCCTATCTAAGCGATCTTGACAAGCGGTGATTACGGCTTCGATTTGGAGACGACGTTCCTCATCTAAGGGGGCTAATAGTTTGCGCGCCGCCGCCCGCAAACCGCGATAACCGGGGTGGGCTCGCAGGATTTCTAGCAATTCTCGCGCTAAGGGTGCGTTTAGATTATCTAAGACCTCCATCGCGCGGCGAGGAGCGCGAAAACCGGCGAAAGCCTCAAAAGAGGTAAGCGCAAAAATCATTTCTGGCTTATGGTTACGATCGCGATAGTTCCGCCTTGGACTATTTAAGGGAATACCGGCTTCTTCTTCCGCTTGAAAACCAGCCTCTGCCAGTTCCTTACCGGGATGTACCTGCAAAGATAATGGCTGCTCGGGAGCAATAATTTTCAATAGAAACGGAAGGTGCTCATCAAAGCGCGCCGCCACGTCCTTACCTAAAATTCCGGCAGGGTCAGCGGAAATATGTTCTGAGAGCGGGCGACCTCCCGCCAAAGTCTGCGCTCTATCGTGAGCACCGAACCAAAGTTCCGCTACCTGCTTACCCCCAAAATCAATCCCGGTAAAGTCACTGATAGCACTGGTAGAACCCCAAGCGTAATCCTTAAAAGCCCCGGAAAGCCTCAGCAATGTAGGAACCTTTCCTGACCTAAACCAGTTTGGCCCCAGCCACCAGCGACTGTAGTTTCGCCCAGGCGATAGAAGAATGCAATCGCCCGCCCAGACCGCAGTCAGTAGAAGCGATTACCCGCTCCGGACCAACTGCCGCCACATAGCGCGATAACCTATCGGCTACCAGCTGCGGATGCTCAACCACATTAGTAGAATGGCATACCACCCCGGGGATTAGCACCTTGTCTGCCGGCAACTGGTATTCGTACCAGATGCGCCATTCATGGGCATGGCGCGGAGAGGACGCCTCGAAACTGTAGCCCCTCGCATCTACGCGCAGCACGTCCTCCACAATATCGGCAAAGGGAATATCGGTAGTGTGCGGCCCGTGCCAAGACCCCCAACATACGTGGAAACGAGTAAGTTCGGTAGGAATATCCTTTAACGCCCAGTTCAGAGCCTCTATGCGAACCCCGATAAACTTTTTATAGTCCTCAAGGGAAGGCTCTGGGTTAATCTGATCCCAGGATTCCGCGATAGAGGGATCATCGATCTGTACCGTCAGTCCCGCATCAGTGATGATTTTATATTCTTGCCGCATCGCATCTGCACATGCCCAGACCACTTCCTCATCGCTGCGGTAATACTGATTTTTAATTCGAGCACATGAGCCGGGCGAAAGGGCAGCCATAAAACCAGAGGAAGCATCTACGCCATTAGCTTGTAGCCCTTTAAGCAGCATATTTACATCCCGGCGGGCAGCGTCAGCACCAGTATAGGTGAGCGGAGCGGTAATCACCGGATTGCCAACCGAATTACGCTTACCCAGCACCCCCGAATCTGGATCCTCATAGGCTTCGCGGAAAAGGTTACGGTCACGCCTATCGGTAAAAGTAGTCAGCCGAATTTTTCCCGGCTCGGAACGGATTACCGAAGAATCTGCCCAGCGATCCTCGTTCGTTTGAGTAAGTCCCCCCAGGCGGGAAAATGAATAGTTCCACCAAGCTCCATAATCAACCGCACCTGAGGTTTGATGTCCGTATTCGCCCTCATTAACGATATCTATCCCAATTTCGCGTTGCTTGGTAACTACTTCGGCGCTAGCGCGTTCGAGGATTTCTTGGAACTGTTGCTCGGTTATTTGCCCGGATGCCAGCTGGGTATTGGCTGCAAGTAGCTCCGGGGTGCGGGGCAGTGAACCCACATGGGTAGTTTTCACCGGCATTATTATTCCCCTTTCCTGGGTTACTTGAATAAATACTTAGGAGGACGCGCCAGGACTTACGGCGTGAGCGGTAACCTAAATTCGCTTTACCAGCGGGAAAGTGATGGTTTCGCGAATACCCAGACCAGTAATTGCCATCAGCAGACGGTCAAGCCCCATTCCCATGCCCCCAGCTGGCGGCATTCCCGCTTCGATTGCCTGCAAGAACTCTTCATCTACTTGCATAGCCTCTGGGTCTCCGTTAGCGGCATCTAGGGATTGTGCTTCAAAACGTTCGCGCTGAATCACCGGATCGTTCAGTTCCGAATAGCCGGTAGCCAGCTCGAATCCGCGCACATACAAATCCCATTTTTGCACCTGTCCGGGTTTTTCGGGATGGGATTTAACCAGTGGGGAGGTATCCTCGGGGAAGTCCGCTACGAAAGTGGGGGCATAGAGGTCGTCGCCTACTTCCTCTTCCCACAGCAGCTCCACGATTTTGCCGGGAGAATAGAACTTTTCGACTTCAATCTCCCGTTCCTTGGCCAGTTTCACCAATTCTTCCCGAGGAGTGCGCGGAGAGATTTCTTGTCCCAACGCCTCTGATAGTGAGCCGTAGAGGTCAATCCATTCCCACTGTCCCCCCAGGTCATAGGATTCCCCGTTTGGCAAAGTGGCAACGGTAGTTCCCAGGGCAGCCTGGGCTGCGTTTTGCACCAGCTGGCGGGTAAGGTCGGCAATCTGGCGATAGTTCCCATATGCCTGGTAGGCCTCAAGCATGGTGAACTCAGGAGAATGCGAGGAATCTGCGCCCTCGTTACGGAAATTGCGGTTGATTTCAAAAACCCTATCAATCCCACCCACTAGGCAACGCTTTAAGAACAATTCCGGAGCGATTCGCAGGTAGAGGTCAGTGTCATAGGCATTCATGTGAGTGATGAAAGGACGCGCAGCTGCCCCTCCGTGCAGGGTCTGCAACATCGGGGTTTCCACCTCGATAAAGTCCTGCCCGGATAAAGTGGCACGTAAAGAAGCAACTACCTGTGCGCGAGTACGCACCATTTCCCGGGCTGCTTCGCGGGTAATCATATCCAATTCGCGGTGACGTACTCGCTGGTCTTCAGAAAGAGAAACCTCTTGTCCGTCCTCGGTTTTGAAAGTTTTCGGCAGCGGACGCAAAGACTTGACCGTGAGTTGCCAGGCGGGTTGTCCGTCCTCTCCGGGCTGCGCCATTACCGACAGTTCCCCGCGTTTAGAAGCAATCACCCGCCCGTAGACAAACAGGTGATCTCCCAGGTCTACATCAGTTTTGTAATCACTAAGGGAATCTTTACCCACCTGGGCGGCAGAAAGCATAGCTTGCAGGCGAGTACCATCGCCTTGCTGTAAGGTCACGAAGCAGAGCTTACCGGTATTGCGGGAAAACACCACCCTCCCGGCGACCCCCACAAAGTCTTCAGTTTCTTCCCCCGCTGCTAGGTTCGGGTATTGTTCGCGCACCTGACTGAGGGTATGGGTGATGGGAACCGAGATGGGATAGGGGTTACGTCCATCATCAATCAAGCGCTGACGTTTTTCAGCGCGGATACGAATCTGTTCAGGTACACTTTGGGTTTTAGTTTCACTCACGTATTCCATGTTAGCTGTGAGCGGTAAATAGGTTCAATCCTGTATCCCACTGCTGGCAGTTAAGGACGTGAAAGTACCACTAGCTGGTTATCACAAAGGCGCATACCCTCTAATTTTGCCGCTGCAATCAGGCAAGCGGTACTAGGACCTTCTCCCGTCCAAGTATCAAAGGAAATAGGATCGACCAAATCAAGATATTCAATTTCGCCCCCACAAGCGGAGAGCCCCTGGCGACAAGCAGCTAAGACCTCGCTACCAGAGCCCGAAGCAGCCGCTTGTCGTACCCCGGCAAATAGAGCCTTCGCGAAACCGATAGCCCCCTCACGCTGCACACCGGAAATCCCCTGGATTTCACGAGAAACCACCACCCCATCTAAATCCCTAAAGGTGGGGACAACTTCAATCGTTACCTGAATATCCAAGTCACGCACCACTTGCCGCACACAAGCTAAGAATTGAGCATCACACTGACCGATAAAAACCTTATCGGGGCGCACAATCCCCACCATTTTTACCAGCTGAGTTAAACGCCTCAGCATTTGCTCGCGGCTGTTTGTACCCTCGAAACGATTAAGAACCTGACCGGGATTAAGAAGAGTTTGCGCAGCCCCAAAGGGGTAAAAAGCTTCAGTTGAGGGAGCAAAAATAATATCCACCCCGGCATTTGCAGCCACCTGCAAATCTGCGGAGCTAATAATATCGGAGGTGGTTTCAAAAGCCGGTTCCACCGGATCGGTGTAGACCGAAACCACCAGGGTGTCTACCCGCGATGCCGCTTCGACAAATGCTGCCTGGTGACCGGGATGAAAATCGCCGCGGCTACAGACAAGCCCCACAATTCCGCTGTTTTGCGTTGCTCGCCCTAGCGTCCGCCTGTCATGCACTACCAGCGGTTCTTTTATTTCGTTCACGCTATGTTCCCTCAAGTTTTCCTGACATTTACTTCTTTGATTCTACCTGTCAAAGCAGGGGAATAACACTCAGATTCACTAAAATACCGTCCATACAGTTGCCAGATTCCATTCAGCTAACATCCAGTTTTTTCAGGGATTATTACTCCATGACTGCTAAAGATACCGCTCGTTTGCTAGTTGTTGATGACGAACCTAATATTCGCGACCTACTAGCTTCTTCCTTGCGCTATACCGGATTTGAAGTATTCACTGCCGCTGATGGCTCTGAAGCTATAAAGCAAGCAGAATCTACCGACCCGGATTTGATTGTTCTAGATGTAATGTTGCCCGATGTAGATGGCTTCACCGTCACCCGCCGCCTGCGCGAAAATGGCTTCACCACCCCCATTCTTTTCCTGACCGCGAAAGACGATATGAGCGATAAAGTTCAGGGTCTGACCGTAGGCGGGGATGATTATGTAACCAAACCTTTCGGACTAGAGGAAGTAGTCGCCCGGATTAACGCTATTTTGCGACGCACCCGGGGAGTCGCCAGCGAAGATGCGGTTATTAGAGTGGCTGACATTGCCCTAGACGAGGACGCACATGAGGTTCGCCGAGCAGACCAGGTTATCGACCTGTCCCCTACCGAGTTCAAGCTGCTGCGCTATCTGATGATTAACGAGGGACGAGTAGTTTCAAAGACTCAAATCCTTGACCATGTTTGGGAATACGACTGGAATGGCGAGGCCGCCATCGTAGAATCCTATATTTCCTATCTGCGCCGCAAACTGGATGTGCCCGGATCTTGCGGGGACATTATCACTACCCGCCGGGGTATCGGGTATATGATTCGCGCCGGAAAGCACTAATGAATCTCCCGCAGCGTCTAAAAATCAGCCAGAGATACCGCGAACGCAAACGGAAGACCGAAACCGTTCACAAAGAGGCGACTTCAAAAGGCACTTATTGGCAACGCATTCCGCTCACCTGGCGTTTAGTGCTAGTTATTATGGCGCTACTGGCTGGAGGACTGGGCGGAACCGGGGCGGCAATGTTGGGAATATTGCACTCGCATTTAACCGCGCAAATCGATTCTAATCTGAAATCTACTGCCTCCCGGATAAAAACCAACGATTTGGTGGATTTATTAGGAAACGGCAGTTTTCAAGCTAATCAACCTACAAACTATTTCGTTAGGGTTAATTACAAAGGTGAAGTAGCGGAAGCTACCTCCGCTATTACCGGTCAAGACAAAGAGCGTCCTGACCGTAAAGCCCTAGAAGCAATAGAGAAATCACGCAGTATTGAATGGGAAAAACCCTTTACCATAGCCGGCGAGGGTTCCTCTTCCTGGCGAGCGATTATGCTCCCTATGCATGGTGCTTCCGATTTGAAGATAGCGGGAACGCTAATTGTAGCTCTACCTTTGCAAACCGTAACCCAAACTGTTACCGCTACCGGGATTAACGTGCTGGGAACTTCGGTAATCATTATTTTAGTTGGGGGGGTTCTAGCCTACGTACTGGTACAAGTTTCGTTGCGTCCTCTGCGCCAAATGGAGGAAGTTGCCGGAAAAATCGCCTCTGGTGACCTGCATGAACGTATAGATTTGTCGCAAGTACACGCCGGAGAAGTCTTGTCGCTAGCTTCAGCGCTGAACTTCATGCTGTCGAGGATAGAAGAAACTATTGTCACCCAGCAGCGAAACGAGAAGAAAATTCGTCAGTTCGTGTCTGACGCTTCCCATGAGCTCCGCACCCCGCTAGCTGCTTTACGTGGCTACGGAGAGCTTTACAAAATGGGTGGGGTTCCCCCTGAACGGGTTGATGAAGTGATGGGGAGGATTTCTTCGGAAGCCACCAGAATGGGGGTGCTAGTTGAAGATTTACTAAAACTGGCACGTCTAGATGAGGGAAGAAAAATAAAGATGGAGGCAGTGGATTTATATCAGATAGCTGCCGCCGGAGCCTTGGATTTATCAGCCCTATCCCCCAATCGGGATATCCGTTTACAACACCTAGATGGCGAACCTTTGCTGTTAGACGAGGGTAAAACGGCGTTGGTGTTAGCTGACCCAAATCAGCTAACCCAGGTAATGACCAATCTGATTGGCAATATCGACCGTTACACTTCACCCGAGGTGCCGGTAGAGATTTTAGCGGGAATCAACCAAGGTGAAGCCGTCTTGGAGATCCGCGATCACGGCGAGGGCGTACCCAGCGACGAACTAGAAGAAATCTTTGGACGCTTTTACCGTCGTGATGGGTCGCGTTCTAGAGAAACCGGAGGAACCGGACTGGGGCTATCGATTGTTTCCGCAATCGCGGCTGTCCATGGCGGTGAAGCAAAGGCAGTAGAAACTCCTGGCGGAGGGCTAACCATCAAGGTTTCTTTCCCCGCTATCGCCCCTAAAGGACAGGGAAGAACGGAACTAAGCCAAAAATCAGGAAAGGTTTTCAAGAAAACATCCGGGAAGAAATCGGAGTAAAAGTTTGCAGAAATATAAACCGCTAACTCTCACCCATTTTTGCAGTTAGCAACCGGGTTCTGTAGAGCGCATTTTTTCTCTTGTAATTTTCGCCGTAGGATAACCACTGCAACATTAAAACATCGGGGGTACGAAGGTTATGCCAGGTGCACCATCTTGGCTACAGACGGGATTCGTCAAAGCTATGCGCGAACTGGGGATTACCGATGACGATTTACTGCGTAAAGAAGCAGATAATCTCCTTGAAATGTGGCAATCATCCGGGCGACAGTTTCACACCAAGTCTCACCTGATTCGTTTATTAACCAGTTTGGATCACTTTACCAACACTTCACAGCAACCAGCAGTTTTAACCGTTGCAGCCTGGTATCACGGGGTAATTACCCAGTCGCAAACCCAGCTAAAGAACACCACTGACTACGAGAACTATCCTGCTTCTGCCGATTATGCGGTGCGCCGCCTAGAGCAACTGGGCTTGCCAAAAGAGTTAGCGATTCGGGTTGGAGAACTGATTTTAATGCTTGAGGGGATAACCCCTCCGGTAGATGATTTAGATGCCTGCGTTTTTGTGGACGCCGCTATTTCTTACTTCGGGGCTTCTCCTCAGGATTATCGAGGCTATTGCCAGTTAATGAGAGCAGAGATGGAAACGATGGAGCCTTTGCGCTATGCCCGTTTGCGTCGCTCTTTCGTTTCTAAGTTGCTTGCGCGAGAATCAATTTTTCATTCCCCTTTAGGCAGCGGCAATGAGCATGCAGCTAGACAGAACTTAGAGGGCGAGTATGCGAAGTTATCAGCGCTTATTCCGGGAACACCGGCTGGGAAAGATAAACCGGTTGCTAAACCCAAATCTAAGGAAAAAACGCGGGCAGCTGATACTTCAGAGACGGTGGTAATTAAGGCGGCTGCAAGCCGAACGACGGTTCGCCGCTCGATTTTATCTAAGGATGCGAGACCAGTTTCACCGACTAACCTCGCGCCGAAAATATCGGCTACTGAAAGAAAGTCACTTGAAGGGCGAGCTTTGCAGCTACAAGAGGCAAGCGCTAACAGTGATGGCGAAAATGTTCTTTCCTCGATGGAAAATGTGGCAGATCAGTTTTCCACTATCACAATGCGTAAAACAGAGATAAAAAATAGTGATTACCGGCGCGCGGAAACTGTGGAAGAAGTTGAAGAGGAGGAGAATCCAACTATTTCCACTGATGAAGAGGCAGAAGAAACAATGTATTCTTCAGCGGACGACGAGGATTCACTGACCGAATTCTAGGAGCTGCCTTTCTGTTCTCCCAGGATTGGGGATAAACAGGTATTTTATTTTCCGATTGCTACTCCTATGAACTTCCGCAAACCCCGTTACTAGCTTGTCCCCAGGAACAGATAATGATGCGATTTCCTAAAATTATTATCGCGCAGGTGTTTTTCGGTCTAGTCAGGGTCTAGATTGAGGGCGACAGCCAATCAATCAGCTATTTTAAGGAGAAACCAAGATGGCACAGTTCAATGTAGATTCTGGGCAAGTATCGGCAGCCGGCGCTCAGGCAGCCGCAATTGCGGGACAACTGCGCACCGATGCCGCCGCCATGATGGCTCAGGTACAGTCCCTGCAAGGATCTTGGACCGGACTAGCCGCCAGTTCTTTTGCCGACTGTGCGGCGCGTTGGCGCGCCGCACAGGCTCAGATGGAATCAGCATTAGATTCTATCGGGCAAGCACTTCAAGCAGCATCCGCCAGCTATGAAGATGCTGAAAGTGGCGCAGCCGCTATGTTTGCCGGTTAAGACCTAACCGCGGGTTGATTGAGGTATTAACCTGAAAATGGAGCCGGAAATGGGCATTAGCCCTATTTTCTCGTATGCACCCCAAAATGGATAGAAAAGGTGGGGGCGAACCATTTGGTTCGCCCCCACCTTTTAGCATCAGGTTAGTTTTGCAACCAAGTCGCAAAACCGCCAGAGTATGGTTTAGTACATTCCACCCATACCCGCGGCAGCGGCATCGTCACCACCAGGTGCAGCCGGAGGCTCCGGCTTGTCAGCTACTACCGCTTCGGTGGTCAAGAACATACCGGCAATCGAAGCTGCATTCTGCAAAGCGGAACGAGTAACCTTAACCGGGTCAGCAATATTGCTCTTGAGTAGATCTTCATACTCGCCAGTAGCGGCATTTAGACCCTCGCCAGCTGGCAGGTTCTTAACCTTTTCTGCCACAACTGAGCCTTCCAAACCAGCATTCTCTGCGATTTGACGCATCGGAGAAGAAAGCGCAACCCGAACGATGGAAGCGCCAGTTTCTTCGTCGCCCTCTAGCTTTAAGCTGTCCAAAGCTTTCAGACCGGACTGCAGCAGAGCAACCCCGCCACCAGCTACGATACCTTCTTCAACCGCGGCTTTAGCGTTGCGAACTGCGTCCTCGATCCGGTGCTTACGCTCTTTCATCTCAACTTCAGTGGCGGCACCGGACTTGATAACCGCTACTCCGCCGGCCAGTTTAGCCAAGCGTTCTTGCAGTTTCTCGCGATCGTAATCAGACTCGGTGTTCTCGATTTCTTGGCGAATCTGCTTTACGCGAGCCTCGATATCTTCGCTAGCGCCTGCGCCCTCAACAATAGTGGTTTCATCCTTGGTAACAACCACTTTGCGAGCCTTGCCCAGCATATCTAGCTCGGCGTTTTCCAGGGTTAGTCCCACGGTCTCGGAGATTACCTGACCGCCAGTCAAAATCGCCATATCCTGCAACATGGCCTTGCGACGATCGCCGAAGCCCGGAGCCTTAACCGCAGCAGCCTTGAAAGTACCGCGAATCTTATTCAAAACTAGAGTGGTCAGAGCTTCCCCGTCCACGTCCTCCGCAATAATCAGCAGCGGTTTGCCGGTAGCCATTACCTTTTCCAGCAGCGGCAACAGGTCCTTAATCTGGGAAACTTTCGATTCCACCAGCAGGATGTAGGGATCTTCCAGAACAGCTTCCTGACGATCCGCATCGGTTACAAAGTAACCAGAGATGTAGCCCTTATCGAAACGCATACCCTCGGTGACTTCCAGGTGAGTACCGAATGAGTTGGAATCCTCAACAGTGATAACACCTTCATTGCCTACCTTTTCCATGGCATCAGCAATCAAAGCCCCGATTTCAGGGTCATTAGCCGATATAGAAGCGGTAGCTGCAATCTCGTCACGAGTTTCAACTTCCTTGGCATCGGCGTGTAGTTGATCGACAACCGCCTCAACAGATTTGTCAATGCCACGCTTAAGAGCAATCGGATTCGCCCCCGCAACCACGTTACGCAGACCCTCGCGCACTAGCGCCTGAGCCAATACAGTAGCGGTAGTAGTACCGTCACCAGCTACATCATCGGTCTTCTTAGCGACCTCTTTAACCAGTTCGGCGCCAATCTTTTCGTAAGGATCTTCCAAATCGATTTCTTTAGCTACCGAAACCCCGTCTTTGGTAATCGTGGGAGCTCCCCACTTCTTTTCCAAGACTACGTTACGACCACGCGGTCCCAGCGTTACTTTCACCGTGTCAGCCAGGGTGTTTAGCCCCCGCTCCATTCCCCGGCGAGCTTCCTCATCAAAAGCAATAATCTTGCTCATATGCTTCTATTCCCTCCATCGCGACGCTATTGCGCCACGCGGTTAGATCTTTCGCCCAGCCTTGATGCCCGCGACGGACGAGGACGAGGCTCCGATCCTGTCTCGAAGTCTCGCCCCCTCACCAAGAGCTTGGTTTTATCACTCTCTAGGTTCGAGTGCTAAATATGATTCTGGCACTCTCCTAGGTCAAGTGCAAACTTTAGACACGAAACGGCGCAAAATATCCTGAGAGAGAAAACAGACAGCCTAAGGCAACAGCGACCGCAAAGATAAGGAATATCCCGTTAGTCAATCAAATAGATAGCAATATCGGAATCTCCGATTTGGTAGCCACCTTCTTTAGCATTTTTAACTATAGAAATCCCCGCAAGTTGTGCAGCTTCCTGCGCGGCAGCTTTATATTCGTCACCATTATAAAGCACCGTAGAACCATCTAAACCGCGAGCCTTAGAATTGGTAGCCACCGGATTGGTAAAACCGCCAGATTGCAGCTTATCAGCGATTTCCTTTGCCCATCCGGAACGTTTGGAAGCGTTAAGTACCCGCACTCGCACTTTTTCCTTATTAGCCGCAGGAGCTGGGGACTGCGAATCATCAGAAGAACCCGGAGAAGCACTATCCTCAGGTTTAGCGATTTTCGTAGGAGCAGTAGTGGGAGTAGACACAGTTGCACTAGGAGCAGGAGAAGTTGTGGTAGTACTATCACTGATTTTGCCAGTAGTTTTCAAAAGCGCTACCCCACCCCAAGCCAACGCCGGTCCGAGAACTAACACGATTAAAATCGGCAAAAGGGCATGCCAACGTCTTACAGGACGTCGATGTGCACCCGATGGACCTATCTCGCTCATGGCATCAAATTCGTCTGGCGGAAACTCTTGTTTGCTCACATGCCTAACCTTAGCTGCATCATCACAATCGCCTCGCACCTGCCACGCCGATAAAGTAGATTTGTCCCTCATGGTTTATGTGCGTACACAGGGTAAAGTAGCAGCATGAGTAGCAACCTGGAAAACATTATGCACCCCTCCTGGGCCTCAGCCATGCAGCCAGCAGCCCCTAAAATTACCGAAATGGGTCAAATGCTGCGCAAAGAAGGTAACAATTATCTACCGGCTGGCGCGGATATTTTCCGCGCATTCACTTACCCGCTAGACCAGGTAAAAGTGCTAATCGTAGGGCAAGATCCGTACCCCACTCCTGGAAATGCGATGGGACTTTCGTTTTCGGTAAAACCAGGAGTACCCATTCCTAAATCATTAAATAACATCTTTCGGGAACTGCACGATGATTTAGGATGCGCCTATCCAACATCGGGAGATTTGCGCCCTTGGGCTGAGCGAGGAGTAATGCTGCTAAACAGGGTGCTGACGGTGATTCCTAATCAGGCTGGTTCCCACCAGGGACGCGGCTGGGAAGAGGTAACAGACCAGGCACTTTCGGCTCTGATAAAACGCAATCGTCCTCTGGTAGCCATCCTTTGGGGCAAACAGGCACAATCCTTAGCTCCCGCTCTTGGCGACACCCCCACCATTCAGTCCCCACACCCTTCGCCTCTATCCGCCTCCCGTGGATTCTTTGGTTCTCGACCATTTTCGCGCACCAATTCTTTGCTACAGCAAATGGGAGCTAGCCCTATTGACTGGCAACTTCCCTAACTCCTTATCCAAATCGTTACAATTCGCTGCGAACAAGATAGAGTAGCTCACGTGAGTTCGCACAAGAAGAATCCCGCGGTTTACTGCGGACGTATAGGGCACGCAATTAATCCCCCACGCCCCAGCAAGCTAAAGCGCTTTCTATCGGTGGCGGTTGTACTAGCAGTTTCCTTTGCCGTTACAGCCGCAACTCTCATCTATAGCGACCTCTCCAATCGAACATCTACGATAACCGTCGCTAAAGTCCTTAATCGAAACCCTCCAGATTCTTATAGCGGAAAACCTATTAACCTGCTGGTGATTGGCTCAGATACTAGAGATGGGAAGGAAAACAAAGAACTCGGAGGCGGCAACGACCCCACCGAACGTTCTGACACCACCATGCTTATGCATATTTCAGCTGACAGGTCGCGAGTAGAAGTAGTATCAATCCCCAGAGATCTGCTGGTTAATATCCCTCGATGCAAACTCGCAGACAATTCGCTATCCAAACCTCGAAAAGCTCAATTTAACTGGGCTTATTCCATAGGTTTTCAGGGAGGGAATCGCGCTACCGCAGTGGCTTGCACCTGGAAAACTGTTGAACAATTAACCGGTTTAAAAGTTGATGAATCCATCTTGGTAGACTTCAGCGGCTTCGCTTCCATGATTAACGCGCTTGGAGGGATAAACATCTATATCCCCACCGAGATTAAAGACCCCAACACTGGTTTAGATTTAAAACCTGGATGCAAGCATTTCGATGGAAAACAAGCATTGGAATATGCCAGGGTAAGGCATGGCGTTAAAGGTTCAGATGGTTCTGATTTACATCGAATCCAGCGTCAGCAGCAACTTATGGGAATAATGGCGCGCACGGCTTTGAACAAAAACATTCTCACTTCTTTAAATCAACTTTATGGTTTTCTAGGTAGTGGTTTAGCTTCCCTAACCGTATCGGAAGGCTTATCTTCAACTACCGAGTTGGGGGGATTAGGATGGTCGTTGCAGTCTATTAAGCCAGATAATTTGCGCTTCGTTACCCTACCAACCTATCCTGCTCCTTCAGACCCAAACCGAGTGGTAGTTAAAGAAAACGAAACCCGCCCTATTTGGGAGGCCTTTAAGAAAGACACCTCGCTGCCATCTGGTATCCAAGTTCGCGATGGGAATAACAAGGTCTACACTATTTCAGCAAATGAGACAGCTCCATCTAGCAAAGAACCTTCGAGTACGGCTACCGAATCGGCTTCCACTACTCCTAGCAAAAATCCTAAAAGCTCTAAATCTAGTTCAAGCGGTAAACAGGACAGTAAATCACCTAACATCGGTATTACTCCCGAAGAGTTAGCGCAACTACAACGAAAATGTGAAGCCGGAAATTAATAATTAAATCTGGATACCGATTAGGGAGAGAATACCTTGAGTCAGAATAATCCCCCACAGTCTTTTCCCCCGCCTAAAAGGTCACGCCGCCTCACGCAGCCAGATTCTCCGCCCTCCTATTCCCCGCAACAACGCCGGCCCCGTCCAGGGGTAGCTGGCAATCCCGCTGCCTTAGCGAAAAATGAAACCGGGCAAGATGACCGTTCTTTTCCTCCCTCTTTCAAACCTGTCTCGCGTCCCGCTATTTCTAAGCGTCTTAGAAATTCTGATTCCCAAAATGCTGCGCCCGCGTTCCCACCAGCGACAAAATTACCTACCCAAAATGCTTCGACCTCACGTTTTGCGGGTAGAAACACTCCGGTTCCCACCCGTATAATGAGCCAAAATAGCTTGTCGGAGGTCCCACAAAACCGCTCGGTTCCGGAAAAACGCGGTCAGTTAGAACCGATTCCCAGCCCGAAAAGACGCAAAACCAGGAGCTCTAGAATCGGAGCTAAAAGAATTATCGCAACAGTCGCCGTGTTGCTCCTAGTTTTCGTTATTACCTGGCCTTTTTACCTTTGCTACCTAGTGGATTCCCAGTTAAACCGGGTAGACGCCCTCTCGAATCGTTCTAGTGGCGAGGGCGAAACCTGGTTAATAGCCGGGTCTGATAAACGTTCAAACGGGGCTGATGGCGGCGTTAGTGATGCAACGAAAGGCGCACGTACTGATTCCATTATGCTGGTGCGCAAGGTGAACTCTACCGCCGAGGTAGTGTCTCTCCCCCGCGACAGCGCAGTTAATATTCCCGGACACGGTCTAAATAAATTGAATGCCTCCTATGCTTTTGGTGGTCCAAAATTGCTGGTAAAGACGGTGGAAGAGCTGAGCGGAGTAAAAATTGACCACTATCTTGAGGTCACTATGGGAGCGGTTACTCAGCTGGTAGATGCTGTGGGAGGCGTAGAGTTATGCCTTGATTATGACGTTGATGATCATGATTCTGGTTTAAAGTGGAAAAGCGGGTGTCATCAAGCAGATGGCGCTACCTCACTTGCGTTTTCCCGGATGCGACATCAAGACCCCAAGGGTGATATTGGCAGGGCAGAACGGCAGCGACAGGTGCTTTCTAAACTGTCAAGTTCTCTTGTTACTACTTCTACTTTTGTCAATCCCTTTAAGCAGCGCGACCTGGCTAATGTGGGTGCTCAGAACCTGACTACCGATAATGATTCCGGTTTGTGGGCATTGGGGAAGCTAATGCTCACGTATCGCAGTGCGACAAGTAATAACTTGACCGGAGCTCCCCCGATTTCCAAATTGGCTTATTACAAGGGAGGACATGGGGCGATGGTACAGCTCGACCCCAATAAATCCCCATCTTTTTGGAAATCCTTCCAACAGGGTACTTTACAGCCTAATCAATATCACCAGTTCAAATAGCGCTATTGGTTTTTTGCATCTTTAGGTTTCGAATAATACAAGGTAGTTACGATATCCTGAGCGTGATTGCCGAAATGCTTACCAAAAATAGTTACTCCCCCTTGGTTAGGAGAGCTAGGTTTACTAGCTATTTTTATAGATAAAAACGGGGATGAGTGTAAACGCAAATCGTTTAGAGTGCAGGCAGATATTTTCTTACCATTTACTGAGCTGTCTTCGTAATTGATTCTTAGATGGATTAGGGTTCCGTATTGGCTTAAGTTTGATTTCCACCAAGAGGGTGTCAATACCCCGCGGACGTCGGAGAAATTACCAGGCGCGGTCCATGTTCCCACTTCTACGTCGTTGATTATAAACAAGATGTCACTTTTCCACTCATTATTAGAGCCAGGGTATTCGCTACATATCTCGATTGAAATATCAAGCATTTCCGGCCGGTGACTTGGCTCTAAAGGGTTTTGTAGACGGTACAATACAAACCCAGATGAAAACCAAAGCAGTTCAGCTCTTATTCGCTCGTTATAGGTGAAGCTACGAGGATCATCAATCACTCCTATGACATCATTTCGACTGGCTAGACCACAGGTTGGTTCAACTTGGAAATCTGAATAGTACCCAACTGGAGTCTTCTGGGTAACCCGTTCGAACGGTAGATATATTTTTGAAGGAAAAACTATTTCAGCGGAATCCACAGTCAAGTAAACTAGCTTTCGTCGCCGATCCCTATTGTTGGTATCATCTTTTACTTGAACCAATCCTGCTTGCCGTAATTGGCTTAGATGTCTAGATAGAGTTGTTTTACTAAGATGCAGACTTTTCGCTAACTCACTGGCAGTTGCCGGCTCCTGAGATAACTTTTTCAGGATGCTCAAGCGTGAATCAGAAGCTAGAGCCCGGTAGACCACCAGAGATTCATCGTCCAAACGAAGTTCCATATCCGACGCTCTCCAGGCTCTATGCGACTGATTATTAACTCTAGAGATTTTAACTGTACAGCTTGTTATTTGCGTTAATCTCGCGTAGTTTCTCCAAATCAAATTTGGGCTTACGGTCATAGGTTAGTAACCCATTTACTTCTTGCTCGACATCTGTTAGCTGGGTGTAGCAAAATCCCTGAACATCCTTGGAGGAATAAAGAGCCGAGATAAGTCTACGATAAGCCGATAGGAAATCTGAGTCGGAAGATACATTGAGGTAACTCCAATCCGAAGCCTGATCAGTGGCAAATCCGATACCACCACATTCCGTGATAAGAATGGGCTCCCCTTTGTAGTCGAATCCATTAGCATACACTGGACGTCCACTGATTAACTGTGAAACCAGCGTTTCTTTCGATTCTAGATTCTCGCGAAAATCCGTAAATTCGGAATCGACTACGCTTCTACCAAATCGATAATTGTGAATTGCGCAGATATCAGTGATGGTCTGATCCCATCCATCATTAGAACTAACTAAACGAGTGTTGTCGAGCGAGTGTAAAAAATGGTACAAACTCTGAGCCCAATGCTGCTGACTCTCGTCAGCATGAATATTCGGCACTCCCCAGCTTTCATTTAACGGAACCCACGCAACGATACACGGATGATTGCGGTCTCGCAGGTACGTTTCTTTCCAAGAATCAAGGATAGCAATTTGTGATTGTGTGGTAAACAGGGGGGTAGAAGAGCATTCTTCCCATACCAGATACCCCAGCTTGTCCGCCCAATAAAGAAACCGAGGATCTTCTAGTTTTTGATGTTTGCGACATCCGTTAAATCCCATCTGTTTGGCGAGAGTAATATCCTGTCGATAGTCTGCGTCGCTAGGCGCAGTCAGTAAACTCTTAGGCCAATATCCCTGGTCAAGGATAAGTTTTTGATAGTAAGGTTTATTGTTCAAATATATGATTCCATTTTCAGAATGAATTTTACGCATTCCAAAATAGCTTTTTATAAAATCTCGTTCACGTTGTGAATCAGAATCTATCAGGGTTAGTTCGACCGAAAACAGATTAGGATATTCCGGACTCCAAATGTACTCCTCAGGACCGTGGAATCCTGTCTTGAAAATATCAGACTGCACAATATCAACGGTTATCTTTAGCCTATTTTCGATACACCTGGTGCGAGTTTCTGTCACCAATAGGTCGCGGTAATAGATTCTTAAATCTATCCAGTTATTTTTATTCTGGTTTTTTAACCCAATAGAAAGCTCGACAGAGCCCTTATCCACATCAGGTTTCATCCCTAGGGATTCGATATGTTGATGTTCTACCACTTCCATCCATACCGTTTGCCAAATCCCACTGCTGCGGGTGTACCAAATTCCCTTAGAACAGGACTCCCAAAACTGCTTTCCCCTTGGTATCTCCTGATTTTCCAGCGGATCATAGACTCGTAGACAGAGACTTTGAGAGGTCTCTTCCTTAAGGAACGGAGTGATATTGACTGAAAATGGGGTTTCACCTCCAGTATGTTCCTTAACTAGTTGTCCGTTAAGAAACACCTTTGCTTGATAGTCAACTGCTCCAAAATGAAGAATCAAATTCTCTTGCGGAGATAACTCGGGAAGCTCAAATTCCCGTTTATACCAGATAATGTCATGTCGATCTTGACAGTTAATACCGCTTAGTTCACTCTCATACACAAAAGGTACATTTATTTTCCTATCAAAAGGCTGGTTTGAAAGATACCAGCGTTGCTGCAATCCTTTATCTTCGTCATCAAAGCAGAAGTTCCAAACACCATTTAGGTTTATCCAGTTTTCTCTTTCAAATTGCGGACGAGGGTATTCATTGCGTAAGTAGTTCAAGGGATTTCTCCTATTTATTTAATGCCGCTAGTCATATGCAGCGCTTCCATAAAATATTTCTGAGCAAAAATGAATATGCCTAGCATTGGTAGCAGGGCTACCAATGCTCCAGCAGTAGAGATTCCCGGATAGGTCTCATATTGTCCTTGCAATAGCTGTAACCCAGGGGTTATAGCCATACTCTCTACATCAGTAAGCACGATTGATGGCCATAAAAAGTCATTCCAAGCTGCCGTAAAAGTAAATAATGCCACTACTGTTAGCGCAGGTTTTAATAGCGGCATGATTACATGCCAATAAACTTGCAGATGATTTGCTCCATCTATCCTAGCGGCCTCATCGAGCTCATCAGGTATCGCTTTGGCAAACTGGTGAACAAGAAAAACGTTATATACGCCTGCTGCACCTGGCAATATCACGGCCAGAGGAGAATTCAACAGTCCTAAAGTGTCTACAATTTTATAATTGGGAATTAAGCTAAGGACGGACGGAAACATCATAGTCGATAGCAAGAATAAGAAAAGTACATCCCTACCTTTAAAATTAACTCGAGTATAACCGTAAGCAGCCAACGAAACTACTATTAATACCAAGAGAGTTTGACCCACTGAGATTATTAATGAATTGACGAACCAAGTTAATACAGGAGTCTGCTCATTGGAACCTAGTAGCTCGATATAGTTAGCAAGAGTAAATTTATTTGGAATCAGACTAAAACCACTAGAAATAATTTCATTTTTTGATTTAAATGAAGTAAAAAATGCCCAAACTACAGGAATAATCCATAGGACAGAAAGAGCTAGAAGCACAACTCCCGCGAAGAGTTTTTCAACGGTTTTAAACTTCATGATTTACCTACTTTTGACAGAGTCTTAAAATGATGAGCTCGACTGCGGAAACCAGGATAATAACTAGACCTAATATCGTTGCCATCGCTGATGCCATTCCTGCAACCGGCACTCCGGATCCAAACGCATTCTGTTGAATGCTCATAAGTAGAACCTTCGTGGATTCATTCGGACCACCATTTGTCAGCATTAGAGGTTGACCGTATACATTAAACTGCAGAACGGTGGTCGTGATAACTGTGAAAAGCATTGGTAGCTGGATACTGGGAAGTTGAATTTGGCGAAGTATACGTAGATTTGATGCTCCATCAATTCTAGCCGCATCAATTTGTTCTTGCGACACTCCACCTAGAGCAGCAATGTAAATTATCAGGTTTTGCCCTATACACCACCATACAGTAACTAATATCAATACAATCCAAGCGTAAGGCTGTGTTTGAGTAACATTAACATCAACACCAAACCATTGGGAGAGCGGGCCATAAGAACGACTTAACAAGAATGCAAAAATTAGCATGACAGCTGATACTGCAAACATGGAGGGAATATAGAAAACTGCTTGAAAAATCTTTTTTAATCTTTTTTGTGTTTGCAGCATAAACGCAAGTATCAGAGGAACTACTATGCAAAGCGGCACTGTAAATATAACGAAAACTAGCGTAGCGGATAGCCCCTTAACCAGTTGTTCGTGAAATATAGAATTACTATCGAATAGGAGCTCTTTATAGTTAGCAATTCCCGCCCAGCTGGGATTATCAAACAGAGACCAGTCAGTAAATGACGCGTAGATTCCATATAGGACCGGAATCAAAAAGAATAATATAAATAAAATGCTATGTGGTCCTACGAACAGAGCCGCCCATAGTCCATTAAGCATATTGCTCTTACACCTGCTTAGTTCGGATTTCATAAATATAAACCTATTTATCTATTGACCTGTTTTATTGCTTGTTTGTCGGGTGAGCTTACTTGAAGTCCACCCGACAAACAGGTATAAGCGTCATTTCTTCATCTTTTGCTCAGCAATTTTCTGTATTTGCTGCATTGTTTGTTTAATCTCGGCTTTACCGGTAATCATGTCCCATGCTCTCGCATCAATCTCGGTGTTTACGTAGCTGAGTCCAGGAGTATTGATTACCTGCACAGCTTTGGCAATTTTCTCCTGTTTTAGCAAGAAAGATTGCGGCATACTTGCATATTCCGGATTATCTAACATGGCTTTGGCCGAGGGATTGGCCCCTGACTTAAGCATTTCTAGTTGGTTAGACTGCAACCATTCCATAAAAGCGACCATGCCCTTTTGTTTCTGTTCTGATCGTCCATTTTTATTTTTAACGATCACGTATTGGTCAGCGCCTGAACATTGAACCAGGTTCTCTGGATTCCACTGGGGAACGGTTGTTTCTCCCCAATCGAAGCTAGCATCTTTAACTGTGGAGAGTTGCCATGTACCCTCTGGCATAAAAATCAGCTTACCGTTCATGAATAGCTTGATTGCTTCTTTACCGTTTGGAACCATATAACCCACTTCATTAAGCTTTTTTAGCTCCTCAAAAACTTTGGTGGAAGTCTGGTTATCAACCGAGATGCTGCCGCTACCATCTGTCCATTTACCGCCCATTTGGAGATAAAGATTGTCGTAGTTTTGGAATGGCCAGGAGTTAGAGTATGAATAAATACCATCCGCTTTTGCGGCAGCACCAGCTTTTTCAATTTCTTCAAAAGTGGCAATACCGTCATCCATTGCCCCTGGTACATATTTTTTAACTAAATCCTTGTTGTAATACATAACCCAGGTTCCCATGGTTCCCGGAATGCCATATTGGGAGTTCTCAACCTGACCTGCTTTCCAGGCGGCAGGCAAGTAAGCATCATTTCTTAGTTTTGTACCTTTAATGAGCTCATCCCAAGTTTCCAAAATACCCTGACTCTGCCAGGAAGGAACTTCCTCGGAAGCCACCCAAGCTATATCAGGAACATCCTTTCCGCTACGAGCGGTAGTAGCTAGCTTCGCGTTAAAGGTGTCTTTCTTCATCGTTAGCATCTTTACTTTTACGCGCGGATTAGTCTTGTTATAAGCGTCGAAAGTAGTTTTTGCCGCCTTCGCATCGGGGCCAGTAACCTGACTCCATACAAGTATCTCTGAATCATTGCCTTTTGAGGTACTACCCCCACTGCTACATCCACTTAACCCGCCTACGGTTAGAGCTAGTGCACAAACTGTTGCAAGTTTCGCTATCTTTTTCATCATCACTCCTTAGTGATTAGGTTTTTCCAATGCCACGTCGCATTCACCGTCATTTTCGCATCAATCTGCTAAGAAATAACTCAGTTTCGAGCCATATTAGGTGCGATTTTTTGCAATTATCTTTCTTAAAACACACAGATTTAATACGATAGTTTGCTTTTCATACAACTAGATAGAAGATAATTCTTGATTCTGAGACAATCGGAAGCTAATCGTGACGGCGCGAAATCTCTACCGGAAATCCTTAGGCTTTAAGATATAGAAGATTTCCTACCTGTTATCATCACTGAAAACACCAAAGAGATCGTTTAAGTAGTCGAGATTTAGAAAATTTGGGGCTAATACCCATTCTGACATTAGCCCCAAATCTGCAGTACCTTAGAATCCCAAATCATTGGTATCTTCAAACACTACAAGCGTAGAAGAAAAAAAAATTTTTCCGGGGTTGATAGAAAGTATTCCTATCAACCCCGGAAAAGATAGAGAACGCGACTATATTTGCTGTTTATAGTCCTTCAATTTTATCTGGGCCTGCCTGCCAAGCACTCCAGGCAGATTCAAGAATCTCCTTGACTCCGTATTCTGCTTTCCAATCCAAGTCAACGCGAATACGGGTAGTGTCCCCGATTAGCTGAGCAGGATCCCCGGCGCGGCGAGGCTGCTCAGCGGCTTGGAAATCAATCCCGGTAACCTGTCGCAATCCCTCTACAATTTCTTTTACGGAAGTACCTTGCCCAGTACCCACATTGAAAGTATGGTGTTCCATCTCTTGACCGGAAGCGACATAATCAAGAGCATGTAAATGTGCTTCAGCCAGGTCTTTTACGTGGATGTAGTCGCGCACGCAAGTACCATCAGGAGTGTCATAATCACTACCAAAGATAGCAGGGTGTTTGCCCTTTGCCAGGCGCTCAAGCACCATCGGGATTAGGTTTAGACGGGCAGGATCGCCCAAATCGTCCCAGCCAGATCCAGCAACATTAAAGTAACGCAAACCAATCCAACGCAGCCCCCAGGCGCGTTCACAATCCGCCATCATCCATTCCCCTATCAATTTGGTTTCCCCATAGGGGTTAATGGGTTTACCGGCAAGTTCTTCCGGCACCACTGGCACATCTGGCTGCCCATAGACTGCCGCTGAGGACGAGAAAATCATTTGCCGAACCCCGGCATCACGCATAGCGGACATCATATTGACCAGTCCCCCAACGTTCTGCTGGTAGTACCACATGGGTTTTTCTACCGATTCCCCCACCTGTTTACGCGCAGCAAAATGGATAACTGCCGTGACGTCCTCGTCAATGAGAGTTTGGAATAAAACCTTACGAGCCCCGGAGCTGGCAACATCAAGTTGTACCAGTTTCGCGTCCCCAATCCGGGTAGGACTACCGTAGGAAAGGTCATCAACGACTACTACCTTTTCTCCGCGTTGCTGTAAGAGACGAACCACATGGGCGCCAATATAGCCGGCACCTCCCGTAACTAAAATACTCATAGCTACAGACTACCGCAGATGACGTTAGCCGTTACCGAAATACAAAAGTTTGCCACAAACGAGGAAAGATTATCCAGATTTCAGACTTTAAAGTTCGTTAATAATAAGTTAGAATATACTCAGGTTAGTTGGATTATACCTGCGGCAGGGCGGGAGGTGATTTCGGATGCGCGATGCCACGTCTAAGCGCCGTATTGCAGTACAGGCAGCCTTAGCCATACTGGCACTGCTAATCATCCTGGGAGCATTAATTATTTCCCCCACCACCTCAATTGCGGGATCGACCAAACCTACCTATGAACTAACCTTGACACCGGTGAACCCGCAACCTACTACCGCCACTACCACCACCGATTCCTCCTCCGAATACGAACCGGTAATGCCCGGTCCTTCACCTACCCCTACCTTTAACGGGCCGCGCATCATCCTTTCTCTCCGCCCGGTTCAACCCGGACCGTCCCCAGTTCCAACTTTTAACCCCACCCAATCCCCCTCCGACACGGTACAGCCAGTGGGGGTTGCTCAAGATTTACGACGCGCCTCTGCTTCGGGTTCCTTTGCCTGCGGGCTGCGCACCGATGGCACGGCACGCTGTTGGGGGGTTAATGAATCTGGTCAGCTAGGTATTCCAATCACGCGCCAACCCGCTATTATTCCGCAAACAATAGCGAATCAGCCAGTGAAGTTCACGCAGATTGCCACGGGCAGGGAGCACACCTGTGCTCTTGGCACCGACAGCTATGTTTACTGCTGGGGCGATAATGCTTATGGACAACTAGGACAGGTTCGTCCCCGAAATGAACTTTCTGGTTCTTTTAATCCTCTCCGAGTTAGCTCCTTACCCGCAGATACGGCACAAATTTCTGTGGGAGGACGCCATACCTGCGCTCTTTCCAACTCCGGGGTACTGACCTGCTGGGGAGCTAATGACATGGCTCAGATCGGCAACAGTACCAACATCGGCAACCAGCTCAAACCGGTCGCGGTAATGACCGACGTGAAAGAGGTTGCTACCGGCAATGACCACACCTGCGCCCTCAGGCAAGATTCCACCGTGTATTGCTGGGGGGTCAATTCCCGTTTTGATGCTCGCAATGATCTCCTAACTCTTGGCTATCAGCTGCGCCCCACTCGGGTATCAGATATGAAGTTCACCTCCCTGCGGGCAGCCGGTGATTACTCCTGCGCTATCGCCGAGAGTAAACGGCTTTATTGTTGGGGAGTCAATACTGATGGACAGGCTGGCAAACCCGGAAACCTCATGGCGAGAGGTGCGGTTTCACAGCCGGAACTGGTAAGCGCTCTACCCCAGGTAGGACAAGTTTACTTAGGGAATTACGGGGCTTGTGCGGTTACTACCAGTGGCAGCACCTACTGTTGGGGACGCAACGATTTTGGGCAACTTGGGTCAAACATTCCGCTAACTTCCCGTGTAGGTCTAACTGACACTCAGCCCATTGGAGCTGCTCCTCGTATCAGCGGATTAGATTCTTATCTGAAACCGGGTGAGCGTTCCACCTTGTTTATGGGGAGCACTTTCACCTGTATGCTGAACAAACAAAACGATATGCGGTGTCTTGGTAACTGGGCGCAGGGTCAGTTAGCTGACGGTCGCCGTACAGACAGACTTTCAAACCAGCGTACCGCTCAGCTAACTCCGGTTTATTCCCGCCTGTAAATTTTAGTTGTGCAAAAAATAATAAGCTATTTTCGCGCCCCTGGTCGCCTGGTTCGTATTATTAAATTCTGCCTGGTTGGGGGAATGAACTATCTGGTGGATATTTCAATATTCAACCTGTTGATGCTCGGTATTTTTTCTTCCCATCCTCTCACCTCTAAAATTCTAGCTGCCGGTGCGGCTACCATTTTCTCTTGGATAGTGAATCGGTACTGGACGTTCCGCCATAAACGCACAAAAAATCCGGTACAAGAGTTCATAGGTTTCGTAGTAGTGAACGGTTTAGGGATGCTTCCCGCCGTTATCTGCTTGGGGGTAAGCCACTATCTACTAGGCTTTACCTCTCTGTTGGCAGACAATATCTCTGCCAACATTATCGGTCTGGTGCTAGGAACAATCCTGCGTTTTTTCCTTTACGAACATACTGTTTTTACCGGCAGCAGCGAATAGGTTCTTATTTTCTACCGTGATAACTCCTCTAGGTAGTTGGAACCACAAAACTATCAGGGTAATACCCAAAGTATCGGTATCCCATACCAGGGAATACCAACTACATCTTGCAATCTTTAAGCGCGACCCTATCTGCATCTTTGTTCTGACATTTATTCATTGATGGTGGCAGATAGCACCCTAAAGCGCTAGGGTGGAATCATAAGTCTACTTGGCTTGACCGACCGCGCGGTCGGTAGATAACAACCTTTCATCAAAGGAGAATCACATGGCAGAATGTTGCTGCAAAAAACCTGTTACCGTAACCGTTACTGGTGCTGCCGGTAACATTGGCTACGCCCTCCTATTCCGTATTGCTTCTGGCGCTATGCTCGGCCCCGATCAGCCGGTAAAACTGAACCTGCTAGAAATCCCGCAAGCAGTTAAAGCTGCCGAGGGAACCGCAATGGAACTAAATGATGCCGCCTTCCCGCTACTTGCTGGGGTAGATATTTACGACGACGCTAATAAAGCTTTTGAGGGATGCTCCTATGGTTTGCTAGTTGGAGCACGTCCGCGCGGTAAAGGTATGGAACGCGCTGACCTTTTGGCCGCTAATGGCGGTATTTTCGGTCCGCAAGGCAAAGCTATTAACGACCATGCAGCTGATGACATTCGGGTATTAGTAGTAGGAAATCCGGCGAACACCAACGCCTATATTGCTTGCAAGTCCGCTCCGGACGTACCGGCAGAGCGTTTCACCGCTATGATGCGCCTGGATCACAACCGCGCTATCTCCCAGTTGGCAGAAAAGACCGGCGCTGCGGTCAAAGACATCAAGAAGATGATCGTATGGGGCAACCACTCCGCTGATCAATACCCTGACCTCACCTTCGCTACTGTAGACGGCAAGCCGGCTCCAGACCTGGTTGATGAGGCTTGGTTGGACGACTACTTCGTGCCTACCGTAGCTAAGCGGGGCGCTGCCATTATCGAGGCGCGGGGTGCTTCTTCGGCGGCTTCGGCGGCTTCGGCGGCTATCGACCATATGCATTCGTGGGCTTTGGGAACGCCAGAGGGCGACTGGACCACTATTGCCGGTCCTTCTCACGGCGAATACGGGGTTCCTGAAGGTCTCATCTACGGTATGCCCGTCATCTGTAAAGACGGACAGTACCAGGTAGTGGAAGGTCTGGAGCTCCCCGAAAAGACCAAGCAGCATATCGTAGCAAACGCGAAGGCAGCTGAAGAGGAAATCGCTACCGTTAAGGAACTGGGAATCCTCTAGACCTCTTTTTACTACCTAACCCTTTGAGGTCGGGTAGAGCCAAAATAGTGGGGGGTTGGGCACTTTGCCCAACCCCCCACTATTATTTTTCAGAACAACTGATTAAGACAATCAATAACCGCCCAGCTCCGGTCAGCTAGATTTTCTCCATCGGCGCTAGACGTAACAAGAGCCGTTTAGTTACGCCCCCCGAAAACTCCACTTTTGCGCTCTTGGAACGCCCACTTCCCTCAATCGAAATCACAACGCCTTCCCCGAACTTGTCATGGCGGACACTATCCCCAGTGCTCACTCCCACAGCTTTCCCAATTGAAGCATTTGCATCGGTACGTGCCCCCAACTCGGTTCCCAACCGCTTCACCTTCCCCGTCTGCCTACGAGTAACCTTGCCGACACCTCCCGCTCCAAAAGCCGGGCTACTAGCTTCGTCCTCGCGATACCTGGAAGCTCCTTGCTGCTTAGCATAGTTGCTGCCACGATTGCCATAACTACCGCTTCGTCCTCGGGAAGTATTACCCCAACTATCACCCAACCCCCAGGCAGAACTGGCTGAGGAGAAATCAAACTGAGAATTGTTCTTAGTTAGCTGCTCCGGCTTATCTAGCAAATCGCTTGGCACATCGAGTAGGAACGGTGAAAGCGGCTGCCAGCGACTTTCACCCCACATTTGCCGGTTGTGGGCAGCAGTCAAATACACTTTCTGCTGCGCGCGGGTAATCGCCACATAGGCTAGGCGGCGCTCCTCCGCCATCTCAGCAACTTCCCCTAAAGCCCGAGAATGCGGGAAAGTTCCTTCCTCCAATCCCGTCACAAACACCACCGGGAACTCTAGACCCTTCGCCATATGTACGGTCATTAAAGTAACCTGTCCCCGCTGGTCACCGGGCAGTTGATCCGCATCGGCCACCAGGGCAATCCGCTCTAAGAAATCCACTAAAGTACCCTCAGGTTCGTCCTGACTGAATTGGGAAGCCACGTTATAGAACTCCGAGAGGTTATCTAGGCGTACCCCGTCCTGCGGATCTTTAGATGCTTGCAGCGAATCTAAATAACCGGAACCGGTGAGCACTTTTTGTAAAATATCCTTTAATGGTTCGCCCTCTACATATGCTTTTCGGGCTTGAACCAGGCAATCCCAAAACTTGGCAATATTTGTGCGTGCCCGCGCCGGTAAGCCGGTAACTTGCGTAGTTTTGGAAACAGTTTCGCTTAAACCAGACAGATTAGGGTCGAGGCTCAGCTCGGGATACTGCTCACCTAACTCTTGAAACCAAACCAAAGCGGCAGCCCTACCAGGAGAAATATCATAAATATTCGCTGCGGCTTGGAGAGCGTCCTGTGCTTTGTCTCCCAATGAACGTTTCGGAGTGTTAATCACCCGGAAGAAAGAAACCGTATCGTCGGGGTTAGCCACCAACTGCAGATAAGCGATAGCGTCTTTGATTTCTTTTCGTTCATAGAACTTGGTGCCCCCAATAATCCGGTAAGGAATACCGGCGTGGGTCAAAGTTTCTTCCAAGAGGCGCGAATGGGCGTTAATCCGGTAAAAGATCGCAATATCCCCATAGGTATATTTACCGCTAACCAGTTTATTGATTTCTTCAACCACACCGAGAGCTTCTTCGCGGTCACCGGAGGATACCCTGACCCCCACTTTTTCGCCCTCACCTGAGGCAGTCCAGAGTCTCTTCTTGTGTCGAGTCTTATTATGAGAAATAACTGCGTTCGCCGCCGCTAAAATATTTCCACTGGAACGATAATTTTGTTCCAGGTAGACGGTGGTAGCTCCGGGGAAATCTTTCTCGAACTCTTCAATATTACGGACGGTTGCTCCGCGAAAAGCATATATAGACTGGTCAGAGTCTCCTACTACGGTCAGTTCTGCCGGAGTTACTTGCCCGATAGCGCTAGCGCCATTAACGTCTTGAACAGCGTTATCTACGGCTGCTCCGGACACTCCTGCCAGTAGCTTCACCAGAATATATTGGGCATGGTTAGTATCTTGATACTCATCTACCAGGACGTGACGGAAACGGTGACAAAAACTCGCCTGTACCAGGGGATTCGTCTGAAACAACTGTACCGTACGCATGATTAAATCATCGAAATCTAGGGCATTTGCGGCTTTAAGGCGACGCTGATAGATGGGGTAAACTTTCGCGACCACTTCTGCATCAGCACCTAGACCAGCAGAACTAACATAAGTGTCCGGATCAATGAGCGAGTTTTTCAAATCAGAGATTCTTCCTTGAATCTTTTTCGCCGGAAAACGCTTGGGGTCTAATTGTGCTTCTTTCAAAATCATGGACACTAGACGGGTTGCATCCGCCTGGTCATAAATAGTGAACGAGGATTTTAGACCAGCAGCATCCGCATATCGCCGTAAGATTCGCACGCAGGCAGAGTGAAAAGTTGATACCCACATTTTCCCGGCTTGCTCTCCTACTAGGGAGCTGACCCGTTCGCGCATTTCTGCGGCTGCCTTGTTAGTAAATGTAATCGCTAATATCTGTTCTGGACGTGCGCGGTCAGTAGCCAACAAATAGGCGATACGTCGAGTGAGTACCCGCGTTTTTCCTGAGCCTGCTCCCGCCATTACTAACAGGGGGCGACCATAGTGCTCTACCGCTTGGCGTTGGGGTTCATTTAACCCGCTCACTATGTTTTCGGGGCTGGAGGCAGGGGCGGGCGCAGCTTTGCCTGCAGCAAAAACCCCGCCGGGTAGCACGGTTTGGGACGTGGGAGTATCAGCAGAAAAAAGGGCGTTAAAATCTATCATTAAACCTGGTTATCGGAGAAAAGTTATCTAGTTAGCAGACCAGCGCGACGTAGAACCTGGTTTTGTTCTTCCTCGCGGGCATTCCAGCCGACTGCTAGATATTTAAGGGACAAAGTGTCGATACAGAGAACCGATACCGATATTCCGGAATCAGTCTCGTAGGCTATCGCAACGATACGAACATCTTCTAGGGACACGATATCTATCGCGTTCACTGGATGGGAGGTAAAGGGCACGATTCCCAGCAGCTCAGAAGCATAATCTAGCATAGAGCGCACAGTACCCTGCCCGTTTTGGTTGCGCGCCACTGATAGCATGACTCGCGCCTGTTCTGTATGTTCAGGGGCAGAATAGAAAGCTCGTTCTACCGCTGCCGGAAGCGCACTGCCAAGCGCTTTTTGTTCAAGTTGGGTGGTGAAACTACGCCCGCCATCCTTGGAGCCGTAAGCGTTAAAGGTAAATCCACTTTCAGTTTCCTCTACACACCCCAATACCAGACTGCCGTCATTTAGCTCGGTAATAGTAGCTTGCACTACGGTTTCACCAGCTAGTTTACCGGCCCACCAGGAAATTCCCTGATCGTCAGAGCAAACTGCGACCGCTCCTCGCCTGCCATCACTATCGGTAGCTATCGCCACATAGGCGAGCCTGCCAGTCCAAACTCCGTTACGAACCTGCAAACCGTGACCATAGGCGGTACGCCGGGAAACCCAGTTTTGATCACCATCAACCAAGGTAGTCAAATCCCGGTAACGCCAGGTATCGCCCTCGTCATCGGTGAAAGCTACTGCAATCCGATTCTTGGAGTCATCTTTAGCGGTGCGCGTAGTCACCGCAACGAAAACCCGCCCGGTAACCTGGGAAATAATAATCTGCGGGGACGTAAAACACTCACCCGAATCCGTATATGTTTCCTGGTCAAATAGGACTCGCGGTTCTTCCCAGCTGATACCGTGATCGCTGCTGCGGGTGTACCACACTTCGCAGCGTTGATTGGGGATACGTTTTTCAAAAGCGAGAATTAGTTTTCTGCCCGGAGTGCGGTCAATCGCGGGAGAACCGTAGACAGCATCAGCACTAGCTGCGCAAATATCAGCAGTTTTCACCCCATGTACCGGGATTTTACGATTCGGCTCGCTGACCGATTCTGTCTGTGACTGGGAGCTTGAGTTTTCTGTGTCCGAGGAAGCGTGGGAGGATTCTTCCTGGGGCACCGCGGAATCAGTATCAGCGGATTTAGGGGTTTCTCCAGCCCCACCCTCTGACGTAGTTTCTGTAGGTTTTTCCTGAGCGGACGCGGAATCTGCGCCACTAGAGGAGAACGAAGAAACAGGTTTTGATTCCACGTCACTGACGCTGTTATCTTCTAAAATCACTACCCCGGAGGATTCGTAAACTGTCCGTTCATGCTCCGGTTTATTTGTATCTTTAGTGGCGCTCTCTAGAGCCAGAGGCAAGGAGGAATTGGGCTCGCCATCACGAGCCGAAGACCCTCGAAAGAGCCTTTTTAAGCGTTGCCAAAACCCAGCCACGTCCCTCTCCTTTTACCCCTCAGTTATGCCAGTCTGGCTAGTTCCTCTTCTATAATCTCAGAATCTAGTTTCTCAAACACGGGTTTAGGTTTAGAAACTGTGTTTCCAATCTTAACCTCATGTCTACCCCACTGCGGAACATCACCGTAATCACCCGTAATAATGGGATAGTTGAAATCTGAGCCATCTTCTCTAGTTTGGTCTAAATCAGTTACTTCTTCAATACGAGGCATGGGGGCAATCTGCCCTTGCCCGCCAAATACCCGGTCGATAGCATTGGCCGAGGACGGCAAGAACGGTGAAAACATCAGGTTCAGGTCGGCAATAACCTGTGCCAACACCCATAATATCGTGTGTAGGCGCTCCTGAGTATCCGGGGTTTTCAATTTGAAGGGCTCGGTAGATGCCACATATTGGTTAGCTAAAGCAACCAGCCGCATAATCTGCTGCAATGCTGCCTTTTGCCGATGGGTTTCAATTAGCTGTCCTACCGCAGCAAACCCGGCTTCAACCTGGTCTAAGAGCTGTTTATCCTCGGGTTGTAACTGTCCAGGCTGCGGAATCGCTCCCACTCGTTTATGGATCATCGAAGCCACGCGGTTAACCAAGTTCCCCCAGGCAGCAACCAATTCGTCATTGGTGCGGCGCACGAACTCTGCCCAGGTAAAGTCAGCATCCTGGTTTTCGGGACCAGCTGCGGAAATAAAATAGCGCAAGGCATCGGCCTGGTAGCGCGAAAGCATATCCCGCACATATATCACCACAGATTTAGAGGTAGAGAACTTTTTACCCTCCATAGTTAGAAATTCAGAAGAAACCACTTCGGTGGGCAGGTTGAGCCGCCCCATTTCACCGGGCTCGCCGCCGCGCTCGCCCTCGCCGTTATATCCGAGTAGCTCCGCTGGCCAAACCTGGGAGTGGAAAACGATATTGTCTTTGCCCATAAAGTAATAGGAACGCGCCTGCGGGTCATTCCACCATTCCCGCCAACGTTCTGGCTGACCGATGCGCCGCGCCCACTCGATACTGGCAGATAAATATCCCACCACTGCGTCAAACCACACATATAGGCGCTTGCTGGGTTGGTCTTCCCAACCGGGAACCGGTATCCCCCAGTCAATATCGCGGGTCATAGCGCGCGGCTTAATTTCCGCCAGAATATTTTTGGAAAAGCGGATTACGTTGGGCCGCCAAGTTCCCGAGTCCTCGCGTTCATCGAGCCATTTTCCGAGGGCGTCCGCGAGGGCGGGCAAATCCAAGAAATAGTGAGAGGTTTCCTCAAACTTGGGGGTTTCCCCATTGATTTTTGAAACCGGGTCAATCAAATCGATCGGATCTAGCTGTTTACCACAGTTGTCACATTGATCTCCGCGCGCCCCGCCGGCGCCGCACAGCGGACAAGTACCTTCGATATAGCGGTCAGGTAGCGCCCGGCCACTAGAGGGACTAATCGCGGCCATAGCTCGCTTTTCGATCAGATAGCCATTGTCACGTACCTGCGCAAACATAGCTTTGGTAACGGCAATATGATTGCCGGTAGTAGTGCGAGTGAACAGGTCATAGGACAGCCCCAGATTCACCAAATCCTCTACGATTAGCCGGTTATTGCGGTCGGCTAGTTCTTGGGGCGAAATTCCCTCTGCCTCGGCCTGCACCAAAATCGGGGTACCGTGTTCATCAGTTCCCGACACCATTAACACCTCATGTCCCGCCATTCGCATATAGCGGCTGAAAACATCGGAGGGGACGCCAAAACCGGCTACGTGTCCAATATGACGCGGACCGTTGGCGTAAGGCCAAGCAACAGCGGATAAAACATGAGTCATACCTCTATCCTAATGCCCCATTGCCGGAAGCAAAATATACCTAAAGACCTGGTTATTTTCGCTCCGCCAGCGCCTGGTTATAAAGCACCTTGGAACTGAGCCCGCTTTGGGCTGCTACCGCTTTAGCGGCATCTTTTAGTCTTTCGCCGTCCTCTACCCTGCCAAGGACGAGCCTGACTGCATCCGTAGGCGTCAAGGGAGTGCGCGGCGCGGCTCCTGCCACCACCAGCACGATTTCTCCGCGCACCTCTGTTGCTTTTTCTTTAAGTTCTCCGAGGGTGCCCCGCCACACGTCCTCGTGCATCTTGGTGAGTTCCCGGCAGACCGCAGCGGAGCGTTTTTCCCCAAAAAGCTGGGCCAGTGCCTCCAAAGTTACTTCCAAACGTCGAGGAGATTCCAAGAAAATCATGGTGCGTTCCTCGCTAGAAAGCTCCTCTAACCGCCGCCTTAGGGCAGTTTGTTTGCGTGGCAAAAACCCTTCAAAGCAAAAACGATCCGTAGGCAACCCGGAGAGGGCGAGGGCAAGCAACGGCGCAGACGGGCCAGGCAGGACTGTCAGCGGCACCCCGCGCGCTATCGCCACCTGCACAATCACATATCCGGGGTCAGAAACCGTAGGCATTCCCGCGTCCGTTACCAACAGAACTCGCTGACCATTTGCGGCGCGGGAAACTATTTGTTCGGCTTTGCCCTGTTCATTGTGTTCATGACAGGAAATTAGGGGGGCGTGCCGAGTTACTCCCAGACGCTCGCGCAGCAGCCCAGTGCGGCGGGTGTCTTCGGCTGCAATCAGGTCTGCCTGTTCAAAAGCACTAATCAGGCGGGGGGTAGCATCGGCTAGATTACCAATTGGGGTGGCAGCTAAAACAATAGTGCCAGCGTTCCAGGAGAAAGGTTGCACTCTCACAATTATGCCCTATCCGGTTAATATCTAGATATGCAAGCAATGCCCGGTCGTCCCGCTCCGCCCCCGCCAGTATCGGTGACAAAGGTTTTAGCTAACACCAACCGGGGACAAGATAAGAGTTCCAAAGCTCCCCTTTGGACTGCCATCACCTCACTGCCGGGACTTTACCTGCGAGGATGGCGTGGACAGCGAAAGAATGAGGAAATCGAGGCTCAGCGCGCCTGGATAGTTACGGTGATTGTTTGTGCAATAGGGGCAATTTTACGACTACTGCGTCTTGGTTCGACCCGCAAACTAATTTTCGATGAAACTTACTACGTTAAAGATGCCTATTCCCTGTGGCATTTTGGCTATGAAACTAACTGGCCCAAAGGTGCGGATACAAAGTTTATTGCCGGCGATTTTTCTTCCCTTTCAGCAGATCCCGCTTTCGTAGTTCACCCTCCGCTGGGTAAATGGATTATCGGGCTGGGGATGAAGATTTTTGGCTGGTCTAATCCTTTCGGCTGGCGGATTGCAGCCGCTATTTGCGGGATAATAGTGGTTTATCTGACGTGTCGCCTAGCTTGGGCATTATTTAACTCTTGGATTTTGACCGGGATTGCCGGAATGTTTGTCGCTACTGATGGGGTAGCAATTTCGCTTTCTCGGGTGGGTTTGCTCGACGGAATTCTTGCCGCATTTTGCCTGGCTGGGGTACTTTGTGTGGTCTACGATCAGCAACAGGTACGCGAACGTTTAAGCCGTAATCTTTTAGGCGCAAACCTAGGTAATGACCGGGTAGGGGTGCGCTGGTGGTTAGTGCTGGCGGGAGTTTGGTTAGGGTATGCGTGCGCGGTGAAATGGTCCGGGCTTTACCTGCTGGCAGTGTGCGGGCTTTTCGTTTTCGCTCGAGATTTATCTTTACGACTGTCTGCGCTGCGGTTAAACCCCCTGGTGCTATCTAAGGATTACCCGGCAGTTACCGGGAAAAGTCGCGCTTGTTTGGGAGCTATTGTACGCGGAGGGCTTCCCGCCTTTGGGCAATTAGTTGTGGTAGCTATTGCTGTGTATTTTGCGAACTGGTGGAATTGGTTTGCTCACCCCAAGGCTTGGGGACATGGAAAAACCGCAGCCGCTACTGGTCATTCTTCCTGGTTAGACCCGATTTCTGATTACTTCACCTATATGAGTGAAGTGATGAAGTTCCACACTGGGGTAACCAGTAAACACCCCTACCAGTCCTATCCGTGGCAATGGCTGATTAATCAGCGCCCAACCTCGATGCTGTTTGAAAAACCGCATGGCGATAATGGGGATTTCACGGTGGAAGCCATGTCTTCCCTGGGTAACCCGATGCTGTGGTGGGTGGGAGTAATCGCCCTGGCAGTGATTATTTACTGTACCTTCGTTCGCCGTGACTGGCGTGCGGGAGTAATCCTGGTCGGCTACCTGGGACTATGGTCGCCCTGGCTCCTGTACTGGTATCGCACCATTTTCATGTTCTATATGGTGGTATTAACCCCATTTGTAGCCCTCGCGGTTACCTATATGATTGGTTTGCTACTCGGTCAGCTGCGCGCCCTTCCCCAACCGGTCTTAGCCGCCCGCGACCGTTTAGTTCCCCCTAAGCTTCGCACCCCAGATATCGCGGTTTCCATGGGGATTGCTCTGGTTATCGTGATTTTATTGGTCGCCGCTTTCTTCTACCCGGTAGTTAGCGGGATGCCGATTCCCTATTCACATTGGGGTTGGCGTATGTGGTTTAGCTCCTGGATTTAGTGCCCCTCACCTCGTCTGTTAAGCCTTTATCTCGACTGCTTAATAGGAGGAGGTCAGCTAAAACCCTAGGGCAAGATTGACAGGGCGATACCGTCTAAAATATCGGTTTCTGAAGTTATTATTTCTTTCAAACCGCTTCCGTCCGGTTCAATTTCCCCGTTTACCCGTTCGATAATTCGTGCCCACACCAGCGCACCTGCGCCGATAACATCGGCGCGTCCGGTGGGCATATACCCTAGGGCAGCGCGCGCGGTAACCGGCTGATTCATCATCCAGTTACAGGAACTCAGCATTTGCGCGGGCGTTATCCGCGAGCCATGGATTTTTTCGGGCTGGTATTCTTCTAAGCCGAGGGCGTGGGCGGTAATGGTAGTGACCGTTCCGGCTACCCCAATCAGGGTGCGGGCGCGATCTAACCCTAGTTTGCGATCGGCCTCATCTATCAGCTCATCAATTGCGGAAGTGGCTTTTATTAGGGCTTTCGCCATGCCGGGAGTCTGGCGGGGATCCAGGGAACCATCCCCGCGTTTAGCATCGGCAATCACCGGCGCCAGGTAGCGCTCAAAAACCCTCACCGAACCCATATTGGTGGAAATGGTGTCTATTACCTTCCCGCGCTTACCTAAAACGAACTCGGTAGATCCGCCCCCAATATCGACCAGTAGTACCGGTTCGTCCTCGTCTTTAAAGGAGGAGGTAGCACCAGAAAAAGATAGGGTTGCTTCTTCGTTTCCGGAAATCACCTCGGGGATTACCCCTAGGCGTTCCTTAATCCCGGAGAAAAATTCCTCCCGGTTTTTCGCGTCTCGGCTGGCGGAGGTGGCAACAAAACGAATCTTGTCCACCCCGTATTCGGAGATAATCTGTGCGTATTCTTCTGTGGCTGCAAAGGTGCGTTCTAGGGCTGCCGGCGCGAACTGCCCGGTTTTATCGATTCCCTCCCCCAGGCGCACTATCCGCATTTCCCGCGTGCGCACGTTTAGAGGTGCGCCGACCTCTTCCCGGTCAGCAATGATTAAACGAATCGAGTTGGTGCCACAATCAATACCTGCAACTAATGCCATAGCCCTATTTTTTCACGGATTCAGATTCCTGACTAACAGGAGACCTGACCAACAACTATGGCTCTAAGGTATTTCTTGCCGAGGTAGCGATGCCTAGACGCGCCCTATTTTCGATGGGGAAAACCTGCGACTATTCACAGTAGCAGTGCTCGCTGTCCCATAGGGCGGTGGCTTTCAGGTCAGCTAGCGCTAAATCGCCGATAGGGTTTACTTTTTTACCGCAAGCGAGGGTTTGGGCTGCGAGGGCGTGTAGGCATTTGACCCGCTCGGGCATTCCGCCTGCGCTGATTCCGGCGATTTCTGCGACTTGTCCAATTCCAGTGTTTTCCCCGAGGGCGTTTCTAGCCTCGATATAGGAAACATGAGCGCGGCGATACGCCTTAGCGACATCTTCGTCCTCGGATAGCAAATGCTGATAGTCAGCCATTTTTCCGGAGGCTTCCAAGGTGGATAGGGCGCGCACCAAGCTGGGGAGGGTCAAATACAGGGTCGTAGGGAAGGGGGAACCGTCCTCTAGGCGCGGCGCGGTCGCTACTACCGCGGGGCGACCGCACACGCAGCGCGCAGCGACTCCCACTACCCCGCGAGGAATCCTCCCTAACTGGGAAGATAGGGTTTCCAGGTCTGCGGGGGTGGCTTCGTCAAGTTCAAAACTCACTTCTTTTTTGCCTTTTCTTGTTGCGGGGTGGCTCCTGGGGCGGGTTGAGGACGATTTTGGGTAGAAGATTCTTTAGTATCTGCGCTTTGCCCCGCCATTTTCACCGAATGGGCAATTTCCAGATACCAGGGGCGAGCCGGAAGTTTCTCTAGTTTTGCTTCCTGGCGTGCCTGATAGTCTTTGCCGGGATCTACTACCGCATAGCGGGTTTCACCCGGTTTTACGTATCCTAGCCTTTCGCGAGCCTGTTGGGTTAGATAATCCGAGTTATTCCACAGCTGCAATTCTCGGCGAAGCTCTCGGTTTTCTTGCTGAGCCGCTACCAGTTGTGCATGTACTTTGTTACGCTGCTCCATCTGAGTAACCAGGTCGAACAGAGGAGAACCCACCAAAAGCAGAAACAGCGAAGCTACCACCAGGATGGTACCCACAGTTACCGAAAAGCGGGAACCTACCTTGACCCGCCGGTTAGCTGCCTTAACCACCGGGGAACGTCCCCGATTGCGCCTAGCGGTGCGTACCAAAGGAGAAACTGACCGGAAAGCAGAGCCCTGCTTACGGGTATTCTCTCTTTGCACACTTTTAGGCGGTTGCGGAGACTTCACGCTTTCATTATTTCATCATTATTGACAAATAGCGCTCCGGCATTCTGAGAGGTCGAGTATTCAGCGCGATTGCTGTTACTCCTTAGCACGTCGCCGAACAATCGCCATTCCCGCAGCCCCAAGCGTTAAAGCTGCGATAGCTGCCATGCCTGCCAGGCTACCAGAAGTAACCAGTGAGCCCTGATTCTGTCTGACTGATGTAGCCGGTTTGTTGCGGTTCTGATTCTTCCCATCAGCGACTGTTCCGCTGTCAGGCTGAGTCGGATTGCCCGAGGGCGCTGTTCCCGGTTTCTCGGGGTCAGTACCCGGCTTCTCCGGGTCAGTACCGGGTTTCTCGAGGTCAGTTCCTGGCTTGGGATCGTCCTTCTGGTCAGCGGTAAATGTCCACTTCACAGCGCGGGTGGCCGCAAATGAATAACCATCACTAGCGGTAGCGGTTACTGTCACCGATTTACCGGGAGCCACCGCCTGATTTTGCGCGTCATAGCTCACGCCGACCGTGGTGGGAATCTGAAGATTTCCAGTGTCACTGGCAAATTCAGGGGTGGCTGGCACCGTGAATTTCCATTCAGTCGTGGCACTTTCTCCCAGTTTGTAACCGGCTTTCGCTTTTAGAGTCACAACCACGGGGCCAGCCGGGTAGCTATCAGCTAACGCGGCTCCATTAACCAGATATTCGATACCTTCAACCTGCGGCAAAGTCACTTTACCGCTAACTTCGTTTCCGGTAAGGCTCAGGGCAAAACCTGGAACTTTACCTTCCACGTATCCTTTATCGGTTTGCGGATTTTGACCCGGAGTTGGAGTATCGGGTTCGCCAGTAGCAGTTCCCGGTTTCACGGGGATAACTTCCGTATCTACTGTGCGATCAATATAGGTGATAGTGGGACTAACGAACATCGATGGTTGGGCGGGATTGCCGGTAGATTCGGCAACTACCCGCACAAAGTCCCCTTTAGAAACCCGTAAAGCATTCGCGTCATTGGCGGTGAAATTAAATTCTCCATCCGGGCGAGTATCTTTCTTTGCTAAAGTCAAAGAACGTTTTTCGCTTCCATTAACCAGCAGTTTCACCGTGACTGTCCCGCCGGTAGCATCCCCTTGACGCAAGAACGGTTCCGCAGGTTTACCTGCCGCCGCGTCCTTAACTGTAAAAGTAATATAACCGGTCTTGGGAGCCCGCCACGCCATTGCGGTTGCGCCCGCAGATGTCGGGGAATCAGAAAGCAAACCGTGAAGAGCGCTCCGGTCGGCGGGAGCTAGTTTAGACCCGTTAATACCCGGCCCGTAATACTCGTCTACCTGCCAGTTCGGCCATGCAGGGTCAGCTTTATCGATATTTACCCATTTACCATTAGCGCCTGTCTGCTTTTGCCCAAACCAGACATTGCCTTGCACGTTATGGGTGTAGTCATCCAGCCAGCTATACACGTTATCTATAGACAGTGGAAACTCGCTGGTAACTTTGCCATCTATAGAGGTAATTTTTAGCTTCATTCCCGCTGCCACCAGTGCGTCCTCGTCCTGAGCCTTACCGGCAGCATCAACTATTTGCGCTTTACCCTCTACAGTCAGGTTAGAGAGCACTTCCGCGATGCTGCTGGGACTCTTTTCAGTTGAGGGAACGTGGATAGTATTTCCAGCTTTATATACACCATTCTTGCTGGGTACGGTTTGTCCGTCAGTTACCTGATAGGTGGTGCTAACCAGTTTTGCGCTATCGGTAACGGTTGCTGGCGGGAGGGGTTTTTGATTGGTAGAGACTGCCCCAATATCAAAGGTGTTAGCAGTGCGTCCAAAGAAATCAGTACCTAAAGCAAAGCCGTTATCATCAACTATTTCTTTACCTTTCCCAATTGCTGGCGAGTTAGCGGCTAGCTTGTAACCATCAAAGACCGTGGTCTTGGCATCCGCTTCGGCGTAACTTAACCCGGGGAAATAGTGGGGGCGTGCTTTCATGTCAGTGGCAGCATCACTGGGAGCTTTCCCCGGATCTGCCAGGACTGCGCTGCCTTTACTTACTTTTACGGGATTCTGGTCGCTAGCGGGATAGTTAGCGTAGTTGTAGTAAAGGTTATGGGAGTAAGTTACCTTGGCATTGCCATCAATATCTTTTGGATCCCAGGTGATATGCCCTAGGGGATTCCAAGATTCAGTGCGGGCTTGGTCACTCATATTGTAGAAAATATTATTTTCTACTTTCATTGTTCCTTGCTGAGCTTGCGCAGGGTGCAAAATCGAGGAGCCTGCTTTCAAATAGAAAGTATTGTTATAAACATGCGCATTCGGATACTTTCCGCTATAGCCTCCATCCCAAAAAGTTGGTGAAAGCGCCCCGAGGGAATCGTTTTGCGCAATATTGAAACGGAACGTGGAGTTTGCTGCCTGATCTCCGCAGAACATCACCGTTCCGCCAGAGTTATTAGCAGAATAGTTGTACTCGTAGACAGTACCGTCACCTGAGTCCGCATCCCAGGGCATTCCGTCACCGTTACCTTTATCGGCATTTTGGGTATTGAAACCCTCGTTGAAGCGGAATACGGCATCTTTTGATTTCCACGGCCAAATGGAGGCGGCTACGCGCCCTCCCGTCTTAGCAAATTTTCCGGGAGTATCTTTCGCAAAAAGATAATCGGTAGTGTTCATCTGGGTAGCAATCTCGGTGGCTACATTGCTTTCGACTACCGGCTTATACCCGTACATGGCGGTAATCGCGTCACCACCAATATTCTTAATAAAGTTATTGCTGATTACCACATTTGTGGAACCATACTTGGTGATTACCTCATCAGGAATCTGGATACGACCATCAACGGCAACGCTGGCGTAAGCACTGTAAACAGCGGCTATCCCCCAGCGTCCGGAGTTTTCTACCCGGTTATTGATAATCTGTAAGTCATTAAACCGGGGATATCCTCTCTCCGGTTTGTCCAAGGCAGGCTTAAATCCCGGAGTCTTACGTTCAGCCGCCGGTTTCATCTGGTCGCTGGCGATTAGGGAACTGAAATAAATCGCACCATTAACACTGTGTTTATTGTAGATATTACCTTTCACATCATGGACGTAAAGGTTCTTTAACACCACATGATCTAAGGTTCCCTGGTTTTGAGCGATCCCGGCAATCCCGGTGCGGTCAAGGGCGCAGTTATCGTTATAGGCGCACCCATTTTCTTTTCCGCTGCCATCTTCAAGCCGTTTATTGGTGATTTCTAGGTCGCTAAGCTCGATATTTTCAGTATCTTTTAGCATTACGGTAGAAGAAACTGCATCCTTAGCCAGATAATGCTGACTGTGCCCCAAGGTCAAACCATAGTCCAGTTTCCACTGTCCCTGGCCATTAGCGGCAATTACCGGTTTATCGCCCTCGCCATATGCCGAAATCACCAGGGGCGCTCCATCACTATCTGCCTGGTAGGCACAGGTAGTGCCGTCATTAAACTTGAAGGATTTATCGCCACTGATACACAGATGCTGGTTGTTAAAGACGTCCCCACGTTTTAACAGAATCTTGTCACCGGCATGCAGCGTCAGTTTATTGACAGCCTCCAAGGTCTTAAGGGGTTTAGCCTCAGATTTTCCATCATTAGCGTCATTACCCGCTGCACTCACGTAATAGGTGGTGGCAGGAATAATTTCCGCCTGCACCGGGGCAGCTACTGCCGGCAACTGAGACAGAGCAACCAAACTGGTGGCAAGCACGGTGATACCGGTAGCTTTAGCAAGTTTCTTCAGGTTCATCTTTCCCCTATCGCCTGCTGGGTAACCAGCTCTATTTGCTGAAAGTGTCTTTAACGAAAGCAACTACGCTTTCTTGATTTATCACCGTATCCATACCCTGAACCTGCTGAGCCAACAAGTCGTAATAAATTTGGGTACGAAGATCAACTTTGACGCTGGGTGAGATAATCTTCCACTTTTCTTCTTCCGAGGAAAGCTTAGCAATTTCTTCACCAAAATCCCAGGCGTTAGCCAAATAGTGATCTTTAACCTGGCGGTCACTAACCCTCATCCCTGGGGCTTGTTCAGCATTGATATATTGGTCGCGCAAACCGCTGACGTATTTCGAAAGATAAACCGCTAAATCAGTTTGCTCGCCTTCGAAACTCTGATTCCTCCCGGCGGTTGCGGCCTCGCTTGCTGAGCTCCCCTCTCGCCAAGACTGCAGTGCCTCTTCCCAGGTGGGGGTGTTCATTTGTCCCCCTAGCACCGCCTGTTTATAGGCAGCGTGCTGCCCTTCTAGTAAATGCACAGCCAGGCAAGCAGCATATTCAGCCGGTTTGCTGGCGCTCGCGCAAAACTTTTTACTGACAGGTGAATACGCTTTTTGCAGTACCAGCTGTTTACGTTCGTTCTCGGAGCTAGCCGTGGGGGCAGCGGTTAGACGGTTACATTTAGCTTGATTTTTTTGCCAAAAGTCAGCGCCAATAGAGTTTTCTTCGCCGGCGCAAGCCGCTACCGCCTGGGATTTAACCTCTGAGAGGGCGTATTTAAACTCGGCAGCGCTCACCTTTTGCCCGGCGATAGTTACCCCTGGCAGTTGGGGTTCTTCCTTGGTCACTGCGGTATCTGAGCGCAGCATCCCCACAGCCCAGATAACAGTCCCCACTAGAACACAAAGCGCTATCCCGATAAGTAAAGCGGCAGACGCCAACCTCCCCCCAGGAAACCTAGTGAGCCGTTTACGCTGATCCTTTAACTGATTTTTGGCTAACGCAGATTTGCCGGCACGCGATTTCATAGGCGCTTAAAACGTAGCGCTACCCCCGCACCCGCAAATAACGCGGCCGCAAACAGATACCCCCAGGGGGAAGAACCGGTGCGGGCAAGATTACCTGCGGTAACGTCGCTAGCGGAGGATTTCTGTGGAGGGCGATTCTTCGACTTATCTAAGGAACCTGGCGTAGTCGGGTTAGCCTTTCCGGGGTTACCGCTAGGTTTATCCGTTGGTTTATCAGTAGCTTCCGGTTTAGGAGTATCAGTCCCTGGCTTAGGAGTGTCACCACCGGGGTCTGGAGTTTCGCCCTCACCGGGCTTATCGGGCTGGCTGGGATCTACCACCGGAGGTTCAGGTTTATCGCAATCCAAGTTTTCCCGAGTAGGCGCAGTCCAGCTCCAGATTGTTTGCACCCCGGCAGAAATGACGTATCCCGCTTCTGCTTCGGCTTTGATACGCAGAGTTTGTCCGTAATCATAGGTGAACATCCCACCAGCTTGGGGAGTTATTTCTTTACTATTTACAGTCACTGTATAGCGCACGCCCTCTTGCAGTTTAACCATGCCAGAGGGCTTTACGCTGCAGCTAACCGGGTCTTGAGCTGCGCCATCAACATTTGAGGAAGCCGCCGGGGTTACCAGTTTGGCTGCGAGATCGTAGTAGTTCAAAGCGGCGATTCTGCGCGCATTGGGAGCGGGAATCCCCGATTCTTTCAGCAAGAACTTGCCTAGCAGTAACTGTCCTTTGTGATTCAAGCTACCCCGGCTATCAACAATGTCACCATAGTTGGGGTTCTTTGCTTGCAGCTTTTGGAAGTATTGGTGAGCGTCAATTGCCGGTACTTCCTCATCAGCAGCTAGCTGTAACATCGCCTCGGCGTATTCGTCGGCCTCGGCGCTAGCTTCAGCAGGCGTAACTAGCACCACGCGGATTCCGTCTGCTTTCGCCTGGGCAACCAGCTGTTTGATATTGCTCTTAAAACTGTCAAGCGTTTCATAGGGCTGCCCGGCGGGATTTAGCGCATCGGGCATCAGGTATAGCACCTGCGGCTTATGTCGTTTTACCTGGCTGTCATATGCGGCTAGCATTTTGGCGGTGGTCTGCCCCGGATAGGACGAATTCACTACGAAACGCGAGCGAGCGGCAAGCTGCAGCCCGCTAGGGTTATTGTCACAACTATTACCGTTACATTCCCAGCTCACCACTTCGTCAAAAACTTCGGTGGCAGATTTAGCGGAAATATCGCCCTCTCCCCCATAAATAGTGTCCGAACCTAAAAATACCCAGGTGTTGGGGTCGCCCTTACCATTATGGATAAAGGGAGAAATCACCGAATTAACCGTAGGGGCACCGGCCTGTTCGGCTATTTGCTGTTCGCTCAATACCTGATCCGAAACCGCGACATAATCTAATACCCCGGAAAATGGGCTCTCGGCAGTGGGATTTGCCCCCACCCGCGCTGCGCACAAGGTTACATAATCTACCGAGAATTTATTTAAGGTGAGGGCGTTAGCGCCGGCAACTCCCGCACCTTTCAACGGCAGTACTTTTACCCCATCAAGATAATAGTCGGCAGTACCGTCAGTAATGTTTACGCTGACAGTATGGAATTTTCCGTCAGCGACGAGGGGATTTTGTAAGGTGAAACCGTCAAGCTTACCGGTTTTGAATTGACGCTGAACTTTGAACTTTCCCCCCTCCGCAATATCTAGGCGCAGCTGCAGATTAGAATCCTTGTCAGCTAAGGAAATAAGGGTTCCGGTCTGAGTAGAGGTGGCTTTGAAACGCACCGTAAAGTTCTGTTTGCCAAAGGATGCTACCTGAGCGGCTTGGTCATCCTTTATCTGCGGGGAGCAAGATTCACTGGTGGTCTGGGCGTGATTAAACACCAGGTTTGCCGGGTGTGAGGGCTGTTTCTTTAACACTTCGGGTACGTTTTGCGTCACTGACACCTCGGTGAGGGGACTTCCATAACGCTCTACGTATGCTTTGGAAGTATTGGCTAGCGTTGAATCTTCATTCCAGATATTCAACTGCTTTACCAGGAATTTTGCCCACTCCAGATAGCCTTGCGCACTGGGGTGTACCCCATCGGCTTGCATCCAGCCGTCAGAGTTATCTGGCGCGTGCTCGGTTTGCCAGAATTTTTGGACATCTAGCAGAATCACTTTCTTTTCTGCTGCCACCTCCCGGACAGTTTGCATCCACGCATCGAAAGAGGCGTGTCGCCCGTCAGTGGGATAGTTTTGGGTTTGCAACACCGGAATTGCACCGGAGGCGCGAATCTGGGCGATAAAGTATTCGAGATTTTGTCGGTAAGTTTTTTGTTCAACCCGTTCCTTGGCAGGGGCATTTACCGAATCGTTCATCCCCAAAGCCAAAAAGACTACGTCAGCCCCTTTATCAAGGACAGATTGTTGGAAAGCTTGACGCAAATACCGGGTAGTCGAGTTAGCCACCCCGGTATTCATTACTAAATCGTTAGTGCGCCCTATGCCATTAATAGGGGTCGAATGGAGATAAGAGTTGAAATACTCGCTGAAGCGCCGCAAACCTTCACTGGTATTAGCGCCATGAGTTATGGAATCACCAGTAAATAGCCAGGAAATAGGGTTTTCTTGCCGCAGTTTTGCCTGTAGTTTTTCCCAATCAGCTAAGGACTGGTTAGCTGTAGAAGCGGTATTATCAGGAGTATTAGCTTTAACCTGTGTGGGCATTGCCCAGTTCGCAGCGGAAACAGTAGCAGCCCCGGCTGGGGTAGAAGACCCCACCCCGATACCAGAAAAAAGCATCGCTAAAGTTACGCTAGCTGCCGCTAAAGACTTCTTCATCTTCATATGTCCCCAGTATGCTTCGTTACCCGCTACTCGTTTAGATTAATCGCGAAAAATACTTACGCCCCAAAGCGTCTATCCTGCGAGATTCGCTAGCGAGTTAGTTGGTCTTTGGCTTCCTTGCTTATTACTTTTCTAACTGTAACCTCACTTTTGGGGTAAGCCCCAAAAGCGCATGGTTACCCCATAATGCTATCAATACTTTTTACCCGAAGGAATGACCGATACCGGCGCGCACCCCGGGGTAGACCAACAGGAAACTATCCCCAATACCGAACCAGACCAGGACGATAAGCCAGACTATTTATCTTGTTCCCCACAGGGAGAGACCGGTTGCACTCCGGGAGCGACCGCATTCCATTCCTGCCTGGTAATTTCCTTACCCACCGTCTTGCAAACCTGTTTGCGTGCCTCCGAAATGGAATGAGGGTACAAATTAGCCATCCCTTTATCCCCACCAATCAGGTAACCAGCGGGGGTATCCGCGATAGCGTAGGGAATCTGGTTTATCTGAACTGAAAGATAAAGATTCTTTTCAGGAGAATCGACACTCCAAACCCAAAGCTTTTTATCCGACGAAATACCAAATAGATATTTTTCGTCCAGGGTAATATCCAGTTCATTGACGGAAGCCTGCAAACCTCGTATCTGCGCTACCAGCCGCGGTTTCCCCGGATCTTTTACATCATTAATCGTAATTCGTCCTCCGGATTCACCCACATATAAATACTGACGTTTAGCGTCGTAATAGAAGGCAGAAGCCAAGGATTCGGTCTTGATAGTACCTACCCTTTTAGGGGTGGCATCCATAGTAAATATCGCTACAGAAGCATCCTCGGCAGCTGTAGCCAGCAGTCCCGTATTACCTAAAATCCGCATTAAATAATGCTGTCCTGGCAGTTCTCCGTACTGTTTCCAGCCGGTACCCTCCCAGTTAAGCAGGTAAACACCCAGCTCATCTGCTTTGGCGACCGCTGCGGTTTTATGGTCGCTAGACAGGCGGATTTCCCCAAGGAATTCATCACCAATTTTGGAAACAATAGGGCTTCCAGCACCGTCTTTACCTAATGGCCAAGTTAATAGTTCCCCAGATTGGGTACCGGTAACTAGAAACTGACCGTCCTCGGCTATCTCGGTGCGAGTAGCCGATTTTAATCCGGAGGGCATAACCGGATCTTTCATGCGCCGTAACCCATCTTTTTCGGTTTTGAAAAGGGCGGGAGTTTTTAAACGCCGAGAAACAAATACCCAGTTTTTTCGGTCAGTGTGAGAATCAATTAGATATCCGCCTTCATTAATAAGTGGCAGCACTGATTTGGGCCAATGCCGGAGCTGACCGTCTACGCTGCCAGTAATAATACGTCCTCCAACTTTGGTGGCAGCAGTGACTATTTCTCGTCCTGGCAGGGAGGTGAGTTTACGCCCGGAACGATCCCAAATGGTGGTGGTAGTATCCGAGCAGCCGACGATTATCTTATCTTCGTCATATTCCAGGGTGTTCACAAAAGAATAGAATCCGTCCAGGCTGGCTAGGCTGTCGTTGTTTCCTTTGGCTTGCCAACGGCGAACTTGACGGCTGGTGAGCGCCACCCCGAGTTCTTCTCCGTCCGGAGAGAACTTTATATCTAGGGCGGAGCCTTCGCCAACAGCAAGCTGTTTGCTGTTTTGACCATTCAGGTCACGCAGATAGATTTTCCCGGCTTGACCGCCGTAAGCGATTTGCTGCTGATCTGGTGAAATCGCAAGAGCGGTCACGGAGGTTGGGGTATCCAATTGGAATGAGGACGCGGGTTTGGGTTTATCAATCTGGTCTAGTTCCCACAAATTTACTTTTCCATTTAAAAAACCAAACCCTAAATACCGATTGGTTATAGCAACCGAGTAGGCTACGTCCTCTGCCCCAAATTCGGCGATTCGGCGGGGCTTGGCAGTTATATCCCATAGGGAGGCGGTTTTTTGCCCCCCGACTGCCAGTAGGTTTCTACCTGCTATTTCTTTTAGCGCTAGGGTAAAAAGCTGTCCTTTACTTGCCGAGAAAGTTTCGGGTTTTGTTTTTATGTCTCCGCCGCGCCAGAGGCTAACTATCCCTTTGGAATCGGCACGCGCGATTACTTCGCCGTCCGCGCTACCGGCAACTCGCACTGTCCCGCCCTCGCCGAAGATACGTTCGGGGATGGGGACGGCGGTGGTTTCTATGAGGGCGGATCGGGCTTCTCTAGTGTTGGCGATATTTAGACCTGAGAGGGCGAATTGAGCCGCTAGATTGGTGTCAGAGGCTCCTAATTCCCGCGAAATTAGCGCCATTTGCCGAGATTCTGCGTCTTTTTTAGAGGCGATTGCTTGTTTTTGATAGTGGGATGCTTGGAAAAATCCAGCTATGGTGGCTACTAATAGCACCCCGGCAACTGCGGCAATAATGGTAACCACTTGATTGCGGTGTCGCAGGGTTTTGATTCGTTTTTTCTGTTCTTCTTTTTGGCGGTTGGCTTCATGGCTGCAGGCAGCCAGGAATTGTTCTTCCTGATTAGTGAACGCAACCTCATCAGGGATTTCTCGGTTTTCCCAAGCATAATATAGGGAGGGGCGTAACGCCTCGGGCGAGTTGTCGGATTCTACCCACAGCTGGGAGGCAATCTGAATTTGGCGAACTAAACCTAGATTAATCCGCGACTCTTCAATCCACCCTTTTAGTTTTCCCCAGTTCGACAGCAGGGTGTCGTGGCTTATTTGGGTTGTGGCAGCATCAATTACTACTAAACGTTCACGACTTAAGCGTTCCAGGAGGTCAAGATAATCTTGCGGTATATCTTTGAGCGCGATTACCCGCCGGGTAACCTGTCGCTGCCCAACAGCGACCATTGATAGCAGCAAGGAACGGAGCTGTCGGCGTTCCTGGGTAGATAGTTTTTCGTAAAACTCATCGGCGAGTTTTTCTAAGCTCCCTGCTAATCCTCCTACTAATAGGTAATCACTAACGGTTAGCACCGAGTTGTTAGTGGATTTCCAAATCATTAGTAGCAGGTTTGATAGCTGGGGAAGCACGCTTGCTTCCTCGGAGGTAGATTCTTGAATTTGCCGCAGTAACAGCTCTTTTAGCTCGGGGGCAATTTTTCGTCCCGCATCGAGGGCGGGTCTAGAGATTATTTCTTCATATTCGAGGACGCTGGGTGGGGTAACTATCAGCGGATTGGAGAGGGCGGGAGCAAAGCGGGCATCTTGTAAAAGTACTTCTAAGGCATCTGAACGCACTCCCAGTACCAGGATTTGGGTTTTTGCCACTTCGTTCAGGATGTCTAATGCGACTTTGACTTGATCGGGGTGAGCATTAGTGAAGTCCTCAAGTTGGTCTACTATTAATAACGAATTTGCAGGTAGATTGGAGGCTTTGGAATCTAACAGTGTTTGTTGCTTTTCAATAACTTCCCCCATTGACAGTAGACAGGGGTAATACTTTGCTAAGCGCCCTGAGGATTCGCACGATTTACCTACTAGACCAGCTGAGAGGAGCGAGGTTTTCCCAGACCCAGAGGCTCCTAATACCACCACCAGTTTGTTTCGCTTGCTTTGTACCGAAATAATCGCATTTTCTAAATCTGTCAGAAGCTTATCGCGACCATAAAACACGCTTTCGGTAAGGGCATTGTAAGGTGATAGTCCCTGGTAGGGGCAGCCAATCCATCCCTGTTTCGAGTGGGAGAGGGTTTCTAGGGTACGCTGCCAAAACTCGGTGTCTTCACTCGGGGTTAGCAAATCAAGGTCTTGTACCAGTCGCATGAAGCTGCTACGCAAAGCGGGAGTGGGAAGATGTGCTCCCTGGAGCCAGCCCTGCAAAGTGCTGGGTGCTAGGTCTAGTCGTTTCGCAAGGTCGCGAATGGAATATCCTTTTTCACCCGCTGCCGACTTTGCCTGCCGGGCTTGATTCAAAATGGTTGCTAATTCCTGGGAAGAATATATTTCGAGCATCACTACACTTGTTACTAGTTTCCTACGGCGTCTATTGATTCTAGTTGATTCTGATTAATAAACAGCCGTATTTTTCTAGGGTTTTAGTCCTAGATATTTTTGCGGAGCGCAAAGTTCAATCAGGTTCGGTCATGTACGAACCTGGAGATAAAAATAGGGCGCACAACGCTTCTACCTGCCCGTACATCATCTCACTTATCAGTCTGAACCAAAGGACACTAAGCGCAAAAAGTTGTTTATTCTAGCAAATATCCCCCCCCCCCGACAGAGGGTGTCTAATTTCTAAGACTGGAGAGGAAAATGGTTTTCGACATAGCGGTATTGGATGAACAACCCGCGATTGCCTTGGGGATAAGTGAGGTGGTTTCTTCCCGAAACGACTTGCACTTTCTGGGAGGTTTTAGCACCGTAAGCGACTTCTTAGCTAAGTATCCCGAGCCCACCAACAAACAGAATCAGCAAATCACGGTAGTTTTAGCTACTCACTTAGCGGACAACTCTAATCCCCTAGATAATCTAGATAGCCTTTGTACCCTGGGATTTCGGGTTATATCTTATCTGCAACCCGCAGAGAGCTCTTTAGCCTCTCAGATTGGGAAGCGCCAGTGCTGCAACCAGGCAATATATAAAACCGAGCCGCTAACCAGTTTAGTTAGCGTTTTACCCCATGATAGACAGTCTCCTCTTAACTCCTCGGAAAACAAGTTTTCCGATTCTGCGCGCCACCCGCACTCTAACCACCTAATCCTCAGCCCCAATGAGCGACGAGTTTTAGAACTATATGGAGCCAAGGGACTCCCCGCTAAAATAGTTGCCCGCCAACTGGGTCTAACCAGGAATACCGTAAATACTTACGTCCAACGGATTCGCCGCGCCTACGCCGCCCAAGGACGTGCCGCAACATCTCGTATGGATTTGTTTCACCGCTTCCACGAGGACTTTCCCGACTATGAAGATGCTGATGTAAATCTGGGCTAAACCAAAACATGAAAAAAAGGGGTGGGTCGAAAGAAATATCTTTCGACCCACCCCGGATGCTTTAAGCTAATCGCCTATTAGCTGCATAGGCATTGCAAACTAGGCTTTAAAACGCGGGAATGCGTTCCGCCCAGCATACACAGCGGCCTCGCCCAGCTCGTCCTCGATACGAAGTAACTGATTGTACTTCGCTACCCGCTCGCTGCGTGCCGGAGCACCGGTCTTAATCTGACCAGAGTTAGTGGCTACCGCCAGGTCAGCGATAGTTACATCTTCGGTCTCGCCACTGCGGTGAGAAGTCATGGACTTGTAACCGGCACGGTGAGCATCCTCAACCGCCTGTAGGGTTTCAGTCAAGCTGCCGATCTGGTTTACCTTAACCAGCAGAGCATTAGCTACGCCCTCTTTAATGCCACGAGCCAGACGCTCCGGGTTGGTTACGAACAGGTCATCGCCGACCAGCTGAACCTTGTCACCGATATGCTCGGTCAAAGCTTTCCAAGCATCCCATTCGTCCTCCGATAGCGGATCCTCGATAGAAACAATCGGGTACTTGGCGACTAATTCGTCGTAGTACTTCACCATGTAATCAGTGTCGCGAGGCTCGCCCTCGAACAGGTACTTGCCATCTTTGAAGAACTCGGAAGAAGCCACGTCCAGAGCCAAAGCCACATCTTTACCCGGCTCGTATCCGGCTTTCTTAATCGCCTCACAAATCAGGTCGAGAGCTTCCGCATTGGAGTCCAGGTTGGGGGCGAAACCGCCCTCGTCACCCAAACCAGTCGATAGACCGCGATCTTTAATAACGCCCTTCAAAGTGTGGTAGACCTCGGCGCCCATACGGAGAGCTTCCGCGAAAGAGTCAGCACCAATAGGGGCAATCATGAACTCTTGAATATCCACATTGGAGTCAGCGTGAGAACCACCGTTCAAAATGTTCATCATCGGAACCGGCAGCACGTGGGCATTAGGGCCACCCAGGTACTTGAAGAGGGACACCCCTGCTTCCTCCGCGGCGGCATGAGCAACAGCCAAAGAAACACCCAAAATAGCGTTAGCACCCAATTTGCCTTTGTTAGCAGTGCCATCCAGATCCATCATCATCTGGTCGATATCGCGCTGATCAAAAGCATCTTCACCGATTAGCTCTGGGGCAATATCATCCATTACCGCATTAACTGCATCCTGGACACCTTTACCCAGGTAACGACCTTTATCGCCATCCCGACGTTCTACGGCTTCAAAAGCGCCGGTAGAAGCCCCGGAAGGAACGGAAGCGCGGGCAGAAGCCCCCGAATCCAACAGTACTTCCACCTCAACGGTGGGATTTCCCCGAGAATCAAGAATTTCACGGGCATTAATAGCAACGATTAGTGACACGGTCACGCTCCTTATAGATTTTGTTGATCACTTAACTACAGTCTACTGGAAGTAAAGGACGTCAGCAGGTTGCAAAAGTCCCTTTTTTAGGTGCTGACAGAAAACTTAGTTTCCACCTTGATTCGCCTGAGGAACCTGGTTACGCAAAGTCTGTTCGGCGTTAGCAATTCCTTGCAGATTAACTCCCGCTGTTACATCTGGCTCCACCACCGGTATCCCGGTTTGCCCCGCTAAAACCTGGGTTAGCACTTTGCTGGTTTTCATGCCCTGTGTCTGTTTACCAGCCTGTTCATAGGCAGCCGAGAACTTTGATTCCAGCCGCTTAAGTAGTTCGGGAGAAACAGCGCCCTGCTGGGCATCAACCGAAAACTTTTGCAAGCGCAAAAAATCAATCGTAGAGGCAGAAAAATCCCCATCTAGTAAAGCGCCTTGTTTTACCTGTCCCTCTACCCATTTGCGAATATCGCTCTCGGTATAACCAGCCTGGTTACTAAGTTCCTGCTTGGCAACTTTAACTACCGGCGCCGAGGACGCAAGATTAACCGGTAACACTTTTCCGCCCTCTAAAGCCGTCCAAACCGCTTGCGGATAAACGTCAGTTCCAAGGGCATTATTAACCTGTGAACGTAGCTGACTCACCTGGCTGACCTGCCCAGATTGTTGCGCAGCTGTCGGGCGCGCCGCGTTCAGTTCCGCAGCGACCTTATCTGCCGAAAAATCATCACCAGCTTTCCCAGAGCTAGCTCCACAAGCACTAATCCCCATTCCCAGTAAAGCAACGCCAGCGCCTATGCCGACAGCTCGAATCAACTTGTTGTACATAAATCTATCCTTCTTCAGCAGATTCCTACTTTTAGCTTACCAATAGCGAGGACGTACCGGCATTTTCGGTGTCCTAGCGCCTATCCGAAAAGCTTTACCCAATTTCAGCACTGTTACCTGAAGCTTTCCCAAAAGGAGTAATCACATTGTCTAATAGTTTCTCTACCCACTGCGCTAAAGGTTCATCATGCAGCGCCCCCTGTCCCATTTTTTCTCCCTTAGGAGCTGGCACCAAAATCTGTCTAACTGCCGGTTTAATCACCGTTCCCGGATGCAGCCGCTTTATCCGCAGCATTTGTGAATCTGCTAGCTGCACGGGAGCCAAACGCACAAAACGTCCCTGTGCCACAATTTCTTTAATCCCTAGGGCGCGCGCAGCCATCCGCAGCCTAGCCACCCTAAACAGTAGCTGAACATTTGCGGGCGGCGCTCCGTAGCGGTCAGTCATTTCTTCTTTAACCGCCTTTAACTCACTTGGCTGGCGCACATTAGAGAGTTTTTGATACATCTCTAGGCGCAAACGTTCTGACTCCACATATTCGGGGGGAATATGGGCATCAATTGGCAGTTCAATCCGTACCTCAGATTCGTCCTCATTATCGTTAGGTTCATCTTTAAACCCTTGCACCGCCTCGGAAACCATCCGGATATACAGGTCAAAACCAACCCCGGCGATATGTCCGGACTGTTGTCCACCGAGCAGGTTTCCGGCTCCGCGAATCTCCAAATCCTTTTGGGCAACCGCTGTCCCCGCCCCTAAATCAGTATTAGCGGCAATGGTTTGCAGACGTTCTTGCGCGGTTTCAGTCAGCGGTTTATCCCCCGGATAGAAGAAATAGGCGTAAGCGCGTTCCCGCCCGCGCCCTACTCGTCCTCGTAACTGGTGCAGCTGGGAAAGACCCATCCGATGCGCGTTAGAAACAATCAAGGTATTAGCGTTGGAAATATCTAGCCCGGTTTCTACAATCGTGGTGCAAACTAGCACATCAGCCTGGTGGTTCCAGAAATCCACCATTACTTGTTCTAGCTGCTTTTCATGCATTTTGCCGTGTGCCACCACCACTCGTGCCTCCGGGACAAGCTCACTGATGTGGGCAGCTACGCGGTCGATGGACTCGACTCGATTGTGGACATAAAACACTTGCCCATCTCGCAAAAGTTCCCGCCGAATCGCTGCTTTCACCTGTTTATCATGGTGGATACCAACAAAAGTTAATACCGGGTGGCGTTCTTCCGGCGGGGTTGAAAGGGTCGAAAGTTCGCGAATCCCAGTCACCGCCATTTCTAAGGTACGCGGAATCGGGGTGGCCGACATAGAGAGCACATCCACATTAGTGCGCAGAGCCTTCAAAGTTTCTTTATGTTCGACCCCGAAACGCTGCTCCTCGTCAATAATCACCAGTCCCAGATTCTTAAACCCTACTTCCCCAGTTATCAGGGAATGCGTGCCGATTACCATCTCAATTTCGCCATTGCGCAGCGCGGCTTTAACCTCCCGGGATTCTTTGGGGGTAGAAAAACGCGACAGCTGCCCCAGTCGGATAGGAAAGGGGGCGAAACGGTCACTAAAAGTCTCGAAATGTTGTTTTACTAGCAGCGTGGTCGGCACTAGCAAGGCAACCTGGAACCCTTCTTGGATAGCTTTGAAGGCCGCGCGTACCGCCACCTCGGTTTTCCCGAACCCTACATCCCCGCTGAGCAGCCTATCCATGGGAATCGGTTTTTCCATATCTGCTTTAACTTCATCGATGGTGGCCAGCTGATCAGGAGTTTCGTTATATTCAAATGCGTCCTCGAGTTCCTTTTGCCAGGGAGTATCGGGACCGAAAGCGTGTCCTTTGGTGGCCTGGCGGGCAGCGTAGAGCCTAACAAGTTCCGCCGCGATTTCCCGGGTGGCTTTGCGGGCGCGATTCTTGGTTTTCGCCCAATCTGCTCCCCCCATTTTGTTAAGCTGCGGGGTATCCGAGCCGGCATAGCGGGAAACCAAATCCAGTGAGTCGGTGGGTACATAAAGCCTATCTGCGGCTTGTCCGCGCCGAGAGGGAGCATATTCGAGAACCAGATATTCACGGGTGACCGCATCTTGACCTTTACCGATAGTTCGTTTAATCATTTGCACGAACCGTCCCACCCCGTGTTGGGTATGCACCACATAGTCTCCTGGTTTTAGGGATAAAGGATCGACTATGGTGCGCCTGGCACGACTGGCAAGTTTGCGGGGAGGTTGTGCTGAGCGCGGGGAGCGACCGGTCAGGTCAGCTTCGGTCAGCAACAACAGTCGCGAAGATTTTAAGGTAAATCCACTGGCGATTCTGCCGGTAGTAACTTTGACACTGCCTTTTTCGATTTCTAAGGACGTATCTAGGGTTTCTACTGTTTTAGCCCTTAGCCCCGCCTCGGTTAGGTTAGCGGCGAATCGGCTAGCCAAGCCGCGTCCTGAACAAGACAAAACCACCTGCCAACCGGCATTTAGATATTGATTTAGGTCTTTTACTGCCTGGTCGATATGTCCGCGATAGCCTTTCGAGGCTCGTGCCCCCAAATCGCTTTGTCCGCTATACACATAGGTAGGGCGGGTAGTTTCACTCAAACCATCTGCTTGCGGAGCGGTGTCGATTTCTGTCTTACCGGTTAGCTCTGTTGCTTCCTCGCCTGTAGGGTTGGCACTGTTTTCCTCCCCGGATTCGCTGGCTAATATTTCAGCACTGGGCAGTCCAGTTAGCTCCCACCAGCCTAAACCTTTCTCACGTGCCTCTTGGTTGAAATCGTTGAGGCTTTGCAGCGCCCGGGAAGCGTGGATAGGGATTTTTCCTCCGCCAGCGGCGGCTTGCCAAGCTGCTTGCTCGAATTCTTGGGAGGTTTCCAAAAGATCGGCGGCTCTACGAGCTACTTTGCCCGGTTCGTCAATCACGATGGTGGTGTCCTTTGAAAGCAGTGAGGTCACAGTCTGTAACCCACCGACCAGTACCGGAGCTAGGGATTCCATGCCTTGTACCGGGATTCCCTGGCTGATTAGCTCTAACATATCGGCTACGCCTGGCAGGGAGGATTGCAGCTCGCTAGCGCGTTGCTTTACCTGGTCGGTTAATAGCAGTTCCCGACAGGCGGGAGCCCACACTCCACTGGTGCTTTCTTCGATAGTTCGCTGGTCAGAGAGGGAAAAATAGTTTACTTCCTCTAGGGTGTCACCGAAGAAATCTAGACGTTGCGGGTGGGGTTCACCGGGGACAAATACATCTAGGATTCCTCCTCGCAGCGCGAATTGTCCACGTGAAGCGACTAAATCGGTTTTCTCATATCCCAGGTCTAGGAGGCGGGCAGCCAGCTTGTCCAGAGGATAATCTTCGCCCTCGGATATTTTTAGGGGTTCAATTTCGGATAGCCCGGCTATTACCGGTTGTAGTAATGCACGAATGGGGGCGATGAGGACGCGGATTGCTTCTGCGCATTCTCCCGGTTTTTCGGGGTGGACGAGACGGCGTAACACTGCGATCCGCTGCGCCATAGTGTCGGCGCGGGGAGACAGACGTTCGTGGGGCAAGGTTTCCCAGGAAGGAAAACGTGCCACTTGCGGCATATATCCTGATATTTCTGCTTCTGCTTGTTCGGCTGCTCTGCCCGATGCGGTTACGTACAAGATTAGTCCGCGCGAGTTTGGCGTTTTGGTTTGCGCTGCGGCCGCGGCTAGAGCCGGTCTAAGTCCGGGGGGACAGTATAGAGATTTAGCGCTAGTGGGCTGGGAAAAGAACTCTTTAGCTACCGGTTCGTTAGCTATTTTTTCGACAATGGCTTGCAGACTCATCGTTACTATCCTAGATGAGAGCGCTGCCGAGTTCCCTATCGCCTCTAATACGTACAGTTGAAACTGTTAGCGACCATGACCTGATAAATGGGCTGGGAGATGTTTAGGAAGTGTAAACGTCGAAGTGGTTGCCCCGGGTACCCCGGTCATAGACTTTTCCCGGCCCGCCAAAGGGAGTGTTTATAACGGTGCCTTTCGGGGCATCATTGGCGAGCACAATATAGCCGTCGGCGTCAGCTACATATCCGTTAGCATTCACGTGGCGACCGGGAATCCGCAGTCCCCCACCGGGGAGGACTTTTTGGGAATAATAGGTGAATTTGTATCCACCCCAGTGAACTACGCCGGCTCTACGTAAGGCTGCCAGGGAATATTGCGCGCTGGAAGCACTGGCTCCGCCGGTGTTTGCCCGGGTAGTAGTTTGCGGGGTTTCGCTGCTTACCGTGCTGGTAGTATCGGTTTTTTCGGTTTTGGGGGATTCGTCTATGACTTTAGCGCTAACTTTTTCAAAACCGTATTCTCCGCTTGCCTGGGCTACCGGGTTGGTATCGGTGATGGTTTGCGCTGTTGTTTCCGGTACTGGCTGTCCGGCCGGTAGCGAGGAGGCGTGAATAGCCACTGCACCGGAGGTACCGAGTGCTCCCGCAATAACAGCGGTAGCCAGTCCCACTTGCCAGAGTAGATGTCGGAATGGTTTTTCCATTTGGCTATGACGTCCCACGATTTTCCCATTCAGTAGACAAAGCAGCTGACCGGTTCGACCAGGCGACACTCAGTCTAAACCAATATGCAACCATTTCGCTACCAAATCGTTATATTCGTAGCGACTGCCACAGTTTTAAACTATAAACCCCTACCTAAACTTTGTGCCCCGCCGGGATTCCGGCGGGGCACAAAGGTGAGCTAGTAAACGAATTCCCAGAAAAGAATTCGCTTGAAACTGTCAGTTAAACTTGGGTGCTCATCTTGGCAATCATCATCAAGAACTCCGCATTAGAATTGGTGCTCTTGAGTTTAGAAAGCACAAATTCGCTGGCTTGCTGCGGCTCTAAGGCGCTGAGCATTCTCCGCAGCTTCCAGGTAACTTGCAGTTCTTCCTTATTAAGCAGCAGTTCTTCGCGGCGAGTACCCGAGGCGTTCACATCGACCGCGGGGAATAGGCGTTTATCAGCCAGCTGGCGCGACAGGCGCAGTTCCATATTGCCGGTGCCTTTAAACTCTTCGAAAATAACTTCGTCCATCTTGGAGTTAGTTTCCACCAAGGCGGTAGCCAAAATAGTCAGCGAACCACCGTTTTCGACGTTACGCGCTGCCCCAAAGAATTTCTTGGGTGGGTAAAGCGCAGAAGCGTCCACACCACCGGACAGGATTCGTCCCGAGGGCGGAGCCGCCAAGTTATAGGCACGCCCCAAGCGAGTAATTGAATCCAGCAGTACCACCACATCTTGACCTAGCTCCACCAGGCGTTTTGCCCGTTCAATTGCCAGTTCGGCTACCGAAGCATGATCAGAGGCAGGACGGTCAAAGGTCGAAGCAATAACCTCACCCTTTACCGTACGCTGCATATCGGTGACCTCTTCGGGTCGCTCATCAACCAGCACCACCATCAGGTGACATTCCGGATTATTAGTGGTGATAGCGTTGGCAATCTGCTGCAAAATAATAGTTTTACCGGCTTTAGGAGGAGAAACAATCAACCCGCGCTGCCCCTTACCAATCGGGGCAATCAGGTCAATAATCCGCTGGGTGGGATTCTTGGGATTGTTCTCTAGACGCAGCTGCTCATTCGGGTACAGCGGCACCAAATCTTTGAACTGAGTACGCGCCCGCGCGTCCTCGACACTCATTCCATTAACGGCATCCAACCGTACCAGGGCATTGTATTTTTGTCGCCGATTATTATCGCCCTCTTTCGGAGGACGAACTGCGCCCTGTACCGCATCGCCGGAACGCAATCCCCAACGGCGTACTTGCCCCAAGGTGACATAAACATCGTTAGGACCGGCTACATAGCCGGAAGTACGCACAAAGGCATGGTTACTTTGGACATCCAGAACCCCCGCGATTGGCAGCAATTCTTCATCATTTTCTTCGCTGTCCTCTTCGCGGTTATCAATTTTAACGCGACCAGCACGCTCGGTACGATTATTTTCATTCCAATTATCGTCACGATGCCGGTTGCGGTCACGGCGCCGGTTCCGTCGTCCGCGCCCCCGACCGTCACCACGGTCTTCATCATCAGCATTAGGTAAAGCAATTTCGTCTACTGAACGCGGTGCGTCCTCGCCAGATTGGGCAGACTTGTCTTGATTACGAGACTTGCGGTTGGCTTGCTGTGCCAAATCCTGTTTTAACTGTTCTTTCGCGTCTTCTTTTGCATCTAAATCTTGACGCACAGCACCGTGACGGCGCGGTTTACGCCCTCGCATCTGTCTTGGCTGACCGGACAGTGTCTCTTTATTTTCAGATGCCGATTCCCCTGATTGGGTAGCTCCAGCATTTGCAGACTGAGCGGATTGAGCCGCGGTAATTTTTTCGATTAGCTCATTTTTACGCAGCCTAGAAGTCCCACGAATCTGCAGTTTTGTTGCTAATGCTTTTAGCTGATCTAGTTTCATAGCACCAAGCTCATTAGCATTCTCGTTTGTGCTCACAAACTTTCCTTTTGAATGTAGGTATGACGCAAACGCGTCTGGATAATTATTACCGAGAAAAATCGGCGTGAGTTTTGAAGACTAGAACTAAGCTTTTCAATCGGTATTCCGCTGATTGCTTTCGCCTTCGTGCATTTAGCCTACCAGGATTTTGCAGCAGTAGGTAACTGCGACACAGTGAGCCTGACCATTCCCCTATTTACAGGGATTTTAGTTATAGTTCCCGCACCCCGCGCATGTCTAACTCTAGGGTGCGCACTCTCCAACCCGCTTTCTCAGCTTGCGATTTCACCTGGTCATTTACATTCGCTAGCACCAATACACACGGCCCTGCCCCAGAAATAACCGCCGGTAACTGCTGAGCACGCAACCAATACATTAAATCAACCGAAGCGGGCATAGCGGCACGACGATAGTTTTGATGTAAATAGTCCGTGGTGGCAGCCATTAACAGCTCAGGATGATTTTCCAGGGCGCACACCAGCAGCGCCGCGTTAGCCACATTTTTGGCGGCATCCACATGAGGAACTTGTTCCGGAAGCAAAGAGCGCGCCTGGGAAGTATCCAACTCGAAATCCGGGATAAACACGGTAGGTCGCAAATCGTATTGATTCTTGATTTTCAGTGCCCAGGTTTTTGGAAACTCACTTGCCAGAACCGGTTTATTCCCCTCAGATTGCCCTGCAATTTCTTCCTGTTCACCTGCCCCCATTTCTAAAAATGGGGAGCTAAGTTGCCGGGTAGTGGCAGTTTCCTCGCTAGAAGTACCCTCGATTCCGGATACGGTAATCCCCCCATAAATCGCCGGTGCCAAGTTATCGGGATGCCCCTCTAGATAGGTCGCAATTCGCAACATAGTATCGTTATCAAGCGCTTCCGGTTCGGCAATAATTGCCCGCACCAGGGCAAGACCACTAACGATTGCAGACGCTGATGAACCAAGACCGCGCGATTGGGGAATCTGATTTTCTTGCCACAGGGACACCCCCACTTGGGATGCCCCTACCGCATCTAGCCCCAAGCGGATAGCCCGCACTACCAGGTGATTTTCGTCCTCCGGCAGTTTGTCTTTGCCTTGACCCCGCACGTGCACCTGGGTGGCTCCGGCAGTAGCGCGAAAACGTACTCGATCATGCAGGGAAAGCGCTAGTCCCATACAGTCATATCCGGGTCCCAGATTAGCCGAGGTGGCAGGAACTTTTACTTCCGCCTCGTCCTTAACAATCCGCATCTTGCTTGGTTCCTGTTATTTCAAGTCGAGGGCGGTGAGGGCGGCCTCCAAGGTGGGCGCGATTACCTGCGGGTTAATATCGCGATCGCCCAGAGCAGTCGCGGTATCTTTCAAACCGTTACCAGTCACCGTACATACAATTGTCGCATCCTCGGGCACTTTACCTGCGCCAGCAGCCCACAGCAGTCCCGCAACCGAGGCCGCGGAAGCTGGTTCCACAAAAATGCCGGTATCGGCTGCTAACCGTGCCTGGGCAGCTAAAATATCTTCATCACTGACCGCAGTAATAAAACCGTGGGAATCGTCCCGCGCTGCCGATGCATAATCCCAGGAAGCCGGGTTGCCGATTCGGATGGCGGTCGCCACGGTTTCCGGGTTGTCAATCGGGTGTCCAGCCACGAAAGGCGCAGCCCCTTTAGCCTGAATACCCCACATTTGCGGAACTTTACTGGCGCGCACCTCCCCTAGTGTAGTTTCTTTTTCCAAGGAGGCGGCGGTGCGCCGACCAGCATATTCGTTATATCCCATCCAGTAGGCGGAGATATTTCCGGCATTTCCCACCGGGAGAACATGAATATCAGGCGCGTCCCCCAAGAAATCAACGATTTCAAAAGCCGCGGTTTTTTGTCCTTGCAGGCGGTAGGGGTTAATCGAGTTTACTAGAGCTACCGGATAGGATTCGGTGAGCTGGCGGGTAATAGTCAGGCATTGGTCAAAGTTTCCATCCACTGCCACCAGTCGCGCCCCATGCACAATTGCCTGGGCGAGTTTTCCGGCAGCAATTTTTCCGGCAGGCAGGATTACCGCGCATTCCAAGCCAGCCTTTGCCGAATAGGCAGCGGCAGAAGCCGAAGTATTGCCGGTAGAGGCACACGCCACCATTTTTTGCCCGCTAGAGAGCACCTTGGTAATCGCCATGGTCATACCGCGGTCTTTAAAAGAGCCGGTAGGGTTCATCCCCTCGACTTTGATATAGACCCGTGCCCCCACCTCGTCCGATAAATCATCGGAATAAACCAGCGGAGTGCCTCCCTCTTGCAAAGTGACGATTTCTTCTTCGTCGCTTATGGGGAGCCAATCGCGATATTCGTTGATTATTCCCTGCCACAGATGTGCCATCTTGCTAGCCCTCCATACTGATTACTTGAATTACTTGGTTCACCGGCTCGGCGGCTTCCAAATCTTTCACCGTCAAGTCTATGTCTCCCGCACTAGCCCAGTCACTTGACAAAGAAACAATCGCTTTCCCGGATTTAGCGTCACTGCGCTGGCGTACCTGCTCGATAGAAATCCCGCGACGAGCAAAAATTCCTGCTACCTCGGCTAATACCCCGGTTACGTCCTCTACTTGCAGACGGATACTGTACTTGGAACTCACTTGCCCGGCCGGCATTTGTGGCAAATCAGCATAGGCGGACTCGCGCGGGGCACTCCCCCCGGATACCAGGTGGAACGCAGCGGCCACCACATCGGAGAGTACGGCGGAAGCGGTCTGTACCCCGCCAGCACCTTGACCGTAGAACATTAGTCTGCCCGCCGCCTCGGCATCAATCACAATCGCGTTAAAGGCTCCCGCAATGCTCGCGAGCGGATTTTCTGGTTTCACCAATACCGGCTCTACCCGGCAAGATACACATTCGCGTCCTTGTTCATCTTGCGCCAGCTGGGCAATCGCCAACAGTTTAATGGTGCGCCCCGACTCTTTGGCGTCGGCAATATCGTCCGCGGTAATACTGCGAATCCCTTTCACCGCTACCTGATCTAGGGAAACCCGGGTGTGGAAAGCCAACTGCGCAAGTAGGGCGCATTTGGCGGCGGCATCTAAACCATCAATATCGGCGGTCGGATCCGCTTCGGCATATCCGAGTTCTTGGGCAGTAGTAAGCGCTTGCTCGAATGACCAACCTTTCTTTTCCATCTGGTCAAGCATGTAGTTGGTGGTGCCATTAACGATGCCTTGCACCACTTGGACGCGGTCTCCGGCTAAGGATTCACGCAGACCATAAACCACCGGAATGGCGCCAGCGACGGCCGCCTCATAGTAAAGGTCGGCTTCACGCTCGCGGGAGAGGTCGAACAGTTCCGGACCATATTGGGCGAGGAGGGCTTTATTCCCGGTGACCACAGATTTTCCAGCTTCGAGGGCGCGGGTAATGTAGGTGCGCGCCGGTTCAATCCCCCCGATTAGCTCGATTACCAGGTCTGCCTGGTCAATCAAGGGTTCCGCCTGGTCGGTAAGCAGGTCGCGGCTAATAAAATCAGGGCGCGGAGCCGCCAGATTATGTACACAAATACCGATAATCTCTAGGCTGGCTCCACACCTAGCCTGATAATCAGCGGCGCGTTCTTGCAGTAGCCGCACTACTTGCGCCCCCACAGTTCCGCACCCGAGAACCGCTATTTTCACCGCTTGCTTCATATTCACCCTCTTTTCACCACTTTCGGCAGGGGTTTTTACCCGCCGGGGTTTTCTACTCTAACGGTTATTGCTATTCGAGCGCTCCGAAGATTTAGCACTGAGATAAACCGGGAATTCCGGTATCAAGTCGCAGTAGGTCATCCACGGTTTCTCGGGCGACGATATAGCGCGGAGCCGCTTTACGACTCAGCCCGACTACCCCGGGACGGGGAACCATATTATAGTTCGAGGCCATTGCCCGCCCATAGGCTCCAGTAGCCGGAATTACCAGTAAATCACCAGCGCAAATATCAGCGGGGAGGGCAATTTCGGGAACTAAAATATCACCAGATTCGCAATGCATTCCCACGATGCGGCAGCTAGCAGCGGGGGCATCCGAAAGACGCGAAGCTAGGGTCGCCACATATTCGGCATCATAGAGGGCGGGGCGAATATTGTCGCTCATACCTCCGTCTACGCTCACGTATTTGCGGATAGAGCCGTCCTCTAGCTGCACGTCCTTGACGGTTCCCACCTGGTACAGGCTGACGCATACCGGGCCGGCTAGCCAGCGCCCCGGTTCAATCGAAATATGGGGAATATCGGTGCCGGCCTGCTCGCAGGCTTTCTTCACCGAAGCTGCGAGGGAGCGTGCATATTCAATGGCGCTAGGCACGTCCTCGCCCTGATAGGAAATAGCTAGGCCTCCACCTAAATCAACTTCGGGGACGGCCTCACCTAGCTGTTGCACCTGCGCGCGGAAAGCCAGCAGCCGGTCCGCTGCTACTTGGAAAGATGCTAAATCTTTGATTTGGGAGCCGATATGGGAATGCAGCCCCACTAGCCGCAGATGGGGGGCGGCAATAATCATTTTGACTGCCTGGAGGGCTGCGCCAGAGGCCAGGGAGAGACCGAATTTTTGATCCTCGTGGGCAGTGGCGATGAAGCTGTGTCCCCCGGCGTGCACCCCGGTGGTTACCCTCACCATCACCGGAGCGGTGGTGTTTTCGCTTTCGCAAAGAGACTGCAAAAGGTCGATTTCACTTAGGGAATCTACGATAATCCGCCCAATACCGTGGCGCAGTGCCAGGTGCAAAGACTCCAGGGATTTATTGTTGCCGTGTAGCCCGATTTTCTTAGGGTCAGCTCCCATTGCAGGATTAAGCGCGACCGAAAGTTCCCCCAGGCTGGCGGTATCTATCCCCATCCCTGCCTTGGTGATGGCTTCCCCTAAAGCGGTACACAGGAAGGCTTTACCCGCATAGTAGACGCTGGCACCGGAAAATCCGTAGCCCTCCCAAAACTCTTCCGCCATCGCCGAGGAAATAGTTTCGGCGCGAGCCGCGAAATCATCCAGGTCAAACAGGTAGGAGGGGGTGGCGAAACTTTGCGCCAGGTCAGTTACTTTTTGCCCGGCAAAAGATAACTGTCCGTCCTCTTCCCGCCGGGTTCCCCACGGCCAGAGCACAGGATTATCGGCAGGTTCAGGACAAGTGAGCATCAGTGACCTCTCAAGTAGTGGGGTATCGTCTTTTAAAGTATTTATTCTTGGTTCCCTGGCATAAAAGCACGCCAGGTTTAGGCGGGAATCAGATACGATTCCATTGCCTTGCGCATTACTTCGAATTGGGTTTCGCCATCTTTAACCGCACGCTGGTGTAGTAGCTCGGTAAGGTAGGCAGGGAAGAGCTCAGAAACCGCAGACCCAAAACGGAAGCTAGCATTTTTCAGTTCTTCCTGCGACAGCCCGCGCTCAAATTGTTCGGCGATTGCTAGTTCCGATTCGCTCATTTCTCTCTCGATTAGGGTTGCCATGGTCATTTTCTCCTCTCTGCTTCTTCAACGTATCTAGTCCGTGCTTTCATAGCATGAAAAACCCGGATATCTTCTTCAACTATTGCTCCGACTTCCAGTAATCACCCAACAGTATCAAAGCCTAAACGAATAACTTTTCTTGGATCCGATTGCTCAACAATTTCGCACACCGCACCGAAAAAAGCTTTCTCAATATCCTCTTCACTACACCCGTGTTTCAGGGCAGATCGAAAGATATAAAGCTCAGACATACATCTAGTTTAGCTGTTATCAGGGGAAATCTATTGAGTTTTTGACCTGCGGACAACAGGTAAATAGTGCTGGTGTGCTCTTGCTTTGTGCGCATCGTTTAGGGTTCTGTAAGGATTTTTCGCTGGGCTGAGGTTTTCTGTGGTTAGGACGTGGTGCGGCTTGGTGAGTCGCGGCAGCTAGCGGCGAGTGCTGCATTCCCGCTTATTTCTGGAATTTCATTCCGGGTAGCTGCAACTTGAGCCACCAATTGGGGAACGTGTAAAAAATTAGGCGATTTTTTTACACGTTTTCGCGATATGTAAAGCAGTTTTACATATAAATCCCGCCCGCGGCAGCTACCTAACATCAGCGATTAATTCTCCGCTCCGCCTGGTTTGAGAGGGCGAGAACCGGGTGAAGTAAAGGCTCACTTGGGCAGCGGAGTAGTGAACAGGATATCCAAGTAACGGTGGTTGATAAGGATTACACTCTTTCCGAGTTTTATTCGATTTAGGATTCCCATTTCAGATAGGGAGCTGGTCCATTTAGCAGCTGTGGGGCGACTTACTTGCAGCTCACTAACTATATCCGCATACCGAAGATAGGGCTTAAAGAAAAGCAGGTATGCTAAATCTCTTGCTGGCAGGTTGGTCTGATTCAGTTCGGAAATGGTTTTATCCAACAGGTGGTAAATGCTGCTGATTAGGCTATCTGTCCACCTGGAAGTTACGTCCACTGCGTTAAGAATGAACTCTACCCATTCGCCCCAAGCTCCTTTTTGAGTCACCCCATTGAGCAGTCGGTAGTATTCATCCTTATGTTCCACGATGTATCCCGACAGGTAAGTAATGGGTTGATCAAGGAGACCGCTTTCCACCAGATAGAGCACATTTAATATCCGCCCTGTCCTGCCGTTCCCATCGGAGAACGGATGTATTGCTTCAAATTGGTAGTGAAGCAGCGCCATTTTCACCAAGGGGTCAAGTCCCAATTTCTGCTCATGGGCGAACATTTCCCAACGGGAAAGGTGTTCAAGAATGATTTCTTTACCTTGGGGCGGGGTATATATCCGCTGGTGAGTTAGAGGGTTACCAATAAAAGTTCCACTCAGGGTTCGAATATCGGTTTCTACCCCGTTAATTTGTGAACACACAGTTTTTGCCAGATTCACTGAAAATGGATGCTTCTCTATGTAGCTATACCCTCTATATAACGCTTCACGATATTTCAGTGCTTCTCTAGCCGCTGGTGAAGCGGGTTCTACTTTGTGTGCAGCCCGGAATAGTTCATCATTGGTGGTCACGATATTTTCGATTTCGCTTGATGCTTTCGCTTCCAAAAGCGGGATTGCGTGAATCAATATTGACGGATTTGGAAGCCGTTTTGCCGAGGCGTTTGCTGTGGCGAGGGCGCGAGAGGCGGCTATCACCCTGTTCACTATCCGACCGGTTTGAAACTCCAGGGCGGGAGGTAGGGGCGGCAAGTCCTGGTAGGACTTCTCTGGGTTCACCAACATTCCTAAAATCTACCGCAAAATAGAGAACGTGTAAAAAATATCGCGATTTTTTTACACGTTTTCGCGATATGTAAAACTGCTTTACATATTTGAGCGAACTAGCGTCTTGTTAGAGTTGGCGCAGATAGCCAAGCTCACGAGCTTCGCCAAATATGCGATTCTAACTGCTCGGCTTGGTCGCGTCTGAAATAAATTACGGCAATAATATTGACTTCCTTAGTGTCATCATTGACCCAGAAGTAAATGTAATAATTTTTCACCCGAATTTTACGGAAACCCATATCACGCCAAGGCTTCTCTTCGATTAGTTTCACCCGATAGGGCATGTATGACAGAGTGGATATTTCTTTTTGCAACAGCTCCAATAGTTTTTTCGCGATTTCAGGCTCTCGCAGGTCTACCGCAATATAGTCTCTGATAAGCCTCAGGTGTTGTCGAGCCTGGACGGTAACGCGGATTACATACTGATCCATCACAGATTTTTACCCAAATCGTCGAATACTTCGTCAATACCGTAGGAGTCACCTGATAGAGCTTGGGAATATCCCGCGCTCATGAGGGCGTTAAACCGTCTTTCATCCAAAGCGTCACGCGCAGGAAGCTCACTGGGGATAGTTACGGGAAAAGGAATCCCATTGTGCATGATGATTTGCCGATAAAACATATCAATCGCGGTTGCGCGAGAAACCCCCATAGTATCCAAGATTTCTTCGGCCTTAGCCTTCACATTTTCCTGAATACGAACATTCACACTTGCGGTTTTCACTACTGCCACCCCCTTCCTTACCTTTACCATCAAGATAAGTAGCTGTATCGCATATTGCAACATTTATGCACAGATTATTAATCCCAAAACAGGAGACAAGCCGGCACTGTTGGAAACAGCTACACATACCACCTGTTTTCACGATATGTCAGCAGCTTTACATATAAGCCCCTCCCGCGAAAGCTGCTGATGGTGTTGCTGAGCACCAGGGGTTATCAGCAGCTAGCAGCTTCCCCACCAGATTTACGGTTTACCCCGGTCAGGGCGTGGTGGCGGCTTGATAGAGAGTGAACAGGTGGGAGGTGATTTTGCTTTCGTCACCGGCAAAGTCCACCCCGTAGGCGGCTTCCACTGCCCGATCTAGCTGGGCGTGCGCCCGGGCTAACTCGGGATAGAGGAAATCATTATCCGGGTCATACAGTTCCGCCAAGGTAACTGGGGCATAGGCTTTTCTTTTTTCGAGGACGAGAGCGGCGGCCTCCTCGATTGCTCGCTTTTGCTCCGGGGTGGGGTCAGGCCAAATAAAGGTGTTATAGACGGTAGTATTCCCGTAGTTGTAGCGCATTTCTAGGCGACCTGCGACTGCCCGCATCCAGGCATTATGAAACTGGGAGGTGAGGACACCGAACTCATATAGCCCCGCATTTGGGATAAAAAATAGTTTATAACCTGGAATCATGCCATTATCAACAAACCCAATGGGCACATACTTGCGGCGTTCAGAAGAAACTGCAGGTACTGCAATATAATTATCTCCTTGCGGGGGGCGGATTTCATCGAACAACCAGGGAGTATCTGCCTTTTTGCGGGTCGCTGCCTTAGCCGAGGATTGCCGCATTTCTTTTACCCGGCGTACCCGTTCCAGCACCAGCGGCAGGTGAGCTAACTCTGGCGGCGGGCAATCAACCAGCCACAAGCAGTAACGCGGTTTACCATTAATGAACTCCGCTCCCATAGAGAAAGGGCGAATCCATTTTTCGGCTGCTGGTTCTTTCGCTACTAGCTCGTCCTTTTCTTCCTGCCACAGCAGCAAGTTTCCACCCTCGGTAGGTTTACCACCCGCAACCATCGGAACAACTTCACATAGCGGTTTAGCTCGTTTTTCCACAAACACATCCGGAGCAGCTGTTAGATAACCGTTAATATGTTCCACCTGGTAGCGGCGAGACTCCCCCTCTTTAGGATGCTCAAAAAGATACTTCGGACGCTCATCCTGATAAGAAAATCCGATAATCACCACATGTACATGGGCTTGATTCTCCGCTTCGTTACCTGGAGTGGCCTAAGAATTAGATCCACGTGGTTTAAGCGTTGACCGTATTTTCTTGTCTCCATTGTTCCGCATATTGTCGTGGGCTGAGGTAGCCCAGCGAGGAATGCGGATGGAAGTCATTGAAACGCCGTGACCACAGATTTACGAGCAGGCGAGCGTGCTCCAGGTTCTCGATACTGTTGTCCTCTAACAGCTCGTCTCTCATCCGGTTGTGGAACGATTCAACGAACCCGTTATGCCATGGCTGACCGGGCGGGATAAACGCTTGGATTGTCCCATCCTCGGTTGCCCACTCTTGCAGTGCGTGAGAGATGAATTCGGGGCCGTTATCCATCCGGATCACCCTGGGACGTCCACCATGCTCGAGGCAGGCAAGGTCGAGCAGTTCAATCACCGAAGCAGCATCAAGCTTCCTATCAACTACGAAAGCGACGTGTTCGCGGGTTTCAGACACTCCCAGATTATCCCGCAGACGATCCTGAACAAGCCTGACAGCCCGCTCCCCAAAAACTTTTATATAGTTCCTTGGCATGCGAAATCCTCTCACAAAAACCTCGGAACAAAACCCGGGATGCTTCACACCCCAGCAGACGAAGCGTCTGTTGGGGTGCATTAGTTTGTGCGAAAACCATTTACTCTTTAATCTGGTTTTCTTCTACACACGAATAACCTGAATTCAAGAAAGCACGTGCTGCCCGAGAGTCCCCTTTCTCTAAAGGTGTAATATTTTCTGATAGAAATATGTCGTAGTCAGGGAACATTGAAATCTCTGGTCTATTTTTAAATCCTCGCAATTGGGCTATGGCGTCAGCAAAACGTGCAGTATTTTGTGATTCCTGAGCAAGAACTGCTTCCTTCATCCATGCGCATTGCCATTGCACCAGCGCATCTGATTTAAAATATCCTGGCTCATACCAAACCTCATGTACTTGAAATTCTGATTCTTCCGAAGAACGTTGCGTCGTTTGAGCTTGGACTTGATCGAGTTGGTCGTTAATCTCAGGGAAAGTGTATTCTATTTCAAACGTTCCACCAGGGGGAAGATTATAGGATTCTTGTACCTCTTTTAGTTCGTCTTCTTTCTGTGATTGCGCTTCAGAAAGGTTAGCATCAAGAACTTTGGTCGCTTCTGAGACGCTATAGATGTTACTAGCGGGTTCAATATTGGTAGCGTCTGATGGAGAGCTGAAATGTATAGTTGCACCTATGCTGGCAATCGCTGCAATTATGGATAAACCACCAGCAATATATTTGGAAGGCATGTTGATTCGCATGATAAGTACTTTCAGTAAGTCAATGTTCCACTAAATGGCATAACGATAGGACTTTCACAATGGGACCCCAAAGTATTAATTTTGAACCACGTTGCATAGTCTCCTTTAGCTCCTCCAGTATTCGGGAACGTTCCCGAACCTTTCTGACCACTAAACTGCAGACGAGTAAACTGAACATCATTTTTTGCGTAACGCAATCCGAGGCTCCAAGAACCATATGGAAGCACAACAATATCAGTATTCCATAGCTTAGGGTTATCCCAGTTACGATAAGTACATTTACCTTTGGCTAAGCTACCTTTAAAAGCCACGCCCACTCGCATACGTTTGTAACGTTGAGTGTTATACCTTCGAAATTGTTCTGAAACCTCACCGTGTATCTTCGCGCTTGCAGCAGAAGCTACGGTCGGGACTTCAATCAAGCCTATACATAACAGTACTGCCAAGACTGCAACCAGTCGATTCTTTCTAGCCATCACTCCTCCTCGAGCTGACTGACTTGTTGAATCTATCACAAAGAACAGTTGGAATCTAGTTTTTGCCAAAAATTAAAGGGGTCAATCGTGGGGTATTCCAGGCGAGTAGCAGGCAGACCCTTAGCGAGTTTCTCGTTCAAAGCATCCGGCTTCGCGCCAGCACGCACCCGCCGGTCACCACGGTTCGTTCCATCTTTCGCCATCAGACCGACCTTTCTCGTTTGCTCCCTTCTGTGTGTCCGTGTTGCAATTGAGACGTGGCTCGAGCAAAAACGAAAACAGAACTCTTAGATGCAACCACCACACAGTGGAGCAAGCTGCAAGCACTCATTGACTCCATGCGCCCCAATATCGAAACCGCCGGCCTGTTTTTCGGCAACGATTTCGACCGACCAGAAGCCCACTAGATGCGAGATAAGAACTTGCGCGATGTACTAGCCCACCTGCACGAGTGGCAGCGCATGCTGTTTGGCTTCGTCGACGCCAACCTCCACGGTCAGTCTCGGTCGTTTCTTCCGTTTCCTCACACCTGGCGAACCACGCCAGCTTTGAACCAGGAAATCTGGGAGCACTACCATGATGTGTCGCTAGATGAAATCCAAGCGTTACTCATGGCGAGCCGCACTCAGACCGTCGAACTCATTGAGAGTTTCAGCGACGAGGAGCTGTTCACTAAGAAGTATTTTCCCTGGACGGGAACCACGTCGTTGGGCTCCTACTTTGTCTCGGCTGCGCCCAGCCATTACGACTGGGCAATCAGAAGGCTGCGCACCCACTACAAAGCAACCAAGACAAATCTCTGCCTCAGGATAGCGCCCAGCGCTTTCCCACCACGTTGCGGTTTAGACAGACATTGGGACGGTTCCAACATCGATGAGCTTTCAGTCAATAGTGAAGTTGGCTTATCTCTGACTAGGCATGGTGAGGGAAAGGGCACTGATGCGTGATATCGTCAAAATCGCTCTGGTCTATGCCGTATGTGTTCTGGTATTCCAGACTGTTTTTCTCAGCGACCTGGTGTGGGTGCTGTACCCTGCGGCAGTCATTGAACCGATTCTCATACCTGTAGTCGCATTACTAATCACCCGGAAAATCCAGGTAGCAGACTGGCAGCTAAACTTTTTTGTTTTGCCACTCTTGCTTTACTGCTTTGGCTTGGTTGCTGACAGTATGGCATTTTGGATTTCAACTGGAGGAAGCGTGTTTTCAACCGGAAATCACATTTGGTATCCAGTAGCTCCAAATTCCCCTTCGGATGTTAAATGGTGCGGACTTTACGGAATCCCAGCTGTTATTTTCATGGCAGGCTACCTGATTCGTTTAGCGATACGAAAACGGGTAGCCTGCCATGTTTCTGAACCTAATGATCCGTTAGAAAATATAATTCGCTAGTTTCTCGCAGGCTTTATTAATCACCTCTGAGGAAATTGAACCAGCTAGCTTTCGCCTTAGAACCCCACCTGGAACTCCTAACATGACTGAAGTGAATGCTGCCAACGCTTTCGGTCTGTCTGCTTAGGAGCATCGGATTGTTTCTTCTGGATGTACCGCAACGTACTAAAGCCGACCTCTTGATAGTGAAGAACGTCGTCAACTCCGTACCCTAAAAGCTTGTAGCTTAGTTTGTATCAGTGCTACGGGATATGAACACTGCAGGTACTAGCGCGCCAAGAAGTCCAATCACAATAGCTAGGAATCCAAAAACGTTAATCGTTGTGGGGTCAGTAAATATGTAGAACGAGCCGATGCCGGCGAGGTTAAGTGTCATAAAAGCCAAGTAGAGGAAACTCTCGACACGTACACCTGACACTTTGAAAGCACACACGATACCAACAACAGTGAGCAAAAGATAGAACGCTAGCGGCAAGACCGCCAGGTAGTCGACCGCATTCAAAGGTGCATCAACGCTCAACGCAAACCACGACAGCAGGACACCACCCATGATCCCTGTCGCGGTTGTAGCGAGTGGAATATACCTCATTACGCACCCGTGCTCGCTATGCGCATGAACTGAACATATGAGCGCCGCGGACGACACCCCAATACACTTCAGCGGTTGCTAAACATGATGCGAGAGTGTGTCCATTCGAGTATGTTGCGCGACAATTGTTCTTCAAATTACTTTTCAACGATGCATCACATGATCTTGAGGCGCAACCTTTACGCTCGTAGCACATGTCATGAAGTGCGCATGGCCCTCTAAAATCCGCGTTCTTGCCAAAAGGATTAGGGAATTCATCGGGCGATTTAGTGCAGTAATCGTGCAGAGAGCCAAGCTTGGGATTGTAAACATAGTTTCGCGGAACTCCGATAAGGGATGCTCGATACCCGAAGTCGTTTTCGTCTGCATCTGCCGCAGTAGCACCCACGTACTCGATTCGGTAATAACGAATCCCGCTTTCCTCGCTAGAGAAGGTAACTACGTTATTGGAGACACTCATGGTTGCTGCCCAGGTCGCACCATCCGTGTCGACTGCGGATACGGAATCAATGAGGCCAACGAGCTCATGCTCGGCGTTTGATATGAAAAGTGATTCGCCGTCATTTGTTGTCGCGTATGAATATCCGAAGTCTGAAGGGAAAGAATACTTTGCCACTCCGTTAATGGCCTCGATCTTCTTGGGAACAGACAGTGGTTGATTGGTTGATGCGGTAACGACACGATTCTCTTCAAGCTTCACATTGAGGATTTCAGCGTACTCTCCGTGCGATTGCGACTGCGAAGAGCCTAAAGGCGTTACACACGCCGAGGCGGTAGAAGAGTCGTTTTTTGGTGAAGCTTGAGCTGCTGACGCCCCCGGCAGACTTAATACAAGGCTACTAGCTACAACTACCGCACTGCCAAGACTCTTAGTAAGTGAAGCTCTCATAATGACACTCCTCAGGGGGGTCTCAGGTATCTGACTACTTCCAATGTTAACAAACACTGGTGAGGTAGCTCTCCATTCGAGCACGAAAAGGTCGCCGAGCTAATAACTGTAGACCCTTGGAGTTTGTCTCCATCTGTCGCCGTCTAACGCGCTCTGCTTGGAGTGGCAGGGTTTGCACAGGCTGTGCAGGTTAGAAAAGTCGTGGCTGCCGCCATGGTCTAAGGGGAGGACGTGGTGGACTTCGGCAACTGGGGTGGTTAGTCCTTTTTCCAGGCAGTCTTCGCACAAAGGATGCTGCGCGATGTAAGCAGCACGAATCTTGCGCCAGCGAGCACCGTAATGCTTGTTGATTCTCTGGTCACGTTGAAACTTACGGTAGTGCCTGTCTGCCTTTTTGGCGTGGAGCTGGCAGAACCTTTCGCGGGTTAGTTCGGGACAGCCAGGAGCAGAGCAGGGACATTTTGGTTTGCTTGGCACCAGCCTCACCGTCCTTTGCTAGGCAAGACGAACCACTCCGGGCAGTGATCACTGTTTGCCGGAGGGCTCGTTCCTATATTTTGGGTTAATACCCAAAAAACAATCCGCACCCTCAAATGTGTGTTTTTTTAGGGCGTGTTGGGGTGGTTTAGTGTCCTGCCGAGTCTTTGCGGATGTGTAGGAATCTGCCTTGTGATTGGGCTAGTTCTTCTTGCTTTGCATTCACGGAAAGCTAGTCCAGTGCCGGATTCTCCAACCTCAACGCAAGCACCTGTAGGTGATAGTAATTACTGGAACAAAGAGCGAATAGAGTCTGCTATTCCTGCTCCCATGCCATCGCCGTAAAACAGCGTTATTTCACAGTAATGTTTCCCCAGTTCAAGCTCGCTCACTTTATCTTTTATACGATACTGAGGCGGGGCTTGCCCTAGCATCCGTCCTCACCAGCTGGCTGAGACTACGCCGATAGGTTAATAGGGCAGATAATCTGGCATGGGGTCAGCCGGTGAAACAGGGAAAACGTCACCAAGCTTAGAGGTCAAAACTGTAGCCAGTGTGTGTTCGCACGAAACGTAAAGTCGATCTCCGTAGATTGGTTGAGTCACTACACACGAAACCGAGTCATCAAAAAGTATTGAAGGTAAACGTGCTTGCAATAAAGCTTCCAATTGCCCTGTCGGAAGCTGAATCATGGAATATGGTTCGGGCCTAAGGAATGAAGATTCTTCTGGACCGATAATATTTGCTCGACATTGCTGTTCAGCGTATCCGTCCCAAAAAATTCCAGTCCAAGAAGAACTTTCAGAAGAATTTGATAGTGCAGCTGCTAGCTTAGAGGCATATTCTCTATCAGGAATCTCTCCTTCTGGATAGTAAATACCTTCAGCACCACGATTTTGGAATGTTTTTCGAGTCCAGTAATGACTAGGGACAGAAATTTTGTGTTTAGAGGCTAGAGCTGTCCAAGTGGTCTCTCCATGGTCGGTTGCTAGGGGTAATAAGAGGACTATTCGTTCACTAAACCCGTTAAAAACTAGATCTGAAACTAGTCCGGGGCTATGCTCATTTACTCTGGATGCCAGTTTTGGGTTAATTTTCTGTAAAAATAAACGCGTAGTTTGCATGATTCACAGGATTCCCTTCAGTAGTGCGATCCCAGCCATTAGCATTAGGGTACTGGATTGTCACGGTGACATATTTTGATTTTTCCGAGACAAGGACAGCTAGCTCCAAACCTGAATTACCCCTCTCCCAATCAACCTGAAATTGTGCACCGTACTCCAGATAAGTACATCCTTTAAGCTCGCCCGTTTCGCTGTCATTAATTCCAGTACATTCCCGAACCAAGGTATAAAAAGGAGATACGGTTTCATTCATTCGGATCAATAGCTTATCTGCTCCTTCAGTGCGTTTTATACTCCGAATACCTTCACTGGTTGGCGGCGCATCGGCTGTGTGCAACTGCCCCCAGATACCCAATAAAACTCAATAGGAAACAATACGCTTCCACTAACCAACAGTTCTGGTGGATCTTTAGGGCCTTCGGTTACCTGATTCAGCACCGCAGAATTAGCTCCTCCTTCTGGAGGGGTATTTTCGTCTACGGTACATGCCGAGATTGCGAAAACAGTAACGACCATTAAGCCAAAAACACGTAGCCTAATCAACATTTAAACCTGCTAACGTGATTATTTCCACCGTTACCTGTTCTGGCGTAGAATCTCTTCCCACCTTCCAAGGTATAATGGTTTGAAAATCCCCAGTAGGTGTATGTGCCTGTCCCACTACACGTCCAGTGAGGATGGGCATCGTAGCTAGTGTACTTGTTTGTCGTAGTTGAACTGTCGCTTGCAAGTGCCTGATACCCGTACCACCTCTCCCGGTACAGCGTGGTTACAGTTTTGAGTTGCTGAACATTCCGTTTACATTTAATGCGAGCATGAACTGATGCCATTCTCCCGCTCTTGTGAGGAAAACTAGTACTACCAATACAGCTAGCAGGAGAAGGAATTTTCCTTGTGGGTAATAGCGCCACTCTAGGTGAAACAGAATCACCGTCTGTGGCGGACAAATCTGGCATTTCTAAAGCAGCTTCTGCTGGTGCAACTTCCATTAAATCACTAACTGGTGCAACCGAATCATTATCGTTTAAGGGGGTCTACGCCCTCATTTGTTATTCCAGAAATACCTATCGCTGCTGATAGTGTAGCCACAAGGATAGACTTTGATACAAACATTTCTAACTCCTTTGTAAGAATTTAAAATCAACAAACATCTCGTGACAGAAAGAGCTCTACAAATCAATGATTTTCCTAGTTTTTCACAAATGAATTAGAGTTTCCGTGCATTCATATGCGTGCTAGGAGAAAAAAGCAAACACAGTAGCACGGGAAAGAAAACTTCTTTATGTCGGTTCGAGCCTTTGAGATGGGTAACGTATTTTCAACGATGTACACATTGAACTTAGCAGAGCCGTCGAAATCCCTGCTTTAGGTAAGCGCGCTAATAGAGAGCGGCTTCGCTCAATGTCGGCTATCTGTACTTTTTGATGCACAGGAGTACTTTTTGACGGCAAAGACAATGACTTTCTAAGTGGGTGCAAATGGCTGCCAAGTAGAAAGGAAGACAAAGAATACGGTCTCTCTAAAAGAGCGACCCCACCCTAGTATCTTGGGAACCTTTGCTCGGTGTAGAAACTCAGATCGGCTCTATTCTCACGTCTTAGCTAGTACCGCCGTATTCCTTATACGGCAAGCGTTAAACCGCACACATCGTTATCTTGTATCAATATGTCAATCCAACGTTTGCTGATTAAAAACGAGCATTTTTCGGCAGGTAACAGCTGCCGCCAGTCCATGCGAACCGCGTTCGCCAGCACAATATTGGAGTCATCTTGCAGCGGCAAATCCGCTACTTCCCGCTGCAAAATCGCCGCCGTTTCCCCATTAGCTTGCAGTTCGGCAATCCACAGCGCCGTGCGCGCCACCGCGACTGCGAAATCATTAATTTCAATCCCATAGAACTGTCCCAGATTCACTTTTATCTGGTTAGTCGCGGCACCCTCTTGCTCGAACTCCCAAGCCTGTTGTCCCCGCTCTAGCTCCGCAATCACCTGGTTTTCCAGGCGCCGCACCTCGATATAGGTTTCGGTAAGGAAGTTTCCAGATCCGCAAGCGCTATCCAGCCAGGTAAAACTGGCTAAACGATTTTGATAAGCACGCAGTTTCGCCCGCCGCGACCTATCCGAAATCCCGGGATCAGACAGGATTCCCTCTAGCTCATTCTTTAAGCCATCAAGGAACAGCGGATCAATCACCCGATGGATATTTTCCGGGCTGGTGTAGTGCATCCCGGAGCTGCGGCGCGTTTCCGGATTCAAAGTCGATTCAAACACGCCCCCAAAGACAGTGGGAGAAATCTGTGACCAGTCAGTTCCTTGCGACACCTCGTTAAGTAAAAGATCCCGCAGCTGTTCGGTAAAGTTCGGAATCTCTAAGGCTCGCCTGTTTTCTCCCGCCAAAGAGGACGGAAAAACGTTAGCAGCGCCAGCTTTACTAGCCTCCGTCAGCGCGTCCTCGCCATCCCCAAATCCCCCAGCAACACCCGCTCCAGCAGCAGAATCGCGGAACAGTCCCCCATTCACATAGGGGAAAGCCGCCAGTTCTTCCTCTAGATAGGGATCTCGCTGCTCAAGTGGGGTATCTAGCACTTTGAACAGGCGTTGCAACGCACCCCGGGTTTGGGAAGCGGTAAAACCTCGCAGGTAACGCAGCAGCGCGTCCTTACCAAATAGCCCCGCGTCCTCGGCAAAAAGACAGAACACCAGCCGCACACACAGCACATTTAGACAGTGCTGTGACCAGGCAGAATCTGGGTCTTGGTATTGCTCCAATAGGCCGCGATGCAGTTTGCCAATCAGCTGCCCGGCGCGGATTGAGACTTGGCGTTCCTTTTCTGTACGCGAATATGCCGGGTCAATCAAAAAGTCGAGTAGATAAGACTGTTCGGGCAGTTCCGCTAAAGAAAACTCGATATAGTCACCGGCAGGGTCATCCTTGTTTAGGTCGTGAAGACGGAAAGACTCGAAGTTGCAAACAATAATAAAATCTGGGCGTTGCCGATTCGGCAACGCATCTGCATAACGTTTAGCCTGCTCAAAAGGGGTAACCATTTGCCCTTGGCGCAGCTAGCCTCGATCTAGATTCACGCCGGAAGATTTTTGTTCCACAATGGTGCGTGCCGAGGGAATCACCACGTCAATGAATCCGCCCGCCCGCGTGCGCTGCTCGAAGCGACACTTAGTGGATACCTCGCGCATTCCCAACACGTCTTGCAGCAAAGACAGCCAAAAACTGTGGGTTTCACCCTTTTCGTAGCCGTGACCTGCCCACTGTTGCACGAAAAGTTCCGCCGCGCGCCGCCGGCTACCTACTCCACTCACCACGGTTTCCTTTATTGCCTAACGTCACCGTCACCAGTCACGCTACCTCGCTTTGGTTACCTTGCCAGCCTACCCACAATCCCCCAGTTTTCTAGCCAACTTTTCCCTTACACCGGTTCTACAATGCATTTGTAGGCACGGCGCAATAGCTACATATTCTTCGCACAGGTCTAGATTTTTTGTTCAGCGAGCGTCATTCTAAGTCCGAGGGCTTTCATTATCTTGCTAATAACCGCAAAGGATGGGTTACCGTCTTTCGATAGAGATTTGTAGAGCGATTCACGGTTGAGTTCCGTTTCTTTAGCAAGCTGAGTCATGCCGTGAGCCCGCGCAATATCACGTAAAACAACCTGTACGGTTTTTGTGTCACCATCTTCGAGTGCAATAGCCAGATAGTCATTCATTGCCTCTTGGCTATCAAGATATTTACTTGCATCGAAGGCTGAAAATGTCACCTTACTCATTACTGCTCCCCCTTACCTGTTGTGCGAGTTCTTGGGCAATTTGAATATCTCTGGTTTGACTGGATTTATCTCCGCCAGCTAGCAGGAAAACTGTCAATGCACCCAGCTGCGTGTAGTAAACGCGATAGCCGGAACCGAAATGAAATCTCATCTCGCTAACTTTTCCACCAACCGCTTTAATATCTCCGAGCATCATAGCGTGCGCTTCACATCTGGCTATCGCATGCAAAATACGTCGCTGCGCATGCTTGTCTTTCAGCTTTTTTAGCCACTCATCAAACAAGCTGCTGGAAATAATCTCCACAATCCTACCGTAGCCTATGGGCTACATAGATGTCTAGGTCTATTGCAATACTAAATACAAGATAGAGCTATCCCCCAAGAATAGAGCAAGCCGGGACTGCTGAAAACAGCTAGCTCAATTCCCGGGTTCTATGCCCTGAGAGACTTCAGCCTACCTATCCGTTTTCACAGATTTCTAGGGTGCGAGGTGTAGAGCAAAGCAAACTGTTGCGTTATCACGCAAAGATATTTAGCTGTTCTGGGAGGACGAAGCCTCTTCGGTCATATGCAAATCAACTGTCACTAGACGGCGTTTGTAGGCGCGGCGCAGCGAATTACGCAAAGGAATAAAACCAATCAACACCACGGCAAGAATCGCCCAAGCTGCCGCAATCACCAGCCACAGCCCACCGCGAGCTCCCGCCACATCCACTACGGAACCACCAAGCCACGCACCACCAGAAATACCTAAAGTGAAGAAAGTGTTTAACCACGCCATCCCCTCGGTGAAACGAGCAGGAGGAACCACCTGAGACAAAATATTGGTGGCGTTAGTCATGGTGGGTGCATAAGTCGCACCGGTTAAAGCTAAACACAACCCTAAAATCCAGGGATTGGAGGCGAAAAAGAAAGTAGAAAAACCTATCGCTATTAAGGTGATTCCCCCCAAGAACAAGCGCAAGGCGCTAATGCCCCACTCTTTAGCCCCATAAATCACCGCAGAACTAAAAGAAGTCACCCCAAACATGGCCAACAGCAGCCCCGAAATCTGGGCTACCCCTTGCTCGCGACAAAATGCCACCACCGTTAAATCCAGACCACCAAAAGTAAAACCGCAGAGCATAAAAATCAGCCCCAAAATCACCATGGCTGCCGATTTCATCAACGGTTTAGCTTCCTGGTCGCTTAAATCAGATTTTGCGGTCACTACCGGTTCCGTTGCGCGTTGCGATAAAAACCAAAAACCACCAATACCAGAAGTAAGCAAACAAGCCACAATCCCCGCCGCAGGGTGAACCACGGTAGCTAACACCGTGGCAATAATCGGACCGAAAATAAAAATCAGTTCATCAACAGCGGCCTCGAAAGCATAAGCCGTATTTAACTTACGCGACCCCGCGAGCAAATGCGTCCAGCGCGCCCTCACAAACGCCCCGAAAGAACCGGTAGTAGCCCCCGATAACAGGGCAAATAGGTAGAGTGTCCAGCGCGGAGCATGGAATAGAGACGAGAGTATCAAAGCCAACAGTAAAACCAGGGAACATGCAACCAGAGGGCGTAAAACTTTGGCTTGCCCGTAACGATCCACTAGCCGAGCCTGAATTGGGGATGCCGCCGCCATCGCGATAACCACTAAAGCATTGACCTGTCCAGCCAGTGAATATTCCCCGTAGAGGGTGGAAATCATTAGCAGAGTGGACAGCCCCGCCATCGCCATCGGGAAACGCGCTACCGCTCCAGCAAGTGAAAATCTAAGAGCGCCAGGGTAAGAAAAAATCTCCCGATAAGACTTAAACATATTTCCTAGCCTACTGTTTTAGCAGTTAGTAGTTAATTTAATAGGCGGTGAAAATGCTTACTTCCATCCCTTCATTTTTACCGGCACGCCCTGCCCCCCACCCTCTCCCTCTTAAAATGCGCACAACGCCGACTTGCGGTGCGGGGCTGGGTAATCACAAAACACCACCAAGCCCGTTAAACTACCGTTATGGGGTTGTCGAATAATCGCCTTTGGAGACGCGGGTGCACCGCATTAGTGATAATCGGGATTATCTGCACCGTCACCCTCGGATATATCGGACACCCCGTATTTGCTTGCCGAGTTTTCGCCCTGATGCTGCTGAGCTTAGGGGTTTACCGGCTGCTAGACCGCCCTCCCAAAGCCTGGTGCGCGGTACGCTCCTGGTGGATTGACTGTATTGCCCTGTTTTCCCTATCCATAGCCCTGTTTATCCTCGCCCCTTACGGCGGGATTATTATGCCAACCGGGCTTTAAGCGAGCGACCCCATGGGATCCCAAGCAGGCAACACTATCGGTGCTTCCTCAGAATCGAGGACGGCGCGATATTCTTCAGGCAGACGGTCACGGTGAACCGCGATTTCAAACACGTATTCGTCGAACCAGGAATCATTCATAGTATAAAATCCCTGGTCGGCACGGTCTTCGCAACCCCAAGAGTTTTCCACTCGCCAGCGGCGCGGAGCGCCATCCAGCATATCTACCCCTACAAACAACATGGCGTGAGTCATTAGAGATTCGTGGGAGAGCAGACGTTCTTCCTTGTCCATCCCAAAATGCACTCCGTAAACCGCGCCATAGTCATAGAGATTCTTATCCCACAGCGACAGTTCCCTATCTGCCTGCTGCTCGGTGTCACAACCGAACCACACCGGTTTTCCGGCCTGCAATACCGTAGCCGCACAATCTTTCATTACCTGGATAGGGACGTTCAGGTAACGCACCGGGGCAGCACCGAGCACATTGCCCAGGCGATCGACGGTATAGGTCTTTCCGTACGGGTTAGCTTCCCGCGGATCATTCACCAAGCATACATAGTTACGCAGGTCATTGACGATATATTTATCGGCGAACTCTTGGGGAGTAACCTCCCCTAGACGCTCAAATTTATTGTCTTTATCGTTATATTGCCAAACAAACTTTTCCGGCGGGGTTCCCAAATGGATATTCAAAATCCGGTGCACCCCACTGAGTAAACGCGCCTTTACTTCCCCGACAGTTTCGGGATTATTGTGCGCGGCTTTGCGCACCGCGAGGGCGCCCTCCCGCAGGTAACGCTCCAAGATACGATCCATTTTCCGCGAATTAGAGGAGGATTCAGTTTCCGGCATTGCCCACTTGGGCACTACCCCGTATTTATCGACCAGCGCCACAAACATATTCCACTGGCCACCGTCCCCAATCGGGTCAGACAGCAGGTGTGCCACTGTACGGTCATCCAGGTCGCGATCGGCCAGCTCAATCTGAGATTCTAGGAAGTAGTTCGCTTTTTCTAGTTTGTCCCAATAGAACAGGTAGGTCTGGGAGAACTCGAAATTCTCTACGTTTAACCGTTTGATCATGGACGAACGCAGCAGGTTTAGACCGGCGAACAGCCAGCAACGTCCCGATTTCTTTTGATTAGCCACCGGCCACGCATCTAACTTATGGGACATGGAACGGTCAGCGAACGCAACTACCTGGTGATTTTGTGCTACCTTATCAATATCGGTGCTGGTTACAGCATTTTGCATCAGTTTTCCGCGCGGGTCTGCCGCAAACTCTTTACGTAGCTCTAACAAGGTTTCGGCAGTTAATGCCCGGTTCCGTTCGCTCACTGTTCCTCCTATATTCGGGCGCTATGCGCCATTTTCTAGGGTGAAAACCATTTAGATAGCTACCAAAACTCTGCGCTAAACCCCGGTTTCACCGTTTTCTTTCTTACTTCCAAAATAGCCCATCGTCCCCGCTTAGTTAATTTAGAGTGTTCCATCTCCCGCAACTGGAGGCTGCGTATCCTATGGCGACAGGTAGTAGCTTTCGATGAGGACGAGGCGGAGCTATCCCCGGAAGACTCCAGATTACCCGGTCTATACGCAGGTAGCTTACTTTTCGTCCTCTAAATCCGATAGCAATTGTTCAACCTGCGCTATCCAGAGCCTCCCAGAAATATCGGAGGGTATCCGCCAATCACCGCGTGGGCTAAGCCCCAGCCCGACATTCACCCCTGGCCCGCCAGGCACGCAAGTCCGTTTGAACTGGGAAGTAAAGAAGCGGCGCAAGAACTCGCGCAGCCAGCGCAAAATAGTTTTCAGGTCGTATTGATTGCGGTCAGCTATAGGTAAATCCGCCGGCCAAACCCCGTTATCTTTATCCCGCCAGGCTTGCCAAGCCAGATAGGCAATATCGCGGGGAGTGCGCCCTAAAAGCAGATGATAGAGGAAGAACTCATGTAGCTCGTAAGGACCAATAGTGTCCTGGGTGGATTGCAGTTTTTCCTCGCCCCCCGGTATCAGCTCCGGGGAGATTTCTTGCGCCAAAATATCTTGCAGGACTGTAGTGCATTCCTGGCCGAACCGGTTTTCCCGGCAAGCCCAGCGAATCATAGTTTGCAACATAGTTTTTGGGATACCAGGATTAACCGCATAATGCGACATATGGTCGCCCACCCCATAGGTGCACCACCCGAGAGCCGCCTCCGATAAATCTCCGGTTCCAATCACCAATCCGCCCTGATGATTAGCAAGTCGGAACAGATAATCGGCACGCAATCCTGCCTGCACATTTTCAAAAGTAACGTCATATTGGGCTTGCCCATCAGCAAAAGGATGCCCCATATCGGCGAGCATTTGCCGAGCCGCGGGGCGAATATCGATTTCCTCGCATTTGATACCTAAGGATTCACACAACCTATATGCGTGAGATTTTGTTCCTTCCGAGGTAGCAAAACCGGGCAGGGTATAGGCCAAAATTTGGGATTTTTCGAGGCCGAGTCGGGCGGCAACTTCGCTGCACACCAAAAGTGCCTGGGTGGAATCCAGACCGCCAGATACCCCCAACACCATTTTGGGGTTCCCCACCGCCTGTAAACGTTTTTTCAACCCGTAAACCTGAATCTCAAATGCTTCTTTACAGGCTTTATCTATATCCGCAAGCGAGGTAGACAAGAACGGGAAGCGACTAGGGGCAGGAGTGAGGGCAGCGCCCGCGTCCTCGCTGCCTAAAGGCAAAGTATCATCATGTTTCGCCCACGGGTCAAAGCTGACAGTCAAGCCAGGAGCGCCAACCCCCAAACGGATATCGACTGCCCAATACTTTCCAAGCTGACCTACCTGGGCGTGGGAAAACCCGCTTTCTCGCTGCCTACGATTGGCGAGGGCGGTCAGATCAATATCGGCGAGGGCGATTTGGGTATCAACCGGGAAAAGCTCAGTTTCACAAAGCTTACGTCCGTCCTGGTAGATAAAGGTTTGCCCATCCCAAGCCATATCTGAAGATGATTCCCCATTTCCGGCTCCCGCATAGGCATAGGCACAAATTCCGCTATGAGATGTCGCTTGCGCGAGCATTTCCCGCTGCAAACTTCTACCTAAACTTGCAGGATAGGCAGCCGGATTACAAATAACACTAGCTCCGCGCAACGCCAAAGACATTGCGGGAGGATTAGCCGCATAGGCATCGGTTCCTACCTGCGCCGCCACTGCCAAGCCGGGCACGTCCTCGACATTAACAATTCCGTTTCCAACCGGAGCCTCACTAGCCCCTGGAATCTGGGGGGCATACCAGCTCGCATCTGCACCAAGGTGCGCCCCGGAAGTAAAGCAACGATGCTCATCCATTTCTTCACACAGAAAAACTTTCGGAGTGATAGCAACCACTTTGCCGCGGGCAAGGAATAATGCGCAATCATAAACCCGTCCCTCCAGACGCAAAGGAGCACCCACCACGATAAGCTCTGCGCAGTCGGAAGTCGCTTTTACCAGCAGCTCAACCCCTTTTTCTACCGCATCTAGCAAGCGTGTTGAAACCGCTAAATCACCGAGGGTATAGCCGGAAATACTCATTTCTGGAAAAACACATACACAAGCACCCTGCTGAGCAGCTTTCCGGGCAGCTGCTGCAATGACTGGCACATTTCGATCCACTTCAGCGGGCAAGCTGGGGATGGTGATAGCAGCCAGGCGGGCAAAACCATGTGAATATGGGCTAGCAAAAGTCATATCCACATTATTACACCCACCGCATTTTGAGCCTGGCTAAACAGAGCGGTCTGCCCGCAAGAATGTAATCAGCATCAAAAATAACTGCGTAGATTTAGCACACTTACGGGTAAATGTGTAGAATCGTTGAAGTCCAGCCCCGATAGCTCAGTGGATAGAGCGTTCGCCTCCGGAGCGAAAGGCCGCAGGTTCGAATCCTGTTCGGGGCACCAAATGTTTGGGTATTAACCCTATTAACCCCGAATTTGCGTTTCGATCTCCGCTTTCATCCACGAAAATGCTTAGCTCGCGCATCATCGCACTCCTAGTTAAAAAGCCGGGGGACTCCCCCGGCACTTGGAGGTAGCTTACAGCCACCAATTTCATTTTATCTAAACTGGCATCATTAACACAATTAAACCACCAAATCGGCGGAAATTTCCTTTTAGAAACTTTTTATCCTGAGGTCGGGCGGGGAAAGGTTTTATCTGAGTAGGCTAGGCGCGCATTAACTGGCGTTCTCACCTAGAGTGGAAGCAGCCCGGAAACCGCCTAACCCTCCCCAGGCAGGCATCCCCTACAAGGAGCAACAATGCGCAAGTTCGCTTTTTTGGATCTAGATGGAACCATAATCGACCACAACCAGGTAATTAGCTCGAAAGTAAAGGAAGCTATCACCACCGCCACTGCGAACGGACACAAAGTATTCATCGCCACCGGTCGTTCCTATCCGGAGCTTTACCCTTTTCTATTCTCTCTGCCGTTTTCTGGGCTGATAACCGCCAATGGAGCATACGTAGAAGTTGGAGAGCAGGTGTTATCCAGTCATTCTATCTACCAGGACGGCATCTGCGAATGGATGGGTTATTTTCGCCGCTCTGGTGCTAGCTGGCTTTGGCAATGTCGAGACCACTTTTACCCCTCCGAAACATTCCTGGATTTTTTCCGTCTCTCCGGCAAATCAGAGCGCGCCGCCAGCGGTGACTGGTCTGCTTACCTCGAACAAATCATGCCCTATGTGACCAACGGAACTCCCAGCTCAGCAGAAAAATGCGTGTTCTACCTATCTCCGGAAGCGTCCTCTAGCGTTGAAGAAGCCCATAGCCTGTTTGGCGATCGCTATATGGTCATACCTGGCTCTGTTCGGGTACGCGCAGGCGAAATGGTGGAAGTAGGGGTAAAAGGGGTCAATAAAGGCAGCGCTATGCGGGAAGTCCTCCATCACTTTGGCGCAGACCCCTCTCAGGCACTGGCGATTGGGGATTCCGCAAACGATTTCGAGATGCTTCAGGAGGCAGGTATAGGTATCACCTTAGAGGGCGGGGCGAACAAGCTATTAGAGATGGCGGACTGGGTTGCTCCTTCGATTGCAGAGGACGGGGTGGCGGTCGCCTTTGAACGTTTCGGACTGTTAAATCCGTCCTAAACATTTCCTACCGGATTTCGGCTATTGCCCATGCCTTAGCATCTTCCCTAACCTAGCTGACACCCTTCCTTAGCTGTGGCGGGCTCTATATTCAGCTTGAGGGCGCGCCCTATTTACTAAAAGAACTTGTATCCTCCAAGGTCAGCAAATGTAAAGCCTTTACCGGTAGAAACATTTACGCAGGTCACGTCGGCACCACCGAAAGTACACGCATATTTACCGAGCTGAGTATATTGACCTGTTCCCAGTGGCTGCAGATCGAAGCGTTTACCACTGTTATCCCGCTGACCAGATTTCACGTCTTGATATAGCGGAGTAGTGCCATTAACGCACGCTCCGATACCACTCGAAGAATCCCATACCCCCAACACCGAGAGCCGCAAATCCCCCTGTTTACATTTACCTACATTGCCAGCCGCATTAAAGTTACTGGCAGTAGCGCAAACCACCCCGCTGCCACTGGACAGCGCCCCGGAAGCGTTCGCTGCTAAGGGAATCAGGGGTGGCGGGTTATCTTGGAGTTTCTCCGCAATCGTGCACACCACAATGCCAGACTGGGAACGGAAAGTTACCCGATGCTTATCCCCATCTAACTGCGCAGGCGTAACCGGTTGTGCCGATAAAACTTTTTTTACCTGCTCGGTTTGAGCGGTAGGAATTGGGTCTGGTTCCTTGGCTAATACGGTTTGGGTGGGGTTGGTTTGAGTTCCCAAGGGAATAGCAGACGGCACTTCGCCAGTAACCAAACGAAAAATCTGCCAACTAACCAAACCGATTAGAGCCAAAACAACCAGACCATACAGCAGCCACCATGGAGAACGCCGGGTATTGGTAGAGGTCTCTTCTTGCACCGGTGGCTCTCCTGCTTGCTGGGGTGGGATGCTGATAGTTTCCTGAGCTAAGGTGGCGGTTTTAGGTGGTGTTGAAGTATTTGCTGGTAGCGCCCCATACACTGCGGTCGGAGTCCCATAAATATCTGCATCTATCCCCTGTAGGTTATCCCGATTACCACCCTGAGCTGGCGGGGCAGCGGGGGTTGGCGGGTTTGGGGAAAGCGACTTATTTGGGGAAAGGGAGTTGCGCGGGAAAGTCTGTGAGGAATCAGTAACGGAATCTTGAATATCTTGCTTGACTGATTGCTGATACACCGAGGGAATATCAACCGGATTCAAAGAGGGATTCCCCGGGGTCTGCGGTATTTGCGCCCTATTTGCAGAGGGAGGAATAGCTGGTTGCGGCGGATTGTTTACGCTGCGAGGGGGAAAGCGGCGCGGAAGAGAACCACGACTATCACTGGATTCTTGCAATCCGTCATCTTGCTGGTTGTAGAGATTATTACCAAAGGGTTGATTATTCATACCAGCCACTCCTCATTTACGTCCGCACTGCGTCCTTTAGAGAGCAAAAACTGGTTGAAATGCTCGGCCCATTGGCGATGCTGACCCCGTTGATATTCTTGCAGCTGACGTAAATCCATTTCCCCGAGCTGCGGATAGGCAGTGCATATCGCCCTCAAGACAGCGATAGTTTGCCGCACATCTACCAGGGCATCATGCAAGTTATCTTCCCCGCGCACCTGATAAAAATCCGCGAGCGCTCCTAGGGTTCGTTTCCCTTTCCGATACCTGTCCAATGCTCTATCTAGCACCAAAGGATCAATTACCGGCAAGAAATCTACCCGTTCCCCCAAGGTAGGTTGCCCCAAACGCACCAGATGATTATTAAGTAATGGCAGATCAAAGCAGGCATTGTAGATAACCACCGGGACTTGGGCGTGTGCGCAGGTCTCTAAAACTTTAGCTACTTCGATTACTACTTCATCTAGCGGTCGCCCATTTTCTTTAGCATATTCGGTGGAGATTCCGTGGACATCTTGAGCTTGCTTGGGGATAGGGATTCCCGGATCAGCTAGCCAGGTACGTTCCCTAGTTTGACCATTTCTCCATTCCACACAGGCAGCAGTTACTATGCGGTCAGTTGCGGTATTTACCCCAGTGGTTTCGGTATCGAACCCCATAAACGGCCCGTCAGTCCAGCTCACCGCTACTCCTTAGCTTAATCGCGCCTTGTGTCCCTGCTTTTCAAATAATACGTGTTATTTAACCGTGGAATGATAATTGGGGGCTTCCGCCGTCATTTGTACATCGTGAGGATGGGATTCGCGCAGCCCAGCTCCGGTAATTTTCACGAAACGACCACGTTTTTTCAAAGTGGCAATATCGGGAGAACCGGTATAGAACATTGATTGTCGCAGTCCCCCAATCAGCTGATAGAGTACCGCCGAGAGGGCACCAGAGAATGGGACTTGCCCCTCGATTCCCTCGGGAACGATTTGGGAGTCGCTGGTTACTTCCGCCTGGAAGTAACGATCTTTGGAATAGGATTTTCGCCCGCGCGAACTCATTGCCCCCAGCGAACCCATACCCCGGTAATGCTTGTACTGTTTACCATTGACGAACACCAGCTCACCTGGGGATTCTTCGCAGCCAGCTAGCAGTGAACCTAGCATTACCGTGTCCGCTCCTGCCACCATGGCTTTGGCGATATCACCTGAGTATTGCAGACCACCATCGGCAATTAGCGGCACTCCCGCCTTTGAACAGGCCTGGGCAGCCAGGTTGATGGCGGTGATTTGAGGTACGCCCACCCCGGCGACTACCCGGGTAGTACAAATAGAACCGGGTCCTACCCCTACTTTTACCGCATCGGCGCCCGCATCGATTAGAGCTTGTGCGCCCTCGGCAGTAGCTACGTTTCCGCCGATAATGTCGATATTGGCGAAATCTGGGGAGGCTTTTAGTTTCTTAATCATCTCCAGGGCTAGCTTTGCACCCCCGTTGGCGGTATCAACTACCAGTACGTCTACTTCCGCCTCTGCGAGAGCCTCAGCACGTTCCCAAGTGTCCCCCCAATATCCGAGGGCGGCTCCCACCCTTAAACGTCCCTCTTTGTCTTTAGTGGAGTTGGGGTATTGTTCGGTTTTAACGAAATCTTTTACCGTAATCAGACCGGTCAGGCGACCTTCATCGTCTACTAGCGGGAGCTTCTCAATCTTTTTTTCAGCCAGTAATGCCCGAGCTTCGTCTCTAGGCATACCTTTGCGTCCGGTAGTTAGTGGCATCGGGGTCATTGCTTCGCGCACTGTAACCGTTCCCCATTTTTCTGCCGGTATAAAACGTAGGTCACGGTTGGTAATGATTCCTTGTAGGTGACAATTTTTATCGACTACCGGCAATCCGGATACCCGATAGTGTCCGCATTCCTTATCCAGTTCCAGCAAGGTCGCATCGGGGCTGATAGTCACCGGGTCGGTAATCATCCCTGATTCCGAACGTTTAACTTGACGCACCTGTGCAGCTTGCTCGGCAATCGGCAGGTTACGATGCACGATTCCGATTCCGCCTTGCCTAGCGATTGCGATTGCCATATTGGCTTCCGTCACGGTATCCATGGCGGCAGATATTACTGGCGTGTGCAGGGTGATTCGTTTAGTTAGCCTGCTGGAGGTATCTACCTCAGAGGGAACTACATCAGTGGTTTCGGGAAGCAGTAAAACATCGTCATAGGTGAGCCCTTCGAGGGCATCAAGGTGTTCGGTAATCACCTTTTTAAGATTAGCCCGAACAGCCAGGCTGTCGCTACTTTTGTCCGCTTTAGCGTCTTTTTTCCAGTGCTTTTACTCTTAGATGTGATTTGTCTAACCGCTAGGTACTTCTTTACGTCTGTTCACTTGATAGTTTTATCTCTGGCTTTGTCACTTAGCGGCTCGGATTTATCGACAAGGGCGAGGGTGGAAGCGAGGCAAAAATGAAGAGATTTATCCTCAGCACACGCCTTCGCTATCAGCATATTTAAGAATCTACCTGGAGCCACATAGCCTATTCACGATTTATTAACCACTATTTCAGCAGATAATCCTGGCTTTTTCAGACAACGGTAAGCTACGTCCTCCATACTGAGGACAAGTGATATAGGCACGAGGTTAAGGAGTATTGATGGGTTACATCTCTAGGCTTCCCGGACCGGTAGCTGACCTGTGGGAATGGCAGTACCAAGGCGCTTGCAGGGATTTGGATACTGAACGTTTTTTCCATCCTGAGGGCGAACGCGGAGGAACTCGGCGTCGGCGCGACGAGGCTGCGAAAGCTATCTGCGCAAAATGCCCGGTAATTAACCAATGCCGAGAATACGCTTTAGCAGCTCATGAGCCTTACGGCGTTTGGGGTGGTTTAACCCAAGAGGAACGTCGCACCTTGATTCAAGAACAGCGCGAATTAACTCAAAGGCGAACCGCCTAATCAACCCTAACCCCAAATAAAGGGAGTCGGCGGGAAAATCCCGCCGACTCCCAGGGGTGTTCTCGAAATAGCTTATGAATTAGACCAGCGAGCGAAAGCCACCAAGCTAATACCAAGGACTAGTAGCTATTGCCGACTCAACCAATCAACCTGTCCGGTTCCCTCCCCTTGTAGGGAACCGGACAGGTGCGTATAGCGTCCTAACTAGGCGGTAGCGTCCTCTCCAGAACCCTCGATATTCTCTAAAGCCACCACGCGGCCAGCCTCCAGGCGGGCAACCGCCACCCGGAACGGCGAGCAAGACACGTAATCCAAACCGGTCTTGTGGAAGAAATGAATCGATTCGGGATCGCCACCATGCTCACCACAAACGCCCATCTTCAGCTGTGGCTTGGTAGAGCGACCGCGACTGACACCTTCCTTAACCAAACGACCCACACCATGAGTATCAATCGTTTCGAAAGGAGAAGTCCCAAAGACGCCCTCTTCAATGTACTTGGGGAAGAACACGCCCTCACAATCATCGCGAGAGAAACCCCAGGTAGTCTGAGTTAGGTCATTGGTTCCGAAGCTGAAGAAATCAGCCTCTTTAGCCATAGACTCGGCGGTAATCGCAGCGCGCGGAAGCTCGATCATACAACCAATCGGGATATCCAATTGCACGCCAGCTGACTGAGAAATCTCGTCAATAATCGCCTGAGCGCGGTCACGGATAATTCCTAGCTCTGTAATCGAGCCCACCAAAGGCACCATAATCTCCGGGCGCGGATCCAGACCTTGCTTCTTCAAATCTGCGGCAGCAGACACTAGCGCATGAATCTGCATTTCAAACAGACCCGGCATCCACATACCCAAACGTACCCCACGCAAACCTAGCATCGGGTTAGCTTCATGCATCTTCCGAACCGCGGTGAGCATCCGCTGGTCATCCGGGTTTACCTTGCCTTCAGCTTTTTGCAGGGCAACTTTAACCTCTAAGCCAGTCAAATCCGGCAAGAACTCGTGCAACGGAGGATCAATCAAACGAACCGTCATCGGCTTGCCATCCATGACTTGCAGCATTTCCACAAAATCCTGCTGCTGGCGCTTACCCAACTGAGTCAGAGCCTCTTCCCGATCAGCCGAACCTGGCTCCGAAAGGATAGCGTGTTCAACCAGAGGACGGCGATCACCCAAGAACATATGCTCTGTACGGCACAGCCCGATTCCTTTAGCTCCAAAATCTACTGCTAGCTGTGCATCCTGCGGATTATCGGCATTCGCGCGCACCTGCAAGCGAGCACGTTTATCAGCCAGTTCCATCATCCGGTCTACGCAACGCACCAAATCCTGCAAATCAGCATCGTTGTCGCAAGCCTCAAGACCCGCAGTTAGACCGCTTTCTAGATAAGTAGTTACTGGGGAGTCCTGAACCGGAACCGCACCCTCGAATACTTCACCAGTCGCGCCGTCAATAGCAATCACGTCGCCCTCGTGGAAAGTCTTGCCATCAACGGTCAAAGTCCCGGCTTCGGCATCAATCTCTAGAGCTTCCGCGCCACAAACACAGGTCTTGCCCATACCACGAGCCACTACCGCAGCGTGGGAAGTCTTACCGCCACGCGCCGTAAGCACACCCTCGGCAGCAACCATACCGGCTAAATCATCAGGATTTGTTTCCCGCCGCACCAAAATACAGGATTTACCAGCATCCTTTGCAGCCTGTGCTTGCTCGTTATTAAAAGCAACTCCACCAACAGCAGCCCCCGGAGAAGCCGGCATACCGCGAGTTAGCCTGACCCGCACGGCGTCATTATCGAACTGGGGGAACATCAACTGGGTAAGCTGTTCACCGGTGACGCGCTCTAGCATCTGATCCTTGGTGATTAGACGTTCCTCGTTAAGTTGTACCGCAATCCGGAAAGCAGCTGCTGCTGTCCGCTTACCCACGCGGGTCTGCAACATCCACAGCTTGCCTTTCTCGATGGTGTACTCGATATCGCACATATCCTGGTAGTGGGTTTCCAGTTTGCGCATAATCTTGATTAGCTCATTGTAAACCGGCTCGTTTACCGTCTTGAGGTGGGAAAGAGGCTCGGTATTACGGATACCGGCAACCACGTCCTCGCCCTGAGCGTTCATCAAGAAATCACCGTAAACACCTGATTTCCCAGTTGAAGGATCCCTGGTAAAGGCCACGCCGGTTCCGGAGTCATCACCCATATTCCCAAAGACCATGGTGCAGATATTCACCGCGGTTCCCAGCGAATTCGGAATCCGTTCGCGGCGACGATAAATCGCTGCCCGCTCGGTATTCCAAGACCTAAATACGGCTTCAATCGCCATATCCATTTGGGTACGAGGATCTTGCGGGAAATCATTCCCGGTCTGTTCTTTAACAATCTGCTTGAACTGTGCCGTCAAATCTTGCAGGTTTTCGGCAGTCAAATCTACATCGGCCCGCGCGCCAACTTTTTCTTTCATGGAATCGAGCGCATCGGCAAATAAATCGCCGTCAATATCTAGCACCGTCTTGCCAAACATTTGCACCAGGCGGCGGTAAGAGTCCCAAGCGAAGCGATCCGAGCCTGACATCTTCGCCAGCCCTTGCACCGACTCGTCATTAAGTCCCACATTGAGGACGGTCTCCATCATGCCGGGCATCGAGAACTTCGCACCTGAACGCACTGAAACCAGCAGCGGCTCATCTTTGTCTCCAAGGGTGCGTCCTATCTGGTCTTCTACCCCGCGCAGAGCCTGAGTTACTTCCGGAACTAGGCTTTCGGGAACCTCGTTATGCTTGAGGTATGCCCGGCAGGCATCGGTAGTAATCGTAAAACCGGGGGGAACGGGCAAACCCAGATTGGTCATTTCTGCCAGGTTGGCACCTTTACCGCCCAGCAGGTCTTTCATACCTTTGTTGCCCTCGGCGAACATATAGACATATTTTGCCATAGGTTAATGGCCTCCATTTGTATTCCATTTGCGCTCTTTAAGCGATTCTTTCGTTTTTATCTTAGCAGCTAAATAGGCTCGCCTAGTCCTTCGGTCCTCCATCTAGAACGACAACCTCAAATTGTGTTTTTATTTACGAGGACGCGCGGGGAGTTTTCCTTTTTCTTAGGTATTTGTCTGATAGATAACCCAGGCAATCGCGCCTCCACCAGCGGGGCAATAAATCCGAGGCATCTAATCCTTTAAACTGGGAGTTATGTCAGTGTATCCCCCTAGGAGGCAGCGTCCGATGTCTCGCGCTCACCGCGCGCGGCGACGCTCGGATTGGAATCTGTTGATTCGCGCCTCCTCATTAGCGATTGCGCTGGCTATTACCTTTATTTTGATTCTCTCGGCAATGCCGCGAGCCCCGAAAACCGCACAGGCGCAGCCGACTGCCCCCACTTTAAGTTGGACCGCGGTTCCCTTACCTAGCAATGAGCAGAAAAAGAAAGAGCCGCAGGTTCCTTTGAAAGTTAGTGGCGAGCTGGCTGGTGGGGAAACCTCAAAAGATGTCCCCCAGTCAGGTTCGGGTAAAACTTCGGTAGTGCCTGGCACATGGCCTGGTCGTGGCACTGGCAAAGTCTACTTTTATCGGGTAGAGGTCGAAAATGGGCTGCCCATTACTGGTGAAACGGCTGCGAAAAGCATTCACGCGATTTTGAATGATCCGCGCGGGTGGGGCGGAAAAGATGGGAGTGTTTCTTTTACCCGCACCGATGGTCAGGCAAATTTTCGGATTGTTATTGCTAGCCCCTCTCTCACGGATAGACTGTGCGCCCCTCTTACCACCAACGGGGTTTCAAATTGCCGAAACGGCAGTAATGTGGTGCTTAATGCTCATCGTTGGATTGGAGGAGCAAAAATGTGGTTTAACAAGGGTAAAACCTTGACTGACTACCGCATTTACGAAGTATCCCACGAGACCGGTCACTGGCTGGGTAACGGTCACCTGTTTTGCCCGAAACCCGGAGGTTTGGCTCCCGTTATGCAACAGCAAAGTTCAGATGGTGGAGATAACCTAGGTTGTATCCCTAACGGCTGGGCACACCCTTAATCTTTAGTACGCTTAGAGCGTTTTTAGCGCTCTTTCAGCCCGATTTCAGGCGGGTATGAAAAGATTTAGGTATGAGCGTTTTACTATCCATTGGTTTTATTCTTTGTGGCGGGGCTTTGATTTTCCTGGCGACTCGCAGCGTTCGCACTTTAAACTCCCGCGAGAGGGCGCGGAAAGTCCATTTTGAACGAGCGATTGGCAGTGTTGATAACCTGCTCGCTTCCTCGCAAGCTGACCGCGATAAATTACGTCAGATGCGGGACTCCGGACGTCTCCAGCGCTGGGACGCGATTCGGGACGTGATGCGCGAAGAGGGCGTACCCGAGGACGTTGCCACCGAATTTATTGACCGCCTCTAGTGCTCTCTTGTTTTAGGTTTCCAGGGCGGTTTACCCCTAATCCCGGTCAAAAGTTTCACTGCAACTTGATTTTTAGTTTTACTAGAAAATTTTCCAGTAGTTTTCTAGTAGATTTTCCAGTAGACTATTTGCGCAGGTAGCCAGAACGATTATCGTGAGCTACTAGAAAAAGAAACTTTCCAGTAGCTTTCAAGTAGATTTTCCAGTAGCTAGAACGATGCCCCGGGCAAGGGAAGTTCGCATTTTTAGATTTAGGTAATCCGCGCTTCCTCGTCTATTTCAAACGCCAAGTTGCCCGCGGGTCGCGCACACTTTTACCTTGCCAAGAGACTAATCCCAGGTCTTTCAAATCTTTTAAAGCTGCTCGCGTTGTTGGTCTGGTAAGCAACGCAAACTGCGCGATATCACCGGTTCCTCCGGAGCCTCCAAGGGCTTGCAAAGCCGATAATACTGCTGTTGCACTGCGCGATAGTCCCGTCCTCTCCCCAGGAAGTCGCGGCTGATAACGCAAAGTTAAGACTACGTGCATAGGTTCTTGCCGGTATTCCGGATTAGATAATCCGGACTCATTCATCTGTGAAAAAATACGCTTAATCCCCTCCCCCAGCTCCTGGGCATACCCCAGGTCACAACAGGTGCGGGCAATCCTAGGATTTATTGCGTATCTGGCTATTTCTAGGGGCGCTTTAGCGACAAGCCTTCTATCTCGAAAGCGACCCGGGTTGCTAATTTCAATCCGATTATCAAATATCTCAACCCTGATTCCATCCCCCATCAGGTCATAGGCACGATGTATTACCGCATTAACTAAGCCTTCTAACCAGGCTCCTTGAGGAATCACCGGTATGTCAGCAAATTTACCGTCTTGCCCCAAGGCGCGACGTCGGGGTATTACCTCCTCAATCCACTGCACCGCCTGGTCAATCGCCTGAGGTATAGGCAGTTCAGTCCGCCTGTCAAAAATTATATTTTGGCTTTCTCCAGTCAAGCGTTCATTTCCTTGAAAACGACACACCCGGACATAGGCTCCCGGTAGGAGTGCAAGCGGAGAATCAGCGAACAGTAAATATGCTGCATTATTGATGCGTCCGTCTTTGTCGCAAAGCGAACGCGAACGAAGCAGGTGCTTTTTTCCGCGGCTAGCACCAGTAGCTTCTAGGAAAGGGACGATATTTTTCTGAGGTAAATCAGCGAAGGTGAGGTCGCGGACAGTTTCCGCTTCAAATTGCCTAGCTCCCCGGTCATACTGTAGACGGCGAATTTCATCCAAGCTCAGACGCAACGAACGGTCGCCACGGCGGAGGTAGCAACTATCGTCAGTGCCGCGATGCACCTGGTCACTAGGAGTTACTAAAAAAGCTAAAACAAATCTAGAAGCACCATCCTGGCTAGTAGTTGCTATTTCCTTTACTTCACAATCAATCGGCGGACTGCAGAACTGAGCACTGGGAGTCAGGCGCAGCTCGTTAATCTTTTTTGTGAACCGATTTAAATCCTGAATATTCCGGTCTTTAACTCCCACTATTGCCGTACCGCCCTCAGCATTGGCAAATGCAATGAGAGTGCGAGCCAACATTTTTGGGGAAACTTCTATCGCTTTACGTTCAAACCACTGATCTTCGTCCCGCAAACACAGCTGTCTAGTGCGTTCCTTGATATTGGAAGCAAGAATAGCGTCTATATTGTTCGGTGGCATACCTAGAGTATAAACCTGTCAAATAGATTTTACTGGAAAATTTTCCAGTAGTTTTCTAGTAGATTTTCCAGTAGCCTATTTGCGCAGGTAGCCAGGAAGATTATCGTGAGCTACTAGAAAAAGAAACTTTCCAGTAGCTTTCAAGTAGATTTTCCAGTAGCTAGAAAATCAGGTGGCAAACGCAGGTCTAGAGGTCACCCACTTCAACAGCCATACAGCTAGGAAATACGATCCACCAAAGTATCAGCAAATTCTTCCAGCGCCGCCTTAACTTCTTTATCCTCCAAAGAAGCAATCGCTGCTTTCGCGTCCTCACACCAGGAAAAAGCCAATTGCCGCGTGCGCTCCAACACCGAATGTGCCCGCAACATTTGCACTACTCGTTCCAACGCCGCGTCCTCGCTAACCAAAGCGCCTCGGCTGAGCTCCCCTAAAATCTTTTGCCCGTCCTCATCGAGAACCCCGCGCGCCGCATCCTGCCTCAGCAACAAAATCGGCATAGTGTCTACGCCCTCGCGCAAATCCGTTCCCGGAGTTTTCCCGGAATCTGCGCTGTCAGAAGATAGGTCGATAACATCATCGGCCAGCTGGAAAGCAACCCCAATCTTTTCCCCGAACTGGACGACCGCTTCGACCACCTCGTTGGATGCCCCAGCAAGCTCCGCCCCAAAACGAGCAGACTGGGCAACTAAAGAACCTGTCTTGTCAGCTAAAACCTGAATATAGAAATCTACCGGATTTTGGTCATCGTCAGGACCAAAAGTTTCATTCAGCTGACCGCGACACAACCGATCGAAAGTTACCGCGTGCTGCAACACTGCTTCCGGCCCTAGACTAGCAACCACCTGGGAGGCGCGAGCAAAAACCAAATCCCCCGCCAAGACTGCGCGGTTATTACCCCAAATGCGCTGCACAGCGTTCACTCCGCGTCTGGTAGGAGCAGAGTCCATCACGTCATCATGGTACAAAGTTGCCAGGTGGGTAAGCTCAACCACCACGCAAGCGCGCAGCACGTCCTCGCTAAAAGACTGCTTACCAAGGCAAGAGCACAATAGCACCAGCGCAGGACGCATCCGCTTGCCACCAGCTCGAGCCAGGTGTCCTACGATGTCGTCCAGGACTCCGCGATTATCTGACAGTACCGAATCTAGACGAATCTCCACTTGGTTAAGACCATCAGATATTTGATCTTCAAGTTGGTCGATACGCTGCTGAGAAAAGTTACTCACGGGATAACAATAGCGGTGTTATGCAAAATATCTAGAACCGAGCCGGGCAAAACCCCCAGGAGCACAGTCAAGAAAGCACAAATCCCAATCGCCACGTAGGTGATTTCTGCGTGTGGAGCAACAGTAGTGTTCTCTGCCACCGAATCTAGGAACATGATTTTACCTAGACGGAAATAGTAGAAAGCAGTAATAGCCGAAGCAATCACAGCGCAGATAACCAGCGGGGCTGCGCCTCCTTGTATACCTGCGCTGAAAGCTAGGAACTTCCCCATGAAACCGGCAGTCAAGGGAATACCGGCAAAAGACAGTAAGAACAGCATCATGCAGCCAGCCAAAACCGGGTGAGTCTTACCGAAACCAGACCATCCCTTCATCGAATGCTGCTCTGCGGTAGCTACGCCGTCCTCATTAGTTACCCGAACCAGGTAAATAATCGCAAATGCTCCGATAGTGGCAATCCCGTAGGAAAGCAGATAGAACAAGACAGCGCCATTCGCATTTAACGCCCCCTTGGTGAAAGCAATCAAAATGAAACCAGCATGGGCAATCGAGGAGTAAGCCAACATCCGCTTGATATTGTCTTGCACCAAACCGAAGAATGTCCCTACCATCATGGTCAAAATAGCGACTGTCCATAGGAACGGTTTAAAGCTGCCCTCAACCTGAACCACCACGGTCGAAAAGAACCGCAGCATCGCTAGGAATGCCGCCGCTTTGACCCCGGCAGCCATGAAACCGGTAACCGGGGTGGGTGCGCCTTGATAAACATCTGGCGTCCAAGCATGGAAGGGAGCCGCCCCGATTTTGAAGAGCAAACCTACCATCATCAAAGCCGCGCCGGTCAGCAGCAGGGCAGGTGAAGCAACCTGATAGGGAATCGCTAGCGCCAACTGGTCAAGTAGTAAAGAACCGGAGTATCCATAGAGCAAAGACATTCCCATCAGCATAAATCCAGAGGCAAAAGCTCCTAGAACAAAATACTTCAGGGCAGCCTCTTGACTGAGCAGACGGCGGTAACGAGCCATAGCAGTCATGGCATATAGCGGCAACGAAATAATTTCTAAGGCTACGAACAGAGTCAATATCGAATTTGCCATGGGAAATAGCATCATGCCACCAAGAGAAAACAGGCTCAGGGGCAAGACTTCGCTGCGTTGATAACCGCGCCTTTCAGTCTGTTCCTCTTGGAAAGATCCCGGAATATCGGACGGTTGCCCCGCGAAAGCAGACACCCGGCTGCCGGTGCGATCAATCATAGGCAGGAGCGCCAACAGCCCCACTATCAGCATCAACAACTGCGAGAACATCGAGAATCCATCTACAATCAGTTCCCCGCGCACCAGACGCACACCACTTTGCAGATTGAAAGCTCCGAATGAAGGGGCAAACGCCAAGAGCGCAACCGCAACTACCGCGATTGACCAGCCGCATTGCACCCCCCATCGCTGTTTAGCCGGTACGAATGCCTCTAAAAGAATCCCGATAACTGCCCCGGAAAGCACGACTAGTACCGGAGCCATTAATGCCCAGTTAAAACCGAGATCGCTAATACTTTCAATCACGGCAGCATTGGTTAAACTCACTGTCCGCTCCCTTCTACTTGCGAGGACGCCTCCTGGGTAATAACCACCTGATTGGCTATTTGTGACATGGGATTAACCAGCGGCTGCGGATGCAGACCGATGATTAACATCAGCACTATTAGTGGTGCTGCAACTCCCCAGCGTTCCCGCTGATTCATGTCGCTTATCGATTTGCGATGCGTAGGGGCTTTACCGGTGAAAATCTTTTGATAGGGCAAAAGGACGTAAACGGCACCTGCAACCACACCCACCAAGCAAAGAACCGATGCCCAAGGATAAACCTTGAAAGTACCGATTAGTACCATCAGTTCCGGAACAAAACCGGACAAACCAGGCAGTGCGATTGCCGCCAAACCAGAGATTAGGAAAGTACCGGCAATCAACGGGGTAACCCGCTGCATACCGCCATAGGCTGCGATTTCTTGGCTCTGCCCGCGTTCGGTGAGGAACCCACCGATAAGGAACATACCGGCGATTGATAGACCGTGTGCCACCATATAGACCATAGCTCCTGCCAGCGCCACCGTATTGCCTACATAAATAGCCATAACCATTAGTCCGAAGTGCGCCACTGAGGTGAAAGAAATCAGACGCATCAAATCTTTTTGCGCCAAAGCAGCCAGCGAACCCCAGATTACGGAAATGACCGCCAAGATAACGAAAGCTAAAGCAGCCTGTCGAGACGCATTTGGGAAGATAGTTAAGCACAAAGTAATCATGCCGAAGGTACCAATCTTGTCCAAGATTCCTACCAACAAGGCAGAGGTTCCCGGACGGGCGTTCTGGGCGGTGTCGGCAAGCCAAGTGTGTACCGGTACCATCGGTGCTTTTACCGCAAAGGCGATAAAGAAAGTAATCATTAGCGCCATTTCCACGCCGGGACTAGCTTGCAGCTTTCCGGCCAGATTCTCTATGAGGTACAGGCTAGCGTGCTGCTCATTAGAGGCAGCAGCCAGCGGAGAGTAAACATAGACTCCCACGATTCCGATAAGCATGACCAGTCCACCTGCTAGGGAATAAAGCAGGAACTTCATAGCGGCTGCTTTACGTTTTGCGCCATTACCGTAGCGTCCAATCAGGAAGTACATGGGCACTAGCATGGCTTCGAAGGCCAGGTAGAACACGAACACGTCACGTGCTGCGAAAATCAGCATCATAAATGCCAAGGTGGCTAAAGTTAAACCCACGTATCCTGCATCATCGTAGCGACCTTTTCCGTCCTCTAAATCGCGTGCGGAAGCAATCAGCACAATCAAAGTGAGCAGCGCCGACAGTACCAGCATCGCTAGTCCAAGACCGTTTACCCCCAGAGCCCACGAAACCCCGAGGGCGCGAATCCAACTGTGGGTTTCCGCAAACTGGTAGACGGAGGCTTTACCGTAGTCAAAATTCACAGCCAGGTAGATAGTACCTAACAAAACCAAGGCAGCTACTGATAATCCAATCTGGCGAGATGCAACCCGGGTAGGTTTAATCAGCCACAGCGTTAATGCCGCTAGCGCCGGTAACGCTACCAAAAGCGTTAGTACCGGGAAAGTTGAGTTCAGGATTGTGATTCCCATTTATGTTTTCCTCCTGCCCCTAAACCAATTGACTTGCGACCACTAGAATCAGGGCTAATAGTACGCCGCCCAGAATGTAGCTTGCGTAAGCACGGATATACCCGTTTTGTACGTGACTAACCGCACGCCCAAAGGCTTGTGCACACCAGGCAATCGCGCGTACCAGTCCATCAATCACGCCGCGGTCAGCCGCGCCTACACCGGTGGTCACGAGTTGGGCGGGTAACATCGCCACTGACTCGTTAATAGTGTCTTGGTATAGATCAACGCGAGCAGCTTCTACCAAAACGTTAGAAGCTGGTGCTACTTTCGGAACTTCACGGCGAACATACATTATGAATGCTAATGCCAGACCACAAAGTACCAGCAGCAAAGTGACTATTGAAATCAGATTGTGCGAGATAATCGGGTGATGGGATGCCATCATCGCCGCCTGAGTACCAGTAACCGGTTCTAACCAATCGTTGAATTTATCGGTGAATCCCAGCACCATCCCAATACCCAGCGAGAATACCGACAATACCAAAATCGGCCCGTTCATTAGCCAAGATGGCTCATGCGGGTGAACCTCACTGCCACCGTCAAGTTCGCTCGTCCACCGTTTTTCTCCATGGAAAATCATAAAGAAAAGCCGTGACATATAGAACGAGGTGATTCCGGCGCCAATCATCGCTACTAGCCCGAAAATCCAGGCTCCAGTAGTCCCGAATGCTATTTCGTTAAAAGCAGCGGCAATAATGGGTTCTTTGGAGAAGAAACCCGAGAATGGAGGTATCCCCAGGATGGCTAACCAGGCAATCCCGAAACAAATCCAGGAAATCTTCATTACCCCTCGCAGGGCTCCGAAGCGGCGCATATCAACCTGTTCGTTCATGGCGTGCATTACCGAACCGGCTCCTAGGAACAATTGAGCTTTAAAGAAACCGTGTACAAACAGGTGGAAGATCGCCAAGGTCCAGCCAATAGGCCCAAGTCCTGCACCGAGCATCATGTAACCAATCTGAGACATGGTGGAGGCGGCTAGTACCTTCTTCATATCGTCTTTGGCGCAGCCCACGATTGCTCCGAACAGTAAGGTAATTGCCCCCACGATTGCCACACATAACTGCGCAGTAGGTGAAGCCATAAAAATGTCACCCGAACGCACAATCAGATAGACACCCGCGGTAACCATAGTGGCAGCGTGAATCAAAGCCGAAACCGGAGTGGGACCGGCCATAGCGTCTCCCAGCCAGGCTTGCAGCGGGAACTGTGCAGATTTACCACACGCGGCCAGCAGCAAGAATAAACCGATTGCGGTAGCCCAGCCAGCGGTCAGATTATCCGAGGGACCAGCTCCCAGAACGTCCACGAACCTCAGGGAGGAGAAGTTGGCGTACATAGACATCATGGCGAGCAGCAATCCCAGGTCACCGATACGGTTCATTACAAAAGCCTTCTTGGCGGCTACCGCATTGGCTATTTCTTGATTCCAGAAACCAATTAGCAGGTAAGAGGCGAGACCGACGCCTTCCCAACCAAAGAACAAAGCCACATAGGAATCTGAAAGCACCAGCGTCAGCATCGATGCCACGAAGAAGTTCAGGTAGGCGAAGAAACGACGCCGATTTGGGTCGTGTTCCATATAAGCAACGGAATAGACATGGATTAGAGAACCTACAAACGTCACCAGCAATACGAAAGTCATCGAAAGTGGGTCAAGTAAAAGATTCCAGGCAAGCTCAATCTGGTCTTTGCCACTGCCTGCCTTGAACCAGGTAAAAACAGGAGCCAGAATTGAGCGCTCAGCTGGGGCACTGCCAATCATCTGACAGAAGATAACAAAACCAATCAAGAACGAAGACCAAGAAGCGGCAACTGCCAACCAGTGACCCCATTTATCGGTTGCACGTCCACATACCAGCAATAGCCCCGAAACTACCAACGGAATCGCGACCATCAGCCAGGCGTAGGACGCAAACCCGGTAGCTGTTACCTTGCCTATTTCTTCGGTTGTGGCTAGCAATAACGAATTCATTATTCCTTTTACCCCCTAGCGTCCCATCAAGCGCACTTCATCGACCGAGGTCGAACGGCGCGTCCTAAAAATAGAGACGATAATAGCCAAGCCAACAACCACTTCTGCTGCCGCTACCACCATGACAAAGAAAGCCATTACTTGCCCCTCGATGTTTTGATGCATATTTGAGAAAGTAACCAGCATCAAATTGCAGGAATTCAGCATCAGCTCTACCCCCATCAGCGCGATTACCGCCGAATGGCGTACCAGGACGATTACCGCACCAATAAAGAACAAAATAGCTGCCAATACGAGATATGAAGTCAAAGACATTATTCGCTGACCTCCCCTTGGGTGGTATCTGAGTCGGGTTCAACCGCAGGATTACCAGGATTGTTACCCTCAATTCTGACCGTGAACACCCGCGTCTGGGGAGCATTCAATCCGCTCGGGGCTTCCTGTCCGGACATACCCCAGGCTCCGGATTTCGTGACTGCTTGCGAGGCAGCAATGGAGTGCACTCCTTCGCCCGGATTCCCACCGAGGTCAGCTCGAATCTTCTCAACTACGTGCGGCGCTGCTTCCCCTAGGGAACGGTTGGTATTACGCGCCCTCAGAGCCGGGGATACCGAGCTGATAATGGCACGCTCGTCCTCGCCGGAAATAGCGGGAACATCAGTAGCGTTACTGGTCTGGTAAACACCGGGTGCAGGTTCTTGACCGGGATGAATACCGAGTTTATCGTAGTCATCCATTCGTGCCTGTGCGGTTTCCGGTTGCTTAAGCATCTTGTGAAGCCTATCCCCGTGGGTGAGCGAAACAGCCGCTACCACCGCAATTATCAGCAGACAGCCGATTATTTCCATAGTGTAAATATGTTCGGTAAACAGGCTCATAGCGATTTTAACCGGGTTGGAATCGGTAGCGCCCTGGACGGAGGCAGTAGCCATCTGCGGTACTTCGCCGTATTTTGGCAAGTATGCCTTAAGGAGCATTACCGCTACGATTAGCGCCCCCAGACCACCAGCTCCAATTGCGCTCCAGCGCAAGAAACGGCGAGTACGCAGGTAGTTATCAGAGGCGGCAACCCCCACCATCATAATGATGAACAGGATTAGGGTCATGACCGCACCTGTATAGACCACTACCTGCACCACCCCAATAAAGTAGGCTCCCTGCGAGGCGTACATCATTGCCAGACAGAGCATTACCCCCACCATACAGACCGCAGAGTGAACTGCGGTTCGGCAAAACAGCACGCCGAGCGCCAGCGCCACCATGATTACCGCTGCAACCCAAAAGAATACGGTTTGTCCCGTACTAAAATCTGTAGCTGCGGCTTGGGCTAGCAATGTCATTGCTGAACCTCCTTAACCCCCGACTGTATAAGAGTCGGATCTTCTGGACGGTGCTCGCGAACCCAGTCACGTTGCGCCTGGGTCACGCCGGTCACCTTCCCTCGGTAATAGTCGCCATCGGTGGTTCCTTCCACCATGGGATGAGGAGCTGCGAGCATTCCCTCCTCAAGGGGAGCGAGAATCTGGCCTTTTTCGTAAATCATGTTTTCGCGATGGTAATCAGCCATCTCGAATTCATTACTCATGGTTAGTGCCCTGGTGGGACAAGCCTCCATGCATAACCCACAGAAAATGCAGCGCAAATAGTTAATTTGATAGACCTTGCCATAGCGTTCCCCGGGCGAATATTGCGCCTCGGGAGTATTGGCAGCGGCCTCTACATAGATGGCATCCGCAGGACAGGCCCAGGCGCACAGTTCACAGCCAATACATTTTTCTAATCCATCGGGATAACGATTCAGCTGGTGACGCCCATGGAAACGGGGTTGGATATGCGGAGCTTCGTAGGGATACTGCTCGGTGACCGTGGGACGGAAAAACGAACGGAAGGTAACCCCAAATCCGGCAACCGGTGCAAAGAATTCACCAACCGGACCTTTAGGATCGGGCTCAAAAATCATATCGTCCCTGGTGGGATTACGTTTACTCATCAGATTCTCCCCCTTTAGCAACCAGGTAATCTTCATCTGCGCCCACATTTGTTAAAGCACGGGGACTGGGAGGTAACGTTTGCCCCGGCATTGGCGGCACCGGATAGCCCCCAGCGAAAGCATCAAAGGGCGCACTGGCGGCATACTCTTTAAGCTCTTGTTGTTCTCGGGCTTTGTTATCTGCCTTAATCCCTGTTATCCAGATAAGAACGAGGGCGAATATAAAGATTGCTGCGATGGCAATCATTCTTTGCGAAATAGTGCCGATACCGTAGAGGCTGACTACTCGCATAACTACCACCACTACCATCCAGGCAATTGATACTGGCAGCAAAATCTTCCATCCCAGCATCATCAACTGGTCATAGCGAACCCGCAGCAAGGTACCACGCACCCAAATCATGAACCACATGACTGCCCATACTTTGATTCCAAACCATAGGAAAGGCCATAGTCCGCTGTTGAGTGCGCCCCCCAAGATTGCTTCCCCACCGGGGAAACGCCAACCACCCAGGAACAGCGTCACGCAAATCCCCGATACGTTAAACATATTGATGTATTCCGCCAGGTAGAACCAGGCGAACTTCATTGAGGAATACTCGGTCATATGCCCCGCTACGATTTCGCCTTCACATTCGGGCAGGTCGAAAGGTAGACGGTTTACCTCTCCCATCATCGAGATTATGTAGATTACGAAAGCGGGGAACAGGGCAATACACCACCACATAGGCGACTGAGCAGCCACAATCTCCGAAGTTTTCATCGAACCGGATACCACGAACACGGATACTAAAGACATTCCCATCGCTAGCTCGTAGCTGATTACCTGTGCAGCAGACCGGGTTGCACCATATAAAGGCAAATGTCCGTTAGAGGCCCAACCTGCAAGAATAATCCCGTAAATTCCCAGACCCGCGACAGCTAACATATAAAGCACAGCTACATCAGAGTCGGTTAGCTGCAAAGGTGTTGAGAAGTTACCGATATGCAGACTCGGACCGAAGGGAATCACCGCGTAGACACAGAACGCACAGGCAGCGGTAACGATTGGAGCCATTAGATAAAGAACTTTATCAACCTGTCGTTTGAAGATATCTTCTTTGGTCAAAAGCTTAATGGCATCGGCCAATGCCTGGAAAAGACCGAGCGGACCGTGAACATTAGGTCCTGGTCTGGTCTGAATACGACCTAGACCACGCCTTTCCACCCATAGCGCCATAATTACGCTGATAATCAACCAGAACACGATAAATACCGCTTTGATTAGCGTTATCCACCAGGTGTCATTACTGAAATCAGCGGCACCAGTACTATTTGCGCTTAGCAGAATTGCTGTATTCACTGCTGTACCTCCGCAACGGGCTCCAATTCGACGAGGGCGCCACTGCTAACGCCCAAAGACTCATGTACGTGACAGTGAGCAGAACATTCTGGTACCCACACCACGCGCTGTGGCATATCGGTTAGCACCACCGGAAGCTGGATGCTCCCCTGGTCTGTTTTCAGATTTACAGCCCCACCGGCACTGATACCAAACTCTTTCGCTGTTTGCGGGCTAATACGCGCAAATGAAGCACGCCCAGCTGCTTGCATATCTGCTGCCCCTGTCTGCAAAAGACCCTCGTCAATTAGGGGCTTATGGCAGGTAACAACCACTTCACTAGCTTGGGGAGCAAGTAAGTCAGCGGGTGCGCTGGGCTCGAATGATACCCGCGAACCATTCCAATCAAGCAAATCGTTAGCTTCGGCGTAGATTGACTTCAGAGAGTCTATTCCCAGTTCGATTCCCATTACCTGCGCCAGCTTGTTTAGCACTTGCCAATCGGGCATATCTTGAGAAACCAGGGCTTGCCCGAAAGGTCGCAGCCGTCCTTCCCAGTTAATGAAAGTGCCAGGTTTTTCCGAAACCGGAGCTACCGGGAACACTACATCTGCTGCTTCAGCTGCGGGTGTGAAATTGATTTCCAAAGAAACCACGAAGGGGCATTTCTTTAGAGCTTTGCCCACTAAATCCTGGTCTGGCAGGTCACGTAAATCCAATCCCCCCAGTACCAGCGCGGACAATTCTCCACTAGCAGCGGCTCGCAGGATTTGTTGGGTGTCGCGTCCCGGCTCTGCTGGTAGCTGCCCGCCCCAGACCGTAGCCAAATCATTGCGAGCTGAACTGTCATGTCCGTCACGTCCAAAAGGAAGTAAACCAGGTAATAGACCTGCTTCAACCCCGCCGCGTTCTCCGCTGCGGCGCGGAATCCATGCCAGACGCGCTCCGCTCCGAGCAGCTAGGTGATTAACCGCACTGAGCAGACCAGGCACTATGCCGGCACGTTCACCGACAACAATCACCGCGCCCTCATCCTTAAGACCCGCAAATACCGCACCAAAATCACCCTCGGCATCGGCTTTTACGTTAGCAACAACTTCCGGTTCGGTTCCGGGAGCTGCAAATAGTACTGTAGCTGCGGTTTTTACCGAAGAGGGCGAAGCAAAAGGTGCTACAGTAGCCACTTTTACGCTGCCGTTCCTGACCCCTTTACGCAGCCGGAGGAATACCGCACCGCATTCGTCCTCGGGCTCAAAACCAACCAGGAGCACTTGACCAGCTTTTTCCAGGTCATCATAGGTAACCGGCATTCCAGCGCCCGCAAAATAGGCACCCAAGAAAGATTCTTCTTCTCTGCCAGCTGTGCGGGTACGCTGATCTATATCGTTAGTCCCGCACACTACCCGGGCAAACTTTGACCAGGCGTAGGCGTCCTCGAAAGTTAGCCGTCCTCCCGGTAAGAAACCAACTTTGCCCTTGCCAGCTGCGGATAATCCCTGGGCTGCACGTTCAAAAGCATCAAACCAGGAAGTTGGAACTAACTTGCCATCTTCACGTACCAGTGGAGTTTTAATCCGAGACGGTTGGAACTGCCACTGGTATCCGAAACGATCTTTATCGGTAATCCATTCCTCGTTTACCTGCAAATCCTTTTGCGCCATCCTGCGGGTAATCACCCCACGACGAATGTCGGTACGCAGTGCAGAACCGGAAGCGTCCTGTTCGGTTACTCCTGGCGTAGAAATCAAATCAAAAGGACGTGCCCGGAAACGGTAACGTTTCGAGGTTAATGCCCCTACCGGGCAAATCTGAATAATGTTGCCTGAGAAATAGGAACTGAAAAGTCTACCTGACTGATCTTGCTCATCTGCCCCTGCCCCCCGAGCAGCTAGAGAGGAAAGCGGAGCCGGTTTTCCATGCGAATCCGACAACGCCTGTGTTTCCGGGTCGAGGCGCAGCTGCGGTTTTGAACCGTCAGAATCGGAGATTCCCAGGGTTTCCTGGTCAAAGGCGCCAACATTTTCCCCCATGAAATCGTGGTCGTCACGCGGAGAGGAACCGCCCCCGCGCCCTTGCAAGGCGATGAAAGAGTCGCCCGCAATCTGGTTAGCGAAGCGTACGCAACGCTGACAGAGCACGCAGCGTTCCCGGTCGATTAGAATCTGACCGGTTAGTTCCACCGGTTTGGGCCACAGCCGCTTTTCATCTATAAACCGGCTGCGCAAAGTACCGTGCGACATCGCTTGATTCTGTAGCGGACATTCCCCGCCTTTATCGCAAATCGGACAATCTAGGGGATGGTTAATCAACAGGAACTCGGTAATCCCATGCTGGGCTTTCTCCGCTACCTCCGAAGTGGCAGCAGTTTTGATTTCCATGCCCGCCATCGCGGTCATGGTGCACGCCGGTTGGGGCTTGGGCATAGGACGAACCACCCCGTCACGCCCCGGCATTGCTACCTCTACTAGGCATTGCCGGCAAGCTCCGGCAGGGTCTAGCAGTGGGTGGTCGCAAAAACGGGGAATATGGATTCCCAGTTTTTCGGCTGCTCGAATTAAGAGTGTCCCCTTGGCGACCTCGATATCCTGACCGTCAATATTAATTTTGACTTGTTCACTCACAGGAGGCCTCCTTCGTTAAAAACCTCCGAGGCGGCGGGCGGAAATGCCTCCCACCAGGGAGTGGTATAGCCAGCTTCGAATTCTTTACGGAATTTCTCGATGCCGCTCCGAACCGGGGTGGCCGCGGCATCTCCCAGGGCGCAGAAGCTACGTCCCGCGATATTACCGGCGATATCGTAGAGTAAATCCACGTCCCCCTCTTGTCCTTTACCAGCCTCGAGGCGGTGCATTATCTGCTTCATCCAATAGGTACCCTCGCGGCACGGGGTGCATTTACCGCAAGATTCATGCTGATAGAAGTCTGTCCAACGGCTAATTACCCTGACTACGGAAGTAGTTTCATCAAACACTTGCAGGGCGCGGGTTGCCAGCATAGATCCGGCGGCAGCTACGTCCTCGTAGGTCAAGGGAACATCGAGGTCAGCTTCGGTAAAAAGCGGAGTTGAGGAGCCACCGGGGGTATAGAACTTTAAGGTGTGCCCCTCGCGAATCCCGCCAGAGTATTCCAGCAGCTCGCGCATGGTTATGCCGAAAGGAGCCTCATAAAGACCGGGGTGTTTAATATGTCCCGACAGGTTAAACATACCGTAACCCAGGGATTTATCTTTACCCATTGAGGCATACCAATCAACCGAATTTTGAAAAACGGTAGCTACCTGAGCCATGGTTTCCGCATTATTGATAACGGTAGGACGGGCATAGAGCCCTTTAACCGCGGGAAATGGCGGTTTTAGCCGCGGGTGACCCCGCTTGCCCTCTAGGGAATCCAAAAGCGCGGTTTCTTCGCCGCAAATATAAGCACCAGCACCGGCATGGGCGATAAGTTTCAAATCTCCCAACAGCCCCGCATCTTCAGCCTCTTTAATTGCCACTAAAAGGCGGTTATAGGCGTGAACCACTTCGCCGCGGATATAAATGAAAGCGTGCTTACAGCCAATGGCAAAACAGGTGATGGCGACCCCCTCGATTACTGCATGGGGGTTCGCCAAAACCATGGGGATATCTTTACAAGTGCCTGGCTCAGATTCGTCGCAGTTCACGGTCAGGTAACGCGGACCCCCATCATCGGGAGGTAAGAACGACCACTTTAGACCAGTACCGAAACCGGCACCGCCGCGCCCTCTAACTCCGGCTTGCTTAACTGCTTCCACAATTTCCGCCGGTTCCAGGTGTTTAGCTTTTTCTAACCCGCGGTAGCCACCAGTTTTCCTATAAGCCGCTAGCGTCCAGCTTTCAGGCTCGCGGTACTGTTTGGTAACGATGGGGGTCAGCGGAACCCGGCGGATTTCAGACTTTAACTTTTCGCTCACTTGCCCGTCTCCTTGTGCTCAGCAGAGGAGTGTTTCCTGCCCACCGCATCTGTTCCGGCGGCATTTGCAGCCTTACCTGACTCGGTTTCATGAATCTGGGTTGCATCTGATTTTTCAAACTGTCCCGGATCGGGAGCTTCCATTCCGTTTTCTTCCGCAACTTTGAGTCCCCACAAACTGGCGGGACCGGCTGCAACCCCTTGACTTGCGGTCTGGGCATTGGGGAATCCAGCCAAAATGCGACTGGCTTCTTTAAAGGTAGGAGCCGTCTCGGATCCGCGCGTAGGACGAACCGGTTTACCCGCTTTGATGTCACGTACCAATTGCACGGCGGATTGGGGAGTCTGATTATCGAAGAACTCCCAATTAACCATAACTACCGGAGCGTAGTCGCAGGCAGCATTACATTCTAGAGCTTCTAAAGTGATTTTACCGTCCGGGGTGGTTTCATCATTTCCGACCTCTAGCTCTTTTTCTAGGGTCTGCATAATGGTGTCTCCTCCGAGGACGGCACACAGAGCGTTAGTGCAAACCCCTACGGTGTATTCACCGTTGGGATGGCGTTTGAATTGGGTGTAGAAAGTCGCAACCGCGCTAACTTCTGCCCGCTGGCAGTTCAAAATATCGGCGATTAATCCGATACCGTTGGCGGTTACATACCCGTCTATGCTTTGCACCAGATGTAGCAGCGGAATCATCGCGCTACGCTCATGCCCCTTGGGGTAGCGGGCAATGATTTCCGCAGCTTCGGCGCGGAACTTTTGCTCAACTTCAGGGTTGTAATAACTCATTAGCGATCTACACCTCCCAGTACGGGATCCACACTGGCTAGCGCCACAATCAAATCAGAAATCGTGCCACCTTGAGCCATTAGGGATAAGGATTGCAGGTTAGCGAAACTGGGGTCACGGAAATGTGCCCGATAAGGACGAGTGCCACCGTCAGAGACCACGTGTACCCCCATCACGCCTTTCGCGTGTTCTACTAATTGGGTTGCCTGACCGACTGGCGCTCTAAAGCCTTCGGTTACCAGCTTAAAGTGCTGAATTAATGACTCCATAGAGCTTCCCATAATCTCCTTGATATGTTCAGGAGAGTTACCTTGACCGTCAATACCTACGCTTAGCTGAGCCGACCACTTAATTTGTGGATCGGAAATCATTACCGGTTCGCCCTCGGTTTCATCAAGGCGATCTAGTACCTGGTAGATAATCTTCAAAGACTCATAGCACTCGTCGAAGCGCACCACGGTCCGGTTGTAGGCATCGGACTGGTCGGCTACCGGAACATCGAAATCAAAGTTTTCATATCCACAGTAGGGTTGCATCTTCCGCATATCCAGGGGATACCCGGCAGCCCTTACTGATGGTCCGGTCATAGACATTGCCATATGTGCCGATAAAGGCAAAACCGCTACATCACAAAAACGTGCCTTGAAGATGGGGTTTTGTAAGGTCAAATCCTGTAGTTCGTTAATATCGCGCCGAGTCTTTGGTAATAGGTCGCGAATATATTCAGTGCACCCGGGAGGTAAGTCCTGAGCAACTCCACCGGGACGAATATAGGCGTGATTCATACGCAGACCGGTTACTTGCTCAAAAATCCGCAGGATTTCTTCGCGTCCTCTGAACCCGATAGTCATCATGGTGGTGGCGCCGAGCTCGTTACCACCAGAAGCGATAGCAACAATATGGGAAGCTATCCGGTTAAGCTCCATCATCAGGATACGAATTAGATTTGCCCGCTCTGGAACCTCGGCGGTTTTCTTCAAAACTTTTTCGACTGCCAGGCAGTAGGCGGCTTCTTGGAAGAACGGAGCCACATAATCCATGCGGGTACAGTAGGTCACGCCCTGTGTCCAGGTACGGTATTCCATGTTCTTTTCGATACCGGTATGCAAATAACCGGTTCCCACCCGCACGTCACGAACATATTCCCCGTCTAGCTCTACAATTAGGCGCAGCACCCCATGGGTAGAGGGGTGAACGGGTCCTAGGTTCATGACGATGCGTTCGTTGGCGAGCTTTTCGACTTCGGAAGCCATCTCTTCCCAGTCGCCACCTTGCAAATCGTATTGCGGAGTGTCCTTGGTAATTAGATTATCGAGGGCGGATCCGGCAGCTCTTAGCAGCGGGCTGTTTTCGCTATCAGATACGTATTTCATTTAACTGTATGACCTCCGCGAATCGGCGGGCGGAACCGTAGCGCCCTTAAATTGCACCGGAATACCGCCTAGCGGATAATCCTTCCGCTGAGGATGACCTACCCAGTCATCGGGTAGAGCAGTTCTACTAAGACCGGGATGACCGGTAAAGATAATCCCCATCAAATCCCAGGTTTCCCGTTCCCACCAGTCATTTCCGGGATAGGTGGCTACCACCGAGGGAATCCGAGGGTCAGATTCCGGACAGGTAACTTCCAACCGTAGTTGGCGGTTGTGGGTTGCCGAATAAAGCATATAGACGGCGTGCAGTTCTCGCCCTTTATCGTGCGGATAGTGCACCCCGTTCACCCCAAGGCACAGCTCAAAACGTAGGTCTTGATCGTCGCGGAGCCAACTGGCAACCTGCGGCAAGTGCTCGCGGGAGACAAAAATAGTCAGTTCATCATTATCGACTACCACCCGCTCGATTACCTGTGCTATTTCTAGCTCAGACTGTTCGATAAGCTCTTCTAAAATCTCTACGACCTCATCGAACCATGACCCATAGGGGCGGGGACTTTCAGCGGGCATTTGCCGCTGTAATTCGATGTCTCCAAAACCGGTAGTGTCACCATCATCATGCACCCCGAACAGACCGTGACGGATACCCATATTAGAGCCAGCAGCAAAGCCACGCGGGGCGCTAACCTCAACTGCTACCGGCCCGTCCTCTACATCGGAATGCAGGACTACTGTCTTGTCGTCTGTACTCACGCCAACAGTCCTTTCATCTGGGAAGTAGGAGTCGCTGCCAAAGCTGCTTGTTCTGCTTTACGGGCAATCTCCAAGCGTTCTTTTTGGGTGATGGGGGTGCGGTAATGAATCTGATCCCACAGCACCATAATTGCATGAATCAGGGCTTCTGGGCGGGGAGGGCATCCGGGCAGGTAAACATCTACAGGAACTACGTGGTCGCAGCCTTGTACCACCGCATAGTTATTGAAAACCCCTCCTGAGGACGCGCAGGCCCCCATAGAGATAACCCACTTGGGCTCGGGCATGGCATCGTAGCAGTTCCGAATAATCGGTGCCATCTTCCAGGAAACCCTACCCGAGACAATCATCAAATCAGCATGGCGGGGCGAGGCACGGAATACCTCCATCCCGAAACGGGAAATATCGAAACGAGGGGTTCCAGTGGCCATCATCTCGATAGCGCAGCAGGCTAGACCCATAGTTACCGGCCATAGGCTGGCTTTACGGCTTAGACCCATGAATTTATCTAGGCTGGTAAGCGCGACTCCTGCCGGTATCTCATTATCAAAAGACATGCTTTACCTCTCTCTTAATAGTCCAGTCCGCCCCGGCGCCACTCATAAATGTAGGGCACCAGCACCAAAACGATGAACAACAAAATGTCGATTAGTACCGGAATGGCCATCACTTGACCAAAGTGACTTATCGATACGGCAAATGGATACAGGAACACCATTTCCACATCGAAGACGATAAACGTCATTGCGATTAAGTAATACTTAATCGGGAAACGCCCTCGCGCGTCCTCGTGAGCATTAGAGTCAATTCCGCATTCGTAAGTACCCAGCTTTACCTGGTTTTTACGTGCCGGTCCTAGGAGCGCGGACAGTACCAAACCGCCCACGGCCAGCACAATCGCTACCGCTCCCATTATTAACAGTGATGCCGATGGACTCATTTGGTCTCCACATCCTTCTTGTCTGCCCAGTCATCTCTGAACTGGCAACTGCCGTAGTTTCCGGTTCTTTTCCGGCTCAAATCTTCTATCTCAAAAATGATCCTCATGATGGTTTTACCACCTTAGTCAGAATTTGTAGCACCCGGTCGGAGGCTACTCCGCCACGGCGTTCATAACCATCAGAAAGCATTTTATGGACAAAACGCATCAACGCCGGTTTGTCCAAACCATATTTGGTGCAGGCGTGCATAATTTTCGGGTTTTCGATTAGTCGCACGAATACGCGACCTAGACTGTAGTAGCCCCCATATTGATCTTGCAGGTCGCGAGGATATTCCTGGAGGGCAAGTTCGGCTTGAGCGCGCGAGGTACGACCTAGTGCCTGGATTAAAGCATCGGCTGCGCGCCGCCCGGCAAACATTGCCGGAGCGATGCCCTCTCCGTTGAATGGCGACACCATTCCGGCAGCATCCCCAACCAAAAGTAGCCCATTTTCGTAAGCCGGTTTACGATTAAATGCCATCGGCAAGGGCGCTGAACGCAGCGAACCAATCATGTTTTCTTCGCTGAGCCCCCACTGTTTCGGCAAGTTAGCTACCCAGCGATTAAATATCTGTTTATAGGGCAATTTGGTTGATTGTGCACCCGAAGATACCGAGCCTAGCCCCACGTTTACAATCCCGTCGCCCATCGGGAATAGCCATCCGTAACCGGGCAACAGGTTTGAATGACCGGGCTTACCGTCCCACAGTTCCAAGTGGGACTCCATCATTTCTTCGTTACCGCGGGGGGAATAGAAATACGCTCGCGCCGCCACCGCCAGGGGGCGATTCTTGAGGGGGGTTCGTCCTTGCCGGGAGGCTAAACGAGCATTTGCTCCCGTGCAATCAACCACGTAGCGAGCACGGAATTCACGATTCTTTTTTTGCCGAGTTTGTGGCTCGCGCACGATTGCGCTTACCCCGCAGGCGTAACCGTCAGCGTCTGTAAGTAGGTCTTGTACGGCGGTGTTTTCAATTAGTCGCGCACCGCAAGCGACCGCTTGCTGAATAAGTCGCTGGTCAAGCTCGGTTCGCTTGCAAGTGAGCCCGTAGGAGGGAAGCGAAGATTTTTCAGGCCACGGTAGGGTAATTCGATGTCCCCCACCAATTACACTGAGCCCCCGATTGACCTGCCATCCCTCTTCAACCGGGTTAATCCCCATTGCTAGGATTTCTTTTACCGCTCCCGGAGTTAGACCGTCACCGCAGATTTTGTCCCGCGGGAACGCAGATTTTTCTAGGACGAGGACGTCTATACCGGCTTTAGCGAGGTGATAGGCAGTTGCCGCCCCGGCAGGACCAGCCCCTACGACCAGCACTTGACACTGATCTTTTGCAATCTTAGTTGCCATGCCGGTTTGCCCCCTCCCGCAGTGTAGGCGTCCTCTTGACTAGATGGACTTAAACAAGTTTAACCAGGTTTTAGGCACGCTGCGCGCGCCCATACTAGGCTAACTTGCTTTCTTATCTGGTTGAAGTCAGAGCAATTTATGCTGGCAGAATGAAAATCTCACTATTTTGTTCATTAGAATCCCGAATCGATTAAGCAAGTTCTTCCTTACCTAATTCTAACTGCGTGCCTAATCGCGGTGATTATCTTGACGGTTCTACACGTTTGCGTAAAACCGCTGTCCGCCCTATTTATAGGCTCGATGAATCGCCACCGCACCTAAAGTTAGATTGCGATACGAGACTTCACCCCAGCCGTTTTCCTGAATCAGTTTTCCCAAGGTTTCTTGATTTGGCCAATCCAAAATTGAGTCAAACAGGTAGGTGTAGGCATCCGAATCTGAAGAAATTAGACGACCCGCTACCGGCAGCACGTTTCGCATATAAAGCTCATAAGCTTTGGCAATAAACGGTGACGGAGGGGTAGAAAACTCCATAATAGCGAGCTTTCCACCCGGTTTCGTAACCCGCGCCAGCTCTTGTAAAGCAAGCGCGGGATTATTCATATTCCTAAACCCAAAAGAGCAGGTAACGGTATCAAATTGTTCGTCAGAAAAGGGCAAATCATGGGCATCGCCAACTATAAAGTTGAGCTCCGGATGTCGCTTTTTGCCCTCCGCCACCATCCCGGGAGAAAAATCGCAACAAGTTACCTCGGCTCCCGCGCGATAAAAACTGAGTGAGGACGTGCCGGTACCCGCCGCAATATCTAAAACTTTCTGCCCTGGGCGCGCAGCTACAACTTTAGATAGGCAGCGTCGCCAAATCCGGTGTTGCCCAAAAGTCATAAAATCGTTTGTCAAGTCATAACGGGCGGCAACCTGATCGAACATTCCGGAGACCTCCTCCGGTTGCTTATCTAAACCAGCCGCTAACTTTGAATCGTTGTTAGTCAAAATGATTCCTTCCAAATAGGACATCTGCCAGGTTAGTCAGAAATAGTCTCAGTTTCCAGCTATTGATCTAATCCTTTAAGTTCCAGTCCCCGCCGCCTAGCCTTAACCTTTTGGAGAATCTTGCTGATTCGCGAGCGACGCCTAAAATCTATTACCGGCCAGCCACGTTGAAATGCCCGCACCCGCAACCAAATATCAGGATTAATCGCCGAAGGTTTACCCACTAAAGTCAGCAGGGGCATATCATTATCGGAATCTGAATAGGCAAAACATTGGGTAAGGTCGTATCCACGTTCTTTAGCCAATGCTATTACTGTTTCTCGTTTACCTTGAGAATGCATTAGCTCAGATGCGAGCTGTGGTTGGTAAACACCGTCCTTAACCGCAATCTGGGTACCGATACCTCCGGTTAGCCCCAGGCGCTCGGCCAACATTTGCGGTAGCTCTGCGGGTGCGGCTGAAATCAACCAAATATCGTGACCGGCAGCCAAATGGCGTTTGATTAACCCTTGCGCCTGAGGGAACAGTTTTTTCTCTAATAAATCGCATACCTGCTCAGAGATTGCCATTATCTCTTGGCGTGAATGTCCTGCCATTACTCGCAAAGCTCGATTTTTTACCTGTTCAATACGATTTTGATCTTCCCCTAGCACAACGTACATGAAAGCGTGACGTGCTGCGAAGAACAGGTCAGATACCCCAAAGAATCGGTGGCGGAACAATTCGCGAGTGAGTATCCAAGAGCTGGCTCCCCGAATTACGGTTTCGTCTACATCAAAGAAGGCTGCTACTCTCGGTTTCGCTTTCACGTCTCTACCCTACCTATTTGGCGCCGCTCCTCGCACCCAGTCTTATGCAAGATTGGTTTGTTAGAGTGGTGTCTATGCAGAAGCTGACCACGATTCATTTAATGCGCCACGGGGAAGTGGATAATCCTGACGGGGTTCTTTATGGACGTTTACCCGGTTACCATCTAACCGACTTGGGCAAGCAAATGGCGCAGATGAGCGCGGAATATCTATTGGAAAAAGGGGCTTATTTAGAGGCGATTATTTCTTCTCCTCTAGAGCGAGCAGTAGAGTCAGCTACTCCGGCTTCCCAGCTGTTTGATTTGCCGATTAGCACCGACAAGCGTCTGCTCGAATCTATGAATATGTTTGAGGGCGAAGTGGTCAATGGCAACCGCGCCGCCCTGTTTCATCCGCGGAACTGGCCTCGTTACCGTAATGTGCTGCGTCCGTCTTGGTGTGAGCCTTATGCGGTTCAAGCCAGTAGGGTTAGGGAGGCGGTGCGTTCAGCTTTACATTCACCGATTAAGGATTCTTCCCGCTTGGGACACTCGGATGATGGTTCGCAGATCCGGGAAATCTTGCTGGTATCTCACCAGCTTCCTATCTGGGCTTTTCGCCTTTTTGTGGAGGGTCGCCCGCTTGCACATTTGCCTAACCGGCGTCAATGCTCCCTCGCTTCTCTGACTTCTCTGACGTTCCTTGGTAATACCTTGATTTCTTTGGATTATTGTGAACCGGCAGCGCCTTTGCTCGCTCGCGCCAGCGATATGGTGCCTGGCACTTCGGCTGCCGCTTTAAATCAAGGTAACTAGACCCTGCCTAGCTGGATTTATCTTTATCGGGCTACCCTCTAGGAATGTAGCCAAGTTGAAGCGGTAGAGCTTTATTCCGGGGAGGACGCTTCTTCCGGGGGGTTGCTGCCCGGACCGGTCTCGCCCTCCTCACCTTCCGGCGTGGGAGCTATATCCTCACTCGCAATGCTATCTTCAATGCTACCGGTGGATTTTTGGTCGTTAGCAGCAGGGGGTTGGTTTTTCGTGGCACGTTTTTTTGCTTCTTCTTCCGCCTCGCGTGCCAGACGTTCCCGCCGCATTTTTGCCTCAATCGAGAACAGGAAATCGGGGTTATCATCAGGAGCTTGCGGTATCTCCGGTTCGCGCGATTCGGAACGCTCGGCGCCACCCCGGAAGATTTCTAGCGGATTTTTAGGGATTTCGACTCTTCCATCAGAGGTTTCGGCTTTGCTAGCCCAGGAAATGACAATCCAAGCTAAGGGGCCTAGTAACGGTAACAGAATAATTATTAGCAACCAGAATGCCCGTGGCAGCCTCCCAGGTAAATCTGTTTTAGCTGTGCGTAAGCAGTCCACCAGCGCATACACGGCTAGCAGAATTTGTACCAGGGTAATAACTACCGCAACCATGTTCTCAAGCCTAGCAACAACCGAGCTTTTAGCCACCTATAGCCCCAGATAGGCCCAGCCTAAACCAATCGCCACCCCATAGATTAAGGTGATTTGCCCCACTTGTTTCAGGGTTTTTATTAGTTCTTTTCCGCTAGCCCCGCGCAAGACTGTTGCCATTGCCAGACTCATCAAAATCGCCATTACCACCCCGAACACTATTGCAATCCAGCGAAGATTAAATGAGACTACTCCCAAAATCAGTGCCCCATAAAGGTAGATAGCGAACAGGTATCTTGAGGACTTATCTCCCAACTTCACCGCTAGCGTATTTTTTCCGCTTTGGCGGTCGCCAGCAATATCGCGAAGATTGTTTACTAATAGCAATGCGCAAGAAAGCAACCCAATCCCGCTGGCCGCCGTCCAGGTACGCCAAGGAAGAGAGTCGGTTTGCACCCAAATAGTGCCCTCGGTCGCTAATAAACCAAAGAAAACGAATACCATGAGTTCCGAAATCCCAGGCAGATAGCCGTAAGGATGTTTGCCACCGGTATAGAACCAGGCTGCTAGCACCGCCAAGGCTCCGAGCAGAATCAACAGGTAGCTTCCTGACCAAATACACAGCCCCAAACCAGATATTGCCGCCAAAAAATAGCAGCTGATAGCGGCGGCTAGTACCGCTTTGGGGGTAGCTAAGCCCTGCCCGGTAAGGCGGGTAGGGCCAACCCGTTTCCCGCTCGAGTCAGTTCCGCGAATCCCATCGGAATAATCATTGGAGAAGTTCACTCCCACCTGGAAAGATAACGCGACCAGTAGGGCGAGCAGAGATTTACCTATCGAGGCTTGCTGCAAACCAATAGCCGCCCCTATTCCCATTACTACCGGCGCTAAGGACGCGGGCAGAGTTTTAGGACGGGCAGCTTCAATCCATTGCGAACCAGTAGCCATGGATTACTAGATTCCTTTCTTTAAATTCCGATTTAAGTCTCGTATATTCACGCACCCAACGTTAGTGCGCGTCCTTTGCACAGGTGGCTGTCCCCTTTTGGGGCTATCTAATCCAGGCTTCCCCGGCTGCTACCCGGCGCGCCGCCAAGTCCCGACAGGCACCGCGATCTGGGTTTCCTTTCAGGTCAAGCGGGATTTTGTCTACCAGAACGAGGGCGCGCGGAGCGTGTGCCCGGTCGAGCTGCCCGGTAACCAGCGAACGTACCAGCATAGCTAAATCTGTAGAAGGTTCTGATTCGTCCTCGGTCGGAATAGTTGATTTATGAGGGTAATCGCCTCGGTCACCGCGTTGCGTATCTGCCGGTATTTTTGCCGCCGCAATCTCCATTTCCTCCATATCGCCGTCCAAGTCCTCAGGTAATCCCACTGAGGCTGCTTGCCCAATATTGGCGGTGGGGAAATATATTTCTCCCTGTTCCGTAGGGTTAGCTGTACCCCGGGCTACCTCGTAGATTCCCGCTGGTAACTGTCCGGTCTCGGCGGCGGCAACCACATCGACATCAGCTCCCCTGATTTTGGCTGCCATGGCAGCCATTGCTGCCTCTAGGGGGGTTAGCTGCGCAGAGGAATCTTCTTCCCCTTCAGCGGGTAGACCCGCTAATTTTCGCACCTTCTCGGAATCAACCTTGACTTTTGGTTGCTGAGAGAACAGAGGGGAGTTTTCGGATTTAACTTCCAGATTATGCTGGGGATTTAGGAGCTGGCGAGCAACATCAGCTGCCGGTTCGATTACGGCGGTCACCAAGGAACCCCATTTGGAATCGGGAACCCCAACTACCACCACTTGTTCGACTTGCGGCAAATCGCGAATAACTCGCTCTACTAGGGAAGCTTGGATACGTATGCCCGCACTAGAGATTACATCCCGTAACCGCCCATCAACTTCCAGACGAGGCCCGCGCATATGACCGGCATCTTTAGAGCGAAGCCAACGTTTGCGTCCTCGGGAAACAAAATCAACCTCGCCCGGTGTACCCAGGTAGCCGAGCATCATGCATATCCCGGAAAGCCAAATCCTATCCCCGATAGTTGCGACATGAACTCCCGCGACTGGCTGTCCGTCCAGGACGCATATCCCGCATGATTCAGGAATTCCGTAGGCTTTAACAATCTCAATACCGGCTTCTTTAGCCGCCCGTGCCAGGAGGTCGTGGCTGGTTAAACCGGTAACCATCAGAGAAGATACTGCCTGAAGGTCAGCACGCTCAGCCAGAGGGATTTCCAATAGCTCCCCCAACTGGGTTTTTGTAATCTGCATATAGATGGGTGCTTCATCCCGACTAGAACGGTCTTTCGCTCTTTCTACCGCACGAAGTATCTCTTTGGCGCTGGCAGGTCGGGTTTTGGCTGCAATAATTGGCGGGATACCAACCGCGATAGCGCGCGCGAGAGTCATAATCCCGTCAATTTCAGTTGCCGGGGTGGCTAATATCCATCTACCTGGTCTACCTACCGCCGCATTAACCGCATCAGCCATAGTTTTAATAACAAGTTGCGAGTAGCAGATAACCGAGCTGGTGGCGGGCGCTGGTAAAGCTAATACCGCTGATTCCGGCAGCGCTTTACGCCGAGTCTCATATTCTTGAAGTTCAGCAGGAAATGCAGTGTTTTGAGGGAATGGGAAAAGAATCTGTCTTACCCGGGCGGAGGAGCTTTCTTTGCTTCCTATAAGTTTGGCTAGCGCCGAAAGTAGCGTCGAGACATCCGCCGGGGAATCACCTATCGGCAGGTAATGAAAAGGAGAAAGGATTTCCATTGCGACTTCCTGAAAGTAAAGTTGTATCGACAGTTATTCTAGCCTGTTATTAACTTAGAGCTCTTAAAGCAGCGTAGCCAAATAGCTAGCTAAAACTGCCACATGGAAACAAACTATGGTTCGTGCCACATTATAAAAGATTAGGTTTCTTTTATTTTTCAGGTATACTGAAGAGAGCCGGTCGCTCCGGCTATTTTAGGGGAACGTGTGTCAAGATAACCCCCTAAACTACAACCTAGAGTCGGTTTCACATATGCGCAGGAGGGAGCGCGTGAAACCGACTCTAGGCATTTATAGGCTGCCAAGGCAACCGCAACCTGCCCCGCGCCCTCAACGCCGGAAAACCCCAGGTAACCCCGGAAGCTAATCCAATAGCTGGGAAGCTATCAGCTCTAAGACTTGCGAGGAACCTCCAGATACCCGCACGTCAGCAAGAGAATCAGCGGCAGTAGCTCCGCGATTAATCACCGCCACTTTCGCTCCAGTCCCCCAGGCTTCCCGCAACACCCACAGCCCAGTTAAAACTGCCAAGGAAGTTCCCACCGCCAGCACCACATCGGCTTCCCGTGCCGCCGTGAAAGAACGCTCTATCGCCTGGCCGGGTAGAGATTCTCCGAAAAAGACGATTCCGGGTTTAATAATCCCGCCACAGCGCGGACAGGAAAGCAGGTTAAACTGGCAGGTACGCGCCGCCTGCTCATCGGCCGCCGCTAGCACTGCCACATTTTTGGGGTCAGGGTCATCCTTTACATCCGGATTAAGTTTGCGCAGGTGGTGGTCGATATACTCACGCGAAAACACTGCTTTGCAGCCTAGACATTGCACTTCCTCAAAACTGCCATGCAGCAGCTGCACATTCTTACAACCTGCTTTGCGGTCTAAGCCATCTACATTTTGGGTGGCGATGCAATTAACCAGCCCCGCGTCCTCTAGGCGGGCTAAAGCCCGATGCCCCGGAGTGGGTTGCAGCCTTGCCACCGTTTTCCAAGTTTCCTGGTTGCGCCGCCACACCCATTTGCGCCAATAAAGCTCACTTAAAAACTGATCCATATCTACGGTAGGCATACCCGACGAGCCAGTGCCGCGATAATCCGGAATCCCCGCATCTGTGGACATCCCTGCCCCCGCAACCACAATTGTTTTCTTGCCCTCCATCAAATCGGCAATGGCCAGGGCGCCTGCTTTTTCATCAGTAATGAACTCGCTCACGTTTTGCCTCCCGCCCTCAGATTACCCCGTTTAGAGGACGAACACCTCGGACGAAGCCGATTAGCAGCTTTTAGATACTTCCGATTTGGTTTCGACCTACACATGGCAGGTATTTTGCAGGTTTTATAGGGGAGTTAATCCCCCAGCTTCCTAAGTATGGGAATATCAGGCAGAAGTCGAAACTTTTAACTATTTTCAATTCAACAAGCTATTTGGGCTACCACCCCGCTACAATTAGGGGAGATTCTTTGTTGAAATGACCTAGTAATGAAGGGACGGATAACGCCGTGCGACCCGTACATATTCTGATTCTGTTACTCGTGTTGATTATCATTTTTGGAGCTTCCAAGCTGCCTGATATAGCCCGCAACATCGGCAAATCAGCAAAGGTTCTCAAGTCGGAACTTTCAGACCTCAGCGAAGATAGCAGTAATAAGCAGGTAGCGGCAGAACCTCAGAACCCGCAAATCCCCGCCGCACCCCCCGCTAGCTCTCCTGGTGAAGGTTCTACTTACCCCTCGTCCTCTCAAACCCCGAATGGGCAAACAGAAACAGCTAATCCGCCGGAAACCAAATAGCCCCCCTCGCCCCCTATGCCGGGACAAAAAAAGACCAATCCGCAAGCCCGTATGCGGGTAAGCGAACATCTTCTGGAACTGCGCAAACGCTTACTTCTAGCGCTATTAGGTATCTTTGTAGCCTCAATCGGAGGCTGGTTTTTAGTTACCCCCACCTTGAACTGGATGCAAGAGCCATTGCGCGCCGTCAGCGAACAGGCACCGCAACTAAACTTCCAGACTATCGGTGCCGCATTTGATTTGCGGATTCAGGTTTCCCTGTGGCTGGGAGTATTGATTTCTGCGCCTTGGTGGATTTTTCAAATAGGAGCGTTTATCTCTCCGGGGCTGAAGCGAAAAGAAAAAATCTATATCGTAGCTTTCGGTTTAACTGGTCTTTTTCTTTTCAGTGGGGGCGCTTTATCCGGTATTTGGATTATCCCCAAGGCGGTAGCAATTCTTAATTCTTTCACCCCAGAGGGTGCGGTAATGTTGCTGCGGGCGGATTCCTATATCACCTTCTTTATGCGAATGGTTTTAGCGTTCGGGCTTTCTTGCCTGGCTCCCGAAATCTTGGTGGCGCTGAACTTTGCGGGAGTAATGAAAGCTAAAAGTATGTTGAAAGGTTGGCGGTGGGCAGTGGTACTGGCCGCTGTTTTTTCGGCAATCGCCAATCCCCTACCTACCGCCTGGCCGATGATTGTGCAAATGTCGGCGCTGATTGGGCTTTATCTTTTGGCAGTAGGGATATCTGCGCTCAATGATTGGTTACGGGGTGGCGGCAGCCTATCTAGGCTCTTGAACAAAAAGCGGAAAAAGTAAGCTGTCAGGTATGTGTATTACCGACCTGAAAGCCAGATGCAGCGCATATCCTCCGGTTACTACCGAAGATAAGCTGATTGCTGATTTTACCCAAACGTTGCGCATTCATTCTCGGGTGCTAGTAGGTTCCGGAGACGATTGCGCGGTACTGAAACACCCCGATGGCAACAGTGTAGTTTCTACCGATGTATTGGTAGAGGGAGTGCATTTTCGCCGTGATTGGATGAGCCTGGAACAAATCGGCAGGCGCGCTGCCGCCCAAAACGCTGCCGACATTGCGGCTATGGGGGCATCTGCCCACAGCGCAGTGGCCGCAGTTACGATTCCCAAAGATATGGGTAAAGCAGATATACACTCCCTGGCGACCGGTTTGGCTTGCGGGTTGGAAAGCTATGGATACGCCCTAGTTGGAGGGGATTTATCTTCCGGACCTTGTCTACAAGTAGCGGTTACGGTTATTGGAGATTTGCAAGGACGCGCCCCGCTTTTACGCTCCGGAGCTAAAGCGGGCGACCTGGTTTATTTCGCGGGCAACCTAGGCTATTCTGCCGCCGGATTAGCCTTGCTGGAACGCTTTGGAAACCCGGATTCGGTTAAATCCGCCCTCCCTGAGGAGTTAGTCCAACTCGCGCAAGAAGTTATTTCCCGCTACCAGGTTCCGGTAATTCCCGCCTGTCTAGCTGCCCAGTTAGCTGCTAGCGGAGCGCACGCCCTTATGGACATTTCCGATGGTCTCAGCCGTGACGGCGCTAAAATCGCTGCTGCTTCCGGGGTGGTTATCAATTTGCAGACCGCTAAGTTAACTAAATATGCGCAGCGACTGGCGGGACTGGCTCAGGTTCTTAATAGGGATAGTTGGGATTGGGTACTGGGAGGCGGCGAAGATCACGGGTTGCTGTGCAGTGCTCCTCCCGGTTTTTCAGTTCCCGGTTTTACCCCTATTGGCGAGGTGGTAGCCTTGCCCGGAACTGGAAAGTCTCTAGGCAGTACCAACGGATTTGAATCCGTAGATATCGACGATACTAGCTTTTGTGCGAACAACGGCGACATTGGTAGCCAACATGGTGGAGCGTTCCTATTAGTGGATGGGAAAAGCAGCTATCAGAGCGGATGGGATCATTTTGCTTCCGAAAATAAAGCTAGCTAAGACGTGGTGGCTCCGACCGGCATCGATCCGGTGACCTTTCGATTTTCAGTCGAACGCTCTCCCAACTGAGCTACAGAGCCTAGGGTCGATAAGACCTGCGACCCAGACGGGACTTGAACCCGCGACCTCCGCCGTGACAGGGCGGCGCGCTAACCAACTGCGCCACTGGGCCATATTCTTTTATGTTTCCACCTTCCGGCAGATCGTACCCCCAACGGGATTCGAACCCGTGCCGCCGCCGTGAAAGGGCGGTGTCCTAGGCCTCTAGACGATGGGGGCCTCGCGGCCTGGTCCAAAGACCTCGGCTCAGACTTGAATAACTTTACCGGGCAAAGGCAAGCAAAGGCAAAGCGATTTCCTATGAAGCCTCTCACAACTGCGATCTACCCTCTATTTTACTCTTCAAGAACTGCATTTTTTAGCCGCAAACCGTAATCTAGAGGTATGCAGCTGCACCCTTGGGAGGCTTCCCCGTCTGACGAAACTGTCGAGCAAGTATTCGACTGGCTAACCAGTCTGGCCGGTATGGGGATAGGGGTAGTCGCCGGGATTATCTTGGCGCTAATCACTACCGCAATTTTGAAACTACTCGCCAGGCGCGAGCCACTCACTAAACTGATTCTCGACCGCGCCACCCGCGCCTTTTACCTGACGATGATTATCCTCGGTGCCTATTTGGGCTGGAAATACACTACCTCGGGTCTAAATATCGAGAGTTCGACTGGCATTGGGCGGTTTAGCCATGGACTGCTGATAGCGGTTATTTTGGTATTAACGTTCCTCACTACGCGCATCTGCTATCTGATAGAGGACGTGGCGGTCAAAGCTAACCAAGATAAGCCTTCTCGCAACCGCTCTAAGATGCTTACTCAGGCGCAAGTTATTCGCCGGGTTTTACAAGCAGTTGTAGTGGTGGTGGGAATTGCTAGCGCTATTTTGACTTTCCCCTCGGCTCAGGTGGCAATGAGCTCTATGTTGGCTTCTGCCGGTGTCGCCTCGATTGTGGCTACCTTGGCTGCTCAATCTACTTTGGCTAACGTGTTTGCTGGTTTACAGCTCGCCCTATCGGATGCTCTGCGGGTAGGGGACAAAGTTCAGGTTCCGGGGTTAGACGGCACTAAAGAACTGGGGACAGTAGAGGAAATTACGCTTACCTACGTGGTGTTGAGCCTCTATGATGAGCGGCGAATGATTGTTCCCTCTACGCATTTCACCCAACAGAAATTTGAGAATTGGACACGCAAACATAGTCAGCAGTTAGGGATAGTGGAACTGCAATTGGATTATTCCGCGCCTATCGATTCGATTCGCGCTCAAGTTGATTTATTGCTTTCCGGCACCGAACTTTGGGATGGTCGCAGCGCTAGCGTCGAAGTCTCTGATATGAGCCCCGATTGCCAGACAGTCCGGATTTCTGTTTCCGCTGCCGACAGCTCTAACCTTTGGATACTTCGCTGTTACCTGCGAGAACAATTAATTCAATGGTTAGTGAAAGAAGTCCCCTGGGCGCTAGTTTCCCGCCGAATTCAACCGCAAGAGGTTCGTTACCTGAGCCGTGAACGTTCCGATGAAGAAGTACACCGCCTGGCACGTAAGTTGGCTGGCGAAAACAATCCACAGAAAGGTTAAGATTCCAAATGAGTAACTTTGATCCTCACACCGCGAGCGAGGCCGATTGGCGTCAGCGTCTAGACGCAAACGAGTATCACGTTTTGCGCGAAGCAGGTACTGAGCGCCCCGGAACCGGAGAGTATCTCCATGAAAATCGGGAAGGAATTTATCGTTGCCGAGCCTGTGGGGCACAGCTCTTTAGCTCCACCACCAAGTTTGATTCTCATTGTGGTTGGCCCGCATTTTTCCGACCCGAGGACGCAGCAGTCACCTATCACCAGGATTCTTCGCATGGGATGATTAGAACCGAGGTGCGGTGCGCTAACTGTGAAAGCCACCTGGGGCACGTATTCGAGGACGCTCCCGATATGCCTGGGGGGCAGCGCTATTGCATTAACTCTATCTGCCTAGACTTCAAGGCGGACGATAATGCGGATTATCAGCGCTAATCTGCAACATGGCACTCCTGCTAAGGGCGTAGAGCCGAGCCAGGATTGTTGGCGCGATTTGGCTAAGCAGTTTGCTTCTTACCAAGCTGACGCTATTTGCCTGCAAGAAGTTGATTTTTATCAGCTACACACTGGTTTTACTAACCAAACTCGCGCCCTTGCCCATGCTTTAAGTCAGGAAACTGGGACTAGCTGGCATTATCGTTTTTTAGGGTTTTTTGCCGGTCAGGTAGTTTTAGGGGTGCGCTTGCCGGTTGCGCTTCCCAAATCTGTAAAGACAAATCTATTTAACCCTTTTCGCGCTGACCGTCCTTTGGTTGGTGGATACGGGCTGGGGATTCTCACCCCGCATCCGGTGCGCCGCTGGGTGAGTGCAAAACTGGGAGCAGCTCCGCCTCGCATCACTATTAACGGCTGGGATATGCGCAACTGGAGTTTTTATGGGGGACAAACCCGCAACCTATTAGGGGCAGAGGTTTTAACTAAGCAGGGTAGCTTCCTGCTGGGTTGCACGCACCTGGAGTTAGGGTCTGTTACTGCGGCAAATCAGCTAGGTCGCTCTTGGCAGGGTTTATGTGCTTTAGCTGGTAGCGCTACCCCAGTGCTAGCTGGGGATTTCAATTTACGTAATGATGCGGTACGTGATATGTTTCCCTATTTAACTATCGCTGATGCTTTGACTTATCCTGCGAACCAACCCAGTTTTCAAATAGATCACGTTCTAGCACCCCCTCACTGTCAGGTGGTATCGGTCGAAAATATTAAAATGCCGATTTCTGATCACCGCGCCCTATTCGTGGATTTGGATTCATAGCCACCTTCACGCAACTTAATTAGCAGGTGAAGGCTGGTTTTACAGCATTCGTGGCATAAGGAGTGCAGCTGATAGTTTTTTCATTACTAGCGATAACCTTGGACATTTCCTGCAGGGAAGTGTTAAACCGGAAAGGTACAACCAACGATTTACGAAGAGAAATCACGATTAATACAGGAGAAGACTATGGGTTGGATTGGTGCAATTATTGCTGGCGGTATTATTGGCGCTTTAGCTCGGCTATTTATGAAGGGCGAGCAAAACATGGGGATGCTAATCACCATTATTATCGGTATGGTTTCTGCGGGGCTGTCTGATTGGCTGCTCGTTAAACTAATTGGTGATGGTCATTCGGTAATTAGCTTCATTGTTGCGATTGTAATCGCGGTGGCTCTGATTTCCTTGTACTTGGGTCTGCGGGGACGCCCCAAGAATGGCTAGTCTTTGAGCCTTAGCGTTTGACACGCTGATAAGGATTTTAATCGAGGGCGGATTCGGTAAATTAGTTGCCGAATCCGCCCTCTTTTCCTGCTGGTTATCCCCAGTTATCCCCAGGATTAGGGTAAATACCCCAACTAACAATCTCGCAGCCTAAAGAGCTGCGGCAACACACAAAACCGCCCATACCCTCAAGGTTTACTTGAGGGTGAGCAATAATAATTTGACAGAACCCTTATAGATAAACTCAAGGAAAAAGTTATCCACAGATTTTATCCACAGGGTTGTTAGCTTATTTAATAACCGCTGCAAAAGCTGTGGAATAAACTTGTTAATAGATAATCCGCTACTCGTTGAGAGTACGTCCAGTTAAAGTTTCATAAATCTCTTGATAGCGATTAGCTGTCTGCTGCACCACAGATTCCGGAATCTCCGGGGGAGTTTGCAACTTGTACGGCTGCCAATGACATTCTTCAGAATCCACCCAGTCACGTAACATTTGGGAATCTAGTTGCGGGTTGGGTTTACCCACCTGGTAGCTATCGGCATTCCAAAACCGCGAAGAATCGGGAGTGAGAACCTCGTCTCCTAACACCACCGCCTCTCCGCCATAAGGCAGAGCTGAACCGAACTCAAACTTGGTGGAGCCTAAAATAACTCCCCGTTCCCAGGCGATTTTAGCGGCTCGGTCATAAAGGTCTAGGGAATACTCGATTATTTTATCTACCCGTCCACTACCAACCAGGGACTGTAATGCTTCCCAAGAAACATTGTTATCGTGCCTACCCATCTGAGTTTTAGCTACCGGGTTAAACACTGGTTTGTCTAGTTTTTGATCGCGCTGTAAGCCCTCCGGCATACGCACCCCAGCGATTGTGCCTTTTTCTTGATATTCGCGCCATGCCTGCCCTACTAGGTAGCCGGATACGTGACATTCCAAAGGGTACATATCGAGATGACGGCAAATCATGGCACGACCCGCTACCATCTCGGGCACTGAGGAAGTAGACAGAAAATGATTTGGGATACAGTCCCCTAGCTGTTCTAACCACCAGGTCGTTAGCTGGGTTAGAGCAAGACCTTTTCCGGGAATTTCCGTAGGGAAAACCTGACCATAGGCGCTAAAACGGTCAGTAGCAACTATTAGAACCGTTTCTGAATCATAAGTTGATTGTCCCGCAGGGTAATAGATTTCTCGTTCTTTACCAGAAAACAGATGACGCCATCCACGCAGCGCCGGAGTGTTACTTGACGACATATTTATCATTCTTACATGTTTTATTTAGCTATGTGAGAGTGGGGGTTAAATGTTGAAAAGCCGTGTGGTTAAATAAGTATCGACCTTAACTATCAGGTACTGCCCAATTCGAGAGGTTACAACTTTGCATCAGCATTCTCCGACCACCGGCTCTACTCGTACCCGGCTATTAATCGCAGCTGCGATAACTTTTGGGGTGCTTCTCGCCCAGCTAGTCGGGGCGGTTTTATCTCATTCTTTGGCTTTAGCTGCCGATACCGGTCATGTGGCAATCGATTCTGTGGGGCTATTACTGGCTGCTTTTACCGCCACTTTAATGACCCGCCCTAGTACGGACGCTCTAACCTATGGTTATGCCCGGTTAGAAGCAATTGCTGGCGGAATCCAGGCGGGCATGATTATCATCATTTGCGCTGTCATTGGATATGAGGGGATTGCGCATTTAATCACCCCTATTCCGGTTGATGGCACCCAGATGGCAGCCTGGGCGGTGGCGGGTCTGCTGGGAAACTTGCTTTCGATGCTGGTAATGGCGGGACGTCACCGGGATAACTTAAACATTCGCGCAGCCTTTCTAGAGGTGACCGTAGATGCTATTTCCTCGGTTGGGGTAATTGCTGGAGGGATAGTTACTCGTTTAACTGGGATTAACCGCTTTGATGCCGTTATTTCTCTGTTAATCGCTGCCGCCATGTTGCCCCGCGGCTATAAACTACTCAAAGATGCAGGGGAGATTTTGCTTGACCGCGCCCCCAAGGAACTAAACGTAGCCGAGATTCGCCAACATATTTTGCGGGTAGACCATGTTACCGGACTTCACGACCTGCACGTATGGCCCCTAAATTCCCACACTGTATTACTGTCAGCCCATATCATCATAGCTAAACAGTGTTATAAAGACGGACACGCCCTCGAAGTATTACACCAGGTAGAAACCTGTATGAAAACTCATTTCCCACGAAAAATCGAACACTGCACTTTTCAAATCGAACCCGAAGGGCACGCTGCCCATGAACTCTTAAAGCATTAACCCCCAAAGGGTTAATCCCCCCCAGCAAAGAGGTTGCCCCCAAATCGGGACTATTTGAAATCTGCCAAATTCCCAGGAACTCAACAGTATTACGGTTGCGCATCCAGTTACCAAGGGCAATGGCAGCTCTGTCAGTTTTCTTCACTGCAAGATCGTATACCACCGCTCTGTCACCGGTTGATTGGGTTACTAAGGTCGTGGTCACAGTTGAGGGCGTGTTTTCCTGGTTACAGTACACCGTTAGAGCCTGAGACATTAGCTCACCTGTCAGGTGGTGGATGGCAATGGTTTGAAAATAAATTGTTTGACGTTTCCGTCTTGGACTTCTTTGGCGCTTACTCCATAAACATCGTGGATGAGTTCAGGAGTGAGAATATCCTCGGGGATACCTTGTGTGTGCAGGCGTCCATTTTTAAGAATAATTGCCTGGTCGCAGTAGCGGGTTACCAGGTTAAGGTCATGCAAAATTATGACGGCTGTATCGCTAACTTTCTTAATGATGCTAAGAATTTGGTGTTGGTACTTTACGTCTAGGTGATTGGTGGGTTCGTCTAGAAGCGTACATTTGCACTGTTGGGCGAGGGAGCGAGCAATTAGTACCCGTTGACGTTCGCCACCGGAAAGGGTATCCACGTAGCGGTCTTGTGCATAGCTCATTCCAACAGCGTGGAGAGCTTCTTGACAAATTTTTCGATCTGCTGCGCTATATCCTTGGATGTCTTTACGATGCGGGGATCGTCCCAGGAGAACAATATCGAGCACGCGGGTTCTTTCCATGTCATGCTCAAATTGGGAAACGACTGCGATACGCCGGGCAACCTGACCGGGACGCATTTGGTTTAAAGGTTGCCCACTGAGGAGAATTCTCCCCTCCGATAGTTTTTGTGCAGCGAACATAGCTCTCATGAGGGTAGTTTTCCCGGAACCATTAGGACCAGCGATACCTAAAATTTTACCTTGAGATACCTCGAAGGAGACCCCGTCAAGAACTTTGGTGTCACCGAAATGAACGCTAGCTTTTTCTATCGTAAGGGGAGAATCATTCATTCGTTTACTTTCCTAGTTTCTTGAGCTGATCAGCAAGTTCAAATGTTCCATAAATCGCGGTGGGGGAAGCATAAGCTACTGCGGATTCCGCGTAGATAATGTTGCCGTTTTTAACCGCTTTCATGTCCTTGAAACCAGGAATCCTTTCAAGTCGTTGCATTGAACTATCTTTGGTGGCGCCCCCCATTCCGGTGAGCAAGATGATTACATCGGGGTCTGATTTAACAAATGCTTCTGGAGCAATGGGGCCTTGGTGCGGATGATAGTTCGGGTCGATAGCGCTGACGAGGTTAAGGGTCTTATTTATTTCCCCCATGACTCCTTTGTTTCCGTAACTAAATAGTTCGGGACCTTCTCCGTAGTAGTAGGCGTAGGAAACTTTGCGTTCTTTACCGATTTTCTCATTACTAACTTGCTCTAGTTTCTCTTTAAGTTCCTTGACTGTGGCATCCGCTTTTTCGGAGGTGCCCATGATTTTGCCTAGCTGAGTAATCTCCGCCAAAGTAGTATTGAACGATTCATCGGATTGTTGATCTGTATAGAAGTAGTTACACTCGGTAGCATCTACAACGGCAGGGATTCCCTTTTCTGCTACAGCTTTCGGAGCGGTGGTTTCGGAACTGAATCCGCCACCATAAGCAAGATCAGGTTTCAATTTCATGAGTGCTTCCATAGAAATGGATTCCGTTGATAGCACTTTGATTCCGTCTGCTTTTTTACCTATCCAGGAGGGCGGCTCTTCACCCCATTCATTTGCGCGGCCAACAATGGATTTTTCTGCTCCGGCAGCAAATAGGTACGCCAAACCGGTGACTCCCATCGAAACAACTTTCTTAGGAGGGGTAGTAAACTTCGTTTCCACCCCACAGTTTTTAACTGTAATAGGTTGGTCAGAAGCAGCGCTGGACGATTCTTTTGTCCCGGAGCAGCCAGTGAGGGCGGCAGCTACAAGGCTTACACCCAGCAGGCCAGCCGCAATTCGTTTCTTGATCATCCTTTTCTTCCTTTCTATTTGGAATATTTCTTGATGAGAGCCATTAGCATAGGGGTCCCTACCAGGGCTGTTAGTATCCCGATAGGTAGTTCCGCTGGTCTTATAGCCACGCGGGTACAGGTGTCGGCAATGACGACGAGAAGTCCACCTCCCAGGGCAGAGATAGGTAACGCAGCTCGAGTGGTGGAACCTACCAGTTGTTTCGCGGCATGAGGGACAACTAGGCCCACGAATCCGATGGCGCCGGTAAGGGAGACAAGTACCGCTATAGTGAGAGCCACTATGAGGAATAGGAGGTTTCGATAGAGGCGAGGACTGGTACCCAGTGAGATTGCGGCATCGTCTCCCAGGTTAAGGATGTCAACCCGTCTTCCCCAGATGGAGAAGCAAATTAATGCAATAGTTACTACGCTGCCGGCGATGAAGGAGTCATGCCAGGTGGCGTTAGATATTGATCCGAGCATCCAGAACATTACCGATTTGGTTCCAGCCGCGTTTTTAGCCATTAGAGTTATCAGGCTGGTTACTGCCGAGAAAAAGTAAGTTACCGCCATACCTGCAAAAATAATGCGTGTCGGAGTGATTTTTCCTCCGGCAGAAGCTAGCAGGGTGACGAGCAGGATGGAGGCTACTGCTCCCAGGAAGGCACCGAACGTGATTCCCAATGCAGATAAGATATTGCTGGTTGTACCGAAAACTATGACGGCTGCTGCGCCGGTGGAGGCCCCGGAGGAAATACCTAGAATATAGGGATCGCCCAATGGGTTTCGCAGTAGCGATTGGGTTATTAGGCCGCATATACCCAGGCCGGCACCAACGATTGCTCCCAAAACAGCGCGGGGAAATCTCACCTGGCCGATAATCTGAGTGTCAACGTCAGTGTCAGTAGTTCTTCTCAGAGTGGCACCGATACCTTCAAGTGCTGCCGATAATGAAATATCCGTAGCACCCACAATTACAGCCACTATTATTGAGCAGACTAGTGCTAACGCTAAGATAATTCCGAGAATTAGGCGTTGCTTTCGATTCGTCAACATGGAGAACCTGTTGCTTTCATTTTTATTTCAGATGCTTTTTGGCTCAGATAGCTCCACAGCTTGCGTTCGTGGGCTATCCGCTTGCTGGGATCACATGCCCCCTCATGTCCGCCTTTGCTGGAATAACGCCAGTACGTTACTTCTCCTCCCAAATTATTTACCCGTTCGACTAGGGCATCTGCATGAGAAATAGCGGTGACTGCATCGTGGCAGTAGCCAATAATCAGCCAAGATGTGTTGCTTAAAATTTGGGGTGTGGTATCACAGGCTAAGGGATCTTCTTCTTTCATAAAGTTATCCCAATCAGCGGTTTGAGGATCCCCGTACTCGTCTAACCATTTACGACCTAAGGTTGTTTTCGGCAGGTCTTTCGTGCTGCTAATCGGGACGCGGCATATTACTTGGGATACCAGTTCTGGGTGGTGGATAGTGGTAATCGCTGCCAGCAGTGCTCCATGAGACATGCCGTGTACGAATGTAGTCTCGGGGGTACAAATATCTTGACGATGCAATTCACGAATAGAAGAGGCTATATCCTCCCTGACTTTGCGTCTTCCTGCTTTAACCCCGGCTTGGTGCCAAGCTTTCCCGTATTCACCGCCTCCTCGGGAGTGAATAACGGCAACGCTGTAACCACGGGTTAACCATTTTGAGTAAATGTCTGGACTGTAAAAACTGTGATTGTTCCTCCCGAATCCTCCGTAAATAAATACGATTGTCGGCTGTTTTCCCGCTAACGTTCCGAAGCAGTCTATAGGGATTCGGGTTCCGTCCTCACTATGGGCCCAAATCTGTCTGCAGGTAAATGCGTTGCCATTTCGGGAGGTGTCATTCTTAGCGAAAGTTAGTTCTCCAGTTTTCCGATCAAGTCGGTAAAGGCGGGGAGCGTTAATAAAGGAGGAGCCTTGTAAATAGAGCTCTTGGTCGAGCATTTTTATTGGTTTAATGTGCTGTCCTAGTGGGAATGATTTTCCAGATTTGTGGGTGATGACATCAAAAGTTTTGGTGTCGCAAACCAGGGTTTCGCAAGCATCTTGGTAACCGCCATATACCGGGTTAGATCCAGAGGTTTTCCACTGTGGGTAGAAGGCACTGCCTTCGGGTAACCGGATCTCACCGCGCACTTTGATCATGTTTTCGCACTTAGGCAGGGAGGGTCGCGATATCTGGTTCACCTAACCTCCTTCATTTGTTCCGTAGTTTTATTTCCCTCTTGTGCAAAAGAAGAAACCACGTAAACTGTACTTAGGTTAGCATAACCTATGCGACAAGTTAAAGGCTAGCCTCTGAAGTTTCTATCGCTTGAAAGGAGGGGAAATGAACACACTCGAAATCGTAGAGATTGAGGAAGTGAACACCGATCAAATCACTGTTCCTCACTGCCATCACGGCGCTACCCAGCAGAGCTTTGCATGGAGGTAAGTAGATAGGCGTCGAGTAAAAAATAGTGCTAAGACGCACTTTACCCAATATTTCATATAGGTAAGAGGATCAGGGGTTATGTGGAAGATTTGCGCGCAAGTAAGGCCTTTGGATACGAATAGATGCGTTCTTACATGTGCAGATGGTCGTGATCTGGTGCTCTCAACGGATGCTAATAGCATCGTGCGCGTCTTAGATGCGGCGCAGGATGTCCAGTCCACTCACCCTTTGGGCACTCCGTTGAAAAAAGCATTAGAAAAACACAGCTGTTTTATCAACACGCATGACCTAGTCTTCCAGACCCCTGATCCTCAATCTGCGGCCGTTGCAGAGGTAATTGTCTGCGGTGACCCCACAATTGCGCGTTTAATAACTTCGGAGCTTCAAAAGAATGATGTCGCGGCGCGCCTGTCTTCCCAGTCAGTTCGCGAATGTGCATACCAAGTCTTCAATTGCGGCACGCTAGTGGTGTGCCGCGGAGATGAGCCTGCTCCCGTATTTGCGCAAACCATTGAAGACAATCTCGGGCTAAATATTTCAGTGATCACGGTGGATCATACCCCCGACCAACTATTGGTTGGCCCAGCAGTACTTAAAGGGCAAGGTGCAACTTATAGCGACAGTCTTGCTCGTCTCGCCGGAAATGCAGTCAATAGTGAAGTATTTCAAGCAAAAATGGGTAGCCCCATATGGGGAAGCTTCTTACCGCGCTTAGCTGCAGCCAAAAATATGGGGCACAAAGCAGCGGAATTAATTAGAGCTATTACTCGCAATGAAATCGATAACCAGAAATCAAACCCCCTTGACACTATTTGGGCAATTTCCTTGGAAGGGGAGCTCGAAGTTCACGCGGTGCTTCCCACAAATTTTATGATGGGCCCCCAGCCTAAATCCCCAATTCACCCTCCCCCCTTTGTGGTTGATAAATGCTACGGAATCGTAAAAGAGCTCACCCGGGTACAGCACAGTGCCTATATGCCACCTACGCTGCATACTACCCAGGCGAGAACGTGTGATTTACGCAGAACATCAACTTATATCAACACAGTTTTTTGCCAAGGCTCAACGTTAATCCCCAATGAGGTTGGAGAAAAAGAAAAGGAAGCGCAGATCCACGACACCGAACTAGCGGCTATTGGTGAATCAGTTGAGCGTTATTGTTCTAACCTAATTGATCTCAAACCGGTATTACATGGTTCTTATCGGGAATTAACGAGAAAAGGATACCCGCTTCTTCATCCGGAAGAACTGGTGCTTTTCTCTGCAAACCAGTACCAGCACCCCGGATTTCCTTTTGTACCGTTGACCCCTGACCTGCCCGTAGGGTGGGTGGAAGGTACCTATTATGAGGATGAAGAGCCAGTTTTAGTTCCCGCCTCCTTGGTGTATGTCAACTGGTATACCAACCAGTATCGGCAAGAACCGAAAGTTAACTTTCCTGCCTTTGCTGGAGTAGCAGCAGGAACCAGCAGTGCACAGGCGATATTATCTGGTATCAGTGAAATTATTGAGCGGCATGCCACCATGGTGTGGTGGTTGAACACCCAGGCGCTTCCGCACCTGAAATTACCTCAGAAATACTTAGATCTTTTTATCGGGACAAAAGAGCCCCTCCGTCCCGCTTTGATCAATCTAGACAACACTTTCAATATTCCGGTTCTAGCCGGGGTAGTTCACAATGATGTATCTAAACTGGTACACGTTGGTTTTTCTTGTCGCTCGAGCGTTGAACAAGGCGCCTTAAAAGCCTGGAGTGAAGCGCTCACCTTACAAGAAGGAGCTCACGACCTCGCAAACCCCGAAGGGGCACATTGGACCGCAATCCGTAAAGGTCTACTTCCTGGACGCTCATATAAGAAATGGCGCCGTGACCGCCGCTATCTGGATGATTTCCGTGAGGATCTCAAAGATGTAGATGACCTCCTAATTCAGCAAGAGGTCTTTCTAGATCCTCGTGCGGTAGACAGAGTGAAACCACTGTTGGATATACCAGCAACCCGCAGTATTTCATCTGTGCCACAGCTGAAAGATAGTCAATTAGCTAGCTATATAGAGCGTATCCATGCCCGGGGTATGCGGGTAATAACCGTTGATATCACCTCTCGCGATGTCGCTTCTTGCGGACTGCATGTGATTCGCACATTAATTCCTGGCACCATCGGCAATACTCCCGCCGCATTTCCCTACCTGGGTCGCAATATGGTGGCAGAGGAAGCAGTACGGTTAGGATGGGTGGATTCGCCAAGACCTGAAGGCAGCATGAACCCCTTCCCAATGCCGCACGCGTAGAACCGATACCGTTGTTGAGAAAGGATAGGCGATTATGTTCACAAAGCAACGTTTAGTTATGCGCGCCGCGAGAGTCTCCGTGTGGCTGCTGGCTCCCGCCATGATGTTGGGTGTCCTGGTGTCTTGCTTATATATTGCAACCGCGGTGTGCAACGCCATGCTTTTCAATGAGCTATTGAGCTCTCGCCGAGTCTCCATGGTGGTGGGACTAATCATAGCTATCGCTGGCTTGCTCTTAATCCGCCCGTTACTTGAGGTAAGTGGACAGCTTCTACAAAATCGAGCGGGACTAGTGGTAAAAAGCCGTTTACGGCGGGCTCTTCTAGAGCAACTAGATGCGCGCGGACCGATGCGGGGAGGGCTGGGGCGTTCTGGACAAATACAGTCGGTTCTCACTGATGGGGTTGAGGCGATCGAACCCTATTTCGTCAAGTATTTCACCCAACTTGCGGTCACCGCCCTAACAGCGATTGGTTTAACGATTGTTATTGCCAGCATTTCTCCCCTGATTGCGGGAGTTCTTTTAGTCTGTGGAGTCGCGATTGTTGCCATTCCCCGATTATGGGATAAAGCTCTTGCTAATCGCGGACAATCGCATTGGATAGCGTACGAAAATCTCAATGCCGATTTCGTGGATTCTATGATGGGGATGTCCACTTTGAAATCTTTTGGGGCGGCTAAAAATCATGGCACCCAATTGGAAAAACAGTCGAGCCAGCTGCTGAAAACTACTATGGGGCAGCTACGGCTTTCCTTGGGGGAAACGGGCCTATCAGGAATGATGAAAGTGCTCGGTCCCGCCCTCGGGCTAGTGATCGCAATTTCTTTGATTTCTTCCGAGGCGATGCCAATCAGCTCGCTATTTGTGGTTACGCTGCTATCTATCGAACTGTTCCGCCCATTTACTGCCTTATCGGCATGTTGGCATGAAGCATTCTTTGGTATTTCCGCGCTGCCAGCTATGAGCGAAATATTTGAGCAGACGCAAACTTCTTCCACGACCTGCAAATCTTCGCAAAAGTTGCCTCAAAGCAATGAGGTTTCTTTCGCTAGCATCTCTTACGCTTATCCGGGAGCTACAGATCACGCTCTTGATCAAGTCACTTTCGCAGCTCCCGCAGGTAAAACAACCGCCTTGGTAGGGCTGTCAGGTTCTGGAAAATCCACCGCGCTCGGGTTATTAATGGGTTTCGATCACCCTGATAGTGGAAGTATCACAGTTGGAGGGGTTTCAGCGGACAGTTTGGATATTGCGCGTACCGTCACCCTAGTTCCGCAAGACCCGATTATTTTTCCGGGAACAGTAAGATCAATTTTAGCCGAAGCTAATCCCAAAGCGGATGAAGCGGAGATGATGACGGCTCTAAAGCTAGCCTGTGCCACAAACCTGCATCCCGATAACAATCCTGATTCTGGTGACAATATTCTTGATTTAAAAATTGAAGAACATGCTTCGAACCTCTCCGGAGGGCAAAAACAGCGGTTGGCAATCGCTCGTGCTCTGGTTCGTAAGTGCCCTCTCCTTGTACTTGACGAATCTACTTCTGGTTTGGACACCCAAACAGAAACAACGGTTCTAGCTAATATTCGCAGGGCGTACCCGAATCTCACTTTATTGCTGGTTACCCACCGTATTGACGCTGCTGAGCAAACAGATCATGTAGTGGTAATGGGACACGGGAAAGTGCTTTGTAGCGGGAATCCCTGTACGTTAAGCCAGGAAGATAATGCCTGGTCAAGATTGATTAGTGCACAGATAGGAGCCTAGTCGACTATGAGCTTAGTTTTCAGTAATTTCCTCGCGCTGATGAAGCGGCTACGCGAGTGTGTTCCTCTCTTCGTAGCTGCCACTATTGTGACTGCACTTGCCCAAATTAGTGTTGTTGGGGTTGCGGTAAGTTCAGTATGGATATCTACGCAATTCATATTAAACCGTACGAATAATCTGACCCTGCTGTTCGTTATGATGTTTACCCTGGTGGTCGTGCATGCCGTGAGTACCCTCTTTGAGGTTTGGTGGTCACATGAAGTTGCCTACCGGATTCTACATACTTTGCGGGTGCATATTTATAACGCTATAGAAAGAATTGCCCCCTTAGGATTGCAAGGAAAACGCACCGGTGATGTGGCATCGGCAGCCATGAATGATGCGGAACAGTTGGAATGGTTTTATGCGCATACGGCCTCCACTGCCATCTGTGCCGTCCTCACTCCTATGTTATTTACCGGGGTGCTGGTGAGTTTTATTGGTCCGGTTGGACTGATAATGCTGTTACCAACTGCAGCTATGATTGCATTCCCTTTCGCCCTCATGTCCATACAACGGCGACAAGGTAAAAAATTACGTAATCAACTAGCCCAATTGCGTATTGCGGTTCTGGATTCTATTCAAGGGCAAAGGGAACTGCGTTCCTTGGGGATGGTGGATAAACAAAATGCGCAAATCCTGGATTTAACGCGAAAAGTGCAGGTAACTAAGAATTCGCAAACGATAAGGAAAGCTTGGGAATCAGCATTTTCTACGATTGCCACCACAGTCGGATCCACAATATTGCTAGTCATCCTAACTGGATGGGTGCTGACCGGACAATTAGATTCAGCTTTGTTACCAGTTGCGGTGGCGCTAGCGGGTCTAGTAGCAACCCCCGCGACAACGCTAGTAGGCATGCTGGGGAGAGTAGGAGAAATTGGGGCATGCGCACACCGGATTAATACCATTCTTAACGCTAAGGATCCCATCCCCTCCATCCCGGAAACCAATCATGCCGTATACGAGGCAGAAACAAACCATTTAGTTAGCGACAATACGGTTTTTTCCTATCAGGCAGGTAAGCCAGTTATTAACCAAGTTAACTTAACCGCAACTCCTAAACGCTCAATCGCCATTGTTGGAAAATCAGGGGCGGGGAAAACTACCCTAGCCAATCTGGCTATGCGTTATCTTGATCCTCAGGAAGGCGAACTGCGTTTTGATGGGAAAAATCTTCGCTCCTATCAACCGAATCAATATCGCGAAAGACTGGCTCTTGTTCCCCAGGACTGCCATATCTTTGCCGGAACTGTGCGAGACAATCTTGTTTTAGCTAATCCGCAGGCCTCCGATGATGATATTTGGGCAGCTCTTGCCGAAGCTGATATCAGTGAGCTGATTACTTCTTTAGGAGGATTAGACGCGAAAGTCGGAGATCGGGGAACCACGCTCTCGGGTGGGGAACGTCAACGTATCGGGATTGCTCGTGCTTTTCTTCGGCATCCCGACATGCTCATCCTCGATGAGCCGCTAGCTAATATTGACCCGTTTCTCGAAGCCTCCATTGCCAAAAATATTCGTCACGCAAGAGCTGACCGTACCACTATCGTCATTGCCCATCGGCTGGCTTCTATTCGTATCGCGGATTATATCGTAGTTCTTGAGGGTGGGCACGTGGTTGCGGAAGGGACTCATCAGGAACTTAAAGATCAGCCAATTTATAGAACGCTTTTAGGGCAACAAATAGCCTAGTTACCACATATTTTAGGGAGATGGGCGCGGGAATAAGCTTTTCCTCCTGCCCACATTCAAAAAATACTAACGCTATTTTCGCGGCGCTACCGCGGTGGATTTATGGGTAATTATCTGTAAAGCATTACTATAAACTACTCAAAGATGCAGGGGAGATTTTGCTTGACCGCGCCCCCAAGGAACTAAACGTAGCCGAGATTCGCCAACATATTTTGCGGGTAGACCATGTTACCGGACTTCACGACCTGCACGTATGGCCCCTAAATTCCCACACTGTATTACTGTCAGCCCATATCATCATAGCTAAACAGTGTTATAAAGACGGACACGCCCTCGAAGTATTACACCAGGTAGAAACCTGTATGAAAACTCATTTCCCACGAAAAATCGAACACTGCACTTTTCAAATCGAACCCGAAGGGCACGCTGCCCATGAACTCTTAAAGCATTAACCCCCAAAGGGTTAATCCCCCCCAGCAAAGAGGTTGCCCCCAATTCGAGCTTCTTTGAAGTAATCTAAAACTATAATTAGAGCAGGTTAGCCAGGTTGCCCCCATATGAGCAATAAAACAAACCTAGACTCCATAACAACCAGATATCTTCAGAATACAGTCAGCACCAAAGAGGAGTGTAAATGGAACTTGGTAATATTTCTGAGCTCATCGGAGCAGCAGCGTCCGGAATATCGCTAGTTTTCTCACTTGTCGCGTGGATGACAGCTAGAAAAGCTTCTGACCGTGCTTGGGAGGCTAGTAGACGTGACCTTTCGGGTAATCTTCAAGCATGGTGGTGCCGTAAAAAAATGAACGATGACTGGGGACTAGCTATTAATAACTCTGAAAAAGAACCTGTTGCCTATAGAGACGTGACAATTAAAGCAACCAGCAACGGTAATGATAGCTCACGTAAATTTAAAATACTTCCACCAGGATTGTATTTTTCTCCCACAGATGGTAACTACCCAACTATCGAACACACCCAGTTCGATGCACTTAACCCGATTGCAAATTCATCAAAACATACCATTGATAGTATTAGCTATACAGATCCCTTGGGAAAGCGGTGGATATGGACTCCGCAAGATGGTCTACTCGAGAGCAAAACCATTTAGAGCTATTCCAAAACTAGCAATATCCCTGGTAGATAACATAATTACTGCTATAGAAAACTCTGAACATCGAGGTATGCTACTATTCGTGTCCCCAGAAGGGCATTAGCCAAGAACCACATCCCTACATGTTTGGGTATAAACTCATGGTTGAAACCTGCGTTTCGAGCTTGACCTTGTACAAACACTCCGGGAATCCCGTGACCGTCTGTGTAAAAGTTTAGAATCCAGCTTCGCACCCTCATTAGTCCGTTGGGGAAAATAACATTGATGGTTCAATGCCGAAAATGGGACTCTATTTCGGGTGTAATGCTATTTCTCATGTCCGGTCATCAGTTGGTCGTTCAATTTGCTTCAACCCTGACGATTCCGCAAATGTCTTTTCTTGTCTGCGGGCACTTTCATAAAGCTTTTTGTATCTGGTATCTCGGTCAATTCCTTCCTGGATGAAGGTTGCATTGAGTACTTCCAGATTGTTTAAGATCAGCAATTGTGTAGCTGAAGCATAATCTCGTGGATTTCCATCAAGATTAGGATTTCGTAGCTTCCAGTCCTTTGCAGTAAAGCCGAAAACAGCCAAATTAAGCATCTCGGCCTCTCTTGCGTATTGAATACCGGAGAGCTTGCTGTCAATATCGGCTGGAAGCATTTCTTTAACAGCATCTGTATGAAGTCGATAGTTGAGAGACGCAAATAGACGATTCTTTTGCCATTCGAGATTCAAACGGCTGGTTTCATCTGCTTTTAACTGTCGATATTCTTGGAAAACATGCAGTCGGAATTCTGGACTAATCCAGGCAGCGAAATCCATTGCTAAATCTACATGTGCAAAAGTGCCACCATGTCTGTCGCGCTTCACTCTGATTCCTATAGCGCCGGTTGCTTCTATCCATTTCGATGGAGTCAATGTGAAACTATTTAGACCAGCATTCTTTCTAAAGTCATCGAATTCGATGACTTTAAAGTCAGGGTTGTTTGAAATCTCCCAAATTCCCAGTAGCTCAACAGTATTGCGGTTGCGCATCCAGTTACCAATGGCAATGGCAGGTCTGTCACTTTTCTTCACCGCAAGATCGTTGAGTGACGTGAGTCGCATTCAATCATCAGGTATCCTTGCCTTATAAAGTGCTAAAGCTTTTTGGCGTCTTATCGTTCAAATGCGGTTGATGGGATTGTTTAAGTACGAGTGGGAAAGTAAATGACGAAGGAAAACACTTTGCTCAAACCCATTTTGAAGTGGGTGGGTGGTAAGCGACAACTACTTTCCGAAATATCGCCTTTAATTCCTGAATCTTTCTCCTTATATGTAGAACCGTTTATAGGTGGCGGAGCGCTGCTGCTCGATACACAGCCTAAACGGGCGCGTATCAATGATTCCAATGGCGAACTGATTAACGTTTACCGCACAGTTCGTGACGACCCCGATGAGCTACTAGATCTACTACGCCAACATGAAGCTTTAAACAGCCGCGACTATTATTATGAAGTCAGAGCCCTAGACCGTAAACCTTCGTTTTCGCATTTGTCTAGCACCGAACGGGCTGCGAGAGTGATATATCTAAACAAGACCTGCTTCAATGGTTTGTTCCGCGTTAATTCCCAAGGACAAATCAATGTTCCCTACGGAAACTATAAGCACCCCAATATCGTAAACGAACCCGGAATTAGGGCATTATCTAAATACTTTCAAAACGATGTTGATATTAGGTGTGGAGATTACGCTGACGCTTTAGCTGAATTACCTGAAGGTGCATTCGTGTATCTCGATCCGCCCTATATGCCCGTATCAGCTACCTCCGCTTTCACTGGTTACACGCAGAGCGGTTTTGGATACGAAGAACAGGTTAGATTACGAGACGAATGCCTAAGATTGAAAAACAGTGGAATCGCGTTTTTGCAGTCAAATAGTGATTGTCCTGGGATACGGGAACTATATGAGGGTTTCAATATTAAAACTGTAAAAGCAAGAAGAGCGATTAACAGTAAAGGCAATCTGCGCGGCGCCGTCAATGAGGTATTAATCAGTGGCTGAAGAGAATAAAACCAATGAAGCATGGAATGGCATTCTTGCAGCACATCCCGAAATAATGGAAACTATTGCCGATGGTGGCGTTTATGAACTGCCAGCGTCAGAGATAAAGAAATTCCGGGAACCGCGTCTAATGACAAAACACGATACCTCGGAAGGCGTGCCTCAGCCGCTGAAGGCACGGGGGATTAATGTTCTTCCAATATCCAGACGCTCATACGTATTGGGAGACTTTATACTTCATCATGGATTTGAACAGGTTTCAGATACAAAACCTGTTTTATGTTCGTTACCAGACTTTGAAACTTTACAGGCAGACAATATAACCACTGAAGCAAATGCGATAAACGCTCTGCTTGCAGCAGGTATCTTAGATGAATTTCTAAATACCGATGATAATGACAATACGGTTGAAACTTTCAATGGTCGAATGGGTACAGGAGATTTTGATTTTAAGGTCGCCTGTACTAATAACAATAAAGTTCGTATTGCAGTGCGGGGTGCGCAGTTAGAGATTGATGGTGGTTTTGAAAATAAGGACTCGGTAATCATTATGGAAGCTAAAAACATCTTGAATGATGACTTCCATGTACGCCAGCTCTACTATCCTTACAGAAAATACCAGGCATTAGTGAAGAAGCCAATACGCCTGGTGTTTTCCCAGTACACTAATATGACCTACTATCTCTATGAGTATAGATTTGCTGATTTGGAGGACTATAACTCATTAGAGTTAGTGCAGAGTGGGGTCTATACTTTCGAGAATCAACGTATTACCACCAGTGATTTAGAGGATGTGCGCAAAAAGGTACGCATTCTCACCAGTGACGATAAAAATACCACGAAAATACCCTTTATACAGGCAGATAAATTCGACCGGATAGTCTCATTAATGGAGAATATGGCGGGTGTTGAGGGCAATAGCATGACCACTGATGAGATTACACAGTTCATGGGAACCGTTCAGAGACAAGCAGCCTACTATCCGGCAGCAGGCGAATATCTTGGTCTTTTCGACCGTTCAACTAAAGGCAGAACCACCTTATCTGCGCGAGCCAAAAAAGTGATAAAGCTCGGAAAGCGTGATAGACAACTAGCCTTTGCTGAATACATGTTCGAGCATGAAATATTCAACAAGCTATTTCAGCAGACCTATATAACTGGGCAAATACCAGACAGTAATACGGTGATTTCACTAATGCGTGAACTAAATGTTTGTGATGCAGACTCTACGGTAAATAGACGCGCGCGCACCGTGATTAGCTGGTTACGGTGGCTGCTATCGATTGTTGATTAATGCGGATATTGTCCAGTATCGGATGCTGCCTAGAAACTCGGACCCAATCCCCCCGCCAATGACGGTTCTTAAAGTGAGCAGAGAGCGAGCTGCAACCTCGGTTTTAGTGACTGCAAAACTAAAACCGAGGTGCGCTCGCCCTCCACTACACCTGGTCGCCTTAGCGCTATTCCTTCGCCCTGCCTTTTAGGCAGCGACTAGCTTGCGGCGGGTTAGGCGCAAAGTGACATCCGCACTGCGGGCAAGCTGACGCGAATGGGTAACCACGATAACGCATTTATTCTGTTCATGTGCTGCTCGCTGTAATATCTCAATCACTTCGTTAGCGGTTTTTTCATCCAGATTGCCAGTAGGCTCATCAGCAAGAATAATGGGTGCTCCCGATACTAATGCCCTCCCGATAGCTACCCGCTGTTGCTGCCCACCAGACAGTGCCATTACGCTGCGCCGCGCCTCCTTTTCAGAAAGCCCCAGCTCAGTTAAGGTCGAAGCTTTAGCTTTCCCGTTCACTAAGCGCAGGTTCTCTAGCGGAGTCAAATAATCAATCAGGTTATAGTTTTGGAAAACTAGAGAAATCTGCTTTTTACGATGGCGCGAATACCCGGTTTTAGCAATATCGGTTCCATCAAAGCAGACCGCACCGGAAGTGGGTTTATCTAAACCGGCAAGCAGATTCAATAAAGTGGATTTTCCAGCCCCGGAAGCGCCAACAATCGCATAAAACTTACCTATCTCAAACTCATTGCAAACCTCAGAAAGAATCTGGGTGCTAGTTCCTGGGTAAACGTAATTAAGGTTATCTAACTGCAAAATGCTCATAATATTTCCTAACTGTTTTTAGAGAGAATGGCTCTCGGGGTTTGATGAAGAAGGGGCAGGGTTGCTAACAGGAGCGCTGCGAAAGTAATTAAATATCCGAGGGCGGCTGCGCTAAGCACTCCCCCAACGTTGCCGACCGTGCTCAACGCGGATAAAGAGGGAGTAGCAGAGTTGGCAAATACCAGGGAAGAAACCTGGGAAGATAAAAGACTTCCCACCAGTACCCCTATCACGCTACCCACTAGCGCTAAAATAGCGCTTTCTATGATGAGCTGTATCAATATGTCAATCTTGGTTTTACCAACCGCGAGCAGCACCCCAATTTCGCGGGTACGTCCTCGAATCCAAAAAATCATGACCAGGGCGAGGGCGGCCAGCCCGGCTCCCCCTATTCCCAAAGCTAATCCCGTCAGCAGCTTATTAACCCCGGAAAGACTAGCTAGCACTCCCGCGAACTGGGTCGCGTTAGATTCAATAGTCAGCTTCGGTGTCGCTTGCTGAGCGGAACGTAAAGCCGCCGGTAAAGTGTCTGCGCCGGAAGTGAAATAGCGGGCAACGCTGAGGTCTTTACCCCCTAAACGTTGGCTGGTAGCTAAATCTGTGAAAATCTGGTTTTCTGAAGCCCCGGAGGGAAGCCCGCTTGGATTCTCGGTTTTTCCACTGAAAATTCCGACTACCGGCACTTTTACTTCCGTGCCGTTTTGGGAAAGGCGAAGCTCGCTACCCACCTGTAAAGAGTTTCGTTTGGCGAAGTCACGGTGAATTAGTGCCCCCTGCCCTGCGTCTTTAAGATGTTTACCGGTTTCTAAACGGTAGAGTTTGCCCAAGAATGACGGGTTTAAATCACTGTTGCGCGTGCCAATGATTCCGGCATTCCCAGCAAAAGCCGCATCCAGTTGAATCCCGCTTGCGCTGGCTACCAGCTGCGCGCCCTCAGGTTTAGCGAGAGTCTCTTTTTCAAAAGAGTATCGTTTGACCTGCGGAATTTGCGCTAGTTTCTCTGCCTCACTTTGCGCTAGCATTCCGTTTTGGCTTTGAGCGGTAAAACCGGCGTTTACCCCCGAGTTAATGGCATCTGAAATCTGAGCAACTTGTCCGCGAACCCCTGATTGTGAAACTAGAGCAGTAAAAACTACGCTCATTATCAAGGTAAGCAGCAAGGCGCGGCGCGGTCGGCGACTGATTGAATACCAGGCGCGTCTCCATACACTTAATGTTCTCATTTGATATCCACCAATAGGGCGCGCGGGGGGCGACGCAGCATCGGTAAGGATGCTACCAGCACACAAATAGCTCCCACTAGCAGGGTTAATAGCACCGCGGTAACGACCGAGGGGGTAGAAAGCGATACTGCCAAGGTGTCAAGGGTTTTCGTGGCAGTCGATGATTCAATATCCGCGCCCGCCTGTCCAGTCTGGGATAGTTCCTGTAGCAGCGAATTGTTTACCGATGATAGAACTGAATCCCCTAGCCATTGCGCAATCGAGCGGGACGCAAAGAACGCCAATATGAAAGCGGGAATCGCAGTTACTACCAGTTCGCACAGGTATTGGGCAAAAATACTTCGCTTTGAGGTGCCCACCGATAGCAGTACCCCGGTTTCTTTCTTCCGTTCATTCATCCACAAGAAAAGCACCAGCGTTAATATCAACAACGCGAATCCAAATGCCGCAATCTTAGTGGTGCTCATCAGCGAGTTTATTCCACTGATTGCCCCAGTAATTCCAGCAAGGTATTGGGTAGAGGGCGAAAGCTGATAGTTTTGCCAATCAATCTTTAAGGCACTGGCCTCTTTTTGAACTTTTTCTAAATCTGCGTTGGAGGCAACAAAGAAATTCGCGTCCTGGTAAATCTCGTTGTCTTTATTCATTTGATAGAGGGCGCGGGTGGTGTCCAGGTCTGTATATACCGTATTGGAAAACAGCTCACTGCGTTGGGCAGCTTGTCGAGTGTTAGAACCGCGAACTAGCCCCACGATTTCTGCTTCGGTTTGAGCGGTAGATTTACGGGAATTGTCCACGTCGTAGGGATTTCCCTTTAGTTTCAATTTGCTACCAAGTTTAAGACCGTTTGCTTTCGCTAAATCTTCGTGAATGATGGCTTTATTGCGGTCCTCAGGTTTTAGATGTCGCCCGGAAACTAGGGTGAGCGCTCCTGAACGGAAGTTATTATCGATATCGGTGCGGTTTACTCCCCAAACGTTCACGGCATTACCGAATTGTGCTTCTTTTTTCTCGTCATAATCATTGGTGCCTAGTCTTTGGGTCTTGGCATCAACCAAATCGGCTGTAACGTTTTGCCTGGCAACATAGCTTTTAACGCCAGATAGTTTCGCGATTTTCTCTATGTCTGCACCTTTAACAGTACCGGCTCCCCGCGGGGTTCCCTGATTGAACTGGGGATTATTTCCGAGGACGAAACCGGCGCCCGCTTTCGCTTCTACCTTTGCGCCTTCGCGTGCGCTCGCCCTCTCAATGGCATCTGCCGACATCAAAACGGTAGCTACCACTGTGAGTACCGCTAATATAACAATGGTTCTTACTGGTTTCCTGACTACGTAGCGCCAGGCTCTCCCGATAAAGGACAAGTGTGAATCCTTTCAAAATAATCTAAGTCTCGCTTAGGTAATCCAAATCAACAAATGATACCTTTACGCTCTGGGCTGAAAGAATCCTGGAACAGGGACAGGAAAAATCTGAAAACGAAAACAATTGGGTAGCGAAAATCCGCTTACCAGGAAGATAGCCCTTTAAGTATCATAGGTCACAAATAGTTTCTAGGGTTTACCGGAGAGTTAGTCAAGAAGATTAATCCCAAACGGGTAGTGATAAAACTCCTTATTGGAGGCTTTCACCGCGCCTTTAATCGAGCACACTAGGGTCATTATGAAAACCACTGCAAATGCGATGAGGGACAAAGGTATCAAGATTACGGTGAAGCAAAGTATCCAAGCCACCACAGAAGTAATGCTCATCGCCAAGTTAAAGTTAAAGGCACCGGCGGCAGCGTTACGCACAAACCGGCTTTTATCTTTATAAATAAACCAGACAATCAGCGGCCCCACAAAAGTGAGCCAACCAGCAGAAACTACCATTGCAATCACGGCCGCTAAGTGTGCCAAGATCGCCATCGTACGCTCATCGGAGCTAACCTGACCGCCATCAGAATTAGCGCTGGGAGCGGTGGGCATCGTGGGGGGATAAGACCGATATTCATCCCCGGAACCATATTGGGGAAAAGAGGGGTTGGGTAATCCGGGTCGCCCCCCGGGATAGTGCTGGTTACTGAAGTTGTCTGCTTGGGGTTGATTATCACTCATAACCCCATTTTCCCACGGGGATAGAGACCGCAACAGTAGAGCTAGCTGTAATTTTTCTTAAGCGAAAAGTGCAGGTTAAATCAAAGCGGGTAAATCCCAGGCGGGATTCTATTCGGCTTCAGGGTCGGTAGTTTCCGTTGCGACGCTTAGGTGCGGTCGGCGGTGCTGATTAACCAACCAGTGATGTAAAAGTGCGGTTGAGCAGCAGTCATATTCGTTATAGAGGGCGAGGAGGCGTAGCTGCTCGGCGTCCTCAGCCGTTAGTTTAGTTCCAGGTTCGAGGACGCCTTTTCGCGCCAGGGTATCGTAAACAATCACCGAATCCGCGCCATTATCCAGATCCTCTGAACGCATCCAAGACCCCATATAGAACGGTTCCATTTCTTTAAGGGAATATCCGCCTTGACCGGTGCGAATAGCTGATTGCACCACTTGCTGTAGGTCCCGCATCGGGCCGTTAGCTGACAGCAAGTCGCGCACTTCACCTTGTAGTAATCCGTGACGGGAAGATAACCGTTGCAGGTAGAGGCGTTCTTGTGGGGAATAATGATAAATACGTATTTGCGGAAACCGGCGGAAGCGCTGTTGCAAAAAATCCAGTAAATCAATTAGTAGCTGGCGTTCCTGGGCGCGGTTATGCGCCCAAAAACTCTGATATTTTCCGCCGATACGCTTTGATAGTTCCCCTACTTCCTCCGCTACGTTTGTGCTGCCTGTCGCCGGCAGCGACTCTTGACCGCGAATCGGCAGCGCCGGGGTTAAAGATTTTGGCTCCCCCCAAGACTCTTCGTCAAAACAAACCAATCCGCCCAGGTAAATCAGCCCGGTATGGTCTTTGAGCGTCCACCCCCAAAGGGAGTCATTCTCGAAATCCAAATACACATCCCCCGCCTGAGGCTCAGGAAGAGCCATTAAGGCCGGAGCCAGCGGATTAGTTTCTAGCAGCAGTTCTGCGGGGTTTTGACTGACCTGTAAGCGGGCTTGTCGGATTAGCTCCGGGCTGTAACCATCTGGAGGATTTGTAGCAAACTCGCTGGCAGTAAAGATGTTTTCGGCTCGCAGCTCCCGGCGCAGTCCCGGGCCCACTCCGCTGATCAGCAAGGGGTCATCGAAACGCGCTAGCGCCCACGCACAGTGCGAACAGCTTCCACACACGGTGTCGAGGGCGCGCCAAGCCTCCTCGGGGGTAGCAGACAGTAAATCCTGGTCGCTCCTTAAAGTGCGCGCCTGCTCCGCAATAGGTTCCCACAGTTCCTCTAGCTCTGGCAGCGGAAAATCTACAGTTTTACCATCCGCTAGCAAGATTTGGGCGCGGGAAGCGAGTTTAGCCTCTAAAGTAGGGAAAGCAGCATTTAACAACTGCTGATTTGCGCCAGCTAAATGGGCGAAACCAGCCAGGAGATGTACTGAATCTAGGCGGGCATGGGCAGAAAATCGCGGTAACTGCAATACCCAGGATTCGTCCTCGTAAAGGAGGAAAGGAAGCGTTCCCGTAAGGTCTGCGCTGGTAGCTGCAAGATTTGTTTGAAAAATCTTACCCGCGTCTCGGTAGCGGGCAGCCAGTTTTTCTTCCTCGGCGCTAGTTAAATCCCCGATATAACGGTGGAAAACATCGGCAGATTTCAACTCCATATGGTCGGTGAGGTAGCACCAGAGCCGCCACTGGCAGTTAGCGGCATGAGCCACTTCGGAAACTGCTAGCACGCGGGGAGAATCAGGCATTGAGCAGGTTATTTTACTCGCTGCGCGTACTCTAGCGCCCAATAAGTGAGCACCGTATCGGCTCCGGCGCGCACAATCGCGTGCAAAGACTCGTCAATGGCGCGTTCGCGGTCAATCCAGCCGTTAGCGGCCGCTGCCTCTAACATCGCGTATTCCCCGCTGACCTGGTAGGCCGCGACTGGAACCGGTGACATTTCCGCCACATCAGCCAGCACATCCAGATAGTAGCCAGCCGGTTTAACCATCACCATATCGGCGCCCTCGGCTAAATCTAGCTGGGTTTCAAATACGCCCTCCCGGCGGTTACGGGGATCTTGCTGGTAAGAGCGGCGATCGCCCTCTAGAGAGCAGGCAACCGCATCCCGGAAAGGACCAAAGAAAGCGGAGGCATATTTTGCCGAGTAAGCCAAAACGGTGGTGTCGGTGAATCCAGCCTCGTCAAGCGCCTGGCGAATCACCGCGATTTGGCCATCCATCATCCCCGAGGGCGCAACCATATGGGCTCCGGCGCGCGCCTGGCTGAGCGCCATTTTGGCATACAGCGGCAAGGTGGCATCATTATCGACTTGGCCGTCAGCAGTGAGTACCCCGCAATGTCCGTGGCTAGTGAACTCATCCAGGCAAGTATCAGCCCCGACTACCAGCTCATCTCCTACTTCTTCGCGCACGGCGCGGATACCGCGATTCAAAATCCCGTCTGGATCCCAGGCAGGACTGCCTTGCTCGTCCTTATCAGCGGTATTGGGAATCCCGAACAGCATGATTCCGCCGACTCCGGCTTTAACGCATTCGGAGGCAAGGGCGCGAATAGACTCCACGGTATGCTGAAAAACCCCCGGTAGAGAGGGAATCTCGACAGCTTCCTCAATCCCGTCTCGCACGAACGCGGGCAGCATCAGCTGGGCGGGACTGACCCGGGTTTCGGCGATTAGGTTGCGCATTGCGGGGAAAGCCCGCAGGCGACGAGGACGAATAGTCGGTTTCAGCATAAAGTCATCTGTCATTTTTTCTCCCTAGCTATCTGGCACGATTCTAACGCACCTGCCTGTTGCTTTTCTAAAGGTTGTCGGCAAGCCAGGATGCGTGCCAATACCGGTTTAAGCCTCACCTACTCAAAGAAAAGTGCCGATTCGTTCGTAACTACGTCTTTATTTCCAGCATCTACCCCACAGTTTTAAGTATCATTTTCCTGTGGATGAGGTATTTAAGGTTCTCGGTTCGTATTTATATTTTGACCGACAAACTTTAGGCAAAAAGTTCACTCGCAAAATTTTGTTCCTCAGAGCAGTAATTATTGCAGTCGCAGTTTTTTACTGCCTATTTCTCTTGTACGACGGGATATTTACCCAAGGATTTGATATCGGGTTTCTGCTGGCGATTGAAGCTTTAACTATGGCTTTGTTAGCCATCCGTTTCCCCATGTTCTGGATAGGGTATGCGCTTACTTCTTTCGCATTGATTGGGGGAGATGAGATTTACTGGGCACCTATTTTTCCCGCGTCAAATATCGCTCTTTTAGATACTTTCTCTTTCTCCCCTAAACGTTTAGGACCAGCAGTACTGATTCCCACGGTAATTAATGTCTTTTTCGTCTTTATTTGGCAAGACCCAGTTAATTTGGAAGCGATAGGTGCGTTTTCTAATGTGGTTTGCTTTTCGGTTGCCGGAATACTTGTAAGGGTTTGGATGGAACGCTCTTTCCAAATCGGACGTGACGAGCAGGCAGCTAGAGAGGAGGAACGGCGTAATCTCAACATTCGTCTCCACGATAATGTTTTGCGCCACTGCACTCACATTTTGCTGGCTGCGGAACAAAGCCAGCGGAAATTATTGCCACCGGATGAGTTTCGGGAAACTGCTGCCCATGAAACCAAGGAAATATCGAAGGCTATTCGCGCCCTTATAAATTCAGAAAACATCTCTCCCGAAAGAGACAGGTTCATGAGCGAAAGCTTGCAGGATTATCTTGCTCAGCTGTGTAATCGGTTAGAACAGCAGGGATTTCAAGTTATTTGCCAGTGTGAAAAATCTGAAGATATAGAGTGCTCGCGGCAGCAAACAAGTATTGTAGAGCAGGTGCTCGCGGAACTTTTCGAGAACATTTTCCGTTACGGAGATTCCGATTATCCGGTAACAGTAAATGCGCGAATCTGCGAGAATAGCTTTCGTCTAGAAACTAGGAATCACATCCGGACTATCTCGGTGGATTCTTCAAAGATGGGATTAGAACTTTCTACTAATCGGATGCTGAGTATCGGCGGTCTGCTCACCTATGGCAAGCGTAATAACCTGTGGCAGAATCTATTACAACTCGAGGTTAGTGTCCCCTAGGCAGAAGTTAGCTTTTTGTACGCTAACGCCCGCTTTAGGGAAGGGTTTTCGGGTAGCTCACCGCCCCGTCTTGGACAAGGACGGCTACCGCTGCTGTTCGCGAGGAAGTATGGGTTTTTTCCAACAGCGCAGTTACAGTTTCTTTCACCGTGGACAGGGAGTAACTCATTTTTTCCGCAATCTCCCGGTTAGACATTCCCTGCAATATCAATTCTGAAACTTGTTGTTCACGCTTAGTGAGAGCAATTTGAGAGGGGGCGGGGATAGCATGGAATAAGCCTTGCGCTACCGCGTGAGATACAACTACCGATTCTTGCATTATGACTGATATAAAACTCGCTAAGTCTTTTAAAATATCGGATTTACTTAGAAATCCTCTAGCTCCTGCGAGGAGGGCAGTGCGGGCAACATCAGCAACTTCTAGGCTAGAAATAATCACCACTTTTTGTTGCGGGTTCTGCTGGATAATTTGTTTACAGATTAAATCCCCGGTTGTTTCTCCTAATAAATAATCAAGTAATACCAGGTCTACAGGATTTCGCCTACAGGATTCCAGAGTTTGCGCAGGATTGGAGATTGCCCAAGTTACAGAGCACTTGGAAGTGGAATTTAAAATCGCAGATAATGCCTGTAATGCAAATGGGTCGTCATCGACCAAGCCGATAGTGATTTCTGGTTTGCTCACCGCTCCCCCTCGTTGTTTTCCTTAAGAATATATGTTTTGTTTCTCTTGCGCTGTAGGCGAGTGGGTAGCCAACACGCTTATTAAATCAACAACCATTGGGAAGCCACCTGGTCATTAACAGTAGCCACCTGTTCTTGATATACAGCCACTTGACCATTGAATATGCGTAATCCCCTTTGAAAGTATGAAAGTGTCACATCAAATACTACGAGGGGATTGCAAAAATGAAGATCAATAAAAAGATAGGAGCGGTTGTTTTAGCTTGCGTTTTAACCTGCGCGACTGGGCTTGGAGTGGGTTATCTGTGGGGCAATCACACTAAAGACAATGCCGGTACGAAGGATATAACAAATCTGCCCATGTATAGCTGGTGTTCACTGTCCACCCTACGAGATGCTACTGATGCCGGATACGGAGTAGAGGGAAGCGCTAACCAGTGCTATCAACCCGTAGTTGCCAATATGCAGTTCCAGAAAAAGCATTACAAAGTGCTGTTAAATCCGGAATATCTCAATAAAGATAAAGCTTTTGAGACTTTCTACACCATGTATAAACCCTGGATCGATAACCTCCAAAAAAAGCTAAATCTACCTGCGTTTAAGCCCGCTAATTTCTCTGCTTGGCGCAACTCAGATGAGCAAGAAACAAAATATCGGGAATCAATTAGTGAAGCTGCAGCGCTACGTTTTTCAAAAGAAATTGGGATTATCCGAGAGTTCCTCGAAGGGTATCAGGCAATGGAAACCAATACGCAAATGCGGAAAAGCCTAAACGAGTTCGATAAACTCGCTGCTCCATTTATGAAAGAAGGAGCCCCAGCACAAGTCGAAAGCGAAGATGGCGAGATTATCGACGAAAGCGAGGAGCAGATGGTTAGAAGAAATAGATACCAAGAAAAAGCAGGGGAATTATGTACAGCTCTAGTAAGAGCCAGGGAAAGCTATCGACCGGAAATTTCTAAACAATACGATAATAAATCCCTAGAAAAACTACTTATTGCCGATGGCGTATGCTGACCCCTCAAAGCCCAGAATAAGTTGAAAGGATGAAACTAAATGCTAAAAGCATTTGCCTGGATATTCACTATTCTGTGTGCAGTGTTACTGGTAACAGGATTACTGATTATCTATGTGATAAACACGGGCAAAGGTTTCCCTTTTGGTGCGGGAATTATGGTGATGGCTGCGCCGATTTTCGGGGTGATAGCTGCTGTACTGTGGGAAGTTGAAATTAATAGGAAGAAACGTCTGCCAAAACAATAGCGCGGTAGCAAAACCCTGCCCCCGCGACCTCGGAAAATCGTAGGTAACAGCCAATATTTTTCCGAGGTCGCGGGGGCAGGTTTGTTTAGAGAACTGACTTAAATATCGTAGTAAAGCTGGAATTCATAAGGATGTACCACCTGTCGCAGGGGGGCAACCTCATTTTGCTCCTTGTAGTTAATCCAAGTCTCAATCAAATCCGGGGTAAATACCTCGCCTTCAGTCAAGAAATCCTGGTCAGCGCGGAGAGCATCTAAAGCGGCATCCAGGGAACAAGGCAGTTTCGGAATGTCATGGTATTCGGCAGGTGGCAGCTCATAGAGATCCTTATCCACTGGAGCTGGCGGCTCTAAGCGGTTTTGAATCCCATCAATCCCCGCCATCAGGCAAGCCGCGAAAGACAGGTAAGGATTCGCGCTAGGGTCAGGAACCCGGTATTCCACCCGTTTAGCTTTCGGGGAAGTACCGGTCACCGGAATCCGGATACAGGCAGAACGGTTCCGTGCCGAATACACCAGGTTAATCGGAGCCTCAAAACCCGGAACTAGACGCCGGTAAGAATTAACCGAAGGGTTAGTGAACGCTAGCAGCGCTGGTGCGTGCTGCAACAAGCCGCCAATAAAGTAACGAGCCAGGTCGGAAAGGGAACCATAGCCGGTTTCGTCATAAAACAGCGGTTTACCCTCTTTCCAGAGCGAAAAATGGGTGTGCATTCCCGAACCGTTATCTCCCGCCATGGGTTTAGGCATAAAGGTAGCGGTTACTCCCGCTTCTTGCGCGGCGTTCTTAATGATGTACTTGAACTTCATCATGTCGTCACCCGCCGCCATCAGCGAGTTAAAACGATAGTTAATTTCATGTTGCCCGCCGGAGCCAACCTCGTGGTGAGCCCGTTCCATAGTTAAACCTGATTCACTAAGTAACTTAACCATGTAATCACGCAGGTCACAGAACTTATCGGAGGGCGAAACCGGGAAGTATCCGCCCTTGAGCGGAGTCTTATAGGCCAGGTTTCCGCCCTCTTCCTCCCGACCTGTATTCCAATATCCTTCAACAGAATCGAGTTTTACAAAAGTGTCATAAGGCTGGGTTTGGTATCGAACTGAATCGAAGAGATAAAACTCAGCTTCGGCACCAATAAAGCAGGTATCGGCGATTCCCGTAGAACGCAGGTAGGCTTCCGCTTTAGCAGCCACCTGGCGAGGATCGCGGGGAAAAGGCGCATCGGTGAAGGGATCCACGATGGAACAATTCACCACCAAGGTGGGGCAGGCGCGGAACGGATCCACATAAGCATCAGACACATCAGCTATGAGCTTCATATCTGATTTCTCTATCGAAGTGAAACCGCGAATAGAGGAGCCGTCAAACATCAAGCCGTTTTCCAGGGCATCTGCAAACTGGTCAGCTGGAATAGTGAAATGCTGACTGGTGCCGATTAGGTCGCAAAAACGGATATCAATCAGCTCAATATCCTGGTCAGCAACAAATTTTAGGGCTTCTTCGTGGGAGTTAAACAATCGTTCCTCCTTGGCTTAGCCATGCGGCTTGCGGATAAGAAAACTAGGAAAAGCATACCGCACCCGAGGGGTGACGCGAGATATGTGCCCAAAAATTTGAATATCCGTTAGCCGAAAAACGATTCTTACCTTCTCAGGAGTTAGGTTCAGAGTCAGCCGCACCGAGGGTAGCTTTATCTATTCCTTGAATAAAGTAAAAGAATCTAGCCGATATCCGCTAGTTTGACGTTCTTTACATCAATATCAAACTTGATATCTTTACCCGAAAAAACAATGTTCTTCAAAATGAAACCATCTTGGAAACCTAGCGGAATTTCTTCCTTATTATCTTTAAATCCCAAATCAGCGGGGGTTAGTTTTTGCCCCATGAACTCTTCACTACCGTTAATTGTTATTTTGTCAATCGACATGAAGAGCTTTCCAGATTGCCCATCTTTACCAGGTTCAAAATGCATACCCATTTCAACCTGAATCTTTAAACCTTGTTCTTCCCCCTCGGCAGTAATTTTGTTACCGTTGCGCCGCATATTCATTTTGGAGGCAGTGGCATCTTCCTTTATGGACTTATCAAATTCTTCACCCGGCAGGATGAAAGTCATATTGCCCTTTTCAATGATGGGATTATCCCCACCTTTTAAGCCATGGAAAACAACCCGTATATCCTTTATCTTTAAATTCTGCTTTGACCCCTCGGTAGCCAGAGTACCCGCCGAGGCAGTGACTTTTGCTTCGCGATAATAGTCTTTAAAGTAACTGAGGAGCATAGGGCTAGAGTTAATTTCAGCCCGCACATTTGAAAATCCCTCTTTGACGAAGTCGTCTTTCAAGGATCGCTCTTGCACACTTGCCACTAAAGTGTTGGCGACAAACAAGCCGATTAGAGCAATAAAAAATACCGTCAGGGTGCAAATGGTGACAATTTTACCGGTACTCATGCGTTTCTTGGTGGGAGTTGCCGGAGGCAACCCCGTAGCGGGCATTTGGGGGTTTACTGGTGAAAATTGGGGGGTTTGTGACGTGGGGAGATTTTGAGGAACAGGGTTCGCATTGTTTTCTGGCGGCATATAAGTCATACTTCATTTTAGCATTCCGAACCTAACGCATATATGCAGGAAAAATGGGTTGGGTAAACATTATCTGGTAGCTGCTCGGCAAGAACCAGGTTTTATTTCCTACGTCTAGGAAAGCGTGGGGTTTACTGCCTACACGAACTGATTGCTTGGGCTAACCCAGCGGCATCAGGGGTTTTCGCTACTGCCGCGACTTTTAGCCCAAGTTCTGCTGCCACTTGGGCGCTCGGCTCCCCGATACAAACTAGGCGGGGTAGGGCGGGAGTTGAGGGCGTGGGGCAGGAACTAAATATCCCGAAGTCAGCAAGGGCGCGCAGATTAGAACCAGCGGTAACCGCGACCGCATCGGCGTGGAAATATACTTCCGGACAGGAAGAAACCGGGGTCATGGTGTAGAGGGCGCAGCTATCAACCTGGTAGCCTAGGTCGCTTAATGCTGCAGCGAGGTTGGGTTTACTGAGCGCTGATCCCGGCAAGAACACCCGGGAAGGGCGGGAGGGACTGGGGGTTAAGCTCGCAAAACAGCGCGCCAAATCCGTGGCGTTACCGCCCGCTTGCAAAGCAACACTCCAGCCAGCCTTGCTTGCGGCCAGTGCGCTGGCTTTACTCACCGCTGCTACCTGGGGAAAGGTTTTTAGAGGCGGCTCGGTAGCTAGTAGCTCTTGTAAATACTTCACGGTGCGGGCAGAAGTAATCACCACCCAACTATATTCCCCGCGCCGCAAACTGTTTAGGTAGCTAGAGACCCGCGGATCGCTAACCGGGCGCGAACGGGTAACCGGAGCGCTAACTATCTGGCACTCAGGCAATTCTGCCTGTAGTTTTTTTGCTAGTGGGCGCGTTGGCTCTGCCGTAAGTGCCACTGTAAATGCCATAGTCGCCCTCCGAAAATAGTTTCCTGTTGCGGATATTAGCCACGCGCCTTAGCGGCGCCCAGGTCAGCGAGTTCGGCGCCCCCAGATTCTAGGAGGGCGCGCGCCACGCTTTCACCTAGCTGACGCGCCTGGTCAAGCAGCTCGGCGAAGGTTTTTTCCGGATCGGCCTGCAAGGAGTCGCTGATACGTACCTCGCGAGTACCATCGAGGGAAATAATCGCGGCAGTCAGGGTTAGTTTGCCCGCCTGCATCTGGGCAAAGGCTCCCACAGGCGCGGCGCACCCGGCGTTTAGTTCCGCTAACACTGCCCGCTCCGCCGTAGAAGTAAGCGCAGTTGCCAGGTCATTAAGCTCTTCCAGCGCAGCCGCTAAATCGGGGTGGGCTTTAAGCGCTGCCTCTGAAGCCTCCACCGCGAGCGCCCCCTGCGCTGGAGCTGGCAGCACCTGTTCGGGGTCAAACCGCTCGTTGGCGTAAGCGCCCAGCCCAATCCGATCCAAACCGGCCGCCGCCAAAATCACTGCATCCAAGTCGTGTGCGCCCTGCGAAATTTTTTCCCGAGTCTCCCGTCCATCAGTAAAGTCACCCTCAGGAGCGGCAATGCCTTTCACCCTGCCCAGGCGGGTAGGCACATTGCCGCGAATATCCACGATCTTGAGGTCGGGACGTAAAGCCAGGATTTGGGCGGAGCGGCGCGGAGAACCTGTACCCACGGTGGCGCCTGGCGGTAAAGTTTCCAAAGTTAAACCAGGAGCGGCGCACAGGGCGTCCCGGGCATCCGCGCGGCTCGGAATCGCCGCAACTTTTAGTCCCGGAGCCTCCTGGGTGGGTAAATCTTTGAAAGAATGCACTGCTAAATGACAGTTTTCCTCCAAGAGTGCGAGCCTTAGCTGCGCGGCAAAAACCCCAACTCCCCCCAGTTTTTGTAAAGAGGCGCGGGAAATATCGCCGGCGGTGCGCACTTGCCGCAGTTGCACATTTAGTCCCTGAGCGCGCAAAGCGTTAGCTACGGTTTCCGATTGGGTTACCGCCAGGCGGGAAGCACGAGTACCCAAAACTAAAGCGTCCGAGCGCGCTTCGCTAATCCAGCCGGTACCGCGCATTTTAATCGTTTGCGCCTGACGGACTACGGCGGCAATCCCCGAACCGGCCACCCAAGAGCCTGCTAAATCCAGACCGGGATAAGCACGTATATCTTCCAGCAGCTTGGCGGTCATTTCCCGGTGCTTAGGGGTGAAAGGTGGCAGAGAGCCATCCCAGTGAATAATCATCGAACCGAGCAGTTGTTCTGGAGAAATCGCTACCCCCAGCAGTCGGGAAGCATCCTTTAACGCGCCCTCGACCGATACCGGAACCTCCGGCCCATTTGCCCAACCATAAGACACTCTCAGCAGGTGGCGACCTTTACCGGCAGCTTCCTGCGCCCACGGCCATTTGGAAGTGTAATGAGTGATAGCTTTCGCTCCCACGCAGCCGTTCTCAATATCTTTACTGCTGGGGCGTTGCACCAACATTCCGGAACCGCGCGGATGAGCATCCAAAGCCGGGCAATCTACAAATAAAGTTACATGCGCAATCGGCCCGCCCTGGGGGAGCTCACCGACTTGAATCCCGGGCACTTTGCCCAGCATCGGTGCGGCTAAGTAGCCCGGTAAAGCAACTACTACCTGTGGGACAGTAACCGTGACTGCCTCTCCGATATTTATGGGACTAGCCCCGGGAGTCACCCCCGATTTGGTGTTAGAAACGGTGACCTTCCAACCGGGTGAGCCGGGCTGATTAGACTCCGCAGCAGCGTCGGCTTCGGCATCAGGTTTATTTGCAATCGGTGCCAGGTCGAGGCCGCGCACATGAGACAAAATCAGCCCCCCGCCCTCTTCAATACGCTGCGCTAAGGTTTCTACCAGGCGGAACATTCCTCCCTCGGGGGCGAGTACGGCGGGTTTGCCGGGCTTTAGTCCGCGCAAAGCGGCGACTGCTTTCACCAGCGAACCGTGTTCTTTTAGGACGGGACGCAGTCCGCGCAGCACGGTATCGGCGTTTAGGCGGTCGGTGCTTGCCGAATGGATTCCCCCGGCAACGGGCGCAACTACTTTTTCTAAAACGGCTTTTCCTAGGCGGGCAGTTACCAGCCCGGTGACGGTGGTTTCTTCCGCCCCTATCTGCGCCCCCATAGTTAAGTCCTCACGGGCGCGCTGCATTTCTGCTTCGCTAAGCGCTCCCACAATGCCCGGGTCATCTAGGCTGGCAGGAATCCCTAGCATACCGTGGGGAATCGGAAGTGCACCCTCCCGGTGACCTGCGCGTTCGTGGTGAAAAATCCAGGATTTACCGCGGGGAGCAACCAGCGGTAGACCTAGCTCTGCACATAAATCTTTAACTTCGCTAGCCCCCGCCGCAAAAGCTTCAGCGCCAATATCGAAGGTGAAGTCCCCAAAACGCCCCGAACAAATCAGGCCGCCGGGGCGTCCTCTCTCTTCAATCACCGCTACCCGCGCACCCTGTTTTTGCAGAGTATAGGCGCTGGTCAATCCGGCCAGTCCTCCTCCGATAATCAAAACATCATAATCGGCAAGCTGCTCAAGGGTCTCCATAACATCTCCGTCAGTGTGGGTATCTACTTAATGAAAGTAGTGCAGTAATCAAGCAGATGCCAATAGTTAATGGCTAAAACCTTAGGTAACTGATTGGTAACGATTTATTTAATCTATTGACATGATGTTCAAAATCTTATTTATTTAGGTTAGCCTAATGCTACTAGGCGGTATCGTATACTACTAAGGAGTCCCTATGAAGAAGTCGATTGTAAAATCAACCGCAGCTTTTAGCGCTCTGGGATGTGTGTTAGTGGTTTTATCGGCGGTTGTGGAGTTTTTCCTGTTTGTCGAACTGTCAAAAGAATGGGGATTAAAATACGGCGCTATCTGGGGAATCGTGGGATGGATAGTTTTACTGCCGATTCTATTAGCTTGCTTGGTTACTTTTATTTTTGCATATAAGAACAGTTCCAAAACAGCAACGAGCGATGAGATTTTTAGATATTTAAAAACCCTGGAAATATTGTTTTGGGCTACCGCATTATTGCTTTTAATAATCCCCGGACTTTATTGCGTAATACACGATATTGGGCATGTGACCATCATTTTAGGTCAGCTGGTCTGCCTGGTTATGTTCGGGCTTTTAGCGCTAGTTTTCCACCTAATTAGGGGGTATTTGCCGGTCAAAAGCTAAATTGGCGCTAGCCATTTGCATGTACCTGGTCGACGATTTCTTGCAAAACCGCGGGGTCTACATTCGGCGGTACCCCATGTCCCAGATTGACGATATGGGCGGCGGCCTGCTTACCCTCCGCTAACACCTGAGCTACATGGTCGCGGCGTATCTGCTGGGGAGCAAACAAAACGGCGGGGTCAATATTGCCTTGCACCGCGAATTGGTCACCAGGCCCATGTTCGATTAGCTTTACGGCTTCACTTAGAGGTAGCCGCCAATCAACCCCGATACATTCCGCGCCGGCGTCGCGCATTAAATCGAGTAGGGAGGCCGCGCCCACCCCGAAATGAATCACCGGAACTCCATGGGCATGAGCAGAATCAATCACTACCCGAGAATGCTCCAGGCAATAGCTTTGGTAATCGGCGCGTGAAAGGTCGCCCACCCACGAATCGAAAACCTGCGCGGTACGCGCCCCGCCGGCAATCTGTGCCGCCAGGAACGCCGCCGACATATCCGCACACCAGCTGGCGAGCCGGTTCCAGGCATCCGGGTAAGAATGCATAAAAGCCCGCGCTTCCAGGTGATTCTTCGAGCGGGTATCCCCAATTAGGTAGGAGGCCAGTGTAAAAGGCGCAGCCGCGAACGCAATTAGGGGAGTGTCGCCCAGCTCGGCGCAAACCATTTGCGCGGCCTCGGTAATACAGCTCGAATCAAAACCCTTAAAGCTGGTGAGGCGGTCTACGTCCTCAGGACATAAAACCGGGTCAGCGAAAACCGGGCCTTTACCGGGGACTATCTCTACTTTTAAACCCGCCAAATACAGGGGGGTGACAATATCGGAGAAGAAAATCGCGGCATCTACCCCGTAGCGGCGCACCGGTTGCAGGGTTATTTCCGCTGCCAGTTCAGGGGTAGTGCAGGCAGTGAGCATATCGTTACCGGCACGTAGGCGGCGATACTCGGGCAAGGAACGCCCGGCTTGGCGCATAAACCAAACTGGAGTTTTCTCGGGACGCAGGCCGCGAACGGCTTGGAGGAAAGAATTTTGCTCAGACATATTTCCATCATCTACGGCAAGTTAGGTGGGCGCAAAACAAAGCAAAACATACCAGATTTGGATTACCGCCCCCGGTAAATATCGCAAGGTCAAAAGCGGTCAGCTTTTTATGACACATTTTCCGCATCTGTCTGTTGCGAAATAGCCTAATTCTTAGTGACACTCTGGCAGATAATTATTCTTCCGCAACCCCCTGGACTGGGAAAACAGAAAACAGTAAGACACGAGAGCAAACAAAACGCCCCGTCCTTTTCAAAAAATAAAAAAATGGTCTAATGAGCACGTGGGTCTTTCTTCCTATTCGGTACATCATCTCCGGCACGGGCTAAACGCCGTAGCCACAGCCGCCAGTACCATCGAAGGATTACCCAAAGACCTATTGCAACGGCTACCCGAAGTGCAGGGAGTGCTACCACTGTCCACCTGCAACCGGGTAGAAATAATCATCGAAACTGCACCCACAACCAGCGATGAACAGCAAAAAGCGGTAGACAGCTATATCCAATCCCGGTTAGGTACCGACTGCGAGATTCGCCGTGACCGGCAGGTTTTGGAACATTTATTTACAGTCGCCTGCGGACTAGACTCCATGGTGGTGGGGGAACGAGAAATCTCTGGACAGCTGCGCCGCGCCCTCACCGTTGCTACCCAAAACCGAGTTTCATCTTCAACTATCACCCGTGCCTGCCAAGAAGCACTCAGCACCTCCCGCCGGGTTGCACATCTAACCGGGCTAGCCTCCCAGGGACGTTCAGTAGTAGCCTGCGCCCTCGAAATGGCTGCTGAATACATAACTCCCCTGGCAGGAACCCCGACACTCTTAATCGGTACCGGCTCCTATGCGGGAGCCACCGTGGCAGCACTGCGCGCCAAAGGGGTGCAAGATATTGCGGTTTATTCCACCTCCGGGCGTGCCGAACGCTTCGCATCTGGACACGACCTCGAAGCGGTAGCCAAAGACCAGCTAGTTACGGCTTTACAGGCAGCGACTTTAATTGTTACCTGCCGGGGTATGGGTGCGCCGGTATTAACAAAAGAGGAAGTAGGACGGGCTTTAGCGCTATCTAGCGGAGAAAAGACGATTCTCGATTTAGCTCTACAAACCGATATCGAGGACGGGGTAGCCGACCTTGAGCGGGTAAAAGTAATCAACTTAGAAGAAATCAGCGCTCACGTACCGGAAGCAGGAAAAGCCCAAGTCGAGCGGGCGGAACAAATCGTATCCGAGGGGGTTAAGAAAACCGAGCAGCTGTTAGCTGACCGCCAGATGGATTCGGTAGTAGTAGCGCTGCGCGAGAGTTTTCGCCAGATGCTGGCTGATGAAATCTCCCGCTTGCCAAATGGGGAATATATTGCGCGCGCAGAAGTCGAATATGCGCTGCGACACCTGGCGGCTCGTCTAGCCCATATCCCCACCATAAATGCTCATCGCGCCGGACGCGAAGGGCTGGGGCGCGAATACGTAAACGCCCTCCAACAAGTTTGGGGATTAGCTGTAGAAACACCGCCAAAATCGGGAGATACCGAACCTGCCTGCCCGGTAACCGGCTTGAAAGTTACTGAGGTAAAAAAGGACTCTCCAGGCGAAAAGGAGGCACGGTGAGCGAGATTTCTGCCCAATATGATGCGGTAATGCTGGTCAGCTATGGAGGGCCGCGCCAAATGGAGGACGTGTTGCCGTTTATGCGCAACGCTACCTCCGGGCGGGGAGTTCCTGACGAGAGGTTAAAACAGGTTTCCACCCACTATGGACGTTTCCACGGAATTAGCCCCATAAATGCGCGTAACCTGGAAATCCGGCGCGCCCTCGAGCTGGAACTGAGCCGGCGGGGGGAAGATATCGAAGTAGTAATCGGCAACCGTAACTGGCATCCCTTTATCCACGACACCCTATGCGACCTGGCTATGCGGGGGTTAAAACGGGTACTTTGTATTTTTACTTCCGCCTATGTTTGCTATTCGGGGTGCCGGCAATACCGGGAAGACTTAGCAGCCGCGAAATCCCAGCTACAGGCTCAGGATTTATCGCTGGAACTAGATAAAGTGCGCGCCTACTACACTACTGAAGGCTTCGTAGGAGCCTATACGAAACTGCTGGTAAAAGAGCTACAGAATCTAGAAAAAGACAGTGAACCTCTCCCCTATGTCGCCTTTGTGACCCACTCGATTCCCAGTGCCATGCAGGAATGCTCTGGTCCTGCCGATAACTGCCGCCCCGACTATGTGCGCCAACACCAACAGGTATGCTCCGAGGTCGCGGCGAGGGCGAGTAAAGAGCTAGGACGGGAGCTGAACTGGGATTTGTCCTATTGTTCCCGCTCCGGGTCACCGCGAATACCCTGGTTAGAGCCCGATATTAACGACCGCTTAGCACAGCTGAAAGCAGAGGGCGTAACTGACGTAGTCTGCGTACCTATCGGGTTTATCTGTGACCATATGGAAGTGGTTTACGACCTGGATACCGAGGCTAAAGAAACTGCAGTCCAGTTGGGGCTTAACTATTTGCGGGTGCCAACGGTAGGTACGGAACCTGGTTTTATTGGAGCGCTTGCAGATTTAGTAAAGGAGCGCGCCCAGGAAAAAGCAGGAGGCGAGGTCGCCTATGCCCAAGACGCTTTAGAACCCCGCTGGCCAGCCTGGGCGCCCCCCGGAGATTCTAGAGGCAGCAAAAATGCTATTGACCTGCCTGTCGAGTTTGAAACTACAAAAGAATAAACAGCTAATAAGCGAAAGCTAAAAGGAGAAAAAATGGCTCATCCAATGCCTAATGATGTATCCCCTGATCCTCGCGATTACAAGGTAGATCCCGAGGAAGTTAATTCCCGCAACAATTTTTCTATGCACGCGGTTTTTGAACTAGCTTTGCCGCTACCTGCCCAGGAGGCAGAGCGAGCAGCCATGGCACGCGAACTCGAGGAAACCATCTCAGAATTGGGAGTAACCGTACGCGGCTGGTATGACGTTGCCGGTTACCGCGCAGACGCTGATTTAATGTTCTGGTTCCTAGATGAATCAAATGACAAGCTCCAAGCTGCCTACCATGCGGTATTGAACTCGCGGCTAGGAGCCCACTTGGTACCGGTGTGGTCGATTATGAGCGCTCATATGACTGCGGAGTTCAATAAGCCCCACCTGCCTGCCTGCTTCGGTGGTTGGGCGCCCCGTGCCTATGCGGCGGTTTACCCGTTTGTGCGTTCCCTCGAATGGTATTACCTGCCCAAGGCTAAACGCAGTGCCATGCTCGCCGAGCATGGTCGCAATGGCGCAGGTTACCTGGATGTAGCGGTGTCTACTTTGGCGACCTTTGCACTTAATGATTACGAATGGTCAGTTACCCTAGAATCCGACGATATTAACCGGATTATGGGGGTGCTGCGTCAGCAGCGGGACTGCGAAGCTCGCTTACATGTCCGCCAGGATACGCCCTTCTATACCGGCAAGCGGATGGAACTAGCGGAATGGATACAGCGGCAGCGTAACGAAAAATAGCTAACGCCACTTTGTCTTAATTATTAGGCATTCCCTCTTCAATCCATTCCCAGATAGGGGGATTGAAGTCCCAGGTAGCTGCGAGAAATTTCCGAATAGCCCAGAATGTCGAAAACACGCCGCCCCTCAGGTGGCATATGTCACAACAAGCGAGTAGTGTTAAAGCGGTATGTACTTTTCGTTAGCTATCGATATTTTCTGTAAGGAGTGATTAGCTTGGATTCGTCCTTTCTAGCCAGAGTTCCCCTGTTCGAGGGACTAAATCAGGACGCGCAAATGCGCCTATTCTCTATGATGGGGCAAACCACGTTACGGCGTGGAGAAAACCTGTTTGAAGAGGGCGACGATGGCGACCGTTTATACATTGTGGCCGAAGGGAAAGTAAAACTATCCCATCAGTCCCCTGACGGTCGCGAAAACCTACTAGCGGTTTTAGGACCTGGTGAAATTCTGGGCGAGCTCACCCTTTTTGATCCCGGACAGCGTTCCACTACCGCCACAGCGGTATCTCCAGCGCGTCTAGTTTTCCTAAACCATGCGGATTTAATGGACTTCCTGGACGATAATCCTTCATTGGCGAAACATATGCTCAAAGCGCTGGCAAAGCGCTTGCGCCGCACCAACGAGGCGCTAGCCGACCTGGTGTTCTCAGATGTACCCGGCAGGGTTGCGAAAGCACTACTGGATTTGGCTGACCGTTTCGGAATCCGTACCGAGGACGGTATTCACGTTCCCCACGATTTGACTCAAGAAGAGCTGGCGCAGCTAGTAGGGGCATCGCGTGAAACCGTGAATAAATCCTTGGCAGAGTTTGTTTCCCGTGGTTGGATACGCCTGGAGGGACGCGCGGTTACCTTGATTGACGTTGATCGCCTAGCCAGGCGCGCTCGCTAAATCTAGGGTTAATGCTCTAAAACAGAGCATTAACCCTAGAGCCCCACAATCAGGTGACTAAAACTTTTGAGGGGGGGTGGCAACCATCTGGTTGCCACCCCCCTCAAACTATTAGCATCTAGGCAAACTAGCTGGCAGTCATCTTGTTATCTTGGCTATCGTCTGCCGCTTTAACTTTGCGTTCGATTAGGTAATCTTTACGTCCCGCACGACGAGCACTATGGGAAAGGAAACCTATTCCCAACAGAGCTAGACCGGCAAATAACAACATTCCAGAGCCACCCGACCATGCCAAATGATGTGCAATATTACTAGGCAGAGCCTGATAGAAATGACCTTGCTGACCAGCATTATCCAAAGCGGTCAAGAACGGATCCAGTGCCGCAGCGGTTTTAGCGGGCACAACCAGGAAGAAAGCTCCTCCCACGGTGAGTAGCAAACCGGTAATAAAAGCTCCTAAAGAAGAGAATCTTGCTATTAACAGCAAAATAAACACCGCTATCAGAGCGAACGCTACCTCTAGCCATTGACCAGCATCAAGAGCAGAAGTGGGCAGTAACATTTCGCCCCCGCGCGTACGTAGCCGGGTTGCTACATCCAAAACCAAATACCAGGTAACTGGAACAAGCAGTATAAAAAGCAGTAATGACCAAACATGAGCCGCTGCCCGCGACGGTACCGTAGGTTTAACAGTTGCGCCCTCGAAAATCGTGTCCTCAAAACTCTTTTCCCGCTGCGCAGTGGTTAAGACCTCTTCAGGTTCAGTTTCCTCGACTGAATCCCAATTCGGGGAATCATCTTTTGCAGGAGCAGGGGCATTATCCTGTCCATTAAGCAGCGAATAACGGCGTTCAGCAGTGCTTTCCACCTCTTTCGCAGTTACCGGTTCGCTGAAGGAAGAAGCTTCCTCTACCTTGGGGGTGCGTTCAGTAAGTGATTTACGCTGCGGAGCCGGCGCATCAATATCGCCACCGGAATTATCTGAAATCTCCGGTTCGACCTCTGCTTGCGGAAGAGGGCTTTCTTCCTGCTTGGGGAAGTCGTCCTCACTATCGTCTGCACCGGAAATTACGTTATCCACGTGATCTAGCTTCCCCAGGGATTCATCTTCCTCGCTAGAGGGCGAAGGCGCAGGATTGAAACCATCACCAGCGATTAAGGAATCATTTCCAGGCGCAGCAGGAGAAGCATGTTCACCAGGAATCAAGGTATCTTCGGGAGCTTGTTCCTCTTCAGAATCTTCACCTACGAACCAGGTGCGGGTAGTTAAGTCGTTCTCCGGCTCGTTATTACTCATCTGACCTCCAACGAAAATGTGCAGTCTATACAACCCCACAATAGAATACGCGGACTATTATCGGTGCTAACCGCGCCGCGTAACCTGGAAAAAGTCGCTTTGTGCGCTATCAGATAAGCAGATTACTGTCTAGAGTTAATCGAACTAATCCAGCAATTCATGCCGTACAATAGTTGCGGAGCGGTCAGCGCCTACCCCGATTACACTGATGCGGCACTCAGACAGTTCCTCTAAACGCAAGATGTAGTCGCGAGCCTTAGCGGGCAAATCCGCAAAAGTCTGGCAACAGGTAATATCTTCTTTCCAGCCAGGCAGCATTTCATAAATCGGCTGGGCGTGATGGAAAGAAGTCTGATCAGCAGGCAAATCATCAAAGCGCTGACCATCGACATCGTAGGCTACACATACTGGAATCTGCTCATAGCGCGAAAGTACATCTAACTTGGTGATTACCAAATCAGTAAGCCCATTAACCCTAGCGGCGTAGCGAGCAACCACCGAATCAAACCAGCCGGTGCGACGTGGTCTGCCGGTAGTTACCCCGAACTCCCCACCCGCCTGACGCAAGTCCTCGCCCTCTTGACCAAAAAGTTCTGTCGGGAAGGGGCCTTCCCCAACCCGAGTGGTGTAAGCCTTTGCGATTCCAATCACCCGGTCAATGCGGGTCGGCCCAATCCCCGCTCCTGAACACGCACCACCGGCGGTGCAAGAAGAAGAAGTAACAAAGGGGTAAGTCCCGTGATCAATATCTAGCATCGTGGCCTGCCCGCCCTCTAAAAGCACGGTTTCCCCGCGATTTAACGCCAGGTTTAGCTCTTTAGTGCAATCAAAAACCATAGGACGCACTCTCTCGACATAAGAAAGCAGCTGGTCGGAAATAGCTTCCGGGTCAATGGGGTTCTCTGAGAACTGTTTTTCAATCACAAAGTTTTTACCCGACAAAGCGGAGCGAACTTTCTGTCGCAAAATCGATTCATCAAATAAATCCTGAATCCGCAGCCCTATCCGGTTCATCTTATCCGCATAGGTAGGACCAATCCCCCGACCGGTAGTACCAATCTTGCGTTCGCCCAAAGACCGTTCTGCCAGTCCATCCATGACCTTGTTGTAAGGCGGAATAATATGAGCATTAGCGGAGATGCGCAGCCGAGAACAATCCACCCCAGCATCTTCGAGCATTTTGATTTCCGCAAACATTACCTCTAAATCAACAACCACCCCATTACCGATAACCGGGGTCACGGTAGGGGAAAGAATACCGGCGGGGATAAGATGTAAACCAAATTTTTGATCCCCTACTACAATGGTGTGACCAGCGTTATTGCCGCCGTTAAATTTCACCACCCAATCCACGCTCTGACCGACCAGGTCGGTGACTTTACCCTTTCCTTCGTCTCCCCATTGGGCTCCGACAACAATCAGTGCGGGCATGAACTATTCCTCTCGAATAAGGATTTTTGCAGGGCTGCTGGCTAGATTTACCCGGCAGCCTTGCACACTTACTATCCGAGTTTATCTATCTTGCCCTCGAGTTGGTAGCCATGGTGCGGTAGATGAAACCTGAGAGAGCGGAAAAGGCGAGGAAGCGTTCTGGGAAACCGGGCAGAGAAAGTTCTACCCTAAGGCTGCTTGCCGATAGCATGGGGCTATGAGCCTTCGGATATATGATTCTGCCCGTCACCGCATCGTGGACTTTGAACCGGTAAAAGCCGGACACGTGGGCATTTATTTATGTGGCGCAACTGTGCAAGGCTCTCCCCATATAGGACACGTGCGTTCGGCAATTGCGTTTGACGTGCTCATTCGGTGGCTGCGCCGCAGCGGTTATCAGGTTACCTATGTGCGTAACGTTACCGATATTGACGACAAAATCTTGAATAAATCCGCCGAGGCTGGCTGGCCCTGGTGGGCATGGGCCTACCGCTTCGAGCAAGAATTCGCGGCCGCCTATCGCGCCCTCGGGGTGCTTCCTCCCACCTATGAACCGCGCGCCACCGGGCAGATTCCCGAACAAATCGCCCTCACCCAGCGTCTCATAGATGCCGGTCACGCCTATAGTGATGGGAATGGAAACGTCTATTTTGATGTTAAATCCCTCAAAGACTACGGCTCGCTGACCCGGCAAAAGCTCTCCGATATGCGCACCACCGAGGACGAGAGCCAAATTGATAACCAAACCGAGGCGGGCAAACGCGATCCGCGGGACTTCGCCCTCTGGAAAGCCGCAAAACCTGGCGAGCCGGATACTGCCAAATGGGATTCCCCCTGGGGCAAAGGTCGTCCCGGCTGGCATTTAGAGTGCTCGGCAATGTCACGGCGCTATCTGGGCGAAGCCTTCGATATTCACGGGGGCGGCATTGACCTGCGTTTCCCCCATCACGAAAATGAACAGGCGCAATCTCACGGTGCCGGTTGGCCATTCGCAAAATACTGGATGCATAACGCCTGGGTAACCATTAAGGGCGAAAAAATGTCGAAATCGCTGGGAAACTCCCTGGTGGTTTCAGAAATCTTAAAAACCACGCCGGCAGCGGTGTTGCGGTTAGCCTTAGGGACTACCCACTACCGTTCCACCGTGGAATATTCCCCGGAAACCTTGGAACAGGCGGGGGAAACTTGGAATAAGTTTGCTTCTTCCCTGGCGCGTTTTACCCAGGCAGCGCCCGAGGTTGCTGGAGCCAGTGCCCCAGAGTTAGCAGCAACCCCCCTCCCGGAGGCTTTTTGCGAAGCTATGGACGATGATTTAAATATCGCGGCTGCTCAAGCGGTGATACACGAGAAAATCAAACAAGCTAATACCGCATTTGATAGCGGGAAAACTGGCGAGGGCGCAAAGGTAGCTATCCAGATTCGCGCCATGCTAGAGATATTGGGGCTCGATCCTCTCTCGGAGCAGTGGCGGGAAACAGACAGGGGTAGTGATTCTGCCACTGCTGCTTTGGAAAAGCTCGTAGCTGAACAGCTAGAACAGCGACTTCAGGCACGTAAAGAAAAGGATTGGGCGCGCGCGGACGGGATTCGTGATTGCTTAAGCGCGGCCGGAATAGTAATAGAGGACGGAGCTGCTGGCTCCACCTGGTATTTAAGTTAAGGTTTGTAATATGGCAGTTCGCGGAGATCATCACGGAAGACTAAAACGCACCGACAAGAAAGCTGCTCCCAAAGGAAGTGGCGGACCTAAACGCGGTTTACGGGCGAAAGGACCAACCCCAAAAGCCGAAAATCGCCCTTATCACGCCGCCTATCGCGCCCGTATCCAAAAAGAGCGCCGCGAAGAAACACAGGCAGCTCAACGCAAGGCGCGCGCTAAACGTTCCCTAATCCATGTGCGCCGCGGTCACCAATTGGTTGCGGGACGTAACCCGGTATTAGAGGCTCTGCAATCAGATATGCCAGTTAGCCGGGTGTTTGTGGCAGGAAATCTGGCGGCGAATAAGAAACTATCCCTCCTGCTTTCCAAGGCAAGTGCCCAAGGCTCCCCAATTGTGGAAGTCCCCCGCTCTGACTTGGACTTAGCTACCGAGGGAGCGGTTCACCAAGGGGTAGCGATAGAAGTTCCCGAGTTTGCATACAGCGACTTAGAAGATTTATTTGAAAATGCCGAAAACAACGCTACCCCGCCGTTAATCGTCCTATTAGATGGGGTTACCGATCCTCACAATCTGGGTGCTATTGTGCGTAGCGCGGCAGCTTTTGGTGCCAGTGGGGTAGTAATCCCGCTGCGACGCAGTGCCACTATGAACGTAACCGCCTGGAAAGCCTCCGCCGGAGCTGCGGCACGCCTACCGATTGCGCGGGTATCTAACCTGGTGAACGCAATTAACCAATGTAAAGAGCGCGGCTGTTTCGTAATGGGACTAGACGGCGCGGGCACGTCCTCGGTACGCGAATCTAACCTAGCTGACGGGCCATTAGCACTGATAACCGGAGCTGAGGGCGACGGAATTTCCCGTTTGGTAAAAGAGAACTGCGACTTGCTTACCCGAATCGAGATTTCCTCCCAAGTTGAATCTTTGAACGCTGCGGTAGCGACCGGAATTGTATTATCCGAGGTAGCGGCGCTGCGCAAGCAAGTCGCAGCCAAATAGGGGCGCGAAAGCTAAAACAAAGGCGAGGCACGGCACGGAAGACAGCTTCCTGCCATCAGGCAAGTTGTTAAGGGCTGCGGGGTCTGCTAGGGACTGCGGGTTAAAAATTGCCAGCTTAAGAACCGTATCCAAGCAAACGTAAAGTTGCCACCAGGGTACAAACGATTGCAAATAGAGCCGCTAAAGTACAAAACACTCGTGGCCAAACTGGGCGAACGTGTTTACGCCACAAATAAATCGTCACTGCCAGACCAAATATTCCCAGGAAAAACCCGAGGGGTACGAACAGTGCGGTAGCGATAGAAGAAATACCGAAAGCTATAGGTAAAAAGTAGGTGAAGAGTCCGTGGCGAGCACGCGGTGACTTAACTAAAGATTCCAGTTTGGTATCTATGTAATCTGGTTTTACAGGGGCGGGAGGAGTGTTTTCACCCCATCCCATCAGGTCACCGTATTTGCGTAGCAGCTCCGCGTCCTCAATCCGAACCCGGGCAGCAGCCTTTCCCCAGGTGGAATCGCCATTAGCCATACTATCTGCCGCTTGAATAACCTGGAAACCATTCCCGGCTTTAATTACGGTTAAATCAGCTTCCGCTATCGCAACTACCTGGTCAGGGCTCCCCAAATAGGCTTCCAGCTGCTCATAGGTGTAGAGACGAGGCAGGGTAGCGCTTTCCTCTAATTCGCGAACTGTGGAGCGTACGGCTTTAACTATTTGATTTCGGCGCAAGATAGGGGTGGGTGCGAGTAGAGCGGATAGACGCTGAAAATACTCATCTAGCGGAGAAAGCTGCGCTTCTATCTGCAAACACCTCACCTCACCTGTTCATTTGTAAAACTGCGCACAGTTATAAACCGAAAATACTGCTTAACACATATTAGCGCAGTATCAAATGGCGAAAGATAATTATGAATCCTAGCTGAGCTTGGTAAAACTAAAAAGGTTTATCAAATTAGAGTGGAGAATACAAGGAATGAATAGCAAAACAAGTGTTCGCAGTGTGGTGGTGACCGGTCTGGCGTTATTCGCCATGTTCTTTGGGGCTGGAAACCTGATTTTCCCGGTAATGATCGGGGTAGAATCCGGGGTCGAGCAAGTACCGGCAACTGTTGGTTTCATGCTTACCGGTGTGTTGCTGCCGATGGCAGGGATGATTGCCGCTGCAACCTCATCTTCAGGGGTGCTGGGGATTATTGAACGCATCTCGCACTATCCCGGATTGATTTACTGCTGGTTAATCTTCTTGTCCACCGGAATGCTATATGCGATTCCGCGTACTGGCGCTGCCTCCTATTCCATGTCTTTTCAGGCAGCTGCTGGTGATTCGCACCTTTGGTTATTTGTTTATACCCTGGTTTTCTTCGGAATCGCCGGTTTCTTGTGTCTAAATCCCCGCAACGTGCTTGACCGGATTGGCGGTCTGCTCACTCCGGCGCTGCTTGTTTTGTTGGCAGTAATGATTATTGCGGCGGTAGCCACCATGTCTCCTTCGGAGGCAGCTCCGATTGAAAAATATGCCTCAAACCCCACCTTGAAAGGTGTATTTGATGGCTACGGCACTCTAGACGCGATTGCATCTTTCGTGTTCGGCGTGGTGATTATTCGCGCTTTGCGACATAAAGGATTCCAGCCCGGCAGGCAGCTTTTCAAGGTAACTGCGTTCTCGGGAGTGATTGCAGCATTCTTCCTGGGGATAATCTACTTCGGCTTGTCGATGGTAGGTTCGCGGGTAGGACGACTTAATCCAGAAGTTAAAGATGGCGGTGAAGGTCTGGCATTTGCCGCCCAATACCTGTTCGGTTCTACCGGTCGGATAGTTTTGGGCGCAATTGCTATTTTGGCCTGTCTAACTACTGCCATCGGTCTAATCGAGGCATCAACCCAGTTCTTCCAGGGACTATTCCCCCGGGTATCTCGTCCGGTTTGGGTGATTTTACATGTGCTGGTTTCTTTAGCGATTGCAAACTTAGGTTTGAAGTCACTTTTGGATGCGATAATCCCGGTAATGATGTTCTGCTACCCGATAACAATCATGCTGGTAGTTACCTGTTTACTGGATATTTTCATTCCGGGGCATATGTTTTGGGCTTACCGGCTTTCGGTATGGGTGGCAGCAGCATTCGGTCTGTTCGATGGGATAAAAGCTGCCTGTGGTCTGTTTGAGGGGTCACAGGTTGCTGCACAAGTTACTCAATGGATTGATAACACTATCCCGATGGCATCCCTAGGTTTGGGTTGGTTGATTCCCTCGTTCTTAATGTTGGCTATCGGTTTGGCGATTGATATTGCCCAAGGGCGAATGAAGAGCCAATTAGACTATGACGCGGTGGCCAGGGAACGTAATCAGTCACTGGTAAGTGCCGGTTTAGCGCTGAATGAGGACGAGCTAGACGAAGTTGCGAAAACCCAAGACGGTCAAGCAACTACCGGGGTCAATAAAGAATCTAGTAACTAACAGCTAGATTTTTTCCAGTCCCGCCAAGATTACCGGCACTATCCCAAGGAGGATAAATGCCGGTAATTGGCATATTCCCAAGGGAATTACCAGGTGGACTGATAGCTTTTGAGCCGCTTGCCGAGCGCGCTGCTCACGGTTGGCACGTACTCTGATTCCGCTTCCTTTTAGCAGTGCATCAGGGGCAACCCCATCTTTCCAGGCTGGCTCCAGCGCCTGGGATAGATAGCTTGCCCACTCGGGACTAGCTTTTTCTTTCAGCAGTAAAGACCAGGAATCATTCCAGCTCACCCCAAATAGGAGCGCCTTGGAAACCTGCGTTAGGCGAGGCTCTTCACAGGCAATAGCTAGGGCGCTAAGAACCCGTGGAATTGAAGAACCAGCAGCTAGACCCGCACTTGCTAAATCTAGAATAACTGCCGGGTCGAGGGTGCTAATCCGTTTTGGGGCGTTTGGGGTTACGCTGGTGGCATTTTGGGGTTTTTCCGGTAAAAACCAAGGTAGAGCGCCCAGGAAAAACCAGATGCCTAGATAAAACATGACTATGCCTTTTCAGCTTGGGAAACTAGACGAAACATCCAAAACATCCCTGACAGTAAGGCGATAACCCCGCCCAGCGCACTAATCGTGGCTAGACCACCAGAAAAAATTGCTGCCAAGGGATTAGCTCCCAAGAGGACACCCAGAGCAATTCCTCCTAAAGGTAAGAATCCGAGTATCAGGGCGGAGGTTTTCGGTGCGGTCAAAGCAACTTTGCGGGCACGGGCGGCGCGAGATGCTTCAGTGAGCGAGTCAGCGCAACCGGTGAGTACCTGTGATAGGGGCGCGCCAAGCGCCTGTGAAAAGCGCACAGCAGCTAGTAGACCAGTTAAAGAATTCCTTTCCCAACTGGTTAAATGGGGCTTAATTGCTGCCTCCAAATCGCTAGCATTAGCACTGGCAGGAGGGTCGAAGCCGTGACGAGGCAAAGTTTTTAACCAGGCACTTTCAGAATCTGACCCAGAATTTAGACGGCTAGCTACCTCAATTACTGCCGCAGCCAGCTGAGGTTTGGGATTAAAGCGGCGCAAAAAGGAGGAACGACAATGCTGGCAGAGATTAGCTACCCCGGTAAGTAGAATGCTTTTAGGAGTGGGATTAATCGGATTTACAGCATCTGGCAGATGCCAAGGTAAAGCCATCAGAAACAATAAAACAGCAAGAAAAGTAGTGGTTTGCCAGTTCATTATACCTCCGGTAGGTTCTCAAGATTGATATCGATTAGCGCTGATAACTCGCGCCAATACTCCCCACGCAGTAAATTCCCGGCGGGACTAACCTGCAAGGCTAAACCGGCAGCTAGCCGTCCTCTATCCCAAAAGGGAATTCCAATCTCCGAAATATAGCGTCTGGTTCTCCCCTGCTCGCTACAGCGACGAATCTGCAAAAACGCATCTATTCCCGCCACGACCTGCGCCCCAATAGTTGATTCCGGCATTAAAGCCAAGGCTCCCAGTGCCACCAGGCGTGCAGGCACATCTGTGACCGCATTGGCATGAACCGTAGCCCAGGTGCCCTCATGTCCGGTGTTCATCGCCGACAGCACCTCACGAACCTCTGCACCTCGACATTCCCCCAAAACAATACGGTCAGGTCGCATCCGCATAGCTGCCCGCACCAGCTGCGACATAGGAACGGCTCCCGCTCCCTGCACATTGGCTTGGCGCTCTTGCAGATGAATTAGATGAGGATGGGAGGGGAAAAGCTCAGATACTTCTTCGATACACACGATTCGCTGATTCGCAGGCACCATTTCGAGCAGAGCAGACAGCAAGGTGGTTTTCCCGCTGCCAGTAGCGCCTGAGATAAAACAGGAGGCACGCCGTTTAACCAACGCGGTTATTACCGGCACTAATGCTGCCGAAACGGTTCGGGATTTAACTAGCTGACCAAAGTTAAGCCCCCTTGCCCTGGGACAACGTAAAGAAATAACCGGATAGGGAACCGCGAGGGGAGGTAATACTGCATGTAGGCGAATCCCGCCAGGCAGCGTGCCGTCAGCAATCGGCGCCGCATCATCTAGGCGTTTTCCCGCTGCCCCCGCTAACCTAACTGCCAAGGAACGTAACTTAGGAGCAGAGCCGAAGTTAAGTGTAGTTTTGTTTAGGCCGCTGCCACTATCAACCCAAACCTCAGATGGTCCATTGATTAAAATATCTGTGACTGAGGGATCTTGAATCAAGGGAGCAAGCTGGGGTCCAAAACCAGCAAGTTCCGCATTTATATTCGCCAAATCGGAAATTAGATGACTCATTCCGGCAGTAGGAGCACTTCCGGTGCGAACTACCTCAACTGGGGAATGCCCCTCGGCGATTTGTAGACGTAAATCAGGATTTTGGGTGTCATGGTCAGGAGAAGTAAAAAGAGCGTTACGGATACGCAAGCGCAGGTTTTGAAAAGAGCTCATCGCGCGTCCTCAAGAATCGTTTGCAGCAGCCGGGTTACCTGGTTTTGGAAAACACCACCCCAGGCGAGCCCTAAACCTTGCCGTTGAATATGTTTAAGTTCGCGGCAGTTAGTTAAGGAGAGGTTCCCTGATCTTAGTTTTGATAGACAGAATTTCTTGGGGGCGCGGTTAGTAACTATTAGTGCATCAGTTTGGCGAAGTAAGCGCAGGTAGTAGCGATTTTCTGAAGCGTGGCGATAATCAGCTATCACCAGGTTCTTTCCAGTAACTCCCGGGCTTAAATCCTCAGATTTAAGCTGACCCCAATCCCAAATAACCAGTGAAAACGCACGAGAAAGTAGTGAACTTATATAGGCGATATGTCGCGGATTTCGGCTGCCTAGGCTAAGAAAGCGAGTTCTGCCTACCCGAGGTAAAACCTGACCTAGACGCGAAACTAGCAGGTCACCCTCGATACTAATAGACGAAAATTCAGGGATTGCGGGAAAACCTAGACGGCGTAACCCAGGAGAATAACCGGAGGGAGAATCCTGGGGATCGCTGCTGCTAGCATCCACATATACCGAGTTAGTGACAGTGTTAGCCAGTCCGAAAGCAACCGAAGAACAGCCAGCACCCGCTGTCAAACCGAAAACGTTAATGCAGTTAGCTTTAGGAGGATAGCAAAGGTAATCCACCCGAGCTAAAAAAGAGTTTAGTTCACAAGGAAGCTGGAAAACCCCTGGTAATGGCGCAGCATGGTGAGAGAAATCTGCCCTAATTACGGCTAGCTTAGGGGGTAAAAATCCTAGGTTAGCTTCAGGAGGTGCAACCGCTAGGCTTATCTGGCTACTTTTAGGCAGAACCACAGTGGTAGCCCGAAAACTGGCAAGGGAAATCATTTGCGATAGAAACTTTAGCTGCGCAGGTGGAAATCCCCAGAGTAAACAAGTTGGGGAAGCGGTCGCAGGCAGCGGCAGCCGGGCAGATGTTGATAGAACTGCTGACATCGCCCACCCTCATTTAGTTGATTACCCGTGCAACTCCAAGATTGGGATTTCCGGGTTATATGGGGCAAAAGTGCAGAGAATCTCTACAGGATTGTGCGGGATTATCTACCCTTGGGGACAGGGATATTAGCAGTTGGAAACGTAACTATGGGGATTACCCTATTTGCGTCCTCGGCGTTTAGATTGCTTCGAGCGTTTCCCGCTAGAAGTGCTCCCCAAATCCAGGTAGCTTAAAGCGCGGAAGAACAGATTACGGCAAAAATCACCGAAAGAACGCAAAACCTGCGTCAGCTTGTTCCAAATCGGGGCGATACGGGGATGTTTACGAAAGACCACAAATGAAGTTCCCAAAATGACCAGGATTATCAGGAAGCCGATTGCCCATTTTTGGTTCATAGTTATCCCCGGATGATCCTGCCCGCGCACTTCAAAACCTTTAACCAGAACTTGCGGGTTTTTCCAGGTGACAGTGTTTCCTTTCATGCTCGCCCCGGAATAGCTGTCAGTTTTAAGAACCGGACCGGGGAAAGAAATCGACAGACTGAACTGGTCGGTTTGGGTATCCAAAAAATCTAGGCTCTGCACCGGGTCAAGTTTGACCACATAGCTGTCACCAACATGTTTAATGGTTACAAAAGGTTTTTTGGCTTGCGAAATATGCTGCGCCTTGACGGTAATGGTGCAATCGGAAAGCTGGTCAGTGGATTTATCGGTGATGGTCACTTGTGCAGTCTTGAGATAATCCTCAATCCCGGGAATCTGGTCTTTGCATTTAATGTCCTGCGCAGTACGGGGCTGCATCAGGTGCGTGCTGAAATAGTAGGTGTCATTATCGTAAATCTGCATTTGAGTATAGGACTGGCAGGCAGAAAGAATCAGCGCCAAAGGCAGCAACGTTAAGGCTAGGAGCCGTTTACGATTCACAATCTGCCTCCCTTTATGCAAAGTACCAATCCAGATACCTTTTCCCACTTTTCCTTACGCCTTTAATCATAGTGTAAAGGGCGCAAATGCTAGCCAAAGCCGCAATTAACTCTCTAAAAGAGTATTTTGTGCGCGCTAAATCTGGCTTCGTCCTCGATAGGGGTTAGGGGGTCACCGGTTTTGAGTAAAGGCGGCTAGGAGGACGCATGGGGACTTGTCTGGGTAGCTGGTGTTAATCGCACAGTTTGCGCCGATTGCGTATGTCGGATTCTTAGGGAGGAGGAAAGGGAGGGGTGCAAGCTGAGGGTAAAAGAGGTTGGTCGAGGGCGTGCTGGGAGGCGATAAGGAGGGGTTTAGGCTGCGGAGCGCGTAGAGGGGCGAGCGAGGCGCGGGAGCGTCTCTTTAACTAAAAGCCGGTTTTGAACATGGCTAACGGCCTAAAGTAGCTACTCTATGAGTCAGGTCACAGCTATTTTGGCTAACTTTTAGAGCTGCGCACTAGAGAATGCGGGAACTATGACCGACAATAGAAGAGTAAGAGCAACCACGTGTTGCCGTGTCTACTGCCGCAGGAGGCATTATTAAATGACAGTGAATGAGAAAGATATTCTGGCTGCTGCCCCAGCAAACGCACCTAAAGAAGTTGTTGATTGGGTGGTAAAGATTGCTGAATTGGCCAAACCCAAGGCTATCGAGTTCTGTGATGGTTCCGAAGCTGAATGGACTCGCCTAACCGATTTGATGGTAGAAACCGGGATGTTTACCCGCTTGAATCCCGAAAAGCGTCCTAATTCGTTCCTGGCTCGTTCCCTTCCCTCCGATGTGGCTCGTGTAGAGTCCCGCACCTATATTTGCTGCGAAAAGGAAGAGGACGCCGGTCCGACCAACAACTGGTATGACCCGGCTGAAATGAAGAAAATCCTGAACGAAAAGTTCGATGGTGCTATGGCTGGTCGCACCATGTATGTTATCCCCTTCTCCATGGGGCCGCTGGGTGGCCCGATTTCCCAGCTGGGTATCGAAATCTCTGACTCCCCCTACGTGGTCTGCAATATGCGAATCATGACCCGCATGGGAGCTAAGGCAATGGATTTGATTAACGAGGGTCGCCCCTGGGTTCCGGCAGTTCACTCCGTTGGCAAACCGCTTGCCGAGGGCGAGACTGATGAAGCCTGGCCTTGCAATGACGAAAAGTACATCACTCACTTCCCTGAAACCAACGAGATTTGGTCCTTTGGTTCTGGCTACGGCGGGAACGCCCTGCTGGGCAAGAAGTGCTACGCCCTGCGTATCGCCTCCACTATGGCTCGCCGTGACGGCTGGATGGCAGAGCACATGCTGATTCTGCGTCTAACCGACGAAAAGAACGGTCAGCAGTATCACGTAACTGCTGCTTTCCCCTCTGCCTGCGGCAAGACCAACCTGGCGATGCTGCAACCCACCATTCCGGGTTACAAGGTTGAAACCGTTGGTGACGATATTGCTTGGATGCGTCCTGGCGAGGACGGAACTTTGCGGGCTATCAACCCGGAGGCTGGTTTCTTCGGGGTTGCTCCGGGCACCTCGTACAAGACCAACCCGATGGCTATGGAGACCATGAAGGAAAACACTATCTTCACCAATGTGGCCCTCACCGATGACGGTGACGTCTGGTGGGAAGGCATTGACGGAGATACCCCTGCACATCTGATTGATTGGCACGGCAATGATTGGACTCCAGAGTCTGGCGAGAAAGCTGCTCACCCGAACAGCCGTTTCACTACTCCTGCCTCTCAATGCCCGATTGTTTGCCCCGATTGGGAAGCTCCAGAGGGCGTTCCGGTTACCGCTATTTTGTTCGGTGGACGTCGCGCCTCCAATGTTCCGTTGGTTGCTGAACAGTATTCCCCGGCTCACGGCGTATTCATTGGCGCTTCGGTAGCTTCAGAGCAGACCGCTGCCGCTGAGGGCGCGGTTGGCTCGCTGCGTCACGATCCCTTCGCAATGCTGCCTTTCTGTGGCTACAACATGGCTGACTACTGGGGTCACTGGCTAGAAATGCAGGATAAGCTGGGCGAAAAGTTCCCCAAGGTTTACCAGGTTAACTGGTTCCGTAAGGACGAGGACGGCAACTTCTTGTGGCCAGGCTATGGCGATAACTCTCGCGTATTGGATTGGATTGTGCGGCGTGCATCTGGTCAGGTTGATGCGATCGAGGGTCCGACCGGCTACTATCCTCGTTTTGAGGACTTCAACCTAGAAGGTCTGGATTTGGGTAAGGATGAATGGGACAAGATGTATGCCATTGATCCTGATGCCTGGTTAGCCGAGACTGACGATACTGAACAGTATTTCTCTCAGTTCGGTGACAAACTGCCAAAGGCCATTTCGCAGGAGCTAGCTAAGCTGCGTGAGCGCTTGCAGGCTCTAAAGTAGTTCTGTTAGCTAACAGAGTTCTTTAAGTTATAAGGGCGGGGTGACCGGAAACGAAAGTTTCTGGTCACCCCGCCCAACTTGTCAGCTAGGGCAACCAGAGGCTACCTTTCCCGGCCGCCAATAGATTCTTGCCAATCCCATAAGAGATAGCCCGATCTGCCAGCGCCACTACCTCCTCAGTTAAGGGTGAAACCCCGTAGAGCAGCTCAAAGGCTAAGCGAATAGTTTCTTCCCGCTCCATGCTGTTGGTGCGAGAAATCTGCCAGCGCAACGCATTTACCACCTCGGTTAGGGTGAGCGAGCCTAGTTTACGTGGCAAACCAATTGGGGATTGCAGGGCGATATTCCACTCATCCGGATCCACGTCCGCCGGCCAGACTGTCCGCATTCCCGGCTCGCATACCAGTTTCAAATCGGAAGATAGACAGCGACTAGCTTCGTCTGGGCGTTGGTCGTTATATTCAATCCGGTATTTTTGGCACAGCCGACGCGCCAAAAATGCGAGCGGCATCGGACCTTCTGCGCTAATAATACTTTTTGCAAAGGAAGCGCTAGAGCCAGCAACAGCCGGCTCGTCCAGGCTCTTCTTAGGGCGGGTAAAACGCGGCCTGTAATCAAAATATCCGCGCACGCGAATCGTAATTAACTTGGTTGAGGGCTGGCGGTCAGCCTCAGCTAGTATCTCTCGCTGTTTTGCAGATGCCGATAGGGTGACCCGTGAGGGGGTGAGGGCGCTTTGAGCCGGTTTTCGTAAATCAGAACCTGCCGGTGACGATACCGTCAGCGGGGGCTGGTGTCGCGTTAAAGATTCCGGCATTTCGTCCTCGGCCTCTGCAAAAGCAGAACGTTTAATCGGGGGCGCGGAAATCTCCTTTGCGGGCGCTGTCGCGTCGACTTCCTTCGCCGCGGTGGGTGATGACGAGGATTCGGAAGTTAGCTCGTCGAAATCTACCTCTAGTTCCGGATCGAAACCTAAATCTTCGGGCAGCGTGCTGGCAGTAGCGTCAGGGACAATAGCTTCGGGCAAAGTTGCGGGAGCCAGATAGGTGGCTGGGATTGGTGAACTTGCAGGTGTTCTAGCTTCATCAACCGGTTTGGATAAGTTTTGCTCACTAGGATTAGGCGCAGCTGGCAGCGGATTAGGGGCTGCGGGAACAGCTGTTTGTGGGCTAGGCGTGGCAAGTGCCGGGACGGGAACGCTCAGGTTGCTGGGCGTGGCTACCAAGTTGATACCAATCTCGGTAAGCTTTGGATTATTTGCCGGTATTTGCGGGGTTAGCGGCATTTTTAGGGAGGACGAGTTAGCTGGTAGCGGGGAGGTAACTGCCGGTTTCATGGGGGCGGCAGTTTCTGGGGGTGAACTCGCCGGTGAGATTTGGGGCGGAGGAGGTGCTGGACGCATAGCGGGTTGATTGTCCTCTTGCATCTTTGGCTGGGAACGGCGGCTAGCTAGGGAACGGCGGGCTGGAAACTCTTTACTGGAAGCATTTTTGACAACAGGATTGGTTTCAGGACTGGAAACCGGTGATAGCGCCCCCGATTGAACGGCTGCTACCTGCTGATTCTCTGCTGCCGGTAGGGGGTGGTCACTTCTGTTTAACACCGGAATCCAAGATAATTCACCGCTGGGGGTGCGCCAGCTGGGAGCAGTTGAGCTGGTAGGGCTAGGTGAATCATTGGCGGCAGCATAAGCCGCTGAAACCATGGCAGCTAAACCCATTCCAGAGATTTGGTTCTCACCTGTATCTTCAGGTAAGCGTTCCGAGTTATTTTGCGGGCTTTGAACCGGCGGGGTGACCTGAACGCCTTCAGCAGGTGATTCCTCAACGCTATTTCCCCACTTCGCGCTGGTTACGTCCTGTGCAATAGAGCCTGTAGGAGAATAGCTGGGAGCTAGCTCCGCCCCCGTCTGTGGTGCTATCGGCGCTGTTGGTTGCGTCGGTACTGGGGGTAGCGGCGCTGCAGCTACTGTTTGAGGATGCACAGGTGTCGCTACCTGCGGTGATAGTGGCTCAGGGTCTAGGGCGGGCTGTAGTGCTAGTTGCGCTACCCCCGCCTTCTTTGGTTCTTTGTAGACCTGTTTTCCTAAATCTGGCAGAGCCTCCAAAACTAGAGATGCCGGATTTTGGGAAATGGACTGCCCGGCTTTCATCCATAAACCGAAAGCCGCTTCAGCAAGCTCACCTTTACCGCAAAGCATTCCCGCCAACGCCACTGTATCTACCAGTCTTTTTGCTTGCCAGCGAGGTAAATCTGCCGCCTTGAATGCTTCGCGAGCCTGCTCGATTCCGCTACGTAGCTCGCTCAAACGCGAATCGGCAAGCTCCGGTGCCAACTGGTCAGCTAGCTCAAGGCAGCGCCTGACCACCTCATCTATGGTTAGCTTAGACACCTAGCTTCGCCCCTTTCGCGAACTTAAACAGGTCACCATACCCGGCGTGACCAGCCAAGCAGCCACTCGCCGAGAAGTGAGGATAGCTGCCGCTTTGCGAACCTCAAGTCTGCCAGGTTCACATCCAGTTTCCTGCATCTTTGAAAACCATTTTAGCAGGTGAGCAACTTCGTGATCGATACCGCACATAATATGCGGAGAAATTAGAAGCGCACTTTGGGCAGGATGTAACTTTTCCTGGACAGCCTCCGCCACCTCCTCGGTCAAGAAATCATCTACCCAGGCAAAACTGTTGGTTTCAGCCGAGGTAATAACCTCGGAAAATTTAGAACGCGGATCGCCGTTCGGGCAATTAAGCCAAGGTAAATCCTGAGGAATACCCAACAGCGGGGATAGATACTGATTTGCCCACTGATTCCAAGAAGTCGCCCAGCAAATTTCATAATGTTTCGCCAGTCCACGCAGTCTTGCTCCCAGGAGGCGCGAAAATACCAGATTAACGTTGAGGGAACCGTCTTCTTTCAGGTGCACCAGACGGGAGCGTAACAGGGGGTTAAGGATACGCCGACCCGCCCTACCCCAAAGATTTAGCGGACCGTCTACATCTAAGAATAATATCGGGTTTACCTGGGAATACTTTCCCAAATTTTCAAGGAATGGTTGCGGGGATAAAGAGGTTTCGGCCGCTGAGGACGTGGCGCGAGTTTCGGTAGAATCAACCGCAAGCCCTGTGGCTTCGGCTTTTGGGTGTGAAACTACACTCACGCGCCCCCCTTAAACTCCTAACTTCACATTATAGCGAGATTATAGGTAGCGCAGACCGCGAAGCTAGTTTTGGCTCGTACCAGCAGAATCCGGTAGGAAAAACCGCGCCAGATATCTTTCTAGGCAATCCGGATACGGGAGTCGCCACGGACGAACTCTACTGCGAGCCCTCCCCCCACGGCCTCCAGATAACCCCTAATAGTGCCGACTTTGGTGCTTTCTAAATCTCCGCGTTCAATCTTGGAAACTTGCCGTTGTGAAACCCCGATACGCGCGACCAGTTGCTGCTGCGTAAGTCCGGAGGCTTCCCGCAGTTCCCGCAGCTTATAGGCGCGAACTTCCGCCATCATCCGTTGCTTATGAGAATCAACTAAAGTTCTGTCCACCGGATGATGCGCTAGAAAATCCTCTAAAGTTACAGTCATTTCACTTCCTCCTTCACATCGGCAGGGACAGCTAACGTGGGAACATACAGGGGTGCGGCTACTTACCGTTGAAGGTAAATTCCTTTTCCCCGTCCTCGCCCTCGCGTACATCAACCACGATTTCCTGACCCGGCTCGATGTCTCCAAAAAGAATCTTTTCGCTGAGGGCGTCCTCGATGTCGCGCTGGATAGTGCGCCGCAAAGGACGCGCCCCCAACACGGGATCGAAACCGCGAGTAGCTAGTTCTTCGCGAGCAGCATCAGTGAGCTTTAGAGTCATATCTTGCTCTTGGGTACGTTCTTGCAGTTTAGCAATCATCAAATCCACAATCTCGCGGATTTCTTCCATACCCAGTTGCGGGAACACGATAACTTCGTCCACGCGATTGAGGAATTCCGGACGGAACTGCTGTTTTAGTTCCTCTTTAACCCGGTTCTTCATTCTCTCATAGGAGCCGGACTGGTCATTATCGACCTGGAAACCGGTTTGTACCCCTTTATTTATGTCCCGAGTACCCAGGTTAGTGGTCATGATGATTACGGTGTTCTTGAAATCAACCATCCGCCCCTGCGAATCGGTCAGCCGCCCGTCCTCTAGCACCTGCAAGAGAGTGTTGAAAATATCGGCATGGGCTTTTTCGATTTCATCAAAGAGTACCACTGAGAAGGGTTTGCGGCGCACCTTTTCGGTCAGCTGCCCGCCCTCGTCATAACCCACATATCCGGGAGGAGCCCCGAATAGGCGCGAAGAAGTATGCTTTTCCCCGAACTCGGACATATCCAGTTGGATAAGCGCTGACTCGTCGCCGAACAGGAACTCTGCCAGGGCTTTCGCCAACTCGGTCTTACCTACCCCGGTAGGACCGGCGAAAATAAAGGAACCGCCGGGACGATTCGGGTCTTTAAGCCCTGCGCGCGTCCTGCGAATAGATTTCGATAGGGCGCTGACCGCTTCGTTTTGGCCGATAACCCGTTTATGCAGCTCATTTTCCATGTGCAGCAGTTTCGCGCTTTCCTTTTCGGTCAGCTTAAACACCGGGATGCCGGTGGACATTGCCAGGATTTCCGCAATAGAGTCCTCATCGACAGTGCCAATCCGGTCGCCCTCCCCGGACTTCCAGTCGGCCTCCAGCTGGGCGCGTTTTTCACCGAGCTGTTTTTCCTGATCGCGCAGACTCGCAGCTTTCTCGAAATCTTGAGCATCAATTGCGGCCTCTTTATCGCGGCGCACCTCATCGATTTTGTCATCCATTTCCCTAATCTCGGGGGGTGCAGTCATGCGGTGGATACGCAGGCGCGCGCCCGCTTCGTCAATCAAATCGATGGCTTTATCCGGTAGGAAACGGTCGGAAATATAACGGTCAGCTAAAGTTGCCGCCGCGTTAATCGCATCATCAGTAATGATTACCCGGTGGTGTGCCTCGTAGCGGTCACGCAAACCAGTCAGAATCTTTACCGTGTCCTCCACGCTGGGCTGTTCTACCTGCACCGGCTGGAAACGCCGTTCCAAGGCCGCATCTTTTTCAATATATTTGCGGTATTCCTCGGTAGTGGTAGCTCCAATGGTCTGCAGTTCACCGCGCGCCAGCATGGGTTTAAGGATGGAGGCTGCGTCAATCGCACCCTCGGCGGCTCCGGCTCCCACCAGGGTGTGAATCTCGTCGATGAATAGAATAATGTCTCCGCGGGTGCGGATTTCTTTCAGAACTTTCTTCAAGCGTTCCTCGAAATCGCCGCGGTAACGCGATCCCGCAATCAGAGAACCCATATCCAGGGAATAAATATGCTTGTCTTTCAGGGTTTCGGGAACATCACCGCGCACAATTGCTTGCGCAAGACCCTCTACTACCGCGGTTTTACCAACCCCAGGTTCCCCGATTAGCACCGGGTTGTTCTTGGTGCGCCGAGAAAGAATCTGCATGACCCTTTCCATCTCGTTTACGCGCCCAATCACCGGGTCTAGTTTGTTTTCCCGTGCCGCCTCTGAAAGGTTACGCCCGAACTGATCCAGGATTGCAGAGCCAGATTTTTGAGGTTTTTGGCTACCGGTTCCAACCCCTACGGTTTCTCCACCAGAGGCATCTTGCGCCGACCCGGGATAACCAGACAGCAGGTGAATCACGTTTTGGCGGATACTGCCCAAATCAACCCCCAGGTTGGTGAGTACCTGGTTGGCGACCCCCTCGCCCTCACGAATTAGCCCCAGCAAAATATGTTCAGTACCGATATAGTTATGCCCGAGCTGTAGCGCTTCCCGCATTGACAGTTCTAAGACTTTCTTAGCGCGGGGAGTAAAAGGAATATGGTCTTTGGAATCGTTCTCGCCCTTGCCAATAATCTCGACGACCTGTTCGCGCACGCCCTCTAGGGTAATGTTCGCCATTTCCAGGGCTTTTGCGGCTACGCCTTCGCCTTCGCGAATCAGCCCCAGCAAAATATGTTCAGTACCGATATAGTTGTGCTCTAGGTTTCGCGCTTCTTCTTGCGCCAAAACGACTACGCGTCGTGCCCGGTCTGTAAAGCGTTCGAACATATTTCTCCTTGACCTTTAGGGGAGGATTTTTCGGGTGGTATTTTCTCCACTATGTCCATTATGGTGTTTTTGGCTTAGATGCTCGCCTGGTTTCACTACCGGCGGAGGCTGCTTTTGTTTTGAGGACGGGAACCGGGCGCGATAGGTATCTGCCGCTTTCTATAGGTAGCAGGCGAGGGTACTCAATAGCAGCAGCGCGGTCAGTATCACTGTTACTAGCGCGTTCCCGATTATCTGGGTGTGTTTAACCGCGTTAGCGGCGCGCCTACGGTCTACCACATCGGGAATTGCTTGCCCTAGTTTTTTGCGTCCTATCCTGCCGGAAACTACCGCCACCAGGTGTAGCGCCCACCCGGTGATTGCCCCTGCCAGTGCGCCTACTAGGTGGGCTTGCCAGGCGACATTGGGGATTACGAAACCAATTAACAGGTTTATGATTAGCAATCCACCTAGTGAGGTTGATATTCCGTGTAGGTTTCGCGTGTAGACGAAGACTCCGGCGCATAGTCCCATGACTGCGCCGGAGGCTCCAACTACTGCATTTTGCTGTCCGGTTAGCAGTGTCCAAATCACCATTCCTAATGACCCTGCCCAGGCAGAGAGCAAGTAGATTAGGACGATTTGGAACGAGCTCATAACCTGTTTGGCTAGTTGCCCCAGGATATACAGGAACGCCATATTGGAGGCGAGGTGGATTATTCCGGAATGTAAAAATGCGGCGGTGAGGAATCTCCAGGGCTGATATAAGCCCAGTACCGGGTGGAACAGAAATTGTTCTACCAGGCTGGGAAATAACCAAGATGCCACATAGACAATCCCGCAGGTAATAATCAGAATGTTTATTACATCAACACGGTTTCCAGTTTTAACCATTTGTCCTGTTCATTTGGGCTTTTAGCCAGTGGTTACGGATAGTTTTAGCTATTCGCTGATTTCAATGGATTTGATGGTGATGTCCTCTAGAGGACGGTCGCGCCCATCGGTGCTTACCGCGGCGATTGCGTCTACCACGTCACGGGAGGCCTGGTCGGTAACTTTACCGAACACGGTGTGTTTGCCGTTTAGCCATTGGGTTGGCACCTGGGTGATAAAGAATTGGGAACCGTTAGTGCCCGGACCGGCATTTGCCATTCCTAAAACGTAGGGTTCGTCAAAGCTTAGTTCCGGTACGATTTCGTCTCCGAAACGGTAACCGGGGCCGCCAGTGCCGGTACCCAGGGGGTCGCCGGTCTGAATCATGAAGCCCTCGATTACCCGGTGAAAAATAACACCGTCATACAGGGGTTCATTGGATTTTAGCCCGGTTGCCGGATTTTGCCATTCGCGTTCACCGGTGGCTAGACCTTTGAAGTTGTTTACGGTAATCGGGGTTTTATCCGGAAATAGTTCGACTTTAATGTCGCCTTTTGAAGTGTGAATTGTTGCTTCCATAGCCTTTATCCTTTCATGAATGCGGTAATTCCGATACTTGTCTTAGTCTAATCTAGTGAAATCGCCTGGCTTATTCTTCCCCCAAGTTTGCATTCAGCGTCTAGACTGGAGTAGTACGATTTGGCATCACCGAAGCGAGAGCGCCTCGGCTCAATCCAGTTAAAGGAGCTACTATGAAGAAATGCTGCCCATACAAGAAGCTGGTTAAACAGGCACGTAATTTAGCCGACCAGGGTAAAGAGTTCGTGATTGAGGGTGCTCAAGATTTACAGGAAAAGGTTACCTCTGACTTGATGCCCACAGTTGAGAGCGCGGTTGATAGTATGAAGGATCAGTTCCAAGATGCTAAGAAGTATTCCGAGAAATCTTTTAAGGAGGCTAGTAAGCAATTGAAGAAACATTCAGCAAACGGACGTGAGGCTTTAGCGGAAAAGGTTGGCAAGTCTTCACCAAAGCGAGGACGTAAGGCTTTCTTGTTCCTGATTTTGGCGGCTTTAGCTGGCGGAATTGGCTATCTACTTTACCGCCGTTCCCAGCCGGTTGATGACCCTTGGGCTGAAGAATACTGGGAGGACGTAGAGGTCAGCGAGTTTGACCCGAAAGAAGCTGTCGAGGACGCCCAGGACAAGGCAAAAGAAGTTGCCGAGGACGTTGCCGACAAAGCCCAGGATGCCGTTGATGCGGTTAAGGATAAGGTTGAAAAGTAAACCGTAAATCATTCAAATAGTTAAAGCTGCCCTCCCTGCCAAAAGCAGGGAGGGCATTTTTCTGTTTAATTTGCTGCCATATCCACGTGAAATACCTTCACCCGGGTCTGGCTCGGTAAAAGCACTCCGGGGACCCCGATTTCCTCGCTCAAGCGAGGATAGGGAGCTGTAAGAAGAGGCAAATAGCTATGTTTCCGGCTAAGCAAGGTACTGGCGGCTTGCGTGTCCCTCTCGTATCTTTTACCGGCCGCGACCCGCCTGCCACGCTTATCCCAGTACATATGCGGATTCGAAGCCCTCAGGCAATGATAAAACCCTCCACCGTGCTCACTTTCGGGACAGATAAAAGCACAGAAACGTTGACACGGGAACAAGTTTTTTACGAAGCACTAGGGTCACGACACATAAATGAGCGACAACAACTGAAAGAAGGCGGGGGGATTGCTTTTATCCGAGTGGGTGCGGTGGGCATAGAGTCCGGGAAATACCTGCGGTATTTCCCGGACTCTGGGCAGGAGGAAAAAGCTATCTCCCCGCCCCTCACATTTGCTGCTTTTACCGAGCCAGACCCCACTTTCGCCAGCAATTTTATTCAAGCTCCGCTGCGATTTAAGCACCCGAAAGGGAGGGCGGCTATATAGCACTTGGGGTCGGAAGATTATCTTCCGACCCCAAGGTCCTTCTAGTTATTCATTTATGTTTAGTTTCCTAGTCCTCGAGTTCTTCACGCTGGTAGCGGCGGATTAGCACTAATCCAACTCCGGCTACCATTGCCAGAACACCAGTCATAACCATGATTCCGGTAGTTGAACCAGTCTTGGCTAGGATGGTGCGAACTACCCGCGGGAATGGGGGCGGTGTGGTGCCCGGATTCGGAGGTGGTGTAGTTCCTGGAGTGTTCGGGGTCTTAGGTGTCTCTGGCGGAGTTCCTGGCGTGGGGTTATCTACGCTCAGGGTTTGTGCCGCATCGTTAATGTCGTGGTGTTTGGCAACGATTTCCGCACCCGGGTTGGGTTTACCATCCGTGGTGTCTGCGGTCTTGTATAGATCCTCGTACACCACATATTGGTTGTTAGCTTGAATCGCTTGACCTTTCACCCGGAAGTAGACTTTGGCTTCCCCACTGGTTTCACCTTTCTTCACGGTGAATGAACCCTTGGTGGCTTCTGCCCCGTTTTGCTGCTTTCCATCCTTGTCTAGGTAGGTTACAGGCGCTTTAGTGGCTTTATCCATCAGGGTACCGGTGATGGTGTATTCACCCGGTTCCAGGTTGCTCCACTTAACGGTGTCTACGACGATTGCATCTTGACCGGCGGTTAGAACCTGTTTGCCTAGGTTGGAATCTTTGGTTCCATCTGTGTAGGTGGTTCCATTCTTCGCAACGGTAGCGATTTCAGGAGTCTTGGGTTCCGGTCCGGCAGGAGGTGGAGTTACGCTGACGGTCTGATCCGCGTCCTCGATATTCGCGTGATCAACTACCGGGTTGGCTCCCTCTTTAACCTTGCCGTCGGTCACGTCGCCAGCTTTGTAGACTTTTTCAAATACTACCCAGCTTGCTTTGGTGGAGACGTTTTCGGCGGGCACGGTAAATAGGGCGGTAACTGTCCCGGTCTTTTCACCTTTCTTGACAGTGAAGTTTACTGCCGGGGTGTTAGCACCGATAACTGGCTTGCCGGTTAGTTTGTCCATCAGCGTACCAATCATGGTGTAGTCACCAGCAGGCAGGTTCTTCCAGGTGGCAACGTCTTGAACTTGGGCAGGTTCGCCTTTCTTAACGTTTACTACCTTGTCTTGGTCGGCGTTGTCGCGCGCAACCGTCCCGAGCGCAGGGTATTCCTTGCTGTAGACGTTCCTAATAGTGATTTGGATTTCCGGAATCACATCAGTATCTACGTTAGGTACCGTGAACTGGGCTGTCTGGTTGTTTATCTTCGAGACTGTCATTGCCGGGTTGGAGGAGCTGAAGCTAATCGCGCTCGGCAAGATTCCGTCCGGATTCGCTTCATCGGTCAGCATCTCGGTGAGGGTACAGACTGTTCCGCTCTGTAGCTGCTTGCCTCCAGGTAGGGAAGCTGATACTCCCGCGGGCATTTCGAACTCGAAGGCGCCCCCGAAGTTCTTGTCACAGCTGATGGTGAACTTGAACTTGCGGTCTTGGTCGGGTACTTCCCCAGCCATGGCTTTTTCGGTCACCTTGGTGAAGGTAATCGCAGGCGGACCTTGCGGCTTTTCTACGACTGTCACGGTCTGATTGACCGAGTTGAGATCAAGTTCGGATACCACCGGTTTAGCGTTGTCGGCGGGTCGCCCGGTCTTGGAATCAACGTCGCTGGCACGGTAGATTCGTTCGAATACTACGAACTTGGTTCCGGCATTGGTGGTTGCCGATGCTGGCACCTGGAACTTAGTAACTACGCTTCCGGCATTTTCTCCCTGGTTTACGGTGAACGCTACCGCTTTAGTGGTTACGTCCGCTACCGGGTTGCCTTTTTGGTCTACCAGTTCACCTAGTGCGATGTATTCACCGGCTGCTAGATGCTTCCAGTTTACGGTATCGGTTACGACCGCAGCTTTCCCTTTTTGGATTTCCTTATCGTTTACCCCGTCAGTGGTGGCAGTGGTGCTTACCGAGGGAGCCTCGGTAACAGTCACTGTCTGATTATCATCACTGGGGTCGTTGTGGGAAACCACAGCGGAGGTGTTCGGCTTCGGTTTAGTGCCATCAGTGTCCTCGAACTTGTACAGGTATTCGTATACCACGTACTTGCCAGCTTGACTGATCGCGTTTGCGGGAACTTTGAACTTCATGGTGGTGCTACCTGCCAAGGAGTTGTCCTTGGTGATTTCAACTACCACTGGTTCGTTGGTTACTCCCGCTACCGGAGCAGCGTTGTTTCCACTGATGTGCATGAGGTTACCGGTCAGCAGGTACTTGCCTTCTGGCAGGTTCTTCCAGGTAACGGTGTCGGTTACCGTGGTCGCGGTTCCAGCCTGTACTGATTTAGTACCGTTATCGGTTACCGCGTTGGTTTGCAGTTCCGGTTTTCCCATCTTGTTGTAGGTGTTGGTTACGTTCACCAGTACTTCCGGAACCTGTTCGGTTGCTGCCGGTACTGTGAAGTGTGCCGACCCTGCGGTGGAGTCTTGCTGTACGCTGAATCCTGCGGTTCCGCTGGTTAGCGAAACTGCGGGGGTTACCTCTTGCTCAGTGGCGTTACGCAAATCTTCGGTAATAGAGCATACGTAGCCGGAACGTAGCCCGTTTACCTCGGTAGGAGCGTTAGGACGTACCAGTAGGGTACTGGTTCCAGCCTCTTTACCGTCCTTGTCGTGGCAGGTAATGGTGAAGTAGTAGGCGCGGTTTCCAGCTACGCTCATGCCAGTAGCCTCTACCGTCTTCTTTACTTTCACTTTCGCTGCGGGTGGAGACGGAGGAGTGATTGCCTGAACGGTTTGGTCACTGTCTTTAATGTCCTCGTGACTGGCAACTACTTTCGCGTCCTGGTTCGGGGTTACCCCGTTGACGTCTCCTGCACGGTAAACATATTCGAATACCACGTAGGAGTTGTTGGCTTTCAGCGAGTCGCCGGTAACCGTGAACTTGATGTCCTGTTTACCGGTCTTTTCGCCCTCTTTAACCGTGAACTTAACCGGAGCGGAGCTGTAGGAGGTTACCGGGTTTCCGGTTGCCTTGTCCATGAGTTTACCGATGAGTACGTAGTCACCAGGCAAGAGGTTTGCCCAGGAAACTTCATCAATAATCTCGGCGGAGCTTCCGGCGTAAACCTGGTTAGCGTCCTTGGTTTGCCCATACATTCCCTTGGTGCCGGCGGCATCCTTGGCGGAGGTCGCTACGGTCGGCTTTTCAGGTACCGGGTAGGTGTTGGTCGCGGTGAACTTGATATTCACTTCGGTGAGTTCTTCTGTCGGCATCTTGAATGATGCGGTGTTTTCCGAACTGATTAACCCTACTTTCGGTGAGTTCGCGGTGAACTCGGTCTTGGTGGGAGCAATTCCTGCTACTTTAGCGGCAGCTTTGTCCTCGCTAAGGGTACAGTTTGCGCCTTTAATGTAGTGGAGTGCCACCGGAGTTCCTGCGGTCACAGAGTAGTGATGTTCTTTGGTAGTTCCGTCTGCCGGGTTGGAGCACTTCATGGTGAAGTTGAACTCTTTGGAGGCAGGAATCTCTAGTCCTTCGCTCTTGACTATCTTTTCTAGGGATAGTTTCGGAGTTACCGGGCTTTGCGGTTCTTCACTGATGTTTACGGTCTGATCCGCATCGTTCAAATCGGAGTGTTCTACTACCGGGGTCTTGTCGCCGATAACTTTGCCGTTATCGTCAACGTCTCCTTGACGGTAAATCTTTTCAAACGCTACGAACTGCGACTTGGCTTTGACCTGCTCGGCGGGTACCTGGAAGGTCATTTCTAGGACGCCGCTCAGCTGGTCAGGTGCTACCGTGAACTTCACTACCGGGGCGGTAACGTTCGGTACTGCCTGGTTGGTTCCTTTGTCCATCAACGTGCCAACCAGTACGTAGTTTCCGGCAGGTAGTTTGGACCAGGTTACCCGGTCTAGCACTTTGGCCGGGGTCTTAGCGTCGAATACTTTGGTTCCCGCAGTGTTGGTTGCGGTGGTTCCGGCGCGTGGACCTTCGTTTACTGTCTGGTTTTCATCTTTCGGATCTTCGTGCTTGGTGACTACTGTCCCATCACCGGGGTTGTTTGGTTTCCCGTCACGAAGGTATTCGAACGCTACTAGCTTGGCGTTTTGACGGATTTGAGCCACGGTGACTTTGAAGGTCATCTTGACTTCACCTGACTGGCGGGTTCCGGCTTCTCCGGGTACGGTGAACGGCTCGGAGGTTGCGTCTACCCCAATCGGGTTTCCTTTACCGTCTACCAGTTTCCCGGTGAGGTGGTAGGTCTTTCCTGCTTCCAGGTTGTGGTATTTAACCACGTCTACCAGGTTCACGATATCGCTATCGGCTTTGCCGGTGGTGTCAATCTGCTTGTTCTTCGTCTCGTCGGTTAGCACGGTGGCTATCCAGGGGTTCACATGCTTGGTCTGGTTTTCGTCTTTCGGATCTTTGTGGTCGGTGACCGGCTCGAATCCGCCGTCTACTTTCAGGTCAAGCTGTTCGAAGGCTACCAGGGTTGAGTATTTGAGTACTTGCGCCTGGGTTAGTTTGAACGGCAGTTCCACTACGCCGTTGGGGCTGGTAATGGTAACTTCCTTTTCAGCTTTAATACCGGTGCCGGTGGCGCTGGTCTTGTCAGCGTTGGGCACAACTAGCTCACCGGAGAACTTGTAGGTCTTACCGACTTGCAGGTTCCAGTAACTAATCTTATCGGTCAGGGTGTAGGTGTGGTCAGCTTCCTGAACCAAGTCGATATTCCCATTGCGTCCTTCGCCTTTAAGCTCGGTAGCAATCCGGGGTTTATCGGGGGTCTGGTATTCGTTGGCTGCCTGTACCTTTACCGGGGTTTTAGCGTCTGCACCGATGGTGAAGGTTACGCTCTGTCCGGAGGCTGGGCCGACTCCAGCGCCTTTACCGTCTACTGTCCAGCTAACGGTTTGACCGTTAGTTCCGGCAGGTAGAATCTGCTGCTCGGTTAGGGTACAGACGGTTCCCGCTTTGAATTGTGCGGGCGCTACTACTGGTTCTCCACCGGGCTTTACATTGTTGATGTTGCCTTGAGTGCCTTCACAGTTGTAGGTGAAGTTGTAGCTGGCAGGTAAATCCTTTACCTTAGCGGCGCTTTCACCGGCTACTTTAACCGTGGTCTTTTGTACGGAGAAAGTGCCTTTTTGTTCAATCTGCTTGTAGACGTTGGTGGCTTTAACTACCAGGTTGGCTTGTTTACCGTTTTCTTTCCACTGGGCTTCGGTCATCGCTTTATTGATGGTGAAGCTGTTGGTGGCGGCAGTGGAGTTATCATCGCGGGTTCCATTCCAGCTGAGGGAGTGGTTTACCTGGGCGGTGGATAGCTCGTTGAACGGGATGAACTTGCCGTTGTTGTCGATAGCTCCGAGTTCTTCTACCTGTACTTGGCTACCGAGGGGTAGACCCCAGGCAGAGTAGGAACCACCGGGTGTGATTGCTTTTTCAATCTCTTGGGTGTTGGAGCCGTCCTTGTAGGTCAGTTTGAACTTGTAGGACTGGATATTTAGTGCCTTGTCGGCGCTGCCTTGAACTTCTTTCTTCAGGGTGAACCCACCGAGCTGCTGGCTGTACTGGTTGGTTGCCAGGATCTTGGCTTTCGCAGCGGCTTTATTCAGCTTGATGGTCAGTTCAAGTTTTCCATCAGTTCCGGTTACTTCCGCACCGTTGGTAGCGCTTGCCTGCAAACTGGAACCTACATAGTCAGCATTTTCACTGGACTTGGGGGTTTCTTCCCATACTTTACATACGGTGTTTACCGGCAGGTTATTTAGCTGCGGGTTGGCAGGGTCCGCGCTGGTGAAGGTTTGGCCGTGCTTGAGCTTGAAGCTGCCTTTAACCGCGTTAGCGTTTCCGGGAATCTGGCAGGAGTATCCGAAGTCGAAGGCTACGTCTTTAAGGACGGTGCCGGGGTCTACTACTCCGGAGACGAGTTTTTCTACCTCGAAGCCACCGACTTTTTGGTTTACGTATTTGTTTTCTACGTTAATGGTGGCTTTTTGGCTTTCGCCAGCTTTAATCGGGTTGGATAGTGCTGCGTTGTGCAGTACGTGTCCCCCGATGGTTACCTGCTGAGGTGCTTGACCATTAAAGGTGGTGGTCAAAGTGGTGTTCGGTACGTTGATACCGGTGGTATCTTCGTAGACTGCACATTGGGAACCTACTGGAATACCAGTAATCTTCTTGGTTTCACCTTTGTTTACGCTAATGGAGGTTAGCGGCTTGGTTACGCTTTCGGCTCTCTGTCCGGTGGCACAGATGTATTTCATTTCAAATGTGCCCGGAATCTTACCAGCACCAGCAGTTCCGTCTACTACCTGCTTAGAGATTTCCAGTTGCCCGGTCTTCTCGGTGTAGGTGTTGGTGGCAACTAGGGCGAGCTGGCTGGCAGCTTCTGCCTTGAAGGTTGCTACTCCTGCGGCCACGCTTTGGGCGCCTTGCCATTGCAGTTGCCGATCCAGGTTCTCCGGGGTCGCACTATTTTCCTTGATCCTGCAGGTTACACCGGGCTTTACTTTGATTGCTGCAGAGGTTTCTCCTGCTTTCAAGCTAGGTATGGCGTTCCAGGTGGAGTCGCCGTCACACTGGTAGGAGAAGTCGAAGGAGTTCGGCACACTGAAGTGGGTTACTCCGGCTGCTTCTACATTCTTGCGAACGGTGAATTTTGCTTCTTTCGGCGTGTAAGTGTTGGTGGCTGTCACCACTACGGTCTTAGCGTTGTCCTCGGTGAGGTTGAACTTCGCTACGGTACCGTCATTGTTGGTTTCGGTGCCAGTGAATTTAACTTTTACCGTGTTCAGGGTGTCGGTGACTGCTTTTTCACTTACCTGACAGCTCATGCCGCTGGTTAGTGCCGGGTCAGAGACGGTGGTCTCGCCTTGGCTGGTACCTTTACGCACTAGCACGGTGGCGGTGGTCTTGAACCCGTCACAGCTTACATCGAAGTCGAATACCCGATCGGTGTCGGTGTTGCCGCCTACGGTCTTTTTCACGATCTTGAATTCGGCTGGTACCGGGTTCTTGGGGGTCACGGTGATGGTTTGGGAACCATCGGTGATTTCTTCGTGTTTCGCGTAGGGATCGCCACTCGGCTCGGTGCTTTGCTCACCTTGGTAGATGCGTTCGAATACTACGTATTTTCCGTCGGCTTTTACTTTGGAACCGGGTACGGTGAGTTCTACCAGGGTGCTTCCGTTTTCGGTGCCGTTGGTAAATACTTGACGTCCGCTAGCGATTATGTCTTTCGCATTGTCTTTGTTTACCAGGGTGGCGAAAGCGGTGTAGGTGCCGGGTTTGAGGTCTTTGTAAGTGATCTGGTCTTTGACTTTGAAGTCTTTACCATCGGCCTCAACCGAGCTGATTAGTGAGTTTCCGTCGTCGCGTACCCATGCTTTGGTTTTAATGGTGGGCAGCTTGTGCTGCTTCGGGTTTACCGAGACGGTCTGTCCCTTGTCGTTGGGGTCTTCGTGGGATGCCACGAGGATTCCGGCAGTGTTATTTGCACCTTTGAATACTTTTTCGTAAACCACATAGGAGGCGCCAGCTTCGATTTGCTTAGCGGGCAGGGTGAACGTTAGTTCTTGGACGCCTTTTAGCTCTCCCGCGTTTACCGTGAAGTTTTTAGCTGCTTTAGTGCCCTCTACCGGGGTTACCTGGTTTCCTACTTTCTTCATCAGCTGTCCGCTGAGGGTGTAGGTTCCGGGGTTCAGCTTGTTCCAGGTAACCGTGTCTTTGATGAGGACGTCTTTACCTTCTTCGGGTACGGCTACTTTACCGTTATCGGTGGATTCGCCTTGTGCCTGGGCACTGGTCCCGATGCGGGGTTTTTCGGTTACGGTCTGGTTTTCGTCGGTCTTGTCTTTGTGTTCGGTAACTTTGGTCCCGGTGTCAGGGTTTGTGCCCTGGTAGAGGGTCTCAAAGGCTACCAGTTTCGCGTTTTCACGGATTTTAGCTACTGGTACTTGGAACTTGATGTTGATGGTTCCGGAATAGTAGCCATTGCCGTTGTCGCTTGCCCCGGATGCTTTGGGGTCAAAGGGGTCAGAGACGGCGGTTACGCCTACGCTGTTGCCATCACCATCTACCAGTTCACCTTTAATGACGTAGTTTTGTCCGCCTTTAAGATTCTTGAAGGCTACCTTGTCGGTGAGGGTGACAGTGTCGGTATCGGCTTTACCCGCGGTGTCGATTGCTTTAGCACCATCAGTACCCTCTAAAGTAGTGCCGATCTTGGGTTCGGGAGCCACCGGGCAGGTGGAGATGAAATCGAAGGAGCTTTCCGCCGAGCCGGATACTGCTACTGCGTACTTACCAAGGTTTACTTGTGATTGGAACTGAACATACCCGCCCGCATTCTTAAATATGTAGGTGCGGGTTAGCTCGATACTACCTTTGAACGAGGCCTGAATACTGGCACGCTGAGCTTTACCGGAACATGCAAGGCGGGGGTCAAACTTAACAGCTACTAAAATTCCGGAGGGAGAAGCTGCCTTTGCTATTGACAAATCAGAGGGAAGCTCTAGGTTACTAGACCCGCTAATTTGCAAGCTCCCTTTAGCCTGTTGCAATAGGGCTATAGCTTCGGAGCTGCCAATCAGATTTACTCGGAAATGAGTGTCATCGGCGCGACTTACGCTAAGTCGAATCGATTCCAGGAGCTGCTTATTGGTTTGATAAGTAGCTTCGTCCTTGGCCATGCTGGCAGCAGTTTCGGCTTTCCACTTTTCCAGAGCCTTTTTGTATGCATTCCAATCGGCAATTTTCTGCTCTTTAAGGGCTTGATAGGCCTGCCACATTTTAATTTCAGCATTCGCTATGTTCCTAATACGAGGTAGAATTGCGCGAGCTGCGTTGGTAACTTTCCAATTAACCTCGCCTTTTCGATAAACAATAATTCCATTCGCGTCAGAATTCTTCTCAATTGCCCAAATCAGAGCTTGTGCAGCCCCATTTTTCTCGTATTTATCGAGCTTATTCATCTCCGCTAAGGCAGCTTTATGCTCCTCAATTAGAATCTTGTTTTGCTCGTAAAAATCTTTCCCAGCTGGGAAACGAGTATCAATATCCATAAGGCGACGATCGCCACCGTTATAGATGTAAGCGAGGGCTTTTAGTTGGCGTTGAATATCCGGATCGGAAACTTTTCTATTTGCTTTAACATAACCCACTCTATCGTCAGCATCAATCGATACTTTCAAAGCTTTATTTAAATGTCCCGGCTTGCCCGGATCTAACCAAGAAGAATCAATTGCTAACTCGGGTTGAGCACAGAATATGCTGGTATAGTATTCAGGTGCTTTCGTAAGAAAACCGTGCTGATTAACATTCTGATAGACATCTTGACGATTCTTGACCATCAAGTAATTTGCATTATGTCTGCGGAAACTGTCCGAGAATTCTGCCTCCCAGTCATTTGACCAGCCATTGCTTTCGTTTACCGCATTATTATATAAATCTCTTTTTGCAAAATCCTCCCACTTGTTATTCCGTGGATTTTGACCAAACTGCCTTGGCCAGAACTCAGTTCCCTCGGTGAAAGGCGGATTGGCAACATCCCAGCTCCCGTCCTCTCTTTCCTGGAAATTCATTTTTGCTTCGACAGCTTTAAAGTTCTTATCTAATTGGGCGTTTTCGCCATCGGAGGCCTGAGAGGGGGCTACCAGGGTGGTGATAGTCCAGGCCAGAGCTAAAGCGGCAGCTAAACCTGCAACAATCCAGCGCCGCAACAACTTCGCAGTTTGACTGTTAATCATTATTCATCCTGTGTCTACTAGAAGGAGGGATCGGCATCTCCACCAACAAGTCCTGAGGAGACGTTCATCTGGGTTATGTCATGCCCTAATGCCCGTCTGGAGGGACCTGACCTGTTGTTAATGCCGACAGGAACACTATTAACTTGTCTGAGTGCAGTTAATATATTTTAATGCAAGTACCATATTACTAGATTTTCATGCAGCAACGCAATAGCATTTAGTGAGTTCTTCGCCATTTACTTAGCTAATTAGTAGATGTTAAATCGCTATTAGCAGTAGATTTCGCGAACCTTTGCTGACAAAGAGCCATAAAACGTGCATAGATTCACAGGGAAAACACCCTCCACAACGCCCCTAACAATTAAAAACCCATTAGAGCGTCCGGTCTGGGTCCGCCGCCAGCCACTAAAACAACCCCCGTGCCCCGAACCCAACTCAAGCACTCAGCTATAGCGCGAACGTTTCCTCTGCGAGCACCGGCAACCGCAGATACTGCCAGAGCGGCTAACAAATAAAAGAAGCGACTCACAAGGGAAAACCTGCTGGCTCCTTTGCCAGCCACAAAGTAAAAGGCCCCTCATTAACCAGGGAAACCTGCATCATAGCCCCAAAAACTCCGGTCTGAACCTGTGCGCCCCCAGCGCGCAAATCCGCAACCAATTTCTCAAAAATAGGACGGGCCACCTCACCCGGCGCGGCATAAGTCCAGGAGGGATGGCGTCCCTTACGAACCGAGCCATACAAAGTAAACTGCGAAACCACCAACAAAGGCGCGCCCGCACTCAAAACTGATGATCCGTCCTCAAAAACCTGTTGATTAAGCAGACGGCGCACCATCCAATCAATCTGTGCCTGCCCATCACCGGGGGTAACCCCCACAAACACCAGCAGTCCTAGGCGGTCAAGACGACCGACAACCTCCCCCGCTACGGTGACCTTCGCCGAAGAAACCCGTTGAAGTAGACAGCGCATAAACCTACCTATCCTCCGATTTTCAAAGAACGTGCAGCAGAAGGCGGTTTCAAATCAAAAAAGCCTCTGCGATCAACGCTCACCTGCCCGCGCCAAGAAACCCCAGAAGAATCCACAATCAGGCGTTGCAAAGCCGGTAAAGAAAACTCCTCGTCACCGGCTCGCCAAGAAACACTTAACTGCCCCAAAGGAGCCGCGCGCTTAACCAAGCCCAAAGCAATCGGTCCGTCCTCAAAATGATTAGCAGAGCAAAGTACACTACCCACCCGGCTATCAGCACAAAACAGCTCCGCCCCAGGAGTAGGCAACTGTGAAAGCGCCCCATCAAGCTGTAAAAACACGGCGCGACGTGGCGGGCGACCCAAATTAACGATTCGTGCCACCGTCTCCTGCCCGCAGTAGCATCCCTTATTAAGGTGTACCGCCGTGCGCAGCCAATCCAACTCGTGCGGCAAAGTGCGATTATCAATATCGCGGCCATAAGGACGCCACGCCGCAATCCGCAAAGCATCCCAATCAGCAACCCCAGCAAACACCGGAGCCGACAAACTATAGCCATCCTCAGTTTCCACCGGCCAAGAACAATCCGCCCAAACCGAATTCAAACGGGCACGCACCTGCTGCAACTGGGCGCGAGGAACCACCCCTAAATGCGCCGCATAACCACCAGCCGGATGAACCAAATCGCGAGGAGAATAGGCAGTGCCACCCTCGGCAACCCCCGGCCAAGGATCAGCCCAGATAGGACCAAACTCCGCCAACACCTCCCGAGCAGCGCTGGGGGCAAAAAACCCCCAAACTAACAAATCAGGACGCAGCTTAACCTCCACCCGCGAGTGGAACTCCATAGACTCCAAAAAAGCTGCCAAACCCGGCGCATCAGCAGAAAACAGCCAAGCCACCTCACCTGCCCAAACAATCCCGGCAGCATGGCTAACATGACCCGCCGCATCTAAAAACAGCATTTCACGGCTCTCACCGGCAACCATATCCGCAACTTTTTGCGAAGACAAAGTAGTAAGCCACGAGGGGGCATCCGGACCTGAAACCGTCAAAACTTCCAAACCAGTCTCACAAAGGCCAAGACCCGAGAGTAAGGCCACCTGGTTATCAACAAAAGTCACTGCAAACCCTCCTCTCGCATCGGAAGCGAGCGCACCCCCGGAGCATTCAAAGTTTCTTCGCCAGCGGGAATACGTAGCAAGCGTGCCGAAAAATCAGACTCGCTCTTTCCGTCCAACAGCACCGAGTCTTGCGCCCAAAACAGCTCTGAAGAAACCAGCCCCATCATTCGCGAAAACTTTTCAAAAGGATTAGGGGCGCTAAGCGAAGAAACCATAACCCTCGGCCCCATCGAAACCGCTTCCCAAGAAAGCTCACTGGTAAACGGCCCGCCATTACTATCCAAGCGGCAACGCGCCCTCGCCTCCTGTTCACTATCAGCAACCGCTGAGGCTTTCACCTGCCAGGAAGTATCCTCCCGCCACAGCAAAGCACCCCGACGTAACTGAGAAAGCCCTGTCGCCGCATCGGCGCGCATATCGGGTTCCTCCCCAAGTGCCTGTGCACCCCAAGTTAGCGTCACCTGCTGCAGTGAAGTGCCAGTAGCGCGAAAAGAAGTCTCCTGCCAGATAAAACATTCCTGGCGCTCATCATCAGCAGCTTCCAGGTTCTTCCGCAAACGAGCCGTACCCCAGCCCCGCCAAGAACCCAAAAGCCATGCCAAAGGAATCAATTCCTTCGCCAGTCCCAAAGGTAAATCCATCATAAGCAACAGCCTAGTAGAGTAGATGAAAAGCTATCCAATAGGCACAACTAATTGGGCGTAGAGCAAAACCCGTGAGAATATCAAGAACATGGAAGATATGGCAGCCAACCTAAAACACTCTCCTTCCCCCATAGCTGCCCGCCCCTGGTGGGTCGCCCTTTTAGCGGCGCTCCCGCCTCTAGCTATGTTGCTATTCCTGAACTGGAACCCCTACGTGCTGGTAATAGTTGCCGGGACAGTAACCGTGCTGGTCGCGATAAGTTGGGGCAGCCTTTCTCAAGCCCCCAGCCCCCCACGCACCGCGATTGTAGTGGGATTAAGCGGAATCGGTTGCCTCCTAACTGCCTTTTTAACCTCCAACCTCACCTGGGTGCCCCTGGTGCTCTCCTGGTGTGTATTTGCAGCCTTTATCGCCGAAATGACCCGCGGTAAACACCGTCCCCTAACAACCTGGTCACTGTCCAGCACAGTCACCGGATGTGCCCTGGTAGCAGCCGGTTCCGCCTGGGGACTATCCACCGCCTACCCCACTATGAACCTCCTGGCTATGGCGGCGCTACCAGCCATGGGGCTAGCGTGCCTAACACTCGCGCTGCCCACCAAACACGCCTGGATTCGCTGGCTATACTGCATCCTCGCCGGGGTAATCGCTGCCGGGATACTCACCTATTTTGTGCTACACGGATATTCAGACCTGGCACTGGCAATCCCCTTCGCCAACCGCAACCCCTCCCTGGCAATCTGGGTAACCACCCTGGGGATAGGTTTCGGCTCTGGGCTGCTGGTAGGCTGCATAAACGTACTGTTTGTCGTACCTGCGGGTAAAAACTATCGCTGGCGACAACTAGCCCTCGCCCTGCTGCCCACCCTGTTTATATCGGTTCCGATTTACTCGCTAGCGCGCCTAATCACCGGCTAGTTTTCCTCCGGAACCATCATGATGGAACCGCAAGGACATTCCTCGACACAAATACCGCAACCCTTGCAATAGTCATACTTGAACTCGTATTCGCCGGGCTTAATCTTCTTGATAGCGTTATCCGGGCATACCCCGAAACAGTTATCGCAACCGAAACAGTTGCCACAAGACATACAACGCCGCGCCTCGAATAGGGCAGAATCCTGATCTAATCCCTGCACTACCTCGTCAAAAGTAGAAGACCGGCGGGCAGACTCAATCTTGGCGCGTACCCGGTGCGGAGCATCCGCGTAATACCAGTTAGTAAGGCGATCATAGGTAGCGTCCCCAGTAACCGGAGGCTTGTGGTACTCGGTGCCGTGCAGGAAAGCGTCAATATAGCGGGCAGCTTTCTTGCCGTGACCAATCGCCACCGTAACTGTACGCTCCGAAGGAACCATGTCACCACCAGCAAACACGCCGCGGCGACCGGTCATCATTTGACCGTCGACCTGAACGACCCCTTTTTCGATTTCAATATCGCGGGCACGCTCTACCAGACCTAAATCAGATTCCTGACCTAGCGCCATCACCACTGAGTCGGCGCCGAGTTCTTCAAATTCGCCGGTCGGTTGAGGGAAACCGTTCTCGTCCAGTTCCATCTTTTCGACCGTAAGTTTGCCGCCATCAATATGTTTAATGGTGGACAGCCAGCGCATCATAATCCCCTCTTCCTCGGCCTCTGTAACCTCAGAATCGTGGGCAGGCATCCGGTCACGGTTACGGCGATACACAATCACTGCTTCCTCGGCGCCCAAACGCTTCGCGGTACGAGCAGCGTCAATCGCGGTATTACCCCCGCCATAGATAACAACCCGCCGCCCTAGCATCGGCTTGTCCTCGCCCTCCATATCGGCAAGCAGCTGAACCGCGTCCATAACTTTCGCAGAGCCACCAGCAGGAATATCTGCGTGACGCCCAATATGGGCACCGACTGCCAAAAATACGGCATCAAAATCATCGGTCACGTCATCAACGTTTTCAACCTTAGAGTTGAACTCGAAACGCACCCCCAAATCCTCGATGCGTTTAATCTCGGCATCGAGCACCTCGCGGGGCAGACGATATTTCGGAATCCCGAAACGCATCATTCCGCCCGCCATCGGACCGGCATCTTTAACCGTGACCTCGTGACCTAGACGGCGCAGATGATAGGCAGCAGAAAGCCCCGAAGGTCCTGCCCCCACTACCAGTACGTGTTTACCGCTGGGAGCAGCATCAACGCTAACATTCCAGCCCTGTTCAATGGCTTTATCGCCCAGGAAACGCTCAATCGCGTTAATCCCTACCGCTTCATCAACCTGACCTCGATTACAGGCAGTCTGGCAAGGGTGATAACACACCCGTCCCATAGTTGCCGGTAGTGGGTTATTTACCATGATTTCGCGCCAAGCGGCCTCGTAATCGCCCTCCTCGGCATGGTAAAGCCAAGCCTGGACGTTTTCGCCCGCCGGACACGCCTTATTACAAGGAGGAAGCATATGCACATAAACCGGACGTTCAGTACGCCAAGAACCAGTTTCGTTCGCCAGCGAAGACCCCACATTCAAAGTCACCGCCCAAGGAGCGCTCTCCTCAGCCCGAACTCTAGGTGTAGGCAGCTCAGTCGCAGTCATTTAGTTTTCCCCCTTTACGTCCGCATTAGCGGCGAGATGGCGCATTGCAGAAGCCGAAGTTTCCCCCGAAGCAGGTTGCGCCGCTAAAACATCACTTTGGGTACGTTTAGCTTTTGACGCTTCCTCGATAATTCGTTTCGTGTAGCGGCCCTCGGGATCTTCCCCGGCCGCCAAAATACGTTCCAAAACGTCCTCATCAAGCTGATCAGGATCAATCAAACCGTAGCGACGGATATTCCGGTCAGCGATTTGCTGCATTCTTTGTAGGACATCCTCTTGACCTGGCTTAAACACGTGAGCGAAACGGCGCTGAGGACGCATATATTCAGTAACCGGCACCGGGCGGCGCAGCTTAGTTACCGAGGTAATCTCGCCATGCTCTGCCTCATAAACCGGGAAAAGCCCACATTGGGTGGCTAGGCGCGCCAGGCGAATAGTCAGGTTAGAGGGCGCGCCCCAACCTAGCGGGCAGGGAACCAGCACATGAATATAGCGCGAACCGCTAAAAGTCATAGCTTTACGTACTTTATATTCCAGGTCGCGCAAATCTGCGACCGTTGCGGTAGCAACATAGGGAACCTCGTGCGCCATGGCGATTCGCGGCACATCTTTACCTTGACCAAACACGTTTCCGGGTTTTTCGCCTACCGGCTGGGTAGTGGCGGTACGCGCCGCGGGCGGAGTTGCCCCGCTGCGCTGCACCCCAGTGTTCATATAGGCACCATTGTCATAGCAAATATAGAGAACGTCGTCGTTGCGTTCAAACATTCCCGACAGGCAACCCATACCAATATCGACAGTGCCGCCATCACCGCCCTGGGCAACCACTCGGGTTTTCTTGCCTTTAGCGCGAAGCGCCGCCGCCGCCCCCGAAGCAACCGCCGGAGCGTTACCAAACAGGGAATGTACCCAGGGAATCGTCCAAGCAGTTTCGGGGTAAGGAGTAGAAAAAACCTCTAGGCAGCCGGTAGCATTAACCGCTACTAGGTCGCGACCAGCAGCTTCCATCGCGGTGTCGAGGGCGTAACGCGCCCCCAAGGCTTCCCCGCACCCCTGGCAAGCGCGGTGACCGGAAGTTAATGAATTAACCCGGTTCGGGTCAGATTGCACCGAACGATAATCAAGTTCTGCCAGGCGGTTACCCACCGCATAGGAGCCCACCTGGTAAAACTTTACGTTCTCGCGGGCTGGAATCGCGGTTTCGGCGCTTTCACGAAAACTTGGTGTCGGAAGAGGAACACTCATAGTTGCTGACATTGCCAACCTCCTAGATTCCGCGCGCCGCATTGGCGCGCTGAGTGGCGTGACGTTGAATGTTTTCACTGACCGGGCCAGAACGGCGAGTAGATTGTTCGCGTTTAAGTTCCGCTTCGACCAGTTCGCGATCTAAATCTAAGAACGTTAAATGTTCAAGCTGGTCAGTTTGTGCCTGGTCAATCATTTGATTTAGGGAACGCTCCGTAATGTTACGTCCGCCCAAGCCGGCGATTACCTCGTAGTCGCGAACCGATTTTCCGGCCATCGAAAGGGCAGAGCGGCAATGAGGAGCCACAATTCCGCCGATACCCAGGCTGAAGGCTTTCTCTAAGCAAATGAAGCGTTTAGCACCGCCAAGATAGTGGGCAACCTGTTCAAAGGGGAAAGGACGGAAAGAACAAATCCCGAGCACCCCGATTTTTTCGCCCGCGTCGCGGCGCTGATCCACCACGTCTTTAATCGTGCCCAGCACCGAGCCCATTGCCACGATAACGGTTTCTGCGTCCTCAATCCGGTAGGGGCGAACCAGTCCACCAGAATCGCGCCCAAATATCTGCTTAAATTCGGCTTGTACCTGCGGAATCAGCTCTAAAGCTTGCAGCTGTTTTACGTGCTGGAGATATTTAACTTCCGTGAATGCTTCCGGTCCCACCATTGCCCCAATAGTGATAGGGTCTGCCGGGTCGAGGACGACGCGGGGATTATAGGGAGGCAGGAACTGTTCTACCTGCTCTTTTTCAGGTACATCTACCTGTTCGACCGCGTGGGTCAAAATGAAGCCATCCATACAGACCATCACGGGAACCGAAAGTTCTTCGGCGATCCTGAACGCTTGTACGTGCAGATCCGAGGCTTCCTGGTTATTTTCGGCGAATAGTTGCAGCCAGCCGGATTCCCGCTGACTCATAGTGTCCGAATGGTCATTCCAGATGTTGATAGGACCGCCAATCGCCCGGTTAGCCACCGTCATTACGATGGGCAACCCCAGCCCGGCAGCGTTATAAACTGCCTCTACCATGTAGAGAAGCCCCTGCGAAGCGGTAGCGGTATAGGTACGCGCCCCCACTGCCGAAGCCCCGATACACGCCGACATGGCAGCGAACTCGGATTCAACGTTAATATATTCCGCACTGCCCATCTTGCCCGCTTTTACCAGGGCAGATAGCGCCTCTACGATATGGGTTTGCGGGCTAATCGGGTAGGCGCTGATTACCTCGGGGCTACAGGCGGCAACCGATTGCGCGATTGCTTGCGAACCTTCAATCTGTTTTAGCACGTTAGTTGCCCTCTTCTTTCATTGAGCTGACCATTTCATAGGCAGCAACCGCGGCTGCTACGTTGCCCTGCCCCACTTTTCCGTGGAAACGGTTTTGAATCGCCTGGGTAACGCTAGATAGCCTGACCATCCCAGTTAAGGCGGCGGCTCCCCCCAGCATTACCGCGTTCGGCAGCGGGCGACCCAGGTGCTTCTTAGCGAGATCAGTTGCGGGAATCATCACCACGTGCCCTTTGGGGTGAGCAGCTACCACTTCCGCTATCCCCAGCTCCTGAGCGGTTTTTGCCGAATTTACTAGGGCGAAGCCACCGGGTTTAAGCCCCGAAAATACGTCCATAATCGCCAGTAGGGTGGCATCTTGCACCACTACCAGGTCTGGTTCTTGAACGGGTTCGCGGGTACGAATTTCTTTATCTGCAATCCGGCAATAGGAAACTACCGGCGCACCGGTGCGTTCAGAGCCAAAAGAGGGGAATGCCTGTGCGTGATGCCCATCGGTGAATGCCGCGTAGGCAATCAGGTCGGCTGCGGTCACAACCCCTTGTCCGCCTCTGCCATGAATACGAACTTCAGTCATACTTTCACCTTAGGACTGCTGTCCCAGACAATTCGTATCCTTTGTTCTAAATTCGCGCTACCAGCAATTTTAATGTCCATTTTTATTAGCGCTGTTCAGGGATTCCCTGACACCGATGTATCTTAAATAAGAAAAATCACCCTTTACGGTTGATATGAAAATGTAATCGAAGTGTTACAAAACCCTTTAACCAGCAATAACGCGCCGTTAGTACCGATAGTCATCCCTAGGTGAATCTCGGGGATTAAGCATAATCTGATTTGGTCATAGTATGGTTGCCCTTGTGTTAAATGCGAACGAAGCCGAACGCCCTCGCAGCCGAGAGGGACTAAGCGATACTTCGCGCACAAACATACCCGATACCACTATCCCCGTAAGCAGCGAGCAGAACACCGCTATCCCCCTACCGGAAAATCGCCCTAACCGGCGTTCACTGCTGCTACGTAAACCTCAAGGATTTAGCGCCGAGGACGGAAATACGGTCACCGCCACCGGCGGAGTGACCGCCGTACCCAACACGGGAAATATTCAAAAAGTTCGCGCTCCGCTGCTAGGTAAAGATACCTCTAACCTCGGCACTGCTGCGAGCGAACCTACGTCGGAGGAGATTGCGGTTAAACCGGCGCCAGATAACGGTTCTTCCGTATTAGAGAAACTGCAACTGCCAGGCGTAAAGGCACGCACCTCTCGGTTTCGGCGGGTACACAAGAGCGAAAACACCGCGAAAACCCAGGTAAACACCGAAAACCCAGAAATAGTTAGCCGTAACAGCAATAAAGGTAAAGGCTTTAGGCAGTGGGCGCGCGCTGGCTGGATTCCCACTCAAGAGGGCGCGTGGGCAATGGCGTTAATCCCCTATTGGGTTGGGGTTATCGAGTCGTCACTACTTTGGATTCACTGGCTGGTTTTTGCTTTATGGATTTTTGGATATTTTGCCTTTAATGTGGGGGGAATTTGGCTGCGCTCGCGCCGTAAAGACCGCTACCTACTTCCCTTGCAGGTCTATGGCTCAATAACCCTGGTATTGGGAATAATCAGTGTTCTACTGGCTCCGCCCTTGCTGGAGTGGGCTCTAGTTTTCTTCCCGCTGATTCTTATTGCAGTGACCGAGTCTGTACGTCACCGCGAACGCTCGTTTTTGGCGCGCACCAGCACTATTTTGGCAACCGGAGTTATGAGTCTGGTTGCTTACGATATTGGAACCCAGTTTTCTCGTTCTTTTGCAGCTATTTCTTGGCTAGAGCATACCGGCACTGCCAATGTAGACTGGGTGGTTTCCCCCACCGGCACCTTGCAAGGTTGGGGCTGGATGTTAGTAGTTGCCTGGGCTATCACCTCCTATTACTGGGTAACTATCCCGTATGTGCGTTCCCTGGTTAGGGCTCGCGGCTCTCAGACATTCCTGGCTTTCTCGGTTGGCGTTCACGCTGTTTTGACCGCTGTAATCTTGGCGTTTTTTATTCTGGGCTGGGTCACTTTCTGGCATCTTTTGGTGTGGCTAGGGCTATTTGCACGCTCCCTTGCCGTCCCCCTGATTCAGCAGCGTTTCCCGCAGACCGTCACCATCTCGAGGATTGGTTTCATCGAGGTTGCGGTGGCAATGCTGGTAATAATCACCTTGCTGTTTTAAGGTAAGCCTAGTTTTAAGCTATCTGAGATGTTTCACCACCTTTTCATATAGTTTGGGATCGAAACTGCTGGGACTGGCTTCCCGCTGCACTACAAAGGATTGGGCGGTTGCTTGGGTGGTGTGGTTAATCCCCAGGTTGTAATTTCTAGCTTCAATAAAACGTGCGTAATCGCCATCCCCAGACCGTTCCCACGCCCTTGCCACCTGGGCATATAATTCTTTGGAATGATTGGCGCTGATACCACCAGCATTCTTGTAGGTTTGCACCGTAGTCAGATTAGGCACGTTGGGATTTGCTCTGCCATCTAGGCGAGGCACAATATCGGCAGTATTTTCTAGCGCCACCATGTGAACCCCCGGAGCTGGACGGAACCCTCCAGTGTTAGAACCTAACGTAACCACGCTTTTGACGTTATATTTCTTCGCCAATTTAGGGTCGGAACCTACTTGGGCGGCAACCGCGCCGCCTTGGGAATGACCTATCAGCTCTACCGGTTGCCCGCTGCGGTAACCAGCCTGATCAAGTGCGCGGGTAACCGCCTTGGTCATATCGGATTTACCCGCCAATCCGCAAGCATTCGTTTGTAGATTAGTGCGCATATCTTGCGGGTTTGTACCGGTGACGCTCCAAACCTGGGTACCGCGAATATCTACCCGCCAGGAGATTTTATTACCTGTACGGTATTTAACTACCCTCAGCTCTCCATGATCTGGATAGGCCTGGGCTTGATTAAACTGGGTAACCAATTGAGATGCCGAAAGAGGAACCGGAACTTTTTGCTGGCTAGAACCAATTTTGGGCGTAACCGATACCCCCGGAGAACCGCTGGCAAGGGCGATTAGTCCCGCTAAATGGGCAGATGGTAGCGCTAAAAATAAGCCGGAAATACTCTCGCGGGCATTTTGAAAATAGTTTAGCCAGGATTCTTCGGTTTGCTGAGAGGTATTGCCAGCAGCACTGGCGTTAATATCTAGCTGTTTATTCAGGTACCACCAGCTAAGCGCTATTGGCAGTCCTAAACTTACCGAAGAGGGGAGGCTAGAAAGCGGGGAAAACAATTGCCGAGAACGAGCTTCACAGTTCTCGTAGCGAGCTGCCGCTAAATCCAAGCTGTTTTGCAGAGCCGTAATTTGAGAACACAAATCAGTAGCTGCTTGCATTAACCCACGTAGAGCGGTTTTCAAAGCAGTAGTGGCATAAATGTTGGGCAAAGCGCTAGCGGCACAAAGCGCCGCGTAAGAAATTTCTTTCACTTTCGATACTTTCAAAATCGCAGCGCTCAAATCACGGGCATTAGCGCGGATAGTGGCAGTATTAATCCCCAACTGGTGACCGCCATTTACGCTAATAGGAAGCAGATTATCATTCTGGGTCATGACACCTCCTTACGCAGCATAGTGCCGAACTCTAAATAAAGTTTTCCGGGCAGTTTTCCACCCTGCGTTATCCCCCAAATCCGCCACCGCCTGCCTATTCATCACAGTTTGCCAGCTTGTTGCAGCGCCAAAAGCGCTCCGGTCGTTTCCCTTGCCAACCGGCCAGCATTTACTGCCGCTTGAGCCAGTGCACCCATATCTTGCTGGCGGCGCTGCAAAACACTTTGGGCAACCATCCCGGCTTGTGATTCCCATTGTTCACGCAGATTTATCGCCGCTAACTGCGCCGCACTGCTACCAGCTAGGGACGCTGCTTGCTGCATATTTGTAGCGATACTGGAGACTATCGCAATCTCACCTGCCATCTTTACCCCTCTCTACTCGTTACTCGAACCCTAAGTTTTAGAAGATTCGCTATTCTTTTCGGCAATAACTATGCCGGGAAAACTACCCTCCATTACCCGGTGTGCACTAAACGCGCGTGAAAGACTAACGGCAGAGCTCGCCCTATGAGATAACATGAAACACATGGTGAAACCCGCACAAACTCGCCTGAAATCAGGGCTGAAGCTGCCCTCAAGCGTTCCCGATCCGGTAATTGAGGTCAATGAGCTGACCAAAGATTATGTTTCTGGCGCGGGCAGCGTGCGCGCCCTAGACCATATTTCAATAGGAATCGCCAGGCGACGCTTTACCGCAATCATGGGTCCGTCTGGCTCAGGAAAATCCACATTTATGCACTGTTTAGCCGGTTTTGAATCCGCCACCTCCGGCTCTATCAAAATTGATGGCACCGAAATTGTGGGAATGAATCAGCGTCGTCTAACTCGGCTACGTCGCGACCGTATAGGCTTTATTTTCCAAGCCTTTAACCTAATCCCAACCCTCAGCGCGAAAGAAAACATTCTTTTACCTTTTGAAATTTCCCGTCGTAAAGTTCCCGAAGACCGTTTCGAGCAGGTAGTTAGAGCTTTAGGGCTAGAAGATAGGCTACGTCATCGCCCCAGTGAGCTCTCTGGTGGGCAACAGCAGCGAGTAGCTTGCGCGCGGGCGCTAATGCAAGATGCGGTAGTGCTATTTGCCGATGAACCCACCGGAAACCTAGATTCTGAATCCTCCAAGCAAGTGCTGCGCTACCTGCGGGAAGCCGTTAATGATTTTGGGCAATCAGTGGTGATGGTTACCCACGAGGCTGCTGCTGCTGCCTATGCTGACCGGGTACTTTTCCTCTCTGACGGTCAAATAGTTGCCGAACTAAACCATCCTCAACGTGAAAGCGTGCTAGTGGCACAAAGCGAATTGCCTCACTTCATACAAACCCATCCGCTCAGCTCTACTTCCCGAAATAACGGCAAACCACAAAACGGTGAGCTATCTAATCTCGACTATCTTCCCGCTACTAATAAGGCGGGAACTTGGCCGGATAGGGAGAAAATGCAGAGCCGCCTGGCGAACTTGCAGATAGCACGGGGAGCAAAAATAGATGCCCCTGCCGCTGCCCTGCCGCAAACCAAAGCACCGGCGATAGATGCGGGAGCCCTTAACGCCCTAATGGGAACCGCGAAACCGGTAGTCCCTGCGGAATTACTAACTAAAGAGGGCGCGCGGAGAGCCCTGGCGCAAAGCCGGCAAGAAAAGCCACAAACCACTAAATCAGCATCTAATACCCGGAAGATACCGCTAAAACCCGCACCCGCTAAAACGGATTCGCCCGGCACTAATAAGCTACCCAAACAGCGACTTAACGGAAGCGCCTGGGAAAGCCGTGATGAACGTGGCACTACTTGGCGAGGTTGGACACCAAAGCCAGGACAAAATCAGCTAGCCAGCGAAAAAGATTCAGCGTCGCGCCCTAAAGAGACAAAAGCGCCTACAACCAGCAAAAAGCAGGAAAAAACTAGCGGGCAAACAAATAGGCAACTACCGAAAAAAACGACGCCCGCTAAAGAGTCTCGCCACGATGCCGATAATAAGCGCTGGTCAGGGCTTTACTCGGTATTTTCTAATCCGGTAAACGAAACTTCTGGTTTTTGGGAGGATGCGCCCTCAGAAATAAAATCAGACAACCCAAATCGGGACGCAAAGAAAAAGGCACGGGCGACAATATCTGCCTCTAACACCACAAACGCTATTAACTCTGCTCACTCTCGTAGTGCCAACGCCTCAAATAACCCTGGAGAAAGTAAGGGTGCGAAACCCCGAGCCGCTTCCCCCATTAAACCTAAAGTGGCAGTTCCAACAGGCACTAAATCCAGGCTGAGCTCAGCACCCATAGCACGCACCCCCGAAGAGACCCTAAATCAAGAAAAAGAACGCCTGTTCAACATGATTAAAAAAGCGGAAGCGCTGCTAGAGTCCTCACAGGATGCGATTGATTCTCTGCAAGATTCACAGGATAAAGCATGATAAAACTAGCCTGGCGTAATCTTTGTGCCCACCTGGTACGTTTTCAAATGGCACTGCTAGCAGTAGTGCTGGGGGTGGGGTTTCTTTCCGGGATTTTCGCCCTCCGCGCCACCCTCGCTGATTCCTATAATTCCTTGATTTCCTCTGCGAACACCTATCAGTTTTACCTGGTAGGCAAGGTTCAAGGTGAAAAAGTCCCCGGGCAAGCCCCGGTAAGAGAAAATCTCCCTCTAAAACTGGCTGACCAGGCAACTAACGTAACTGGCGTAAAGGATGCCGACCCCTACCTGGTAGACGTTTGTATGCTTGCCAATCAAGACAATCAACGTCTAGGGCAAGGGGAGCAAGTATCGGTTTTACAGGCATTTTTCCCCGGTCACACCAGCCAACCACGCCTAGTTAAAGGATATGCCCCTACGGGCAGTTCCGAAGTCGCCTTAGAGGAATCCGCCGCCAAACGCCTGGGAATAACCACTGGTCAATCCCTTAAAGTCTATGTTTCTAGCGAGGGAAAAGACGCCAAGGTTAGCGGGATTTACCGTTTCCCCACTCCGGTAGCATTCACTAACTATGTGTTTGTTGGCGCAGACAGCTTCGCGAGCTTCACCCAAAAACCACTTCCCACCCTTACTAACGCTATCGGTATCACCGGCGAAAAAGGGATATCTTCCCAGAACCTACAAGCAGAACTTAATAAAGAGTTTTCAGGTACTGCCGAAGTACTGACCCAGACCCAATACAACGATGAAATCAACGCGGCAGCCGCTAGTTCCCTAGCTTTTGTGAACGTATTCTTGCTGGTATTCGCAGCAATCGCCCTATTTGTGGGGGCGTTCATCATCGCGAACACTTTCCAAATGATGGTGCGTGCCGAGCAATCCCAATTCGCGATGCTGCGGGCAATCGGAGCCGGGCCTGCCCAGGTATTTTCTATCGTTGCACTCCAGGGGTTATTGGTAGGGATTATAGGATCTGTAATCGGGGTGGGAGCAGGGTTTTTACTGACCCGGCTAGTATCGTGGGCGCTAGTTAAAACCGGATACGAAGCCTTACAAATCGGCTGGTCATGGTCGATTACCTGGCTATCTTTAACGGTAGGAATCATAGTAACCGTGCTTGGTTCCCTCTGGCCTGCTAGGTCAGCGGCACTTACGCCTCCGGTAGAGGCGATGCGGCAGAATACTCAAACCCAAAAACCTATCTGGCCGCGTGCGATTATCGGGACGGTATTTCTCGCCCTCGCTATCGGGATATTAGTTTGGGCTTGCTCAAAGGACGCAAAGAGCGGACCGGGTTTAGCTATCGGAGCCTGTCTGTTCTTGCTGTCCATGTTGATTCTGGTTACGCCACTTACAGCGCTAATCGTTAGAACCTTAGCGTTGCTTATCTGGTGGCTACGTCCTCATGCCCGCCTGGCAATGCGTACCTTGACCGCGAATAAGCGCCAAAGCGCCAATACTGCCGCCGCGTTGATGATTGGGGTAGCTTTGGTAGCCCTGGGGGCAACCCTGGCTGCTTCCACGAAGACCTCCACCGAATCTACCTTGAATCAGCAGATAAACGCAGATTTGACGATTAGCCCCAGCCCTAAGGTTGTTTCTATCCCGGATACTTTAATAGACAAAGTCGCAACCGTTCCCGGGGTCAAACAGGTAGAACCGGTCACTGGTATGGGGCTTTTCAGGGTGATAACTGACGCGAAAACCCCGGAAGAGACCATTACCCAAGTAACCTATCCCCATTTCAGCCAGTACCGAAAAGTTCCGGTAGTTACCGGTTCTATTAATAATTATTTCTCGCAATCTGGAACTGCCCCTCAAGCCTTAGTTTCAAATTCTTGGGCAAAATCTCATGGACTATCCGTGGGAGATACTTTCCGAATCAGCGGTTTTAACGCATCAGAAACACTCACTATCGCTGCCACCATCGACGCGGGATTCTTGTTCCGGGATGTGCTGATAGAGCGTTCCTTAGCCAAGGAATTGGGATCGCAGACACTAGATATTACCACTAGCTGCGCCATTAATCTTAAAGCAGGGGCAAATCAGAGCGAGGTACAAAAAGAGATAGAAAAAGCAATCTCCGATAACCCCTTTATGGTGGTACAAAATAAAGAACAAGCAGCCGACAAAGTAGCAACCACCATCAATCAGGTGCTGACAGTTCTCTACGCCCTCTTGGCATTATCGCTGATAATCGCGGCTTTAGGAATTATGAACACCCTGTCACTGTCGGTGCAGCAGCGTTTTAGAGAACTGGGGCTAATCCGCACGGTGGGGCTTTCTTCTTTCGGATTATCCCTGATGATTACTGTCGAATCTGTGTTTATCACTTTGGCAGGAACGCTGTTGGGGATTACCGGCGGGGTTTCCTTAGCGGTGTTCATCTGTAAATACCTAGCTGACTCGGGTATAACCACGATTGAGATACCGTGGGTTTCCCTAGGCTGGATTTGCCTATTGGCAGTGCTAGTAGGCACGATTGCTGCCGCAATCCCGGCGCGCCGTGCCCGAAAAATACCTATGCTCCAGGCAATAGCCACCGAAGATTAATCGTAAAACTGGGGCTAATGCCTATTTGGGTATTAACCCTAAAACTGCATCTTGGACAGTTAGTCCCCATAAAGGTCGTCTAATTCAAAGATGCACTCTGTCCTGATGGGCTACAGCTAGTTGAACCAATCGTCATCAGTTGCAGACGGAATGTCTTTACGCCAATCCTCTAGGTCTTCGCCTTGCTCATCATCGACATCGACATTATCGCGCTGTTTAGCCTGTAGTTCGCGCTGCAATGCAGCATAGTCCGTCTCGGGACTGTAGTACTTTAACTTACGTGCTACTTTTGTCTGTTTCGCCTTTTGACGGCCGCGCCCCATGGCGTGACCCCCTCCACAATAATCGCGGGTACGTTAGCGTACCCTAAAACTTACCTTAAATATCCTGTATAAAAGATACCCCATTGCGGGCATCAAGACCATTTTGATTCCACGGTTGAGGTGTACGGCACACCATGTCGTACACGGAAAATCTTCCGCTTCACCAACCCTAGCTTTAGAATTACTTTAACATACGCCGCACGATTAGCGCACCGAGCAGCACAGCCCCGCCGGCAACCGCCACCACCTTCTTGATTGCCTCCGGTTTGCCACTGCTTGCCGCTTCCACGGTTTCCTGGGCTTTATCGGCGAGGGCGCGTACCTTTTTTTGCGCATCTGCTTTTACTCGCTCCACATTAGCCTTGGGAGAAAGATAATCAGAGAGCTCCTCAACAGTTCCGCTCAGATTCTTACGTGCAGCCTCCAGGTCTGCCTGTATTTGGCTTTCGCTACGCTGTGTCATCTTATTCAAGCCCTTTCTTTACCGCAGCAATACTTTCTTTTATCCCCTCTTGCGGAGCAGGTTTGTCAGATATTCCCTTTTGCAAAGAAGCCTTGCCTACCAGTGCCAATATCAACAGCACAACCAGTAGTATCCCCGCAATAATCAGTTTAGCTGCCCAGAGAGGAACAACTAATGCCAGGGCACTAGCTGCTGCCCCAAATAGGTATCCCAACATATAGAGGGCGAGCACCCCCGCTACTACCAGGAGGGCAATCCCCGTTCCGGAGCGTTTAGCCATATTGGCAGCTTTAACCTTCGCCAGCTCAATCTCGCCCTTTACCAGAGCCTGTATCTGATCGGAGAGCTTTGACAGCAGATTACCCAGATTAGGACGCGTCGAAGCTGCGGAGTCCTCAGTAGATTTGGGGGTGTCAGGCTGTTGATGATGGACACCTGATTGCCCCGCATGAAAACCGGGAGTTGCAGGAACTCCGGGAACAGCGCGGTGAGCCGGCGCCGCTGAGGGAGCAGAATGATATCCGGGGGTGGCCGGTACCGACCGCTGAGGATTTGGCATAATCAAAATCTCTCCTATCCATTCTTGGGAGCAGTTTTTGCTAATTACTATCCATTCTATGCCTTGCGTGGTGTTTTATGCCCAGCATAAGTTTTTCGCTGCGCGAAACGCGCTAATGACACCGCTTGGAAGGGGCGGAAACAGGCTCAGATAATGCAGATGGAGCTGAAAATACCGGCAAATAGGCAGACAAATCCGAACCGACCCCGGTGGCGTTAATCTGACCGTCCACTACGACCTGTTCCCAGGCGATATTCCCGCAAGCTAACGCCAGCCAAGTGTCAGTATCCATTTCGACTACCGCCGGCGGAGTTCCCCGCCGATGCACGGTTCCCACCCCGATTTGCACTGCCCCAAAAGGAGGTACCCGCACTTCTACGGCTTGACCAGGGTGACGCTCTGTCAATACTTGCAGGCTATAACGCACAGCGCACGCTTTAGCGTCCCTGTCTGCTTGGTAAGCAAGCCAAGCCGCTATCGCCCTGCGCCCTAGAGAATCAGAGATTTTGCGTCCCAAAACGTTTACTCCTTTAGTTTTAGAATAGTTTTAGCATTTGCAGCTTTGCTTCGTTAGCCCTTAGGTTATACCGCTGCAGGAGGGAAATAAATATATGCTTGCACTGGTTATAGGAATCGTTTATCTACTTTTGGCAGCCTATCTGGGAGCGGGACTGATTCTATTTCATCACCGCCGCTTACCTATTGGCAGCCCACTCGGAATCGTTAATGAAGCGACCACTGCCGATGAGGACGCCTGGGGGCGTGCCCACCGCGCAGCCTGGCCCCTACTGGGGGCAACCGCATTTGTGTGCGTCCTCAATGGGTTTACGATTGCTACCTTGAGTGCGCAAGCTGAGCTTTTCGTGCAACTTAGCATGGTTGCAGGAACCGCGATTTTCACCGGCATTGTGTATTGGGCGGCGCGCCGGGTGGCAAGTGTGAGGGCAAAAACCCTTAAAGAGGACGCAAACGTTCCTAAAACAAACCTTTAGCTTTACGGGTTATTAGGTGCGCGCCAGGAATTCAACCTCTACTTCGCAAGGAGCGCCCAGCGGCAGAGAGGCTACCCCAACCGCAGAACGGATATGGGGCTGGTCAAATAGTTTTCCAAAAGTATCGGAGACTCCATTAGCCACACTTGCCTGACCGGTAAAGGTGGGGATAGATGCCACGAAGACGGTCACCTTTAACACCCGCTCTAGTCTATCCACCCCGCCAGCAACCTGGGCGCCAGCAGCCAGGGCATTAAGGGCGCACACCTGCGCGGCGCTATATGCCTGCTGAGGGCTAACTTCTGCCCCTACCAGCCCGGTTGCTACCAGTTCGCCGTCTTTTACCGGTATCTGCCCGGAGGTACGCACCAGTAATCCGCCCTCGGTTTCAAAACCAATCGCCGGAGTGTAGGCAGCTACCGGAGCCGCCACCGCAGGCAATACCAAACCTGCCTCTTCTAAACGCTTTGAAACCGCAGACATTAATTAATCACGCGGACGTTTAAGATAGGCTACCGGGTTTTCCCAGCCGTTAGGACCGGCGATGACGCTAACCAGTTCCCAGCCGTCCTCGCCCCAATTGTCTAGGATTGCTTTCGTGTTATGCGACAGTAGCGGGATTGTCGCGTATTCCCATTTCGTCATGTTCTCAGTTTAACGACAGTTAGCGTATTAACGCACTCTTGCTAAAACGTTGGGAGTAGCCGGTTGGCGCAGCTCTACCGCAAGCTCATCAGCCGAGTTATTTAACCAATCCCACCAATCAGTTACGTCCTCGTAATAGCGCAGCATCGCGCGCCTTTCCCGCTCGGTCAGACCGCCCCACACCCCGTAGTTAGCCTCAGATTGGAGAGCATCAGCCAAACATTCAAGACGTACCGGACAGGAAAAACAGCGGGTACGAACCTGTCTTTGCGCCGCGCCCTGCACAAATAAAGCATCTGGTTCCTGACCAGCACATAAAGCTTGAGCTGCCCAAGTCTCGTCCTGTCTAAAGTCCATTGTTCACTCCTTGAACTATTACGGCTACGTTGCCTTTATATGTGACCGTACCCATATTTTACTAAAAACACAAAACGAAACCGTAAGCTAGCTTTAGTCAGTAACCCAGATAGTGATTGCCCACATTCTGTTTATTTACGTCGCTTAAGATGCCGAAATATAGGGTGGCAAAGTAGGCTAGGACTATGCAAAAAGGCACCAATCGTTATCTGCCACGCCAGCAGCTACGCCGCACTCTAGCAGCGCTGGCAGCTTTGATTGCTCTGTCAGCAGTACTGCTGGCAGGATTGGCTCTGCCAGTCATCGGCGCAGCCGGGCTAACCGCCCGGGTAGGGGTAAGTGCCCTCACCGAAATTCCTAGCGAGTTCAAACCCACACAGCCCTCCCAGCAATCCGTGCTTTACTCTCGTGACGGCAAAGAAATAGCCCGCTTTTATGCAGAAAACCGGATTATCGTCAAACTAAAAAATATGTCCCCCTGGGTACAAAAAGGGACAATCGCGGTTGAAGATCACCGCTTTTACCAGCACCGCGGGGTAGACCTAGAGGGTATTGCCCGCGCCATTGTCAATAACTTAGCGGGGCGCGACACTCAAGGCGCTTCCACCCTCACCCAACAGCTAGTAAAGAACACCCTAATAGACAAGGGTCTACGTTCTGGAGATATGAACGAGGTTCGCAAAGCCCGCGAGCAGAGCATCTCCCGCAAACTGCGAGAAGCCAAAGACGCCCTCGCCATTGAAAAGAAACTAACAAAAGATGAAATTTTAGAGGGGTATCTAAATATAGCCCCCTACGGAATTTCGGTTTACGGGGTGGAATCTGCCAGTCGCTACTACTTCTCTAAAAGCGCGAAAGACCTGACGATTAGTGAGGGGGCGTTGCTTTCTGGCATCACCCAGTCGCCGGCAAAATATGACCCCACTATCCACCCAGATGCCAGTCAGAACCGGCGTGACCAGGTATTGAAAGCGATGCTGCGCGAGCAGATGATTAGCTACGAGCAGTACAACGAAGCCAAGGCGATAAAAGTTACCGATATGTTGAAAGTTTCTCCTGGTAAACAGGGATGTGCGACTGCTGGTAAGGCTTCTTATTTTTGCGCTTACGCGGTTAATGAAATCTACAATAATCCTGCTTTCGGCAAGTCCCTTAATGACCGGCGGCGTCTGTTGCTACGTGGGGGTCTGCAAATTTACACCACCATGGATTCCAATATGCAAAATGCGGCAACCGATACCGCTTTTAACCGAATCCCTGAGGCAGACGGTTCGGGGCTTTCAATCAGTATTACCTCCATTGAACCTGGCAGTGGAAAAATTCGAGCGATTGCCCAGAACACCACTTATGGCAATCCCGATAAGGAACACCCCCGTGCCACCCAGAACTCTTTCGGGGTGGATAAGGCTCACGGTGGGGGCGCGGGCTTCCAGCCCGGATCTTCCTATAAGCCCGTAACCTTGGCTACCTGGTTTGATAATGGCTACTCAGCCTATTCGGTGGTGGGAGGACGCACCCATTATTCCACCCGGGAATGGAAGGTTTCTGGTAACTGTCCGGTACATGCCAGCTCTTGGGATTTAAAGAACGCCACCGGGGGTAACAACTATGCCACTTCGGTTTTAGAAGGTACCCAAAAATCTTTAAACACCACCTATGCCGGGATGGCTACTAACCTTGACCTTTGCGATATCTACAAAATGGGTGAAAATCTTGGCGCGGTGAGCGGCGATCCTAATCTAAAACAGGATTTTTATCCGCCCTTCATTATTGGGGCGGGTTCGGTCACCCCCCTAAACATGGCGAATGCATTTGGCACAATTGCTTCCGGAGGTACGCTCTGCTCGCCGGTAGCGCTCGAAAAAGTGGTGGATGCCGACGGTAAGACTTTCAAAGTTCCTTCGGGAAACTGTAAACGCACCGTTGAAGAAAGCGTGGCTAATAAAACTGCTCAGGTGCTGGTATCTACCGCTAATAGTTATGGAGGACGGGTGAGTATAGGTCGTCAAGTGATGGCGAAAACCGGTACTACTAACGGTCCAAAAGCTGCCTGGACCGTGGGGGCAACCCCGAATCTGGCAACCGCGGTTTGGGTCGGCTATTCCCAGGGAGGTCCGCGCAACCTGACGGGATTGAGGATTAACGGTGCTTACTACGGGATCGTTTGGGGTAACACCGTTCCTTCCACGGCGTTTAGACAGTATATGTCCACTGCGGTGCAAGGTCTGCCAGCGGCTAGTTTCCCAAGCGCGAATATCGCGGAGGGTAAGACCATTAACCAGGGTGTACCTCGCCCCAAGCCCACTAATCCCGATGATGCCCCTGACTCACCAAGTCCTGCGGTCAATGAAATTTCCGAAACTATCTATTACGAAGAGGACTAAGCTTTGCGGTACTTAGGTGCTTTGGCTCCCTTAGCTTTGGGGGCGACAGCCTATCCTTTTATTGAGGCGCGCCGTCCCCGGCTGCGACGCTATCAACTGGAAAAAGCGCCCGATTTGCCTGCTTTAATTCCACTGAGGAATCCAGACAATACTGACTTGCCCTCAGACTGGCAGCTACGCATACTTCACCTTTCTGACCTGCATTTATGGTCTGGAAGTGAGTGGCTATGTGAATACGTGGCTTCCCTTAGCGAGTTCGACGAGATTGATTTTGTGGCTCTGACGGGGGATAACTTCTCTGATGCCTCTGGGCTAGCGATGTTAAAGAGAGCCCTAAAACCTCTATTTAAGTTTCCGGGAGCCTTTGTTTTTGGTTCTAATGACTATTATTCGGGACGGGCGAAAATACCGTGGCACTATTTTTTCCCGGACAAGAAACCGAAACTACGTACCGTTCCCGACCTGCCCACCGAGGAATTTCGGAACTTCTTAACTGACGGCGGCTGGATAGACCTAAACAACCAGGTGGCAACCTTAAATACTACTTCCCCTGCCCGGCAAGGACGCAGCGCTATAGCACTCTCACTAGCGCTTTCTGGGGTAAACGATCCCCATATAGGACGGGACGAGACAGTGAAAGTACCTCCTACTTGGGGGCAATCTCAGTTGCGTCTCGCCCTCACCCACGCCCCCTATGCTCGCGTCCTCGACCAATATGCTACTTGGGGAGCTGACCTGCTGCTTGCAGGTCACACTCATGGTGGTCAGGTTTGCCTACCGGGATTTGGCGCGCTAGTAAACAACACCGACCTGCCACTTAGCTATTCTGGGGGACTGCATTTGTGGAAGGCAGGGACTGTAGACAACCCGGCGCCTCGGGTACATAAAGGTAAAATCTACCCGCTGCCCGATTTAGGAAAAATTGCTAAGGACGAGCAGATTGGTGCAACCGGCGAGCTCGAGCAAACTTGGGTACATATTTCCAGAGGGTTAGGCACTTCCAAGTTCACGCCGGTGCGCCTGGCTTGCCCACCTGAAGCTTCCCTAATCACAGTTTCTGGATATTCCAATTAGGGATTCCAACGCTTGCAATAGGTAAAGTGCCTGGTAAATCCGGTTAAAATCTGTCAGAAAAGCGCTTTTGAAAGTGCCGCATCACCGTAAATAACAGCTATTTCGGCTACGACCTTTGTGGCTAAGCCCTCTTTAGCAGGTAAAGAGGTTTTACGGTAGAATGGTATCCGGAAAATTTGTATTTGGGAGCCTAAAAGTTATGACATTTGAAATCGGTCAGACCGTTGTTTATCCCCATCACGGTGCCGCAGTGATTGAAAATATCACTACCCGTAAGCTCAAAGGTGAAGACACCACCTATCTGATGTTGCGGGTCACCAATGGTGATATGACCATCCAGGTACCGGCAGCAAATGTCGATATGGTTGGGGTTCGTGACGTAGTAGACGAAGATGGTCTAAAAGAAGTGCTTGACGTGCTACAGCAGCCCTATATTGAAGAGCCTACGAACTGGTCACGCCGCTACAAGGCTAACGGCGAGAAAATAGCTACCGGCGATATTCTAAAAGTCTCCGAGGTAGTTCGGGATTTAACATTCCGCGATAACGAAAGAGGGCTGTCTGCAGGTGAAAAGCGGATGCTTGCCAAGGCGCGCGCGATTTTAATTTCCGAACTTGCCCTGGCTAAACATGAGGACGAAGAGGCCGCCTCCGATCGCCTCGACAAAATCATGGAAGAAGCCCAAATAGAATACGACCGCGTCAATAACAAATAAGGGTTAGGAAACTGGCTATGGGACGCAGCATTTACTGCGTCGTGACCGCTGCTGGTTCTGGCACTCGCTTGGGACATAATGAACCGAAAGCGCTGGTAAACCTAGCAGGAAAACCGATACTGCACCATGCGCTGTGCGGTCTTGAACCTCTAGGTGACTTAGCGGGGGTAGCAATCACTGCCCCCGCAAACTATCTTGAGACCTTCACCCAGATTGCCCGCGAAGCCGCCCTATCCTATCCGTGGACAGTACTGCCCGGAGGTTCCTCCCGACAAAAATCTGTTTACGAAGGTCTTAAAGGATTATTGAGTTTTGAACCGGGCAATGGACAGCTGCCAGCAAACGACCCGACAGCGATTGTGCTAATCCATGACGCAGCCCGCGCCCTCACCCCGATAGCCCAGTTTGAAAGGGTATGTCAGGCAGTGGAATCCGGCTGCCCGGCAGTAGTGCCTGCTACTGAACTAATCGATACTGTACGAGAAGTTAAAGGCGACACCTTCACCCGCCAGGGACTTAAAATAACCCCCGCCGGTTCAACTCCTGACCGTTCCCGTCTGCGCTGCGTACAAACCCCGCAAGGTTTCGCTGGGGATATTATTTTTGCAGCTCACGACCGAGCCCGAGAGGAATCAATTTGCGAGGGCGAAGCTGTTGATGACGCTGTACTCGTAGCTACCCTAGGGCACGAACAGTATTTTGTTCCCGGCTCGATGCGCGCCTTAAAAATCACTTATCCCTTAGACTTGAAGCTAGCCACTTGGCTGGCAGAAAACCCCGACCGCGACTAAGGGCAGGAAGTTATGGCTGAGACCGCCGATAACCAGCAAAATTTGCCGGAACAAAGCAATGACCGCACCAAAGGCAAGATATTTGCCTGGTCGTTATGGGACTGGGGATCTGCCGCTTTCAATGCGGTAGCAACCACTTTCGTTTTCACCGTGTACCTAACCACCGAGGATTTATTCGCCCCCGGAAATGAAGCCACCACCGATTTATCAATCGGATTAGCGTTTGCTGGACTGGTAATTGCTCTGGTAGCACCGGTTTCTGGACAGAGAGCCGACCATAAAGGGCGCGGTACCCGGATGCTTGCGCTATTTTCTTGTCTAGTCACGATTTGTATGGCGTTAATGTTCGCGGTCTATCCCACTTCACCTTTAGGAAAAACCGGGGCGCTGTGGCTTGGGGTCGCCATGCTATCTTTTGGCAATATCTTCTTCGAATTCGCGTCAGTGAACTATAACGCCATGTTGGCACGGGTTTCCACCAAAGAAAATATGGGGAAAGTTTCCGGTATCGGTTGGGGTATGGGATACCTGGGCGGTATTTTTTTGTTGGGAATTCTCTATATTGGCTTCATTTCCCCCGAGGTAGGCTGGTTTGGGGTTACCGGGGAAAACTATATGAATATCCGTATCGCCATGGTATTTGCCACCATCTGGTTCGCGGTGTTTAGTATCCCGGTAATAGTGGCTTTACCAGGCAGGAGGCGCGGAGCCGATGGGAAACTCCATCCGGTCACTATGGCGGGGATTGATTCTCAAGACAAAGAATCCGTCGGTACCCTTGCCGGAATCAAAGCTGCCTATATTGAGCTTTGGCAAACCATTACAGGTCTAGCAAAAACCGCTCCTGAAATCTTACGATTCCTGATTGCTTCCGCTATTTTCCGGGACGGACTGGCAGGGGTATTCACCTATGGGGCAATCCTAGCTTCCACCGTGTTCGGACTAGACCGCGGGCAGGTAATGATTTTTGCGATTGTCGCCAACGTGGTAGCGGGAATCGCAACTATCGGATGCGGAGCCGCTGACGACTATTTCGGCCCGAAAAAAGTCATGATTTTTTCCCTTGGCTGCATGACTATCCTCGGCTTAACTCTGTTCTTTGCCCACAACGGGGGAGCCAAAATTTTCTGGTCATTTGGGCTGTTACTTTGCATATTTGTCGGTCCTGTCCAGTCAGCCTCCCGTTCGTTCCTTGCCCGAATTATTCCCAAAGGGCGCGAGGGCGAACTATTCGGTCTGTACGCCACCACCGGACGGGCGGTTTCTTTCCTATCTCCCGCCCTTTTCGCCCTATTTGTGTGGATTGGGAAACTGATTGTTCCCGCCGGTAGCAGCTCCCAGCATTTCGGAGTATTAGGGATTACTCTGCTACTGGGAGTGGGGTTCGCGCTGCTCGCACCCCTGAAAGCCCCGGAGCGTCCTCAAAAATAGTTTCCATCCCTAAACGCATTTATAAAGATTGAAACCCAAGCTAGTGTTCATGTAGCGCAGACGGTAAAGTCTAATCAGAAAATCCTCTATGGCTAAAGGTAAGGCAAGAAAATGCAGCTAGTCGCTATCTTTCTCGCGATGCTGGCATTTTCTGTGCTACCGGGATTCACCCTGATTCGAGCACTCGTTCCGCGACTTTCAAAAAGGCTGACCTTAGCGGTTTCTCCGGCGCTTTCTTTTTTCTTACTTCTAGTATTAGCGGCTCTGCTTTCCCCGTCGAGTACCCTTTGGCTGGGAAAACTGGGCTTTTTCCCAGATTATTGGCGCTGGAAACCTGCCACAGTTTTCCCGCTAATAACCCTACTTAGCGTAATATTTGCTGTCCTCGCTACCTGGCGACGCCGCAACATTGGGTTTAATATCTCCTGGGATTTTCCGTTACTTGGCGCCGGATTAGGGGGTATCGTCGCAGGTATTGCCCCAATGCTGGCAACCGTGAACTTTTATAATCCCGCTCAACGTTGGGATCCCAGTTTCCACTACAACGCCCTCTCGTTGCTGCGCCGCACCCAAGATGCGCATCCTCTTTATGCCCTATCTGGAATGTATGGTGATGGTGCCAAACGTTATTATCCTGATGGTTGGCACGTGTTCACTGTCCTATTTACCGGTTCTAAATCCGTAGTTCCTGCCGCTAATCTCACCTTTGCATTGTTAGTGTGCTGGTGGATTATCGGAATATGTGCACTGGTAAGTCTGATAGGGATTTCTCGGCGCGCCGGGCTGCTGGTAACCGTATTGTCCGGATTCACTTTCTGTTTCCCGGCTGATTCCCTCGCCCGCTACGTGCAATGGCCTAATGGAATCGGACTGGCATTAGTGCCGGGAACTACAGCGTTAATCCTAGTTTTGGGTCGGATGCTCCTAGCTTATCTGCGAAAAGTAGCAGGGTCATCGCTTCCTTCTGAATCCGCAGCTACCTATTTAATCCCCCTCGGATTACCCCTTAAGCTATCTTCGCTTTTAACAGTATTTTTTGTTTCCTGTTTTATGGGGATAGGGGCAGTTTGGGTTCACCCCGCGGTCTTTTTCAATCTGTTAGCACTACTTTTCCCGCCGCTAACAGCGCTTATTATTACTCATTTGTGGCAAGCCGTGAGGGAAGGAAAACTCTTAAACCTTGCCGGGTGGCTAGGAGCATGCCTTGGAACCTTGATAGTTCTAGAGGTTGCTTTCCTTAACCCCTCCAGTTTGGCGACCGCCCTATTTGATAGAAAAGGTGATTTGCTCCTTTCCTTTATTCGTCCGCTTTTCCCCGCTCCTTTCTTCTACCAGTCTCTGTCATTTATCCTGTTCATGGGGTTAATGACTGTGCTATTTATCTTTGGGATTTTAGCGGTATTTCACGGGAAGGCACCAAAGTGGTTGCTGGGAAGCTGGGCAGTTTGCGCTTTCTTGGTAATGGTTTCTTCCCTGCCAACCACCGAGCTAAAAGTATTAACCGGGCCGTGGTATTCGGATCCGCGCCGTCTAATGGCCCTACTACAGTTACCCCTAAACCTACTGGTTGGCGTGGGTTTAGACTTCTTTATAGTAAGACGTTCTCGCTTCCTTAAATCCCGGGGGGTATCCAGCAAAGGACGTAAAGTTGGGCTGATAACCGTCCTTTCACTCTCCCTGATTATCGGGATTTCAGCCTCGGACAGTCGGGTATGGGCACTCCAGTCAGTTTTTAATCCCAACCAGACGGGCACAGATGGGTTCGCAAACAGCGCAGAATTGGCTTTAATTAACCGCTCCGCTTCAACCTTGCCAAAAGATGCGGTAATCCTGGGAGATCCTTCCATCGGAACCGTATATTTTGACTCTATAGCGGGACGTAAAGTGGTTTTCCCTGCCTTAAGTAAATCGGTTTGGGATTCTAAGCGCAGTCGCCTGTTCTATCATCTGAATGATTTAGGTAAAGACCCGCAGATTTGCCAGGCACTTAACAACCTAAAGGTAACTCATTTTTATACTCGCCCAGATAGCAAGTTCAGGGAGGTTTCGCGTAGCTTCGAATGGCCCGGTTTCTATGGAGTACCTATAGACGGGTATTTCACAGAGGTAGATCGAGGAGGGCGCGCTGTTCTTTACCGCTTTAACGGCTGCAATCCCTAGCGTGGCGAAAATAACCGTTATACCTGGTCGATTAGTTTGGAAAGCAGGCATAAGGCTAGATAGACTGACACGGTGCTTTAAGCACTTTGCCGCTATAGCTCAGTTGGTAGAGCAACGCTCTCGTAAAGCGTAGGTCATCGGTTCAAGTCCGATTAGCGGCTCCATTAACTAAAACCCAGCAGCACCGGCTTCACTTTCGTTTCTTCACCCATCAGCAATCCTGTGGCGAAATCAGAAGCAACTCCGAGTAGCATAGAGCGCGAAAGTGAGAGGAAACCTATGGCAGATATTGAAAGCATTTCAGAAAACCTGGAACTAAAAATCGGGGGAATGAGTTGCGCAGCGTGTGCTGCACATATTGAAAAAGACCTCAATAAAATGCCGGGAGTAAGCGCCAGCGTAAATTACGCCACCGAAAAAGCCACCATTACAAAATCTGGAAATTTCGGCGTTAAAGACTTCATTAAAACAGTCGAAAACGCTGGTTACCAGGTTATAAAGCGCGCAGATACCGAAAGTGAAAATACAGAGAATAACCCGGACAGCAACGGTATTGAGGGCGAACTGTCAGCTTTACGCAAGCGCCTACTTATCTGCGCTATACTCGCTGCTCCCGTAATTCTATTAGCTATGATTCCCCCACTACAGTTCAATTATTGGCAGTGGGTATCTCTGGCTCTCGCCACTCCGGTAACCCTATGGGGAGCCTACCCATTCCACCGCGCCGCATTCTTGAATATGAAACGGGGTGTCACCACCATGGATACCCTGATTTCGCTAGGAACCTTAGCTGCTTTCATCTGGTCACTTTTCGCCCTTTTTCTAGGGGACGCCGGCATGAGAGGAATGACCCACGATTTCCAACTGATTGCCCACCCGAAGGAGGCAGGTAGCCACATTTACCTAGAAGTCTGTTCCGGGGTAACCGTGTTTATCCTGGCTGGAAGATATTTTGAAAAACGGGCTAAAGTTCGCTCCGGCAACGCGCTGCGCGCCCTCGCCAAAATGGGGGTAAAGGAGGTAACCGCAGTGCGCGAAGGTAGGCAGGTTAAAATCCCGATTAACGAGCTTAAGAAGGGCGAAGAGTTTATTACCTTGCCTGGGGAAAAGATTGCCACCGACGGGGTAGTAGTATCTGGAATCAGCGCCGTAGATAACTCCCTACTCACCGGGGAATCAATGCCTGTAGAAGTGAGGGTTGGCGATCAAGTTACCGGCGCTACTATCAACACGTATGGACATCTCGTAGTTCGCGCCACCGAAGTAGGTGCTAATACTCAGCTCGCCCAGATTACCCGTCTAGTTGAGCAGGCGCAGTCAGGAAAAGCTCCGATTCAGCGTCTCGCCGATCGCATATCTGCGATTTTCGTTCCGGCAGTAATCACTATCTCACTATTGACTTTTGTTGTTTGGCTACTAATTGCCACCCCTGTTACCGCCTTTACCTGCGCAGTCGCAGTGTTAATCATTGCGTGTCCCTGCGCCCTCGGCTTGGCTACCCCCACCGCATTACTGGTAGGTACCGGCAGAGGAGCAGAACTGGGAATCTTAATCAAGGGAGCCGAAATACTGGAATCAACCCGGCAAGTAGATACGGTTATCCTTGATAAAACTGGCACTGTTACCGGCGGAAATATGGAAATGGTGAGCATTTTTCCCGAGGAAGAGGTCTCAGTTTTACACCAGGTCGCAATCCTTGAATCTGGTAGCGAACCCCCCATCTCCCAGGCAATTATTCGGGCGGCTTCACAAAAAGGAATCCCCCTTAATAGCGCTCAGATACCCGCCGATTTTCGTAACTATCCAGGAGGCGGTCTCAGCGGAACTGTCGAGGGTAAAGCGGTATTGGCGGGGAATCGCAGTTTTATCGAGGAACGCGGGGGTGGGATTGCGCCACAGATGTTGGCGGGGCTTAACGAGTGTTCCCGACGCTGTGAAACCGCCATCTTGGTGGCGGTAGATAAGCAGGTAAAGGCAGTTTTTGGGTTTGCTGATCGGTTAAAAGAAAACAGTGCCCAAGCCGTAGAGATACTTAAAGACCTGGGGTTAAAACCGGTGCTTTTAACCGGTGACGGGCAGGAGATAGCTCACCAGGTCGGCAAGAAACTGGGAATTACAGAAGTTATCGCGCAAGTGAAACCAAAAGATAAAGTTGAGGCGGTATTCGCTAAGCAAAGACAGGGCGCTTTGGTAGCCATGATTGGAGACGGAGTTAATGATGCCGCCGCCATTGCACAGGCAGATTTAGGAATCGCCATGGGTAGCGGAACTGACGTGGCTATTCAAGCAGCAGATATTACTTTAATGCGATCAGATTTGTTGGCGGCCATTGACGCTATCAGGCTTTCTAGACGCACCCTAAAAACCATTAAGAGTAACCTATTTTGGGCATTTGCCTATAACGTGGCTGCGATTCCTCTGGCAGCTGTAGGATTGTTAAACCCGATGCTCGCCGGAGCGACGATGGCTTGTTCCTCTCTGTTTGTAGTGGGAAACAGTCTGCGGCTGCGCTCTTTTCAGCCGGTTAATGCTGGATAGCTATTGGACGGGTCGAGTACCGTCTTGCCAAACCCACTGCGGACCATCATTGTGGTAGGCGGGGCGGTCTAGAATTCCGGACTCGAACTCTATCATTAAATCTGGTCCGTTTGCCCAAGCTTGACCTTCAACTATTAGGCTCCAACCGTGGGGGTAGGGGCTTTGCCAAATCAAAGTAACGTTAGGGTTAGCTGCCCCATTTCGTAATGCCGAATCTTTTGCGTTCTTTATTACCAGGCGACCGTCCTCTATCAGCGGATCCACAGTATGAACGTCTACATGCGCACCATAGGGCAAAGTAATTAAAGAAGCCGAGTTAAAACAGGAGATAGCCTCCGGTAATCTAGGTAGTGACACCGGGATAGTCATTATTTCTTCCTCTCTAAAATGCTGGCACGACCTTACAAGATATCTTTATTGAATGATTAGCTTCACCAACGTTACCTTTTGAACCTAGCTAAAACGAATCACCTTGCATCTTGTCGATACTTGCAGCTTACCGGAAAAACTTGCCAGAAAATAGAAAACGCTACCCTGGGTTATTTAAAGTGGGATACTGCCTTTTCTCCGGCAGGTTTTAGGCATCATTTATCCGCCAATAATCCTGGTAACGGTCAAAATGGTCAAATGCATCTTGAATAATCGCGCTGCGAGAATACCCCATAACATCGTAGTCCTGATCGTTGTCAGGTAGATGCACCTCTAAACGGGTTGAACGCGAAGTATCCAAAGATGAACCCGCATAAATAGTACCCGGAGTATCAACCGCCAATATTCGGTAAACAAACTGGTCAGGGCCGCTAAATGCCGTCAGTTTTACCCGGTCATAAATTCGGGTCTGGGTGTCTACCTGTTCAAGAGGGTCATCATCTTTACGAATAACCTTTGCGGGAATCCCCTGCTTATTTAGCTCGGTAGCAAAGTCCCGCAGTGCCGGTTCAGCTACCCTATCCAAATATGCTTGTGCTTCAAGCGGAGTGACCTGTCCAAAAGTTCTGTTGAGCCGGTCACGCCAATTGGTTTCCAACCTGCCAGCTATAGAGCCAGTTCCGGCTAAAATATTGCGGGCAGAATGTGCTCGCAACTGCCGAGCACGCCTATCCTGTTTGAGGGCTTTCGCCAACCCAATCATCACCAGAATCATGACGACAGAGAAGGGTAGTCCCATGATGATGGTGGCATTTTGTAAAGCCGGAATCCCCCCAACTAATAGCATTCCAATAGTTAATAGGCCAGTTACCGCTGCCCAGAACACTCTTAACCATCCCGGAGCATCACAGCGCACGGTCGGCAAGAATGAGGACAGGTTCGCCATTACTAAGGCTCCAGAATCTGCGGACGTCACATAGAATAGCAAGCCCACAAAGGTCGCTATCCCCATAATGAATACCGCTGCCGGGCATTGGTCTAGTAACAGATAAAATCCCATTTCAGGAGTTTTTAACGCAATTTCCCCGATAGTGGTATTTCCCTGTCTAATCATGTCGATTGCAGCGTTACCGAAAATAGCTACCCACATCAGGACGTAGGAAAAGGGAATCAGCATGGTTCCTACTACGAACTCCCGCAGGGTGCGTCCTCTGGAAATTCGCGCTAAAAACATTCCCACAAAGGATGCCCAAGCAACCCACCATGCCCAAAAGAACAGTGTCCAAGCCGCCATCCAAGCATTAACGTCAGAATAGGCGAAAGTTTCCAGGGAACGGCGAGGGAAACTCCAGATGAAATCCCCGATATTCATAACAATAGCGTTGAGGAGAAAATCGGTTCTACCAGTGAAAAAAACCCATCCAGCCAGGAACATTGCGAGTATCACATTGAGTTGGCTGAGGAAACGAATACCCTTATGGATTCCGGTAGTTGCCGAAATGGTTGCCATCACGACTGCTAAAATCACTAACCCTATTTGCGCGCCAATACCCTGTTTGATGCCAAAAAGGATTTCCAATCCCACATTTAACTGCACCACCCCTATTCCCAGCGTGGTCGCTACCCCAAAAATTGTGCCTAGTATTGCAGCAGCATCAACGATATGCCCCAAAGGACCGTTCAGTTTATCTCCAAAAATCGTGTATAGGGCTGAGCGTACCGATAAGGGTTTTTTACGGCGATAGGCAAAATATCCTAAAGCCATCCCCATAAGGGCATACATCCCCCATCCGGTGATTCCATAATGGAAAAGCGTCCAAACAGTAGCCTCGCGGGCAGCCTCAATGGTTTGCCCCTCACCTACAGGAGGGTGCATATATTGGCTGACCGGACCGGCAACTGAAAAAAACAGGATATCGGTACCAATACCGGCAGCAAATAGCATTGATGCCCAAGAGAAAGTAGAGAACTCTGGACGCGAGTTAGGAGGTCCTAGTCGGGTTTCTCCATAGCGAGAAAACCCAAGGAAAAACACGAAAATCAAGATTATGGCAGCCAGACCAATATAGAACCAGCCGAACCATTTTGAGATGGCTCCGACCGCCACCCCCAATACATTCGCCGCGCTATCAGGTGAGATTAGAGCCCAGAGCGCAATTAATAGAACCCCAGCTGAAGATCCTAGGAATACCGGAAAATTTACTTTTGCTTTTTTCTTTCCCTGTTCCGCCAGCGCCGCTTCCTGTTCAGTTGGGATTTCACCTGCAGATTGGCTCATTAGAAACCGCCTATCCCCTATTGCCTCTTTGTCTTAAGCCGTCACCTATAGGTTAATCGTTTTAACCTTCCTCTAGGTTAAAGTACCAATTTCATGAGCTTTCTACCTCGCGTTATCAATATGGGAAAGCTATCAAACTGGATTTTATTATGGGGTAAAGAAGTTTTGAGGGCGTGGAACATAAAGATTGGCTAGGTTTCGCTCACTGCGTTAAGTAGTTGCGCCCATCCCGTTTTGGCTGCGAAGATGTATTCAAATAAATGCTGCGCAAAGGCTTAGGGAGGCTTCATGTCGGTACGTGACATTATTATTATCGGTTCTGGACCGGCCGGCTATACGGCTGCCATTTACACTGCCCGTGCCGGATTAAAACCACTCCTCATAGCGGGAGAAGTAACCGCCGGTGGCGCCCTAATGAACACTACCGAGGTGGAAAATTTCCCCGGTTTCCCGCAAGGGATTCAAGGTCCTGATTTGATGGCCAATATGCTTTCCCAGGTAGAACGGTTTGGCTGCGAGATTATTTACGAGGACGCCCTAGAAGTTTCCCTTGAAGGAGCACAGAAAACAGTAGTCACTTCCGAGGGGCAGTATTCGGCACGCCGCGTTATTTTGGCTATGGGCTCTGAATACCGCAAACTTAACGTTCCGGGCGAAGCTGAACTGTCAGGACGCGGGGTATCTTACTGCGCAACCTGTGACGGTTTCTTTTTCAAAGATCAACATTTAGCAGTAGTTGGGGGTGGGGATTCCGCAATGGAAGAAGCCCTATTCCTCACTAATTTCGCGAAAAAAGTTACGGTAATTCATCGCCGCGACCAACTACGCGCCTCGAAAATTATGTCCGAACGTGCCCAAGCTAATCCCAAGATTGAATTCGCATGGAACAGCGAGGTTGAGAAGATTAACGGGGATAGCAAAGTTGAATCTATTACCTTAAAATCTACTGTGGACGGCGCAACCAGTAACCTGGACGCTACCGCAGTATTTGTTGCTATCGGTCACAATCCCCGCTCACAAATTCTTAAAGGACAGGTAAAGCTCGATTCGGCAGGATACGTTATAGTTGCTGAGCCGGGAACTGCCACTAACCTGAAAGGGGTATTTGCCTGTGGTGACCTCGTAGACCACACTTACCGCCAAGCGATTACCGCTGCCGGTTCAGGGTGTAGAGCCGCCCTTGATGCCGAGCGTTCCCTCGCCGACTAAACGCAGATTCTTAACCATTAAGAGAGGACAAAAAATGACTAAACCACTAGATGTAACCGAAGATACCTTTGAACAGGAAGTATTAAAATCTGAGGTTCCGGTTTTGGCTGACTTTTGGGCACCTTGGTGTGGTCCTTGCCGCCAAATGGGACCGGTAGTTGATGAGATTGCCGCTGAGGTAGCCGATAAAGCGAAGGTCGTTAAGGTAAATATTGATGACAACCCGGAACTGGCAGCAAAATATGGCATTAACTCTATCCCCATGTTTATGATTTTCAACCAGGGCGAGATAGCTCGAGGTATTTTGGGAGCCAACCCGAAGCGAGAACTGCTTGGACCTTTACAGCAAGAAATAGATAAATAACCCCCAGTTTGTCTAGCTAAAACTTCAGGACAGGTTTTAAGCTTTTAGCCACCGCCCTCTCCTAGCCACATTACTTAAGAAGCTAAGAGAGGGCGGAGCTGTCTTTCTATATACTATATACTTAACTGGTGCGAATCATAAAGCGATTATTAATTGTAATAGGCGTACTGGCACTGTTATTAGGTGCACTCGACCGGGTTTCTTGCTGGTGGGCTCAAAGTGAGGGCGCTCAGGTCTTAGAAAAGCGGGGCGCCGAGAACTCTGATGTTAAAATCGCTGACCTCCCCTTCTTGACCTCGGTCATTGGCGGAAACATTGGGGAAGTAAACCTTGAGATTCCGCGTTGGGATTTTCCCACCGAATCTGGGGCAATGCCTTTAACAGATATTCACGCCCAGATTAACAATCTGCAGCTGAGTACCGGGCGGTTAAATATCGAGAAAATAGGACATATCAAGGCGCAGGCAAATCTAACCCAAGCTGCATTAGAAAAAATAGTGGCAGCTAAGGCTCCGGGGGTAAAGACCAGTTTGCAGGACGGAAAGATTGTTTTTTCAGCTAAAAAATGGGGTCAAGAGATTCTTGCAGACGGACAGGTTGAGCTTAGTGACCCAAAGGATGGGAGTCCGCTTTCCTTAATCATTAAAGCTACGACCCTTAAAACTCAATTACCACGCCAGTTACAAGCTCGTCTTAAAATGCCACAGTCGCTGCCCACAATTAGAATCCCTATTCGCCATTTACCTACTCAGATGCAATTTAATAAGGTTGAAATACGTGACAATAAATTGGTCTTTAACCTGGTAGGCAAGGATATTTTGCTACCTAAGAAATCGCATTCCTAACCGGGGATTCTTCGAGCGCAGCGTGATGGTTGCCGGTTTTCACCTAGGTTAATGCTCGGGTTAATACCCTCAAGGTATTAACCCGAGCATTAACGCTATCCACACCACCGTCAGCTAAAGGCGGCATGAAAATGGGGGCGGGGTCGAAAACGATTATCGACCCCGCCCCCAAAGTTATTGCTATTAAAGCTGCCGGTAAAAACGGGCTTACAGGTTGCGCACGATTTCTTCTACTGAAGCTTTCGCATCTCCAAAGAGCATATTGGTGTTGTCGTTAAAGAACAGCGGATTTTGCACCCCGGCATAACCGGGATTCATTGAACGCTTAAACACCACTACCTGGCGGGCTTTCCACACTTCCAGCACCGGCATTCCCGCAATCGGGCTGCCCGGTTTAGTGGCATCGGGATTAACGGTGTCGTTTGCCCCAATCACCAGAACTACGTCAGTATCGGGGAAGTCGTCGTTAATCTCATCCATTTCTAGCACCACATCGTAGGGTACTTTAGCTTCTGCCAGCAGCACATTCATATGTCCGGGCATTCGTCCCGCTACCGGGTGAATCCCGAAACGAACATTTACTCCTGCCTGGCGCAGCTTAGCGGTCAGGTCGGCTACCGGGAATTGGGCTTGCGCCTGCGCCATCCCGTAGCCAGGGGTAATAATCACGTTAGAGGCATCTTTAAGCGCTTGCGCGACCTCGGCCGCACTGGTTTCGGTGTAGTCACCGTAATCGGTATCTGCCCCCTTAGCCGGTCCGCCGTCAGAGCCGAAGCCACCCAAAATCACGGAAACAAACGAACGGTTCATGGCTTTGCACATGATGTAGGACAGGTAGGCACCAGAAGAGCCCACCAAAGCCCCCGCGATAATCAGCATATTGTTACCCAACATGAAGCCCGCGGCGGCCGCAGCCCAACCAGAATAAGAGTTCAGCATCGAAACCACGACTGGCATATCTCCACCGCCGATCGCGGCCACCAGGTGCAGCCCCAATACCAGGGCGATTAGGGTCATCACGATGATGGCTACCCACTGCATCCAGGTCAAGGTCATAGCGGTAGCGCTAAAGTGCGAGCCCCGTACCATCACCCCGATGAGCACTATGGATACGATAATGGCGATAGCGTTCAGCCAATTGCGTCCCGGCAAAGTCAGGGGAGCGCCCTTAATCTTCCCCGACAGTTTCAGGTAGGCAATGATAGAGCCGGTGAGGGTGACTGCACCGATGAAGATTCCTACTCCCACTTCACCTAGGTGGAACCCTACGGTGGCGGGCGTAATCGCGGTGGCTGCATCAACACCTGCCTTCTTGAATTCCCCGGGCATATGAATGAAAGTGTTGTATCCAACCAGCACTGCCGCTAAGCCTACAAAGGAGTGCAGCATGGCTACCAGTTCCGGCATCCCGGTCATGGGGATAGTTTTGGCGCGCCAAAGACCGATAATTGCGCCGGCAATCATCGCTACTGCAATTAGCAGCGCAGTTACCAGTGTCGATTGATAACCGGGAGCCCCCGCGTTATATAGTGCCACCGCGATAGTTGCTGCCACCGCAACAAACATTCCAATAGCCCCGAAGCGGTTACCCCGCAGGGCGGTCTCATTTTTTGACAGACCCGCGAGCGCCAGAATAAACAGCAGCGCCGCAATCAGATAGGCAATATTTTGTCCCCGGCTAATCCAAAATTCGCTTTTTGAGGCACTGGCAATCAGCGTGGGGGTTAGCGAAAATAACGTATTACTCATTTCTTATTTCTCCTCCCCCCGGAACATGGCAAGCATCCGGTGTGTCACTGAGAAACCACCAAAAATGTTGATTGAAGCCACTAGAATCGCGATAAAACTAAGCACGGAAACTAGCGGATTAGCGCTACCTACCTGCAGTATTGCGCCCACCAAAATAATTCCGGAAATGGCGTTGGTTTCACTCATTAAGGGGGTGTGTAGCGCGTGGGTAACCGAGGTAATCACATAGAAGCCAACCACAATCGCCAGCATCAAAATGAAATAGTAAGGGATTAAAGGTTTGGGGGTGACCGAAATCAGAGTCAATCCTAAAATGATTCCTAGCGCTGCCCACAGCAAGCGTTTACGCTTTTTAGAGGCTTTTTCTTCGGCTTGCTTGCGGGCGGCGGCTGCCGCGTCCTCTACCGATTCGGTTTTCTTTGGAGCCGGGCTCGCATGTACTTGAATGGGAGGCGGGGGGAACATATTTTCCCCATCTTTAGCAACCGTGATTCCGCGGACTACTTCGTCTTCCATATTGAGGACATAGTTGCCATCTTTTTCCGGAGTAATCAGCTTGAAGAGATTAACAATATTTTGTCCGTACAGCTGTGATGATTGTCCAGGCAAGCGTCCTGCGAGGTCGGTATAGCCGATAATGGTCACCCCGTTTTCGGTAACCACTTTTTCGCCCGGTCGGGTCAGTTCGCAGTTACCGCCGCCAGCTGCGGCCATATCCACGATGACTGAACCGGGAGCCATGGCCGCTACTGCCTCTTTGGTGATTAGCAGCGGCGAGCGGCGACCGGGAATATTCGCGGTGGTAATCACGATGTCATTTGCAGCTGCCTGCTCGGTGTAGAGCTTGGTGGCAGCGTCCGCTTGGTCGGCGCTCATTTCTTTGGCGTAACCATCATCGGATTTTTCTTGCGCAATCGGGATGGGAACAAACTTTGCCCCTACCGATTCTGCTTGCTCGGCAGTTTCACTGCGCACGTCCGTGGCGCTAACCTGGGCTCCCATCGAGTTGGCGGTGCCAATAGCAGCGAGACCGGCTACCCCGACACCGATCACATAGACCTTGGCGGGCGGGATTTTTCCGGCGGCAGTCACCTGACCGGTAAAGAGGCGACCGAAACTTTCTGCGGCCTCGATAACGGCGCGATAGCCAGACACATTCGACATCGAGGAGAGCACATCCATGGACTGCGCCCGAGAGATTCTAGGAACCGTATCCATCGCAAATCCGGTGATACCTCGCTCTACCAGGGCATCTACGGTCTCGGGATGGCGACCTGGCGCCATCCGGGCGATTAGGAGCGCTCCGGGTTTAACCAGATTCAGGTAGTCGGTGGGAGGCGTATCTAAGACGGTGACAATATCGGCCTGCCAGGCGGCCTGAGTGTCCACGATTTGCGCTCCGGCTTGCGAATACTGCTCATCCAGGTAGGCGGCCTTTTCGCCCGCTCCCTGCTCGACCAGGACTTCATATCCTAGTTTGATGAGTTTTTTTACCGTATCCGGAGTGGCGGCGACCAAGGTTTGGTCTGGCGTGGGCTCTTTGGGAACTCCAATTCGCACAGTTACTCCTTATAGTTTTGGCTTTTCAAATACCAACACATTTTTATCCATATTTTGAAGCGGATAACTTGTTATTAGCGTACTCGGCGTCCCACCTAGGACGCATTTTAAGTCCGGCTACTAGGATGGTATCCCGGTATCGACTCCCTAAGAAAGCCTATTTACCCGTTTCTTGCTTTTTAGTCTCTGGCCCAGGACCTTGCAAACCGAGTCGCGTCCTCGCTTCCTCATCCAGTAGCTCCCCACGCCGAATAGATAAATTCCTAGGGGCGCTAATACCGACTCGTACTGAGTCTTTATGGGATTCAACTACCTTTATTACCACCTCGTCGCCGATGACGATTTCTTCTCCGCGCCTGCGGGTTAGCACTAGCATCCTTGCTTTCCTCCTAAATGACTATTACAAACTGCTATCCGAAGCGAATTACCTGATTAACTGCGCCTATATCATTTAATCTGCGTTGGGCTCGTCCTCATAACTGCCAATCTGGTTTGCGGATTCTGACTGACTGATTTGCGCTTCTACACGCGCTAACTGGTCGGCGAACTGGTCAGGGCAATCTTCTTCTCCTATCCAAGGAGGCAAAACCGAAACAGATTGAGGGGACTCAGTCCGATTATTCCCTTCGATAGCTTCCTTAGATTTCCGCTGTTTCCACAACTGAGCACGCTCCCTTAACACCTGGGAATAGCTGCCTCGTTTTACTCCCCGTACTCTGTGCATCAACACATCTAAATCTCGATTTACCTGCCCATCTTCCCAGCGAGCTTTTTCAGCTAGCAGGGCGCGAGTATCAGCAAGCAGCGCTTCCAGCTCATGGTCACTGGGGATTGGGCGTTCAAGCTGTGTCATGGTGATACCTCCCTGTATTTCCTTTCCGTTAGCAATTGTAGATTAACCGCGATAGATAGGAGGAGGAACTACTGGAGTACCAAGGATTAGTTTTTGCTGTCTGGCGATAAAAGTAACTACCTGAATAGTCTGTATTTTAAAATCAGATTAGCTAGCTAATAACCATATTTCCTGCGCAGTGGCGGTTTCAATCCGGGAATAAATAATCATAATTAACCCTGTCACCGGCATCTATGCTTGAAAAGATATTGCCTGAATTCTTTGATAATTCTAGACTTAATCGAGCTGGAGCTAAAAATATAGTCAAGACAAGCATTTACCATACCCACCGGGAGACAAAATGACGATTCCTTACAACTCCTACCCAAGGGGAAGTACCCGGTCTACACCTCCTCAACCTCCTACTGGCAGCTAAATGAATGGGAAAGTGCCGCTCTTAGACTCATTACCGAGCTTACCTATCCAGCCTTTGATGGAGCACTCGGTCATTGCACTAATAGGTTCTTTAGCGCTACTTATAGTGGCAGTACTGCTAATAGTGTGGACAGTTGTTTTCTACCAAAGCGCCTCGCGCCTACCAATTTTAACCTTTAATGCCCGCCGGCAAGAGAACCTCCGCCAGCTCCTAGAAACCTACCGCCAGCGGATTTTGATTCTAGTCACCGATCCTTGCTATAGCGTCTTAGACTCTACAGAGCGACGCCGCGTCCTCGCAAAAATCCTAATAAATCTCTCTCAGCAGTATTACCGCACCGCCGGTTGGGGTAACTATCACCCGCAACAACTACTGGCTACTGACTGGCCAGAGCTGGCTACCCTGGTTTCGGCGCTGCCTGACCCCGGACAAACTCCCAGGGGAGGACGCGCCCAGGTTTCTCCCAGCGACACTGCCACGCTAACGGCCGTGCTCGCCCAGATTAGCTATCGCAGCCAACTCCACGCCCACGCTTTAAATACTCGTCAGGATTTGGTAATCAAGCCTCCTCGCAGATCTCGGTTTTGGATAGTGCCCGTGACTTTAACCGTGCTCTGCCTGCTGGTTGTTTCGGGGCTACAAACCCACAGTTGGGCACGAGAGCAACAGGCGGTACGCGCAGACCGGCAGGGAAATCATTCCTTGGCGCAAGATTTGCGTCTACGCCAAGCCGACTCCCGTCTACTAGCCGATAGGTGGCTGGTGAACTACAACCTGGGAACCACCTATCTAAACGCCGGCGACCTGCAAAATGCCACTATATATTTATCTCACGCTAGCAAGAAAATGCCGTTCATTCTAGAAGCAAAAATGACTGAACCCCAGGCAGTATTGGCGGGCTGCCAGGTAAACTACAATCTGGCTTTAACCCGCTTTAAATCCCTGCCGGAATCCAAACCAAGCTCTTCCCTAGAAAAGGCTGCTGAACTGCTTGTTTACTGCAATCAGGCAGCCTTGAAAGAACGGCAAAAATACTGGAAAGCAGCGGAAATAGCTCCCGGCAGCGCTAAAGTTGCTTCCCAATTACACCAGCTAGGCACCGATAGCGATGAACTGCTCACGCAAATTCAAAAACAGGCAGGAGATGATTTCCTAATACCTCACCCCCTCTGGTTTGAGGATTTTTTAGCTGATGAGGACGCGCAAAGCTAATTGGGTCTCATCAAGTCACGCGAGTGCGCTAGAAACGCCCGTCTACTGCGATAATCTCCTTGCCAAACAGGCAGGGGAAATTTGGACAAAATCTGGTTCTCAATTGTTTTAAATCTACTCCCGATTCTGCTGCACCAAAGCCTACAAAGGCTCACAATTGAACTATGAAGACGATGAAGCAATTTTGGTGGGGAAAACACCCTGGCTTTGTCGTAACAATCTGGCTGCTTTCAGTAGTAATCTCTTTACTTGCGGTATTTTCCGGTCTTGGTGACCAGCCCCTATTTGAACGTTTAGTCACTCCCCAACCCTCAAACCCGTCCTCACCATCAGCTATAGGAAAAAAGCTATACGAGCAGGCACACGCAGATACTTATCCCCTAACCGCGGTAGTAAAAGTTAAAGACCTGCAAAAAAATGCTGAGCAAGTAGCGAAAACCCTGCGCCCAATCCATTCGGACTTGTTAAAAGTCAAAAAAGTTAAGGGAATTTTTGATCCATTTATCGCATTTGACCCCCAGCTACCTGCCGGCAAAAAAGCAGAGGAAGCCAAAAACAACGCCCTAAACCAGGCATTGAGTATTGCGCTTAAAAAAGCTGAAGAAACCGCGAAAGCTCGGCAAGCTAGCAGTTCACAAATCGAAAGAGCCAAACAAATTGCGCAAGCTCAGGTAAAAAAGGAATTCCAGGCACACCTGCCGCCAGTTTGGGACACTATTAACCGCAGTGAACTGAGGCAGATGATTGCTAAGGACGAAACGACTTTTCTAATAAACGTGCAGCTAGAAGCGCAGGGATACGGTCAGGTTGATTCCAGCGCTCGCAAGCAAGTTGCCGAGATTTTAGATAGCTTACCTGACTATTTCGCAACTTCTTCACTCGATGTCAGCGTGAATATCGTAGATAATATCGGTCTGCAAGAAGCCGCCAATGGGCAAGTTAAAGCGGATATGATTCGCGGGGAAGGAATCTCGATTCCGATTTCACTGATTATCATGGCGATAGTTTTTGGGGGGATGTTCGCGGCTTTAATGCCACTAATCGGTGCGGGAGCAGCTATCGGGATTACCTTGATATTGATTTTGCTGCTTACCTATCTTGTAACTGTGGAATCTTTCGTGGTAAACATTGTTTCTTTCTTGGGGCTGGGGCTTTCGATTGACTACGGTCTACTAATAGTGTCTCGCTACCGCCTGGAACTGCATAAACGCGGTATTTATGGACAGGGAGACACTTTTATTTTTTATCCGCGCCCAGTTCAACTATTGATTGGTTCGCATCCAGGTGGCAATGGCATCAGCCCAATCCTTTCACGTAGGCGCTACCGGGTAGAGCTTTTAAAAGCTCGTGAACCCTATATGCAAGCTTTAGATAAAACCATGGATACTGCGGGGGCAACAGTTTTCTTTTCCGCCCTCATTGTCTCTATGGCAATTTTGGGGCTTTGCATATTTCCGCTCCCCCTATTGCGGTTAATGGGCATTGGCGGGGTGGCAGTCACTCTTTTGGCAATGCTCGCTAACATGACGCTACTACCAGCACTAATGATGCTTTTCGGACCGGCTCTTGCTTCGCCCTCGAATATCGCTAACTGGGTGAACTGGTTTCGTCAGCATATTTTACGTCGCCAAAATAAACGTTCAGAGGACGACCCTTCCCCACTTTTCCGCTCGGTATCGACTTTCGTTACCCGTCGCCCCTGGCCGGTTTTGGTAGCGGTAACCATAGTTTTAGTGGTGATGTCGATTCCGCTTTACCATATGCAGATGCGTTCATCCGCAGTAGAATCTATGCCTCGTTCGATACCTCAAATTGGGGCGTTATGGGATATGTGGGAACGTTTCCCGGATTCTGCTAACCCGCAAATTCGGGTGGTAGCGAAAACTGATTCTGTTCGTCTGCAAGATTGGGCGGATAAGAAAGTGAAACCACTTTCTCATGTTGAGCGAATCCGTCCCGCGGAAGAGTTGAATATTGCTGGTCAGCGTTATGCTTCTGTCGATATTTATACTAAAGAAAAAGATGCTTTTGCCGTGGAAGTTAAACGGGTTATGCGAGCGATAAGGGATTTACCGGCTCCGTTTGAAACCTGGGTTACCGGTGAGGCTGCGCTGCAAACAGATTTCCAGCAAGCCTTATTTGAATATGCTCCCTATGTTTTTATTACCGTCGCCCTCACTACCTATTTAATGTTGTTCCTAATGACCGGAGCGCTATTGCTTCCCCTGCAAGCCTTGGTGTTAAACACGGTTTCGTTAATGTCGTCCTTAGGGATAGCGGTTTGGGTTTTCCAATATGGACATGGGGAAAAGTTTCTCGGGTTCACTTCCCTGGGAGCAGTGGAATCTTATGTAGTAGCAATCGTGTTCTGTTTCGGTTTTGGCTTGTCAATGGATTATGAAATGTTCCTTGTTTCTCGGGTTAAAGAAATCTGGGATGAAACTGGTGATAATAAACGCGCGGTTCGAGAGGGACTTACCCATTCGGCTTCTACGATTACTTCCGCAGCTTTAATTCTGCTGGTCGTATTCCTAGGTTTTACTACCGGAGGTATTCAAGCTATTAAACAGATTGGTTTCACTTTGGCGGTCGCAGTCGCCCTAGATGCTACCCTGGTACGTATGGGGCTAGTTCCCGCAGTCATGATGATTTGCGGACAAGCAAATTGGTGGTCTCCAAAATGGCTTAAATCTTTACATTCACGCCTACCTCTGCCGGGAAACAGCAATCACCACCAAGAATCACTGCATCTTAAAGAGGACGCGGGGAAGGCTCACTAGCTTTTACTTCACCGTTTACGGTGACAGTTACTGAATCTGATGCTACCCCTACCAGATCAAGTTATTCGCGGGCAGGATTACCAAACTTAGACAGGCGTCCTAGGAAGGTTAAGGGGATAGTGGCGGTAGGGCCGTTACGATGCTTGGCAACGATTACATCTGCCTCGCCGGGGCGATCTTCTTGGTTATAGACCTCGGGGCGATTTAGCAGCATAACCACATCCGCATCCTGCTCCAGTGAACCAGATTCACGCAGGTCAGCAAGCATTGGTTTATGTTCAATTCGCTGTTCAGGGCCACGGTTTAGCTGGGCAACTGCCACCACCGGAATATCGAGTTCTTTAGCCAGTAGTTTTAGAGAGCGGGAAAACTCGGCAACTTCTTGTTGGCGGGATTCGACCCTTTTCCCGGAACTCATTAGCTGAAGGTAATCTACTACTACCAGCTTTAGATCGTTTTGTTGTTTAAGTCGCCTACATTTTGAACGAATTTCCGGCATGGTCATATTAGGGGAATCGTCAATATATAGGGGTGCTTGGGAACACCTTGATAGTACCTGCGCTATTTTAGTCCAGTCAGCGTCCTCTAAATCACCAGAGCTCATCCGGGACATGGACACCCCAGATTCTGCCGAAATCATGCGTCGCGAAATTTCTACCCCATCCATTTCTAGACTGAAAATCACCGCGGTCATTTGGTTATGGATAGCAGCATTTCTGCAAAAGTCGAGAGCTAAAGTTGATTTACCCATAGCCGGACGCGCAGCTACAATCACCAATTGCCCCGGATGTAGACCGTGAGTGAGATTATCTAGCTGGTAAAAACCGGTGGGAATACCGGAAGCCATTCCCCCGTTTTTCTCCAGTTCTTGCAGTTCTTTAACGGTCTCATCTAAAAAATCACCAATTTGGCGATAGTCTTCGGCATTTCCACGCTCACTGACCGCATAGATTTCGCTTTGCGCCTGATTGATAAGCTCATCAACATCTCCGCCATCATCAGCGTATCCAAGCTGAACGACCCGAGTTCCCGCTTGTACCAAGGATCGCAGCTGCGCCCTCTCGCGGACAATCCGAGCATAAAATCCAGCGTTCGCCGCGGTGGGAACCCCGGAGATAAGTTGATGTAGATAGGGGGCGCCTCCGATTCTCTCTAGGTCGCCGTGACGTTTAAGTTCGCCAGCTACAGTGACAGCATCTACAGGTTCGCCGCGTCCAAAAAGGCTCAGGATAACTTCATGGATGGTTTGGTGAACCGGTCTATAGTAGTCCTCCCCTCTAATAATCATCGTCACGTCAGCGATAGCATCTTTAGAGAGCATCATAGCTCCCAAAACTGATTGTTCAGCGACAATGTCTTGGGGAGGGGTGCGATCAAATTCTGTCACCGATACCTCCTGATTCCTCCTATTAGGAATTTGAAACTCTTTAATTCTTTCATATACCGCTACTAGCTTTAGAAATTAACTTGTTAAAAACTTGCAAATTAGGGTGGATAAACTGTTAAAAACCTGTGGAAACTAGCTAAGTTATTGTGGGCAGTAAATGATGCAGAGTTTATAAACAGCTTACAAACTGGGAAACTACTAACAGGGTTATTCACAAATTGTGGATAGAAACTGGAGGCTAGATTAGTGGATAAAGTGGGAAACAGTATAAATCGCCGTATTCTCCAGCTGGCGCTACCCGCCCTAGGATCACTGATTGCAGAACCTCTACTAACTATGGCTGATTCTATTTTGATTGGTCATCTAGGAACTTTTGAATTGGCTGGACTGGCTATCGGCTCAACCGTGTTAAACCTGATAGTTGGGATGAGTGTTTTCTTGGCTTACACCACCACTGCGGTCACCGGTCACGCCATTGGTGCTGGTAAAAGCCAGGAGGGGCTTAGAAAAGGCATTCAGGGAATATGGCTAGGAGCTGCATTAGGAACGATACTGGCACTCATCTTGATAGTTTTCGCATCCCCAATTGTTAGCGTTTTTAAGGGGCAAGAAGAAGTTTTAGGTTTCGCTCGCACCTATCTTTTAGTTTCCGCGCCCGGTCTAGTTGCTATGCTTTCAGTTTTAGCTGCTAATGGCGTTTTCCGCGCCCTTCTCGATACTCGAACTCCCCTAGTTGTCACCACCACTGGCGCGCTGATTAACGTACCTATTTCCACTATCTTGATATTTCCTTGCGGTCTAGGAATAGCCGGTGCCGGGGCGGGCACCGCGATTAGTCAGTTCATCATGACAGGTTGGCTGGGGATGGTGATAGTAAAAAAGCTGCATTTAGAGGGAGTGTCGGCGCGCCCTAGTTTTAAGCTGATTTTGCATTCTGGTCTGCACGGGATGCCACTGGTATTTCGTTCGCTATTTCTGCAAGCCGCTATCGTAGTCACCACTTGGCAGGCAGCCGCTTTTGGAGCTGTCACTTTAGCGGGCTACCAGATTCTAAAAACTATCTGGACTTTGGGGGCTTTTGGGCTGGATGCTTTAGCGATTGCAGCGCAATCTCTTTTAGCGAGGGCGCTTGGTGAGGGCGACCAGCGTCAGATTCGGACTTTGATTAAAAAGTTGAATGGGTGGGCGCTAGGCTTGGGAGGCGTAATTGGAGGGTTATTTATTTTGACTTCTCCCTTGTTACCGCAACTTTTTACTTCTGATAGTAGGGTTTTAGCTATCACCACTGCTGGTCTGGTTACTGTCGGTTTATTTCAACCTTTAGCGGCACTTACCTATATTTATGACGGTTATCTGATTGGAGCCGATGATAGTAAATATTTAGCGCTATCCATGGGTGTTGTTTTTATTCTGTATTTACCGAGTATTTTGTTGGTTCGTTTACTTCCGGCAGGAGTCATTTCTCTGGTAGGGATTTGGGCTATTTATGGACTGGTCTTTATCGGAGGAAGGGCACTTTCCCTTTGGCTACGTATCCGTACTGATGCTTGGATGTGAGTATAGAACAGGTACTATTTTACAAAAAGGCGGGTGAACCAGATTTTCACCTGGCTCACCCGCCTAATGCTAAGTGATATCAGTTATTAAGTGATTTCCACTTACTTTGATCCCTCAACGTTCAAAAACAGTTTGGCGCTAATATCTTCATGCAAATTGATTTGTATTTGATATTTACCGACTGCTTTAATCGGCTTTTCAATAATGACTTTGCGCCGATCAATAGTTTGCCCAATCTGTTCTTTAACCGCAGCCACCACATCCTGGGTGGATACGGCTCCAAACAGGCGACCGGAATGACCGGCTCGCTTGGAAACTACCACGGTATCGTGAGCTTCGATTGCGTCCCGAACTGCGCGGGCGTCCTCTACATTCGAGATTTCCCGACGCCTACGTGCCCGAAGCATTTCGTCTATCTGCTTTTGAGCACCCTTAGTCCAAGGGTGAGCCATTTTCCGAGGTACCAGATAGTTACGGGCATAACCACGCGCTACAGTTACTACGTCACCGGAGGAACCCAGCCCCGGTACATCCATATTTAAAATTACTTTGGCTGTTGCCATGACTATAATCCCTCCTATCAGCGACCAGAACTTGTATAGGGAAGCAACGCCATTTCGCGGGCATTCTTTACTGCTTTAGCGATGGCGCGCTGTTGCTGAACACTAACTCCGGTTACTCGCCGGGAGCGAATCTTTCCCCGATCAGAAATAAATTTCCTGAGGAAAGGGGTATCTTTATAGTCGATTTTATCAACCGGCATATTCCGTAACGGGTTAGCCTTTTTCTTTATCGGCTTAACGCGAAGAACTTTCTTCGCCATATTTACTCCTTAATGGTGCGACCTACTTTGTAGGTCTAATCCTGAAATATTTAAAACGGTGGCGCTTGATTGTCGCCGTTATCATCGGTAACAGGGGTAGCCCACGGGTTATCAACCCCGGCTGCCTCAGGCTGTGCCATATCCATAGAACCCGTTCCCAGATTCTGATTCATGTCCTGATTAAAACTGCCACCTTGATTGAAACTGCCAGCTGGAGAAACTTGCCCATATCCGCTCTGTCCACCCTGATTAAATCCACCACCTGAACGAGGAATCCGGGTAACTTGAGCTTGCGCGTAGCGTAAAGACGGACCGATTTCATCAACTTGAATCTCTATTGAGGAACGATTTTGTCCATCACGTTCCCAATTGCGTTGTTGCAGGCGACCGTGAACCATCACCCGCATACCTTTAGTTAAAGATTCAGCGATATTTTCAGCCATTTCCCGCCAAGCGGAACAACGCAGAAACATGGCGGTACCATCTTCCCACTGTCCGGACGCGCGATTATAGGTTCTGGGAGTGGAGGCCACGGTAAATGAGGCCACTGGAACCGACTGCGCAGTGTAGCGCAGTTCCGGATCGGCAGTCAGATTACCAACAACCGTTATCTGGGTTTCTCCAGCCATTTTCGTTCCTCTCCGCGAAAATTAATCCCGCCGCAGCAGCTTGGTACGTAAAACTGATTCGTTTAGCGATAGCTGCCTGGTTAGCTCTTCAGCAATCTGCGGGGTAGTGGTCATATCAATAACCGCATAAATCCCTTCGGAATGCTTTTCAATCTGATATGCAAGGCGACGTTTGCCCCAAATATCGGTCGAATCCACACTTCCCCCGTTTGTAGAAACTACGTTTAGTAGCTTTTCTAACGCCGGGGCTACTGTGCGTTCGTCGATTTCGGGATTCAGGATCACCATCATCTCGTATTTGCGCATCTTAACCCACCTCCTTTGGTCTAACGGCCACGGTCCTTCCGCGGCAGGAGGGCATATGCATTTGACCCGAAAGTCACGTTACAGAATAACGAAGTTAAGGCAGTTTTTCTAGCTATTTCTTAACTTTGTTAGTAAATGCTCTTTTTCGCCACTACCGCGCTCTATTAGGTAGGTAGCTTTTATATGTCCTAGCTATTTTCTTTCCAGCTCTCTATGGGCTAGGACTCGTGCTTGGTTCCTCAGAGGGCGCAGGCGGATTTTCGCTCACGCTACTAGAGGGCACTTTGAGTGGCGTTTCTATAGTTTGCGGTGGCGGAGGAGAGGGAACTTCTGCTGTCTGATAGGGAGTTTTTTTAGGTCTGGGTTTAACTTTTTGTTTTCCGTTTTCAACAGAAAATAGTGGTTGCTCAGGTAAATCTTTTACAGCATCTTTCATATATGCCAACCATATTTTTGCTGGCCAGGTTCCCCCGGTTACTTCTCTGACTCCCCCGAATGGGGTAATCGATTGTTCGGAACCGTCCTTACCCACCTGATACATAGAGACCGCAGTGACCATTTGCGGAACATACCCCACAAATTGTGCTGAACGGTTATCATTTGAAGAACCAGTTTTTGCAGCTACCGGTCGTCCTAGTTTTCCGGCAGTAGCACCTGTTCCACCGCTTTCGGTTACTGCCGCTAAGGCCTTGGTTAGCTCAGAGATGTTTTCTTCTTCAAATTGTCTGGTGCCTTGAGTTTCAGCTTCATAGAGGATATTGCCAGCTGAATCAGTAATTTTGGCAATTATGTGCGCAGGTCTGCGCACCCCTCCGGTAGCGAAAGTAGTGTATGCCTCGGCAATCTCATAATTGTGTGGAGAACTTGTTCCCAAAACCCCCACGATAGAGTTTTTATCCAGCCCTACGGTGTCTTTCGAATATCCGGCAGAGATTGCTACCTGCCTGGTTGCTTCCATCCCAATCTCACTATTGAGTCTGACATAAGCGGTATTTATTGAAAGCTTAGTTGCCCTTATCAAATCTACTTTTCCATAGGAGGCACCGCCATAGTTACCGACCCAAGCATCATTGACTTTCATCGGTCCAGAACCATCAAGTTGTTCGCTTAACTTATGCCCTTTTTCTAGGGCGGCTAATAGGGCGAAGGGTTTAAATGTTGATCCGGCTTGCGCCACATCCTGGGTAACGGCATTTCGCTGAACTTTTTGATAGTCAGAACCGCCATATTCAGCTAAAATCGCGCCAGTTGCAGTGTCTACAGAACTGGCGGCCACCCGCAATCCCTCTGGTAGTTTATCTGGAAGAGCCCCGATAGCATCTTCTATCATTTTCTGTTTTTTAGGATCAATGGTGGTATAAATTTTGATTCCAGCGCGATCTATTTCGTCTTCGGTATAGCCAATTTGTTTGACTAATTCTTGTCGTACGTGCTGTAACAGGTAACCGGTAGTTCCTTTAAAGTAGGTGGCCTGTGGTTTCTTCTCTATTACTTTGGGAAAAGTGGCGCTAGACTTTTCTTCTTCCTTAATCATGTTATCGGCAGCCATTAGGTTTAATACTCGTTGCCAACGTTGTTTTGCCTTGTCAGGATTGACAAGTGGATCCCATGAGTTCGGGGCTGGAATTATTCCCGCCAACATTGCCGACTCTGATAGGTCTAAATCCTTGGCGTCCTTACCGAAATAAGCGTTTGCAGCAGCTTCAATCCCGTAGGCACCGCGTCCAAAATAGATTGTATTTAGGTAGTCATTGAGGATTTTTTCTTTAGAAACCTGACGATTTATCTTCAAAGCTAAAATTGTTTCTTTAAATTTCCCGGTATAACCAACATTTTTTCCGGTGTAATAGTTTTCTACATATTGCTGCGTAAGGGTGGAAGCTCCCTGTGTAGGTCGTCCTCTGACGTTATTCCAAAAGGCACGGACTATCCCCTTAATATCAATCCCGCTGTTTTCGTAGAAAGTACGGTCTTCGCTGGCTACTACCGCATCTTGAATATAGGAGTTTTTAAAAGTCTTGGTATCAACGATGGTGCGATTTCGTTCGGCAAACTTTCCCATCATTTTATCAGTGTTACCCCAATAAACCGTAGTTACCTGGGCGTGAGCAAACTTTTGAGCCTCTGGTATTTCCAGGCGATAATAGGCAATTAAGAAAGTTATACATCCGGCGATAATTGCCACTAAAACTAACCCGGTAAGTATCCCAATGATTCGTTTCGTCCAAGTTAGGACGCGACTGCGTTTAGGGGGACGGTTATTTTTGCTGGCTTTCTTTCTTGGCTTGCTCGTGTCTTGATTTTGAGCCTTTGCTGGGTTTGATGATTTTTTCAGGTTTTTAGAATGCTGACTGTTAGCAGGTTTTGTACTGACAGCTATTTTTTTGGGTTTTCCTGCTGGTTCTAGTTTTGAGGGGGACATACCTTGTCGATTTTTTGAGCCGTTTGAGCTACTGACTTTTGAGGACGATTTTAGCGGTTTTACGTCTCGGGCATATTTAGCAGGGTTCAAGGGTGCAGCGGTTCGCTGAGCGTTTGCTTGTGCTCTGGCTTGTAACTGCTCTTTTTCATGTCTGCGGCTAGGAAAGTCCTGTCCGCTAAATTTAGAGCCACGCGATGAATACTTATCCGTCATAGGTACAGGTTAGCTTAGCAAGATAGCGATTCAGTGCTGATTTTTCAGTAATAAATAGTTTTCTGTTTTGGGCAGCACTTAAATTTTGGCGGGTTGTTTATACATAGATTTTTTATTGTTTATCGTTATCATCACTACCTAGCATTGGTGGGATTGAAGGATAAAATCCCAGGTTAATTTATGTTTATTGCTGTGAATGTTTGTGGGGATGTCTGGGGATTAGTTGAGGATTATTCGGTCTGGAAAGCAGTTTCGCCGAAAAATATACACAATTTGTCACTTGCAATCCCCAGATATACACAGGGTTATTAACAGCTGTGGAGAAACACGGTTTAACCTGTGTTCATGAGAACTACATTTTTGTAGTTTCGCTGGTAGCAGGAATCTAAAATTAACTTAAAATAATTCTTATGTCTTCTTTATAAATACTAGGATATAGAGCTGTTTTATTAGATAAATCACTTAGAATGTCGTGCTGCTTGCCGTATCTGATTTGTCAGCTCATTAACGTGATCAAAAATCTGGGGCTTAGATTTCATCATCTGGGTGATTTTCTTATTTGCATGCATAACCGTAGTGTGATCGCGTCCTCCAAACTCTTTTCCGATTTGAGGAAGCGACAGTTCGGTTAGTTCTCGGCAAAGATACATTGCGATTTGACGAGCCTCGGTAAGCGAACGCGAACGTGAGGGCGAACATAAATCATTAACGGTGGTTTCAAAATATCCAGCGGTTTGTGCCTTGATTAGGGCGGGGGTAATCTCTTGATCATTAGGGTCAGAAACAATATCTTTTAATACCATTTCCGCAAGCTGCAAGCTTAAAGGTTGCTTTGTTAAAGAGGCGAAAGCACTAACCCGCAGTAAAGCTCCCTCAAGCTCACGAATATTGATAGTAAAACGGGAGGCTATATAGGCCAATACCTCCGAGGGTGCCTCCACCTCCTCTTGACGAATTTTATTACGCAAAATAGCGATTCTAGTTTCTAAGTCAGGAGGCTGGACATCGGTTAAAAGTCCCCACTCGAAGCGAGAACGCAGGCGTTCTTCAAATCCTTCAAGTTTTTTGGGAGGAACATCGGAGGTAATAACTACCTGCTTATTGTCATTATGGAGCGAGTTGAAAGTATGGAAAAACTCTTCAATGGTTTGTTCTTTACCCTGCAAGAACTGAATATCGTCAATCATTAGAATATCGATATTGCGGTAACGGCGTTGAAACTCGTGGGCTTTACCCTCGGAAACTGAATTAATGAAATCGTTAGTGAACTCTTCGGAATTAACGTAACGCACCTTGATATGAGGATAGAGGTTTAGAGCGTAGTTTCCGATTGCATGTAGTAGGTGGGTTTTGCCTAGACCTGATCCGCCATAGACAAAAAGCGGGTTATAGGCTTTAGCGGGGGCTTCGGCAACTGCGATAGCTGCAGCGTGGGCAAAACGATTTGAACCACCGATTACGAATGATTCGAAGGTATATTTCGAGTTCAGGCGACTTTCAAAAGGTTTTTTAGGTTTAGCGGGCGGAATTTTTTCTTGTGCAGTGGTTTCGAAATTTTGCGGGGCAGGAGCGATTTCTTGTTCATTATTAGGGCTAACAGTTTCTCCTTGATCTAGGGAAGGATCTACAGAGATTGCCAAGATAACTTCACGGGAAGTGCTGGTAGACAGAGCCTTCCGTAAAAAAGAACCCAGTCGGTTTTCGAGGACGGACTTCGAGTATTCATTAGGGGTCGCGATTACGATGGTGTTTTCGTAAGTGGTCAAAGGGGTAGACATTCTTAGGAACGCCAAGTCTGCTTGCCCGACTTGTGGATTTTCTTTTAGTTGTCTTATCGCATCTTGCCAGAGTGTCTGTAGCGAACTGGACATTGATTTCTCCAAAATTCCTAATAAAAGCAGTGAGGAATCCCCAACTGTGGGGTTATTGATGATTGTAGGGCAAAAACTAGGTTATCCCCAATCTGGGGAAAATATTGTGGATAACTTACGTGGTTGTAGTTTAACGATGAAAATAGCTTCCTGCGTGCATAAACTGCAAAAATTTGAAACTTGGCAATAATAGAAAATTAACATCTTACATCTTTGTAGTTTTTTCAAGTTCCACAGCTTTGCAAACCTGTGATTAGAAATTAGTGGTTATAACCACTGAATAACTATTTGACCTGGCAAAGCGCTATGCGTAGGCTTGCATATGTTGTCTAATCCAGGTGAAATGAAACTGGAAAATAAAATATCGGAATCATTTTCGGTAAATAAATAACACTCAGGAGAACTACAGTGACAAAGCGGACTTTTCAGCCGAATAACCGTCGCCGAGCCAAAAAACATGGTTTTCGGGCGCGTATGAGTACCCGTGCAGGGCGCGCTATTATCGCTAGTCGTCGTCGCAAAGGGCGCAAGGAACTTACGGCTTAGGGCATGTTGCCGCGGGCAAATCGCCTGAAAAAGTCAGCCGATTTCTCTAAAGTCTTTCGACGCGGATACAGCGCGGGTAACAAGGCTGTGGTGGTACATCATTTACCTGCACCATCAGGTGAAGGTAATCCCCTAGTCGGTTTTGTGGTGTCGAAAAAGTCTTTACCTCGAGCAGTTGATCGTAACCTGGTTAAAAGGCGACTTCGGGCGGTTTGCGCTACGCGTCTGCAAAATTTTGGGGAAGGTACTGTCACGGTGATTCGCGCCCGGGAAAAAGCTAAGACCGCCTCTTTTCGTCAGCTCACTAGCGCGGTGGAGCAGGCATTGGCTAGGGCGCAGGCGAAAGGCAAGCAGTGAGTGGAAAACTTGCGAAAAGGGCAATCATTGCGGCGATAAATCTTTATCGACGCCGCCTTTCGCCCCTTTTTCCTCCTCGCTGTAAGTACTATCCCACTTGCAGTACCTATGCGCTTTCCGCAATTAATATTCACGGCGCTTTCAAAGGAAGTCTGCTGTCAGCGTGGAGACTTATTCGGTGTAATCCGCTATCTAACGGAGGGGTGGATTATCCTCCCCAAAAGGGAGAATGGAAGAGCGCTCCCTATCATCAAATGTCTTTAAGCGAACTTCAAGCTCATTGGGCAAAAATCGATAGTGGACTCCAAATAAGCAGGGGAAAATAGTAAAGGAGCAAATCCATGATGCTAAGTGCACAGCTGCTAGCGGCATCTACCGAACCCACCTCGGGCGGGTGGTATGACACAGTTTTATTTCCATTTAAATGGGTTACCGCCTGGGTATTAGTTGGTATCCACCGAGGACTAACTACGCTAGGTCTGCCGGAAGGACCGGGAATTACCTGGGTTTTGTCAATTGTGGTGCTCACTATTTTTGTAAGGCTTTTGATTATCCCGCTGTTTATTAAACAGATTAAGTCCACGCGGGGCATGAGTGCTATCCAACCGGAAATAAAGAAGATTCAAGAAAAATACAAAGGTCGTAACGACCAGGTTTCTAAGCAGCAGATGAGCCAGGAAACCATGAATCTTTACAAGCAATATGGCGTTAATCCGATGGCATCTTGTTTCCCTCTGCTTATTCAGTTGCCGATTTTGGCCGCCCTGTATCGGGTCCTTTGGCAAATGCCCCTAATTGCATCCCAACCAGGGGCGCATATTGGGGGTTTTGATTCTACTCTTGCTGCCGAGATGGATAAATCTACCGTTTTTGGGGTCTATTTATCAGATACATTTTCTAATAGTGCTTCTAACCCAACGACTACCAAAATCCTGATTATTGTATCCGTTTTGCTTTACGCAGGATTAATGTTCTTCCAGCAGTTCATCAATATGAAGCACAATATGAACACCTCAAATGCGCAACAAATGCGGATGATGAAAATGATGGTGTATTTGATGCCCTTGATGACTGCTTGGTTTGGTTTTATCGTCCAGATTGGGGTGCTGGTCTACCTGGTAGTTACGATGGTGGTCAGCTTTATTCAGCAGATTTTTGTAATGTATTATCTGCCCACCCCCGGTTCAACGGCTCACGATGCGCAAATGCGCAGGCATCAGGTCAAATACGATAGCTTCAAAGAAGAGACTTTAGCGGAATATAACCAAAAGCTAATGGATTTGGGACTAAGTGGCGAGGACGTGGCTAAAGCCTTGCGTCTGGAGGTAAAAGCGACCCGCAAGGGTGAAGATGACCCCTTTAGCGGGATAGAGAACGGCGAGAAATTACGTGAGGGGCTCGCCCTCTATAAAGAAACCCAAGAGCATTTGCACAAAAAAGCTCAAGATCTTGAGCTGGAAGAAAAGCCAAAGAAACCAGTTAAACAATCAAAGATGATGGCGGCTTTGCAAAAGCAGGCTCAGCAGCAAGCTGGGATGCAACCAGGGGTTAGGAATGCGCAAGCACAACCTAAGAGGCTGACGAGGGCGCAGCGGGATGCGCAAGCTAAACGGCGGCGGGCTGCCGGTCAGCTTAGTGATGAAGAAAAAGCGAAACGCCGACAGGCACGGCGAAATAATAACGCAGGTAAAAAAGGTAACCAGAACCGATAGTATCGATGCTAATAGGCATGGAGGATAGTTGATATGAGCGAAGAACAGTCATCAGAACGGGTAGCAGCTCTAGAGGAAGAGGGCGATATTGCTGCCGACTATTTAGAAGAGCTGCTAGATATCGCCGATTTGGGCGGGGATCTAGAAATCGACGTTGAGCATGACCGCGCCAGTGTAGATATTGTGGCTGACGCCCAGGATTTGGGTGATTTGCAGCGATTAGTGGGAAATGAGGGCGAAGTTTTGGAGGCTCTCCAGGATTTAACCCGATTGGCGGTTTCTCAAAAGACGGGCGAACATTCCCGCTTGATGCTAGATATTGCCGGCTTTCGCCAGACACGCAAACAAGAATTGCGGGCGATTGCAGAAGAGGCAATTACCAAAGCAAAGGCCAGTGGGGAGCCGGTTCGCCTAGAGCCGATGAATCCGTTTGAACGGAAAGTTTGTCATGATGTCGCTGCTGAAGAGGGCGTTTATTCAGGTTCGCAAGGACAGGCTCCCAATCGGGCAGTAGTAATCTATCCCGATGCTTCCGGCCCGCAGGAAGCTGAATAGCGCCCTGCTACACCAGATTGATTTGGTGAGTTCTTGGTTTAACAGATTTAAGTCATGACATTAGAAACGCTTCCCCCGATTGAGCAACCGGGACAAGCTGTTACCGATTTTTTCGGTACTTCTTTTCCCTTAATGGCGCGCTATTCGCAGATGCTCATCGAGCAGGGTCAATTACGCGGTTTATTAGGGCCGAGGGAGCTTCCTCGGCTTTGGTCACGGCATCTTTTAAACTGCGGTGCGGCTGAGAAATTTTTGCCGATTGGGAAAAATGCCACTGTTGCCGATGTGGGTTCGGGCGCGGGCTTACCGGGAATAGTTTTGGCAATTATGCGTCCTGACTTGCAGTTTTATCTTATTGAACCCCTCGGTAGACGTGCCGAGTGGTTAGAAGAGGTTAAAGCAGAACTGGATTTGCAAAACGTGGAAGTTTTGCGTTCTCGCAGTCAAGATTTACCAGCTCATCAGCAGTTTTCGGCAGTAACTTCCCGGGCGGTTGCTAACTTAAACAAGCTGGTACGGATTTCGGGTAATTTGGTTGCTCCGGGTGGGATAATGCTTGCCATTAAAGGTGAACGCGCCCCCGAAGAGCTAGCGAATGCACGCGAGGCACTATTTCAAGCTAAACTAGAAGCTGCTCATATTGAACAGGTACCGTCTTTAATAGATGATTCAGTTACGAGAATCATTATGGCAACTAAACGCGCCTAGACTCCGCAGTTTTTAAAGTACCGCTTTTATATTGGAGGCATAATGAGTAAACATCGTTTGGCAGATGCCGAGATGGTTGAGCAAGCTATAAGCGGTCAAGATAGTTTTTCATCGGGTCTTGTTAAGGGACAGCGGGAAGCAAATAGGCAGGCAGTGGAAAAGTTACCTGCCCCGCAAGCTACTCGGGTAATTGCGGTGGCGAATCAAAAAGGAGGGGTCGGCAAAACTACTACGGTCGTTAATCTAGCGGCAGCTATTGCTTTAGGCGGACTAAGAGTTTTGGTTATCGATGCAGATCAACAAGGTAACGCCTCTTCTACACTAGGTTTTAGAAATCTTTCAGATGATCAGGTATCACTGTATGAGGTTATGACCGAGGGCGTACCCTTACGGGAAGCAATGGTAGAGAATCAGAAAATCCCCGGTCTTTTGATCGTTCCCGCATCAATGGATATGGCTGGTATTGAACTTGAGCTAAATGGGAGAACTAATTTTCAACAAATTCTCTCCGAGGCAGTAAATGCTTTGCTTAGCAGCGGAGAGTATTTTGATTATATTTTTATTGATTCTCCCCCTTCCTTGGGGATTATGACGGTTAATTCTCTCGTGGCGGCTCATGAGGTTTTGGTTCCTCTCCAAGCTGAGTATTTGGCATTAGAAGGTCTTACCCAACTAACCAAAACTATTGATATGCTGGTTATTCGACTAAATCCAAAGCTACGCTTTACTGCAATTTTACCTACAATGGTAACTACTAATACTTTGTTGGGTAAAGGGGTATTAGAAGAAGTTCGAGCGTATTACGGGGATATTGTAATGCAAACTATAATTCCTCGTAATGTAGCTTTAGCAGAGGCTCCTTCCCACGAGGAATCGATTTTGACATATCAACCAGGTTCCAAGGGTGCAAAATGTTACTTAGATGCCGCGTACGAATTAATTAGTCGTGAGGTGAGATCATAATGGCACGGAAAAAACATTTAGGGCGTGGCTTATCTGCGTTAATCCCAACCGACCCGGTTGTTAATCAGGATGAACAGCGTAATTTAGATGGTAACTCTAGACCCGCTGATATTTTTTTTGGTGGTCACGCTAGTTCTCCTAAAGGCGGTTCCGCACGAGAACTTCTTGAACCTCGTAAAAATGTTTCACGTGAAACATCGCGGGCTTCTAGCTCTAAGGGCGCTGCACGAAAGGGTAAGTCAAGCGTAGCGCCGGTTACTTCTGATAATGGTAATAAGCAGAGTAGTGGCGACCGCTTAAATTCAGCTCAAGATGTTTCACGTGAAACATCATTAGTTCCGGTACCCGGAGCAAGATTAGAAATGCTAGCAGTGGAAAGCATTAATCCTAATCGTGCGCAACCGAGACAGACTTTTGACGATGATGAAATTGCAGAATTATCGGCTTCTATAAAGGAAGTTGGACTACTGCAGCCGATAGTAGTTAGAAAAGACCCGGTAAATAAAGATGCCTATGAATTAATTATGGGTGAGCGGCGTTTAAGAGCCTCCAAGATAGCAAAAATAAAAGAAGTTCCGGCTATCGTTAGGGAGACTTCCGATAATAAGATGCTCCTGGATGCCCTGATTGAAAACCTGCATCGTGTGCAGCTAAACCCACTAGAAGAAGCGGCTGCTTACCAGCAGTTGATGGAGGACTTCGGGTGTACTCAGCAGGAACTGTCTCAGCGGGTATCAAAGTCACGCCCTGCAATTACTAACGCGCTGCGATTACTCCGACTACCTGCTAGCGTGCAACCCAAAGTGGCAGCAGGAGTTATTTCCGCTGGTCACGCCCGGGCATTATTAGCGATAAGTGACCCAGCCGAACAAGAATATCTTGCTGAAAGGATTATTGCGGAAGGTTTATCGGTGCGGTCCACAGAAGAAATCGTAGCGCTCGGAAATGTGCGAGCTGGTGCGAAACGGATTAGCACGGGTGGTAAACGCACTCAAGTGGAGCTTTCTGAGAGACAGGAAAACGTCCAACGTCTTTGGAGAGATATCTTCGATACCCGAGTACTTATAAAGCCGGGCAAAAAAACCAGCAAGCTGGTAATTGAATATGCTGACGAGGACGATTTAGAGCGGATTACCCAATTGCTAAAGAATATCCGTAAGTAATAGTCATATCATTCAAGGAGAAAACTCCTTGGGCTGTGTAAACTATTGTGAAAATCAGCGATTACAAAACCTGTTAGATTCCCTGATAGCCCTTAGGAACGTACGCCCCTTGCTGCACCGTCACGAGTTACGGCATCAATTAGTTTGCCAAAACCAAGATCTGCTTCCGCTGCCAGTGGCCAAAGCGAGGTATCAGTCATACCGGGCACTGCGTTCGCATCAATAAACCAGGGGTTATTTTCATTATCAACAATCAGGTCAATCCGCGAAAAACCTTCTAATTCAAGGACTCGGTGGCACTGTAAAGCCACCGCACGAACCGCCTCATCAAGGTTATCTTCAAGCGGTGCCGGAGCAAAAAACTCGGTACGTCCGGTTAAATAGCGAGCATCAAAATCATAACGACCAGCATCAGTGCGAATCTCTACCGGGGGGAGCGCGCGGGATTCCCCCGAATCCTCAATGATAGAAACTGAGACTTCCCTCCCCGAAATGAATTGTTCAATCAGGACTTCATCATCGTAAGCAAAAGCATTAACCATAGCGGTTCGCAGCCCCGCTTCGTCCTCAACATAGGTTACCCCCATAGCGGACCCGCCGCGCGAAGGCTTAACCATTAAAGGAAAACCTAACCTAGTTGAGACTTCCGCAAGTAGCGTAGTTGCTCCCACCTGGCGAAATAGTATTTGGGGAAGGGCAACCGAGCGGGGCGTAGGTAGGTCATTCTTGTCTACAACCGACTTAGCAACCGGTTTTGATAAAGAAATTCTGCATCCCTTTGGACCAGAACCAACATAAGGTACGCCCCCAAGCTCCAGGAGGTCTTGCAGAGAGCCGTCCTCGCCCTCGCGTCCGTGAATAACCGGCCAGACCACATCGGGATTGAACTCACGCAAGTAATCTAAAAGATTATGGTCTAATTCTAAGGTCTTAACCGTATGGGCATATTGGCGAAGCTCAGTTGCAACTCTGTTTGCCGAGCGCAAAGACACTTCACGCTCTTGCAGCTGACCACCGGTAATAATCGCAACCTTTAAGCCCTTAAGCTCAGTCATATTAGTGCCTTTCTTGCGAACCAAATAACTTTAAAAGCTCAATTTCGCGTTCGACTACTTTAGCAAGGCGACGCACGCCCTCGCGAATCTCATCAGCAGGCGGATAACAAAAAGAAAGCCTTAAGTTTTCCCGCCCTTGATTATCGGCATAAAACGCAGTTCCAGGAGTGTAGGCAACTAACTCGGTAACCGCCCGGCTGAGCATAGCTTTTGAATCCATTCCTGAAGGTAAAGTAAGCCAGGTGTAGAAACCTCCCTCAGGTATCGTCCAGGTGCATTCTGGTAGATAGGTAGCCAGGGCATCTAACATGGCGTCTCGGCGTCCCCGATACATTTGCCGGTAAGAGTCGATTTGTCCACGCCAATCATAGTCACGAAGATAGGCATGAATAGCCATTTGTCCAACCATCGAGGGAGAAAGAATTGCTGACTCGGAAGCTACTACCAGCTTGTCACGAACCGCTGGTGGAGCATATGCCCAACCGATTCTGAAACCAGGAGCAAATATCTTAGAAAACGAACCAAGATAAACTACGAGGTCAGGTGCAAGTTCTACGAGGGGAGTCATAGTTTGCCCTTCAAAACCTAGCAAACCATAGGGATTATCCTCCAGGATTAAGACCCCGTATTTTCGACACAGCTCAACAAGTTCTTTTCGCCGAGGAATGGACATTGACACCCCGGCCGGGTTGTGAAAATTCGGGATAGTGTAAAGATACTTAATTCGCTTTCCCTCACCGCGTGCCTGCTCAACGGCTGAAGCAAACTCTTCCGGTATTAAACCCTGGTCATCGAGCCCAACATGACGCACATCGGCTTGGTAGGCATTGAAGACACCCAAAGCGCCCACATATGAGGGCGACTCGGCAAGAATAACGTCCCCAGGCTCGATGAAAAGCTGTGTGACCAGGTCTAATGCTTGTTGAGAGCCAGTGGTGATTACTACGTTGTCAGGATTGGCGTTAATACCCTCGGCCGCCATTACCTCAGTGATAGATTCGCGAAGCGGAGCCCAACCCTGCCCGCTGCCATATTGCATTGCCTGTTCACCGTGATTTAACACCAGTTCCTTAGCGCCTTCAGCCAGCTCGGCGAGTGGCAAATCGTGGATATTAGGCATACCACCCGCTAAGGAGACAACTTCGGGGCGTGAAACCACCGAGAAAAGGGCACGAATTTCAGATTCACGCAGATTGTGAGCCCGCGCAGCGTAGGAATCCTGCCAAAGATCTAGATGCGTTCCTTTCTTTTGCGTACCCATGCGCGTCTCCTTTTTACTAGGTTAATTGCCATTTTTGCACGAAGCAGCGTTGCCACCAAAACCAAAGTTAAAAAGGCATAAATGTAAAATAAAAACTATTTATCTGATGTCGCCTGAGTAGCGTTTTGGCTGTCATTTGAGCGCTGACTGCGTAAATACCAAATTAAAACCCCAATAAAGGCAACCATTACCACCAGCAGTAGGGGCAGGAGGAAATCGGGAAGTGAGCTGACTGCCTGACTAATACGGGTCTCTAGGGATATTTGCTGACCGGCGTCCAGTAAAGAATGGTTATTCGTACCTCCAGTAACCAGTAGTAATACTCCTACCAGTACGAATACTGCACCCGAGATAACAGAACCCCAGGTAGTTTCCCGTCCAAATAACCTCAAAGGACGCGGATGGAAGAAACGACGTTGGCTAGCTGTTAGCGATCCCCAAATAAGAGATAACAGCGCCACTGGCGTTAGCATTCCTGCCGCATAGCAAAACATCAGTGCTCCCCCTCGGAAACTGGAACCAGTTAGGGTTGCACTAGAAAGTACCGCCCCTAGGATTGGACCGGTGCAACCAGAACCAGCCAACCCGTAGTAAATGCCGAATAGGAAAACCCCGGCCACACTAGCTTTAGTAGTTCCCCCTAAAGCCTTAGGTAGAGGTAGTTTTGGTAGAGGAAGAGCCAAAACCTGGGTAATACCTAAAGCTAGGATAACTATCCCGACTATTAAAGTTACCAGGTGAGAATGGGCTAGTAGCCAGCCTCCCAACCCTCCGGCGGCAAAGCCTAAAGGTACCAAGGCAACGATTAAACCTAAGAAAAATACCAAGATTCTTTGCAATAGCCGGGAGCGGTCTTCAAATGCACACGCAAAAAAAGCCGGTAATAAAAACGCCCCACAGGGAGCCAAAAAAGTGACTAAACCTCCAAGATAGGCAATAGTGAAGTTAATAGACATTACTTGTTGTTTCCTTGTTTAGCTGCGATTTCAATAGTTTTAATGAAAGTCTCTGCCGGTAGAGAGCCGCTAATAAAATAGTCGTTGATGAAAAATGCCGGTGTACCGTTGATACCGACCGAGCGGGCATGAGTACTTTCGTCCTCCACTATTTTTCGAGTATCCGCAGACTTCAAATCCTTGTTAAATTGCGTAAGGTCGCTAACCCCACTGGATTTGGCAAGTTGGGTTACCAGCTGGTCGTCCCAGTTGATGTGCCCCCCACCCTGCTTGGTCGCCAGCTGGGTTGCCTGTTCTAGGAACTGCCAAAATTTCCCTTGCTTGGAGGCAGCGATAGCGCCGGTTGCTGCCAGATCGGAACGGTATTGGGCAGCGAAAATCGAGAGATTATTAAACTCAATGCGCAAAGTACCGTTATCAATATAGGGTTTTAACTGCTTAAACACTGTAGATTCGTATTGATAGCACAGGGGGCAAGAAAAGTCCGAAAACTGAACCATAGTTACCGGAGCTTTAGGGTCACCTATTGCCCGCGAATCCTTTGGGTCGGTGCGGTAAAAGGACTTAATGAGTTTTTTACCCTGTTCGTCAGTGATTTGATTGACTCCTTGCGGAAGTTCACTGGCATCTTGGGAAGTCGAGGCACTAGTTTTAGGGGCTGAGGACTCTAGCGCGGTCGTATTGTTCTTGGCGGAACCCATATAGTAGGCGATAAAAAACACCAGCACTAAAAATGCCAATGCTAATAACACTAGGAGGGCGATTAACGCCGGTTTTTTCTTTTCGCGCCCGGACTTGGGGTGTTCACTCATTTACCTGTTTCCTCTCTTCATATTTAGCCTCGAGAATACCTAGCTTAAGCTATTTAGTTATATAACGTCACGCCGTTGCAGGTAGCGGGTAGCTATCCAACCTAGGGGGGCGCGAAGCCAAAAAGTGAGGAGGCGATAAAGCAGTGCACCCGAGAGCGCAGTCGCGCCGGGAACTCCTGCCACCTGCAAACCGGCAGTTAAGGTGGCTTCAACCGGTCCTAAACCACCGGGAGTGGGAATCAGTGAACCTAAAGTATTGGATACCAGGAAAGTCACGGTGATAGTCGAAATGGGAAGATGGTAGCCAAAAGCAGCAACCGCGCAGTAAAAGGCACTAACTTGCAAACCGGTTTGCAGCAAAGACCCAATCGTGGTTAGCAACATTCTCTTAGGGCTGGAAGTAATCCAGATTACGCGCGGCCACACCTGGTGGAAAGTAGGTTTAACTTTTGTCCAAATCCACCCGCGAACCTTGGGAATAGCTAACCCACCCACCAATACAGCCACAATCGCTACCACAGCGGCCAACATGGTTGAGGAAGGCAGGCTAACATTCATGGAAGTCCCGGTAAACATGACCATTATCACCAGCAGCGCTACGGTACATACAAACTGGAACAGTTGCATCAAGGAAACGGTCGCTAAGGCGAGAGCATTACTCATATTCTTCTTAGTTAAATAGCGCAGGTTCAACGCACCAACCCCGACTCCGGCAGGTACTACTAAAGAGGTGAAGGAGCCGGCAATTTGCAGTAAAAATAGTTCGCCGTAACCCAGACGACTGGGAGTTACTGCCTGTAAAGAAAGGCTTTGTCCGCTGCTCATCGCAATAGAGAAAAATGCCCCGGCTATAATCCACCAAGTATTGGCGGCAGCGATGGTGGTATAGATTTCCTTAAAGTTCAAAGAACCTAACACCACCAGCACCGCAACCACGCCAAGGGAGGCAAATATTAGCGAGGAATAAGAGAATCGGCGCAGTTGGGCAGGCTGAACCTCGCTGGGATTAGTCCGGGTGCTGCTCAATAGTTCTTGGCGGAGGGTAGCGAGCAGCGCAGTTTTACGCAGTTTAGCTCTAGTTGATTGCGGTAGCGCCAAGGTTTGCAAAACCGGGACCATTGCTTGAATCTGGGAAGTAGGAAGGACTGCTTTCATGGCACTAACTGCCCGATTCTTTCCCAGCCCGAGGCTGGTTATAACTAGCAGCTGTACCTGGTCAATCAGGATTGACATTCTGGAAGCCGCAACTTCTCCCTGTGACCAGTTAAGGAAATATATAGCTCCATCGGCTCCTAAACACAGATTAGAAGAGTTGATATTACGGTGAGCTAGCCCGCCTTGGTGGGCAGATACTAGCTGTTGCCAGGCTGCTCGTAGTTGAGAATCTGAAATATCTGACGCGGTGAGGGCGCTAAAAGGGGTGAGCGCAATATCGTCCTCGAAAATGTTCAGCATGGTGCTACCGCAGTGCGCTAGGCCGTGGTAAGGGCGGGTTTTGATTTGGGCGCGGGTGGTCATTGCCCCCATTAGGGCAGTGTATTCTCCGTTTTGCCGCACGGTGGCAGCTGTAGATTTGGAGAAAGAACGCAAACGTAGATTATTCCAGATTCCGGTAATCCAGGTTATAAGGCGAGAGTCTCCGTCGGTAGCAATCATGCGGTAGCGGTGACCGGTATCAGATATTACGCAGTAAGCTCTTTCTCCGGATTCGCTAGCCTCTCCATGAGTTTTCAAATCACCGCCAGCAAAGGTGCTCAGTTCTAAAACCGGATCAAGGCATAGCTGCGTCCTTTGCATTTTTCCTGTAGGAGTTAAGAAACCGGGCTCGGTAGAGAAAGCTATATCCTCTACTTGTAATAAATCCCCCTCGGTGGGAGTGTCTAGGCGAAGAATACGGCGCGGAGTTATCCCAACTTCGGTTAATGCCCGAATCAAGGCTGGTCCAGTAGGACGGTGATTACTAACTCCCCAGAGGTAGCGTCCTAGGCAACCGGTGAAAGTGCCCAGCAGCACCGTGATTAGTGCCGAGGGTAGAGTCATCCGTCCTTGCAGCACTGCCAAAACCAGGATTGCCCAGGTTATTATCCATAGGATACGCACCAGTTGGTCGCGGCGACGTTCCCCCGCCATGCTCATCATGGCGACCACAGCGGTAGAGGGGATAGAAATCGCGACGATCGAGCCACCTACCACCCACACTTTTAGGGCGTTGGAAAACACGTAGGGGAGGGCGGAGATAAGGGCGGTGAAAGCGCTAGCTACTATCGCCCCGATAATACCGGTAAAAGCAGCCTGGAAAGTACGTAACCACTGCGCTTTAAAAGCCAGCATAATCAGCAGCGCTACCGGGGTTGCCAGGATAAATAGGTTCTGCAACATCGATAAAGGCAACAGTAAAACCTGCGCTAAGGTGGTGTTCACGAATACTTTGGTCAGGTCTTGGGCAACGGCTTGGGTAGTGGCATGGGCATAGATTGCTAGCAATACCACCATGATAATTGCTGTTAGGTACAGACCGGCACGGGCTAGGTCGTCTACGCGTCGCAAGCGGGAGTTTTTAGTATCAACTACTCGGGTGATGTGGTGGGTCAGCTGGGTCTTGACAGTCTCTCCCGAAGCGCTCATGACTTGATTGTATGCAATGTATCGGCGCATACCTAGATGTGAGCTTACCCCTAAGGCTGCCCCTCGCGTACCAGGGCGTTAAAGGACTCATTTAGAATTACAGAAGTTAAGGTTTAGCCTCAGGAGGATGCATGGTTGCGGCACTACAAACAGCGGGGATATTCGATTACCTAACTGATCCGAATCTTTTGCTAAATACTCTTTTAGCCCAGCTGGGAGGCTGGATGGTGGTGGCGGTGGCTCTCATCGTATTCATCGAATCTGGGGTGCTATTTCCGGTGTTGCCTGGCGATTCTATGATTTTTGCCTTAGGGATATTGCATAACCGGATTCCTTCCGTTCCGGAATGGCTTACTTTCCTAGTGCTTTTTATCGCGGCTATCAGCGGTAATCTTGTTGGTTATTGGTTAGGACGAAAATATGGCAGACGGCTGTTCAAAGATGATGCCCGCTATTTATCTACCGAAAATATGCATAAATCTGAGGATTTCTTTCGCCGTTACGGCGGGGTAGCGCTGGTTTTGGCGCGTTTCGTGCCTTTTGTTCGTACCTTTGTCCCCATTATTGCCGGGATTGGTAAACAGCATTTCCGTACCTTCCTAATCTGGAACATGATAGGAGCGGCGCTTTGGATTGGGGCTTTTATGGTGGCAGGGGTACTTTTGGGAGATATTCCTCTGGTTGCCAATAATGTGGAGCTGATTGCGATTGCAATCGTGGCGATTTCCGTGCTGCCGATGGTGATTAGCTTTATTAAGGCTCGGGCAACTAAAAAAGCAGCCGATAAATAGGGATAGAGCGGGGTTTTACTGCTGGGATTTGTCCCCCTTGCGCTACTGATTGCGTTCGATATCTACAACGCTATAACCGGCTTCTTTAATGGTTTCCCGGATGCACTCATCATCAATTTCGTAATCGGTGAGAATCGTGACCTGGCTAGGTTTATCGCTGCGTAACAGCACCGATACTCTTTTAACATTGTCCAAATTGCCAAGGGCACGAGTGATGCGTTCTACGCATTTATCGCAAGTCATTCCGGTAACTAAAATATCGATGGTGCGATCAATGGTTTTTTGTCCGGGGCGTTTAGCTGGGAAGAACCGCATAATATCCTCTTTTTTCTCTAGGTATGCTCTGATTGAATTGTAGTGCTTTAGAGGTGCTTTGTAGTGGTTTCCCGGATTAATACCCAAAATAGAATCTGAAATGAAGATAGTAATACGGGGCAGGAGATTGAGGGAATCTCCTGCCCCGTACCTAACCAGTTAGAAGCTGTTAAGGCCAGTTCCCAGTGGACTTAACCGTTCATTAGTGACCTGGTTAGGGCGATGGCGCCACCTGCGCCGATTAACCCAAGTACTGCAATCGCGGCGATTGTTCCCAGTCCACCCATGCGATTAACAACGCTGGGATTGCTGGTCGTCTTGGCGGCTGCAGGCGCGGAGGGCGCTGCCTTGGGTTGTTCTACTCCCTGAACTTGACTGGCGGTCCCGTTGCCAGTTGAGCCACTCACGCTGCCAGACCCCTCTTGAGTAGGCTGCGTGGTGCTGTTCGAGGCAGTAGAAGAAGTATCCGTACTGCTGGGGTTGCTTGCGATGTTTCCGGATGAAGGATTGCTGGATGTATTCCTGGGAGCTTCCCGGTAGCGAATCGGACCGGGCACAGTTACCGTACGGGTATTTTCCCGAGTCTGAATAATGGTTCGGGTAGGAGCCGGTTGAGTGCGGTTCTGAGTAGCTGTGCTTTGGGCAGCGGTGCTGCTCTGAGACGGTTTAGTTTGGGTGCTCTGGGAGTCGCGGGTGCTCGGTGCTTTCGGTGTAGGGGAAAGCTGGGGAGCGCTCGGTTCAAGTGTCGGAGAATCGGGAACTTCCGGAGGATTAGGATCGGATGGTTCCGTGGAGGGGTCGGTAGTAGGCGGAGGGGTGGGACGGGAATCTAGGACTTTGAAGTCCCCAGCTTGCGGTGCGGTGAACTGATGGAGAGTAAGGCGTGGATTGAACTCTTGTTTTACCGCTGTGGGGTCGATAACCAACTTCTTGATTTCCACGTATTTGTCGAAAACGTTATTTTCGAGCACGGTGGAAAAGTCGTAGTCACATCCGGCGTTTACCCTTAATGCTCCGTATAGTTCGTCATCAAGTTGTACCAAAAGCCAGCCGTAAGTCTTCTTTACGTTGTCGTTAAAGTGATAGCTTCCTGCTAAACCGAAACCGGTGTTTACTACCGCTTCTTGAATGAAACGATAGTTAGCGTTCGCCGCGGCATCAAAGGTGTACATATAGCCGCCAGCGTTAGGATTCTTGTAGCTACCGGCGGTAGCGAAGGGACTGTTTTCAGAGTCAGAGATGGTTAAGAACCAATCTTTCCCGGCGGGCAGCTTCTTGATGGTTACATTCTCGTGCCCAAGCTGATCAGTGCCGATGCAACCAGTCAAAAACTTTGGAGTGTTAGCAACCGAAGTGGTTACGCCGTCTGTGTTTGCCACTGGTTGCTCTTGTAGGTTGTTAGCCGCTGAGGCTGCTAAGAGACCGGCAGGAATTAGTGCCGCTGCGCACATCCCAGATACTAGGGTCTTGGCGAAGTTATTAAGTCTCATTTTTCAATCCCTCATCTGTCGCGGAGCCTTAAGTGGGAACGCTCCAATAAATGATGACAGTTCCAATCTTACCGCATGGTCACTAAAAAGCCAGCTGATAATTGTCTAATCTAGGTGAGATGTGACATATAATGCTGTAACCAGGGAAGATGCTAAAGAACTGCCCCTAAAAATCCGACATTTTTGCTAGAAAAGCTAAATCCCGTTTACTTACCACCTGGTAAGTTTTCGTTATATTAGATGTTCTTCGCCGCCAGCTCGCTCGCGTAACCAATGTAATTATCGGGGCGCAGAGCCAGCAGACGTGCCTGCGCGTCCTCAGACAGACCTAAAGAAACCACAAAATCTCTCATTGTCGCTTCATCGACCCGGTTATCCCGAGTAAGTTCCTTTAGCCGCTCGTACGGGTTATCCATACCGGCAGTGCCAGCTAAGCCCTCTACCCGCATTACCTGCTGCACTGCCTCACCCAAAACTTCCCAGTTCTGATCAAGATCCTGTTTCATAACCTTGTCAGCTACGTCCAATCCGCGAAGCCCTCCCGCTAGGTTGTTTAGGGCAAGCAGAGAATGCCCAATAGCAACCCCGATATTGCGTTGAGTAGAAGAATCAGTTAAATCCCGTTGCAAACGGGAAGTAACCAAGGTGGCGGATAACGTCTCTAGTAGGGCAGATGAAATCTCTAGGTTCGCTTCCGCGTTCTCAAAACGAATCGGGTTTACCTTATGGGGCATAGTAGAAGAACCGGTTGAGCCTTGCCCGGCCAAGTTTTGATGGAAGTATCCCATGGAAATATAGCTCCAACAATCGGTAGCCAAATTATGCATAATCCGATTTGCTCGACTGATATCGCTATAAAGCTCACTTTGCCAATCGTGAGATTCTATCTGGGTAGTAAGTGGATTCCACTGTAGCCCCAAGTGCTCAACGAAAGCCTTAGCGAGAAGCGGCCAGTTAGCAGAGGGAACCCCGACCTGATGAGCAGCCCAAGTCCCAGTAGCGCCGTTTATCTTCCCCAGATATTCCGTGTTTTCAATCCGGCGAATCTGGCGTCGCAAACGATGAGCAAAAACTGCAATCTCTTTACCTAAAGTAACCGGAGTAGCAGGCTGACCGTGAGTATGTGCCAACATGGGAACATCAGCTGCGCTGCCGGCCAGCTCGTCAAGTTGTTCTACCAGGCTAAGCAGTTGAGGAAGCCAAACATCGCTAACTGCGCCCTTAATGCAAATCCCGTAGGACAGGTTGTTAATATCTTCAGAAGTGCAAAAAATGTGCACTGCCGCTAGATAGCGAGGCAAATCGGTGTTGGCAATATGCTCACCTGCCCGGCGCAAGCGCTCTTGCAGGAAATACTCCACCGCTTTCACATCGTGTCTAGTTTCCGCCTCAATGCGTTTAAGTTCGCTAACCTCTTCGCTGCCAAAACTAGCAACTAGCGCTCTTAGGTAGCGTTTTTCGTCCTCGTTAAAAGGACTAACCCCTGTCAATACCTGGTTCTCGGCTAAGAAAATCAGCCACTCGACCTCTACTAGTAGCCGAGCTCGGTTTAGAGCCGGTTCAGACAGGTAGTTGGTGAGCGCTGCCACCTGCGAGCGGTAGCGTCCATCGAGCGGACCTAAAGCAATATCGGATTTAGCGAAATCAAAACAGTTATCAAAGCGCATCTGCATATCTCCTATTATGGCACGTATTCTGGCATACAATCTGGGACGAGGGCGCAAGGAACGCTAAAAAAGAGCAAACTAAGAATATGAGCCAGGTGAAATTTCGCGAGGTACTAGCTAAGCTTCCCGCCTATGTTGCCGGGAAAGGTGACGGTCATAAAACCGTGAAGCTGTCCAGTAATGAACTGCCCTTTTTGACCGCACCGCAAATAATTCAGGCTGGTCAATATGCCCTTAAAGATGCGAATCGCTATCCCAGTGCCACCGGAGCTGGTCTGGTAGAAAAACTCGCATCACGCTATCAGCTTCCAAACAATCAGGTGGTGGTAGGGCCTGGTTCTATCCAGGTTCTCGCGAATGCTCTAACTGCCGTGGCACAAAGCGGAAAAAACGTGGTTTACGGGTGGCGTTCCTTTGAGGCCTACCCGATTCTAGTGGGGATAACTGGAGCTTCCTCGCGGCAGATTCCCTTAACCGCTCAGGGCAGACACGACCTAGATGCGATGAAAGCAGCGGTGGACGGCGATACTGCGGCGGTTATTCTTTGTAGCCCCAATAACCCAACGGGAACTTCCCTGACCGAAAAAGAAGTCCGGGATTTTCTAGCCGAGATTCCCCCATCGGTGCTGGTGGTATTAGATGAGGCCTATTTTGAGTTCGATACCTTAAAAGGTCACGTTGATGGGGCTCGACTGCTCGCTGAGTTTTCTAATCTGTTAGTGCTGCGCACCTTTTCTAAAGCCTACGGCCTGGCCGGTCTGCGTTGCGGTTATGGTTTAGCCAGTCAGGAAATAGCAGAGGCAATCCTAAAAGTTTCCACCCCATTTGCTTTGAGCGCGGTAGCTGAGGCCTGTGCAGTGGCGGCGCTTGCGGACGAACAAAAAATGCGCTGCCAGGTACAAGAGATAATTCAAGAACGTGAACGGGTAGTTAGCCGACTGCGCGAGGCGGGATGGAATATCCAAGATTCGGGTGGGAACTTTATTTGGTTTCCCGGCAAGGTGGGCGAGAAGATACTCGCGGCTGCCTTAGCGCAGGGGATACAAACGCGCGGTTTTCCCGAGGGCGTGCGGGTCACCATTGGATTGCGACAGGAAAATGATCAGTTCTTGACGGCAATCGGTCAGGTCGAACCTAGTTAGCAGCAAAGGCATTTAGCAGCAGTATCGAGCCTGGTAGCCGCGTAGTTATTAACTCTGATTTATCTGCTGTGTTCGCGTGGCTCATTGAGAGAGTTGCCGTTGTACGGCGTTAATGTTCTCGCCAGAGGGGGTTAGTCACAGCGAAGCAGATGGCGGTAATCCCAAAATAAATCACGCCGCCAGTCGGCAACCGCCGGGTTTACCGCTATCACCTGAGGGAAGTCTTGCTGTAGTTCTTCACTAAGCTCGGGAGGGATTTCTTGGGGGGTGGCTAAGGAATCAACCAGGAAGACTACCGACCAAGTGCCCGGCTTGAAACCGTAAAAATTGGCGCTAAGGGCAATGAATGTCTGACCCTTAGGTAGAGGCAAGGTGGCGTTAATACTATCGAGAAGTTTTTGGTGCGAGGGCGCGCAGGTGGTTACTTCCAAAGATTCGGAAGCAATCGCCGTTAAAGCGTCCTCAGTGGCAATCCCTGCCACCAGTAGATTTAGGCGGGAAATATTGTGTGCTTCTAGGGTAATTTCATGTTTTCCGCCTGGATTTAATCGCGCGCCCAAATAATTAAACCCTTTTTGAGACAGGTCTTTTAGATGCTCACTTAGTAGAGCGCCGATAGCTTTTTTAGGTTCGGCGGCTCGTAGCTGAGTCGAGTACACCAGTAAAAACTCAGAATCGTTTTCTACAATAGTTTGCCCATTGCTATAGACCGGGTAGGTGGCGAGGGCGCGCAGTAGCGGTTCAAGGCGACCGGTAGCTATCGTCATGTAGATGGCTTCATCAAGGGGCTGGTCTTTTTCGTGTTTCAAACGGTAATCGCGCCAGCGTGAACGTAAAAAACTGTTCATTTAAGGATGTAGACGCGAGTAAATAACTAATCCGACTCCAAAGAATCCCGCGGAACCTAAACCTAGGACAAAGACCGCCAGAGATGAACTGCTAATCCACTGTTTAACCGCGGCATCAGTAGAACCGCTGGCTGCATGGAATTTTGGCGGATTAATTAAGTTGGAGATGCTGCTATTGTTATCAGCGCTAGAAGTATCAGAAGCCTGGGAGTCGGTAGCTTCCTGCGAGCTTGAGGAGCTAGAAGAATCGGAGTCCGAGGGCGCATAACCAGGGGAAAGCGGGAAACCTTTGGAATGGTTCGGGACGCTGGCTCCTAAACGGGATTGCGGATAAAGCGCGGCGATTAAATCTGTTCCCGTGGAATGTCTGCCGTTTTGACCTTGCAATCTAGCGGAGCTAGAGGAAGAAGAGGAGGCAAGATTCCTGTTACCGGAGTTCTGTCCGGATTGGGAAGGCAATCCGCCCTCACCGGGATTGCGAGGTGCAGTGGGGTGAGAGTCTGTGCCCGGATTTGTTGAGCCCCCTGGATTACTTGAAGGATGTTGCGGAGAGGTGGGTTCGCTTGAGGGAGCCGGGGAATCAGTTCCGGGACTGGGATTGCTGGGGTCTCGGGTGCCTGTGGGATTATCGGGGTTACCCGGAGTTGCCGGCTTGTCAGTAGATCCAGTCGAAGGCTTCGTGGAGGGATCGGTAGAGGGATTGCTAGTGGGATCTGAGGAAGGATCCGTAGACGGATTGGTAGAAGGGTCAGTACTGGGCTTGGTGCTCGGGTCGGTCGAGGGGTCTGTACTGGGGTCAGTAGAAGGCTCCGCAGTCGGGTCAGTAGAAGGCTCGGTGGAAGGGTCGGTAGTGGGATCAGTAGTAGGACGAACTGCGTCCTCTATCTGGGAAGGTATTACCGCTTCTTTTCCAACGATAAAAGTGTAATCAAGGTAGGAGACGTACTGATTAGATGGCATATATTTATTCGTAGTCGTTGCCTTGATGCTTAGGGTGTAAAAGCCGGGCTCGGAGAAACTAAAAGACTGTGAGTATTCCTCTTGGCTTTTAATAGCAGGAAAAGCGTAAGGAGTTGCAAGCGTTCCAGCTTCAATATCTTTACTTTGAATACTCAGCGAAGCGGTGTTCGTGTAAAAACTAGCTTTGGTGACTTCGAAAGTAGTCGTGTAAGTCTTGCGTATTTTACTTGTTTTCCAAAGTAGGGTTGAGGCTTGCGGGTCAGACTTAAACAGAGCCCCATAGAAAATTTCGGCATTAATCGGGGTTGCTTGCTGTTTTGACTTTACACGTACGCAAGCAGCAAGTTTATCTTTAGACTGAACTGTACTGGGATCGATAAATATCCCGGTATCGTTAACCTTCGTGGATTGCGCCATCCCCAGATAGGTCGATTTCTTTTCAGTAGAATATCCCAGATAGATAGGGGTGTTACCGAGTGAATTATTCTCTAATTGTTCACCATTTGGGCAATGCTGTTTAGCCCAGTCATCCAAGTTCGTAGCTTGTTTAGCCGATGATGAAGTGGTGGGTGTTGGGGTAGTGGTTGCCTGGGCGAGGGAAGCAGAATAAAAGCCAACGCATAGCGGCGCTGCTGCCACGAACGCTGTGGCAGCAAAACTGCTGACTTTACGCAGAAGGCTCATAGTTAATCGGAACTTTCCTACCCAACCGATATTTACACCCTTAGTATAACACAAGATTAAAGATTAGCGATAGAACTTTAATGGAGTTTAGGGATTATTTAATTTCAATCCTGCGATAATGGTATCTCGATTAAAAACTTCCTATAAAACATTCTTAACCTAACGGTCTTCATCTTCAGCTTCGCGGGCGGCTTCCATAGCAGACGGTAACGCCGATAAAATCCGTCCAACTGCCCGGTCATCGTGAGCGGCAGAAACAAACCAGGCTTCAAAACCAGAAGGCGGTAACGCGATATTTTGTTCTTCCATAGCGTGGAAGAAAGCGCGGTAACGGAAAGTCTCTTGCGCGTTAGCCTGTTCAAAATTGTGTACTCCGTGTTCTGCGGGTTGTTGCCCAAAAAATACCGAGAACAACGAGCCAGCACGGTTCACTTTTATCGCCACCTCTGCCTGCTCAGCTTCTTGTTCAATGGCACGCGAAATCACATCTGCTACAGCCGCAGTGCGCGCATATACGGCGTGGTCGGCGAGCTCCAGAGTTTTTAATCCAGCTGCGGTTGCCAAAGGATTACCCGAAAGGGTACCCGCCTGATAAACCGGTCCCAGCGGAGAAAGGTGTTCCATAATTTCACGCGATCCGCCTAAAGCTGCCAGCGGCATCCCTCCCCCAATCACCTTGCCGAAAGTGAAAATATCAGGAATAAAATCTAAGTTTTTAAGTTGTTGCTCATGCCAAGCTGCGCGTGCGTCCTCATCGGAAAAATCAGGAAGCTTAGCTGGTAAATCAACCCAATAATCATTTTGCAATCCCCAATATCCGCTAGGGCCAACCCGAAAACCGGTGAGAACCTCATCGGTAATCATTAACGCACCATATCTTCTGGTGAGGGCGCGAATGTGCTGGTTAAAGCCGGGTAGTGGGGGTACTACCCCCATATTGGCGGGGCAAGATTCACAGATAACTGCCGCGATTTGTTCGCCCTTAAGCTCGAAAGTCTCGGTGAGGGCATCGAAATCGTTATATGGCACAACTATAGTTTCGCTAGCTACCGCGGCGGTTACTCCCGCCGAGCCGGGAAGCCCTTGGGTAGCAACCCCCGAACCGGCAGCCGCAAGTAGACCATCGGAGTGACCGTGATAGCAACCCGCGAACTTTACAATCAGGTCGCGTCCGGTAACTCCCCGCGCCAAGCGAATCGCGGTCATAGTGGCTTCCGTACCGGTAGAAACCATTCTTACCTGCTCGCAAGAAGGCATCCGGGCAGTGATAGCTTGCGCTAGTTTTGTTTCCGCAACCGTAGGGGCTCCAAAAGATAAACCTTTAACGGCACAATCTTGAACTGCCTGCACCACTTGGGGACAAGAATGCCCCAGCAGAGCCGGACCCCAAGAGCACACCAAATCCACAAAAGTATTCCCCTCTTCATCGCGCACATACGGGCCAAAGGCTTCTTTAATGAAATGGGGAGTTCCTCCCACGGAGCCATAGGCGCGAACGGGAGAGTTTACCCCGCCGGGAATCATCTCGCGTGCCTGGGCAAATAGTTCTTTATCGGATTGGTTTGCTTGCTTACTCATGCGCCTATTATCGCTCACAAGTCCCCAAGGGGTGATAATCACCGGCTGTACTTAAACAATTATTTGAACTTCGATTAAATATCTAAATCCCTGGCATCGTGGTTTTAACCGCAGACCGATAGCGGTCTGGGGAGGACGAAAGGGGAGAAATGAAAGATTTAGCGTTGCGCATATTGGCTTGGGCGCAAACTCGGCAAGCGGTGGAGCGACTGCGAAACGAAGAGGATGGAATGACTACCGCAGAATATGCCATCGGAACCTTAGCTGCGGCCGCTTTTGCCGCTTTATTGATGGCTGTGATTAAGGGAGGGGGGATAAAAAGCGCTTTAACTGCAATTATTAAACAGGCGCTCTCGATTTAAAGTGACTAAATTAGTTCAGAAGCATCTGTGGTCGGCGCAGCGAAAGCAGTGGCTGCGCCGACTATGGCAACTTTGCCTAGATAGTGAGGGTGGCTATGCCACGGTAGAGACTGCACTTACGCTTCCCGCACTGCTGGCAGTGGTGGCTCTCGCCTTAGGGGTATCAGCTGCTGGAGCAGCGAAAGTACAGGCGTGTGACGTGGCGCGCGTGGCAGCGCGCGCCGAAAGTATCGGCACGCCTTATAGGGCGGGAAATACGGTGTCAGTAACCGTGGATAGTTCCGACAAATGGGTAAAGGTTACTGCCCGGAAACATTTAGTTGGACAGGCAAAACTATTACCGGCACTAACTTGTAGTGCCAGCGCTCTTAAAGAACCAGAACTTGCTATGGGGATTGAACGGTGAAAAAGACTCCGAGTAACTCTAGAGTTCTAGAGGAAGGTTCCGCCACCATTTGGGCAGTGGGATTTATATGTTTACTGGTGACATTAGTGGCAGGAATCGCGGTATTGAATGGAGCATTGGCAGCGAAAGCCCGTGCCCAAACAGGTGCCGATTTTGCGGCTTTAGCTGCCGCCAGCGCCCACTTTTATGGCAGTGAAACCTCCCCTTGCGTCCTAGCTGAACAAGTTGCACATCAAAATCAAGTTGCTTTAGATTCCTGTGAACTGGGCGAAAAGGACGTGCGAGTACAGGTGAGCGTTAGCGCCCTTTCCAACTGGCAGGTCTCGGCACATTCTAGAGCCGGTCCGGTCAAATATAACTGGCATTAGCCACTAACCGCGCATACCTTGTAAATGCGACCAGTAATAGCGGTTATAAGTCGGTATCTCGCGGGCGCTAGCATGGGTATTGGCGGGAAATAGCCCTAAATCAGGGCGCAGCTAGATGAGATTTCTAGGCAGCAAAAGGTAGCGACCAGGGGAAAACTCTCCTGGCTACCTGATAGTCTCGTAAAAGCTCTCACGCAGGAACCCCAAAAGGTCGCGAGCCCCTGATTTAGAAAGCATTTCGTTGCCATTGCCGCATTTAGGGGAATGAATACACCGAGGACACCCCAAGGTACACGAACATTCCGCGACCTGTTGATAGGTTAAATCCAACCAGGAGGATAACTGGTGAAAGCCGTGACGCGAAAAACCAGCTCCCCCCAAAGTGCCATCATAGATAAACACTGTTGGCAGACCTGTCTGTAGATGTTGCGTGAGCGAGAGTCCCCCCAAATCCCAACGGTCACAAGTAGCGACCAGGGGAAGCATTCCAATCAAGGCGTGTTCACCGGCATGTAAAGCCCCAGCTAGCAATTGCTGATCATCAAAATGTAAGTGCTTAATAACCTCTTCATCCAAGGTGAAATAAGTGCCAGTAGTTTGAAACGACCGGGTAGGGCAGTCCAATTGGAAAGTCGCCTGATAGACGTGCCGGGGCAGACGCAGCAAATCAAAAGAGGTAACTGTGGTTTGAACCTCTATACGTCCATAATGCCAGCTGATACCCGCAGGAACACTAAGCGGCTCTGCTTCCTCAGAAAGTATAGAAATGCTGGTGTCAGTATTAGGGCGAGTTCGGAGATTCTTTGGCCCGGGAATTACCTCCGCTACGTCCTCTTCACGCCGCAAAACCTGCCAGACACGCCCTTGATGCACATAAATAGCGTCCGGATGTAAGACACTATCGGCGCGTTTGCTATCAACCGTGCCCACCATTTGCGCGCTCGCGGACTCAATAATCTGAACCTGTCCACTCTCGCCGCGGATTCTAACTTTTTCCCAAGGGGAAAACGGCTTGGTGATGTCAAAACAAAGTCCCCCAGGTCTAGCTATCAGTAATCCTTGCTTAAGTAGTTCCTTGGTCACCTGTTCGCCCGCTTCCCCAAATAGGTCAGTATCTTCACTGGTTAAAGGGCTTTCGGCGGCCGCGCATAAAAGCTGAGGAGCCAGTACAAACGGATTTTCGGTGTCGAAAACTATAGTTTCTACCGGGCGGAAAATCTCTTCTGGATGGTGAGCCAAAAAGTCATCGAGGGGATTATCTGAAACCACAAAAATACCGATACCATCTTTACCAGCCCGCCCAGCTCTGCCTATTTGCTGAAAGAAACTGGCTCGCGTGCCCGGCCATGAACAGGTAACAGTGCAATCAAGACCGGAAATATCAATCCCCAGCTCCAAGGCAGATGTTGCCGATAATCCTTGCAGCTTCCCGCTGCGTAAATCCTTTTCTAGCTGGCGGCGCTCTTCAGGTAAATAGCCGCCACGATAGGCCGCAACTTTCGGTATCAAAAGAGGGTTACGGGTACTTAAATGGTCGCGCGCAAGTTGAGCTATAGTTTCCACCCCTTGCCGAGATGGCGCAAAAGTGATTACTCGTCCTCCGCAATTTACTAGCTCCGCCATTAGGCGAGCACTCTCCCAGATAGCAGGAAAACGTGGCTGATTTTCCTCATCTTCTACGGGGATTTTCCCTGGCTGCCACACCAATACCGTCCGGCTTCCCGAGCCGGAAGTGTCGCGGTCAATGACCCGCAGGGTACGCCCTCCTCCTAAAAGATTACGTCCGTGAACTGCCGGATTGGCGGTAGTTGCCGATAGCAGCGCAAAAGTTGGCTGCGCATGATACAGGCGGGCGAGGCGGCGCAAGCGCCGCAAAATCAAGGCTACGTTAGCGCCTAATACGCCCCGATAATAGTGAGCCTCATCAATAATCACCAGGGACAGACCGCGCAGGAACGGTCGCCAAAGCTGGTGTGAGCGCAAAATAGCAAAATGTAAATAATCGGGGTTAGTGAGCACAATATCGGCGTGAGTGCGTGCCCACTTTTTCACCGGGGAAGAAGAATCGCCATCTACTGGCGCAATCTGCAAATATAGATTTGCTTGCCCATTCCACTGGGTTAAAGTAGTTGCCTGGTCGCGGGCAAGTGCCTTGGTGGGCGCAATATAAAGAGCCGTAGGCGAGACGTTATCGAGACAACTGTCGCCTGGGTTAGCGCCTTCGCGCCGCGCCAAGAACGCCAGCCAGGCGGCTAAAGATTTGCCCGATCCTGTTCCGGTAGTAAGGATTACGTCCCCACCCTCATGTAGAGTGTTTACGCAGGTTGCCTGATGTTCCCATAGTTTTTCTATCCCATTTTGAACAAAACTATTACGCAGGTTTTCGCTAACCCAAGGTGGCCAAGGAGCAAAACTGGCTCTTTGAGCGGGCAGGGTCTTTTCATGCAGTAACTGTTCAACGTTTAAGGAACGCAAGTGCGCTAACAAATCCGAGATAGCCACCAGCGCCTCCTTTTACTGCAAGATAGTTGGATAACATTCGTTGGTAGGTACTTGCTGATTGTAGAAATCTAGCAGGTGACAAAATAAGGTTAAACCATGAATAGCAGGTCGGAAAGTAATCTAACGCCAGGTTATGTGCGTCGTTTTTCAGCATCCTGTGCCGCCGCAATGCTGTTAGTGCTCTGTTATTTCATATTTGTTTGCACTCGCACTGGTCAGGTAGTGGACACTTTGACGATGTTTACCCTTTCCGATTTGAACGCTTCTTTCGCTTCCTGGGATCAGGTGTTACTGCGGGAGTGGTACTGGTTTATTTTGGCGCCTTTAATCGCGGCTGCGGTAATAGTAGCACTGTTCAGGCGGCGTTTCGCGTTAGGGATACGAATGTTGATAATGGTGGCGGCGGCGACAGTTACTACCCAGGTGCTTAAACATATGCTGCTTTCTCGTCCGGCGCTAGGGGTCACCTACTATATGACTAACTCTTTCCCCTCTGGTCACACTACGGCGGCGGGGGCTGCTGCCGTAGCTTTGGTAATGGTTTCGGCTTCTAAGTGGCGCGAGCTGGCTACCTACCTGTCGGCTCTAGTGTTGTTCCTGGTGGCGCTGGCGGTGATTGTGGCGCGTTGGCATCGCCCCTCGGATGTTTTCGCTGCAATTTGTGTGGTTACAGTTTTTGCGCTCCTACTTTCACCGCTTGAGCTTGGTGATGAACGTGGTCAGCGGGCATTGAGGCGAGGACGAATCTTGACTGTGCTGGCAGCGGTAGTAGCTCTGCTGGGGGTAGTAATAGTCAGCTACTGTTATTTCAGGCTTACCTCGGGGCAAGGCTACTTCACGGCGGGTACGGTTACCAGCGATTTGAGTCGCCTGGCTGCCTCGCGCCACCCGCTTGCTCTCGCCCTGAGTGCAGGAACGGTGCTCGCCCTGCTGGGGGTCTGCTGGATTTTTGTTTTTGAAGTGGCGAGGGCGGGGTTGCGGCCTGTGAAAAACCCCTCCTCTACCGTCTAGGGCTTTATACCTAAACCGTTTGTGCAGGTAGATGAAAGTCGTATTCTAAAATTGCGCCTTCATTTGCGTCGTAGCCTGGGAATATGAGAGAAATCTTGAAACCACAATATCTAGTGGTTAGCATTTAGGAAACCTACTATATCTCGTGTGTCGCTGCTTCCCTCGCTCTGATTGCACCTATAGTCGGTAACAGTGGCTAAAAAGCCCCAGAGCTAAAGGAAAAAGAAGGAAAAAATGGCACCCCAAACTCAAGATAAAAACTTGGTTAATCCTGCTCAAACCGTTAATGAGTATCTATCAAAAGCTGATTGGCGGGTAAACGCAAACGCAAATCAGGGATACTCCCTAGGGGGAATGATTCTCAACTCTGCGGGAAAAATTATCGCTAACTACTGGTTAAACGAGATTTATACTCCCGAAATTGGAAAGGCGCACCGCGAGGGCGACTACCATATCCACGACCTAGATATGTTTGCCGGGTACTGTGCCGGTTGGTCTCTAAAGCAGCTATTGCAGCAAGGTTTTAACGGGGTTCCAGGAGCAATCGCCTCGAATCCTCCCACCCATTTTTCCTCCGCCTGCGGGCAAATCGTAAACTTCCTGGGAACTTTGCAAAACGAGTGGGCTGGCGCCCAGGCATTCTCTAGCTTCGACACCTATATGGCTCCATTTATCCGCAAAGATAACCTGGATTACCAGCAGGTTCGCCAATGTATGCAAGAACTGATTTACAACCTTAACGTGCCCAGCCGCTGGGGCAGCCAATGTCCCTTCACTAACCTCACTTTTGATTGGACTTGCCCCGACGACCTCGCAGATGAAAACCCCCTGATTGGTGAGGAATTAATGGATTTCACTTATGGGGATTTACAAGCAGAAATGGACATGATTAACCGGGCGTTTATCGAGGTGATGACCGGTGGGGACGCTGATGGACGGGTTTTCACCTTCCCTATTCCCACCTATAACATCACCCCCGATTTTGATTGGGATTCCCCTAACACCGAGCGCCTGTTCGCCATGACCGCTAAATACGGTTTGCCCTATTTCCAGAACTTCCTGAATTCTGATCTTGACCCCCATATGATTCGCTCCATGTGCTGCCGTTTGCAGCTAGACCTGCGGGAACTCTTAAAACGAGGCAACGGACTGTTCGGCTCGGCAGAACAAACCGGCTCCCTGGGGGTAGTGACTATCAATATGGCGCGCCTCGGCTACCTCTATAAGGGGGATTTAAGTGGGCTTACCAAGCGCCTAGATTATCTAATCGACCTGGCTAGCCAATCTCTAGAGAAGAAACGGGAAGTTATTTCCTGGCATATGGATTCCGGTCTTTTCCCCTATACCCGCCGCTACCTGGGCACTCTTGACAACCATTTCTCCACTATTGGGGTAAACGGAATGAATGAGATGGTGCGCAACTTTACCGATGACGCGGAAGATATTACCGGAGAGGCGGGGCATAAAATCTGCGCTGACCTGCTAGATCATATTAGAGGTCGGATGGTGCAGCTGCAAGAAGAAACCGGGCATCTTTATAACCTGGAGGCAACGCCTGCCGAAGGCACTACCTACCGTTTCGCGAAAGAGGACGCCAAACGCTTCCCCGAAATTATCCAGGCCGGAACTAAGGATGCGCCCTACTACACCAACTCTTCGCAGCTTCCGGTAGGTTATACCGATGATCCTTTCCAGGCTTTGGAAGAACAGGTAGAGCTACAAGGTAAATACACTGGTGGAACCGTGTTGCATCTGTATATGGGGGAGGCAGTGAATTCGGCTGAATCCTGTAAGAACCTGGTGCGCAGGGCGCTCGCGAACTTTAAGCTGCCCTATATTACGGTTACTCCCACTTTCTCGATTTGCCCAGTTCATGGGTATTTGTCGGGTGAACATTTCGACTGCCCGAAGTGTGCCGCCGAAGGTAACCATGAGCAGCCCTGTGAAGTGTGGACTCGGGTTATGGGATATTTCCGTCCAGTGACTTCCTTCAACAAGGGCAAGAAGAGCGAATATGCAGAGCGCACGACTTTCTCGCAAGAGTTAGCCGGTGTCTGATTTTTCGCTGCCCTCCCAACCTAGTTTGTTAGGGCGAGCCCGCCAGTTAAATATCGCGGGGCTAGTGCCATTTTCTACTGTGGACTGGCCGGGAAAGATTGTGGCGAGCGTGTTTTGCCAGGGGTGTCCTTGGCGCTGTGTCTACTGTCAAAACTGCGAAATCTTAGATTTTTTAGTACCCGGCGCAGTCCCGTTTGCAGAGCTAGAGGAGTTACTAGGGCGCAGACAAGGTCTCCTGGATGGGGTAGTGTTTTCCGGCGGGGAAGCGCTAGCGCAGGCGGCGATAATCCCGGCAGCGCGCTGGGTGAAATCGCAAGGTTTCCAGGTGGGGCTGCACGCGGCGGGGGCTTATCCGACGCGCCTGCAAGAAATGTTGGCGGCGGGTTTGCTCGATTGGGTGGGGCTAGATATTAAAGCCTTACCCGCCGATTACCGGCAAGTAACTGGGGTAGCCGGCGCGCATAAGGCTTTCACCTGCCTAGATGTCGTGTTGTCCAGGGGTATCGACTACGAGGTACGCCTAACTGTTTACCCAGGGCACCCCGGAAAAGTGGTGGATTTGGCGCGAGATTTGGCGGCGCGAGGGGTAAAGAACTTTGCTTTACAGCAGGCGCGCGAGTTGGGAGCCTCTCCAGATTTTCAGGCGCAAGCTCAAGGTTGGGATAGCCAAGTAAAAACCTGGGCTAAGGAAATCGAAGATTTGGGATTTGAAAAGTTTTCTTTCCGTCCCGCTTAGGTGGGAAAGGGATTAAAACTCGTCCGCCGCGCCCGCTGCGTTCGGGGCGGAAAGCTGCACGCCCTATTCGCAACCTTAAACACTATTCCCTTAACTTGTTGCGGCTTTCGATTTTTACTGCTTTCGGGTTTAACTGATTTATTAGGTAAGCGCTGTACGCCGCCATTAAATGCTAGTTAGAATAGGAGCAGTGTTTTCCCAACCTAAAGGTAAGCCATGACTGATAGTGATGATTTAAAGAAATTGCGCGAACGCGCATTAGCGCCCGAAACCGACGCAAATCAACTATTCGAGATATCTGCGCAACATCCCGAGGTTTATGCAGAGGTCGCGGCGAACCCGAACGCCTATCCAGACTTGCTCAATTGGTTAGAAAACGTGGGCGATGACCGGGTGAAAGCCGTAGTACAGGCGCGCCGTAACGGTCTATCGGGTTTAGAAGCCTTAGGGCAGGCAGGGCGAATCCCGGCATCTCCAGGTGCGTTTGAACCGGAAAGCTCACCAGATAGTGGACCAGAGCGGTCTAATCAGACGGGCTCATCTCATAGCGCTTTTGCTCCCCAGGAGGAAGCGGATGAGATAGACAACGCCCAAGAGGACGCGAACGATTACCCGCAGCCAAACGAGGAACAAACCCCGGAAAACACGGTAGTAGAACCGGAAGCCCTAACCGATATCGCAGCTGGTAGCAAAGAATCTACTGAAGGAAACGGTCTTGGTCAGGAGAGTGCAAACCAATTTGAGCTGGGAACCGAGACCCAATTAGCTGACGTAGATGCAACTCGGTTGGGAAGTCTGCCCCCTAGCGATTTTACGGTAGCTGCGTCCTCATATGACGAGTCTGCAACGCGCATGGTTCCCCCAGTGATGCCACCAGAGGCTTATTCTGCGCCAGGCTATTCCCCCAGACCTCGACAATCAATCATGACTACACCTGCGCCCAGCTATTCGCCCTATCCCGTTTATCCTGACCCGGCAGCGCAGAGCTATCCCCAGAGCGCTCCTATACAGCAGAAACCTAAGCGCAGTTGGGGGATAATTATTTTGACAGTGCTGCTGGTTTTCGCCTTGATTGGCTTAGCGATTGTGGGTACCTGGATTATTTCTTCAAAAGGACAGAGCGAAGGGCAGGCTGCTAGCGGTCAGTCTGAGAGTGCAACTACCCGTACCTCCACGGTGGTAGAAACCACGGTGACCAGCACTGAAAATCCCACACCAGCAGCTAGACCGATACCCGCCGATGCGGTTTACGAAAGTCATGGTTTCTTCACCCCCACCAAAAATATTGCTTGCCTGATGAATGGAGATTCAGTATATTGTCAGATAGGTGAACGGCAGTGGGAAAAAGGCTGTAATGACATCTGGGCAATTGAGCTAAACAGTAGCGGAGTAAATCAACATTGCGATCCTGGTAACGGAACCGATCCGCAAGTAGAAGCCAGTTATGGCACCACCTATTACAATGGCGACTACGCCTGTGAAGTCGGTCAATACACTGGCGTGGACTGTTGGAACTCAAAGACTGGTAGGGGTTTCACTATGCGTCAAGCCGAGCGCACTACCTACTAAGTTAGCTGAGGGCGCAAAGGAGGCGCTGAGGCGGAGCTGCCCCCCACCACGTTAGACGGACAATCCTGACTAATACTTACGGGACGTTACCTACTGTTCCTTTACGGTTTGAGCTGCGGATTTCTTGGCGGTAGCCCGTTTCGCGGTAGTTTTCTTGGCTGCAGTTTTCTTCGTAGTTTTCTTGGTGGTTTTGCGAGTCCCGCGTTTTTTAGCCGGTCCTTTCGCCCGCTTATCAGCTAGCAGCGTATAGGCCTGTTCAGCGTCAATATCTTCAATAGTGCTCGAACGCGGAACCGTCACATTGGTAGTGCCGTCCGTAATATAGGGACCAAAACGCCCGTCCTTAATCACTACCGGTTTGCCGGAGACCGGATCGGTTCCCAGTTCCTTTAACGGCGGTTTTGCAGTGCGAGCGCGCCGGGTCTTTGGCTGAGCGTAAATCTCTAAGGCTTGCTCTAGGGTGATTGAGAAAATCTGGTCTTCGGTTTCTAGCGAGCGCGAATCTGAACCTTTCTTCAAATACGGGCCGTACCTGCCATTTTGCGCGGTAATTTCGGTTTCGCTCTCGGGGTCTTTACCCACGATTCGTGGCAACGAAAGCAGTCTTAAGGCATCATCTAAACCGACGCTCTCAATGGACATGGTTTTAAATAGGGAGGCGGTGCGAGGTTTGGCACTCTTGGGGGCGTCCTCGGGTAAAACCTCGGTAAAGTAGGGGCCGTAGCGCCCGTTTTTTACTAAAATCAAGTTCCCGTTTTCGGGGTCTTTACCCAGTTCTCGGCCAGTATCAGCCGAAATCGTGAACAGTTCTGAAACTTTTTCGGCATTTAACTCGTCGGGGGCTAAATCTTCAGGGACCGAGGCGCGTTTGCCCTCTGCGTCCTCTAAATAAGGACCGTATCGTCCTACCCGCACGTTTATCCCTTTAAGTACCTCAATAGAGTTCAGCTCACGGGCATCAATGTCACCTAGACCCTCGACCGTATCTTTAAGCCCGCGTGCCCAAAATTCTCCGGAAGCGCCCCCTCCAAAATAAAAGTGTGCCAATAGTTCTTTGCCATCGCGCTCGCCGGCAGCTATCTGATCCAGGTAGCCCTCCATGGTGGCGGTGAAATCGTAGTCTACTAGGGAAGCGAGATTTTCTTCCAGGAGGCGCACTACCGCGAATGCTTGCCAAGAGGGAACCAGGGCTTGCCCGGCGCGGCGCACATATCCGCGTTCAATAATTACCCCGATAGTCGAGGCATAGGTGGAGGGTCTCCCTACTCCGTTTTCTTCTAAGGTTTTCACCAAGGATGCTTCGGTATAGCGCGGAGGCGGGCTGGTTACATGCGCTGCTTTTTCCCTGTCTACCTCGGTAAAGGTTAGTTCTTGTCCCTCGCTTAGTTTGGGCAAGGCGGTGGAAGTGTCGCTGCTAGTGTAGCGGGATTTGTCTTTACCTTCTTCATAGGCGGCCAGGAAACCCCGGAAAGTAATCACGGTTCCCGAGGCGGTAAACACCAGTTCGTGAGAGGTGTCCTCTAGATTAATCTGGGCGCTTACCCTAACGGTATCGGTAGTCCCGCGCGCATCATTCATTTGCGAGGCTAAGGTGCGTTTCCAAATCAGTTCATAGAGGGCAGCTTGCTGGTCACTGAGCAAGGAGCGCACCTGTTCAGGGGTGCGGAAGTTATCGCCAGCGGGGCGAATCGCTTCATGGGCTTCTTGCGCCCCTTTGGCTTTCTTCGCATAAAAACGGGGTTTTTCGGGGATAGCGTCAGCGCCATAGAGGTTCTTTGCCTGACGGCGAGCAGCCGAGATTGCCTGGCTTGAAAGCGCCGTCGAGTCGGTACGCATATAGGTTATGAAACCGTTTTCGTAAAGATATTGCGCCACCGCCATGGTTTGTCGCGAGGACATTCTTAGTTTTCGTCCGGCCTCCTGCTGGAGGGTGGAGGTAGTAAAGGGGGGTGCGGGACGGCGCGTATAGGGCTTTGATTCGATAGAAGTTACCTGGCAGATGGGTTTTTGTTCTAGAGCCGCACAGAGTTTTTCCCACAGCTCCTGATCCATCACCGTAGCTTGCCGTTTTAATTGCCCGTGGTCGTCAAAGTCGCGTCCTAGCGCGAAGCGTACCCCATCCATTTCGAGGGCGCGGGCAGAAAAATCTTCCCCATTGGCGCTAAAAGTGGCGGTTAAATCGTAATAGTTGGCGGGTATAAAGGCGATGCGTTCGCGTTCGCGTTGTACTACCAGGCGGGTTGCTACTGACTGTACCCTGCCAGCGGAGAGGTGGCGGGCAACTTTTCTCCATAGAATTGGGGATACTTCATAGCCATATAGACGGTCTAAAATCCGGCGAGTTTCCTGGGCTTCTACCAGGTCAGTATCAATATCGCGGGTGTTTTCGAGGGCGCGTTCAATAGCTTCTTGGGTAATCTCATGGAAAACCATTCTTTTTACTGGAATCTTGGGTTTAAGTACTTCCAGCAGATGCCAGGCAATCGCTTCTCCTTCGCGGTCTTCATCGGTTGCGAGGTAGAGTTCTTCAGCTTTCGCTAAATCTTTACGTAGGGTGGCTACGGTTTTCTTTTTGTCAGGATTAACCACATAGTAGGGCTGGAAGTTGTCATCTACATCAACCGCGAACTTCTTGTAACCGGTTTGTTTGAGTTTGTCTGGTAGGGCAGACGGTTGTGGCAAGTCCCTAATATGCCCCACTGAGGCTTCTACCTGGTAGTCAGCACCTAGGTATCCGCTGATAGTGCGAGCTTTAGCTGGAGATTCTACGATTACCAGTTTTTTAGCGCTCAAAGCTGCCACTTCCTTTTGGTTAAGAACTCACCTTTATACCTTATATATACATTGCTTATGGCGAGGGGAAGCAAATGGTGTTTATGAGCGTGTCCATTTCTGGTAGCTAGTTTCGAGGTAAACATCATTTAACCAGCTAAGTTAGCGCCTTGTTAGCTCGTAGATGGAAAGAATTTCATAAAAGGAGCGAAAGATGAAAATAACTAAATGTTGTGAGGGCTTAACTGGTTAAGCCGTTTAGGTGAGTATGTACTCATGTGAGGAAGTTGTAGGGGTGGGACGACTGAGTTTCATTTAATTTAAGATGAGAGAATTGAAGATTACCGCTTATTTACGCAGGTGGCTACGTTTTTAGCATTAAAATCTTCATTAAACTATTCAAATGGTTAAAATTCGATATGACGGACTTCACAATATATCCCCAAGGTGCTGAAAAACCTGAAATTATCTGAAAACATTCTAATATTGCAGGTCAAACCTACTTTATGGTTGGTAAGTTTTCGCAAATAGTCCCTACCGGGTGTAAAACTTTCATTTTCAAACATTTTCGCTTTAAAGCATGTGCGTTTTCATGGATAATAGTTAATGAACGAAGCAAAGGAAGCGACGTTCACGGGAATCAAAGGATTTGATTTCCAAACCAGGAAAACGCAGAGAATGGATCTACGATGAAAACGTGGAAAGAGCACGCCAAGACTTTGGCCGTTGGTGTTCTAGTCGCCGGAGTAGTTGCCGCCGGGGTAAACCTAGCTGACGCAGCTACCTTTTTCACCGCAACCTCTACCACCGGTTCTGCCGTAGCCACTTCGAATGCGATTAATACCAACAACCGGGAAGAGGTTCGCGCCCGTTACCTCAGCGATATTGCCGATACCAACTACCCGGAAAGCCCCAATAATGGTGCCGACTCCAAGAATTGCCGGGCGGGGGTTGCTAATCCCACTACTGCCAACTCGGTAGCTCGCGCCCTAAACTATTTCCGGGGTTTAAATGGAGCCGAAGCGGTCAAAATGGATATGACTTCCGGACTGCAAGATTACACTCAGCAAGCCGCCCTTAATATGGCTGCCAATGGTCGCCTAACCCACTCGGTACAGAAAAACTCCAAATGCTACAGCCTTAAAGCTCAAACCGGAGCCTATATCTCTAATCTTTCTGATAGTGCCGGCCAGACTCCTGCTGAACAGATTCTTTGGTACTTCATTGATCCCTCCAACCTAGGTGCTTCCACTATGACCAAGGTTGGCTCTAATGACCGTCTCGGACACCGCATTGCCCTAATGGATCCCACTTTGGCTACCAGCTCCTACGGGAACGTTGATGGTTACAACGCGATAGTAGTTTCCGGAAATCACCTGGTAAGCACCCCTGATTTCAATAACAAACAAATCGCGAATGATAAAGCCTACAAGCCCGAAATTATGACTTGGCCTTCGGCTGGTTACTTCCCCTACCAACTACTGACCACCAATCGTGACGACCGTGATGATGTGGAACGTTGGAGCATTTCTTTCCGGGGTGAAAGCAAGTTTGACCGTCCTGACCTCTCTCAGGCTCGGGTACGGGTTACCGGTCCTAATGGCGCGGAAGTTCCGATTACCGTCCTCAGCAATGACCAAAACGGGAAAGGCCCGGGCACTTGGAACTACTACAACACCCTCCTAATCAAGATGGCGAAGATTACCGATCTTCCGGTGGGAACTGATGGCTCGCGTGACTACACGGTCAGCGTTTCCGGGATTAAGGGCGCAACTCGCAGCTCTTACACCTATACGGTAAAACTGTTCGACCCGATGATTTCAGCAACTCGCATGGCTCCGCAAATCAAGGTCTACGCTGCTCCCCGGGTTGCTCAGGGTGGATATTCCGAGCCGGCAAAGCTCGCGGTGCAGGGCTCTACCGGAATGAAATACCAGTGGCAGCGTTCCAAAGATGCCGGCAAGACCTGGGAGGACGTGAAAGACAAGTTCCGTATTCCCGACAGCCACACTTTCTATGGCACCGCAAATGATTTGGACTACGCTCCCGGTGCTCGCACCGAAGATAAATGGGGACTGCTGCGGTCTGCTCCGATTGCGAACCGTGCCGAGGCTGAGTCCTTACGCTTCCGCCTGAAGGTGACTAACCCGGTTGGAACTTCGATTTCTGAACCGATGAAGCTGGAATACTACGGATTCGATGAAGACAAGGTAATCCGCCAGGGTGACAAGCTGATTGCAAAGGTTAGCTTGCAGGGAAACAGCGACTCGGTGGCACGCCACAGTGATGTTATTTGGAAAGATCAGAACGATCAGAAAGTTGGAACTGGGGACACTTTGACTCTTACTCCCGAGATGAAGGGCAAGAAGATTCGCCCCACCGTTCAGTTCTGGCTCACTTCGTTCATGTCAGCTTCGCTTTACGAGTTGAAGCTACCTGCCTACTCCGTTGGGTAACTTGCGTTTTCTTAACCTAACGGTCCCGAGAGGAACCGCGTCCTTAGGGACGAGGACCTGGTTCCTCAACAATCTGTGAACCCAGTCGTTACCCAGTGATTGGCTTCAAAAATAAATAAATAGATTATTCTGGCTCCTAGGACGTTCCCAGTCTAGGAGCCAGAATAATTTAAGCAATATCCGGGCTTTAGATAAACGCTATTTGCAGCCTACTAAATAGTGATTTTCTTCTCTCAGATAATGACAGTATTTCCCGCTTTTAGCTGGACTTTTAGTGTCAAAAGATGGGAAGATTATAGAGAAGTTAAAAGTATGGTTAGCGCCTTAGTGCTAACTCGAAAACCTGGCGTGTTTGGCGCCGATAAATAACTCATTTAAGGGGAATCTCATGGCACAAAAACGGGTTACTAAACTAGCGGTGGCAGCCGGAACCGGTATTGCTCTAGTAGCTCCAGCAGGGGCGGCGTTCGGGATTAATACTGACAATCAAGTCAATAAAGTAAATATGCCTACTTCGCTTACCCAGTGCCGTGCCTCAGTTGATGTTTCGGCAGTTAATAAAGCATACGAGGAATTTAAACGGGCTCAACAGGAAGCTGATAGTGCCGCCGCCGAGTTAGCGACCGCTAAAGCAAAACCGGAAATATCCAAGCCCTTAAATGAATACCTAGCTGCACAGGCTGCTTTACAGAATGCGAAAGCAAAACAGGAGGGCGCTCGAAAAGCTGCGACCAAAGCCCACGAACAGCTCCAAGCTAATACTCTGGCTGCTTTAAACAACGCGGTTTCTCAGCTGCAGCAAGCTGAAGATAACTTAGCTAAAGCAAAACAGCAAGCAGAAAAAGCAAGTGAAACCCTAAAAGCTGCCGAGGCAAATAAAACGGCAGCCGAGGAAGCTAGCGCTAAAGCCCAGGCCGCCGCTCCGGGAGCTGAAGCGGTAGCTGAAGCTAAGAAAGCTGCCGATGAGGCCGCCAAGGCTCTGGATGAGGCGCAAGAAAAAGCCAATCAGGCTAAATCTGAACTAGATGAAGTCACCAAGGCTGCAGACCAGGCAAAACAGAATGTAAAGCAGGCTGAAAGCGCCAAGCAAGACGCAGATCAAAAAGCTCAAGACGCTGCAGATAAGGTAAAAGATAAAAAAGAGGTCTTAGCTGACGCGCAGCAGAAACTGAAGAACGTTAAAGATGTTCTGAAAAACGACAAAGCGCTGCAGGAAGCACAAGATAAGGTCGATGCGGCTCAGCAGGAACTTAAGGCTGCAACTACTACTAAGGACGCGACAGCTAAAGATTTGGCTGCCGCCAAAGAGGTACTAAAACAAAAGCAAGCGGAAGCAGCGGAAAAAGACAAGGCAGAAAAGCAAGCTAATCAAGTCTTTGAAGATGCAAAGACTGAGCTACGTAAGTTAAATCAGGCACAGTTGGAAAAGCAGGCCGCCTATGAGGAAGCCGTCAAGGCGCAAAAAGAGGCTGAAACCAATAAGGATAACGCGCAAAATGCCTTAAATGAACAGCAGCCCAAATGCGACGCTGCCAATAAAAAGCTAGATGACGCAAAGAAAGCCAAGGAAGCAGCTGACGCGGCAGTTGCAGAAGCGCAAAAAGCAGTTCAAGCAGCCAAAGATGCCCTAGCAGCCTCCAAATCCAAAGCTCAGGAGCAGTGGAACCTAGGTTCTGTTGGATACTTCCAATCGCATGGTTCTACCGCGGCATTGGAGGTATTTACTAAAGAGCGTACGGCGAGCGATGGCACCTCCTACCTAGACCCAACCCGTAATGCCGGTGAAAACGATGCCCGCAGCTTGGAGAATATGAAAATTTCGATAGAGCAACTCGCGACTATCAATGAGAAACGCCAGAAAGATGGCGGAATTGACGGGCGAAAACTATCTATCCTGCAGGTAGACGATTTTGTGATGGCAGTTGCACAAGCTAACGCTAACTGGTCGCAAGCAAAGATTGGGCACGCTACTGCGATTCAACCTCCCTACGAGAACCTCTCTTGGGGTACTAGAACTGCAGCGCAAGCACTTCAAGGATGGTGGGATGAAGAGAAGGAACTTTTCGACGATTTACGTGCGAAGGGGTACAAAACCAGAACGGACATGGATAAGGCGCTTGCACCTAAAGGTAAATCGGTTGGTCACTACACGAACCTGGTTGATGATTTAATGTGGGGATATTCGTGGAGTCCGGAAGAACGAAAAGTAATGGGTTACGCTTTTCGCCCTTCAAGCTCGCGATACAGGTACGTACAATCTCTTGATTTAAGCTCGGAAATTACAGGTAAAGCTTATTCTGTGGAGGAATATCAAAAGGACTTCATGAAGTATTACAACGGATTGAAGGACGCCAAGGAGAATGGTTCTCAAGAAGCTCGCGATGCGCTGGCTAAAGCTGAGGCAAACGCGGGTTTGCAAGAAAAACTAGCCAAGCAAGCTGAAGTCGAACAAAAATTGCAAGAGGCGATAGCCGCCTCTGAGGCAGAAGCAAAGAAATGCGAGGCCTGTAAAGCGAAACTTGAGGCTGCTAAAGAAGCACTCAAGAAAGCTGAGGAAGCTGCCACATCTGCAAAGCAAGACCTAGAAGCCGCTAAGGCTGCTGCTAAAGCTCAAAACGGTGTAGTTGAAAACAAACGCACGGAACTGCTAAACGCGGAAAAGGCTAAAGCGGCAGCAGATGAAGCAGTCACCCAGGCACAAGAGGAAGTTAATACTAAGCGGCAAGCCGCTGATGAGGCGCAAAAGAAAGTAGATGAAAAGCAAAAGGCTTTAGATGCGGCTAAAGAGAACTATGAAGCGGTAAAAGCCACCAAGGCTGACGCTACGAAACAGCTGGATGAGGCAGAAAATGCAGTAAAGCAGGCAGAAGCTGACCTGAAGGCTGCTGAATCCGAAAAAGCTAAAACCGATGCGGTAGTAACCGATGCCGACACCAAGCTAAACGAAGCGAAGCAGAAAGCTGCCGAGGCCGAAACCCAGGCACAAAATGCGCAGAAAGCTAAAGACACCGCTGATCAAAAAGCAGCGGACGCCAAGACGACAAACGAGGCGGCAGCCAAGGATTACGCAGACAAAGCCGCCGCCCAAAAGGCTGCGGATGACGCCAAGTCTAATGTCGAAGCCGCAGATAAAGCGGTAACCGATGCGAATACGGCGAAAGAAGAAGTGGAGAAAGCAGCACAGGACGCTGAGGCGGCAAAAGATACTGCCCAGAAAGCTAAAGATCAGGCTGTGGTAGATAACGAAGCCGTACAGAAAGTACCCGACCTCGATGCCTGGGTCAAGCAGCAAACCGCCCCCAAGCCGGCTCCGGCCCCGATGCCAGTAGCAGCGCTACGCGCGCCCACAACTATTAAGGTTAGTGCCGAAAGCCAGCAGGCTATCGCTGAGGTAATGGCGCAATATCAGCGCTATTTAGAGGCTGCACAAGCTGTAAACACCCCTGCCGAACAGGTTGAAAAACTAAAAGCAGAATATGAAGCAGCCCTAGCGCAGTTAGAACCGCTAGAAAACGCGGTCAAATCGGCGAATTCCAAGCTAATAGACACTAAAGCAACCTACGAGAAACTATATAAGGAATGTACGGCACCCCTACCGGGACAGAAAGGAAAACCAGCAGCTAGCGCTAGCGCACAGGCTAAACAACTGCCAAGAACCGGGGCAGCAGATTTATCAACCGTGCTAGGACTATCAACCATTACTGCCGGTGCTGGCATCTATTTGCTCGCTAGGCGGCGCCAAGCAAAGCACTGCTAAAAGAAAACGTGAAATCAACTAAAAAATAGGGTTAATGCTCTAAAACTTAAGGGGTGGGGGAACGCAGTGATGGGCGTTCCCCCACCCCCTTACATTAAACAAGAACTGTCAATCGGGTTTGGGTTTATAGCGCCAAATAGGCGCAATAAACCCAAACCCGCGGTTAATATCCAAACCGTCCAGGTAAATAATAAAAATCAGGTTAAATACCCAAAAATCAAACAAATACTAAAAATTAAGGATTAGCACCTAAAAATCTAAAACTAAAAGTTGTGGGGGGGCAGACATTTTGCCTGCCCCCCCACAACTTTGAGAGGAATCTAAATCCTATAACGCTCTATTCAGGCAACCGATTCTGAGTAGCAGCAGAGAAGTTATGCTGACCACCAGGGCGAATCCTGACCGGCATAATCGAACCTGCTGGAGGAGCGGTACGCGGAGGAACGCGAACCGTAACCTGAGCCAGGCGCGGCTTGTCATCAGTGCGCAGACTGGGATCATGACCAGCCAGCGTTCCATAAACGTAAGCATCAGAACCTAGTTCTTCCACATGGGTAACCTTAATTGGAATGCTATGAGCCATATCCTGACCGTCAGCTTGAACATCCAAAGCCTCAGGGCGGAAACCAATAATGATTTCCCCATTATCTTCAGGAGTCATCGCATCTAGCGTAGCCTGGCTGAGCGGAATGCGAGCATCACCAAGGACAGCCACTCCGTTATCAACCCGGAAAGTACCGATATTCATAGCCGGTGAACCAATGAAGGCCGCCACGAAAGCATTACCCGGACGATCATAAAGCTCCTCGGGGGTACCAACCTGCTGCAAAACACCACCAGCGATAACCGCAATCCGGTCACCCATAGTCAGAGCCTCAGTCTGGTCGTGAGTAACGTAAAGAGTAGTAACCCCTAAAGTGCGCTGCAACTGGGCAATCTGGGTACGGGTTTGTACACGCAGCTTCGCATCCAAGTTCGACAGCGGTTCATCCATCAAGAACACCTGGGGTTTACGCACAATCGCGCGCCCCATCGCTACCCGCTGACGCTGACCACCAGAAAGAGCCTTCGGTTTACGATCCAAATATTCGGTCAAATCAAGAGTCGCGGCAGCCTGTTCAACCCGCTTATCGATTTCTGCCTGCGGAACCTTAGCGATCTTGAGGGCGAAACCCATGTTTTGACGCACCGTCATGTGCGGGTAAAGCGCATAGTTCTGGAAAACCATGGCGATATCGCGATCCTTGGGAGCCATATCGGTGACATCGTTATCGCCGATATAAATCTTGCCGGAATTAACATCCTCTAGCCCGGCTAGCATCCGCAAAGAAGTGGACTTTCCGCAACCAGAAGGACCAACCAAAACTAGAAACTCGCCATCAGCAATTTCCAGATTCAACCTGTCTACAGCTGGATGATCTGAACCGGGGTAAACCCGAGTAACGGAATCAAAAACTATTCTTGCCATATTAATATCTCTCCTCCACGGGCAGGTACGTGCCCGACGATCCGAGTGGAGTGCCTCATGTAACTGTTCAGCCGACGCCAGCGTCCACCAAACGTGTCACCAGTGACACAGGTGCAGGTAGCACCTGTCCTTAAGTTTGCCACAAATATGTGTTCACTGCTACAAACCTGCCCGAAAGTGGCGGTAATCTCTTTTAAAAACTTATAGCCCCTTAAAACCCCTATCATCAAAGGGAAACCGAAACCAGAAAAACCGAGGCAAAGAAAAATCCCCGAGGACGTCCTCGGGGATTAATCAAAAAGAAAAGCTACTATTTGCCCTGGTTAGCTACAGCCGCAATCTTTGCCTGCGCATCCGGATCCAGGTAAGTGCCACCCTTTTTCACGGGCTGGAGATTCTCATCCAACTCGTAGTAAAGCGGAACCCCAGTAGGGATATTAAGCTCAGAGATATCCTCGTCACTAATCTGATCCAGGTGCTTAACAATCGCACGCAGCGAATTGCCATGTGCGGCAACCATAACCGTCTTACCGCTCTTTAGCTCGGGGACAATCGCTTCCTCCCAATAGGGAAGTAGGCGCTCTAGTACCTGCTCTAGGCATTCAGTACGCGGAATCGGTTCCCCACAGTAGCGTGGATCTTGATCTTGGGAAAACTCAGAACCCAGTTCGATTTCCGGAGGCGGAGTGGAGTAGGAACGACGCCACAACATGAACTGTTCATCGCCGTATTCGTCCCGGATAGCTTTCTTGTCTTTGCCCTGCAAAGCGCCATAGTGGCGTTCATTCAAACGCCAGCTGCGCTGAACCGGAATCCAGTGACGATCAGCCGCATCCAAAGAAAGATTAGCGGTCATAATCGCCCGGCGTAGTAAAGAAGTGAAAACAACATCTGGCAAGATGTTTTCTTGTTTCATCAGTTCGCCACCATGAACAGCTTCCTGGCGTCCCTGATCAGAGAGGGGAACATCTACCCAACCGGTGAAAAGATTCTTTGCATTCCATTCGCTTTGCCCATGACGGAGCAGTATCAGTTTGTAAGTCATATCCTTAGTCTTTCATTTTTTGGTTCAAGGCGCACGGGGTGAAAGTCCCGAAACTATTGCAAATGGGTACGGTAATAGGCTGAGCGTATCTTGGCTGAGATACGTCCTTTCTCGGATACCTCGATATTTTGTTCCTTCGCCCAATCACGAATCTTGGCGGCATCAGAAGCTGGACGCTTATCGGTTCCCGCTATCCGGCGTCCACCTACCCGTCGTCCCGCCTGAACCCACGGATTTAAAGCTTCCCGAAGTTTATTGGCGTTTTCTGTAGATAAATCGATTTCATAATCAATACCATCCAGACCGAACTTTATGGTTTCATCACCAAGTTCACCGTTAATATCATCAATAAGAACTATTCTAGTTTTCCGTGCCATAAGGTTTTCTTCCCCCATTTGATTGATTAATGATGTTTTTCTGATGTTTCTAATAGCAATAATTCTACTTAGTTACTTGTAGTTTAAACCAACATATCTATTGGTGGAAAGTATTTCTACAAAATTTCCCTGATTGCTAACCGGAAAAAATATAGAGAAAAAATCGTCAAGAAAATAGGGTTTTACTAAGGTAAATAATCCTTTTATATTTCAGCAACTAAGCGTCCTCTACCGTAATTGAGCGTGCTGCTTCCTTTGCTCGGTTCAGTGCCTGAGGAATATCGTTCCCACGGGCTAAAGCTACTCCCATTCTGCGACCGGGACGGCAATCAGGTTTACCAAATAGGCGAATATCTACTTCCGGTAGGGAAAGAGCCTTAGCTAGACCTCGGTAAACCGGTGCCGAACTTTGAGTGGTGCCGCTAATAACCGCGGAGGCTCCGGGAGTGCGCAGACGGGTATCGACTGGCAGACCTAAAATAGCGCGGGCATGAAGCTCAAACTCTGAGAGGTATCCGGTGACCATGGTGACCATTCCGGTGTCGTGAGGACGCGGCGACACCTCAGAAAATAGGACTTCATCACCACAAATAAACAGTTCCACCCCGAACAGGCCGCGCCCTCCCAAAGCAGAAGTGACTTTTTCAGCAATGTCTTGCGCTTTGCTCAATACTTCACTGCCCATAGGGGCTGGTTGCCAAGATTCTTGGTAATCCCCGTGCTCTTGCCGATGTCCAATTGGCTGACAAAAACTGGTGATTGTCTGACCGGTTTGAGCATCCAAAGAACGTACCGTTAGCAGGGTGATTTCATAGTCAAAATCAACCAGTTGCTCCACTATTACTCGACCTTGACTGTCTCCGCGCCCACCCTCTAGGGCGTAATTCCAGGCGCAATCGATTTCTTCCGGGCTTTTTATTAAGGATTGTCCTTTTCCAGAGGAGGACATTACCGGTTTTACAATGCAGGGCAGACCAATTTTCTCTACCGCTTGGCGCATTTGTTCTTTGCCGGTAGCAAAAAGGTATCGGGAAGTTGGTATCCCAAGTTTTTCGGCGGCAAGCCGCCGGATACCCTCCCTATCCATGGTGAGACGGGTGGCGTGAGCGGTGGGGATGACTGTTACCTGACTGGAAGCGGCAATTTTTTCGAGAGTCTCGGTAGCAATTGCCTCAATCTCGGGAACGATAAAGTGGGGACGGATTTTTTTAACCAATATGGCGACCTGCTCACCGTTAGTCATATCGAGGGTATGCGAATAGTGTGCTACCTGCTGGGCGGGAGCATTTTGGTAACGGTCAGCAGCGTGAACCTCTACCCCGATACGCATGAATGCGATTGCTAGCTCTTTGCCTAACTCTCCTGAGCCGAGTAACAGTACTCGTAAAGCAGATTTTGATAGGGGAGTTCCAAAAGTAGTTGGCGTGAGCATGAGAACCCTTTCTTAGAAACAAAACCCGCCGAAGTATGGAGGGATTTGAATACTACTTTACGGTGTCTTTAGTGAGGGAAGCAACCAAAATCTGAGTTGGGGGAAAGTGGGGTCTACTTGTACAATAGAGCTTGTCTTTACGACAGGCGCCTGTAGCTCAGTTGGTAGAGCAACGGACTTTTAATCCGTGGGTCCAGGGTTCGATCCCCTGCGGGCGTACAACGAGGAGTCCGAACGGTGAAAAAAGCCTTCGGGCTTTTTTCATTAGTGAGGAGGACGAAGTTGTGTGTAATCCTGAACGGGGTTACTGGTACAACGAGGAGTCCGAACGGTGACTCAAAGACCAAACCAATCTATTCGCAAACCTGGAAAACCCAATGAGCTTTGCTAGGAAACGGAAATCTCTGAAATTGTGGCTCTATTGTTGCCAGTGTTATCTACCGGCAGTTCTGGGAACCATAAAATCAGGGCATGAGCGTTAGTCGCAGGATTAAGCTTCAAAGTGACCGTATCAGCAAAAGAACCGGTAGTAAGCACCTTGCCATCCCGGGGAAGTCCCGAATCAGGCAGAGAACGTACCTCAATCTTTCCGCCCTGAGCCTTAGTTTTTAACCTAATCTCGGAAATAGTAGCTTTATCTTTAAAAGTAACAACCACCCCAAAACCATTCCGGTCGCCTAGTTTCGGGTTACGGAAGAACCGAGAACGCCACCAAGAATCCTCCTTGCCGTCAATCATCCGGTCGGCAAGCTCTGGGTGTTCAGTGTCATTACCCTCGGCATCTATAGAAGAAACCCCGGCAATCTCCGCCGGTTTTGCTGCCGTCACTGTAGAGGACTGCTTTTGAGATTGAGAGTGCGAAGGAGAAGGCTTAGCTACCGGAGGGTTATGCTGAGGCCAATAAATCAGCACTAAAACCGAGATTACTAGCAGCGCCGCCATGCCAACAAGGCTAGAGGCAACTACTCGTCGAGTAGCATTTACCGGCTCTAAATCTCTTGGAGACAGCTTGGAAAGCCGCTTTTCGCGCCTTTGCTGTCGCTGCTGTTCTCGCTGCTGGGTACGGGCAGCCCGCTGCTTATCGCGCTGCATCTTCCTAGCGAGTTTCGCTTTCTGCTTTTCAATCTGGTGCGGATTCTTAGAACTAGCAGCAACTTTTTCTCCCGCCATTTCGTCCTTAGAAACGGATTGCTCCTCAAAAGGGGTAGATGGCAAAACCGTAGCAGCCAGCGTAGGGATTTGCCCTGCCGGTTTATCGCCACCACTTAAACGATCCAAAAAGTTCGGAGGAGTAGCCATATCCGACAATGAATCATCTTTGCTGACCGCTTGCGGAATCCAAGCCCCCGAGCCAGCCTGCTCTTCCTCGGGATTAAGGTTCATTTCCTGCATTTCGGCCAGCGGAATCGCCTGGGTTTCAGCCGGTTCAACAAAAGGATGATTACGCCTATCCGGGATTTTAGCTGCCGGGGGTAACACTGGTTTTATGACCCGCTCGACAGGGGCACCTTCCATTGCTAACGGTTTCTTACTGGGTTTTTCAGGGGTTTTCTCCATCGGGGAATCATCCTTTTTTAACCATTGCGCGACCGGCTCTAGGTCAGCTTGCCCCAGTTGCTCCCAGATAGCCTGGCACAGACGCGCTGAAGGTATCGCCACCCCGGCGAGGGCGACCGCATCTAAATCAACATCGCTTCCGTTATGAAAATCAGAGGGCGGAGCCAGTTTTTCGCCATTTTTCGCCTGTTCAAACTGGTCACGTTTACCGCTGCACAGGAAATATAGCAGCTCTAATACTTGCTGACCATCCCGAGTTTGCGCCTCTTTCAAATGAGCAGTAGCGTTCTGGTCAGCCACATCCAAGCGGATAATCACTTGCCCATCTGCACCAACCAAAATATGTGCCGGATCGATTGCTCCATGCGCCAAATCTGCTTGATGTAACTGGGAAAGCCCTTCGCTGACCTGGGAGATTAGAGAATGAATCACCTCGGGAGGCATTCCAGAGGAAACAATTTGACTTAGAGGACGGGCCGGGATTGCCCGCAATAAAACCGCATCCACCGGGTCAGAGCTAATCCAAATAAAGTCTTGCAGACAGGAGGCGTTTACCTGTTGTAGGCGCTGATAATAGCTTCTACTATTTTCCCGTTTACCCTGCAAAACTAGCAGCTCAGCGCTTTGTTCGCCCTCATCAGTAACCGTCCAAACATCCTTTTCTGGTAAGAAATCTCCGTCCAAACGTTGCCCCAGAGTAATCAAACCAAAATCTTCTTGCGAGGGAAAACGCAGATTCATACCGGATTGCAGATTAACGTATCCATCAGCGTTATAGCTCACGGCGCTAACTTTTACCTGGTCATTGCCCACTTTGTCCTCATCTTCTGTAGTTATTTCATCCTCAGGTTCCAGCGGTGATGCCTCAGCAGTATCGCTGTCTAGCGCATTTACATTACCGCCGATAACTGGGGTTTCATCCACTTGTGGTTCTACCTGCCCGGGAGAGTCTTGCCCCGATTTTATCTCGCTGAGCTCGCTTTCGTCTTCACTCAATTTATCGCTATCTTCCAAAACTGCCTCCTGCTGTGCATACGCTAGTATGCGCGGTAAAGGACGAGCACGCCCTAGTTTCTTCCAGACTGGAACCGCCAATAATCCCAGGGCGGGCGAACGCCACGCGAGCAGCAGACCTAAGTAAAGAATCGTCATTACCGTGGTCACTACCATCACCCTGGCGAAAGCCCCCATAATATGGGTAAGCGCTGAATCATGTTCACTGCCGGAAAATGGGCCCCAATAATGCAAAATCAACCAGCCCGCGCAGGCAGATCCCACCGCAGCCAGCATGATTGTCCACAGGGAACGCCAAAGCTGAGAAGTAAACTTTAACGGCAAATGTTTAGTATGCAACAACCAAATAGTTAGAGCTGCTCCCACCAGGTAAGACATTTGGGCACCCACCGCCGCACCTGCAACCCAGTATTTAACTGGTAAGAAAACAACGGTTAAACCACAAACAACCAAAGTGAAGATAGTCATCGGGATTTGCACAAAAAATGTGCTCCGGGCATCAGCGAAAGCCAAAATTAACCTTTGGGATAGGTTAAAAAATCCCAGGAACGGAATCCCAAGCGCCATCACCGCTAATACCTGGGCAAAGGCGCGCACGGAAGCAGTAGCGCTGGTAGGCATAATGAACTGCATAATCGGCACAGCTAAGACCATCATTAACGCTGCACATAGAGCGGTAATCAAACCAACCCCCTGCTGGGTGGCAAGAAACTGGTTACGCAAACGGGAAAGCTGCCCCACCGCCACCATAGCGCTCATCGAGGTAAACATGGCGGTAACCACCGAGGTTACAATCATGGATTGCGGAATCATATATACGGTGAAGGCAGTGTTATAAGCAGTGGTAGTAGCGATAGTAACGTGATTTTTTGAAGCATAACCGTTAGCTGCCGCCGCGATATTAGAAATCGCCAAAAACCCCAGTTGGGCTACGCATAACGCAGAAAACGCCCACATAGCGGTGCGAGATACTTCGCCGAGACCGTATCCACGAATCCCCCAGACCGGTCGCATTTTGAATCCCGAGCGACGCAGAGGAATCAATAAAATCAGGGCTTGCACCACGATACCTAAAGTAGATATCCCAGCAAGTAAAGCTATAGGCTCCCCAGTCCAAACGCTGGGATCTTTTGCCCAATCAGTTTCGGTACCTAATACCTGCCAAAAAATAAATATCCCGGCAATGCCCACCACATTGTTTACCACCGGTGCCCACATATATGGGCCAAAAGAACCTTTCGCGTTGAGGAACTGTCCCCACAGCGAATAAAGACCATAAAAGAAAACTTGGGGGAGTGACCAATAAGAAAACGTGATTGCCAGCTGTTTCCACCCTGGATCTAGTTTCGCGGCGAAAAGGGTGATGAAAACAGGTGCTAGGGCGACACAAATAAGAGTAAGCACCAGCAGCCCGGTAGTGAACAAAGTAAGCAGCCGGTTAATGAACTCGTCAGAATTCTTGCGTTGTAAAGCCCGCACAATTTGAGGTACCAGAACCGCGGAGAGGATAGAGGAGGCAAGCAGATTATAAATAATGTTCGGCAGGTTATTGGCAGCCTGGAATGCATCATTTGCGCCGATAGAACCAATCAGGGCAATAAGTAAAGCTGCCCGCACAAAACCGAGAATCCGTGAAAGCATCGTGCCCGCGAGCATAATCCCAGAGGCACGAGCCACATTTACCTTTTTAATCCCCCGGATTTCACTATCGGGTTTATCTGCTTGTGTGCTCACTCACTCCTCCTCTTCTTGGTTACGTTCCATGCGGGTACCTCGCCGCAAGTTAAGAACCAAACCCACTATGAAAACTGTGGCTGCACTCAAAATGAAACCTAGGAAAATATGATCCTCCCAGCCACTACGAATGCGCAGGTTAATCTGTTGTTGCTTGCCGAGTACCAGGTTACCGTCCTCAGATAGAATCTCCACGTTAGCGCTGACGTTTCCGTTACGCACCGCAGTTACCGGGATTCTAATATTCTTTGACCCCTTGGGAGCCAGGCTCACCTGCGGAGCCGAATCGGCTCGTAAACGCGCATCGGTCGGATGTAGCTGTAAACGTACCCTCACCTGCACTGGCAGCCGGTTTAATACTTTGATGGGTATTTCACTGCGATCGGAGATGAGATTAATATCCGAGGACGACTGGATTTGGACCGCCCCGGAAATCAGGTCAATCTCTCGGCTGGCATTACTGATTGCCTGGTTACGTTCGGCAACCGTCATCGCTCTAGAAGTGGAAAGTAATAGCTGCTGGTAGAGAGGGACACTAATCCGCTGCGGTGAGTCGGTTATTTTATTTAACGAGGGAAACACCTGACTACGTGCCCTATTCATGGCGGTAGTGGCGGGCTGGAAAGAACTACCGCTAACCCCGAGGGAACTGGCAGAGGACGCAGCTAGCCTAGAGGTTTGCGACCTTTTAGGGAAAGAAACCGGGGTAGGGTTCGAGCTGAGTGCCTGAGAAAGGGATACTGGGTCTACCCAGGGGTCTGAAAGAATTTTAGCTAAACGCTGCTGGGTGGTAGAGCTGGCTAAGGCGGCGTTCGCAAGCGCGATATTAACTAGGCGGGGCTGGGCGGGGCGTTCATTAGCTATTGCCGCCAAGATTGCCCGCGCCAACTGGGTGTCAGTAAAAGCATTTTGACCAGAGGATTTAGTCATTAACACCGACAGGTCACCATGGTCACCCAGATAGTTACGGGTTTGATTCTCTAAGCGTACTTGTCCTAAGAGATCCGGTTGGTAGTTGTATTTTCCGGTCAGCTCTAACTGGTTTCCGCCGGTAACAAAAACGCAACCGTTCGTAAGACGATTATCGCCTGTTTTACAAATCTTATCGGCGCGATCAACCCAAGTAGGATTCGCTAAGAAAACCGTGCTGGGCTCCAGTAATACCTGTTTCCCCAGCAGCTTCCCAAGCTGCTGATTCCACTGAGCTGACTGGATGAGCGCTCCCTCGTCAAGCTGCACAAAATCAGGAGCCCCCCATAAATCCAACGACAGGCTGGCTCCTTTGCTTTGCGCAACCTTTAGAGCTTCAAGCATGGTTTCATCGAGACTAAGGGGAGGTTTTCTCTCGGGAAGAGGATTAAAACTGCCGGTCAATAGGGGAGGATCACTTTGAAGCAGTGCCGGATCGATTACCCAAGTTATCCCCACCCTAGAGAGGGATTTAACTAAACCAGCGTTATCGCTAACGCTTTTCAAAGGCTTCGCACTGTCACTTTCCTGTTCCCCAGCAGTGGCAGCGCTGCCCGCACCCCCAGTCGCTAACCATTTCGCCATTTCCGGGGAAGAGGCAGAAAGTGGCGCAATCACCGAGAGCTTGGTTTTCGCGCTTAAGTTTTTCCCATCCCCATATAGCAGTAAAGATCTGCCCGCAGTAGCGTCCTCGCTGGTGAGTCGGTTAGCGGTGACGATAGTTTCCACCGCTAAGCTCCCAAATGCGGTTTTAGTAGGTTTAGGGAGGGAGCTAGCGGGAATCTCCACCGTAAAATCTACAGATTTCTTCGCTGGCAACTGTCCTAAAGATTTACTGGTCTTAACCCGCAAAGAACCAAAACCCTTGTCAGAGCTACCTTTAACCCAATCATGAATAGTCTTAGCGTCAGTAGCCAGGCGAGAACTGGTTCTAACTAGCACCCTCACATTATCTATGGCAGCGTCACTAGAGTTAGTGACGCTGCCTTTAACGGTAACTTTTTCCGGAAACCCTTTATCGTCCTCAGAAAAAGTCAAAATATCGGGACTGATAGCAGAGATTGCCACAGAAACTTTTGCCTGCCCCAAATCCTTAGCCATAGCACTAAGGGCGCAGCTCGCTTCCAGGGCAAAAGCAAAAATCAGAGCAGCGAAAGCCAGTGTCAAATAAAACTTTGCCCCCAGGCGTGACCCAGCCACCCTAATCCCCGATTTCCAACAATTCCAGGGCAGTAGCAACCACTCTGCGTTCATTAGGGTAAACCAGAATCTTTGAAACCTCCTCTAAAGGTATCCAAGCGGCAGCTTCAGCTTCTTGATCCGGGTCGTTAGCGACCGTAATCGTGCCCCCGGTTGCCTCTAACAGATAGTGATGCACAACTTTATGAATACGCCTACCCGCGCCAGCAAACCAATAGTCGATAGAAATTAGCGGAGCAACAATCTTGCCTTTAATCCCAGTCTCTTCAAATATTTCCCGCCGAGCAGCCTCCTGGGCAGTCTCGCCCGCCTCTAAATGGCCTTTAGGTAGGCACCACTCGATTTCTCCATTCCGGTTACGCCGAGCAATCAGCGCTACAAAAGCCTGACCTTGCTCAATTTTCAGCATCAAACCACCGGCAGAAGTCTCGTCCACAATTGGTAGCGAGGCAACGCGGCGCGAACCCATGCGTCGGCGGCGGCGATACGAATTGCGAACAGACATATCTTTAATGTTACCTTGCGCTCTTAATAACAACCCAACAACTTGCCACTTGGAACAGACGCATAATTTCTGGCAATCTGGAAACGATGAAAAGCAATCTTCACCTGGCTAACGAATCAGATAGCGCAGCCCCAGCGAAAGTAACCCTGCCGGAAAACGCAGCGCACGCCCTCGCTAATATGCTGGGAGCGCTCAGTAACCTGCCTGCCCCAATCCGCGAACTAGCGGAGCTGTTTACCGCTCGCGGGCAAGAACTATCCCTAGTAGGTGGGCCGGTGCGAGATGCCATGTGTGGCAGGATTCCGCATGATTGGGATTTAGCGACTTCGGCACGACCAGACGAGACCGAACAGATTTTGAAAAACTGGGCGGGAACCGTGTGGACCATGGGGAAAGAGTTTGGCACTATCGGTGCTCATAAACACGGATTAAATGTAGAAGTAACCACCTATCGCAGTGATGAATACCAAAGCGATAGCCGCAAGCCTGCCGTCCAATTTGGGGATACTTTAGAGGGCGACCTTAGCCGCCGAGATTTCACGGTAAACGCAATGGCGCTGCGCTTGCCGGATTTAACCCTAGTTGATCCCCATCAAGGAATCACCGACCTGGTTAGTGGACAATTACGTACCCCAGTCTCGCCCGAGCAGTCCTTTGACGATGACCCTTTGCGGATGATGCGGGCAGCACGTTTCGCTTCCCAACTAGATTTAGATGTAGCCATGCCGGTAATGGCAGCCATGGAAAATATGGCTAGCCGCATCGAGATTGTCTCCCCCGAACGGGTACGAGTCGAACTGGAAAAACTAATGCTGGGGGTTAATCCCCGTAAAGGGCTAGAACTCATGGTTTACACCGGTCTGGCGGCGCTGGTGTTGCCGGAAGTGGCAAATCTGCGAGCCACTGTCGATGAACATGGTCGCCACAAGGATGTTTATGAACATACCTTGACCGTAGTGGATCAGGCGATAGCCTTAGAGACCGACCCCGAGGGGGAGGTTCCACGTCCCGATTTTATTTTGCGTTTCGCCGCCCTCATGCATGACGTGGGCAAACCGGCGACCCGCCGTTTTGAAAAAAATGGGACAGTTTCTTTTCACCACCATGAAATCGTGGGAGCGAAACTTACCCGAAAACGGATGCGCGCCCTCCATTTCGATAAACAAACCATCAAGGACGTAACCCAGCTAGTTGCTTTGCACCTGCGGTTCCACGGTTACGGAGAGCAAGCCTGGAGTGACTCGGCGGTGCGCCGCTACGTAGCCGATGCCGGATCGATGCTTACCCGCCTACACCGCCTAACCCGCGCCGATTGCACTACCCGGAATCGGCGCCGCGCCGCCAGACTAGAACACGCCTATGATGACCTCGAAAAACGTATCGCCCAGCTGGCAGAAAAAGAAGAACTATCCCGGATTCGCCCCGAACTAGATGGGGAAGAAATCATGCAGCTTTTGCAGATAAAACCAGGCCCAGAGGTGGGGAAAGCCTATAAATACCTGTTGAACTTGCGTCTAGAAGAGGGAGAGATTGGCAAAGAGTCGGCGCGCGAACGTCTGCTGGACTGGTGGAACAGCCTTTCCGATTAACAGAGCCTTTTCGAGAAAAAGATTGCCGCTGTTCACCAGATTGGCGTTGATTACAGGAGCGGAAAGCCGCCACCGGTTTTCAGATACCGTCTCCCACAACTATCGCAGCGCCAATCCAGATAAGTTCGGTAAGCTAAACACATGAATGCCGCCACGCCCTATCCAGGTTTCTTTATCTCCTTTGAAGGAGGAGACTATACCGGGAAATCAACCCAAGTAAAACTGCTGATGCAGGCGTTGGTGGCGCGCGGAGCAGCAGCGATAAGCACCCTTGAACCCGGAGGAACCAGCCTGGGGCAAAGGTTACGCCGCGAAGTCATGCACGGTGAAGACCTTGACCCCCACACCGAGGCGCTGCTATATGCCGCCGACCGGGCTTGGCACGCACAGACGATAATCAAACCGCATCTGCTCGCGGGCGAAGTGGTAGTTTCTGATCGCTACCTGGATTCTTCACTCGCCTATCAGGGAATAGGACGAGGTTTAGGATTAGAAAAAATTGAAGAAATCTCCCTGTGGGCAACCGGTAATCTGCTTCCTGACCTGACCATTTTACTTGATGGGGATCCGCAGGTTTTAAGGGCGCGCAGTTTGGGAAATCCCGATCGAATGGAAGCGGCTCCTCTGGATTTTCATCAAGCAGTGCGGCAAGCATTCTTGCAGATAGCTGCGCGTGATAAGCAGCGAATAAAAGTGCTAGACGCTACCGGTGGGATAGCTAAAATCCATCAGCAAGTTTTGGATTTAGTCAGTGCGGCATTTGCCAAACGGACGACTGGAGGAAAAACTGCTGGTCAGGGTAGTGGGGTGCTGACTGGCGATGCGGGTGCGGTATTCTCAGGCGCTGCCGGTGATGGCCAGGACACCTCGGTGAGTGCTGATAGTAACTTAGGGTTGCGGCAGTTATGAGCGTTTGGGAGGACATTGTTGGTCAAAAGGGAGCGGTCGGGATTTTCCAGGCGGCAGCCGTTTCGGCGCGCGAGCTAAGACAAACCGATAAAGATGGAGGCGACAGCGGTTCGCTAGCCAGGAAAATGTCGCAAGCCTGGCTAATTACCGGCCCGCCCGGTGCGGGGCGTTCGGTGGCGGCGCTTGCTTTTGCGGCAGCGCTGCAATGCGAAGATTCGCAAATACCAGGGTGTGGCTGTTGCCCTGAATGTCAGCGCGTCCTCAAAAATACCCATCCAGACGTGAAAGTGGTTACCACTGAGCGACTGATTATAAAAATGGAGGAGATAGCTTCCCTGGTCACCTTGGCGCAGCAAGCTCCCGCTGGAGGAAAATGGCGGGTTATTTTGCTGGAGGACGCAGATCGAATGGTAGAGCGCACCTCTAATTTGCTGCTGAAAGCAATAGAGGAGCCACCACCGCGCACGGTGTGGTTGCTTTGTACCACTCAACCTGGCGACGTGTTACCTACCATTCGTTCGCGCTGCCGCCATGTTGCTTTAGTTACCCCACCAGTGTCGCAGGTGGCAGAGCTATTAGTGGAAAAGGAGGGGGCGGATCCGGTAACTGCTCGCCGCGCGGCGGCGCTTTCTCAATGCCATATCGGGGTCGCAAAATCACTGGTTCGTGATGAAACAGAACTTGCACGTCGCCACGATATTTTACTTTCTGCCGTCACTACCAGCAGTGTTGCTCAGGCAGTATTATTAGCACAAAAACTGGTGGAGGCGGCAAAAACCGATGCCAGTGAGCGGGCAGCTAAAAAAGATCAGGCTGAACTTGACGAATTGCATCGCTCCCTAGGGTACGGACAAGAGGGGTCACGACTGCCACCTGCCTTAAAAGCCCAAGAAACTGCGTTAAAAGCAGATCAAAAACGCCGCGCCACCCGGTATGTGCGCGACAGTCTTGACCGGGTATTACTGAATCTTCTGGGGTTTTATCGGGATGTGTATCTGCTGCAAAGCGGCGCGAAAGTACCCTTGATTAACGTGGATTTGTCGCAAACTATTGACTCCGTGGCACAAGGTTCTACCCCGCAGCGTACCTTGCGCAGACTAGATGCAATCCGCACCGCGAGGCGTCGCCTGGCGGCAAACGTGACTCCCCTGCTCACCATGGAAGCAATGATGATGGATTTAAGGCAGTAAGTTTATGGGTAAACAAAAAATGTTTGCGCTGCTCGCCAGCGTATTTGCGGTGTGTATGACGGCGGGCTGCTCTATTGGGATAGGTACGCAACCAAGAGTTACCCCCAGCTCGTCCTCGCAAACCAATCCTTTACAGGGAGACGATAGCCCGATTCCTGCGGGGCTTGAAGATTTCTATCGACAAAAAGCTGCTTGGACTGGCTGTAGCGAAACAGATTTCAAGAACTATCAATGCGCAAAAGTAAAGGTGCCGCTAGATTACGAAAAACCGCAAGGTGACACTATCGAGTTACAGCTGGCACGCCGAGCAGCCAGCGGGAAACGCTTGGGGAGTTTATTTATTAACCCTGGTGGTCCGGGAGGCTCCGGGGTTAATCTGCTGAAGAACAGCCAAGAAACCTTTTCTAGAGCGGTTTTTTCCGCCTTTGATGTGGTGGGATTTGACCCTAGGGGAGTGGGACGCTCTCACCCGCTGGAATGTACCACGGATGCGCAAAAGGATGAATCCTTGGCTGAAAGCATTAATCTGGCTACTGTTGCCGGTCGGGAACGTTCAGTTGCGCAAATGAAAGAGTTCGCTGAGCAATGCCGAGCAAAAAATGGCGATTTCGCAAAGTATTTGGATACTCGGTCGGCTGCTCGGGATTTAGACATCATGCGGGCAGTGCTAGGAGACAAAAAACTCTCCTACCTGGGATATTCTTATGGTTCTTTCTTGGGAACCACCTATGCGCAGCTATTTCCTAAAAATGTTGGGCGCCTGGTTTTGGACGGAGTGCTAGATGGTTCCTACTCTTACGGGCAGGTTTCTTTGGCTCAAGCGAAAGGTTTCGAGGACGCATTCGCTAATTTTGCTTCCTGGTGTGTATCCGAGGGTAAAGAATGTCCTTGGGCTAGCAAACAGGCCGGGCTTAAACGGTTGAAACAGTTCTTTTTAGACGCCGATGCTTCTCCGATTGAAAGTGGAGATAGGGCGCGCCCCGTGAATGGGGCTTTAGCTCTAGGGGCAGTGGTCGGGATGCTCTATTACGAGAATCTGTATCCCGCGCTCTTAGAGAATCTGAAATCAGCCTTTAATGGGGATGGCGCGCCGCTGCTTAAAGTCTCGGATTTATTTAACGAGCGGGGTGTAGATGGGAAATATAGAAATAATTCTCAGGATGCGTTTATCGCGATTAACGGGGCGGATTATCCGGTGCAGGGAGATAAAAAAGAATGGGATGCTCGCGGTGACCAGATAATAAATAGCTTCCCAATTATGGGTTCTTCTATGGCTTATGGGGAATATGCACTCCAGGCTTGGCCGTGGCCGTCTAAGGCTAGTCGTCAAAGAATTATGGTAGAGGGCGCGCAACCGATTTTGTTGGTTGGTAATACTAATGATCCGGCTACTCCTTTTGCGATGGCTCAGTCGGTTCATCAACAGTTGGATGGGTCGCGTCTGGTGAAATGGAAGTCTTATTCTCACACTGCCTATGGGATGGGTTCTGATTGTGTTCAACAGGCGGTAGATAATTATCTGGTGGGCGGAAAACTACCCGATAGTGACATTATTTGTGAGGATTAGTGGCGAGGGAAGAAAATGCCGCTGAAGCCTAAATCTGCTGATTTCAATACTTGGCGGAGTGCCTTTTTTTGTGGGATTTGTATCTTTATTGGAGGGATAGCAGGTACTTTAACACGCTGGGGGATAGACAGGGTTACGCTTACGTTTTCAAATAATTATTTCACCTGGTCATCGCTGACTTTCGGGGTGATTTCGGTTAATCTTTTGGGTGCTTTCCTGTTGGGGTATTTTAAGACCTCTGCTGATAGGGCTGGCACTCGTGTAAACCGTTTGACACTTCCTATAAAACTGGGAATAACCACTGGATTTTTGGGTGCTTTCACTACTTTTTCTGCTTTGGGGATTGCGGCGGTAAGTGGTGAGCTAAGTTTTGCGAATAGCGATTTGTGGGCAATGGGTGGAAGGTTTTGTTTCACATCGATATTAGGTTTAATCCTGCTGGTAGTAGGGGTGCTGTGTGTGGACTTGGGCTCTCGGTTAGCCGGAAAATACCTTCCTGCTAAATGCTCCAATCTGGACGGTAAGAAGCGGCGTTGTGAGTAGTTTTGGTTTCGCGATTTTAGTCGGGGTTAGCGGCGGCATAGGTGCGCTTTGTCGTTGGGGAATTGATTTGACGTGGAGGAAGCCCGAAAAACGGTATTCTTACGGCGGGATTGCCCTGGTGAACGTGGTTTCTTGTTTTCTGGGCGGATTTGTATTGTCGGGGGTTGTTACCGGACATTTTGAGGCAGGAGCTAGTCTTTTCGTCCTGATGGTTACTGGTTTCCTGGGCGGGTTTTCTACTTTTTCAACTTTTGTCTTTGATGTTTTTTCGCTTGCGCAGCGGGGAAAGTGGCTTCGTGCTTGCGGGGTGCTGGTGCTAGTTTGGGGGGCGTCTTTGCTGGCAGCGGTAGTGGGATTGGGGATTGGGGTCTGGCTGTTTTGATTCCTTTTTGAGGACGACCCAGGTTTTTTGGGTGTGCGGTGCTGTTTATATGTGAAATCTGTTGAAAACCGGGCGGCTAATTTTTGGATTTACCGAGCGTATGCCTACAATGTTTAAGTTGCTCGGGGTGTGGCGCAGTTTGGTAGCGCGCTTCGTTCGGGACGAAGAGGTCGCAGGTTCAAATCCTGTCGCCCCGACGAATGTGATGTCCCGCGACATATGTCCGCATATGTCGCGGGATTTTTTGGGTTTTTGGGGTGGGTGTTTCGGGTCATTTGTCCGTTTTGGGTTTGGGGTGTTTCAGGACATTTGTCCGTTTTTTGGTTGGTAGGTTTTGTTGGGGTTGATGGTGTGTTCGGCGATGATTTCCCCGGTGTTTTTGTTGATGATTATGGTGTGTGGTCCGTGTATTAGGGCGATTACGGGGTTGTTTTTGTGGGCGCGTCCGATGCCTAGGTGGGTGAGTTTTCCGTGGTATCTGAGGGTTATGGTGCCGCTTTGGTCTACGGTGTCTAGTCGTACGCGCCAGTCGTTTTTGTTGATGGTGATTGTGGGGTGTGCTTTTGGTTTGTTGTGGTAGGCCTGGTTGGGTGTTTTTCTGTTGAGTGCTCTGTGGGGGCGTTTGGTGTTGTAGATGTGTTGGAAGTCTTTTAGGAGTGTGTTTAGGTCGTTGAGGTTGGTTGCTGGTGGTTGGGCGTTGAGCCATTTTTTGAGGGTTTGGTGGTAGCGTTCGATTTTTCCTTGGGTGGTGGGGTGTGCTGGGGCTCCGTTTTTTTGGGTGATGTTTAGTTCGTCTAGTAGTTGTTCGAAGGCGTTGGGTTGGTTGTTGCGGGTGTTGTTTCCTCTTGCTAGTCGGGTGGTGTAGACCATTCCGTTGTCTGTGAGGGTTGAGGCTGGTAGGTCGTGGATTTTGGCGGTTTGGGTGAAGGTTTGGACTACGGTTTGGCAGGTGATGTGGGGGTGGGCGCTTACGTGTAGGAGGTAGCGGGAGTGGTCGTCTAGCCAGGTGATTACTTCTGTGTCGGTGCCGTTTTTTAGTTGGACGTGGGTGAAGTCTGATTGCCAAGTTTGGTTGGGTAGATCTGCTTGGAATCGGTGGTAGGAGTTTTTGGGTCGTTTTTGGGGTTGGGGTGTTATTAGGTTGGCTCTTTTTAGGATGCGCCAGATGGTGGTTGGTGAGGGACGGTTTTCGTTTGGTAGGTGGTTCCAGATTGATTGGGGTCCGTTGTCTAGTCCTTCGTTTTGTAGTTTGTGGCGTAGTTTGATGATTTGGTTAATGGTTTGTTGATTTGTTGCGTTGGGGTTGTGGTGGGGTTTTCCTGATTTGGGTTCTAGGCCTTTTAATCCGTGTTGTCGGTATTGGGCTAAAAGGCGGCGGATGTGGCGTGGGGAGGTGTCGAAGTGTGTGGCGGCTTGGCTGGTGGTCATTGCTCCTTCCGTCACCGCAAGGACAATGGCACGATTCTTTGAATATGACATGCTTGAGATTACAGGTTTTCGGACAAATGACCTGGGACATTAAAAGAGTTTTTCCTTATTACAAGCGGACACAAGTCCTGAAAGATCTTAAAACCCCAACCCCAAGAAAAACGGACACATCTCCTGAAACCACACACTGTCACCCCGACGAACGAGCACAAGAGGGAGAGAAACGAAAGTTTTTCTCCCTCTTAGTGTGAGTGAGGATGGGGTCGTAGGCGAGTGGCCGAATACCCCAAAGTTAGTCACTACTGTTTGGCGATTTGGCTAACCCTGCCTTTACTGATTCCAAGTAGCTGGGCAATATCAACCATTTTGATACCTTGAGCCCTCATGGTATCTACCAAACTCTTTTGAGCTTGCTTTAGTTTTTTCTGAATCTTATCTACTTCTGAACGCTGGCTTTGATACTGCTCGACTTGGGCAGCATATTCGATTTGAGGGCAGATATTGGCGCTAAGGGAGATTGGCGTGGGTAAATCTTGATCTTCGGCGCACATCTTTAGAATATCTTCCGCCATAAAACGGGCTTCCTTAAGGTCGCGGCCTTGAGTATAAAAGGTTCGATCACCTACAGGGACTTCTACTGCCCACCATTTTCCAGAGCGCGTAGCCTTGCAGTCAATGTTCATTGTCTTTGTCCTTTCTGCGCGTCTTTAAGGATACCTTTTGCCGTGTTTTCGTTTATTTCACGGTGACGCGGGACGATTAGGGTGTGGTCGGCGATTTTTACTTTGGTGTGATTCCCACCCTCTTTTATTTGCAGAGCCGCGTTTTGCGCTTTCGCAATTTTTCGGAGCTCTTTGATTAGTTTATCCCGCCTCACGCTATAAGTATAGTTCACTAAACTAGATAAAAAAAGAGACTAAACAAAAACCTGTTCCTAAGTAGCTTTCCCGCAGCTAGCAAGGAAGGTAGTTTAACGCAAACAGCGTATTTTGGGGATTAATCTATTGTGTTGAGTGAGGATGGGGGTCGTAAAAGCGGGGTTAATATCCCAAAGTTAGTTACTACTGTTTGGCGATTTGGCTAACCCTGCCTTTACTGATTCCAAGTAGCTGGGCAATATCAACCATGCCCCGTGGGTCATTCCGATAAAGCTTTGCCCCGCCCCTCAGGCTAGAGCCAGAGGGGCGGGGCGCACTTACTTAGATTGCGTGGGAAATGAACTTCCTAGCGCTATCCTTTTCGGCGCTTGGTTAAAACTAGAACTCCTCCCGCGCTAATCAGTCCTAATGAGGTTAGGAAGATTATGGTGACGCCTGCACCGGTCTTTTCTAGCTGGTTATTACGGCTTTGTTTACGCGGCTTAGCTTTATTGTTTTGCGTTGTGCCGGGATTTGCCACCTGGTTTCCAGTTCCAGGTTTGCTAGAAGTGCCCGGCTTTTCGGAAGTTCCCGGATTTTGAGGTTTATCAGAATCTCCCGGTTTTTCCGGATTGCTTGGTTGCTCCGGCTCAGTCGGGTCGGTGGGATCTGTAGGCTCGGTCGGGTCAATCACAGTGTCGGGAACTTTCGGTGCAACCGCTTCTCGTTCAACATTGAGTTCAGATGCCGAACCGAAACCTTGACCAGAATAATCCGAATCAATCTGGAACTTAATAAAGCGACCAGAAGCCCTCTGAGATTCGCCCTCTCCCTGCTCGGAAGAATTAACCAAAGAAATCCGTTGAGTGTAGGGCAGATTCTTTAAAGTACCAGTCAAAGGAGGATTACTGAAATCATCGGCGGAATCAGAAACCCACACCTTGTATTCCTTCGCAACCCCATTAGTGCCTTTTTGACGGGGAAGATAATCCAAATACTTCAAGTCGTCGTATTTCTTACCCAAATCAAGCACCACCCAATGAGGTCCTTTCGCGGTAGTGGGACTCCATTGTGAATGCCAAATCGTGTCAAAGCTGCCATCAAGCAGATTAGAAACTTCCCCGTCTCCGCTGTTTTGGGAAGACTGCTTAACTACCCGCATCTCTTCTTGCGGTACATAGCTGCGTAAAGACGGAACTTTATCGACCGTAGGCTGGAAAACCCAACCGGCTTTATCTTTTCCAAGTTCCGTAAGCGCTCCTGCCAGCGTAGTGGCTTTTACGTCCTTAAAAGCAACGCTAGGAGCAGAACCTTTACCGTAAGTAGTAACCGTAATCGGATTATCTACATTTCCGTATCCAAAGACGGCAAAATCACCGGTCAATTTAGTTCCATTTTTCACCAAAATTACTGAACCGGGAACCAGGGATACATCATGCAGCTGCTCAATTGAGGTCATAGGCGAATCAGCGCTTAATCCGTCACCAGCTTTAGGGGCGCTAGGATCAATAAAATAGGCGCGTGCATCAGGCTGAATCTCTGATTCCACATGATAAACCTCAAGGCGGGTCAGGCGTACCGGACCACGAGAGCGGTCTACTACTACCCGAATCTCGCTAACGGTAGTCTCGGCAAACCGCAGATTACGCTGCTGTCCAATCGTGGTACCGGAGGTGAGATCTCGCCACGCGCCCTCACCACTGCGTCCCTGCACCTTAAAGTGTTCAACCTGTTGGCCTGCCGAACGTGCGTCCTCGCCCAAAATCACGGCATCAACCTTGGTGTCTTTCCCAAGATTAACCGTGTAGATAGGGGTATTACCGGCGTTTTCGTCCGAAGAAATCTTCGATCCGTCCGTCAGTAGGGGAGCAGGTTTAGCGGCAGTGCTGCTAGAGGAGGCTACGGTAGCTGCCTTACCTAAAGCAAGGTCTCTGCCATAACGCCTTAACAGTTCCTCACGGTATCCACGCATAATTTCTACATCAGCCTGTGGCATTTTCCCATCGGTGAAAGGAGGCATATTCAGTAGGAACTGCGAGTTACGCCCAGTGGACTGCTCATAGAACTTTACAAGCTCACTGACCGGTTTCGGGGTATTAGGACCTTTCTTACCCGAGTTGTTGAACCATTCCCGTCCGTTCCGGGCATCAACTTCACCTGGATACCAATGAAGCTGGGTAGCTGAACCTTTACGAATACCCTCAATCACCGAGTTTGTTGAACCCAGTACCCCATCGCGGGCAGTTTGTGCCGGATAGAGAGTAATTCTTCCATGCTGATCGAAGCCGACGGCCTGGGGGTTCCATTCAGTGGTGCGTGCCCAACCATCTTCGTTGCCAATCCAACGAGCATCTGGAGCTGCGTTAGCTTGAATCGCATTCGGCTGTAGCTTTCCAATCAGGTCATAGAATGCGTTGTAGTCATAGAATTCGGTAGAAGAAGTGTTTCCTTGAGCTCCGTCAAACCAGACTTCATCAATAGTTCCATAGTCAGTTAGCAGCTCATATAGTTGGTTAAGCATATATTCGCCGTATTGGGTAGCTTCATACTTGTAAGTTGGAAGTTTTCCGGAAGCAACCCGTTCAGCACGGTCATCATTGGCAACCAGAGTCGGAATAGTGCGTTCGGTTTTAGCGGAACCATTACCCCACACGCCTTTCTTTTCCATATAGGAATCGGCAGGAGAATAGTAAACGCCAACCTTGAGTCCATGTTTACGCGCTGACTTAACAATCTCAGCGAATAAATCTTTAGGGCCCCCATTTTTAGCGGTAGTGGTACTTGGCCAGTCATGTTCGCTGTTATAGCGAGAATCGAATAGCTCGAAACCATCATGATGTTTGACGGTAACCATTATCATTTTGAAACCGGCATCGGCAAAGGTTTTTGCCCACTGGTCAGTGTCTATGTTCTTGGCGTTGATGAGCGCTGGAGCTTCATCCCCATGTCCCCAGCTGTTACCGGTAAAGGTGTTAATGCCGAAGTGAACAAAACCAATCTGCCCCCAGTCTAAATAGTCTGCCTGCTTTTCTGTGGGGCGCAGGGCAGAAAGCTTTGCCTTTATTGAATCTGCACATTCGTTAGCGGCAACATCTAGGCTGTTAGCTGGTTTTATGTTTGAGGTATCGCAGTGCTCTGCCACATAGGTGAGCCGGAAATCTTTCGGGGTAAAACTGGTATCTGCCTTTGCAAACCGGATTTCATCGAAAGAGCCTTTATAACCACGATTAGTTGCTTTCGGGTGTACATCCCCGGCGAAACCAACCTTATTTGCGATTGAATTCTCTAGCGCGGCTAATCCGTTAACCGTTACTTTTTCTAAATCTTGACCATCTAGGCGCATATAGAGGGCGGATTTGTTGCCTTGAGGAATATAGGCGACCGAGACCACGTGGGTTTGTCCCTTAGGGGCGCTAACGGTGATTTTCTTGTCCGTCCAGTTACCATTTTCTTGATAAGAGACCCCAAACTCTAGCTGACCAGCTTCGTTGTATCGTAAAAAGATGTTTCCACCAGCGCTAAACAAAGTTTGCATTCCTCCAGTTTCGCTGGGGTTGAAACGAACCTCTGCCACTAAACCGGTGGTCACCTTGTCAGAGCCTAAGGAAAAATCGGTTGGCATGAAATCCAGTCCCGAAGTGTTACCACTGAATGTGGCGTTGGAATCTTTGATTTGAGGAGCTGGGGTACGAGCTGACAATGTTCCTTGCAAATCTTCGCCGTTGGCAGCCCCATAGTTAGCTCCATTTAGACTGCCCAGAAAATCAAGATGCAATAACTGGGACAGGTTCAAGAACTTCCAGGGTGCGGATGGTTGCGCGATCCGGGCACGATAGAAATTCCCGACAAAACTGCGGGTAGTTTGGGCACCTGGATTGATTTCATAACCGATACCGAAAGATTTTTCTTTCCCGGTCGAAACTGCTGCCTTTTCCCCATTGGCTGCCCGGGCTACAGGACCTTTTACCCCATCAACCCAGATACTCAAAGTAGCTGCCGGTTCTGCCTCGTATTTAAGTTGAACAATATGTTTGCTGTTAGTCTTGGGCAGATTAACGCTCTGCTTATAGTCTTTCCAGGTTCCATTAGCGGTTTTAACTGATAAACCATAGACTAGCTTGCCTTTTTCAACCCGAACCGAAATGTTTCCCATAGCTGAGAAAAGGGTGTCGAGTTCTTTAGGGGCAGCGTTATTGAGATATTCGAGCTCGGCAAGGAAACCTTTATCGACACTGGTAGTTCCAAAACTATCTTTCGCCCTGTAAGTAATGCCCGAGCCGTTGCCGTTAAGCTTTACCCCGCCGCCCTCGATTTTGCTGGGTTCATTATCGCCCTGCCAGGTAATACTACCTCCACTGACGATTTCCTCCCCGCCGGTGGTGTAGCCCTTTTGAGGGGTGAACGTACCTCCAAAAGAAACATTTAAGTATTCGTTATCGGCAGCCATTGCGGGCTGCGGGATAGCCAGCAGGGAAATAAAAGCGAGACTAAAAGTTAAAATAGAACAAATCCAGCGTGAGCGTATCAGCTTTGTCACAGTGTCCGTCCTTGATAGGTAGCGTTATTCAGTCCAATAACGGGTTTCGCGAGCATTAATCAGTTGTATTTGTCTAGATTTCCAACCGGCGGTATTTTGCGAGTCGTTATCTATTTTTACTGTCTTGTCCCGCTGGTCTTACGCGTCCTTACGCCAGACCCTCAGGGGAGAAAACAGCGGTTAGACCAGACTAGCATAAGCGCTGGGCGTAAAACTAGCAGCTATCGAAAAAGAAAGCGCTCAATCCGGGCCTGCTGGTATGCCAAAGCTAAGACTCAAGGCGAGTTTAGGAGTCAAATTGATGGAGAGATATGAATACCGGATTAGTCACTGGCAGCTAAGCGACTATGATTGAAGCGATTATGACCATGACCGACAAAGGGGAGATCCTTGCGTAAGCGTCTTTTGGCTTGTCTAGCGGCGGCCGGTCTGGTGCTAACCGGATGTGCTGGCACCAATTCTGCAACCAATAATTCAGAGCGGGTACTAACTATCGGGGTTCATGCCACGCCCTCCACCCTAGATCCTTCCCATAATGATGCGGCGGCGATTACCTATGCGCTGCTCTATAACGTATATGAAACGTTGCTGCGGGTGGATGGTAAGGGCGAGCTGGTGCCGCTGTTAGCGAAGAGCTACGAGGTTTCACCGGACCGAAAGACCTATACGTTTACTTTGAAGGACGCCAAGTTTGCTTCCGGTGCTCCCGTCAATGGGGCAGCGGTCGCGAAAACTTTCAATTATCTCCTTAACGATAAAACTGTCAGCCCCACCCGCAAGCAAGAGATGGAAGCCCTGAAAGCGGTTAAAGATTTGGGGGGAAATAAAGTCCAGTTTGAGCTTTCCCACCCCTCGAATGCGTGGCTATATTACCTGAGTTCCACCGCCGGGATTATTTATGACCCGCAGGCTCTTGATAAGGGCGAGTTGGCAACTAAACCGGCTGGTTCTGGTCCTTATACCCTGAAAGAGTGGCGACAGGGGGAAGAAATCCAATTAGCCACTAACCAAAAGTATTGGGGAGAAAAACCCAAGGTTAAAGGCGCTACTTTCCGCTATTATTCTGACCCCAACGCTATGAATACCGCGATGCTGTCTGGTTCGCTCGATATTATTTCTAACTTGGCTGCCCCCCAGGCTCTCGATAAATTCACTGGCGACTCGCGGTTTAAAGTGCTAGAGGGAAACACTAACGGTGAAGTAGTGATGGGCATGAACCAACAGCGGGCAGCCCTCAAAGATAAACGGGTACGCCAAGCCATAAACTACGCGCTTGACCGCAAAGCGGTACGGGACGCGGTATGGGCAGGAAAAGGTCTACTGATTGGCTCAATGGTTCCCCCCACCGACCCTTGGTACGAAGACCTTTCCGCTGCATATACCCTCGATTTAGAAAAAGCGAAGAAACTGCTGGCAGAGGCGGGGTATGGCCAGGGGCTAACCCTAAAAATGCGGATTCCTACCTTGCCTTATGCTTCGGGTGCTGCCACTCATATCAAGAGTCAGCTGTCCAAAGTGGGGATTACCCTAGAGATTGAGCAGCTAGAGTTCCCGGCGCGTTGGATTGATGAAGTGATGGTCAAATCTAACTATGACCTGACCATTGTTTCTCACCTGGAACCGCGCGATATTTCCCGCTTTACCAACACCGAATATTACTGGCATTACGATTCCGCCGCTTTCCGCGAGCTTTATCAAAAGGCCGATCAAGGATCCTCCGAAGAACAGGTCAAATATATGAAACAGGCAGCGAAGATGCTTTCTGATGACGCTGCCGCTTCATTCTTGTGGCTGCTGCCAAACCTGATTGTGACCAAGGCAGATATTTCCGGTTTGGCTGCGAACGTTACGGGGTTGTCTTTCGATTTATCCTCCATCAGCTACCAGAGCTGAGATGAACGCAACAGCAAGAAATATCCTCAGAAAGCTAGCGACCTTATTAGTTAGTCTAATAGTCGCTTCTTTAGTGGTGTTCTTGCTGATAAATCTGCTGCCCGGCGACGTTACCGGCGTGATTTTAGGGGCAAATGCTGACCCCGGTTCGGTAGCGCAACTGCGGGCAGCTATGGGCTTAGATCAGCCACTAATTATGCGTTATTTCAGCTGGTTATCCGGGATGATACATCTAGATTTCGGTACCTCTATTTTTACTGGGCAAGCAATTTCTGAGCAACTTCCCCACCGCCTAGAAGCCACCTTTTCTTTAGTGTTCACCGGGATGATTCTCGCCCTCTTGCTCGCTATTCCCCTGGGAATGATTGGAGCCCTACGCAGAGGACGCAAATCAGGAATCATGGTTTCGGTGTTAAGCCAGCTGGGAATGGCAGTCCCCGCTTTTCTGGCAGGAATGGTGCTAACCATTGTGTTTGCGGTCAAACTTCAGGTTTTTCCGGCGAACGGTTATGTTCCTTTTCGCGATAATCCCGTGCAATGGGCTCACTACCTGGTCTTACCGGTACTATCGATAGCGATTGTGCAGGGAGCGGTACTAACCCGCTACACCCGTTCGGCTTTTATCGAAGTAATAAAGCAGGACTATTTCCGCACGGCGAGGGCGATTGGTTGGCGTTACTGGGCGGCGCTGATGCGTCATGGGCTGCGAAATGCATCGTTACAGGTAATCACGGTTCTGGGATTACAACTATCCACCCTGCTGGTAGGGGCGATAGTGGTGGAGCAGGTGTTCGCGATTCCCGGTTTAGGTACCTACCTGATTTCGGCAGTTTCCCAGAGGGACTTAACCGTCGTGCAAGCGGTAGTGATGATACTGGTATCTGCGGTACTGGTGATTAATGCGCTGGTAGATGTGATTTATCGTCTGCTTGACCCGAGAATCCGGCAGGGGGTGGAGTAGTGAGTAAATCTAAAATGCTTCTTCGTCACCCCAGCTTATTGATAGGGATAGTTTTAGTAACCCTGATAGTGCTGATGGGGATAGTCTCGTTCCTTTACCTGCCCTTCGATCCTACGGAAGTTAGTGAGCAGCGTTTAAGTGCGCCCTCGTCCTCCCATATTTTCGGAACCGATGACTTTGGTCGGGACGTGTTTTCGAGAATCCTCTCCGGGGCTGGAATCTGCCTACTGGTGGGGATAGTTTCCGTCAGTATTGGAGCCTTTATCGGGGTTCCTTTGGGGATTTATGCTGCTCAACGCGGAGGATGGCCAGAGAAAATAATCGGGCGCGCCCTCGATATTCTTTACGCTTTCCCCGCCCTGCTGCTGGCGATTTTACTGGCGGCGGCGCGCGGATCCGGGTCTACCTGGACCGCAATGGTGGCGATTGGGATTGCCTCAATTCCCGCTTTTGCCCGTAACGTGCGGGCAGCTACCTTGGGGGTAATGTCGCAGGACTATATGGTGGCGGCTAGAGCATCGGGTACCCCCCGGTATCGCTCGACCTTCACCCATGTACTTCCCAATATCATGCCGACGATAATAGTGCAGGCATCGGTGAGTTTCGCGCTCGCGATTTTGGCAGAGGCCGCCCTATCTTATTTGGGATTAGGGACCCGCCCAGATACTCCCACCTGGGGCTTAATGCTATTTGAGGCGCAAAAATCACTGTTGGTTACCCCGCAGTTAGCGCTATTTCCAGCGCTTTGTATCGCCCTGACGGTTTTAGGATTCAACCTTTTAGGTGATGGGCTGCGTGAAGTGCTAGATCCGCAGCTAAGGGAGCGACAATGACGGGACAAAAAACGGGACTAAAAGTAGACAACCTGCAGGTTTCTTTTCGTGACCGCCCGGTAGTTAAAGGAATCAGTTTTGAAATCCTCACTGGGGCGCGGGTGGGGCTGATTGGAGAATCTGGTTCCGGTAAATCGGTGACCGCACTAGCACTAATGGGTTTACTCGGTGAGGACGCGAAAGTTACCGGTTCTATTTCCCTGGCTGGACAAGAGCTATTATCGCTGACAGATAGGGAAATGTCGCAGCTGAGAGGGTCGGAAATCGGGATGGTTTTCCAAGAGCCGATGAGCGCCCTCGACCCCACGATGCGGGTGGGTAAACAGGTGGCAGAGGTTTTAACCCTGCATCAACGCGACCAGCAGGAAAAACGTGAAAAAGTCATAAAAATGCTGGAGCGGGTAGGTTTACCAGAGCCAGCTAACAGTGCCAACGCTTTCCCTCACCAGCTGTCTGGAGGGCAACGCCAACGTGTAATGCTAGCAATGTCGCTAATAAATGCCCCTCAACTGCTGATTTGTGATGAACCCACTACCGCTCTAGATGTGACTGTGCAGGCGAAAGTGCTGCGATTATTAGATAAAGAACTGTCTCGTACCGGCTCTGCCTGTCTGTTTATCAGCCATGACCTGGCGGTAGTTAGCCAAATTTGTGAGCAGCTATTGGTTATGTATCAAGGGGAAATCATTGAACGCGGCTCCCTGCGTGAGGTGCTAGAACACCCTAAACACCCCTACACTCGCGGTCTAATGGCTACCGCCAATATCGGCTCGGTTCGCCCCGGGCAACCGTTACCGGTATTAGCTGATTTTTTGAGAGGGAGCAGGGGCTAAATGAGTGAAGAACCGATTTACCGCGCTCGGGATTTAGTCAAAATCTATCCGCGCTCTGGCGCTCAGGTGCGTGCAGTCGATGGCGTAAATCTAGAGATTAACGCGGGAGAACGCCTGGGAATCGTGGGGGAATCTGGGAGTGGGAAATCTACTTTAATCAGGATGCTGTGCGCCCTATCTCGTCCTAGTAGTGGTCAAATCTGGTTCGGTGGGCAAAAGATTACGGGATTAAAGGAAAAACAGCTAGGTAACTTGCGTTCCCGGGTGCAAATCGTGTTCCAAGATCCGCTCAGTTCTTTAGACCCCAGGATGCAGGTGGGCAAAATTATTACCGAACCGCTGCGTTCTCCCTGGGTGCGCGGGCGGGAAGGAGTACCCAGCGATATTCACTCTCGTTTAGAGGAAGTGCTCGCGGAAGTAGGTTTAAGTAGCGAGGACGCGCGTAAATATCCCCATCAGTTTTCGGGAGGACAGCGCCAACGGATAGCTCTAGCGCGCGCCCTATCTGCCCGTCCGGAAGTGTTAATGGCGGATGAAGCTGTTTCGGCCTTAGATGTGTCGGTTCGTGCCCAAATTTTGAACCTGATTATGCAGGTGGCAGCACTAGATAACCTCACTTTGCTGTTTGTCAGTCATGACCTGGCGGTAGTGAGACATATTTGCCAGCGGGTAATAGTGATGCGTCAGGGCAAAATCATTGAAGAGGGCGCAGTCGAGCAGGTTCTTTCCGCTCCCCGTCATGATTACACCCGCGAACTGATTGCTTCCACCCCCAGGTTGAAACTAGGAGGCTAAACCTTGCCGATAAGCCGGTAACTAGAGTTATAAAAAGCCCGGTCCGAGGGGAAAATCGGCGAGTTATCCCCAGTTTTAAGTACTTTAGTGCTAATCGAGTAGCAAAACCCTATAATGGGAGACTGAAACAAAATGATTCAGCTCGGTTATCACCGGCTGGGTTGTGCAGATTTTGCGCCATAAACCATGGTAAAGAGGATAAAAGGGGCAGCGCAGTGAAGTTCGTAGCCGAGCGTGATGTTTTTGAGGACGCTATCAGTTGGACCGCGCGTACTTTGCCGGCACGTCCGGCAGTGGCAGTACTCGGCGGGGTGTGGATGAGCGCCAAGGCCGGTATCGTAACTCTTTCCAGTTTCGACTATGAGGTTTCTTCCCGTAACCAGTTTGAAGCCGATGTGGAGTCCGAGGGCGAAGTCCTGGTTTCCGGCAAAATGGTGGCTAACATTTGTAAACAGTTACCGAAGAAACCGGTAACCGTAGAGATGGAGGGGGGCAAAGTCAGTATTTCCTGTGGAGCTTCCAGCTTCCAACTGGCAGTAATGCCCCTCGATGATTATCCGGCACTACCACAAATTCCCGAGGCGATTGGCGAAATTGATTCCATAGAGTTTGCCCGAGCGGTGGGTCAGGTTTCTCGCGCCGCCTCCTCTGATGAATCCCTGCCGTTACTGGCAACCGTGCGGATGGAGCTTTCTAAAACTCAGCTAACTTTGATGGCTACTGACCGTTACCGCCTGGCCGTGCGGGTCATGGATTGGCAGCCAAATCAGACTGATTTCTCTTCAGATGCGCTGGTCAAGTCGCGGATTCTTTCCGAAATGGCCAAGGCGCTTTCCGGTGCGGGAAATATTCATTTAGGTTTAGAGAACTCTGCCGAGGGCGGGGCTATCGTGGCTTTAGAGGCGGGAGGACGCAAAATTACTTCCCAGCTCACCGAGGGTGATTACCCGCCGGTTGCCAGTCTTTTCCCCGAAGAAGCTCCAATTAAAGCGGTTATTCGCCGTGATGAACTTGAACAGGCGATTAAGCGCGTGTCCTTGGTCACTGATCGCAGCGCCCAGATTCGTATGAATTTTGCGGACGGTACTCTCACTTTAGAGGCTGGTCAGGGCAATGATGCGCAGGCACATGAAGAAATGACCTGCACCTTTATTGCTGATGAGCCGATGATGATTGTGTTTGACTCCCAGTATTTACTGGACGGCTTAGGGGCTTTGGGAACGGAATATGTGCGCATGTCATTTACCCACCCCACTAAACCAGCGGTTATTACTGGGCAAGAAGAACTTGATGGGGACGATTCTTCGGATTTCCGTTACCTGTTAATGCCGATTCGCTATTCTGCCTAAATCGCTCGCTCGGCATTGCACGGTCATGTATATTACCGATATTGCCTTAGATGATTACCGTAGTTTTCATCATTGTGTAGCCCGGTTATCGCCGGGGGTAAATATACTGCTTGGTCCTAACGGTCAAGGCAAAACGAATTTCGTGGAGGCCGTGGGGTATTTGACCAACTTCCATTCCCACCGCATTAATGCCGATAGTGCCTTAGTGCGCTTTGCGCCTCAATCAGCGGCGTTACTGAGTCGAGAAAACGGGCAATCCCAACCTAGCCCGGAGGAAACCAGTGCGCCCTCTAGCGCAGTTATTCGCGTGAAAGCCCATTTAGGGGAGCGGGAAACCCAAGTAGATTTAGAGATTGTTTCCGGAAGAGCTAATCGGGGGCGTTTGGCGCGAACTCCAGTGCCGTTAAAAGATATTCGCGGTTTGATTGCTACTACCCTGTTTTCTCCCGAAGATTTAGACATTTTACAAGGTGACCCCGCAGTTCGCCGTCGATTTCTAGATGATTTACTGGTGCAAATGTGGCCGGTAGAAGCCGGTACTATCGCTCAGCATCAAAAGATTTTACGGCAGAGGGGAGCCCTCTTAAAACAGGCGGCTAAAAAGAAGCGGCGCGGCGCAGACCTTTCTCTAGAGCTTTCCACTCTTGAGGTTTGGAATAATCAGTTATCGCAGGTTGCTGGGCGTTTAATTGCTGGTAGGGTGCGGGTTCTCAATGCGTTATCCCCACACGCTGCCCAGGCATATTTGCTGGTTTTGGGAAATACCCATCGCGCACACTCTTCCCAAACTTTGGGGTTATCTTATGTTCCCTCCTTTGAGCCTCCCAGTGATTTGACCAATCCACAGGCAGTTGCGGGCGCGCTGCAAGAGACTTTCGCAGCGCGCCGCGAAGAAGAACTTAGTCGAGGGGTGAATCTGGCGGGTGCGCATCGTGACGATTTGGCGGTGATGTTAGATACTCTGCCGGTGAAAGGGTTTGCTTCTCACGGAGAGACTTGGAGCGCTGCCCTGGCTTTACGTCTGGGACAGTTTGAGCTGCTGCGTCAAGGTGGCAAAACCCCGATTTTGATTCTCGATGATGTGTTTGCAGAACTAGATCCGGCTCGCCGATCTGCGCTGCTGGATTTTATGAACCGCGCTGACCAGGTATTGATTACTGCCACTAACCGGAAGGATTTACCCAGTGAAATTGAGGGGAAATTTTTCCAGGTTTTGCGAGGAGGTCAGGGCAGCGTCATCACTGCGATGGACAACTCTGAGATGAGTCACTCCAATACGGATTCGAGGCTGACCAGGGTTGATTCTACTGACCTGACCGGCACAGTTGAGGATAGCTGATGAGCACAAATCAGCCTGAACCAGCGCTCACCTATACCCAACAGGCTATTCGCGCCGCCCAGGAACATGCTTTTTCTAAAGGGCTAGTGAGAATGTCCAGCGAGGAGCTGCGCCGTTTGCGGGGACGGCGTAACTGGGATGGGATAGCTTCTCAATCTGTGGGCAAGGATGAAGCGTTGCCAGTTTCCGCAGAAATCTCTCTAGGGCAGGTTAAAGGGGTAAATGATAGCTATGCCCGCGATAAAGTCCCCGGTCTAGCCGGTTTACAGCCCTCTCCGGGGCTTGCGGAGGGAGGTCACGGAGGGCGCTGGTCGCGGCGAGATCCGCGCCCTTTGGGAATGGTTTGGAAAAAATATGTGCGCCAATTCGGGTTAAACGCTCAGCTAGATGCGGGGAAGCTGAAAGCTGATTGGGCGAAAATAGTTGGCGTTCAGGTCGCGCAACACGCACATATTGAATCCATTAAAGACGGGGACGTAGTGTTGCGCTGCGACTCTACCCGCTGGGCATCGGAGCTTAGGAATCTAATTCCGCAGCTGATGGGATTAATTGAGGATTATTCCGGTTCGGTGGTGATTAAACGTTTGATTATTTTAGGACCGAAAGCGCCCTCTTGGAAGCATGGCCCACGTTCGGTGAAAGGGCGCGGTCCGCGCGATACCTATGGTTAAGTTTGGTCCGTCTCCCGGTTCGATTACCGATAAAAATAGGGTGGGTGGCGCTGCTGGGGGAGGAAATCCTTACACCCTGGCTGGTGATGAATATGAACGTTACCGACCTAACTATCCGCTTCCAGCTGTTCAGGCGGCTGTAGCGGGACTAAAAAACCCGCAAGTTCTAGATGTAGGTGCTGGTAGCGGTAAGTTTACGCGGCTACTTTTGGCGCAGGGGGTAGCGGTTAGCGCCCTAGAGCCGGCAGCGGGAATGCGGGAAATGTTTCAGCGCGTCCTCCCGCAAGTTCCCTTATATGCCGGGAAAGCCGAGGACGTGGCCGAATTATTTGCACCCGGAACCTTTGATGCGCTGTGCTTTGCGCAATGTTGGCACTGGGTTGATAAAGAGGCGACTTGCACGGCAGCAGCTAAAGTACTTAAACCCGGCGGACGGTTAGTGATTGTATATAACCAAATGAATGTGTCTTTTCCCTGGGTAAAGCGGCTTTCTAGGGTGATGCGTTCGGGGGATGTTCATCACCCCGATAAACTTCCCCAACTGGGAAAACAGTTTAGCCAACCCGAACTTAGTCTTTTTCAATGGGGAATGACGCTGCCAGTTTCCGCGCTTTTCGCCCTCGCTAAAACCCGTTCTTCCTTTCTGCGAGCCAGTCAGGGTGGCAAAGCCCATATGCAAGCCAATCTGCGTTCCTATTTATTAGGGGATTTGGGTTTACAGTTAGCGGGCAGGGTGACTTTGCCTTATTACACCCTGGTGTGGCGGGCAAATCTGCTCTAAAGCCAAATTTAACTGGGGAACCGGACAGCTATCGCCCTGGTTAGGGAAAAAGTTTTAATCGTTTAACGCCTTGGAGATGCTAAACTAATGAGCATACTTTCGGCTGCTTGATTATGTGAAGAAGCATGATTTTAACAGCGCGAACCCCCGCCCATTCTCTGATATGAATGCCGTTTTGAAAGGACATTTAATGAGTTATTTCCGACTTCGAGAGCTAAAAATAGGCAAATTGTTGGTAGTGTCCGTGCTTTCAATTGCTCTGATGTTGGTTTGGGCGATACCTGCTCATGCAGAACCTGCTAATAGTGAAGAGGGTCAGGCGCAGGCAGGCGGCAGCTATCAGATTTATCCCACCCCGCATAAAGTCGCATATCAAACCGGAAAGCTTTCCCTATCTGGAGTGGCAGACCTGGTAGTTGAGGACGGTATAGATTCTGACACCGCGCGGCGCTTAGACGATGCGCTGGCCTTGCAAAAGATTGTGGGATTGCCTAAGGAACAGCTATCTACGAAAGCTAACCTGGCTGTGCTGGTTGGAATCAAAGGCTCTGGCGGAGTAGTTGATAAACAGGTGGCAGCCTTAAAAGCTGCGGGAAAACTAGATTATGATCCGGCGGTTTTTGAAAAAACTGATTCTTATCTATTAGCTGCAATCCCCGGAACTGAGGGGAATCCGCCGCAAATTTTAGTTTTAGGGCGCGATACGGATTCGGCGTATTACGGTTTAACTACTCTTTATCAAATACTTCAGCAAATACCGTCTGATAATGGGAAAACCTCTCTAAACGCCCTCACCGTAACCGATTGGGCGGATGTGCCCACGCGCGGTTTCATTGAAGGCTATTACGGTAATCCCTGGAGCACCCAAAACCGTATTGACCTCATGGAATGGGGAGGCTACTACAAGCTTAATGCCTATATTTATGCCCCCAAGGACGATCCGAAACACAACGCGAAATGGCGGGAGCTTTACAGCAGTGAAGAGCTGAATAATAAAATCGCGCCTTTAGCTAAAGCGGGTAATGAATCTAAGACCCGGTTTGTTTACGCCCTGCACCCCTTTATGTATAACCCGATTACCAGCGGAAACTATGATCAAGGTTTGAAAATAGCGAAGGATAAATATCGGCAAGTAATTGATGCGGGGGTACGTCAGATTTCAGTTCTGGCAGATGATGCCAAAAATCAGGGCAACGATTTATATATCAGATTGCTTAAAGACCTCACTGATTGGGTTAAACAGCTGCAAAAAGAAAAGACTGCTAACGGTGAGCTTAAATATCCCGGTCTAAAAGAGGTAATCATTTTCTGTCCGGTTAATTACGGGGGAGCAGGGGAAGCTTGGTACAACCAGCTTCCGGAAACTGTGAAAGTAATTAATACAGGAGGACGAGTTTGGGGTAAAGCTGATGGCGATTTCCTCAGCAGATTTAAGAATAATTCCGGTGGTAGAGCCACATTTATGTGGATGAATTTCCCCTGTTCCGATAACGATAAAGATGCTCTCCATATGGGAAATTACGAAAATTTCCTTGGTCTGAATGTTCAACCTGGTCAATTAGAGGGCTTGGTTATGAATCCGATGCAGCAGTCAGAACCCAGCAAACAGGGAATTTTCATGAATGCTGATTTTTCTTGGAATCTGTGGCGCAGCCTAGATCACGCTGATAAGACTTGGCTGGATTCCTTTAGTTACCTGGATAATAACTCTCCGCTAGCTAGTGATGCAGCAAATGCTTTGCGCGACCTTTCGCAGCATCTGCGGCGAATGTATGGTGGGGGAGCTACTTGGGAAGGACGAGAATCTGCGGAGGTTAAAGATACTCTGGTTTCATTCCAACGTGCTCTGGAGAATAATCAGGTCACGAAAGAACAAATCACAAAGGTGCGCAAGGTTTATACCGACATTAAACCGGCGGTAGATACCTATCGCAGTAAAGCCAAGAATGTGGCTATGCGCTCGCAAATGGAACCTTGGCTAGGGGCGTTCGTTGATTTAGTAAAGACTGCCGAACTGTATCTTGATGCCTATTCCGCTCATTTAGATAATGATAAAGATGGGCTGGTAAACAAGTATTTAGCCGGGAATGCCCAGCTAAGTGCCTATAATCAGCATGGTTTTAACTACGTGAACGAAACAAAATATGCCAAAGTTGGTAAAGCCTATTTAACTCCAACTGTTGCCGCTATGGCGCGCAGCCTAAAATCTAAGGTTGCTCGCGCCTTGGATCCCGATGCGGTGATTTATCAGTATGTAACCAGTCGCAGTGATACCCCCGAGGGGAATATAGCCTCGGTAATGGATGGTAACGATGGAACTGGGGTGACCTACAAAAATCCGAACAAGATTACTGCCGGAACTTTTGCCGGAATCACCAGCGACAAGCCTTTCGATGCTGACCGTTTAACTTTTGTGTTAGGAGGCGGTAAAGATTTCTTCGATCGGGCTAAACTGCAAACTTTTGATGGCACCAATTGGAATGATGTTCCCGGGAAAACTGGTTTGACCGGAACCGTTGTAGATTTGAAGAACTTGAATCTGAAACAGATTCGAGGTGCACGTTTGATTGCTACCGCAGATAATGCCCGTGATGCCTGGTTTGTGGTTAAAGAAATCGAGGTTAATCGAACCGATAAAGTTTCTCCTACAGTTACCTTGACCAGTATGCAAAAGCATTCTGGGGAGCTATCGAATGTGACTGACGGAAACCCAGCCGGAACCCCGTTATGGTTGAAACGTGACCCTTATTATGGTGAAGGTAGGGACAAAACTCCGGTGGGAGCTGCGGTAACCGTTGATTACGGGAAAGTTTTGAATCTTAAGCAAGTTACTTTTGCGCAAGGCCCGGGAAATGACACTATCGACAGTGGGATTTTGGAATATAGCGCTGATGGCACTAACTGGGAAAAGCTGGCTGATGTTAATGGGGACAAGGTGCAAACAACTACCTTGAAAACTCCGGTGCAAGCAAAAGCTATCCGGGTTCGTAATCTGCAAGAAACTAATAAATGGTGGCAGGTAAACGAACTTTCTGGGGTTGATGCTAGCGATATGCCAGATAAAACCGCATTAAATACCCAGATTTCCCAAGCAGAGCAGCTTAAAGAAGCCGACTATACGGTCTTTACCTGGCAAGTTTTGACCGGGGCGTTACAGGCAGCCAAAGGGGTGCAAGCCAATCCGACTGCTCGCCAAGATGAGATTGATCAGAGCGCTAATGCTTTGGAAATGGCTATTAAAGGTTTGAAGAAATCAGGTGGCGAAGTAGAGCCGGCTGATCCTACCCCTGAGATTCCCACCGAGAAACCGGTGGATAAAGTTCTGCTTGATAACACGATTCAGGCTGCTGGGGCGCTTGCTGAGAAGGATTACAGTGAAGAAACCTGGAAACAGCTGGCACAGAATCTGCAAAAAGCTAAAGACGTAAATTCTGATAAGAATGCTAAGCAAACCGATGTGGACAAGGCGTTAAATGATTTGCGTTCGGCAATCAAAGCGTTAAAAGCGGCAGATGCACCGATTACCCCAGATAAGCCAGACACTCCGGGAACGCCGGATAATCCGCAGCAGCCAGATAAGCCTGATAATCCCGAAAAACCGGATAACCCAGGGACTAATCCTGCCGGTCCTGGTGGCAGCTCCGCTACCCCTGGGAATAAAGAGGGTAGTACTACTGGTAAAGATAAAACCGGTAATCAAAGTGCAGCTAATCAGGGTAAGAGGAAAGTGCGAGTTGAATCTGGGATTGCTTCTACTGGAAGCACTGCCGGACTGCTTGCTGCTTTATCGCTGAGCGCTGTCGGTATTGGGTTGGCGTTGCGCAGACGGGCACGCTAAACCCTAACCCTGAGTTAGGCTGTCTGCCTGGAAGTGAAAATCTTCCAGGCAGACAGCCTTTTGTTTTTACAGTTTTTGATTCCTGAAACCATACCGGGGCTGTGCACTACCTCATTTGTCTTTACTATCTGGCAGGCTGTATTCTGAACGAGCAAGTGTTGAATCAATGCTGATTGCAATAAGCTGCAAACCCCCACTTCCGTTTACTATCTTCTGGGACGTTATCAATGATGAAAACCTACTTTAGAGCGCTATCAGTATTAATGGCTTTGCCTCTCGCTCTAACTTTTAGCGTACTTCCGATAGTCAGCCCTCTTCCCGATGCTCAGGCGGCGCCCTCCCTATCCCAGCCGACCAAAAATCCGGTAACTTTCCCCGGAACTCTGCCGGGCACGGCAACAGCTAGCGTAAATGGGAAAGTGGCTAATATTGCAAACAATGCCATCTCGGTGGATTTCGATTTCACTTCCGGGGTTGCAATTAAAAAAGTAGAAAATAAGCTAACTAACTCGCAAGTTCCCTTTAATTCAAAATCTGCGTTTAGTTTTACCTACCAAGGGAAAGAAATCAGTTTAGAAAGTTTCTCAGCTACCTCACAACCACAGGTAGTCTCCCTTACCCCCAAGCAGAACACTGGTTCATTCGCTGACGCTTACCCAGGGAAAGCAATAGTTCAAGTATTCCAAGGCGGACAAAACATTCCAGATGAGCTTAAAAAACTGAAACTGGTGTATCGGGCAGAGCTCCTAGAAGACTCAAATTATGTTCGGCAAGTGCTGGAAATAGAAAATCCAGGTAACCAGCCCGTTGATATTACTAACGTGACTATGGTTGATGCACAGGTTACTGGACGAGTCGAAGGTAAAGATGACGGCTCCCCAATCCTGTTAGGACAAGATAAAAAAGAAACCGCCTGGGTGGGAGGTGAGAGTCCGCTAGCAAAGGTCAGTGTTTCCTCTGGAAAAGCTCTTGTGAAACTACCCCGCGTCCACGACCTCCTGGCGGGTAAACCTTGGGAAATAGCCACCACTATCGGGGTAGTACCCCAAGATCAGATGAGGCGAGCTTTCAGCTACTATATAGAGCGCGAACGCTGTCGCTCCCGGCGTACTTTCTTGCATTTCCAAAGTTGGTTTGATTTAAAACCGACCGGCTCTGCCCGTCTGATGATTAACCATCAGGAAATGCTGGCAGCAGAAAAAATGTTTTTTGATGAAATGAACAAGCGAGATGCTGCTGTCGATTCTTATTGGGTAGACGATGGTTGGGATTATTTGCGAGACCCCAAGCATAATGATGAAAGCAAACTAAATGTGTGGGATTTCGACCCCACCGAATTCTCAAATGGGTTTAGCGAAGACCTCAAGGTCATGGAAAGCCAGGGCGCAAAGCTATCAGTGTGGATGTCTCCTTTTGGAGGATACGGAACTTCAGCTCAACGTAGAGCGCAGCTAGGTAATAGTAAACTTCAAGATCAGAACAAGCGTCCTTGGGAAAAATCTAATAAAGTTATGCGCTTATCTGACCCAATCTATTTTAAGTACTTCCGTGACAAAGTGTTTTACATGATGGATAACGGGGTGCAGGGATTCAAATTTGATGGCATTGCCCAAGGAGATTTGTATATAACCGGAGCTAAAAATGAACTAATCGGCGATTATGAAAAACTGTTTGAACTCATGCAAGATATGCGGGGTAAAAACAAAGATGTGTGGATTAATGCCACCGTTGGAACCTGGGGATCACCCTACTGGTTCTGGTATGCAGATTCTATCTATCGTGATGGAAATGATGCCGGTCAAACCGGACAAGGAAATTCGCAAGAAAAATATGTAAACTATCGTGACCAGCAAGTATATCAGAATATGATTGTCGAGAATCCGCTGGTTCCGATAAATTCGGTTATGAATCATGGCGTGATTTTTTCTGACAGAACTGATGGGCAAGTACCAAATCAGCCACATGATTTTTCCAATAAATCGGTGAGAACCGCTTTCTCTAACGATTTGAAGAATTTCTTCTCTATGGGGATTGGGTTACAAGAGCTTTATCTTCGTAATACCCTTTTTAACGCTAAAAATATAGGAGCAGATAACGCTAAATTTGCATGGGACGAAATAGCCAAAAATGCGAAATGGGCTCGGCAAAATGTTGATTTACTTACCGATACGCACTGGATAGGCGGTTCTCCAGGAAAAGGGGAAGTATACGGGACAGCTGCCTGGCATAATCCAGGAACTAGCGCGGATGATGCCAGAGCAATGATTTCGGTTCGAAATCCGAGCAACCAGCCAAAGTATATAGCTATTACTGCTGTTTCAGATTTGCAGATACCTGGTGGTCAAGCTACTCGATTTAAGTTTACCGAGCGGGATGATAAAACGAACTCTTGGGTTATAGACAATAAACCTTATTACATTCAATTGAAACCATTTGAGGTGTTGTTATTTGAGGGTAGACCTACCAATGAAGAGCCTACTCAATCTGAAAAACCAAAGGTAGACCCCTGCTATCAGCAAATATCGCAAAGCGATTGGGAAATAACAGTCGATTCTGAACAAGCTACTGGAAACGAGAAAGACCTCGGTCGATACGCAATCGACAATAATCCTAATACGATTTGGCATACCGCTTGGGATCCTGCCATTGCGCAGTATCCTCACAGCGCAACAGTTGATATGGGGCGGTTAAATCAAGTTTGTCGTTTGACCTACTTGCCTCGCCAAAGCGGAGGTAATAACGGCGATATCAAGACGTATGATTTAGCTGTTTCAAAAGATGGAAATAACTGGCAAACTGTCGTAACCGACGGAACTTTCGCAAATGACAAAGAAGAAAAAGCTATAGAAATACCGAAAGACAAACAAGAGTTCCGATATTTCAAATTAACGGCTAAAAGTGCACAAAACGGGCAGGCATTTGCCGGAGCGGCCGAGCTTAGAGCTTGGGGTACAGCTGGCAAGAGTGAGTGGTTAGACCAAGAAAACTGGAAATGTTCCGCCTCTGACTATGAAGCCACGGGCGAAAACAATGGTAACAGTGGTTGGCCAAAACATGCCTGCGACAACAATCTGGATACCCAGTGGCATTCTGCCTATAGTGGTGGAGTAAAACCTATGCCGCACTGGTTACAAATAGATTTAGGGAAAATAGCAGATGTTTCTGCATTGAAGTACACTCCCCGCCAAGATGCTTATCCCGCTAACGGGATAGTCAAAGAATATCGGGTCGAGTATTCTTTGGATTCCAATAAATGGAACCCAGCAGCGCAGGGCACTTTAACCGACGGAAAGCCGGCAACTATCAATTTTGATGCCACTCATAGAGCTAAATACATAAGATTTACTGCTATTTCGGCTCAAAATAGCCAAGCATTTGCTGGAGCTGCCGAACTTGATGTTAAGGGAAGCTACGTCACTGCCACTCCTGAGGCTCCAACCTTCACCGATAAAGATGGCTCCGATAACGACACCTATACTATTCCCAAAATTGAGGGTGTTCGATACCTGATTAATGGCAATGAAGTTGCGCCCGGGGTTCACAAAGTAACCAACGGAACTACTACCGTACAAATCACTGCAACAGCAGCCCCCGGTTGGGAATTGGCTCCAGGTGACTGGAGCTGGGAAGGCAAGTTTACAAATACTTCCACCGAACCTAGCCAGCCGAAGCCAGCTACGGTTACCAACTCGGTTTACACCAGTGCTGATACAACCTTGCAGTCATGGCAGAACGAAAAAGTAACTTCTATGGCGGCCAAACCCTATATTGGGGCTTTGCGTCCCGGCACTAATTACGGTGTTTTTGGGGAAAAGTTTGTTTCAAGTGACGTTAGTGACGGTACTGACGCGAAAATGGGGTTATTGTCCTTTGATTTAACTAAATACGAGGAAGCACCGCAAAAGGCGGTTTTGAAGCTAACTTACGTGGGCTTTAGAGGCTCTCCGCGGGCAACCGATACGACTTCGATTAGCGTCATGGCAGTTGATACCCAAAAATGCACGAATCAGGCCAGCAGTTGTCCCCCGAGCAGTGCTACTTGGGCAACTCGTCCTAGTTTTAGCAGTGATAACGCAAAGATTGCGACCTCTGGCGCTTTCGAGTTCGGTAACACCACCTATACGGGCGACGCCATAAAAATAGTGACCGCTAACACTAAAGAAGTAACCGTAGATGTTACTGAAATTGTGGCTTCCCAGATTAAGGCCGGACATAAGAGCATTACCTTCGCCCTACAAGAGAATAAAGGTAACGAGATTCGCTTTGCTTCTTACGAGGGCGCGAACGGGGCTTTGCAGGGGGCTAAGCAGGATATGGCTCCCCAGCTGTTGATGACAGTTGAGCAACCGCCTTTCACTATTGAGGTAACCAAGAATCCAAAAATCCGTTACCAAGTTGGGCAGAGCTTTGATGCCAGCGGTATCGAAGTAACTAAAATTGAAACCGCTGCCGGAACGAAAACCGTATTATCTGCGGATAAATATGTTTTAGATTCGTCCGCGTTTGATGGGAAGAACGTCGGAAGTTACCCGATTAAAGTCACGCTTAAAGAAAACCCCAAGGTTGCAACCACTTTCCATGTTTACGTGGGCAAAGATAGCGTTGATACCCCCGGTGATAATCGAGGAAGTGACGTTCTTTGGTACGGCCAGCCCGCCTCGCAAACCGCAGATGGAAATATCGCTGACGGAACAGTTAAAGGAGATGACGACAAATGGCAGCGCCACACCCTACCTATTGGAAACGGTAAAGTTGGCGGCACTGTTTGGGGTGAAATCGCCAAAGAGCGAATCACCTTTAACGAAGAAACCCTGTGGACGGGTGGTCCTGGTACCAGCGCGTCCTATAAAGGCGGCAATAACGACTCTAAAGGCAGAAATGGCGCCACTTTACGTGAGCTTAACCAGAAGCTAGAACAAGGTGCGCAAACTGTTAATCCCTCCAATCTGACCGGGGGTGAAAATGCTGCCGAACAGGGCTCATACCAAAACTGGGGCAATATCTATATTGATTACGGTTTAGGTACACAACCGGCAGAAAACTATGAGCGCAGCCTGAATCTATCAGAGGGGAAAGCAAATGTTAGTTTCCGTTCCGGTCAAGTAGATTACAAACGAGAATTCTGGGTTTCCAACCCGGATAACGTTATGGTGGTTCGTTTGACTGCCAGCCAAGCCAAAGCCTTGAACCTTAAAGTCACTTTCCCAACTAACAGCGGGTTCACTAAGAAAGGGGAAACCACCACGGTCACCGGGGATACCTTGACAGTTAAGGGCGCTTTGGGTAACAACGGTTTGCTCTATAACGCGAAGATAAAGGCAGTTGTAGAGGGCGCTGAGGGAAGCGTTAGCTCTGATGACGGAAAAGCATTAAAGATTTCAGATGCTGGTGCCGTGACGTTGTATATCGCTGCGGGAACCAATTATCAAAACACTTACCCCAGCTATCGAAACGGGGAGGACGCGAAAGCGCTAGATACCCGCTTGGCTGCAAACGTGCAAAAAGCAGCTAATAAAGGATATGCGCAGGTCAAGAAGGATCATATCGCAGATCATCAAAGCATCTACAACCGGGTAAAACTTGATTTAGGACAAGACCCCACCTACGGAGACGGTGCGTTAGCTACCGACAAACTATTGCAAGCCTATAAAGCTGGAAGCGCCGATGAAAAGCAAAAACGGGCTTTAGAGGTGTTGGTCTATAACTATGGACGCTACCTAACTATCGGCTCCTCGCGCGAAAACAGTCAGCTGCCCTCGAACCTGCAAGGAATCTGGTCAAGCACCGCTGACGATAATGCTCACGGTAAAACTCCGTGGGGAGCAGATTTCCATATGAACGTGAATCTGCAAATGAACTATTGGCCGACCTATTCGGCGAATATGGCAGAGCTAGCAACCCCCATGATTAGCTATGCGAAATCTTTAGTGAAACCCGGCAGGGTGACAGCTAAAACCTATGCTGGTGCTTCCTCCAAACCGGATGCCCCCATCGGGCAGGGAGCAGGGTATATGGCGCATACCGAGAACACCGCCTACGGTTGGACCGCCCCCGGTAAGGACTTTTCTTGGGGCTGGAGCCCGGCTGCAATGCCTTGGCTGTTGCAAAACGTGTACGAGGCATACGAGTTTAGTGGCGATAAACAACTCTTAGAGGACACTATCTATCCGTTACTGAAAGAAGAAGCGCAGTTCTATGTGAACTATATGTTGCACAAAGGCAGCCAGAAAGCTGCTGACGGCAGCGAATGCTTAACTACCGGGGTGGCTTATTCACCCGAGCACGGTCCGCAGGGAACTGATGGCAATGCCTATGAGTCTACGCTGGTCTGGCAACTGTTAAATGATGCTATCGAAGCTGCCCAAGTCCTAGGTAAAGACCAAAACCTGGTTAAAGGTAGTGGGGAATGTAAAGCCGATAACTGGAATAAAGATGATGCTGGTAATTTTGTGTCTACGCAGTCCAACCGGTCATTTGAATGCGCTATCTCTTTGCTTAAACCGATAGAGGTAGGTGACAGTGGTCAAATAAAGGAATGGTTCTTTGAGGGACAATTAGGCAAAAAAGCAGATGGGACTAATATTCCCAGCTATCAGAAGAATCATCGTCATATGTCCCATTTATTAGGGTTATTCCCCGGTGACTTGATTACCGTTGATAACGCGAAATATATGGAAGCAGCCAAATACAGTATGCGTCAGCGCGGTGATGATGCAACCGGGTGGGGAGTAGGACAACGCATTAACTCCTGGGCACGAACCGGGGACGGAAATCATGCCTACCAATTGGTGGAAAAACAGCTTAAACAAGCTATGTACCCCAACCTGTTTGATGCCCATCCCCCATTCCAGATTGACGGAAACTTCGGTAACACCTCTGGTATTAATGAAATGCTTTTGCAGTCCAACTCCACCTATACGAAAGATGGAACGAAATACCACAATTACATGAATCTGTTACCGGCTCTACCCGATGCCTGGAGCGGGAAAGGCAGCGTGAGTGGTCTAGTAGCTCGTGGCAACTTTGAGGTTGCGATGCAATGGCAGTCCGGCAAAATCAATGTTTTGCAGATTAAATCGAATCAAGGAAAAGATGCGGTACTGCGATTTACTGATGCCGGAAAACAAAAAATCCTAGACCAAACCACCAATAAACTGGTTGATTTAACGGTTCTGGATAATGAACATATTCAGTTTAAAACCCAAGCTGGACATGTTTATGTCCTGTCTGACGCAAAAACCGTCACTCCCTTGGCTCCCAGTCTCCAAAGTGCTGACCAGGTGAAATGTGGGGAAAAGGCTCAGGTAGTATTACCGAAACTGCTAGAGGGCGTAGCCGAATATCAACAGGTAACTAACGGTAATAGTGTGCAGGTAAAAGCAGTTTTGCAGCCCGGATACCTGCTAGCTCCCGGAGCTGAGCAAACTTGGGAATTCACTATTCCCGCAATCGTTCCTTGTTCTCAGCCCACTCCAGGAGACAATCCTCCGGCTCCCAAGCCTACGGATAAACCAGAACAACCCCTCCCCATCGATAAACCGGATACTGGTAAACAGAGCCAAAAACCGGTTCCACCTAAAGGGAGTAGTCAAAAAGGTACCCAGGGTTCTCAAGACCTTTCCCGCAGCGGAGCCTCGCCAACTAGCCTACTGCTAGCGGTAATGTTCACCCTGACCGGGGCAGCTATTTATCTGCAACGACGTAAAACCTCTAAGCAGTAGATAAAGGGTGGTATTCCAGCGGAAGAATCCCAGATGAAATAAGTTTGGGCTACTGCCCATAAGTTTTTGGGCAATGTTTTGGGCCGGCAGGAAATCCTGCCGGCCCAAAATCTTTGGGAACTGAAAAATTAACCAAGAATTAACCTTGCGGTCAGAGCGGCGTTAACTTTTTGACTTACCTTGCAAGTGTCAATGAAAGATCAAAAAGAATCGAAGGAAAGATATGCGCAAGAGCATTAAATCTTTAGCTATTATCGCTGGTCTTGCCCTTTCAGCAACCAGCTTGGCCGCCTGCGGCTCTGATAACGCCACCGGAACGTCTGAAGCTTCAAATAAAACCCAGACCTTAAGTATTTCCGGAAAACTAGCAGGAGCTGGTGCGTCCTCCTGAATTTTGCGTTAGGCGCGCCGAAAGTAAAAAAGTGACTTTCCCCCGAAAACTGGGTTGAAGCCGTAAAATGTGGGTTTTTGAGGCTTTCACGGTAGAATAGGGTCAGTGAGCGCCAGATTTTCGGCGTGAATGCCCTGGGGTGAACAGCGCCCACTGGTCGGGAATAACCGGCTCGGGGCCAGCGAACTAGGTCAAGGAGATTCAGCAGGTGGCTGATCTGGGTGAGCAGCAAGTCCAGCACGAATACGGCGCGGACGACATCACAGTATTAGAGGGACTAGAGGCAGTACGCAAACGTCCCGGTATGTATATCGGTTCAACCGGGGAGCGCGGTCTGCACCACCTGGTATACGAGGTGGTAGACAACTCCGTTGATGAAGCCTTGGCCGGCTATTGCAACCATATCGAGGTCGCCCTCCAGGCAGACGGCGGGGTGCGGGTCAGCGACAACGGTCGCGGAATCCCGGTGGATATCCATCCCACCGAAAAACGCCCCACGGTCGAAGTAGTAATGACTATTCTGCACGCCGGTGGAAAATTTGGCTCCGGAGGCTACGCAGTCTCCGGTGGTCTACACGGGGTAGGCGTGTCGGTAGTAAACGCCCTTTCAACCCGGATGGATACCGTGGTGAAACGGCAAGGCTACGCCTGGCGACAATCCTTCGGCAATGGCGGGCATCCCCTCACCGAACTAGAACGCGGGGAAGAAACCGACCAAACCGGAACGCAGCAAACTTTCTATCCGGACCCGGAAATCTTTGAGACCACTACTTTCAGTTTCGAGATTTTGCGGCAACGCTTCCAGCAGATGGCCTTCCTGAACAAGGGGCTGCGCATCACCCTCACCGATGAACGCCCAGAGGCTACCGATGCCGGTGATCTGGTGACCGGCGATGCGCAAGGAACCGCGGATGATCCAGTTCCCGGATTCCGGCGAGTATCATTCATGTACGAAAACGGTTTACGCGACTATGTAGAGTTCATTAACCACTCCAAAAAAGCTGAGGTTATCAACCCTGACATCATTGATTTTGAGGCAGTAAACGAAGATTCCTCCATCAGCCTAGAAATCTCGTTGCAATGGACCACCGCCTATTCCGAGTCCGTACACACCTACGCGAACACTATTAACACCACCGAGGGCGGAACCCACGAGGAAGGTTTCCGCTCCGCCCTCACCAGCTTGATGAATAAATATGCCCGCGATAAGGGCATCCTCAAAGATAAAGATCAAAACCTAACCGGTGACGATATCCGCGAAGGTTTAACCGCCGTAATCTCGGTGAAACTCACCGAGCCTCAGTTCGAGGGGCAGACCAAAACCAAACTGGGAAACACTGAGGCGCGAACCTTCGTCCAACAGCAGGTTTATTCCAAACTGGGTGACTGGTTAGACGCGCATCCCATGGACGCGAAAGCGATCCTGGTAAAAGCACAGCAGGCGGCGACCGCGCGGGTAGCAGCGCGCAAAGCCCGGGAAGCAACCCGGCGCAAATCCGCCCTCGAATCCGTCTCTATGCCGGGTAAACTGCGGGATTGCTCCTCCCGTGATGCCTCCGAATGCGAAATCTACATCGTAGAGGGCGACTCCGCAGGAGGCTCGGCCGTGCAAGGACGCGACCCGGCTCACCAGGCAATCCTGCCGATTCGAGGAAAAATCCTAAACGTAGAAAAAGCGCGTCTAGATCGCGCCCTTTCCAGTCAAGAAATCCAGTCCCTAATCACCGCGTTCGGTACCGGTATTGGGGAAGATTTTGACATCTCCAAGCTGCGCTATAACGCGATAGTGATTATGGCGGACGCCGATGTGGACGGCCAGCATATCGCCACTTTGCTGCTGACATTGCTGTTCCGCTATATGCGTCCTCTAATTGAAAAAGGGCACGTATTTATCGCTTGCCCCCCGCTTTACCGGCTAAAATGGTCGAACGCACCGCACCAATTCGTGTTCTCCGATCGCCAACGTGACCAATATCTAGAAAGCGGCAAAACCGATGGCAAGCGTCTCCCGAAAGAGGGCGGGGTGCAACGCTATAAAGGGCTCGGGGAAATGAATCCCCAAGAACTGTGGGAAACCACTATGAACCCCGAAGATAGGATGCTCAAACAGGTAACCTTATCCGAGGCCGCCAGTGCCGATGAGGTTTTCTCGATGCTAATGGGCGAGGACGTGGAATCACGGCGAGCTTTCATTCAACGTAACGCCACTGACGTGCGCTTCTTGGATATTTAAGGGACAGGCAAGAAAATGAGCGAAATAGACAATCAAGAAAACCAGCAAGCAGACTCCCCAGAAAAGGCGCAGCCGACCGGCGCTGCTTTCGGGGCAGGAGATACCCCCGTGGTAGATAACCACGAAAACAATGCCTCCGGTCTCTTCCAAGCCAAAGGTCACATCAACCAGGTTGATTTAGAGACCGAAATGCAGCGCTCCTACCTCGACTATGCAATGAGCGTAATCGTAGGACGCGCCCTCCCCGAGGTACGTGACGGGCTAAAACCGGTACACCGGCGGATTCTGTATGCCATGTATGACGGTGGGTATCGTCCCAACTCTGGATTCTCTAAATGTATGCGCGTAGTCGGTGACGTGATGGGGCATTTCCACCCCCACGGTGATGCCGCGGTTTATGATGCGCTAGCTCGCCTAGTACAACCCTGGGCTATGCGTTACCCGATGGTTTCTGGGCAAGGAAACTTTGGTTCCCCAGGAAATCTAGGACCGGCAGCTCCTCGCTATACGGAATGTAAAATGGCGCCCCTAGCGATGGAAATGGTGCGGGACATCGATGAAGACACCGTCGATTTTACAGACAACTATGATGGACGCACCCAAGAACCCACAGTTCTACCGGCACGCCTACCCTACCTGCTATTAAACGGCTCCGAGGGGATCGCAGTGGGGATGGCAACCCGGATTCCTCCCCACAATATGCGCGAAGTTGCCGACGGGGTACAGTGGGCGCTTGACCATCCGGATGCTTCCCGCGAAGAACTGCTAGAAGCCCTGATAGAACGGATTAAAGGACCTGATTTCCCCACGGGCGCCACCATTTTAGGGCGCAAAGGGATTGAACAGGCATACCGCACCGGTCGCGGCTCCATCGTGCAGCGGGCAATCGTAAACGTAGAAGAAATCAACTCCCGGGTTTGCCTGGTGGTTACCGAACTTCCCTACCAGGTAAATCCAGATAATCTGGCGGCAAAAATCGCCGGACTGGTAAAGGACGGACAAATAGAGGGCATCGCGGATATCCGTGACGAATCCTCCGATCGCTCCGGGCAGCGCCTGGTGATTGTGCTCAAACGGGACGCAGTTCCTAAAGTGGTTCTAAATAACCTCTATAAACGCACCCAGTTGCAGGATTCCTTCCCCGCTAATATGTTGGCGCTGGTAGATGGGGTTCCGCGTACTCTATCTATTGATGGATTTATTTCCAATTGGGTTAAACACCAGTTAGAAGTAATCGTGCGGCGCACTAACTTCCGCCTGAAGAGGGCGCAAGAGCGGCTACATATTTTACAGGGCTACCTGATGGCTCTAGATGCTCTAGACGCGGTAATCGCTACTATCCGCCAATCACCAACAGTTGATGAGGCACGTAGCGCCCTGATGGAACTGCTCGGGGTAGATGAAGTCCAAGCAGATGCAATCTTGGCTTTGCAACTGCGCCGCCTGGCCGCCCTCGAGCGTCAAAAAATCCTAGATGAACACACCGAACTAGAGGAGCGGGTCAAAGATTTAGAAGATATCTTGGCTCGCCCGGAGCGGCAACGGGGAATTATTTCCACCGAATTGGGTGAGATTGTCGATAAGTATGGCGACGAGCGGCGCACCAAGATTGTGCCGTTCGCTGGGGAAATGTCGATTGAGGATTTAATCGAAGAACAAGACGTGGTAGTCACCATTACCCATTCTGGTTATGTGAAACGCACCCGCCTTGACCAGTATCGTAGCCAAAAACGTGGCGGTAAAGGGATTAAAGGGGCGCAGCTACGTGAAGATGACGTGGTAGATCATTTCTTTACTACTACCACGCATCACTGGCTAGCATTCTTTACTAATAAGGGCCGGGTTTACCGGGCGAAAGCCTATGAACTACCCGAGGGGGGACGCGACTCTAAAGGGCAACACGTAGCTAACCTTTTAGCGTTCCAACCGGAAGAAAAAATCGCGCAGGTATTGGCCTTTAGCTCCTATGATGAGGCTGAGTATTTGGCACTAGCTACCCGCTCAGGGCTAGTGAAAAAGACCCGGTTTACCGAATACGATTCCAACCGTACCGGCGGGCTAATCGCGATTAACCTGCGGGAAATGGAAGATGGTGCCCCTGACGAGGTAGTTTCTGCCGAACTGGTTAATGGTGACGATGAGCTGCTGCTGGTTTCGCACCGAGGGCAGTCTTTACGTTTCCTAGCTTCCGACGAGGCTTTGCGTCCTACTGGTCGCGCCACCTCCGGGGTGCGGGGAATGAAGTTCCGTGAGGGCGACCATCTGTTAGCAATGACCGTTACTCGCCCCGACAGTGACCTTTTGGTGGTAACCGAGGGTGGATACGCGAAACGGACCTCGGTAGATGAGTACCGTGTCCAGGGTCGTGGCGGTTTGGGAATAAAAGTTGCGAACCTGGTGGCTGAGCGGGGTGACCTGGTGGGAGCCTTGATTGTTAATGACGATGATGAAGTCATGGTGATTATGCAGTCCGGCAAGGTTCAGCGTTCTCGGGTGGATGAGGTTCCGCGTACCGGTCGCAACACCCAGGGGGTAATTTTCACTCGTCCCGCGAAAGGGGATGCGGTCTTGGCTGTGGCGTTAAATAATGAGAAGACAGACGATAGTGAATCTGATGAGGCGCAGTCTGAGGAACTGAATCAGGCAGTGTCCGCACTGGAAACCGAAACCAGCGAGCTCTAGCGAGAGGCTAATCAATGACAACAGATAATAAAGATCAAGATAAGACTCGCCTAGAGCAGAGCGAGGGAAATCTCTACCCGGACGTGGAATCATCGCAGGTTGATTCGGATTCTACTGATGGGAAAACCGATGATAGCAAACCCCTAACCGACCAGGCGGAGTTAGCTGAGCTAGATAACGGTGAGGGGGAACGCTCCGAAATAGGTGCGACTATCGGGGAATCTTCGGAGCTAGAGGAAGAAGAATCCTTGAAACCGGCGGTTAAGAAACCCAATAAACCTGGAAAAGATACAGGGGTACGGTCCTCGATTCCGCAGGCTAATAAGGGCGTGTCGAGTGCTGATACTGCCACCACTGTCCAGGGGGGAGAGCCGATCCAGGATGAGGCGTCCTCGTCTAAAGTTGGAGAATATCAACCACGTCAAATCTCACTGGTAGTTTCCCGCATTGACCCGTGGACGGTGATGAAAGGTTCGTTTTTGCTGTCAGTAGCTTTGGGGATTGCCATGGTGTTGGCGGGTCTGCTGGTGTGGCTGCTGCTGAATTCGATGAATGTGTTTAGCTCGGTGGAGAACTTTATTAACGATATTGATCCCACCGGTTCGATTGCCTCCATGATTGATTATCTGCGTCTGCCGCGGGTTATGGCAATGAGCACCATTATCGCAGTGTCCAACGTAATTTTGGTTACCGCGTTCTGTACCGTGGGGGCTTTGATTTATAACTTGGCGACTTCGCTGGTTGGCGGAGTTAAATTGTCGCTGACGGACGAGTAGTTTTACTGGCATTCCTAACGTTTTTCGGGGTGGATGACACTCTCGGAAAGGGCGTGACAAAACGCACCTATGCCGGGTTTGAAAGCCGGGTTAGGAATGTTGTAATCTGCAATGGTGTTCACGGATGGACATCATGGGCCTATAGCTCAGTTGGTTAGAGCGCAGTCCTGATAAGACTGAGGTCGCTGGTTCGAGCCCAGCTAGGCCCACTGCGAAAGGTATTTGTTTCGGCAATCAACCAGGTAGGTAGATTTTGAAAAGAATCGTGAAACTGCTGTTAATAGTGGTGGTTTTAGCCTGGGGGATTAATGCGGCAAATGACTTACGCACCGATGCTGGAGTTTGGAAATACCTGTAAGCGGGATTTCTGGCTTCCCTAAGGGGCTATGGCGCAGCTGGTAGCGCATCTGCTTTGCAAGCAGAGGGTCGCGGGTTCGAGCCCCGCTAGCTCCACCACTTAGACGCTCATTTTGATACCAAGCCTGGCGAGGTCGGGCGAAGTATCAGGATGGGCGTTTTTGCTTGTCGGCGCGGGTTCCAGGCGGTTGGTAGGGGTTAATACCTGAAATGTGGGGTTAATACCTAAAATGTGTGTATTTTTCGGGCGTGTCGGGGTGGGTTAGTGTCCTGTCCAGCCTTTGCGGATGTGTAGGGATCCGTCTTGGTATTTGGGGTTGTAGTCGATGGCGTTGTCGTATTGGGGCGGGTTGGTCGGGTGTGGCATTGGTTGAGCCAGTTTTTCTTGGTCTAGGTGTTTGTGCTGGTTGGTGAGATATTTTATAGGGTTGGCTGGGTCTATGGATTTTTGGTTGAGCAGCCATTGGATGGCTTTTTTCATGTGTGGCTCGGATAGGCCGCGGTGGGTGTTGAGTAGGCGGCGGATGGGGGCGTTGATTCCTCCTTCTAGCTGGTTGGTTGTGTGGTCAATGTTTTTGTTAGCGAATTCGGGCTCTAGATAGGTGAATAGGTGCTCGGTTCGGGAAAGGCGCTCGAGTCGTTTGTAGGCTCTCCTTAAACGTTCGTGTGTCCACCACCAGCGGGTTTTAGTGTTGGGGCCTGTGCTGTAGGTTTTCTCGTTGATGAGGTCTTGGTAGAGCTGGTGCCACTGGTGTAGCAATCTAATCCAGTTGGCGGCCTCTTGAGGGGTTTTGATGGTTAATAACTGGTTGGTAAGAGCTAGTAGCGCTTTTCCGGCGACAGTTTTGGGTTTGCGGGTTAGATCAGTGATGGTGTTAGCCCGAATATGGAAAAGACAGTGCTGGATACGGCTTTCAGGCCAGGTCAAACATAGTGCTTTGGCGACGCCTGCCCCGCCATCGGTTACCACTACCATCGGGGCGGGTAGCCGGTTCATTAATGCCTGATAGGCGGGCGCGTTTTCTCTTTGACACCATTGCCAGTCAATTACCTGTTTGCCGTTAGTAGCGGTGATTAAGCACCAGCCGTAGGAAAGATAGATCCCATCAAGTAGCACCTGATTGTAGACCTCGCCAGTGACCGAGGGCTTAGGCACCTGGACTTGCCAACACCAGGCGCTTTTAGTAGCAAAAGAGGTTTTAGCTAGACCGAGTTGGTTAACCGAATAGCCTTCTAACAGCCATTTTATAAACAAGTCTGCTTGGGATTTAGCGCTAATATCAGGACGTGATTTAACTGTCGAAGCCCCGCAGGACAGGCAACGCCACCGGGTTCGCCCAGAGCTAGTCTTACCGTTCTTTACAAGCCTTTGTCCGCATACACCACAAACCGGTCGATTACAAGCACTCTTCACACAATATGCTCTCAAAGCATATTCAAACCATCATAACCCCTGATAAAACCCCAAAAAACAACGAATTTATACACACAATTCAGGTATTAACCCGATGACCGGCGCTAAACCTGCCACGCCCACTAAACCCGCACCAGCGAAACCGGCACCAGCAGCACCGAATATTGATGCGTTAGCGGACGCGGTCATCCGCGGCGAGTACGGCAACGGTGAAGAACGACGACGCAAGCTCGGCAACTTCTATGACCAGGTGCAGGCTCGCGTCAACGCCAAACTCACAGGACACACCCCAGCGCCCACACCCAACATCGACGCCCTAGCCGACGCAGTCATCCGCGGAGACTATGGCAACGGCGAGGAATGCAGGCGCCGCCTCGGAAGCCTGTATGAGCAGGTACAGCGCCGGGTGAACCAAAAACTCGGCTATTAACACTAACCGCACCCACGCATCTCCCGGCGAGCCCCGCTACTACCCAACTTCTCGGTGGTAGTGGGGTATTTTACTGTCTAACTCTGTTAGCTCCCATCAATACTGAGGGTACCGCGATCGCACTACCAGTTGGGTGATGCGATTGTATTTAGCCTCATGGGAAGAGCGAGACACCAGATCGAGGAGTGCGTTCGTGGTCACATTGTACCTGCGGGTGCGTGATCAGTGTTACATTGTGAGTGAATCCACACATGCATAACTCAATGAGGAGAAGTCATGAAGAGAAAGATTATGGCAACCCTTGGGCTGGCCTTTACATGCCCCCTAGCTCTGCTGGCAGGTCTCACTTCCGCACAGACAGCTGTTGCCGACACAGGTTTTTCACACATCACAACTGTCTCTGAGACGTCCAGTGTTAATGAACGCGCTGAAGCTTTGGGCTTGAAATTGGAGGGCGGTGCCGTACCGACTGCAAGCAAAAGCTACAGCCTCAAATTTCCGAACTCGCTTACTGCCATCAATGGCATAGCACAACTCGATCTTTCTCGGTGGGAAGGATACACATTCGCACTGGATGATGCCACCCAGTGGCTCTACATTTCAAATTCGCACAGGGAGTTGGTCGGCCTGGTAACAGAATTTTACGGCTCGACCATTGATGGTGAAGTATCACCCGCCAAGGTGATTCTTGAGAATAATATGCTTCGCCTATCAAGCGAGTCTGACAATGTCGTCAAGTATCGACTTGACTACTTTGATGCAACAGTGCCGAGCTCAACAGAGTCTGCAGGACAGTGGAGGGCAAGCCTCATCAAGGTTCCCTCAAATTATGTATACAACCCCAAACTAGGGTCACTTCACGACTACTGCACCAAATCCCCAGACGAGTTCCCAAATCCTTTTGGATCCAATGCGGATTTCCGTGGCCCATGCGCAATTCATGACATGTGTTACGAGCGCAAGGGTTGCGCTTCTAAAGCTTGCGACGCAGCACTACTTGTAAACTTGGGTAATAACTGCATAGCGACCTACTCGAAAGGCGCTACGCAATCCTCATGCATGGCGACAGCTGGCGTATCCTACAGCACGGTGACGGCAGTTCACGTATTTAGTTCTTGTCCGTAAAGGGAGGTGTTTTTCATGCGAAAGCGTCACATCCCCATTTTTTCCTCGCTGGTACTTGCTGCAACCTTTGTTGGCCTTTGGATCTATGCACTGCGAACAACAAGTAACACTCCACTTTGGGGTCAATGGCTGATTCTACTGATTCTCGTTGTTGAATCGCTAGTAGGTCTAAGTGCAGCCATCACGCTGAAGAGCTCGGTATTGCTGAGGGGAGTGTACATATTTGGGGTATGCCTTTGTCTACTCGGTTCAGCCTCATTCTTCTACTATGCACATAACATTCCGACTGCGATCAACATCTCCGGAATGCTAGCCATTATTGCAGGACTGGTAATCAGCCTTACTTTCGCTACGATTCTCGCAACGCGAGAGGAAGTTGGAGACTAGTCTTCTATAGTCCTTGCAGCCAAGCCAAATACGCACCCTCTTCAATCAAGGAAGACTAGGGTGCGTACTTGTCTATGCGATACAAGTAGATCAACACTTCAAAAATCTATCCTCCTTCCCCTAACCTTGCGGTAAACATCGATGCCCTGGCTGACGCGGTCATCCGTGGTGACTACGGCAACGGGGACGAACGCCACCGCCGTCTTGGCAACTTGTATGAGCAGGTACAGCGCCGGGTGAATCAGAAGCTCGGCTACTAACACTCACACGTTCTGCGCTAGCCCCGCTACTGCCTCGCTTAAGAGGTCGTGGCGGGGCTCTTTTTCGTGTCTTGGGTTAGGGGCGTCCGTATTAGGGGTGTGTGGGGGCGTATGAGTAGAAGGGCAACTAGAACAAGGTGTTCTACCTAGCGGGTGCCTTCTGTAAGGAGGTAGCCGAGGTTGGCTGGTTTTGATACGCGGTCTAAAGACCAGGTTCGTAAACTCCGCCAAGCCGGGATGGGATTATCACTCATCGCAAATGAGCTGGGGCTAAACGTAAACACGGTGAAAAGCTGGTGCAGACGCAACAATGTCACTCCTGCAAGCGCCAGCGGTGACTCGCGCACGGTGGGTCAGGTCGTTGGTTGCCTTCAGTGTTCAAGTCCGTTAGCGGGGCGCCAAACCCGGTTCTGTTGTGATGCGTGTAGGCGCGCGTGGTGGAAAACCCATCCCGACCAGATCAACAGGCGCGCGTTCTACACCTTCACCTGCCACCACTGCGGAACAGTATTCAGCGCCTACGGAAACCGTACACGTAAATACTGCACTCACGCCTGTTACGTCAGGGATCGATTCTCCACACGCGGTGGCAGGCCATGACCGTGATCGATGTTGATGCTGAAATCGAGCTGCTGCGCGCCATCAGATTCGTCGACCTACTCGCCGATCAGGGCTTACTTACCAGCAAGGAATCCCGCACCGTCCTTACCAGTTTGGCGCGTGATTCCACTGCGGTAGTGGGGGCGCTGATGGTGGGGGTTCGACTGGATAAAACCAGGGTTTAGAGCGTAGATGGATACAACACAAACAACGGTTCTAAGCAGGCTCGAAAGTGGTGTAGTCACCACGCAAGGAGGTGTCATGGGAAAGCCTGATATTCGCCGGATCGCCCCGAAACCCCAGCGGTTAAAACGGGTTCGGGTGGCGGCGTATGCGCGGGTCTCGACCGATCATGAACGCCAACTGTCTTCGATTGCCGCCCAGGTGTCTTACTACTCCCACCTGATCCACTCCACGCTCGGGTGGGAGTATGCCGGGGTGTTCATTGACGAAGGCGTCACCGGGACTTCTACCAAGCATCGGGATGAGTTTCACGAGATGATGGGTAGCGCCCGTGCTGGTGGTATCGACATCGTGTTGTGTAAATCGATCTCTCGCTTGGCGCGTAACACCGTGGATTTGCTTGAAACAGTACGCGAGCTGCGCACCTTAGGAGTCACGATCCGGTTCGAACGGGAAAACATTGATACCGCCACCGCCGATGGTGAACTCCTCCTGACGTTATTGGCCTCGTTCGCGCAAGAAGAATCGCGTTCGATGTCGAAAAACGTCAAGTGGGGGATCAGGAAGAAATACGCCACCGGTGGCTTGCACTCCCGCCAACCCTACGGCTATAAATACAAGGCTAGCGACCTCGTCATCGTCGAGGACGAAGCCGAAGTGGTTAAGCGGGTCTTCACCCAGTTTCTGGTCGGGGAATCTCCCGAGGCGATCGCCGAAGAACTCAACAGTGAGGGGATTAAGCCTCGGCGCGGTAAGGCTTTTCAGGGGCAAGTGCTACGCAAGATCCTCGAGAACGAAACCTACACCGGCACCGTGATACTCCAACAGCACTACCGACCCGAAATTGCCAACGCTGCCGTGACCGTGAACACTGGCGAGTTACCCCGCTACCTCGTTACCAGATCCCACCCACCAATCATCAGCCCAGACCAGTTCCAGGCCGTACGCGATGAACTCACCCGCCGCCGCCAACTAGGGCGAGGAGCCACACCCAGTGCCCGAACCTGCGGGCTGAACTCGAGAATCGAATGCTCAGTGTGTGGCAGGTTCTACCATCGCAGAACCAAAACACGCCGCGATAAGCGATACAAGTTTTGGTGGTGCGAAACCGCCACCAAAGGCAAAGGAAACCCCTGCCACGCACCACAAATCCGACACACCCTGCTCACCAACATCTGCGCCGACACACTCGGATGGACTGAGTGGGATGACGAGCAGGCCCTCCACCAGCTTAAAAGGATGATTGCCCACCCAGACGGGACACTAACTATCCACACCACCACCAGTGACACCCCAGTGGTGGTCAACATCCACGAGAACAGGCAATCATGACCACTACTGCGCAGCGGGTTAAACAAGTCACGACCATCCCAGCCACGAAAACCCCAGGCCAGACCCTGACCGCTGGTCTGGCACGCAAACGCCGAGTTGCCGCCTACGCGAGGGTATCGACCGAAGCCGAGGAGCAAGCCTCCTCCTATGAGGCACAAGTGACCTATTACACCGCCTATATTCAGGGCCGGGCGGAGTGGGACTTCGCGGGAATGTACGCTGACGAAGGCATCACCGGCACCACCACTCGACACCGCGAAGGCTTCAAAGCGATGATCGCTGACGCGCTGGCCGGCAAGATCGACTTGATCCTCACCAAGTCCGTCTCCCGTTTCGCCCGCAACACCGTAGACACGCTCACGCATGTGCGCCAACTTAAAGACGCCGGGGTAGAGGTGTACTTCGAGAAGGAAAACATCTGGATCCTGGACTCTAAAGGCGAACTACTGATTACCATCATGAGTAGCCTCGCCCAAGAAGAATCCCGCTCCATCAGTGAGAACGTCACCTGGGGACACCGCAAAAGATTCGCCACCGGTAAAATCATGGTGCCCTACGCCTCCCTGCTCGGCTACAAGAAAGGCGCCGACGGTAACCTCGTGGTTGACGAAAATCAAGCCGTGATCGTGCGCCGTATCTACGCCCGGTTCCTCCAAGGCGCCACCCCACACACCATCGCTTCTGAACTCACCGCTGACGCGATCCCAACCCCTCGAGGTAAAACCATCTGGCCTACCAGCACGATCCGTTCCATCCTGACCAACGAGAAATACAAAGGTGACGCTCTGCTGCAAAAGACCTTCACCACAGACTTTTTAACAAAAGCCACTAAGGCCAACGAGGGTGAAGTGCCCCAGTACTACGTCACCGCCAACCACGAGCCGATCATCGCCCCATCCACCTGGGAAGCAGTCCAAGCAGAACTCGCTAGACGCTCCGGTAAAGGCACCGCTAACACCCACCCGTTCGCTAGCCGTATCCAATGCGCCCAGTGCGGCGGCTGGTATGGCAGAAAAGTATGGCACTCCACCAGCAAATACCGCCGCTACATCTGGCGATGCAACAACAAATACGCGCGCAAAACCCCCTGCACAACACCGCACGTCACAGACACCCAAATCCGAGAAGCCTTCGTGACCGCCCTCGATGAACGCGTTAACGACCACCACGCCCTCGATAAGACACTCAGGCTGCTCGATCAAGCCGTCTACGACACCACCAAGTTAGAAACCCGACAGGCTGAGATCACCGAGCGTATCGAGGAAACCATTACCCTGATCAACCAGCTGGTCACCACCTGCACCACCACCACGCACGACCCCGACGACTACGACCGGCGCTACCAACAACTCGAACAAGACCACCAAAAACTAGCCCGCCAGATTGACGACCTACGCCAGCGCCGCGCCCAAGCCGCGAAAGTACACGCCTTTCTGTCCAGCCAGCCGCCACTGGACTACTCCGACCACGCCTGGAACACACTCATCGACCACGCCACTATCACCACCAACGGCAACATCCACATCCACTTCAAAGCCTGAACTCGACGTATCAGGTCAGCATCTGACGGGTCTCAGAAGCAGAACCATGCACATGCTCCACTGCCGTTCTTGACAGATCGGGCGGTCACGGCACCTCCCAAGTCAGCGTCGCTGCACCCACACTGCCCCCTATACACCCGCCACAACAGCCCTGCACCCAAAACAGCACCCGTGCACCCAAAAACACGCTTGTATCAAAATGAGCGTCTAAGTAACCATTTTATAAGCTGAGGGGCTCGAACCCGTGAGGGCTGGCGCGGGGAGGTAGCGAACGCGGGCTGAGCGTTCGCCCGCGCCGGGCTGATGCCCGAATAAGGCGCGGACGGATTGTTGGAAAGTGTTTTATGAATGCGCTGTGGGGGTTGGGAAATACTTCCCAACCCCCACAAAGCATTTATTTAGTTATAGACCTGGTGAGCTGCTAGATTTTCACCTGCTCTGACAGGGGAGTGTGGTTACCGAAACGGTGATTAGTGAAGGCTACTGCCTGTTCACGTACAAATGGAATCATTTCTACGCGTCCACAAGCAGTAACCGGGTGCGACCAGACCGCCACATTCACATTGCCACTAACCGCTTCATTTACGGCTTTAACATCTCCACCAATCAGGCGAATCCGTGCGTCCAGACCGGCACCGGCAGCCCAAGCGGGCAAACGGTCACGGAAAGACTGGTCAGACTCGACCTCGTAATCAATATGCTGTACTCGCAGGTACTGGAGTAGCGCGGAATCTGGTTCCTGCGACATTGACACCGAGACTTGAGAACCAACGGCGCGACCCGCAGCTGCCAGCATTAACACTTGAGAAGCGTCCTCGCCCTCGGATAGACGAATCAAGACCGGCAGCGCACAGTAACGCAACACGTTACGCTCTACCCGTAAATCTGAAGGGTCATGTCCGATAGCGAACTCGCTGTCTAGAGCCTGCTGTGAAGAGCGCAGCGAAGCCATCACGAACTCTTTATTGGAGTCCAAAGAGCGCGCAACTTTCGCGGCCTCTACTAGGGCGCGGTTACGTAGATCCACGCCCTCGTTTTCCGGAATCCCATCGGCTTCCCACTCGCCCAAACCATATAGATAGGACGGGCCGCCAGCTTTCGTACCTGCCCCAATCGCGGAGTTCTTCCACCCTCCGAAGGGCTGGCGACGAACAATAGCGCCGGTAATACCGCGATTGACGTAGACGTTACCGGCCTGTACGCGATCTAGCCACAGGTTGATTTCGTCGGCATCTAAAGAATGTAACCCGGCGGTCAAACCGTAATCGGTGGCGTTTTGAATCTCGATAGCTTCTTCCAGGGTGTCGCAGCGGATAATCCCCAGAATCGGGCCGAAATACTCGGTGAGGTGGTATTCGCTGCCCGGCTGTACCCCTGCGCGAATTCCCGGAGTCCACAGTTTCCCGGAATCATCTAGCTGCTTGGGTTTTAACGCCCAATGCTCGCCCGGTCCCAAAGTGGTTAGACCGCGCAGCAGCTTTCCGGTTGCCGGGGTGCATAGGGAGCCGGTCTGGCTGGCAGGATTGGTGGGATAGTCCACCACCAGCGAGCGTACGCCGTCAAGTAGCTGGCGATGTACCCGCTCGGAATAACCTACTGAACCGACCAAAATAGCCAGCGAAGAAGCCGAGCATTTTTGCCCACAGTGGCTAAACGCTGAGTTAATAATATCTTTGACCGCCAAATCCAAATCCGCTGAGGGAGTAACAATAATTGCGTTCTTGCCGGAGGTTTCCGCCAGCAGACCCATATTGTTATCCCAGGAACGGAACATCTTGGCAGTGTCAATAGAACCAGTCAAAATAACTCGATCTACCCGTTTATCAGCCATTAGATTCTTGCCGAGGTCACGGTTACCTAGTTGGACAAAGTGCAGAACCTCTCGCGGAACCCCAGCTTCCCACATTATCTTGGCAAGCAGCGCGCCGGTACGAGCAGCTTCTTTAGCCGGTTTGAAGATTACCGATGAACCTGCTGCCAACGCCGAAACAGTGGAACCAGTCGGAATAGCAATCGGGAAGTTCCAGGGCGGGGTAGAAACCGTTACCCGTGCCGGCTGGAACTTGGCTCCTGCTTGCTGTTCTAGCTCTAGGCACTGCTGAGCGTAGTAATGGCAGAAGTCCACGGCCTCCGATACCTCGATATCGCCGCCATCTAGGGCTTTACCACATTCAGCGGCCGCGATTTCCATCAGCTGGGCACGATTTTCGCTGAGCCCTATGCCCACGCGGTGAATAATCTCGGACCTTTCCTTGGCGGGACGCGCCGCCCAGACTTTCGCGGCTGCCTCTGCCCCAGCCAGCATTTGATCGAGCACCTTAGCGTCGGAAACGGTGGCTTCCTCGACCTCTTTAATCCCAATCTGACAATCGGGGATAGCTTTAATAATTTGGCGTGCCCACTCGATATTTGCAGGTAGCGAAGGGTCAGAATCCGGGGTGTTTTCAAAAGTCCACTCCCCGTCCTTTTGTACGAAAGATTTAATATCTTCGGTACTCTCGCTGCACCTGTCTTGGTGGCGAACTGGACCGACTTCCACTTCGTGCACCCTATCTAGGGCGCGGCGGAAACGCTGTTCTTCCTTGTGTAAAACGTCAGCATCGTCCAAATCGAAAATATCGGACATGAAGTTTTGTTCCAAGGAGTTTTCTTCTAGCCGCCGCACCAGGTAGGCGATTGCCACATCGTATTCTTCCGGATTAACTACCGGCACATAGAACAGGAGGTGACCGGTATCTTCGGCAACTGCCTTGGATTGGGGGGAAGCCATTCCGGAAAGCATTTCGAACTCTACCCCGCCAGAGTCCAATACCCCGCGTTCTTTAGCCAGTTCATAGGCAAAACCCACGGTGAACAGGTTCATTCCTGCTACCCCGATTTTGATGTTGCGGGTGTGTTCTTTAGTTAGTGCATAGTCGAGCACTTTCATGTAGTTAGAGTCGGTATCTTGCTTGCTCTTTTGGGTGGTGAGTTTCCAGCCACGTTCACGTGACTCTACCGTCTCCATCGACAGGTTTGCGCCCTTTACAACGCGAACCTTAATCCGCCCGCCCCCGCTAGCTACGCGCCGAGCTGCCCACTTTTGTAGGTGTTTCATAGCGGGCAGAGCGTCAGGCAAATATGCCTGCAAGACGATGCCAGCCTCTAGCTTTTCAAGCCCGGGGGTTTCCAGAATCTTCTTGAATACATCAATGGTCATATGGAGGTCTTTGTATTCCTCCATGTCCAGGTTGATGAATTTCTTCTGGTCATAGGAGTTAGCGCGCCGATATAGCGGCAAGAGGGCGTTTACCGCTCTGTTTACCACATGGTCGTAAGCCCAGGGGTTGTGCGGACCGGTAACTGCCGATACTTTTAGGGATACGTAATCTACATCTGGGCGCTCTAACAGCGCCATAGTGTCAGTTAGCCGTTTTTCAGCTTCTTCATCACCGAGAATCGCCTCTCCTAGCAGGTTCATATTCAGCCTGGCGCCACCGTGTTTTAGCCGTTCGATTGCCGGACCAAGTTTGGCATCGGAAACGTCGAGCACCAAATCCCCGACCAGTTTCGCGAACACGCTGCGAGTAATGGGGATAACCAGATTGGGTAGCAGCGGTGCCATTGCCCCACCTATCTTGAAGGGTAGGCGCAGATACCAGGGTAAGAACCCTATGGAAGAGGACGCGAGGCGGTTAAGCTCCTCGGCGGCAACCTTAATATCTTCAGGGCGAATTACCCCATCTACAAAGGCAACTGTAAAGTCCAAACCAGTCTGGTCTTCAAGTACCTGGGAGAGGAGTTTTGCTGCCCGATCTTCTGGGTATTTCTCGGATTCCCGCACCCATTTTTGGGCGCGAGCAACCGCCAGATCTGCAAGGTGACGGCAGTCGCCGGTTTCCCCGCCAGCTTTGGGGGGAGCCACGCTTTCTGACATTTGTTTTAGTCCTTTCTTAGGAAAGAGTTTTTACTAGGTATCAATCGCACCTAAGGCGTAGCGGCTCGAGCTTGCTGGTTGCTCGACCCGCTACGCACTTATATGTTCAAGGTAACACTAGATGCGAGGAAGTGTACCCCGATTTTAGGGACTTCTTTCCTATGTCCCTATTTTTTATTTAGTTGTATTTTTTGTTCTAATCTGCACGTCGCCCTCTACCTCAGCGAATGGCATAGTGGTCACGGGGGTGACAGTTTTTCCTTCGAGGGCAGAGTTAATTTCATCTTGATTAGCGTGTGCAAGTTTAACCGCAAGATTGAATTCTTCGTCTATTTCTTGATTCGGTTTATAGGTTGCTAGCGATATCAGCCAGGAAACTAGCAGATTCAGTAAGAATCCAGGCAGAATCTCGTAGACCTGGAAGAACATCGGTACGTTATCCGGTAGGTTACCCCAGATAGCTACGGTAATTGCGCCGACTGCCATTCCGGCTGCGGCTCCTTGCCAGGTGTATTTGCGCCAGTAGAGGCTGAGTATGATTACCGGTCCAAATGCCGCTCCAAAACCTGCCCAGGCGAAAGCTACTAGCCCTAGAATCGAGTCGGTACGGAACCAGGCGAAGAAAGCGGCGATTACGGAAATCGCTAACACTACCATCCGTCCGGCGTTGATACCCTTGGCTCCCAGCAGTCGGCGTTTCTTAATGCCCCGGTAAATGTCTTCTACTACTGCCGAGGAGGTCACCAATAGCTGGGAAGAAACGGTGGACATGACGGCAGCTAAAATAGCGGCCAGCATAAAACCGGCAAGTATGGCGGGGAAGAGTTTTTCTCCCATTACCAGATAAATGCTTTCCTGGGGGTTGATTTTTACCTTATCTAGGGCGTCTTTGATTCCGGCGAGACCGTTTTCGGTGAGGGCGCGCCCGATTAGAGCGGTCATGGTTGCGCCCAGTACACACAGGAACATCCAGCCGATGCCTAGGCGGCGAGCCGAAGTTGCTTCTTTCGGGGAGCGTAGTGCCATGTAGCGCACGATTACATGCGGCATTCCCACATAGCCTAGCCCCCAGGCTAGCCCGTTTAGAATCGAGAGTTTTCCGGCTGCACCGTCACCAATCATGGAGAACATATGACCTTCTAAGCCGTTTAGAGTATCGGTCATTACTCCGAAGCCACCCAGGGCAACCACCCCGAAGATTGGCACTAGGAGTAGGGCGATTAGCATCATAATGCCCTGTACCATGTCGGTCCATGATACCGCCAGGAATCCGCCCACCAGGGTGTAAAGAATAACTACTCCGGCTACGATTACCATGCCTACGTGGTAGTTCACATGGAAGATGGATTCAAAGAACACTCCGCCGGAAACCATGCCGCTAGCAACGTAGATGGTGAAGAAGAAAAGAATAATAACTCCGGCTACCAGTTGCAGAATGTATTTGTCGTCTTTAAGGCGAGCTGACATGAATGAGGGAACGGTAATTGAGTCCCCGGCAACTTGTGAATAGGAGCGTAAGCGCGGCGCTACCCATTTCCAGGCGCACCAAGAACCAATCAGCAGCCCGATAGCTATCCAGGATTCCACCAGACCGGTAAGGTAAAGAGCACCGGGTAATCCCATCATTAGCCAACCGGACATATCTGCGGCTCCCGCCGAGAGGGCGGCGACTAGGGGCGGTAGGGAGCGCCCGCCAACCATGAAGTCATCCATGGTTTGGGTGCGGGTGTAACCGTAGATGCCAATCAGAATCATGGCTACGAAGTAGATAACCATTGCAATGGCGATTCCGCTGGTGTTTCCACTGCTAATAAAATCTGCTGCACCAACAGTGGGTCTCACTAATGTTGAGAATGTGTTTATCATTTGCTCTCCATTGGGGTTTGTGCCGACAGTTCTGATTGCAAATATAATATCTTGATGTCAAGCTAATCACAATATACCCCGGGACTTTAGATATATGAGACGGTGTAATCCTTTTTTCACGGTATGGGGTAAAATCCCAGAAAAATAAAGGTTTAGATAGAGTTTAAGGTCTGAATAGAAATCATAAATTAATCTGGGACTAAAGCCCTGTATTGTATGGTGTAATACACATTAAATGCTGCTGGACAAGATATTATTGCTACTTAAAACCTATCCTTAGTAACTGAGCTGCTGACCCTCACCCAAATTTAGCTATCTACGTCCTAGAACTTTTGGCTAGTTACGCCCCAAAGGGTAAACCAAAGCGGTAGCAACCGCCGCTGCGCCCTCGCCTCGCCCAGTGAATCCCAGATAATCCGAGGTAGTAGCAGAAACAGACACCGGAGCCCCCACTGCCTCTTCTAAAACCGCACGAGCCTGGTCATAACGCTGCCCCATCCGTGGGCGGTTTGCAATCACCTGAACTGCGGCGTTACCCAGTTCCCACCCTGCCTGGTGAATAATCTCCATAGTGGCTTCCAGTAGCTGCTTACCAGAAGCACCCTGCCACTCGGGGCGATTGGTGCCAAAATGAGTACCCAAATCGCCTTGACCGGCAGCCGACAAAATAGCGTCACAAAGGGCATGAGCAGCTACATCCGCATCCGAATGACCCTTAAGGGGTGGTTCGCCCGGCCAAGAAAGCCCCGCAACCATACAAGGACGTGCAGCATTATCGGCATCACTAGAATCAGCAAAAGCATGCACATCAGTACCTATTCCCACTCGAGGAAGAATAGCCGGTACTAAATGGTCACCGTTACCGACCGGCGAGGACGCACTCTCACCATCAGCCTCACCCGGCATAACAGCGGAAGTAGAAGGGCAATCATGGCTGGGCACGCTAAAGGAATCGCTCATATCTCCAGTCTAACTACTTGCTAAAAAATGCTGGTAAGTATGGCTAAATCGCCTAATCCAGGCTGAACTCTTCCAGGTTCACCACTCGTGGCTGAGGATAGTCTGCCAAATGAACAATTAGCATTCGCGCAGATTTCAAATAGGGATCACGTTGGGGCAGCAATCTACCTAAATGATTAGGGGTCAGCGGAGCCAACTCGCCAATAATCCCCGGAATAGTGGGGCGGTGAACACACAAAGCCACCGGGCTTTGCGGTTGTTGCGGTTGTTCGTGAAGCAGTTCTCGCACCATTGAACGCATATTTGCGCAGTCATCACGGTAGGCATCCTCGGTGAATGAAGCCTCAGTTTTTAAGGGTATGCCCGACAAAGTGGCATAAGGAGCGACCGTGGCAACGCAACGCCGCCAAGGAGAAGTAATAATCCGGTTAATGCCCAGCGCCGAAAGTACCGGGATTAACCGCAAAACTTGAGATGAGCCCCGCCTAGATAGAGGCCTGGTCATTTCGCCACCCTCCCAACAGGCTCGTTTAGTGGCTTTTGCATGACGCAAAATAGCTAAAGTGCGGGTTTGTAGGGTCTTATCAGCTAGGCGGGTTAAAAGTTCCTCTAAAAGGCGCCGATCGCCTCGCCGCGTAAGCAGCTTCATGGCTTTACGCGAACCCACCCACTCGCACTTATCAATCTCGCTGGAAGATGCAAGAGGAGCTAGCGGGCGTGCCCGCAAAGTTTCCGCTGACACATCAGGAAAACCTACCCAATAGTGAACTTCCTTCGTAACTCCCGCGCCTAAACGATACCTCTGCATCGTAAGCGGGGCTCCCAGGCGAATCGGGACACCGGTTTCCTCTTCTACTTCCCGTACCGCTGTTGCCGGGATAGCTTCCCCAGGTTCGCGTTTACCCTTTGGCCATGACCAGTCATCGTAGCGAGGGCGATGCACTATCAAAACCTCTATATCTTGACGCTCGCGGGGGATGGAAGTGCCAGGAATTGGGCTGGCTCCCTCTCGCAGACGCCACACTAATGCGCCCGCGGAGCGTACTATCCGCATATGCGGTGGCTTAGGTCGAGCCGTCATTATAGCCACTTGCCTTTCTCGTAATCTGTTCCCATTGTCTAACAAATTACGTATAAGGTCATTACCCCAGGTTACAGAGGTAAAACTGTTTAACGTGAGAAGTTAGGTGAACACCTAGCCTCTAGCGTCCTTTCATCCGCGAATTAGCTTTATTGATTAGATACTCTTGAATATCCATCAGCGCCGAGCCATCCTTGGCTTCAATATGTCGCCGCCAAGTTCCATCCCTACGTAAATGCCAAGACGAAACCTGCGGTGAAGCCTCAAGTTTAACTAAATCCATAAGTTCCGCGGTCATATCGGGATCTTTGATTCTAATCAAAGCCTCTACCCGGCGATCCAGGTTGCGGTGCATCAGGTCAGCAGACCCAATCCAAACTTCCGGCTGCCCCCCATTTTCAAAAGCGTAAATACGCGAATGCTCCAGGAAGCGACCCAAAATAGAACGTACCCGGATATTTTCCGATAGCCCGCGCACCCCGGAGCGAATCGTACAAATCCCGCGCACCACAATATCTATCGGTACGCCCGCCTGGCTGGCACGGTAAAGCGCATCAGTAACCGCTTCGTCTACCAGGGAATTTACCTTGATTCCGATATAGGCAGGCAGACCTTTACGATGGTTTTCTACTTCCCGTTCAATCCGTTCAATAACTCCCGGACGAATAGAGCGGGGAGCTACCAGCAAATGATGGAAAGAAGTACGCGGTGCATACCCAGACAGTTGATTAAACAGTCGAGTTAAATCCTGTGCGACCTCTTTATCACAGGTTAAAAGCCCTAAATCCTCGTATCCGCGAGCCGTCTTGGGGTGATAGTTGCCAGTGCCCACATGGCAGTAACGGCGCAGACCATCGGCTTCTTCGCGAACCACCATCGACAGTTTGCAGTGGGTCTTCAAGCCCACCATGCCATACACCACGTGTACCCCGGCGCGCTCTAATTTACGCGCCCAGGAAATGTTGGCGTCCTCGTCAAAACGGGCTTTTATCTCTACAATCGCCAACACCTGTTTCCCGTTTTGTGCCGCCTCTATCAGGGCAGACACAATCGGTGAATCCGAGGACGTGCGGTAGAGGGTCTGCTTTAAGGAACGCACTTTTGGATCCCTGGCGGCGTAGGTTACGAAATGCTGCACCGAAGTGGAGAAAGAATCATAGGGGTGATGTAAGAGCACATCGTGACTGCGAATCATCGCGAAAATATCGGTGGGGCTGGCAGATTCCACTTCCGCAAGACCTGCCGCCGTGGCCGGTACGAACTTCTTGTACTTGAGTTCCGGCAAATCCAGTTCGTGCAGTTCATTCAGGCAGCGCAGGTCAATCGGTTCGGGGAGAGAAAACACGTCCTCCATCCCAATTTCCAGTTTGGCAACCAGGAAATCGAGTACCGGTCGCGATATACCCTTCGCTACCTCAAGGCGCACTGCCGGGCCAAAACGTCGCCGCAACAGCTCTTGTTCCATTGCGGTTAGCAGATTCTCGGCGTCATCCTCTTCAACTTCCAAATCCTCGTTGCGGGTCAGGCGGAACACGTGATGTTCCAGGATTTCCATGCCGGGGAAGAGGTGATCTAGGTGGGGGCCGATAACATCCTCTAAGGTAACGAAAGTGACTTGTCCTTTAGTGTCGAGGGCGTCCTCTGGGCTTACCTGGTCAATTGCCTGTTCCACGCAGATTAGGCGGGGCAGGCTTTCCGGAATTTTCACCCGGGCAAAATGTTGCTTTCCAGTTAGCGGGTTACGCAGCACCACCGCCAAATTAACTGACAGACCAGAAATATAGGGGAAAGGGTGCGAAGGGTCTACCGCCAACGGGGTTAGAATCGGGAAAATCTGGCGACGAAAATACCCATGTAAGAAATCCTGCTGCTCAGGGGTAAGCTCACCCCAGCGACGCAGTTTTATCCCCACATTTTCCAGTTCGCCAAGCAAAGTGTTTTGCACAAAATCGGCTTGCCGAGCACACAATACTTGGGCGCGCTCTGTCACCAGGTCAAGCACCTGCCGGGGGGTAAGGCCGGAGGCGGCGGTGCGGGCAATTCCGGCGGCAATGCGGCGTTTGAGCCCCGCCACGCGCACCATATAGAACTCGTCAAGATTGGAAGAGAAAATCGTAGTAAACCAGGCTCGCTCTAAAATAGGTAGACGCTCGTCCTCTGCCTGTTCTAATACCCGCTGGTTGAACTGCATCCAAGATAGTTCCCTGTCCCCGAACCGTCCCTTGGGCAGGGGTTTGTCTTGACCGAGGGGACCGGCTTGCGCGAGTTTGTCCATCCCGGGCGCCTCCCGCAAAGTGGAGGGGCTGATTTGGGAAAGGTCTTCAGGGCCATCGGTTTGGGCGTGACCTGCCGCTAATGCTTCTGCATCGGAAGGCTTTTGTGTCTTAGATTTGGTTTTTACTGGGGAATCACCGGGCTTACTGGCAGCTGCCGGTTTCCCGGTCTGGGCTTCCTTTTCGCTAGCTGGTTTGCCAGCGTTATTTTCCGAGGCAGGAGGCTTACCGGATTTATCGATCTTTTGCCCCCCTATAAACGGGGATTTTTTATCGGGGAGGGCGTAGTCAGCGTCCTCATAATCGGTCCCGGGAAACTGTTCGGGAGAAATCTTTGAAGAAATCAGCTCATCAGCCGTGGCAGTCTCAAAATTGGATTGTGCCGCCTGCCGGTCTACCTGTGCTACCGGTTCAGTTTGTGGATTTTCTTTATAAACCCGGGCAATATCGGCAGGTGAAGGTACCACCTGGGGGTCGCCTTGCGCGTCCTCTTTAATTTTGGCTTTACGCACTTTCGGTTCTGTTCTGTTGCCAGTTTCCTGTTTGCCGTCCATGCCAATCCCTTCTAAAAACTGGTGACTTTACCTGCGGTAGTTTGGGTAGATTTATTTCTAGTCTAGGCGATTTGCCTTGGCTATACGTGCCGATAGCTTAAGGTCGCTCGCGGTTTGTAGTAGCGCCTGGGGGCGCAAGGTTACCGGATCGGCTAGTTCGTCCCGGGCATCTTTAATCCATTCCGCGCTGACTCCACTGGCCAGTACGTGCAGGAAATCTGCAACCTTATCTAGTAGGGGTTCGAGTCCCGTTATTGAGGTTTTTGCTTCCCAAAGTGCTGCTAGCTCCTCCATAAGGGTGGACACCGTTTTATCGGATCGCTCGACAGGAGCAGCTTCCCCAATCTCTAGGGCGCTTAGACCCTGCTGGAAGCGTTCATTTACCAGCTTAGGGTCGCGTAAATACCATTGATACACCAAGTACAGTCGCCAGAGTGTCCCCGGCAAAGTATTGGCTGGCGAGGCTGACCACAGTTCACTGACCGTATCTACCCCGCCAGATTCCAGCAGCTCCCGCAAGTGTTGAACATTCTGGTCAGTGTCTTTTTCTATCCCCAGCAGAGTTTGCGCTACCAGGTGAGCTACCTCGGAGGAGCGAGCCCCGTCCTCGGCACCGGGAATATTTTCTGCCTGCTCAGCATCTAGCATTGCTGGTCTGCGCGGAGTTCTCCGTGTAGTCATTTGTTTCCTCCTTTAATATCCCTATTGTCTCCCATGCATCATTACTTGGGGCAGCTTTGCTTTTATTGCGCGAGTTACGAGCTAGCGGCGTTCAAAATAGGGTTTGTCCGTTTCCTCGCCGTTGCTTTCTGTGCTCGCTCCTGCCAAAGATGGCTGAACCATTGTGTGAGACCGCTCAATAAAATGCGAGATAGTCGTGATTTACAGCTAGAATAATTTGAGGTTTGAGGTGCTAAAAGGTGGCGCCGCCAGATTTATTACGTAAAAGGAAGGGTTTTAGTGTCTGACCGTCCGCTTAGTGTCGCTGTAGTTGGAGCCGGCCCCGCTGGCATCTATGCTTCTGATATTTTGTCCAAATCTGGTCTTAATGTAGAGATTGACCTCTTTGAGCGTCTGCCTGCACCCTATGGATTGGTTCGGTATGGCGTAGCGCCCGATCATCCCCGGATTCGAGCCATTATTACTGCCCTTTACAAGATTTTGCAGCGCGGCGATATCCGTCTGCTGGCAAATGTGAATGTTGGCGGCGAGGACGCAGATATAACTGTCGATGACCTGCATGAACATTATGATGCGATTATTTTCGCTACCGGGTCTGATCGGGATAAACCGATTGATTTGCCCGGTCAGGATTTGCCGGAATGTTATGGGGCTGCCGATTTTGTTTCTTGGTATGACGGCAACCCGGATTATCCGCGTTTTTGGCCTTTAGAGGCGAAAGAGGTCGCGGTTATCGGGGTCGGTAATGTCGCCCTCGATATCGCGCGGGTAATGGCGAAGCACCCTGCCGATATGCTCAAAACCGAGATTCCGGAAAACGTGGCGAAAGAGCTCTATAAATCCCCGATAACCGATGTACATGTTTTCGGGCGGCGCGGACCGGCTCAGGTGAAGTTCACCCCCTTGGAACTGCGCGAACTCGGGCAGCAGCCGGGAGTAAAAGTTATCGTTTCCGAGGAAGATTTCGAGTTCGACGAAGGCTCGGAGCAGGCGATTGCGGCTTCTAAACAAACCAAAATGGTGGTTGATACCTTAATTAATTACGCCATGGACGAGGACGATAGGGAAGCTGATCGCCGTATCCACCTGCATTTATTCTCGGCTCCGAAAGAGATTTTAGCTGACGAGGACGGGCATGTGCGCGCCCTCGTTACCGAACGTACCCAGCTGAACGGGGACGGAACGGTTTCCGGGACTGGCGAGCTGCGGGAAACCCCGGTACAGGCGGTTTATCGCGCAGTGGGATATTTCTCTTCTCCGATTGCGGGATTGCCTTTCGATGAGCGTCGCGGAGTAATCCCCAATCAGGAAGGACGGGTCACCGATTTGGAGGGAACTCCTTTGACCGGGATTTACGCTACCGGTTGGGTAAAGCGCGGCCCGGTGGGGCTGATTGGTTCTACCAAGTCTGATGCGCAGCAAACTATCGCCCACCTGGTAGAGGACGCGGAAGCTGGCAAGTTGGTGGCTACTGGGAAAGCGGTGGGACACGATGCCATGATTGAACTGCTTGAGCAGCGCGGGGTTCCTTTCTCTACCTGGCATGGTTGGGAACTATTGGACGAATATGAAAAGCAGCTGGGTGCAGACTTTGGCGAGGTCGAGGGCGGCCGTGGCGCGCGCGAACGAGTCAAGGTAGTATCCCGCAAAGCTATGAGCGCGATTTCTCGCGGGGAGGACGTGCCGGAAGATTTAATCGGTAAGGACGGCGAATAGCCAGTTCACCTGTCTTTTCATCTTTGGTGAGCTTGCAGTTCTTTGGCAGGAATTTGTCAGTATTCGTGCAGTTTCACCTGCTAGATTGCGGGGTAATCAGGAGGGATAAATGGGCAAGAAACGCTTTAGTAATAGCTTGAAAACTGGGATGCTGTTCGCTTTGATGTGGGCGTTACTGCTGCTAGTTGGCTATCTGATTGCTTACGGTACCGGCAGTTCCGCTTTTATCTGGATTTTTGCCGCTATCGGGTTGATTTCAACTTTTTATAGCTACTGGAATTCAGACAAAATCGCGATTAGATCCATGAACGCCTACCCGGTGGATCCGGGGAAATATCCGCAAATAGTGCGGATTGTTACTGAGCTTTCGCAAACTGCCGGTCAGCCGGTTCCTCGAATGTATATTGCTCCTACTTCGGCCCCTAACGCCTTTGCTACGGGACGTAATCCGCAAAATGCAGCGGTTTGCTGTACCGAGGGGATTTTACAGCTCCTTGATGAGCGTGAGCTTCGCGGGGTTTTGGCGCACGAGTTAATGCACGTCTATAACCGCGATATTTTGACTTCTTCGGTGGCCTCAGCCATTGGCGGTCTGATTACTTCGGTTGCGCAAATGTTGTTTTTCTTTGGGGGAGGACGCCGCGACAGTGACAATAACCCGCTTGGCGGGGTGGCGATGGTTCTTTTGATGTTGTTAGCCCCGATTGCCTCGATGTTTACCCAAATGGCGATTTCTCGGACGCGCGAGTTTGACGCAGATGAGACCGGCGCTGAGCTTGCGCGAGATCCTTTAGCTTTAGCCAGTGCGCTAAAGAAACTAGAGGCGGGAACGGTGGCGCGTCCTCTGCAGAGTAATCCGCAAACCGAGAAGGTTGGTTTCATGATGATTGCTAATCCTTTCCGCGGGAAGGGGTTAAAGCATCTGTTTTCTACCCATCCGCCTATGGATGAACGGATTGCCCGCCTAGAAGAAATGGCGGGATATAGCCGTTAATTTGGTTTCGGCGCTGACTAAAGGTTTTGAATATATGCTTGCCTTATGGCAAGTGATACTCAAATCCAGGTACGCAAGATTGACACTGAATACTCGCTAGCTGAAATTACTGATTTTGGGGCGCAGGTGCTTTCTTGGACTCCGCGGGGGCAAAATCCAGTTGTTTGGCTGTCTGACCAAGCTAGTTTTTCGGGGGACACTACCGTGCGAGGTGGAATCCCGATTTGTTTGCCCTGGTTCGGCAATCCCAGGTTTTCGCCGGCAGCCCCGGCAGGTGCAGCTGGTAATCATGGTTTTGCGAAAACTACTGTTTGGGAGCGGGTTGATAGCGCCTCAAGTGCGGCGGTTCAACTTCCAAGTGGGCAAGGAAATGATTTAGGTACATCACAAATGCCTGGTAATGGGGGCAAGCAAGCGGTCGTAGGCGCTGAAGCGAGCTATAAAGTGCTGACCTATCGCCTGTCACATAAAGGCGGAGAACTATTTCCCCATGCTTTTTCAGCACAGCTAACAATCGAGGTGGGTAAGACTCTACGGCTGATATTGGAGGCGGTAAATACCGATGATCACCCGTTCACATTTGAGGCGGTATTCCATACCTACCTGGGATTTAGTGATTTAAGGCAGTGTGAGCTTCACGGTCTGGAACACGCAGTTTTCTTAGATACTTTAACTGACAAGAAAGCTAGTGAAGACCAGCCGATTACTTTTAATCAGTCATTTGACCGGATTTATGATTCCGCTTCTAACCTGGAAATTTATGATTCAGCTTGGGGAAGGAAGATTTGGTTAAAGAAATCGGGGTCTAAATCCACTATCGTGTGGACACCGTGGGACCGGTTTATTAAAGATTTTAGCGATATTCCTGACCAGGAAGTTTACCGATTTGCTGGAATTGAGTTTGGGAATGTGCGCGAAAATGCGCTTTTGCTGCAGCCGGGTCAAAGCCACCGGCTTGCCCTGGAAATTGGGGTAGATTCCCTACTTGATTAAGGGTAATTGGCTTCTAATCGGCACTTATTTGTCCGGGGATATTAGCCCCAAAATACTATTTGAGCTGATGATACTTTATTGGGGGGCGCTGCCAGGCAGCGCCCCCCAAAGTGCAAGCGGGATATTGACCTATCGGTTGCTGTTTACTCGTCAGCACTAGCTAAAGCAGCTACCGGGCTTGCTTTAGCGGCTTGGCGACCGGGCAGCACCGAGGCTAGGAAACAGAACCCTTCAGTTACCAGGATTATTATCCCTAACCAGAGCCACGGGATTTGCAGGTGAATGTCTTTCGGACTTATGAAACCATTGAAAGGCATACATTGCATCACGAACCATGAGAACAGTATCGACAATGCAATCCCTACAATCAGCGCCCCTAACCCGATTAGTGTCCCCTCGGTTAGTAGCATGGCGCGAATCTGTTTTTGAGTAAAACCAACAGCCCGGAGCAGAGCGTTTTCGCGTTTGCGATCAACTACTGAAAGACTCAAAGTATTCGCGACCCCCACCAGGGAGACCAGGGCAGATACCCCTAATAGCGATAGCAAAATGGTCATCAGTATTTTTAGCAGCAGATTAACGGACGCAGTAATAATTACCCCTCCAGTTTGAGCTAAAGAATCTGCCGGAGCCAAGGTTGATAGCTCCTGAATGTCCTCCAAAATCTCGGTAGGGGTTTTTTCCATATTCATTTTGAAGATTACACCTGCCGGATTTTTCCCGGTTTCACTGGGGGTAATACTGTCTAAATCAGCTCGTGAAAATACTAGATAGGAGCCAAATGTAGAGCTAGGGAAGGCTTGATTTTCTTTAGGAGCCTTCGTTAAAGCCACTGTCAGCTTCTGTCCGCTAGCAAAAGTTAAGGTCACCTTTTTGGGGAGCTTCCTCTCGTCCTCAGTCATTAGCCAGGCAGTACCTTTCTGAGGAGTTTTAACCTGATGACGTAATACCGCCTCGGGATTATCGGGCAAACCGACTGCTAAAACTGAGCGTTTTTCTGACTTTTGGTTGCCGGAATCGGTGGCAATCGCATCCGAGGTGTTTCCGGTTTCGCCCTCCCCCTTATCCGGAGCCGAGCTGCTTGCTGCTTCTTTCTCGCCCTCGTAAGCTTCTACCCGTTCAACCGCTAAGTTCAGTTGAACCGGTTTACCGTTTTCATCATGAGCCTCTTTGATAATCCGAGAGGGTAGAGAAGCAACCTTATTTACGCTCTGAAGCTTCGGTAATTTCTTGGTTATCGCCTCGGGTATCTGGTGGGATTCATTTACGGCAACTAGCGACATATCCACTGAAAAACGGCGGTTTACTTCGTCAGTGATTGTGCTTTGTAAAGATAGTGTACCTACCAATATCGTTGCCATTAAGGTTACCCCTAACACCAGGGCAGTCCCGGTAGCCCCAGTGCGATTAGGATCGCGTTTAACGTTTTCTCCCGCCAATTTCAAAGTAGCAGAACGGGCTGCAAAAGGACGAGTTAGGGCGGCAGTGAATGCCGGTAGGAAACTGCGGCAAGCTAGCAGGGTTGCCAGGAAAATAAATAGGCATCCTCCCAGGGCACAAGTGAGGGAAATAGCCATATCTGTTTCGTTGTTATTTCCTTTATTAACCCAGGCGATTATCCAAAGCCCCACCCCAGCCAGGCTAAACAGGGCCATGAATACACCGCGCACAATGTGGCGTTTCTTCTTGCCCATTTTGTTTAGCTCCATGGGGTTCAAGGCAGCTACCGGCAAGATTTTCGCTAGTCCCAGGGTAGGACGCATTCCGCCAATCAAAGGCACTATGATCCCGGTTAAGAGTGATACCACTACCGGGGTAAAACCGATTACTTGCACCGCTTGGGTAAATGATCCAATCATTCCGGTTGCTACTGCCACCACAATCGAGGCAGTCCATCCTAAGGCAGTTCCCGCAAGCGCAGCGATTACCCCCACCATAATGCATTCGGAAAATGCGGAACGCCTGATTTGAGAAACGGTAGCCCCCACGCAGCGTAGTAACGCGGTTTCTCGCCGCCGCCTAGCCAGAACCACCTGGAAAGTTACAGAAACGATACCAATACATACCAGCACCGCTAGCAGCGGGAAAGCTAGGGAAGCAGCTTGTAACCCGATTGTTTTCGTTACACCGCTCTCGGAGGATTTTTGCAGCGCCTCTACGGTAACTACCCAGACATCTTCGGATAGCAGTTTATTGTCATTTAGATATTTACCGAGTTTTTGTACTACCGCTTTGGGATCTTGCTGGGTGTTTACCAGGATTTTCGAGGGTGATTCTTTTGCGTAACTGCTTAGCTGCTTGGTTAGCTGGGCAGAGTAATACACATCCGGCAGGTTCCCGATTCTCATAGCGGCATCTTGTTTAATAGTGCCGGTAATCGTAACCGGAATGGTTTTCTCTTTCCCGGTGTATACCCCGTTTACTAGCTCATCAACTTTAAGTTCAATCCGGTCACCGATTTTGGTTTTGCCATTTTCCAGGTAGCTTTCGCCCAAAATTATTTCATTTTGCCCACTAGGGTAGCGTCCCTCAGCTAAGGGAGGGCGATAATATCCTTCAGGTAATAGCCCTGTTCCGGCCAAATAAACAGTTTTCTCATTGATAGTGGTGACCGTCATCGGATAGTAAAGCGGCTGTAAGTCAAGGTCTTTACCGACAGCGTTACGGATAGCGTCTTGTTTTTTCAGAATACCTTCATAGTCGTTACCGGGGATTTTGTCCCAGGCAACTACGCCTTTAACAGCCTCACCGCTGTTGGTATCGTATTGGTCGCCCTCGTTAGTTATCTGCACCTGGGTATTCTGGTTGAATTGGGTTTCTCCGACCCCCATCACCCAACTCATAACGGAGGCAAAACTGCTGGCTCCGCAAATAAAAACACAGCAAATAATGATGGCGATGGCGGTTGCTACATATTGGCGGCTATGCGCTTTCAGGTTTGCTTTTGTTAAAAACAACATTTAAATCACCTGTGCCAGTTCTTCGCGGCTGGGTTGGTTAAGTTCTTGGGTTACTTGCCCGTCGCGAACCACCAGTACCCGGTCAGCTACCGAGGCGGCGCGAGCATCATGGGTTACCATCACTACGGTTTGTCCCAACTTGTTTACCGCTTCCCGCAGCAGTTTTAGCACTTCCATTGACGAGGACGAGTCCAGATTTCCCGTGGGCTCATCAGCTACCAACAGGGCTGGTTTGGCTACCAGGGCGCGAGCTACCGCTACCCGCTGCTGTTGTCCCCCTGATAGTTCTGCCGGTTTATGGGTTAGACGGTCTTGCAAATTCAAGATTTCGATAATCTGTTTTTCCCATTCAGGAGCAGTTTTCTTTCCTGATAGCAGCGCGGGCAGATGGATATTTTCTGCTGCCGTTAAAGTGGGGATTAAGTTGAATGATTGAAACACAAACCCGATATGGTCGCGGCGAAATTTGGTGAGTTTAGTGTCATCCATAGCGGCCAGGTTTTGCCCGGCAACCGTAACCAGTCCACTGGTAACCGCGTCTAGTCCCGCTAAGCAATGCAGCAAAGTTGATTTACCAGAACCGGAAGGCCCAACGATGGCAGTAAATTGACCGGAGTAAATATCCACGTTCACCCCGTTGAGGGCGCGGACTTCAACTTCTCCTTGCCGATAAATCTTGTAAACATCTTTTAAGCTCACCAAAGAACGTCTATTGGCTGGCATTTGCGGATAGTTTCCATTTTGAATCATGGCTGCTCTTTCTCTAGTTGGTCCATTCATATCTAACAAGTTATTTTCTTTGCTTCCGGTTCACCATCACTTAGGCAATGATTTTTTCTTATAGCTAGCTCTACCTGACATAGGGGATTGGGCTACACTGCCGCTCCGGTTAAGTGCCATAAATGTTCCGACCTGTACTAATACACTTACCGCTAACATGGCTGCCATCGGGGCAGTAATCTTTAGGGTTGTTGGTAGCTCTTCGCTTACCCCTAGACCGCCATTAGCTACCAGTAAGGTTAAAAATAGGATTACCCCCAGGATTAGCTGGCTGAATCCGAAAATGTAGGGCAAGATTATTTCCCACCATTTTGCTCTGCGAATAGTACGTGGCGGGCATCCTAACTGGAGCAATAGGGCTTTTTGGGTTCGGCTTTGCTCATTATCTGCAGTGGTGCTCACGGCTACGCAAAGACAGGTGAGGGCGGCTACCAAACCAGCGGTAATAAGCCATCCGCTGCGAATATCGGTTTGCAGTAATGAAAAAAACTCGCCCTCGCTACTTAAAAGTGACTGCCAAGCCCCGGCGCTTTCGCTGGAACCGGGGAGGGTGGGGTCGCCAGATCCTTTCCAAAGATAGGGAAAAATAGTTAAGAACATGAAAGTTAGCAGGTAACTTAGCACTAAGGATAGTACCGGGGTAATTGATACCCAGTATCTTTGCGGGTGGAGACGGATATTTCGCACTGCTAAAAGCAGACTTAAGTGGCGAGTGCGACTTAGTGGCCAAACCGCTAAATAGAGGGCATTCGCTGGTAAAAATATTCCGAAAATCCAAGCGAAAAGTAAACAAAATAGGAATATCACTACCGCTAATAGCAGGGGAGTTAGCGGGAGAATAAACGATAGCCCCGGAATCGAGACCAGGCAGGCACCGATAAATATTAATCCTATTGTTGCCCCTGACAGCTCGCTGACTCTGCTGCGGGAGCGTAAGTAGCGGGGGATGCCAGTGTATTTACGGGTTAGGGTCAGCGCTTTCAACAGAGGAACTATCGCTAATACTAAGAAAATTATTATCACTGTGCTAATAGGTGGGATTAGGTTAAATCCGCCTAGAGGCATTCCTAATAGTTTCAGCTTTCCCAATAGCGGTACAGATGCAAAGTAGAGCGTTACTCCCCCAAGCCATCCCAGCCCCGCATAAACGAGCATCGATAATGCACATACCAGAAACCTGGTGTGAAAGGGGGCCCCTAATTTTCCTAAAGTATTTAATAACTCAGCTAATCTGCGTTCATCTAGGGTTAGACGATTCCACCACAAAATTGTTAAGGGAAAAACAATCAGAGTCACCGCAGCGGTGAACATTAATCCGTACAGTACGGTCACTACGTCTGCTAATTGGTTCCCTAAATCAGATTCGCGCAGCGAAAATAAGTCTTGTACCGAGCCAGCACATTGAAAATCTGCTCCCGAGAGACAAAAGATACCTAGACGGAAAGCCGCTTTTATTCCTCCTAGTAGCAAACAAATACTATAAGCAGGCAAACAAGCTGAGAAAAGAGACAAAAACTCCGCAGTTTTCGGATAATGGAACCGCCGCGACCAGCTATAAACAAGTTGTAGGGTTCGCATTTAGTTTTCCCCAGGATTCTCCGGCAAAGCCGTTTTGGTTCTATCGGAAACTATCAATCCGTCCCGTAAAGTAATCGTGCGTTCGCACCAGCTAGTGTCCTGTGAATTAAGGCTAGTTACCAGCAGGGTGGCTCTCGTTTGTTGAGCGGTAGTAGATAGCACCTGCATGGTTTCTTGCGCCGTTACCTCATCTAACCGGTCCGTCGGCTGGTCGGCGATAATTATTTCTGGTTTTCCAACTAGGGCGCGCGCCAGAGCTACTTTTTGTCGTAACGCAGCCGATAGATTTCCACTTATTTGACTAGCAATGGTTTCTAAACCCAGTTTTTCCAGCTCTCTTTGGGTACGAGACATAGCCTCGGCGCGCCCTATCCGTTTTAACAGCAGTGGTAAAGCCACATTTTCTCGTACGCTCAGCTGGTCTACTAGCTGCTCTGATTGGAAAACAAATCCAAATTTTTGCCGGCGTAGAGCCTGTAAATCTCGCCGGGAGTAATCGTTAAGTCGGCTACTGCCTAAATAAATCTCGCCACTAGAGGGCGCAATAATCCCACTGAGTAGGTAAAGTAGCGTAGTTTTTCCCACCCCGGATGGCCCGGTAAATGCTACCTGGCTGGCAGTGGGAATATGTAAATCAATCCCCGCTAAAACGGTGCGTGAACCATAAACTTTAGTTAATGCGCGGGTAGATATATCCATATTCTCTATTGTTGCGGGCGGCAGTCATTCCGGTTAGCACCTTAAAGCTAGTTTTTAGGTAGTGCTAGCTCTACCTAAATAATAGTGAGCACGCTCTGTCGGAACGCTAGTGCTTGCCAATAGGATAGAAACATGCAGCGAATAGATCCCTTTTTCCAGGGAATAAACGACAAAAAACGGGTGGCTCCCCGCATGGCGCTGCTGCTAGGGCCAGCCTATTTTGTAGTAGAACTCTTAGCGCTGCTAGTGCATTTAGCGTTCATGCTGATTCATCCTAAAAAAGCTCGCATCACCCTCGCCAACTACACATGCGCAGTGCGTTATCGCGCTGGAGCAATGCTCGGTAAACCGGACGCGAACATTTGGCATCTTTGGGCTATCCCCGGGAATGATTCTTTATTGACCGGAGAGGGAAAACTTGCCCAACCAGCTAAAACCAACCGCGACATCCCTATATTGCTGTTTTGCCTGTTCGTTAATGCTATTAGTTTCTGGGTGCTAGTAGTTTTGGGCTACCTGGTAACCCAGTTCTTTCAATTCTATTTCCAGCGGCTGCTAGCGCCGCTATCGCTGGGGGAGGGTTCGCCAGATTTAGTTGGAACTATCGTGTTATGGCTGGTATTTAGCCTAGGGGCGGCTATTTACCCGCGAATCATCTATTCGTTAGCGCAAGGCAATCCGATGGACGAGCAAGAAATCAGGCAGCTGCATCGTTCTCGCCGGGAAATCGTAGATGCTTTCGAGATTGAACGCCGCCGGATTGAACGCGACCTGCATGATGGGGCGCAACAATACTTGGTGGCCGCCTCCATGAAAGTTGGAGAGGCAGAGCTTTCTCTTAGTTTACTGGAACATGAATTGACGAAGGCTGCGGCGGTAATGGACGCTGATGCTAGCCAAGACCGGCAGGGGAAAGCATCCGAGGAAGCGGTATTGGGCGAGGACGCACCTCCTACAGAATCCGCCGATTCTTTAGCCGGTTCTGTAAATCAGGAATCAGTCTCCCTACCGCAGTTCAGCGCAAAAATACAGGAGGTACTTTCTTTACTGCGGCAGGCGCAAGACGCTAACGATAGATCCTTAGTGGCGCTCAGACGCACAGTTGCGGGGGTGCATCCGAAAGTATTGTCTGACAAGGGACTAGCGGAGGCAGTGCGAGACGTGTGCGCAGATTCTCCGGTGCAAGTTGAGATGCATCTGCCGGAAGAGTTACCGTCTCTACCGGCTGGAGCCGCTGCTGCCGCCTATTATTTGGTGTGCGAATCTCTAACTAATATCGCCAAACATGTTGCAAATCCTAAAGCATCTTTGCTGATAGTTGCAGGTTCTTCCCTGGTTATTTCCATAGTGGATAATGGGGGTGGGGGTGCGAAAATCATTCCGGGACACGGCTTGGCAGGTTTGCAGGCACGCCTAGAGGCTTTCGGGGGAAACTTGCGGATACTTTCGCCTCTGGGCGGGCCAACTACGGTGCGCGCCGAGATTCCGATTCTAATTCCTAGCGTTGAGGAGGACGGGTTTGAAAATCATCTTGGCTGATGACGCCACTTTGATTCGGGAGGGCTTAGCGGGGCTACTGGAGCGACTAGGTAATCAAGTTATCGCTCAAGCCGAGGACGCGCCCTCCCTATTAAAAGTGGTCGATCAGATATACCAGGGCGACCAGGTTCCCGATATTTTGATAACCGATGTGCGAATGCCTCCAGGTATGAGTGACGATGGCTTGCGCGCCGCCGTACAGATTCGGGAAAAATATCCTGACCTGGGAATCATGGTTCTCAGCCAGTATGTGGCTCCCGCCTATGCGGCTCAGCTTTTCAGTTCCGAACAGTTTTCACTGCCGGGAAATCATGCGGGTGGTACCGGTTACCTGTTAAAAGAGCGGGTCTCACGGGTGGCAGATTTTTTGAATGCGCTCAAAACTGTGGCTAGTGGCGGGGTAGTGGTGGATCCGGAAGTAGCAGTTAAGTTGGTGCGGGAACGAAGTTCTGCTCTTTCCAGTCTCACTCCTCGCGAAAGCGAAGTTTTAGAGCTGATGGCGCAAGGTTTAGCGAATGAGGAAATCGCGGCGAAACTGTTTCTATCCGGCGCATCAGTGGCTAAACATATTGCGAATGTGTTCATGAAGTTGGGTTTAACCCCGGATGAACCCAACCGCCGGGTGCGAGCCGTCCTCGCCTACCTGACCGCCACCGGTTTACGTTAGCTAGGCGAACCGGTGGTTGCCGTTTTGAGCAGTGAAAATAGCCTTAAATCAGCTTAGCCAACCGCTCTTAACTCTCTGTTGTGGATGGCTCGATTTCTTCACCCTGCCTAAATAGCCGTTGTATCCGATAATCAGAATCTAAGAGCATAAAGCTAGGTTTGCAGCCAGGAGTAAAGCGGGTAGTTACCCCAGGAGCGTCCTCGGGAATTGAGGCTGCCTGTACCGGGGTTCCCACGCAGGCACGAATCAGTTTCGCTAGGGGGATTTGTCCGCGCCGAGCAAAGAGGGCGAACTGATTGAGCAGGCAGGAAGCTCCACCTGAGAGGGTATTAGTCCCATCCAGGTAGCAGGCTCCGTTCTTTACTTCAACCTTTAATCCTCCCAGAGTGTATTTACCGGGAGGCATACAGGCGGCCGCCAGCGCATCGGTTACAAAGAATAGGGAAGCGTCGGGGAAAGTGGCAAACATATCTTCCACCAGTTCGGGTTTCAAATGATGCCCATCAGCGATAACCTCAACCCCAGCTGTTCTGTCTTTCGCTGATCGCAAGAACTCTATAATCGGGCCGGGAGAACGGTGATTAATCGGGGACATGGCGTTAAATAGGTGAGTAACAGTTTGCGCGTATCCCTGCCAGTTAAGTTCACCGGCGGTTTTAACCGTGTAATCCAAAGCTAGGCGGGCTTGATCCTCGTTACAGGAAGTGTGACCCCAGGAGGGAACCGCCCCATATTTGAGTAACAGTTTCGCGGCCGGAAGTGCATTATCGGTTTCCGGTGCGATAGTCATGGTCTTAAACCAGCCCTGACCAGCCTGAAGCCAAGATTCAAGCTCCGCTAAATCAGCTGGGCGGATAACTTCTGGGTTTTGCGCCCCACATTTTGCTTTCGAGATAAAAGGACCTTCTAAATGCAAACCCACAAGCTCGCCCTGTTCACAGAAAGGAACCAGAGCCTTGATATAGGGCAGGGGGTCAGCCAGAGAAACCAAGGAAGCAAATAGGGCGGTTGTTCCCCCGCTGCGGTGAGCTTTAATCGCGGTAGCTATTTCATCTGGGTTAGTGGTGTCGGGGAAAGAAAACCCGCCCCCTCCATGGCAGTGAACATCGACAAAACCGGGAACAATGAGTGGCCAATTTGCGTCCGGAGTTCCCGGGATGACCTCAGCTAACTGGTTGCCATCTAGAACTAGACCGCTTCCAATCTGGTTTCCGAAACCATCAAAAACTCGACCTTTTATTGTGGTCATCTCGATTGCTCCCAACGCCGCTGTTAAAGTTCAAACACTCTAACTTTACGCCGGCTGGAGCGTCTTAACAATGCGGTTAGTTAAGTAGAAGTATCTTTCACCAGAAATAGGTATTGTCAATCGGGCTTTTATGCGCATAGATATCGTATTTACCTACCCCGTCTCGTGATTACGGCAGGCTTAAGTTGCTATTATTGAGCAGTCTTAGTTATTCCGATATTTGACTTCAAAGGTGATTTTTATGGCGGTTACTAAAGCAGTTGTTTTGGCTCGAGGGCTAGGTACCCGGATGCGCGCAAATGACGAAACTACTAATCTATCTGGCGAACAAGCCGCCGCAGCTTCGGCAGGCACCAAGGGATTAATTAACGTTGGGCGTCCTTTCTTAGATTACGTAATCAGCGCCTTTGCTGATGCTGGAATTAAAGAGGTCTGCCTGGTAATCGGTCCAGAACATGATGCGTTCCGTAGCTACTATGACAACGTAGAAAAGAGTCGGGTAACCATCAGCTATGCGATTCAAGAAGAGCCGCTAGGAACGGCAAATGCGGTGGCGGCTGCCGCAGATTTTATTGGTGAAGATCGCTCCTTGGTTTTAAACTCTGATAACTACTATCCTGTGCCGGTATTAAAGCAATTGGTGCAAGCCCCGGGGCTTGCGGTAGCCGGGTTTTCGCGGGCAGAGCTAATCGCGAATTCTAATATCGAGGCAGAACGGGTTAAGGCCTATGCGATCATGGATGTTAGCGACGGGGTGTTGAAGAACATTATTGAAAAGCCCTCTGACGTGGAAATGGCGGCACATCCCGACGCCCCAGTCAATATGAATTGTTGGCTATTCGACCAAAGCATTATTACCGCTTGCGAAAATATTGAGCCCTCGGTGCGGGGAGAATACGAGCTGACGGATGCGGTACGTTACCTGATTCAAAACGGCTCGAACATAGAGGTGGTTCCAGTGGCTTGCGGGGTGCTGGATATGTCCTCCCGTAAAGATATTGGCGCGATTAAGGACGCGTTGCAGGACGTGAGCGTTAATCTTTAAGCAGCTCAGAGGTTCCGAGGTCGCTCCGAGGTTTAGCAATTTAGTTTATAACATTTTGGATACGAAAATATTTCATTTTCATATCAAACTCGGAATAATTTCAGGGATAATCCAGTTTTGCTATAATCCTTAATGAGTTTTCAATGACTCGCGTTGTAGCGGGTCAGCTCGACGAGGAGGTTTGATTTGTCTCGTAAGCTAAAACGAAGCATTGCTCTAGCTGGCGTAGTCGCAATGGCATCATTGGGGCTAGCTGCCTGTGGTGGTGCTGATAACAAAGCTGGTTCTACCGACAGCAACAGCAATGAAAAGGTAGAAATTGAATACCTACACCGTCTTGACAATGCCGATGATGCAGTAAAAGTTCAGACGATTGTTGATAAATGGAATAAAGAGAACCCAAATATCAAGGTAACCCCGAAGAAATTTGATGGTAAAGCTCAAGAGCTAATCAAGAAAGTACAGACTGACACCGACGCAAAGAATGCGCCTTGTTTGTACCAGGCTGGTTACGCTGACTTGGCTGAACTATACGTAAAGGGTCTGGTACAGGACGTTAGCAAGTATGCTACCCAGTACAAAGACAAGTACCTGCCCGGTCCGTTTGAATCAATGGCAGTTGATGGCAAGTACCTGGGGCTTCCGCAGGATACCGGCCCGCTGGTTTACTTCTACAACAAAGCAGAATTTGAGAAGCTGGGTCTGAAAGTACCCACCACTTGGGAAGAGTTCACCACCACCGCAAAGGCTGCTGCTGCAAAAGGCAAGTACATTGTGGCCTACGAAGGTGACGAGGGCGCACAAATCTTCTCCGCTATGACTGCCGCAGCCGGTGGTCAGTGGTTCGGAGTAGAAGGCGATGCCTGGAAAGTTGATACCACTGACAAGGGTTCCGCTTCCGTTGCTGCTTTCTGGCAGAAACTACTTGACGAAAAGTCTGCAAAGGTAGTTGGTCGTTGGGCTGACGAGTGGGCTCCTGCCGTTCAAAAGGGCGAACTGATTGGCACCATCGGTGCTGCTTGGGAAGCTCCGCTACTCGCTGGCGACGCTCCTGATCAGTCCGGTAAATGGGCTATTGCTCAGCTACCCGGTGGTGCTTCCGGCCCCGACGGTGGTTCTGGCGTAGTAGTTTCCAAGACCTGTAAGCACCCTGAACAGGCTATGAAGTTCAACGCTTGGTTCAACGAGCAGGTTGATGATCTAGCCAGCCAGGGTCTGGTTGTAGCTGCAAAAGCAACTCCTAAAGCTCCTGAATACGCCAAGTTCTACGGCGGTCAGGACGTAATCAAAGAGTTCACCGCTGCTAACACCAACATGAAACCGTTCACCTTCCCGCCCTCCTGGTCGGTACCTCAGGGCTACCTCAGTGGTGAAGGCGGCGCTGCTGCCGGAGACGGCACTATGAAGGTTGCAGACGTGTTCAAGAACTCGGGCGATCAGCTCAAGGACGCTTTGAAGAAACTGAATCTTCAAGTTAAGTAACTGGGCTTGAGTCTTAGTTGATGTTTTCGATACAGGATGTATCCGAAAGCATCTGGGAGGCACCTACCATCCCGCAAAGTTGGTAGGTGCCTCCATTTCTATATCTGATATACCTTTGGTTGCTATATTTTCGGTTTATTTTTACGAATTTCGAGCCGTAACCGTATATCCCAAGCTATTGAATGAAATAAAATAGACACATCCATTCTGTGGTGCATACCAATAATCTTTAATACAGATACGTGGGGATTTAACCATGAGTGCTACTAAAGTAGAAAAGCGTAAACCAGCAGGTGACGCTGATGCGCTCCCACCTGGGGCGGGGGTCTCAAAGGAGCGAAAGACGCCTCGAGCAAGAAAGGAAGCGCTTACGGGCTGGGCATTTATGGCTCCGTTTACGATTCTTTTCCTGCTAATTTTCATTTTGCCGATTTGCATATCGGTTTATTCAAGTTTTTTCCAAGTTAAAACGCAAGGTGGCGGTGCATTCGGTGGGGGTGAATCTCATAACGTATTCGTCGGCTTCGAGAATTATCAATATGTTATTTTTTCCGGAGCTTTCTGGACGGGAATCGGTCGGGTAATCCTGTACACCATCGTGCAAGTACCAGTAATGATTATTTCTGCTCTTGCCTTGGCATTGCTTATTGATTCCCTAATCGTTCGGCACGTAACTATTTTCCGTTTAGGTTGGTTCTTGCCCTACGCAGTACCGGGGGTAGTTGCCGCTATCATTTGGCTATGTATTTACACCCCGGAAGTTTCTCCGCTTAACTCCCTGGTAGAGGCTTTTGGTGGAGAACTAACCATTAACTTCTTTGGCAAGAAAATGATTTTGCTGTCCATGGCAAACATGACGACCTGGACGTTCACCGGCTACAATATGCTGATTTTCTTGGCAGCTTTGCAAGCTATCCCCCATGATTTATATGAGGCAGCTCGCCTTGATGGTGCTAGCGGATTCCAGATTGTTACCAAGATTAAAATCCCGATGGTGCGGGGGGCAGCCCTGCTGGCAATCCTGCTATCCATTGTGGGAACGATTCAGCTCTACAACGAGCCAGCGGTGATGGAAACCAGTCAAAAGTGGATGGGACCAGCCTATACACCAATGATGATGGCGCTAAATACCGCAAAGGGCTATATGTCTCCCTCAGGGGACGGGCCGGCGTCTGCAATCGCAATCGTTATGGCGCTAATAGCCGGTATTTTGGCAGTTGCTTATTTCTTAGCCGATCGGAAACTAGGTGGTAGTAATGACTAAGAAAACCGCTGTTACTCCCGGTGGGGTCGAGTATCGCCCCTCTATCAAGGGCTTACAATCACGTTCCTTGAAACCGGCAATGTGGGCAAAAATCCTGACCATTTTGGTGATGATAATTGTCTTGTTCTATTTCATTTTCCCGATTTACTGGGTAATTATCGCTTCGACCAAAACTAACGCCGAGATTTCCGGTTCGTTCGGTTTCTGGTTCGCTCCGCATGACGATTCTGGATCCGTTTGGGAAAGCACCAAGGCTAACTACTTCGGATTGCTCGGCTGGACCAAGAATATGGTTTGGCGCTGGATTGGTAACTCCCTGTTCTACTCAGCTGTTGCTGCCACCATCGGAACCTTGGTAAGTGTCATGGCGGGCTACGCGCTGGCGAAGTTCAAATTCCCCTTCAAGAACGGTACTGCCGGAATCATCATGGCCGGTCTGCTGATGCCGGTTTCGATTCTGACCGTTCCTATGTATGTGATGTTCTTGCATATGGGACTGAATAACACGATGGCATCGATTATTGTTCCCTGCTGTGTATCACCATTCGGGGTATTCCTAGGGCGTGTATATGCCCAAACCTCGGTACCAACCGAGCTGCTAGAAGCAGCCCGGATTGATGGGGCAGGAGAATTCCGTATCTTCTTCGGGATGGTATTGCGCCTGTTAGCACCCGCTATGGTGACGATTTTCCTGTTTATCTTCGTAGCAACATGGAATAACTTCGTGCTTCCGCAGCTAATGATTTCTTCCGAAGAGCTAAAACCAATCACCTTGGGTCTATACGGTATGGCTTCCTACTTCTCGCCGCCCTATGGACAAATGATGATGGCATCGCTATTCGGTATTATTCCGCTGATTGCACTGTTCCTGATACTGCAAAAGTACTGGCAGTCCGGTCTGGCAGCGGGTGCGGTGAAGGGATAAACAGATTAGTCCCTTTTAGCATCTGCCAGATGCTCATCTAGACAGGGTGGGAGGCTCGATTATCGAGCCTCCCACTTTCTTTTTACAGTGATAGCTAATAAAACCAAGCAAAATAGCGCCCCATCGGTAAACGCCATCATTGCAGAAGTTGCTAGATTGAAATGCCAAGCGACAAAGAAACCAATCGTAGCGGTAACCACCGATATTAAAACTGTCAATGCAATCACCCGTGACAGGGAGTTTGACAATAAAATGGCAGTTGCTGCCGGGGTTACCAGCAATGCGATTACCAAGATAGCCCCAGCGGTCGAAAAAGCAACTACGATAGTCAAAGCCACTAAAACCATAAAAAGTGTCTCTACCAGGCGAATTGGGAAACCAATAACCTTAGCAGATTCTCGATCAAAGGTTCCTAATTGCATTACTTTATAGGTAAACCCGAGAAATAAAGCGTTTAATAAAAGAACAATTAGTAACATCCACATGGCATGGGGTCCAAAATCAAGATTCCCGATAACCAGGCGCTCGGTATCGAGCGCCAACAGGTTCAAGTCACCGGTCAGTACCGTATCCTCACAGATATGCACTTCTGCTAGGGTGGTAGATAACATAATTACGCCCCCGGAAAACAGTAACGGGAAAACTACGCCCTGACTTGCGTCCTCGGCCAGCCGACCTGTGGATTGCAAAAAGTTTGCGCCCAGAACCACGATCAGCCCGAAAATGGCAGCCAACAACACCATGATTGGAGAGTAAGTAGACCCCGATAAAAATGCCCCCAGCACAATCCCGGGAAGAACTGCATGGCTCATAGCGTCCACTAACATAGCTTGGCGGCGCAGCACCAAAAAAGTACCCGGAAGTGCGCAGGTTAGCGAAGTGGTAATCGCCAACAGTAACGCTGCAAATACAAAGTTCATTGCGTAATCCTTCCGTTAGTAGATTTAAGGAATCCGCGGGGGCACGGTAGAACCGAACGGCGCGGGGAAAACAGTAAAGAAATCAAGAGAACAATCGATAAAATCACGACAATCACCGGGCCAGTCGGAACTTTGCCAATTGAAACTGCAAGATAAGAACCAAGCGCGCCTCCTAAAGCGCCGATAAAGCCAGAAACAGCAAAAAGAACCCGCAAATCATCTGTCCATTGGCGGGCACTAGCTGCCGGGATAATTGCGAAAGCTACCATCAGCACCACTCCTACTGATTTCACCCCGATTACGATTCCCACGGTGGTGCAAACGGTGATAATACTGTTCAACACCCTTCCGGAGAAACCGGCAATCACCGCCCCTGGCGCATCGAAACTAAAAAGCGCGATTTCTTTCCAAAACAGCATCACTATCGCTATGGCGAGTAAACCCAAGATAGCGACAGTAAATACATCCACCAGGCGCATAGTGGCAGCATTTCCAAACAAATACTGCGCAATGCCTGAACGACCTAAGAAAGATGAAAATGAAAGTAAACGGAGCGCTACCATGCCTCCGCCATAATAAATAGCTAAGGAGATAGCCATAGCTGCTTCCACTCCAACTTTTGAATTATCGCTAATCAGGTTGGTGGTAGCTACCGCTAATAGACCAGAAACTGTCGCCCCAATCGTCAAAATAAGAATTGAGTTTCCATCAGCTCCCAGCAGGGAAGCAATCACGAATGCGCCAACAATACCGGCGATAGAGCTATGACCAATAACGTCTGAAACTAGCGATCGTCGGCGTACATAGAGAAGAGACCCTAATGCTCCCGCAAAAAAACCCACCAATACAGCTCCGAATGTCATTACGCGGAAACTGTAGGTTCCCCAAAAATCACTGAACGAAATGAGAGAAAAAGACAGTTTGAAAGTTAGAACGTCAGCGGAAAGACTCATGAGGTTACTCCCTCAATCCCATAAGCATAAGCTATGTTTTCAGAGGTAAAAGCCTGTTCTAACGATCCGGTAGCTACGAGTTCTCCCTCGCGTAGTAGTAATACGCTGGAACAAAAACTGCGAACTGTTGCTAAATCGTGGTGTACCAAAATGATGGTTTTTCCAGATTCAGCCAGAGATTGTAATACCTTTAAAATCGTTTTTTCTGTCTTCATATCAACGCCGGCAAACGGTTCGTCCAGTACTAGTAACTGCGCGTTTGCGGCGATAGCACGCGCTACGAAGGTGCGTTGCTTTTGTCCTCCGGACAGCTCTGAAATCTGACGATTAGCTAAGTCAGCGATATCTAGCTGTTGCATTGCGCGAAGCGCTGCCTGATGCTCACTTGCTCTAGGACGACGCAACCATCCTAGCTTTGCGTAGGTTCCCATTAACACTACGTCTTTAACCCGAGCTGGAAAATCCCAATCGATGGAGGCTGATTGGGGCATGTATGCGATTTTTTTACGGCTTTTGCTGAGCTCTTTGCCAAAGTAATGCACCTGCCCACTTCTGCGGGGAATTAGCTCTAGCATTGCCTTAATAAGAGTGGATTTCCCGGCTCCATTCGCCCCCAGAATGGCCATGATTTCACCAGGTGACACGCTAAAACTTACCTGATTAACGGCAAGACGGTCACGATAGGCGGCACTGATGTTATTTACTACGCAAGGAAGCATATGATTTGACACTCCTGTGGACTCAGGTCAGGTTTTAGAACAAATTAGGCGCTAGATTCGAGGCAGTAAGCCGGCGTATCTGGCGGTATTGGCATATAGGGGTCGCAAGGCGGGCGCTAGGAGCGGAGACAGTAAGTAATTCCTAGCGCCCGCCGGTAATATCTGGGCTTTGGCTACGATAGTGCTTTTACAATCGCAGAAACGTTGTGCTCGAATGCTCCTAGATAAGTATCGGTTGGAGATTTCTCGCCCAGGGTGTCAGCGTAAAGTTCAGTATCGGAGAGCTTTACATCCCATCCTTTAGATTTCACAATTTCTTTCAAATGTTTTACGACTTCGGGGCTTTTTAGATTGTCATAGAAGATTACTGGAACTTTCTTTTTGGCGATTTTACTCGCTAGCTCTTCGAGCTGTACGGCAGAGATTTCTGATTCAGAAGAAACCATATCGGTAGCCATTATGTCTAGTCCATAGGTTCGACCCAGGTAGTTAAATGCGTCGTGACCAGTTACTAGAGTGCGACGATCAGCGCTTATCTTCTCGAATTGTACTTTTGCTTTCTCGTGCATTGCCTGGATTTTTGCGTTGTATTCTTTGCCGTTCTTAAGGTATTTTTCCGCGTTTGGTTTATCTATTTTGGCAATTTTTTCAGCTGTGGCACTAACCGCATACTGCCAGGCAATAGGGTCGTTCCATACGTGCGGGTCATGACCTTCAATTTTGCCGTCCTCTTCCCAGTCGAGCAACATTTTTTTCGGTATGGATTCAGCGGCGGGTAAGGACTTATCTCCTAGTCCGTCAAACTGTTTCATCATCTTGTGTTCCATATCGTGACTGGTCCAAACAACCAGGTCAGCTTGTTGGATTTTTTCAGTATCTTTGGTGGTTAGTTCCTGAGTATGGGGGTCTCCGCCGGGAGCTACCAGAGTGGTGATTTGGCTTTCCGGGGCAATGTTTTTTATGGCATCGGCTAGATAACCGGTGGTTGCCACAATTTTGAGTTTCTCCCCAGTTTTGTTGGTATCGGCAGCGCTGCTGGCTTTACTGCACGCTCCTAGGGAGGTTGCTAACGTTAGTACGCAAATGCTTGCGAGAACTGATTTTAGTTTCATTTATCCTCGTTTCTGTTACGATTTCGGTCTACCGAATAAATATCTTAGGGTTAGGCGTGCCTAAGTTCAAATCTGGATATTGCTGCCCTATCTCTCGTATCCTTATCAGGTGAACATTGATAATCACGCAGATTTTCCGCAAATCCTACGTCGCTCAAACCCCGAGGTACTGGCACCAGCCGGTAATCTGGCTACCCTAAAAACTGCTATCGATTTCGGGGCAGACGCGGTTTATTGCGGCGGGAAAGCTTTCGGGATGCGCGCGGCTCCCCGCAATTTCAGTCTCGAAGATTTCGAGGACGCGACTACCTATGCTCACCAGCGAGGGGCGCGGGTTTACGTAACCTGCAATATCTTGCCGGACAGTGACGAAGTTGTGGCCATGAACGAATATATGGGACAGCTAGGCGAGATTGGGGTAGACGCCCTCATAGTTACCGATATCGGGGTTTTAATGGCAGCGCGCCGGGTCGCTCCCGATACGGATATTCATATCTCCACTCAGGCAGGAGTAACCAACTATCAGGCAGCTGAAGCTTTAGCTGCCCTGGGGGCTAGCCGGGTGGTCCTGGCACGCGAACTAGATTTAGCGGCAATCTGTATGCTGCGTGCTCATGTTTCCTCTGAACTTGAGATTGAAGCATTTGTACACGGCTCAATGTGTATGGCGTTTTCTGGGCGCTGTCTGATTTCTCAACACACCACCGGGAGGGACGCTAACCACGGGGATTGCGTGCAAGCATGTCGCTATAAATACCACGTGGTGGAAGAGAAAAAATCCGGGAACCTAATTCCGGTTGAAATAACCGATCAAGGAACATTCCTATTCAACTCGCAAGATATGAATATGGTTGAACACGTAGCAGACGTGATAGATGCCGGGGTTACCAGCCTAAAAATAGAAGGACGTGCTAAAAGCGCCTACTATGTGGCCGCTATGGCGAACGCCTATAAATGTGCGGTTAATGAATATATGCTGCAACGCGGTTTTCAAAATGCACAAGGGCAAGAACTTAAACCCTTTATCCCCGGTGAAGAACCAGCTGATAAGGTAGTGCTGCCAGATTGGATTGGCCAAGAGCCATATAAAGTTACCCATCGTGAATACTCAACCGGTTTTTATTATCCCGAGAACCCGGCCAGTGAATCCATTACCAAAGGGGGATATATAAACGAGTGGCGTTGGTTAGGCAGCGTTCGCGAACACCGGGCAGATGAAGGACGAGTCTATATGTTAGCGAAAAATAAAATAACCCCCTTAATGCCTATCGAGTTCTTAATTCCTGGTGCGGGGCCAATTGAATACCAAATCCCTGACCATGATTTACGAGATGAATTTGGACATGAAGTACCAGAAATCAATCATCCCGCACACGAGTTTTCCTTCCCCTGTCCATTGCCGCTGCCAGCTGGGGCAATGATTCGTGCCAAAGTGCGTTAAAAACCGGAAACCCTATCACTGACATCCCTAAAAACTCTCATAGCTTAATACCCATAGCTACTTTGAAAGCCTGGTAACAAAACATGGGCATTAGCCCCAGAACATTGAAAATGCGGGTTCGGAAAACCTTTTGTTTCCCGAACCCGCATTGGAGGTTTCACAATTTAGTTATTGCAGGTATTACCCCGATATGCCACGCAATAAGTATTTTCGTACGTGACCAAAACGCCTTGACGACTAGGCGTTCTCTACGTCGGTATCTACCCACTCGAAGGTGCGGGTAACCGCTTTCTTCCACAAGCGGTAGTTACGGTCGTACTCTTCGCGATCTTTACCCGGCTCCCAGCGTTTGCCCTCTGCCCAGTTATCAATCACGTCCTGTTCACCGTCCCAGAATCCTACGGCGATACCGGCAGCATAAGCTGCGCCCAAGGCAGTAGTTTCTAGTACCTGAGGACGAACCAGCGGCACGCCCAATTGGTCGGCCTGGAACTGCATAACCATTTCGTCCTTGGTCATGCCACCATCTACCCGCAGCTCCTTGAGCTCCACGCCCGAGTCTGCCACCATCGCGTCAAATACTTCACGGGTCTGATAAGGAGTTGCTTCCTGTACCGCGCGCGCAATGTGTCCCTTGTTGTTGTAACGAGTTAGACCCACAATCGCACCCCGGGCATCATCCTTCCAATAGGGGGCGAACAAACCAGAGAATGCGGGCACAAAGTAGACGCCACCGTTATCATCAACTGTGCTGGCCAGCTTCTCAATCTCATCCGAGCTCTTGATCATTCCCAGGTTGTCGCGTAGCCACTGTACCAGCGAGCCAGCAACCGCAATCGAACCCTCTAGAGCGTAAACTGGCTTGTTATCACCAATCTTGTAAGCCACGGTAGTTAGCAAACCATTTTCAGAAAATACCGGTTCTTCACCAGTATTCATCAACACGAAGCAACCGGTACCGTAGGTGTTCTTTGCCATGCCTTTCTCAAAACAGGCCTGACCGAAAGTAGCAGCCTGCTGGTCACCCAAAATACCCGAAATCGGGGTGTCAATCAGCAAGCCGTTCTTACGTCCATAACCGTAGACCTCAGAAGAGGAGCAAATCTCAGGCAGCATCGACATGGGAATCCCAAAGTCTTTACAGATATCTTCGCGCCACTGGAGGGTGCGAATATCCATCAGCATGGTACGGGAAGCGTTGGTGACATCGGTCTTGTGCACCCCGCCGTTCACGCCGCCAGTCATATTCCACAGTACCCAGCAGTCGGTGTTACCGAACAGCAGGTCGCCGGCTTCTGCCTTCTCGCGTGCGCCCTCGACATTATCCAAAATCCACTTGATTTCCGGACCTGAATAATAGGTAGATAGGTCAAGCCCGCAAATATCCCGGTACTTTGACATTCCCTCCTCGCCGGCGAGTTCCCGAATAATCTGCGAGGTGCGGGTATCCTGCCAAACAATCGCGTTATATACCGGTTCCCCAGTGTTCTTGTCCCAAACCACTACGGTTTCCCGCTGGTTAGTAATCCCGACTGCGGCAATTTCATGTCGGTTTACCTGGGCTTTTTGTAGTGCATCAGCTACGCAGGAGCGAATATTATCCCAGATCTCAATGGGATTGTGCTCAACCCAACCGGCCTTCGGGAAAATCTGTTCGTGTTCTTTTTGTCCTACCGACACGATTTGTCCGCTGTGATCAAAAAGAATAGCACGTGAGGAGGTTGTTCCCTGGTCAATTGCCATTACATATTTTTTCTCGGTCATATTAAATCCTTAAAAATAGATAGTGCTTTATTAAACGATTAAACGAACTGCTGCTAAACGGCCATGCCTACGGCGACCACAATCAGTGGGGTAATAATCGCGCCAATGGTAGGACCAAGAATCGGTACCCAGGAATAACCCCAGTCGGCATCAGACTTTCCGCCCCTCATCGGGAGTAGGCTGTACATGATGCGCGGTCCTAAGTCACGAACCTGGTTGATGGCGTACCCGGTGGGGCCACCCAAACCGATACCGATGACTACGATACAGAGAGCCACCGCCAAGGGGCCAACCTCGGTTGGGGTACCACCAGAAACCATTACGAATGCCAGTAGACCGAAAGTACCGATAATCTCGGAGATGGTATTCCATAGTGGTGAACGAACCTCGGGAGCGGTAGCGAAACACCACAGCTTAAAGCGAGGATCTTCCATCTTTTGATCGAACTGTTTCTTGTAAGCCAGGTAGGCAATCAAAGCGCCTACCATTGCCCCGAGCATTTGGGCAACAATATAAATAAGGACGTTGGTTGCAGTGACCGGAATCCCGCCCTTGGCTACACTTGGTCCGTTCAGAGTTACGTTGCTGTCTAAGCCATGCCAAACAGCTTTCATAATCGTCACTGCGGGGTTGAGGTGACCACCGGTCTTAAAGGCAGCATACACACCCATGTACACTGCCAAACCCCACCCAAAGTTAATCATTAACCAGCCCCCGCCGTTACCTTTCGATTTCAAAAGGTTATTGGTGCAGCAGGTGCCAACACCGAACATGATTAGGATGGCGGTGCCAAAAAATTCTGATGCGAAAATCTCGCCGCTACCTGGGGTGGCTGTCGCCATCGGTACCAGAAGATCGTTCAATGTCGCTAACATACGCGCTCCTTTGCGCTAGTTCGATTGGGTATTCTATTCAGTTTTGTGGGCAAGAAATAATACCGCGCGAGAACGCAACCAGGTCATAACTTGTCCTTTACTTCCTATTTTTTCTTCCTTGGATTAATGTTCAATTGAGTAGGTCAAACGTGCGTCCTTGAGGCGCGGAGGTGAGATTTTTGTCAAAAGATAGTGATTTAGCTGAAAATCAACTCACAGATAGTGCCAGCAGTAAAGATGAACTGGCTCGCAGTGCTGCTCTCGCCTACTACGTGCAGGGGCAAACTATGGAGGCGATTCGCCGCCGCATGGGAGTGTCTCGCTCTACGGTGTCGCGTTTGCTGTCGTACGCCCGCAAACAAGGAATTGTTACTATCTCGGTACAACCTTCAAATATGCCCCACACGCGTCTAGAACGTCAGCTGCAAGACCGATTCGGGATAAAAGTGCACATCGTAGAGATGCCGGCTGACACTACTCACCACCGCGTCCTCGAAAATGTTTCAAAAATCGCTGCGCAAATCCTGGGACAGATGATTCATGATGGGGAAGTAATCGGAATCGCCTGGGGGAATACCACCACTGAAATGGCTGCTTATATCACCCCTAAAGATGTTGAAAACGTGACATTAGTTCAGCTAAATGGAGCCGCTTCCACCGAGACTTCCGGTATTGCGCACGCCGGAGGGCTGCTCGCGCAGATAGCCGGGAAATTTAAAGCTAATATCGTCCAATTCCCGGTGCCAACTTTCTTTGATAATCCAGAAACTAAGGAGGCGGTCTGGCGCGAGGGCGCGGTTCGGCGCGTCCTAAATTGGCAAGAAAAATGTACTTTAGCAGTTTTTAGTGTGGGAGCACTTTTAGCTGAAATCCCCTCTCATGTGTATGCGGCTGGCTATCTTAGCCGCAGCGAACTGAACAAACTGGCTCTAAATAAAGTTGTTGGGGATGTTTGTACCGTGCTGCTTAGACCGGACGGTTCCTGGAAAGATATTTCTTTGAATCGTCGTGCCACCGGTCCCACCCCCGACCAATTACGTAACATTCCCAGACGTTTGTGTGTTGTGGCTGGTAAAGCTAAAGCTCAATCCTTATTGGGTGCTCTAAATGCCAAGGTAATGACCGACTTGATTTGTGATAAAGCGTTGGCGGAAAGAGTGTGGCAACTGGCAAAGTCTCAGGATTCCAAGTAAGTCCTAGAATAGAGCCATGGTAAAAACCGATTTCACTGACGCTTGCGAGTGGATTCCTCCCCACGCCGACCATCAACCCACCCAGCCGGTTCCGGCTTGGTATCGATGGAATGAAGCAGTCTCTGCCAGTAGCGATAGCGCTAAAATCCCGGCTTTGAAGGATATGACCACGATCAAAGTTGGGGGAGCGCCCGCCGATTTTATCCCGGTGGATACCGAAGATGATTTCGTTGGGGCAATTCGCGCAGCCGATAAAGAGCGCCGTCCTCTGCTGGTGCTAGGGGGCGGTTCTAATCTGCTTTGTGCCGATGAGTTAAATGATTTGGTAGTTATCCAAGATCGGCGCAGCGGGATTAAGGTTACCGAAGATACTGCTTGTGGGGGCGCAATGGTTAGTGCTCCGGCTGGGCAGTCTTGGGATGAGTTCGTGTGTGGATGCATTGATAATGACCAGATGGGTTTAGAGGCGCTTTCGGGGATACCGGGAACGGTGGGGGCAGCTCCGGTGCAAAATATTGGTGCCTATGGTCATGAAGTGGCCGAAACCTTGTCTACGGTGCGGGTTTTTGATCGTATCCGGGATGCAATCCGGATTTTGCCGGTCGGGGATTTACGTCTCGGCTACCGTACCTCGATTATTAAGCGCTCCCTTCACGATGAACAGGCAGGGGGAGGACGGATTTGGGCTAATACTGGGCGTTACGTGGTGCTTTCGGCTGATTTTCAACTAGCTCATGCTTCTTTATCTGCCCCGATTGAATACCAACAGCTAGCTGACAAGTTGGGGGTAAAGCTGGGGGAGCGCGTAGATATGCGGCAGGTACGGGAGGCAGTTTTAGAGCTGCGACGCTCTAAAGGGATGGTACTTGACCCTGCCGACCCCGATACTTGTTCTTGCGGTTCTTTCTTTACCAATCCGATTATCTCTAACGAGGACGCACTGAAGCTTCCCGCCGCGGCTCCCCGTTTTCCGGTTTATGATTTACAGCTGCGTAATTCCGTGACTGGAGTGGCTCCGAAACTTGAGGGAGTGGTGAAAACTTCTGCGGCCTGGCTGATTTCGCACGCTGGTTTTTCTAAAGGTTTTTCCCTGGATTCTACGAATGGGAATGACCAGCCGGTGAGGGCGTCACTATCTAATAAACACGTCCTGGCGCTGACTAATCGCGGGTCGGCTTCCAGCGTCGATATTTCGCAGCTGGCAGCAACGATTAAACGTGGGGTGTGGGAAAAATTTGGGGTTGAACTGGTCGAAGAACCAGTCCAGGTAGGTTTCTAAAAGTTTGGGGGTTTCGGATACTAATCCGAAACCCCCAAACACCATTTATTTAAGCTATAGATTCAATAAACGATTAGTGAATCTATTTATTCGGTTTCCAGCTTTGCCGCTTCTGGTACCTTGTTATCAGCTTTTTTATTGAAGAACGCCAGGGTGAAAGCACAGGCTGCCCCGAAAGCTGACACCAAAATGGTTATCAGGAATAGTTTTCCAAATAGGGGAGCTGCCGCTTCCATCGAACTGGCTTTATTGGCTTGTTCAACAATCTTGCCTGCCCAAGGATTTGCCCAGAACACCGGGGCATAAGCCAGGAAAGAGCCAACGGCCATTGCGGATCCGTTAATAGCTGCTGGTAAATGCAGCTCGGCGACTGGGGCTAAAATAACGGCTTTACCCATGAAAACCCCGATTGCCATCACCATAAGCAGAATCATTGAAATCCACATAGCAGATTCATTTACCGGCAAAACATAGACTAGACCAGCACCGATAGCGGTAACTGTCAGGGAAACTCCCATCATGACGGTAGATGATTTGAAAATGTAGTCAGCTACTACTCCCGAAACCAAGCCAGCGAATACTCCGACTAGACCGGTGTTGAAGATACCAAAGGCACCCGAAACCCCATCTGAGGCTTTGAAAACGATAGTCATATAGGGAGCGGAAGCATAAATCAGGTGAACGTATGCCCAGTAAACACACATGGCGGCCAGTCCAGCTAGCCAGACCCGGGGACGTATTAGCACTTTACCGAGACCTATTAGGGCGGCGAGGTTATCCGAGTGGGATTCCTCGTGAGCAATAGCGTTGGAAGGAACCATCTTCAGTAGGGCAATAATCATGGGGATTAGCAATAGTGCGTACGCCATAGCAAAAATCCACATGATGGTTTCTTTATTATCTGGACGCCAGGCAATTAGCCCTACTACCAGTAGATTCATCAGCATTTCTGATCCGCGACGAATGGTTTCCAAAAGTCCCATTGCCAGACCGCGTCCTTTGCTATTTTCGTCAGAGGTTACGAAAGAAACCCCGTTCACTACGGCGGGCCAGCCGATGGCATCCCATACTGCCCAGGAAATAGCAATAGCGATCATTACTTTGAAAGACAGGTTGGGTACCAGGAACAAAATCATGTAGGTGGCTAATCGCCATCCGCACCAGGCAATCAAAATATGCTTGATTTGGAAACGGTTGTTTATCCAGCCGCCCGGAACGTATAAGAACATGGCAATCCCAATCCAACCCATCAGGGTTCCGAATTGACCTTCGGTAATGCCAAGCATTGCGCATAGGGGCAACAGTAAAGCGCCCTTAAAAGCCTCGAAGGAGGAATAGGGAATCTGACCTGACATAACTACTGTCAGGTAGGAACCTATTTTTCCGCGACTCAAAAAATGCGGCCAGCGCGAAGCTTTTGTCTCGGTAGTAGACATATTTTTCCTTTCATTTAAGGGAAAATCATATTGATTTGGTTGATATATTTATTGGTTGCTTGAAACTCGTGGTAGATAACCGAGTTTGGGGGTAAATAGTCGATTGATTGAATTAATTACGGGGAGGAATCAGGTGGGCAGTATCGGTGAATACCCCGGTTACGCCCCAATTGAATAGTTCATTAGCCCGGGCAGGAGAGTTCACTGTCCACACGTTTACCCCAAAACCAGCATCTCTAAATGCCCGCACTTTTTCGCGGGTTAAACCGGTGTCCTCGGGGTGGATATAGCTAGCCCCCACCAGTTCTAGAACTGAGCGCCAATCATCATAGAGGGCGCAAGTCTCATAGAGACACCCCAGGGGAATCTCTGGGGCGAGGGCGTGAAATTCGGATAGCAGTACATGGTTGAAGCAGGAAACAATAACTTCTGGTCCGTCCAGACGTTTTAGCTCACTGATTACGGCTTTTATGAGCTGGCGGGTCATGGTGGCTCCGGCTTCATTCGATTTTATTTCGATATTGGCGTTCAGTCCGGTTTCGTTCATAAAATCCACCAGTTGATGGAGCGTTGGTAAAGGCTCCCCCGCAAATTCGGGACTAAACCAACTACCGGCATCAATGCTGGGTAAATCTTTGGCAGTTAATTCATAATAACCACCAGTTTTGTTGGTGGTGCGATCTAAAGTAGTGTCATGGCAAATAATGGCAGTGCCGTCACCTAAAATATCAACATCGGTTTCAATCCAGTTAAGCCCATGTTCAACTACTTTTTTGAACGCTGACATGGTGTTTTCGGGAGCTAGAGTGTTTAACCCTCGATGCGCAAATACCCGGTTTTCTAGTTTCATTTATCAGTAGCCTTTTCGTTACCAGGTTGCCCTCATTGGCAGACCTACATTAACTATTAGAACTTTACGAAAATAATATAAGAAAACGCTGGATAAAAATTGCTGCACAATTTTTCTTCTCCCTGAAAATGAAATTAGAAAATGTGCGAGAAATAAAAATCGGGTGGGTGGCATAAATAATGCCACCCACCCGAAATGCTTAGGCGAACCCGTTAAATCAGGCTACTTAGATGTTCCTCCAAGCAATGCCACTGCCAGGAAGATCGAAGCTTTCCTCGCGACCTCCAGGCAAATAAACTACCGTAGATTGCGGATTCTCGGTGTTGTTGATAACGCAGTACTTGCCGGCCTTAACGAACTCTGCCACCTCACAATGAGGATTAGAAGAACTCCAGGCAGCATATTTTTCTTCGTTATGAGAAGCGAAGAACAAAATCCGCTCCAACAAACGAGCATTAGCAGCCGAATAGGGAAGCCCGGAAATATAAACCCCGCGACCCTTACCGTACTCGTTGGCTGCCAACTGTACCTGCCCGTCCTCAGCGCAAATCAAAGTGGTGTCTTCACTGATGGGGAAAGTATTTTGAACCGGTTCGCCGAAATCAATCGCCGCACCCTTATCCAAATCAGCGGTCACGAAATGCTCAGAAACGACCTCGGGGAAATACTTATCGACCGAAAGAGTGTGGTAGCGTTCCTCGTCAATGCCCAGCACATCCGCTAACTGGAAGAAGCGGCCGGGACGGTCACTAGAAGCCGGCTGACCAACCCCCACAAAAGCGCCCCCCTGGCGTACCCAGGAGCGAATAATGGACACCAAGCGACCATCATTCCAAACATCCCCGCCAGTAAACGCAGTATTGTAAGGGCCGGCGTTAATCAGTACGTCAATATCGCTGGCAATCCCGTCGCTCAGCACGTCCTCGAAACTGATGAATCGGACATTAACCCGCATCCCGGACAGTGCTTCCAAAATGCCGTAATAGGAATGGTTGTATTTATTAGGTAGGGCGTGTGCCACCGTAAATGCTTGCCAAGAACGCATCTTGCCCCAGGCATTCACAATCGCCACGTTCAAAATCCCTTGAGCAGGTTCACTGTCGGTTTGCTCGTGAATATCGCGGAACTCGTTAGCAATATCGGTTACCGTGTCCACAAACTTCGGGAATTTGGCGGCCAAGCTCAAGTAACCGCCATAACCCATGCGGGCAATCGGGCTACGCAAAATCGCGCGCCGTGCCTTCCGCCAGTTATCCAAAGCTTCAATACTGGGGTCATTACCCTCGTAGAAAGTATCGGGGAAGAAATAGGGGAGGAAACGTCCCTCGGTGTATTTAACCCCGGGAATATCAGAAATCATGCGGGTAGTGGTGCCATCTCCAATCGAACCCACCACTGCGTCTAAACCAAGCTTTTCAAAACCATCACGATATGGCTCGGTGCCTAGCCACTGATCCCCCAAGAACATCATGGCCTCTTTATCGGCAGCATGAGTATCCTTGACCATAGTTTTCACGTTTTCATGCACGAAGTCAGAAACGAAATCAATCCAATCTAGCTGCGCTTTGCTGGGGATACAGAAAGTCGAATTATAGGTTCCACCATTTACGAAATCTTCAGGGCGAATCGGGTATCCCTTGGCTTTTTCAAACTCGGCCAAAGCCTCGGGGGATACGGTTGCCGCATAGCCAAACCAGTCCACAATTTTTTCCCGATGCTTTTCATCAAAAACCAGGGTGAACTGGTAAAAGAAAGTGGTAAAACGTACCACATCGGTTTGAGGATTATCCTTTAGCCACTTGCGGAAAGTGTCCATTACGAACTGGTGGGTTTCGGGGTTACGAATATCGAAAGGAATCTCGTGTTCTTTGTCCCCCCAATCATTAGTCAGGTGGTTATACATTTCCACCGGATCCCAAATGATGTAAGCCAGGAAAGTAACCGTGTACTCGTGCATCGGCTGGGCATCAGAAATCTTCACTACCTGCAAGGTGAAATCAACATCCCAGCTGCCAGGATCAACAACCTCACCGGTGGTACGGTCAATAACTTCCCAGTATTTCTTCGGATCTGCGTCCTGGTTAGCCTGCAACTGTTCGCTATAGAAACGTTGCATATAGGGAATAGAAACTGAATCATCTTCCGCTAGTACCCGCTGTGACAGTAGGTAAATCTGCGGGGTCTGCTCCATATGTTTACTAATGAACTCGTTATGTCCACGGGTAGGGAAATATGCCGAATAGACTTTTTTCCCGAGCTTCAGCACGTCCTCGTCAAGGTGAGTACCATCGGCGTTACGGATGGCGTCAGCGCCCCAAAGTTCGCCGATACGTGCGGTTTCTTCTGCAAAGTTTTCTTCACTGGGAAGAGTAAAACGACCGGTTGTCATCTTTTTCTTTCTGGTAGTAGCTGGAGAATAAATGATTGTTTTAGGTAGCTATCAAGCACTTAATTATAAGGCTTGATAGCTTAAATAGAATCAAAAATACAGGGAAAAATTACATCACGACCAGGCGATATCCCATGCCGCGTACGGTCACGATACGTTCCGAACCAATCTTGCGGCGCAGGTAACGCACATATACATCCACTACGTTAGAACCGGGGTCAAAATCGTATCCCCAAACCATATCGAGCAGCTGGGAACGAGAAAGAACCTGGTCGGGGTGTTCCATGAAGGCTTGTAGCATAGTGAACTCGCGCGCTGATAGCTCCACTGGTTCCCCGTCAATGGTGGCGCAGCGGGTACGCAAATCCAGGTGGAGTCCCCCAACATTGATTTGCACCATATTAGAGGGGTCGTCCGAGATAGCGGTACGTAGCCGTAGACGAATCCGAGCCAAAAGTTCTTCAAAACGGAAAGGTTTAGCCATATAGTCATCGGCACCCTGTTCCAGACCGGAAACAGTGTCCTCTACCGAAGAACGGGCGGTCAATACAATAATCGGTAATGTGGCTCCCTGTCCGCGAATCTGCTCTAATACTTCAAAACCGTCCATATCGGGCAGCCCAATATCGAGGACGATTAGGGAATAATCACCACCCAATGCGCCCGAGATTGCCTCGGCGCCCTTGTCTACTACGGTCACGTTGTAACCGGCGGAAGTTAGCCCTTTCGCGACGAAGGAGGAGATTCCGGGCTCGTCCTCTACCACCAAAATACTGGTCATGATTTATTCTCCTTGTATTTCATCTTTGCAATCATCATTTGATATGGGCAGACTGAGGTTAAACACTGACCCCACAGCGGGTGCAGATTTGAGTTGCAAGATTCCGCCGTGCGCCTGGGCAATGGCATTAACGATTGACAGTCCCAGTCCAGAACCGGCGTAGGAATGATCAACTCTCATGAAACGAGCAAATATTTGCTGCTGATCTTTGGGGTGAATCCCGATTCCCTGATCGCGTACCCACAGGTTAAGCCGATGCGAACCATCGACTGGGGGAACTTGGGGAACCATTTGTAAATCGGGGGCGGTTACCGTTTCGACCTCTACAACCTTTCCTTCCTGGTCTAATAAAGGTTGCAGAGTATCGATTGCCGCCCCTAAAGCAATCAGGGTTCCCGGAGGGGCAAACTTGGAAGCATTTTGGGCGAGGGCGAGGAGTGCTTGTTGCAAACGTTGCTGATCGGCGGTGGTAGAGACCAAAGTCAGATTGTCGATACGCCAATTGAAGTCCCCTAATTGGGTGGAATTTTCAAAAGCATCCATTAGCAAGTCCCCAATATCTACCCGTGAGGGGCGAATGAAATCGGGGCGGTCACTCTTGGCTACCGTAATTAGGTCTTCAGTCAGCCTATGCATCCGCGAAAGCTCTTCTAGCGCCAGTTCGCGAGTGCGAGCCGTATCCTGAGGGTCTCCAGGGTTTAGTAGCTCTAGATGTCCGCGAACCACCGTAATTGGGGTGCGTAGCTCATGCCCCACATCGTTTAGCAGGTCGCGTTGCTCATCAAAACTGGTTTGGAGGCGAGAAATCATCAAGTTCATTTGCCGGGAAACATCCGCTAGGTCATCGTTTCCTTGTATTGGCAGTCGTTTAGATAAATCCTGTTCGCTGGTAATCGAGACCATCATCTCTCGCAATCTGGAAATGGGGGCAAGTAGTGATTGGGAAGCGCGAACATTTACCAGCCCTACCAATGCCAACACTAGGAAAGAAATTCCGGCAAACAGCATTAGCTGGGTGTAGGTGGGGGTAATATCTGTCGAATAGTCTGAGATGATTGCCAACATAGCATCATCGGTTCCAGCAGCGCTTATAGGTACGATTCCACTCACATAGGTGCTGGTATCGGTGCGCACTATAAACATTTGCGCCTTGTTTTCATCCGAGTAGCTGGCTAACTTGGTTAAAAGTTGAGCATCCTGGTGGATGGTTGAACCTTGAGAGGCTTTATTTACGCTAAGTTTCCCATCAGAAAATCCCAGGAGAGCGCCCTTATTGGGAGCGTCTTCGAGGCGTACAAATTTTTCTAGAGCCTCTTTAGCGGAGCTAAGACCGCTGCCCTTTTTAGCAATTTCAGCTTTAACGAAATTACGAAAATCGGTGGTAATCGCTTCGGTTTGGACTCGTTCCGCATGGAAAACTTGGAGCACCCCGGTAAATAGCATGATGATTCCCACGACCGTCAGGGCGAATCCCGAGATTAGCACCGAGTGTACCAACATCCGGTTGCGCAGGCTTTGAATTCTAAACTTTCGTCCTCCGTTATGAGGATCTAGAGTTTTTTCTACTACCCGCCGGGGGCGACTTTGGTAGGCTCCCCTTTCCTCTTGGGGATTAGGGACTTGGGAGGAGGGGCTTTGGGAAGAAACCTTGGTTGGGGTAGTTAGCGGTTTGGTTTCAACCCTAGGGATGGTCATTTCCTCTAGTAGGCTAACTGAGCTGGGAGGATTGTCGGTTAGAGGAGGAGTCGCTGGAAGTGGCGCACGCGCGGCGGGCGGGCTCGCGGGTTGAATCGGCATATTTCCCCAGGGTTGCCCAGCTGGGGTGGCAGGTGAAAGCGGGGAGACTTTGGGACTGCCAGGATAGCTGTGCCGAGGGGAAGTTGGTTGCTCGCTCATGGCTGACCTGCCTTTTCAGGTATGGGGGAGACAGGTTCGCTGGGAGCGGATTGCTGAACTTGAACCGGGGCTTGAGGTTCGAAGCTAATCGCCGGTCCTAACTCGTAGACCCCGTTTAGTTGCATCGCGCGTATCCCGATGAAAGCAGCTAGGGATACGGCAACGATGGTTATCGCAACCGATGCAAACTTGCGCACGCCTAGCCCCTCCTTCGGGTTTCCAACTGTTCTAAGAGATACTCGCGTCCTCTCCTTTAATTATTATAGATGATGGATTGGGTACAAAGGGCAACCTACTTAACTTGATTAAGAAAATCGACAATGCGCCCTACGCCTTCCTCTAAATCCTGGTCGCTGAGGGCATAGGAGAGCCGGAAGAATCCTGAAGGACCAAATGCCTCGCCGGGAACTACTGCCACTTCCACTTTTCGCAGAATTAAATCCGCTAATTGTGCGGAAGTTTGGGGAGTTTCTCCTGCTAAGCTGCGCCCCAAAATGTTCTTTACAGAGGGGTAGCAGTAGAAAGCTCCCTTAGGAGTCGGAACTACCAGGTCTGAAACCTCGTTGAGCATAGAAACCATTTTTTTACGTCGCCGGTCAAAGGCTTCCCGCATTTTCTTTACCTGATCCAAAGGTCCAGATACCGCCGCCAAGGCTGCACGTTGCGCCACATTCGACACGTTCCCGGTGGTGTGAGACTGGAACGCGGCGCAGGCTTTAATCACATCCTTTGGACCAATCATCCAGCCCACACGCCAACCGGTCATTGCGTAGGTCTTGGCAACCCCGTTAAGCACTAGAGTTTGCGCTGCCAGTTCGGGAACCAGCTTTACGATATGGGCACTGGGGGCATCGTCATAGAGGAGGTGTTCATAAATCTCATCGGTGATTACCCAAATCCCGTGCTCTAAGGCCCATTGACCGATTTCGGTTAGTTCGGCAGGGGTATAGACCGCGCCAGTCGGGTTGGAAGGGCTAACCACCAGCAGAGCCTTGGTAGCAGGGGTGCGCGCGGCCTCCAATTGCTCGACGCTCACCTTATATCCCTGTTCTGCGGTCGCGACCACATTTATCATGCGCCCGCCCGCCATTTTTATAACTTCCGGATAGGTAGTCCAATAGGGAGTGGGGACAATTACTTCATCTCCGAGGTCGATAATCGAAGAAAAAGCCTCGTAAACAGCTTGTTTGCCGCCATTGGTGACAATAATTTCGCTGTCGGGATCTACGCTGTATCCCGAATCGCGTAGTGTCTTTTCCGCAATCGCCGCCCGCAGTTGGGGTAGTCCTTTACCGGGGCTGTAGTGATGCATGGCGGGGTCACTGCAGGCTTCCTGTGCGGCTTTCACAATATAGTCAGGGGTGGGAAAATCGGGTTCTCCGGCGCCAAAGCCGATAACGGGACGCCCTTGAGCTTTAAGTTCTTTCGCAGCGGCATCTACTGCCAGGGTTGCGGAAGGTGAAATTTGCGCTAGACGGTTAGAAACTCTGCATTCTTGTGGTTTGTTCATACTCTCATTTTGCCACGCCTGTGGGTTTCCTTTCCCCTCCGGATCAAATTTTCATCTAGCTATTGCCAACTGTCTAAATAATGAGGACGTGGCGCGGGTTTTTATCTCCAGTTTTCTCTGGGGGCAAGCAAGCTAAAGATGCGTTTTTCCCCACTATACCGTCCTAGGTTGGACGTTACTAGGAAAACCTCATAAACTTATCTAGCACCTTAATCGGTCAGCCGTTAGGCTGGAAGGGCAGTGGCGCAATTGGTAGCGCAACGGTCTCCAAAACCGTAGGTTGTGGGTTCGAGTCCCGCCTGCCCTGCAAATTTGAAACCTGTGCCGGGCCCGGTACAGGACGAGATAGGGGCTTCGACGGGAGTCCCAAGACAGCAAGTGAGGAAACGATCTTGGCACCTAACCAGGGCTCAGCCTCTGTAGAGGCAGATGCCAAAAAGGCAAAGAGCGATATTTTCAGCCGCATCCTACAGTTTGTGCGACAGGTTATTGCGGAATTAAAGAAAGTTGTTTGGCCAACCCGCGATGAGCTAACCACGTTCTTTGTGGTCGTAATCGTGTTTGTGTTGGCAATGATGGCTTTTTCTGGGGTTATTGACGTAATCACCGCCTGGCTGGTGAACCTGGTATTTGGCGGTTAGTTTAGGAACAGGATTTGCAAGAAGGCAATATGGAGCAGGAAGAAAATAGCGTGAGTAACGATCTTGTATTCTCCTCGGAGGTAGAATCCTCCAATAGCGCTGATGCGCAGCCAGAAATCATTGCACAGGCAGCGCAGACCACTCCCGATGAGGTTGCAGTGGCAGCACCGGATGCAGATACGACCCCAGAACAGTTAGTACCCGCCGAGCTGGAAATTACTGATACCGCTCAAGATCAACCGCTCGTGCCCTCGGCTACCGCTGAGGAACTTAGTCGCCAAGAGCAGGACAAACTACGCGAAGAACTAGAGTTCCTGCCCGGATATTGGTATGTACTGCACACCTATTCCGGTTACGAACGGCGAGTAAAAGCCAACCTTGAGCAACGGATCGTCACTTTCAATATGGAGGATTACATTTATCAAATTGAAGTCCCCATGGAAAAAGTGGTTCAGGTTAAATCTACTGAACGTAAAGTGATAGACCGGGTTCGGATTCCTGGCTACGCTCTGGTGCGTATGGAAGCGGTAGAGGACGCCCCTGATGCTTGGCGGGTTGTTAAAGACACCCCGGCGGTCACCGGATTTGTAGGGGATTCCCAGCATCCTGTGCCACTAACCGAGGACGAGGTAGTTTCGATGTTGGCTCCGACCCCCGCTTCCATTAAAGCTGCGGAGCTTCAGGACGAACGTGCCAGCAAGACCAAGGCTAAAGAACAACCGGTTATTGAGGTTGATTTCGAGGTTGGAGAGAACGTTACCGTTACCGATGGTCCGTTTGCTACTATGCCCGCTACCATTTCGGAAATTATGCCTGACCAGCAGAAGCTCAAGGTATTGGTGGTTATTTTCGATCGGGAAACTCCGGTAGAGCTCGGCTTTAACCAGGTCGCAAAGATTTAATTGCTCACAGTGACCAGTATTAATTGGTTCAATCTGTGTGCACGCCCTTAGAATGGACGATTGTGCTGGCTGTTCTGTTTTAGACAGGACATGACAGCAGTAAAGATTTCCGGCAACCGTCGGGAAAAGTAAAACAACAAATTATTATTTTGAGAAGGACCCTAAATGGCTGCAAAGAATAAAAAAGTAGTCGGCCTGATCAAGTTACAGATCGAGGCCGGTGCTGCTAACCCGGCGCCTCCAGTTGGCCCGGCGCTATCGCAGCACCAGGTAAATATCATGGAATTCTGCAAAGCCTACAATGCGGCTACGCAGGATCAGCGTGGAAATATTATTCCGGTAGAGATCAGCGTCTATGAGGATCGTTCCTTTGACTTTGTTCTCAAATCCCCGCCGGCTGCTCAGCTGATTAAGAAAGCTGCTGGGATTGCAAAGGGATCGGGCACTCCGCATACCAATAAGGTAGGCAAGCTGACCATGGATCAGGTTAAAGAGATTGCCGAACAAAAGAAAGCCGATTTGAACGCCAACGATATCGATGCAGCTGCAAAGATTATCGCGGGAACCGCTCGTTCTATGGGTGTAACTGTCGAAGGCTAACTTCAAGGCACTAATAAATAAGACTTATAGACCGTGGAGGGGAACGTGCGCCCTCACCACAACTGCAAGGAGTAAAGCAGATGAAAAAGCACTCAAAGGCCTTTAAGCAGGCCGCTGAAAAAGTACACAAGGATCGTCTCTACCAGCCACTAGAGGCTTTCCGCTTGGCGAAAGATATTGCTTCCACCAAGTTTGATTCCACTGTAGATGCGGTTTTCCGTCTCACAGTAGATCCGCGTAAAGCCGATCAGATGATTCGTGGCACTGTTTCTTTGCCTAATGGCACTGGTAAGACCGTTAGGGTCCTGGTTTTTGCCAATAGCCCCAAGGATAAAGAAGCATTGGACGCTGGCGCTGACGAAGCTGGTGGCGACGAACTAATCGAAAAGGTTCAGGGGGGATACCTGGACTTTGATGTGGCAGTAGCTACCCCGGACATGATGGGTAAAGTGGGGCGTCTAGGTCGCGTCCTCGGTCCGCGTGGGCTTATGCCTAACCCGCGTACCGGGACTGTAACCATGGACGTAGCTAAGGCAGTTACCGAAATCAAGGGTGGTCGTATCGACTTCCGGGTGGATAAACATGCCAACCTGCACGTGGTGTTGGGCAAGAGCTCGTTCGATGCCGAGAAGTTGGCTGAGAACTACCAGGCAGTTCTGGATGAAGTTCTGCGTCTGCGTCCATCAGCTCTAAAAGGTCAGTACATCAAGAAGATTGCGATTTCTACTTCGATGGGACCGTCTATTCCTTTGGATAGCTCGTTGACTAAAGATTTAGCGACTGACGATCCTCGCTAAGGATTGCCGTGCCCGCCTTAGGGCAAAGGCGTAATAGCTGAAAATCAAGGGGTCCCACCGGTGGAAAAATCCACCGGCGGGACCCCTTTTTAGTTTCTCGCGTTAATTCCAAATATTTGCTCACATGAGGGGCGCGGCCGGTAAAAGATACGAGAGGGGCTTGAGCCGAGCCTTGCGAGGCTCACGGGGTCCCCGGAGTGCTTTTACCGAGCCAGCCCCTGGGCGCAGCGCGGAGAATAACTACTAAAAAGGCACTCAGTCGGCGCCCTAAATCATAATGGCTTCGGCAATTTGATTGTCGATGCTGTAACGGATGTCTTTGATCACCACGATGCACATTTTGCGCTTACGAGAGATAACAGTGATTTCTTGTCCGCTGTAGCAGCCGAGACGAAACAGGAAACTATCCATTTCCGGGTCATCAGTAGCTATATCCTTGACGATATAGGTTCGACCTTCGATAGCTTCCAGAAGATTCATTCGTTCCTTAGTCCGGCAGGCTTGCTTTGTCTGGCACGCTAATGACAGTGACATTTCGCTTCACCTGGCTGATTGGCAATCTCTGTTATCTGTAGATTATGACGGTTTTCCGACTGGGCTGCAACATTGGGGTTTAAGGTGCAGTCGGAAGAAATTGGACACCCAATACATTTAGTACCTTTGCGTTTTTCTTTCACAATGTAACCGATAGCTAGACCAACAATTACGACTAAAGCCAGGCTAGCAATTACTGTACTCAAAGCATTATCTCTTTCTTTAGTTGGCGCTTAGTTTGGCTTGCTGGTGCAGCTGGTATTCGGCAGCAAAGCTAGCGCGTACTCGGCGGGCAATCACCGTAATGACCATAGCCATTAGGGCGACCGCAATTAGTCCCGGTAGGAAACCTGCGGCTAAATGTCCGTAGAGTACCAGGGTTCCCACCTGGTTCACCAGGTAAGCAACAGTGAAACCGGTACAAAATTGGAGACCGATAGCGCTCCAGAGCCAACGGCGATCTTGCATTTCCGAGTTCATAGCTCCGATAGCCGCAAAACAGGGAGGAGTATACAGGTTAAAGAACAGGTAGGCGAGGGCGCTTACTGAGGTAAGCCCCATAGTGGTGGCAATAGTGTTTGCACCTCCAGTAATCGCTAGTTCTTCAGTGTCGATGAACCGGGTAAGACCGTAGACCACCGCCAAAGTACCTACTACGTTTTCTTTGGCGATAAACCCGGTAACAGCGGCGGCAGCTAGCTGCCAGGTGCCAAACCCGAGCGGGATAAGCAGAATCGAGAAGGGAGTGGCTATAGAAGCCAATATGGAGGTGTTTTCGGCGCCCTCTTCAACTACCTGGAAGCTCCAGGTAAAGGTTTGCATTAGCTGTACTACCAGGTTGCAAAGCAAAATAATGGTGGCAGCTTTAATGATGTAGGCTTTGGCGCGTTCTAGCATTGATATGGTTGCGTGCCACGGGTTAGGGACTTTGTAGCGGGGCAGTTCCATAATGAAGAAGGATTTGCGGAACTTGTAACCAGTAACCATTTTTACCAGCAAGGCTCCCAAGAAGATTAGGGTAAGACCTACAAAGTAGCTAACCCAGCTCACCCAGGCGGATCCGGCAAAGAATGCACCACCAAATAGCGCAATTACCGGGATTTTTGCCCCGCAAGGAACAAAGGAAGTCAGCATGGCGGTTGCTCGCCGTTCGCGCTCGTCGCGGATAGTACGGCAACTCATGATGCCCGGAATGGCACATCCGGTGCTGATGATGATGGGAATTACTGATTTACCGGACAGGCCTACCCGTTTGAAAATTGGGTCGAGGACGGCGCTTACCCTGGCCATATAACCAGATTCTTCCAGCAGCGCCAGCAGGAAGTACATCACCATAACCAGTGGTAAGAATCCGATAACTGCACCTACGCCACCGATAAGACCGTCAGCAACAATCGTGGTCAGTAGCGCGGGGCTATCTGCCATTTGTTCGCTAACCCAGTCTTGGAAACTTTCAATCCAACCTACTAGCCAATCGGCTAAGAGCGGCCCCAGATAGGTTTGAGAAATGGCGAAAACTGCCCACATTATCCCAGCAAAAATAGCAATACCGGCAAATTTGTTGGTTAGTATTGCGTCCAGGGTGTCTTGGCGAGTATGGGAGGCAACTTTAACTGCCCGGGTTTCCACCTGGTCTACCACTTGGTCTACGAAATGGTAGCGCTCGCGGTCGGCATTTTCTACGGCTTGTTTATCGGTAAGGTCGATATCTGCTTGGAGATAGGGCGGGTTTTGGGTCTTGCCGAGTTGGGAAAATACTTCCTTTAGTACCTGCGCTAAACCGTTGTGATCTTTCGCGGTGGAAACGGTGGGCACGACCGGACAGCCCAGTTTATTTTGCAGTTTTACCGTATCTATCTGGGTGTTTTCTTTTTCGTTGATGTCGCTTTTATTGAGGGCGATTACTACCGGAACCCCTAGCTCAAGTAGCTGGGTGGTAAAGAATAAGGAGCGGCGCAGATTGGTGGCATCAACGATATTTACAATCGCATCCGGATTAGCGTCACGGACATATTTACTGGTGATGGTTTCCTCGGGGGTAAAAGGAGACATAGAGTAGGCTCCGGGCAGGTCTACCGCTGTGGCAACGTGTTGCCCACTTAGCTCTGGCTTTAGGCTGGCCTCAGTTTGCCCTACGGTAACTCCGCTCCAGTTTCCGACTTTCCCTTTTTCGCCGGTTAAAGCGTTAAACATAGTGGTTTTACCGCTATTGGGGTTACCGGCAAAGGCGATTCGCATAGCCTAATCCTCTCAGAAATCTGCGATATTAGTGATGCTGCTTATGCGCACCTAACTAAATATAACCTTACCTACTATAAGGGAAACCTTAATGGGACTTAGAGCTCTGGATTAGCCATGCGAAAGATTACTCTTTCGCATTCTGTAAAGAAGTCTTGTGTGGAGGAAGGGTTAAGGCCACGCAGGTTAGCTTTCGTGCACCCTCGTCCTTGGAACTGGTCTCAGTGGGGGAAAGAGGATAAAGATCCCAGCGGGAATCGCGGTAGCTAATCCCCACGAAATCTTGAAAATCCTGGGCACACTGTTTAAGAGCCAAATCGTAGAGCTGTTTTTGAGACGGAAAAGAGCTTCCGTGCAGGGATTTTATCCCAACCACTTGCGAGTTGTGAGAGCGGTTGCAATCCACCCGTTCTACCTGTCCGGCCGGTTGTTTTCCGGTCAAGACTTCCTCGCTCATATTGAAGCAATCGCCAACTTTTAAATCAGAGGTAGCAACTGGCTGAGAGGAACACCCAGATAAAGCCCCCAGGCTCAAAGCGGCCAGGGTGCAAATCAGCCCCAGGTGCGTCCTTAGGCGAGGAAAAGTAAAAACAGTCATTACTTACACACTAGCGCCTAATATGGGAAGACGGCGTGAATCAAGAAATAACTGAGAGCCCCAATCAAACCTGCCCCGGGAAGTGTAAGTACCCACGCAATCGCGATGTTACCGGCAACCCCCCAGCGAACCGCAGACAGACGCTTAGTAGCCCCTACCCCCATAATCGCGGAGGAAACTGATTGAGTAGTAGAAATCGGAGCATGCCAAACGAATGCGGTGAAATACAGGATTGAAGAAGAAGTTAGCTCCGCAATAAAACCGTGAGCCGGGGTAACGTCGATAACCTTAGAACCGAGGGTATGCATAATCCGTCCTCCCCCGAAATAGGTTCCCAGAGAAATCGCACCGGCAGCAGCAACCTTAACCCAGAAAGGAATCGTCAAATGCCCGGATGAAGCCCCATGGTAACCAGCGGTGAGCAGCGCCATGGTAATAATGCCCATAGTCTTTTGGGCATCTTGCAAGCCGTGACCGAGTGCCATAGCAGCAGCCGAAAAACGCTGTAGGAAACGGAAATTGTTCATCGTGCGGTGATAGCTGACGTTTTTGAGCAACGCCAAGAGTGCTCGCATTATCAAATAGGCAGTAAAGAAGCCTACCAGGGGAGAAACTATCATCGGGACGATTACATGATCTAATATCCCCAGCCATTGAACGGTGATGGCAGAAGCTAAACCAACACCTGCCATCCCCCCAATCAAGGCGTGGCTAGAGGAAGATGGAAGCCCGAAATACCAGGTGATAATGTTCCAGGCGATTGCCCCCACCAAGGAAGCCAAAATAATCACTAGGCCATGATGCTGCTCGGCAACAGAGGTGGACTCGGTGAAATGGGAAATGTCGATAATTCCGTTCCCAATGGTTTCAGCCACCCCCGTTCCCAACATCGCCCCCACGATGTTCATTATGGCGGCCATTAACAGAGCAGATTTAGGGCGCATCGAACGGGTAGAAACACAGGTGGCTATGGCGTTAGCGGCATCATGGAAACCGTTAGTAAAGTCAAAAACTAAAGCGATAACCACAACGATACTGACCAGTACCAAAGTAGTGTCCACGATTTAGGACTCCTTGATATAGATGGCCTCAACCGCGTTGGCTAGGCGTTCAAAAGAATCGCAGGTGGTTTCTAGCGACTCGACCACATCTTTCAGTTTAATAACATAGATGGGGTCGGTTTCGGAGCTAAAAATCTCTGCCAAAATCTTGCGATACTGTTTATCGCCCTTGTTTTCTAGGCTATTGATTTTTACCGTGTAGTCTTTGATGTTCTGCTTTTTCCGCAGTTTCGGGAGAGCCTGCATGGTTTCCTTAGCGCATTCTTGCAGGATTTGTGCCTGTTTTTCTAGCCGCCGGGGAATATCTTCGATTTCGTAAAGGACGATTAGGTCGCCTGCTTCGTCGATACCGTCCATGCAATCATCTAATGCTGCCGTTAGCAGAGAAATATCTTCTCGATCCATGGGGGTGACAAAGGTGGCGTTCAGCATATTCATAGTGCGGTGCGTAATCTCGTCCGAGTTATGTTCGAGATCGTGCAGCTGAGAACGTAACTGTTTTCGCTCCTCAAAGGAATCTACACCGGTAATTTTAAGTAGTAATTCCGACGCGGTTTCTAGGTTATGCGCCGCTTTATTGAACAGGTCGAAGAAATCTTCTTTATCTTCTTTTTTCTTGCCGAACAGCATCTTGCCTCCTTGACGAAGAACCATCCGTCTTAAGGGTATCCAACTTTTCTAGCTAACCGATAATTAGCTATCTCGGTATTTTTATAGGGGGAGCTGTCCAGGGGATAGGGAGAAAAACGCCGGACCGTCAAGCGCCAGTCGGCGCTGAGGCCGCTCGTAGCGGCAATTTTTGGAGCCCGGGGCTAAACGGTCCGACGCTCCTATAGTCTATCGAAAGCTACCTCCCCTTGCACCTAGGGATGCTCAGTAGCGGCTATGATGCTGTGACTTTAGTTAGAACGATTGCTTATTTAAATCGACAAACCGTTATGACCCTCTTTGCCCGGGAAGATGTAATCTAGGGATAATAAAGAGGTGATTAATAATGCTCCTAAATATCGGTTGCGCCGTCTAGTTAGTTTGCTGATATTGACGATAATAATCACCCTGGTAGTGAGCATAATTTATCAATTTACCCGGCAGGATAATAGCGTTAATCTACCGCCTGAGCCTAGAATGCCTCCGGTTAGCTCTCAGGGATTTGATGAAACTAATTTGATTAGTGGAAGCGAGTTCACTCGCTGGGATTCCCTTTCTTCACAGCAGATTCAAGCATTCATTACTGATTGGGGCTATGGATGTCGCAGCGGGAAAACCGAAAAAATGCCGAAAGATACTGGAATCTATAACCCTGGTAGCGGTGAGGATAAACAGAGCCAATCGGTACCCTGTTTGAAAGACTATCGAGGCGTCCTTGCAGCTCACGACGCTGACCGATTTTGTTCTCAGGCAGTTCAAGGTGGCGAGAACTTAACCGCGGGGCAAATTATTGCTCAGGTGTCCCGCGCCTGTGGGATTAACCCGAAAGCTATTTTGGTTACCTTGCAAAAAGAACAGGGACTTATTACTGCTTCTTCAACCCGCCTTACGCCTCGGCGATACCAAATTGCCATGGGGTATGCCTGTCCGGATCATAAAGCCTGTGACTCGCAGTTTTATGGGTTTGGTACTCAGGTTTATTACGCGGCGCGACAATGGCGACGCTACCAGCTAAATCCGCAGGATTATGACGTAGTGGCTGGTAAGGCAGTTACTTTGGGGTATGGGCCAGATTCGCGTTGCGGCAGCAAGAAAATTGTTCCCCAAAACTGGGCAACTGCCGCACTATACAATTACACCCCCTATTTGCCCTCATCAGATGCGCTTGCGGGACTAAATGATGAGTGTGCGCAACCGGGGAATCTAAATTTTTATCAGTTTTATAAAGCCTGGTTTGGCGACCCGGTTAAAGGTGGGGGACAAGTGCTTACCCGCAAAGCCCTCGCTGCGAAGCAATCCCAGCCAGCAACCACGAAATAGGGCATTCTCAAAGGGCGCGCTGCCACCTAAATGCAATCTAGGTCATCTAAAGGTTATTAGAGCGGGTAATAATCATTCTTAGCTGGGAACTAAGGGGGATTATCTGGTGGATTCGGCATCTTTGAGCAAGGTCAAAGGAGTATCTAATATCAATGCTTGCAAATAGAGGATGAATCCCCAGCCAAAAAGGGGCATCAAGATTATTGCGCTCCAGGCTAAAGAAGGACGCAAGTAAATAGCCCCTAGCGGCAGGGCGCTAAACAATAGGGCTATGAGGGTGCGCGGTAGCCGCCCTAGAGCCAGCAGGGCAGCACTGCGTAGAGTTTGGCTAAAGGAAGCGGAAAACTGGGAAGCATAGGCAAAAAACCAAGTAGCAATAGCAACGATTGCTGCCAAGCCGAGGATTACTCCGGAGCGCATTATCAAGGTCCAGGTGGGGGTGAGGTGAAGATATTTTATTAGTTGTAACTGATAGATACCTACCAGCAAGAGGACGACTAGGATGATGCCACCGGGTAAGGAAGAGCGAAAATCTGCACGAAAACGTCTCCAAAAGGTAAATCCCGGTCTTGCTCCCTCCTCGCGGACGATTTGTAAAAGAACATAGAATCCGGCGCTTAGAGCCGGACCGATAGTGATTACCGGAATCGAAGCGATAGTAATAAAGGCACTAATCATGGCGATATCAGCGAGGAGAGTCAGGAGAGCGGCTAAGGAGCCTTCATGGGAAAAGAATCGGTTCATGGTAAATGTGGATTGTTGGAGAAAACGATTAACAATTTGGTGCTGGGGCAGTAGAATCGCCGACCAGCAGTTTGCCGGGTAGTAGTATTTGTGATTGTTTTACCTTTTTCTTGTTTATCTGGGAAAACAATAGGCGACAGGTGTTTTCAGCTAACTGTTCAATGGGTTGTTCAATGGTGGTCAAAGCGGGGTTGGTGTAACGGGAGAACTCTATGCCATCGAATCCAGTTACCGAAACCTCTTGTGGGATTCTAATATTGGCATCTATTAGGGCTTTTTGAGCACCAATAGCAATCACATCACTGATAGCTACTACCGCAGTGAACGGGATTTTACGTGCCAAGAGGCGCTGAGCCATATGGTATCCGTAGCTTAGAGAATAGGGGTTATCTTTCTTATTTCCCTGTACCGTTAGCTGTTTATCGTAAGATATTCCTTCCTGTTTTAGAGCGGAGATAAAAGCTTCTTGACGGATTAGTCCCACTGAATGTTCTGACTTGTCCGGCCCTAAAAAGGCGATGTGTTTATGTCCCAGTTTCACCAGGTGGGAGACAATTTTGGCAATGGCAGAGTTTTCGTCCACGCTGACAGTGGCAACCGTGTGATTCCATTGTGAACCGGGGGGAACAGTACACATAACGAAAGGTAAGGGGAAAGTGTCGAACACGGCTGTGGATTGATGGGCTTCTCCCCCTAAAAATAACACTCCGGCGGCTCCAGAGTTTTGCTGCGCGTCACGCCCGATTTCTACTTCTTCTACTCCGTGCGGAACTCGCAGCAGGGACATTTGGTAACCCTGGGAACGGATTTCTTTTTCTAACGGGTCGATTAGTGACAAGAAGAAGGGATTGGAAGGACCCTTCATCACCATAGCGATGTTATTTATATGAGATGACCTGAGGTTTTGTGCATGGCGATTGGGGCGATACTGTAAGTCGTCGGCAATTTCTAGGATGCGTGCCCTGGTGGCGGGAGATATTTCGTCTTGATTATTGAGGGCGCGGGAAACGGTAGTAATTCCCACTCCGGCAGCAGCGGCAATGTCTTTAATGGTTACTGCCGCTAACTGTGCCATGTAGATGTTCCTTAAGTAAAAGTAAATAAAAGTAGGTATTGAAATTATATCGGGTGGAAATAAAAACAGGGTTTGGGGCGAAAACTTGAGATGTTTCGCCCCAAACCCTGCTAAAGTTTTAGCCTTTTACAGCCCCGGCAGCGACGCCCTCGATAATGTATTTCTGCATCAAAATGTAGAAGATTACAATCGGGATAATCGCCAGTACCAGCATAGCCATTAAAGCACCCATATCGCGGTTTCCGTTCGACCCCAGCAGGAACTGCACCACAATGGGGATGGTTCGATAGCTACTGCCCGGTCCTAACACCAGATTGGGGAGCAGGAAGTCATTCCAGACCCACATGGTGTTGAGGATAGCTACCGTAATGGCAGTGGGTTTTAGCATTGGTAAGACTACTCGGAAATAGGTTTGAAGAGGGTTACAACCGTCAATGGTGGCAGCTTCTTCAATGTCAATCGGGATTGATTTTACGAATCCAGCGAACATGAATACGCTCAAACCGGCTCCAAACCCGAGGTAAAGCACCATTAATCCGAGCGGGTTATCCAGGCGGAGCAGACTGGATACCTGTACGGTGGGGAACATTACCATCTGGAATGGAATTACCATCGAGAAAACAAAAATATAGTAGAGGGCGCTCGTCCACCAGCTCTTAACCCTGGTGATGTAGTAGGCAGTCATAGCGCAAAGCATTACTATAATCGCCACCGATCCGATAGTAATTACGAAAGACCACAAAATCGAACTGAAGAAATTCGATAGGTGCAGACCGGTAACGTAGTTTTGTAAACCTACGAAGGAATCTCCGAGGGGGATAGAGAAGGGGCTGTTCGATAGCTCAAATTTCGATTTGAACGAGTTCATTACAACGAACAGAATCGGCCCTAAAAATATGCAGGTAAGAGCAATTAAGACCACGTAAAGCAGGGCTTTGGTGACCGGGCTGGTTCCTTTTTTATCTTCTTTCATTTTCATTCCTGTTGAGGGTAGGGGAGCTGGTGCTTTTACTTCGCTCATGCTTCAATCTCCCTTGCTCTGGTGGTCCGCAGCTGGAACATGGCGATAACTACCACGACTACTACGAAAATTACGGCTTTAGCTTGACCGACGCCCTCTGCCCCTACCTCGGCAAACATGGAATTTACGATGTTAAGGGCGACCATCTCGGTTTTACCGGAGGGCGCACCATTGGTTAGCGCCAGGTTTTGGTCGTACATTTTGAAAGTGTTTGACAAAGTTAGGAATAAACAGATGGTGATAGAGGGCATCACCATGGGAATAGTGACGTTACGCAGCACTTGCCAGCGACCTGCCCCATCTATCTCTGCTGCTTCGGTAAGCTCTGGGGGTACGTTTTGCAGTCCGGCAATATAAATAATCATCATATAGCCAATCAGCTGCCAATTAATCAGCACGATTAACCCTAGGTATCCATATTTCCAGTCACTTACGAGGGTAGCTCCGTATTCTGACAAGATGGAATTGATAATGATTTGCCAGGTGTAGCCCAATACGATGCCACCAATCAGGTTGGGCATAAAGAATACAGTCCGGAAAAAGTTTGTTCCTTTTAGTTTACGGGTCAATACCCAAGCGATTGCGAACGCAAACAGATTAACCGAAACGATAGATACGATTACCACCATAACTGTAAAAATGAATGCAGAGGTAAATCCGTCACGACCATCGAATATATCGACGTAGTTTTGGATTCCTACAAAAGTTGCATCGGTTATGGTGGTGAAATCACAAAATGATAGGAAAAAACCGATAATAAAAGGCACTAGGAAAGCAATAAGAAATGCCAACAGTGTCGGTAATACGAAAATTGGGAAGTAATATTTTAACTTTGACTTCATTGTCTGTCCTTTTCCTGATCATGGTTAGTGTCTCAGGATGAAACTTGTTTTGCTTGTAGTTTTGAAACTAATTAAATCAGAATCTGCTGTTTGTCCTGCATAACTTGGAGGTTTGCTGGGAGGGGAGTTTTACTCCCCTCCCAGCCGGGTGGTCACCCGATTTGTCTTACTGCAGGGTGGTTAGCTATTTCTTTTCAGCTGCCCAACCGTCAGTGAAGTTCTTTACTACCGCATTCCAGTCCATGTTTCCGGCAGCATATTGTCCTAGTGCCTGACCGAAGCCATCCTTGAACTTTTGTGAGGGGTAAATGGTGAACGACCACGGTACCACGCTACGATCTTTGTTGCTTAAGGCAGCAGCAACTTCCTTAGCTAGCGGATCATTGGGGGTTTCGCTAGCGCTGAAGCTCTTGAACGGAGCGATGAACCCAAGATCTTCAACTACGAATTTCTTGCCGTTGGCACTGGTGAATAGCCAGTTAGCGAAATCAATAGTAGCTTTTTGGTCAGCTTTAGAAGCTTTGGCATTAACAGCTAGGAAGTTTTCGGTTCCTACTGCCAGTCCTTGCTTTTCTTCACCTTGATGACCGGTGTAAATGGGGAGCATCTTGATTTTATCTTCTTTAACTTTGTTCCCCTCAACATCTTTTACCTGGCTCCATGCCCAGTTACCGTTTTGTACCATCGCAGCTTTCCCTTGAGCAAACTCAGCCATGGAGTCAGTCACGGTCTTGGAGGGGGTCAGTTTCTTGTCAACGGTAGAGTCCGTTAGGTAAAGATCGAAAATGTTCTTGAACTCTTTGTTGTATTTGAATTCTGCTTTGGCGATATCGGTCGCTTTAGCGTCTTGCAATTCGTAATACATGGGGATGTTGGAGAGGTGGGTTTGCCAACGCCAATCTTCACCGCTAGCTAGCGAGGTAGAGGCGAATACCCCATCGATTCCCAAGTCGGCTTTGTGAGCCTGCATATCGTCAGCAACTTCCTTCAACTTGGCGAAGTTGTTGATTTCGTCCATCTTGGTGGCTTTGGCGCCTGGCATTGCAAAATACTTGTCCATGATTTCTTGGTTGTAGATGATGCCGTAGCCCTCTACCGCCAAGGGGACGCCGTAAACCTTTCCGTCCTCGCCCTTGAGAGCCAGGTTGGGGTCATTTAAATCTTTAGCGAACTTTGCATCGGTTAAATCGGCGGTGTATTTCTGCCAAGTCTTTAAACCTACCGGACCGTTTACCTGGAACAGGGTGGGTGGCTTGGGTTTAGAAATTTCCGATTTTAAGGTTTGCTCGTATGTGCCCGAGGCTGCGGTAACGACTTTAACTTCTACTCCGGTTTCATCGGTGTAGGCTTTAGCAATTTTCTTGTAGGCTTCTTCTGCTTCTGGTTTGAAGTTTAGGAAAGAAACAGAGCCTTTTTCGTTAGCGTTGTCAGAACCAGATCCGCATGCAGCTAGACCGGTTAGCGCAAATGCTCCAGCAACAGCTGCTGCTAGAATACGAGTTTTCCTTTTCATTAACGTCCTCCCTTGGAGCGTTGGTAAAAGACGGAAGTGATTACTTGCGTCCCATCGGAAACGTTTCCGATGTATAGAGATAACCTACCTCATCTTGCTTTCTGATGGAAGTCTAATTAGGGAAATTGTTATCGTCTTGTTAACTTTCAGGGTTGAAAATTGAGGTTAATGCTCGAAACTAGCTCAGCTAGAATGCTGAGGATAGCCCTGCTGCGCTGATGAAAGTGAATATGTAAAAAGGTGGCGGCGCGGGGATTAAACCATCCGCGCCGCCACCGGGCATTTCTATTTGTAGTTTTAGAGGATGTGCCTAAGGGGCTACAGCACCCTAACGTAAACTGGATTTCCGTAAACTCGGGCAATCTTGACTTTATCTCCAGGTTTGGGAGCGTGAATCATATAGCCATTTCCAAGGTAAATTCCGACGTGGCTGCGGTAGTTCACCATATCCCCTGGTTGAGCCTGTGATTTGGGGATAATAGTTCCGGCGCTACGCTGTTGTATCGCCCGCCGAGGCAGAGATATTCCGGCAGCATTCCGATAGACATAAGAGGTAAGTCCCGAGCAATCAAATCCCTTTGGAGTCGAGCCTCCCCAAACATAAGGAACCCCTATGAACTGTTTAGCATAAGAAATTACTCCAGCTCTAGAGCCATGCTGGCTAGCAGAGGAGGTTTTCTCAGAGGTATTGTTTGCTTTGGAATCTGAACTACCAGCAGTATTGCTCTTATTTTTTCTTTGGCTGGAATTAGCTTTAGAGTCTTTAGACTTCCGGTTTGATTCTGCGCGTTTAGCGGCTTCTTCCTCGCGAGCCTTCTTCTCGGCTGCTTTACGGGCGGCTTCTGCTGCTTCGCGCTTTGCCTGTTCTTCAGCAGCCTTTAGAGCAGCTTGCTTTGCGGCTTCTTCCCGGGCTTTCCGTTCAGCCTCAATCTGCTCTTGGCGCTCTTTTTCTGCCTGCTCGGTTACACCGCGTGCAGCTGCTAGTTTCTTCACTAGCTCTTCACGCTGAGCTCCCAGGGAAGCTAGCTTTTGCTCAGTGTCAGCCTTTAGCTTGTCAGCAGCTTCCTTTTGAGTTTTTAAATCCCGCGCTGCCTCAGCTTTTTCATTCTGTGCCGCTTTAGCTCGCGCTTCCAAAACGCTTGCAACTTTGGCAATCGAGTCGAAGGTCTGCATCTGGGAATCCGCCTTCGAACCGAACAGTTCGACGGAGACCTTCCTCATTTCCACAGTTTGCAAACCGTCGGCATGTAGATAAGGAGTCAGCGAGGATAGTGATCCTTGCGTGGTGTAGACCGTGCGGGCTAGTCCCCCCAGAGCTTTACGGGCTTCCTCAACTTTGCCCTTGGCTTCCTGAGAGTCCTTCGCGGTCTTGTCAGCGGTTTCTTTGGCAACCACCAAGTTAGAGATGGCGTCGTTATAACCGGCTTCTGCGTCCTCTGCTTGATCGCGGACATCTTGAGTGTAGGCGCTGAGCTTGACCAGCTGAGCCTCAATGTCTGCCACTGAGTTAGCAGCGCTATTTTCTGCCGCCTTGGCCGCTTCGACCTTGTCATCGGCAGGTGAAGCAAAGGCAGCGGGTGCAAATATTGAAGCGGAAGCTGCTAGGGCGAGACTGGCCGAGACTACCAGCGCGCGCCTACCGGCTTTACGCTCCGTAGATACGTGGAGCTTCATAAGCTATCCTCCTAGAGCGACTTTTGGGAGTTATAAGTCGAGCTAAGTGTCACAATACCGCGCTTTAGTATCTCTAACAACATATTTCACATTAATAACATGTGTAACAAAGATGAAAGCTGAAGCTTATTTTTAATCAAACCGGCAGTTTCGAGGTGTTATAGCTGGTGTCACAAAGAAAAACACGCGAGAAACAGTAAGCTATGAAATAGCTCACAATATAGGCTATTTGGTGTTTCTCGCGTGCTTAACAGAAAAAACTACTCGGTTATATGTCCGTCGAAAACATCGGCAACCAGTCCGAAATACTTCTTGCCGTTTTCCGCTTCCCAATCTTTCATACGCTGACGAGAACGGCGAATCTCTTCCTCGGCCTCTTTGCGCCCAACCCAATGCGCGCCCTCTACCGATTTGCCTGGCTCTAGGTCCTTATAAACCTCGAAGAAATGCTGAACCTCAAGGCGGTGAAACTCGGAAATGTCTTCTATCTCGGTACGCCACGAAGCCCGCTGATCTGCTGCCGGAACACATAGCACCTTGTCGTCGCCACCGTTTTCATCCCGCATCCGGAACATTCCAAGCGGACGGCAACGAATAACGCAACCCGGGAAAGTGCTTTCCTCTAAAATCACCAGAGCATCAAGAGGGTCGCCATCCTCGCCCAAAGTCCCATCGATGAAGCCATAGTCATCAGGGTAACGAGTAGAAGTAAACAGCATACGGTCTAGGCGGATACGACCCGTTCCGTGATCAACCTCGTACTTGTTGCGGTTACCCTTCGGAATCTCGATAGTAACGTCAAATTCCATTTCCCTTTCCCCTTTCCGCCTTTTTAGCGAAATATGCGACAATCGGGGCAAAAGTATTTACCGCCGAAGTCATGGCATCTACTTTTTATATTGTAAGAATACGTTGAAAATTCGTCAGCTAGGGGAAGAATGCGAAAATCCGTCCTATTGCCGCTAATTCTTCTGGTCGCCCTAGTAATCGGAAGCCTCGGATATGCGGTGGCCGACGCTTACAATCTGGTTCCAGGAATCCTAACAATAGAAAAACAATCCCTAGATTTACCGCAAACCGTCCAAATCGACCTCAACACCACGAAAGCCGAGGCTACCAAAGGGATAAATGAACAGGCTAATCAAGTCACGCCAGAACAGTTAAAACCCCTGATGGATCAGCTAGTTAGTCAAGCACAACACGGAGTAGACAATAAATCTCAGGAATCAGCTTCCCCGGATACTAACGCCAGAGCGGGAGCGGTCGTAATTGATACCGCAAGCGGGAAGACTATTGCCCAGATAAACGGAAACCAGCTGATGACCCCCGCCTCTTCCTCTAAAATAATTGCCGCCGCCACCGCGTTAGATACCCTTGGGGTGCAATATCGCTTCACCACCTCAACCCATTTCGCAGCCGGGAAGCTGTACCTGCGAGGAAACGGGGATCAGCTATTATCCCCCAATGCGGGCAATCCCGCCGCTATCTCTGGATATGCAGGTCTGGGAGATTTAGCTGCTAAAACCGCGAAGAAACTCAAAGCGCAAAAAGTCAGTTCCACGCAGCTGTTCCTAGATGAGAGCATTTTCGGAGACCAAAATCCGCTTCCCAACTGGAAAGCGCAAGGAAACGACAGATATGAAAGTAAGCCCACTCCCATAGCCATCAATAACGGATTGGCGAACCCGCAGCTATCTTACGGATACCTGCCTGATCCTGCGCTTTCAGCGGCTCAGCAATTCGCGCAGCGAATGAAAGATAACGGGATTAGTGTCGAAGCGGTTCAACGCGGTACTGCGCCTAAAGAAGCAGCAATGTTAGCGGAAGTAAAAAGTGCTGCCCTGCACGAAATCGTTCACGAAACTCTAAAAGAATCCAATAATATGCTGGCAGAGGTGCTTTGTCGGGCATCGGCTGCCAAAATTGGTTCCGGTACTAACTTTGCCGGAGAGATAAAAGCAGCGCAGAAAGTCTTGAAAAAACTGAATCTAGAGGGCGCAGATTTCGCTAATCAAGACTGTTCTGGCCTATCAACTGAAGATAGGATCAAACCGGCTCTGTTAGCGGCAGTCATGCAGAAAGCGGCAACAGGCAGCGACTTGCAGTTACGCCCCATAGTGTCCTCACTGCCAATCGGGGCTCTAGATGGAACTTTGGATACCCGGTATTCGCAGCAAGCCGCATCCGGTAATGTACGGGCAAAAACCGGCTCATTGCAGCGAGCCAGATCTTTAACCGGTCTGGTGACCACAAAATCTGGTCGTACCCTAACCTTTGCCGTAATCATTGATTCCTATAAAGAAGGAACGGGGGAAAATGCCCGCGCCACTATTGACAACTTTGTAAACGGACTGGCATCCCTGTGAAAGCACAGGAGCTACCGGGCGTGCCGGCAGGTGCTGGCGGGCGCGTACAGCGCGCCGTATTGGCGTATCTTAGGCGTCTGGAAAAAACTAATCCTCACGCCACCTTGCTAGTTGCTTGTTCAGGTGGGCCAGATTCCCTGGCACTGGCTGCTGCCTGTAGTCAGCTTGCCTCCTCTAGAAGCTTTCACCTGGTAGGCGTAACCGTAGATCATGGTTGGCGCAAAGAATCATCGCTTCAAGCAAGGCAGGTATGCCAAACCCTCAAGGAATTAGGCTACGCAGATATCGCCCTATTAGAGCTTTCCGCCCAAGAAAGCGGTAGCGGTAAAGAGGGCGCGGCACGTAAAGCGCGCTATCTCGCGTTGGAGAAGCAAGCTAGATGCTACGGGAAAATAGGATCGGAAGTATTTATCCTATTAGGGCACACCCGTGACGATCAGGCAGAAACCGTTCTATTAGGGCTGATACGTGGCAGTGGAGCGCGTTCGATTTGCGGAATGCGCCCTTTTGAAACCGTAAGACTAAAGGACGTAGCTACCGGGCATAGCGCCAAGAGAGCCGGGTATTTACGTCCCCTATTAGACCTACCGCGCACCGATACTGTCGCTGCCTGTAAACAGTGGGGCTTGCCCTATATTGATGACCCGTCTAACTATCCAGATGGGCCGGTACAGGCAGCAGATGGAAACCCATTGCGTCGCGCTGCTTTACGGCATCTTGGGCTACCCGCCCTCGAAAAAGCTTTAAGAGTTGATCCGCGTCCCGCCCTCGCGCGTACTGCTTTGCTTTTACAAGAAGACCTTGATGCTTTAGATGCCCTCGCTGAAAAATGGTTTAACAAAACCAGTCAGGACGAGGTGGGGACGGTGGCAGTGGAAACCAAAGAACTTCTTTCCCAACCGGCAGCTATCCGTAAGCGAGTATGGCGCTTGGCGGCGCTTACGGCTGGTGCGCGCGCCTCAGACCTGCGGAAAGTTCAGCTAGATGCCGTGGACTTTTTAGCGACTGCCCGCCGGGGAACCGGTCCGATTCAGTTGCCTGGTCAGGTAGTATGTTCGCGAACAAAAGGCAGTTATAAGCTTTCATTTAGGCAGAATCGAACAAAATCAAAAGGATAAACTGGGAAAATGGACGCAAACGATATGGGCAATGCGCTCGAAAAGGTATTGATCAGCGAGCAAGAAATTAAAGATAAGCTCGCTCAAATGGCGAAAAAGATCGATGAAGATTATCGAGGACGCGAAATACTGCTGGTGGGAGTGTTAAAGGGAGCCACCATGGTGATGGCTGATTTGGCTCGCCTTATCCACACTCCTGCCGAAATAGACTGGATGGCAGTTTCATCCTATGGAGCTGCTACTAAATCATCTGGGGTAGTGAAGATTCTAAAAGATTTAGACTCCGACTTGACCGGCAGAGATGTGCTTATCGTAGAGGACGTGATTGACTCGGGGCTAACCTTGGATTGGCTCACCCGCAACCTTTCTTCGCGGGGTGCAGCCTCGGTAGAAGTTGCGGCTCTGCTACGTAAACCCGAGGCCGCAAAAGTTGAGGTTGAGGTGAAATATATCGGTTTCGATATTCCGGACGAGTTCGTGATTGGATACGGTCTGGATTATGCAGAGAAGTATAGAAACCTACCTTTCGTGGGTACGCTTGCTCCTCACGTTTATCAGTAGGAGTTTTTCCTCAGTTAATTAAATCGCTGCGCCGAAAGCATAATAATTGGGGTGACAAGAACCAAAGTAAGCATTTAGGGCGCAAAGCGTTTAGGCTTAAATCTATCGAGACAACGCCGCCTAGCGGCACCGGCTAATAGGGTATGAAACCGATAAATGGCGAATAAGAAAAAGAATAGTAACAAGCAATATTGGCTCAAATGGGGGATTCCGACGATTGTCGTGATTGCCGTGTTTTGGGTGTTCTCGCAAGCCATGGCGCCCACTGTGGTCGATACCTCCGAGGGTATTGAGCTGTTAAAAGGTAAAACTGTGCAGCGGGCAGTGATTAATGATGGTACTCAGCAGGTAAAACTGACGCTCTCAAAGAAATACACCCCAAAGAATCTGGGACAGGATACGCAGATATTCCCGCCGAGTGCCGCCAAAGAAGTTACTTTCACGTTTGTGCAGCCACAAGCAGAACAGATTAACAAACTGATTCAAGACTCTAACCTTAAAAAAGGCTATAACTCGATTTTCCCCACCGGTTCTTGGTGGTCAGCCCTAGCCCAGATGATGATTCCGCTGCTGCTTTTCTTTGCCTTGATTTGGTGGGCAATGTCCAGAATGCAGGGCGGCGGCATTATGGGGTTTGGTAAATCGAAGTTCAAGAAACTTGATGCCAGCGCCCCCAAGATTACCTTTGGTGATGTTGCGGGAGCCGATGAAGCGGTAGAGGAATTACGAGAGATACAGGAGTTCTTGGCTAACCCGGCTAAGTTCCATAACCTGGGGGCTAGAATCCCCAAGGGCGTGCTGCTGTGTGGCCCTCCGGGAACTGGTAAAACTTTGCTGGCCAAAGCGGTAGCTGGGGAAGCTAAGGTACCATTCTTTACTCTCTCGGGTTCCGAATTCGTAGAAATGTTCGTGGGTGTGGGGGCTTCGCGGGTACGTGACCTATTTAGCCAAGCCAAAGAATCCGCCCCCGCAATCGTGTTTGTTGATGAAATTGATGCTGTTGGTCGTCACCGCGGTACCGGTATGGGTGGCGGGAATGATGAGCGCGAACAAACCCTAAACCAGCTGCTGGTAGAGATGGATGGGTTTGATGAAAACACTAACGTGATTTTGATAGCCGCCACCAACCGTCCCGATGTGCTAGACCCGGCGTTGCTGCGTCCAGGACGTTTTGATCGGCAGATAAACGTTGATGCGCCCGACATTAAGGGGCGCAAAGCGATTTTGCAGGTACATTCTAAAGGCAAACCAATGACCACGGATGTTGATTTGGGACAGGTTGCCAAACGCACTCCTGGTTTTACCGGTGCTGACCTGGAAAATGTGCTTAATGAAGCTGCGCTGCTGACTGCGCGTTCTAATGCCGATTTGATTGATATGCGAGCAGTTGATGAAGCTATCGATCGGGTGATTGCTGGGCCACAGAAACGCACTCGGGTAATGAACGATCACGACAAGCTGGTTACCGCTTATCACGAGGGTGGACACGCACTTTGTGCCGCTGCCTTGCGTTATACCGACCCGGTTACCAAGGTTACGATACTCCCGCGTGGGCGCGCCCTCGGCTACACCATGGTGATGCCCACTGAAGATCGCTATTCGCGCACCCGCAACCAGCTGTTAGATGAATTGGTTTATGCCATGGGAGGGCGGGTAGCTGAAGAACTGGTGTTCCTTGACCCCTCTACCGGTGCGTCCAACGATATTGAAAAGGCCACCGCTACTGCCCGTCGCCTCGTAACCGATTTTGGGATGTCCGATAAGGTAGGGCCGGTAAAACTCGGGAAAGATGACAGTGAACCATTCTTGGGGCGTGACGGGATTTCTAGCCGAAACTATTCAGAAGCCGTAGCCAGTACCATTGATGAAGAAGTACGTAACTTCCTGGATAGTGCCAACCGCGAAGCCTGGGAGATTCTGACGCGAAACCGCAGTATCCTCGACGATTTAGCCGCCCGCCTAATCGAAAAAGAAACTTTGCTAGAAGAAGAGCTGACAGATATTTTTGCTCCGGTAACTAGGCAAGCCGAGCGAGAAATATGGTCATACGGCAAAGAAGGGGCTGTTCCCGGAGCTGTAATCGGACATCCGATTGCTGAACCTAGCGCCCCAAGCACCGCTCCGATTCCTAAAGACCTGGAAGTGGAAGGTAAATAACTGGTGGGCTATAACCAAGAGGGGGTTGAAAAAGCGGTTCGCGACCTGCTAATCGCTATCGGGGAAGACCCTGACCGAGAAGGGTTACAGGAAACCCCTGCCCGCATGGGCAGAGCCTGGAAAGAAGCTGTTTCGGGGATGCTAACCGATCCGGCACAGCCTTTAGAAAAACAGTTCCAGGTTGATGATGACGAATTGGTGATGGTGCGGGGAATCCCTTTCTACTCCCTATGCGAACATCACCTGTTACCCTTTTTTGGGGTTTCACATGTGGCATATATTCCCCGTGATGGTCGCATAACCGGATTGTCGAAACTGGCACGAGTAGTTGAGGGTTTTTCTCATCGCTTGCAGGTGCAAGAGCGTCTAACCGCCCAGGTGGCGGATGCCTTAATGGAAAAGCTAAATCCTCGCGGGGTCGCAGTGGTAATCGAAGGGGAGCATCTATGTATGTCCATGCGGGGGATTAGAAAACCGGGGGCACGCACCACCACCTCGGCTCTACGTGGAATTATCCGTTCAGATTCACGTAGTAGAGCAGAAGTGCTCTCCCTGATTCGCGCAAACTAGCTTTCCCCAGGGGGTACTCTCGGCTTAAAGAACCAGAAAAATCAGTTTCGACCTCCTAGTAAACACCAAGGGGCTTTAATCACGGGTAGGCTAGAAGTATGCAGATTCTGGAGATTCCTGACCTCTTTACGCCCGGGCGCACCAAAGTCATGGGGGTTATCAACGTAACTCCAGATTCCTTTTCCGATGGTGGACAATGGTACGACCCTGATAAAGCAATCGCTCATGCCCTGGAGCTAGAAGCACAGGGGGCAGATATTCTGGACATAGGAGGGGAATCCGCCCGTCCGGGGGCTAAAGCGATTAGTGCCAGCGAAGAGCAAGACCGGGTTCTGCCGGTGATTCGCGGGTATCGGCAACAATCCTCTCACCCGCTACCTATTTCTTTAGACACTGTAAATGCCTCCACTGCCCAGGCGGGAATAGCGCTCGGGGTGCAAATAATCAATGATGTTTCGGGCGGGGTGAAGGATTCGCAGATGCTGGAAGTAGTGGCACAAAATAATGCCTACTATATTTGTCAGCATATGCGCGGTAACCCCAAAACTATGGATAGCCTGTGTGATTACGGGGGAGATGTTACCGGCAGGGTTTGTCAGGGTTTGACCAAGCGTGCTCACGCCTGCCAGGAGGCTGGGGTTAATATGCGCCGTCTCATTCTTGATCCGGGGCTGGGCTTTGCCAAAACTGCCAAACAGTCCTGGGAGCTGCTGGGAAATATCGATAGATTGCATCATCTAGGCTATCCGCTGCTTATCGGGGCTTCAAGGAAACGATTCTTAGACTTGGCGATACCTAAGATTTGTGACAGTCAGATTCCTGCCGGGGTGCAAGACGGAGCACTAAAACGCGAAGCAGCAACCACGGCAGTAAGTGCCCTGTGTGCAGCTAAAGGAATTTGGGCAGTGCGAGTACATAATGTTGCGGCTTCAGCCAGTGCGGTCGCAGCCGGCCAACTGTGGAGGGAAGTAAAATGTTGCTAAAACCCGACGAAATCACTGAACGTCTCCAGTATTTCGACCACATCAGCCTGGTCGGTATTAAGGAACGCGGTCTACACGGCGTGCTTGACCATGAGCGCCAGGATGGGCAACTTTTCTCAGTTGATGCTGATATTTACTTGGATATGCAGCCGGCAGGACGCAGCGACCACTTGGCAGATACGGTTGATTACTCGCAGGTCAGTGGCATTATTAGCCGTAACATTAGCGGTGAGCCCCAAGATTTACTAGAAAAAGTGGCTGCCCAAATCGCCGAGGAAACCCTAGCGCTTCCCAATGTGCAGGCAGTTCGGATTTGTGTGCATAAACCAGACGCACCGCTGGGGGTAGAAAAAGAAGATGTCTCGGTAACCATCTGGCGAGGTTTAGATAACTTTAAACCCTATCTGCCGGAAGAGGTCGAAGATTCTCAGCCTGACACCGAGCTGCTAGACCTTAAAGAGATTTCCGCTGCCGCGCCCTCGCCAAATCAAGAAGATATTATCCCGTTCGATCAGAATAACTCCGATACGTCAAATACCGATGGTACGCAGGAAGAAAATGACTCCGCCGAGCAGCCATCTAAGCAGGAAGATAGGACTGGTGGGGGGCTAGATAGCCCCTTGGAACAGGTGCCTTCCTCGCCCCGGCAAGCAGTAATTGCCCTGGGGGGAAATATCGGAAATGTTTCCGACACTTTCCGGCAAGTAATATCGCAGCTATCGGCTGCGAGCGGGGTTGGGATTGTTGAAGTTTCACCGCTGGTGCGAACCAGTGCGGTACTCGCTGCTGGACAGGAAGAGCAGCCCGATTACCTAAATGCGGTAATAATTGTTTCAACCATGCTCTCACCTCTGGGTTTATTAGATTTATTGCAGGGTATCGAGGACGAGCATGGGCGGAAACGGACCGAGCGTTGGGCAGCGCGCACCCTTGATCTAGATATTATTGATTATCAAGGCGTGACCAGTGATGATGAACGTTTAGAGCTGCCGCATCCTCGTGCCGCCAAACGCGCCTTCGTGTTATTGCCCTGGTCGCTAATTGCTCCTACCGCCCAGCTTGCGGGCGCGGGAGAAGTGGTGGTTCTTGCTGACTATGCCGCTGATCGTGACGGCGTTAAAGAGATTTACCCCAACTGGTTGGGCAGTGAGCATCCTCAAACAGAAGCAGGTTCCGGGGCGCTTCCCTTACCTCGCTGGTCAGCGCTTACTCGTCCTCCAGCAGCCCCCAGAGTTTTAGATGATGCGCGCGAGCTGCACCCCAGTGCAGAAATCCCGCAACTGGATTCGGAGGATGCTGCTGATTCGGATAAGGACGCGGTAACCTCCTCGCCGCTTCCCCCCATCCCCGCGGTTAGTAACGATTCATCGGCACTGCCCACTCCGGTCTCTTCGGAGCCGCTGCCGCGCCTAAATACTGAAATTCCCCAGCAACCAGTGATATTAGATGAGGGAATACCGGCAAAGAACGCTCCACAAGCCGATATTGCGGATATCAGTGCGGGGGAAGATTCTGTTTCTAAAGCACCCAATCCTCCTGATAACTGGGATAATTCCTCTCCAGTACAAGAAGTAAAGAAAAAGAGTATTTGGCAGCGGATAAAAGCGTTTTTTATTGGAGAAAAAACCGGCAGTGAACAGTATTTGAATGAGCTGCCACCAGCAGATGAAAGCAGCCTATCGCAGGATGCTGCGCAGCCGATATGGCAATCTGTTTCTCCCAGTTCTGCACCTTGCCAGTTCTCAGGCGATGAACAGCTATCTTCAGTCCCAAATATCACTAAACCAGCAGAATGTCCGGAGGATTTGGAGGAAAACTCCTGGGAAAATACCGTTCCTGCGCCCTTAATGGAAGAGGATTGCAGATTAGAAAATCCTGCTGAAAGTGCTGTTCATGGCGGTGATAGCCAACCTAAGGCCGCCGAAAATCAAAACCGGGAAGCCGGTAGCGATACCGAACAGGTTGAGGAAGAACCAGAATACGGCAGTGGTCGTCACGCTGGCAGACTGGTGACCGGTCCGATTCCCACATTGGAGAATCCGCCCCGCCCTGACAGTCTAGAAATTACAGAACAGGATTTATCTCGCGCTGATGATAGCGACCCGCACGATACTCCTACAGTAGAGCGACGTTCGATTTTACGTCCTACCACTACCGGAGCAATTCCGATAGTGAAACCGGAAAACGATTCTACTGATCAACCTACCGAGTTTCTTGACCCGGCAGATAGGGGATAGGCTCCTATGAAACCGCTTAGCAGACTATCCCTACTGTTTCTAGGAGCGATTGCGCTAATAGTCGGCTATTTTCTCAGTGATTTAGCGCTGAAAATGGGGGGAACTCCTTTACAGTTCAGCCCAGTTTTAACGGTTATTGTGTTTTGTGGCGCGATTGTTTTGGGGATTTTTGGGCAGTCAGTTAAACGTTTACGAGAGGGAAAATCTTCTTGGATTCAGTTGGCAAAAGCACCCTTGGTGGCGTTGGTTGCCCAAGCATCTGCGGTTTGGGCCTCCCTGTTTTTAGGCTATCTGCTGTCTCAACTGATTTTGGTGTTCCAGATACGTCATACCGAAATTGCGGGTTCTTTTGCCGCCCAGGTTATTGCGTTGGCATTGGCTAATGCTTTGCTGTTAATAGTCGCGTTACTTGTGGAATCCTGGTGCATGATTGATGATAGCGACGAGGGAAAGCCGGGTGGAAATAGCGCTCCGGGTGGTGCCAATCCGGTTTCTGCCTAAGGACGTGCGGTAACCTGGTGGCATGAATTTAGACCGTCGCCAGCGCCGTAATACTGCCGCGCGCCCCTCGCAAGCAACATTTTGGGTGCGCCGGGTAGTCGCTCTTTTAATCCTGGCAATATTAGTTGCCTTAGTGGTTTTCGTTGTTCGTTTTGCTTGGGCATGGATGCAGGCAGCGGATGATACTCAGCAGCGTGCCCAGGCGGAACAAACGACGAAAGAGCTGGTAACCCAACCTACTACTTGCGATATGGCTAATATTGCATACAAGTTGCAGCCAGAAAAAACCGAAAACCAGGTTGGCTCCCCAGTCAATTTCAAGATAGTTTTACGTAACACTAAAGGCGATCAACCCTGCACCATGAATGGAGCCTCAGACAAGGTGGGGGTAAAAATTGTTACCGGTCAAGATACGGTTTGGCAATCTTGGAAATGCCAAGGTACGGCGCAGGAGCAGCCTTTGTTGCTGGGAACTGCCGTGGAATATAACAGTACTTTAACTTGGGATGGCAAAGTCAGGAATGGCTGCGATAAGGGTGATATAGCGCAAGCGGGAACATATCAGGCGATTCCCGTCCTTAACGATAAAGAAATAACGGAAGCTAAAGCAGTCTTTACCCTGAAGTAGTCCCCTCCGCCGGGAGGGCGGTCATAACTGCTTCTGCCAGGTTGGTTACCGGATGTAGGGTCATTCCCTTGGGTGCGGAAACTTCCTCGGCTCCTATACGAGGTATTAGGGCGTGCCTAAAACCTAGCCGCGCTGCCTCCGATAATCTCCTCCCGCACCCTACTGTGGCGCGGATTTCCCCGGTCAGGGACACTTCCCCGATAGCCACCATTTTCTCTAGGGGAGGACGCGACTGGGTGGCGCTGGTAATCGCTAACGCCACCGCCAAATCAACTGCCGGTTCACTGGTTTTTGCTCCCCCCACAGTAGAAACATACACATCACAGTTGGAAAGTGACAGGCGCAAGCGAGACTGTAATACCGCGAGGGTCATTGCTACTCGCGAGTATTCTAGTCCCGAGGTGGTGCGCCGAGCCGATCCTCCCGAGACTAGCGGGGAAACCAGGGCTTGAATCTCGGTAGGCATAGGGCGTCGCCCTTCTAAAGTCACGGTTACGCAAGTACCAGGTACCCGTGAGGAGGTTTGTGAAAGAAATAGTCCCGAAGGGTCTTCTAACCCAATAATTCCTCGTTCAACCAGTTCAAAACAGCCAACTTCATCGGTGGCGCCATAGCGATTCTTTACCGCTCGCAGTAGTCGTAAACGGGTGTGGCGATCGCCTTCGAATTGGGTTACGACATCAACTAAATGTTCGAGGACGCGCGGACCGGCGATTCCACCGGATTTGGTTACGTGTCCTACCAGCAGAATCGGGATTCCGCGACTCTTTGCTACCTCTATTAGCGCTTGACAGACGGCGCGCACCTGAGTGACATTCCCGGCTTGCCCGCTGACCTGGGCAGAAGCAATTGTTTGTACCGAATCTACGATTACTAGGGCAGGAGAACATTGATCAATATGCCCTAAAACGTTTTCTAGTTCTGTTTCCGCAGCTAACAGTAGATTGTCAGCGAGAGCGTCAATCCGCTGGGCTCGCAGACGGACTTGGGCTGCCGATTCTTCTCCGGTTATATATAGAACTGATTTGTTTTTCCAAAAAGAGCCAACTTTTCCAGCTACATCTAGTAACAGGGTTGATTTACCAACCCCCGGTTCACCTGCTAGTAACACCACGGATCCTGCCACCAGACCGCCGCCCAGTACCCGGTCAAGTTCCCCAATTCCGGTGGGGATAAATCTAGCGTCAGCAATATCAACTTCACGGATTGGAAGGGCTTTAGTGAGAGGAGTTTTGCCCGCAATTTTACCGGGTTGGGTGTTGGCAGTTTCTACGGGTACGGTTTCTTCTAAAGTTCCCCAAGCCTTACAGTTGCGGCATTGTCCCAACCATTTGCTGGATTGCCAGCCACATTCGGAGCATTGATAGCTAGTTTTTACCTTGGCCATGCTTTAACTCTAGCGCGGGTGTCCTAACAACGGTTGTTGCGCGGTAGGCTGGAAGCATATGGCGTAACTATCTACGTCTGGGAACATAAGGAGGACGTATATGGCTAAGCGGGATTCCGGCACTTCTGGAGTGCTCGTTATTGGTCTGGGACGTTTCGGATCGGCAGTGGCGGCATCTTTAGACAGTCTGGATCGTGAGGTTTTAGCTGTAGAGAAGTCCCCGCGGATTGTTACCCAATGGCAGTCGCGACTTCCGGTAGTTCAAGCTGACGCTACCAGTGCGGAGGCGCTCGAACAATTGGGGGCGACTGATTTTCAAGCCGTAGTGGTGGGGGTAGGAACCGCCTTGGAAGCATCGGTGCTTATCACCGCTAATCTGGTGGATTTGGGGATTGCTTCGATTTGGGCGAAAGCCACTTCGCTAGAGCATGGCTCTATTTTGAAGCGGATTGGGGCTCACCATGTGGTTTATCCAGAATATGATGCCGGCGTGCGTACTGCTCACTTGGTGGGCGGCAAGATGCTGGACTATATCGAGATGGATCGTAAGGGCTTCTCGGTGGTGAAAATGCGTCCTCCTAAGGTTTGTCATGGTTTCACTTTGGAGGAGTTGGATTTGCGTTCGAAGTATGGGGTTACGGTGATTGGGGTGCTGTCTGCGGGACAGCCATTTGAGTATGCCTCTCCGCAGTCTCGTATTGATGCTAATGACATTATTATTGTGTCCGGTGATGCTGAACTTTTGGAGCAGTTCGCGCAGATGCCTTAGCCTACTTTTTGTCAGGATATTGATTTAGGAATTTACGAGGACGGGGCGAGGATTGTTCTTAGCGCCTATTTTCTCTTTGTGGCAGCTCTAACAGGTGTTGCTGTTTTAAGGTCAGTTTTCGCTAGATTTTTGGGTATTAACCTAGATTTTTACCTGGATTATCCGATGATGGGGCGTTCTTCGGGCATTCTGATAACTCGGCGGCGCTCGCGCAGCGCGAGCGCCGCCGCGACCGTCATAGTACCAGTCCTACCTGCAAACATTAGGATTACTAGGGAATATTTTCCGATTATTGGTAAATCGGGGGTAATTCCGGTTGATAGTCCTACGGTGGCAAAGGCAGAGATTACTTCGAATCCGATTACGTCCATCGAGTAATCGGTTACTGACAGTAAGAAGAAGATTGCGGTCACTACGATTATTGCTCCCAGACCGGTAACTGCTACCGATAGGCGCACTACCGAGGGGGGTATGCGCCGATGGAATGCTTCCACATCCCGGTCGCCACGCGCCTCGGCAATTATCGCTAATATCATCACCGCCAGGGTTGATACTTTGATACCGCCGGCGGTAGAGGCCGATCCGCCACCGATAAACATCAACACATCTAATAGGAACCAGCTTCCTCTGGTCATTTGTCCCACGTCGATGGTGCTGATTCCGGAGGAACGAGAGTTTACGCCGAACAGGATGGAGGTTTGGAGAGAATCTCCGGTGCTCATAGCGGCGAATGTGCCCTGATTGTTCCATTCTGAGAACGCGATTACCACTGCGGTAACCACCCATACTGCCGTATAGGTAGTTATGGTTAGTTTCGAGTGCAAAGTTAAGCGATGGGGGGAACGCCAGTTCTCTTTTAGGTCTAGCATCACTGGAAAACCGAGGGCTCCCAGGAAAGTTCCGAGGATTATTGGGCTAACCATCCACCAGTCGCCAAGATGGGCTTGCATGCCTTCGGGGAGGTTGATAAATCCCGCATTGTTAAAGATTGATATTGATTGAAATAGGGCGTGCCAGATTGCTGAGGAAATGGACTCGTTTAGGGTTATAAACCGGGGAAGTAGAGCAATAAAAAGAATAAATTCACAGGTTAGAGAGGTTACTATCACGGTGCGGATAAGACCGCCAACTTTTCCGAGGGAGGCGGTTTTTTCGGTTGCTGCCAACATGCGTTGGGTGAGTCCAATATGGCGTGAGACCGCTAGCGCCAAGATAGATGCCAGGGTCATTACCCCCAGACCACCGATGTGAATTCCGAGGATAATTACTATTTGTCCAAATAGGGACCAGTACGAGGCCGTATTGACTACGGTCAGTCCGGTTACGCAAACCGCGGAGGTAGAGGTAAATATAGCGTCTACCAGGTTGGCGGGTTTTCCGGTCGTGGTGGCAATCGGTAAGGATAGCAACAAGGTCATTACCAGGATGATTGCACCGAAAAGTATTAGCACTAGGCGCGCGGGGGAGGTGCGGGCTAAGTGGTCTATTGATTGCTTAAATCTGGTGCGCTTGCTTTTGCGCTGTTGCTTTGCCATCACACCTCCTGTTTTTTAGCGTATTTCTAGCAATCTATCCTGCCTTGATATTAGCGCGCAGTTGCTAGTTTCGGTTAGGAGGAGCGGTAATCGTTTCTACGGGGTTATTTGGGGGTAGGGAAAACTGTTGTTTCGTCCTCGAAAAAGTTTATTTATAGTAAATGTTTCTTCAAGACATTGTAGATAACTTAAAACGTTAGTGATTTTTTAGTAAGCATCCTGTGACAGTTGAGAAAAGTGGGCTTCATGGGGTATTTTTATAGATAGATGTCGAGCGCCCAGATTCTCTAGGTAAACGACTTAAAATTTGTAGACAGCCCCCAAACCGGCATGGATTAAAACTCAGGACGGAACAGTTATGGCACAGGAGCAAGCTCCACGCTTCGTGACAGTGGCAGAGGTCGCGGATTTGATGCGCGTGTCCAAAATGACGGTTTACCGCATGATTCACGCTGGCGATATTCCCGCAGTCAGGGTGGGTAAATCATTTAGAGTACCCACCGCTGCGGTAGATCAGATGATGGGGCAAGGTTTTGGTGATTGGGAACAGACCTCCGGCGTAGCCAATAGTTAGTATCCGCTCAGGTGTTGTATAGTAGGGCAAGAAAAATACTCTCTGGTTTTATCTGCGCCCTGGGCGCACCAAGAAGCAAAAGGAGGGCCTAGTGGGCTCGGTTATTAAGAAGCGCCGCAAGCGCATGTCAAAGAAAAAGCACCGTAAACTGTTGCGTAAAACTCGTCACCAACGTCGCAACAAGAAGTAACGGCGGTAATAGTAAAAAATGGATTCAGGTAAGCCTGAATCCATTTTTATTTCTCGCCCCTGCAGGTCTGCTCGGGTGATAATACCCAATGGGCATTAGCCCCTCTTGGTATCTAATAGCGCCGCTAGTCCTTACGCTCTAACGCACTGTTGGTGACCAGTATTCTGTGTCCTCTTTGATAGGGCATAATTCTGGCTGACACTTCGGGACGGAGTCTACCTGGATAGATACTCTAAGTGTCAGGCTTGTCGCCCTTAAGTGTCAGAAATAATTATTTCTGACACTTCATTTGTTAGGGTGGAGATATGAAAACTCCCGCGATGCCTCCTGACTATATTGAGGAGTTTGCCAGTGCCACAAAAACCCTCGGCGGTAATCTTGCTGCAGCCTTGGGGAAAAGCTCTCTTGAGCCCTATGACCCTTGGGATAAGTTTCGCCACCAAACCCCTCCCTTTGATTTAAATATTTCTCAATGGTGGGGGATTGTTCGGTTGCAGCGGGAAAATAATGCAATCCCTATTGCCCTCAGGCAGCAGTCGGGAAGGCCCTTCCGTTATTGCCTTCCCGCTTTTATTTCTCGAGAATGTTACTTCTTGGGTCAAAAGTTATCTAGTTTGGACACGAGCGTATCTTCGTATCAGCGTCACAAGTTCATTTACAACGGATTGACCGATGAAGCCATTTATTCTGCCCAGTTAGAAGGGGCATCTACCTCGCGGCGGGTTGCCCGGCAGCTGTTGGAACAAAACCGTGAGCCTAAAGATATCAGCGAAAGAATGATAGTTAATAACTATTTGGCGATGGAGAATTTGCAGGACTTGCTGGATAGTGAGGCTACTCCCGATTTTATTAAAGACCTACACCGTACCGTTACGGAGGGGACTTTAGAGATAGCAAGCGATGCGGGCACGGTACAGTCTGATCAGAATGACCGGGTAAAGATATTTGGAGACTCGAATCAGATTATTTATGTTCCGCCGCTGGCAAGCGAGTTACCTGCCCGAATACAGGAGCTGTGCGACTTCATAAATAATCCTGAGCCGTGGATGCACCCGCTGTTGAAAGCGATGGTTGTACATTTCATGATGGGGTATGATCACTATTTCGCTGATGGCAACGGGAGAACTGCACGATCCCTGTTTTATTGGATGTTGCTGAAAGCAGGTTTTCCGGCAGCCAGATTTTTGGTGGTTTCCTCATTACTAAAGCAAGCGCCTGCTCAGTATGCGCGGGCTTTTTTGAATGTAGAATATGACGACGGAGATCTTACGTATTTTTTTATTTATCAGCTAAAAATCCTTCGCAGAGCGGTGGAGCATCTGGAGAAATACCTAGCGGATGATCGCCGTCAGGCGGCAGAGCTTAAAGAAGGGTTGAAAGATCGCGCCGACTTGAATAATCGGCAAATCGATATTTTGTTGGAATCTCGGGGGGAGCCAGAAATGCTGTGGACGGCGCAGATGGTGGCGGAGCGATTCCGGGTGTCTCGTCCTAGCGGGCATGGTGACTTAAGTGGTCTGGAAGAGATGGGGTTTTTACGCAGAGGACGCAAAGGTCGCTGGGTTGTTTGGCGGGTAGTACCAGGGTGGAAAAAACGGCTCAGTTCGGGTTCCGGAGATGACCCTGACAGTTAGAAGGGCGGTATTACCTGGTAAAATACTCTAAGTGTCAGGCTTGTCGCCCTTAAGTGTCAGAAATAATTATTTCTGACACTAAAAGTGTGTGGAAGCTATTTGAACGTTTTTAAGAAATCTGCTGGCGGTAATAACACTGCTCCAGAAGTATGGGAATGAAACACGCTTTAGGAGCTAAGCGGGAAGCAGATAGGATTAGGCACAGAAGTAACGAAAGGCGAATTATGGGTATCCAGGCAGGTCACTACCATAGATTTCGCTCTATCTTGCGCGAAAAATTTCGCGGAGAACTCCTAGATTCCCGGGCTGACCGCGCCGTCTACGCCACGGATTCCTCTAACTATCGGATTCCTCCAAGGCTTATTGCCTGCCCAGTAGATCAAGACGACCTGCGGATACTACTTCAGGCTGCCCGGGAATGTCGGGTACCAGTGACTGCCCGGGGCGCGGGTACCTCGTGTGCGGGAAATGCCATTGGTCCCGGAGTAGTAATTGATTACTCGCGCCACCTGAATCGAATCATAAAAATTGATGCCGAAAAGCGTTACGCCATCGTAGAACCAGGGGTAGTGCAATCCCAGTTACAGCAGGCGGCCGCGGAATACGGCTTACGATTCGGTCCCGATCCTTCAACCTCTTCTCGCTGCACCATCGGTGGCATGATCGGCAACAATGCTTGCGGGCCGCACGCCACCGCCTATGGGCGCACCTCCGATAACGTTTTAGAGCTGCGGTTAATTGATGGGTTAGGGCGCGAGATTATAGCTGGACAGCCCCCGCAAAAGGCCGGGTCAGCTTCCCTGCAAGATTCGTCCTCCTGCAGCGAGCAAATCAAACAGATTCCCGGTCTAAAATCCCTGGTAGCAGCGAATCTAGCTACTATCCGCACCGAATTTGGACGCTTTGGACGACAAGTATCCGGCTATTCCCTGGAGCACCTGCTACCAGAAAACGGCTGCGCCCTCGCCCCTTTTCTGACCGGAACCGAGGGCACTTTGGGGGTTCTCACTCAGGCAACCGTGCGCCTCGTTCCGCTTCCCAAAGCTCCCGTACTGGTGGCGTTAGGTTTCCCAGATATGATTGCCGCTGCCGCTGCCGTCCCTAAAATCCTCCCCTTAAAGCCCCTGGCAGTGGAGGGGATGGATGCTCGGTTAGTGGAAGTAGTGCGCAAACATAAAGGCTCAGGTGCAGTCCCAGATTTGCCGCTAGGTAGCGGCTGGCTGCTATGCGAGGTCGGCGGGGAAGGCGTAGATGAGGATGCCGCCTTACAACGGGCACGCCAACTCGCGGATGCTTCTGGAGCCAGCGGAGAGGCAGTCATGATTTATCCTCCCGGGGCTGATGCAGCTGCTCTTTGGCGGATTCGCGCAGATGGAGCGGGACTGGGAGGACGAACTCCTCGGGGAGATCAGGCCTGGCCAGGTTGGGAAGACGCGGCGGTACCTCCGGATAATTTGGCCGCCTATCTGCAGGATTTCCAAAAGCTGCTAGAAAAGTTCGGGTTGGACGGACTGCTGTATGGGCATTTTGGGGACGGATGCGTACATGTACGGCTCAATATGCCACTGGGGAGTGCTTCCGGACTAGGTAAATCGCGAGAATTCTTATTTGCCGCCGCGGAGCTGGTTGGAAAATACGGTGGTTCTATCTCCGGGGAACATGGGGACGGTAGAGCCCGCTCTGAGCTACTACCAAAAATGTATTCCTCGCGGGCAGTAGACTTATTTGCGCAGGTAAAAACCTTATTTGATCCTGAGAACTTGATGAATCCCGGGGTGCTGACGGGACCGGCAGGTCCGGATGGGGTGGAAGTAAACGTGCGGCGTACCCAAGCGCACGCCCTTAAAGCCCGCCCAGAAGGCTTTGCTTTTTCCGAGGACGCCGGTAGCCTTACCGATGCTTTCCATCGCTGCACCGGGGTGGGAAAATGTCGCGCCGATAACAGCGGGGCGGGCGGATTCATGTGTCCGTCTTTCCAAGCAAGCCGGCGTGAGCAGGATGCGACTCGCGCCCGGGCGCGTATCCTGCAAGAAGCCACCAACGGGGGGCTAATTCACGGATTGTCAGACCCCGAAATCTGGCAGGTGCTCGATTTATGTCTAGCGTGTAAGGCATGTTCTGCGGATTGTCCTGCCGGGGTCGATATGGCAAAGTGGCGAAGCGAAACCCTATTTCGACGCTACCAGGGTAAACTTCGTCCAGCCTCGCATTATGCCCTGGGATGGTTACCGCGGTGGCTGCGGCTAATGGCAAGAATACCCGGAGCAGCGCAACTGGCTAATTTGGGTACCAAGATTCCCCTATTGAGTAAGCTTGCCCTGAAACTGCTTCACCTGGATACGGAGCGTGCGCTTCCTCTTTTCGCGACTCACTCTTTAGAAAGCCAATATCCGAACCGCCAACTATGGCCGAAAGCATCAGAGATTTCCCCCTGGGGACAAGGTTTTTTCGGAAAGTCCGGAGTAATAGCGGATAAAGAAAATGCAGATAAAGCCGGAAAAAGAACCCGCCAGGCGGCGCTTTCAGCCTCCAAACCCGTGGTGATTTGGGCAGATTCTTTTTCGCGGGGACTGGACCAACGCGGAGTCAAAGCCGCTATTCAGTTGCTGAGCAGGGCAGGATGGCAGGTGTTTTTGGCTCCGCCAGATACTTGCTGCGGGCTGACCTGGATTACCACCGGGCAACTTAAAGGAGCCAGGCGACACCTCGAAAAATTATTGGCCCGCCTGGCGCCGCCAGCTGCCAACGGTATCCCGATTGTGGGAATCGAGCCCTCATGTACCGCGGTGCTACGAGACGACCTGTTAGAACTCCTCCCAGCTGACCCGCGCGCCCTAATGGTTAGTGAAGCAACCTTTACCCTCGCCGAATTTATCAACGAGAACTGTCCCGACTTGTGCTTACCTGACCTCACCGGGGTGAAAGTAGTCGCTCAACCGCACTGTCACCACTATTCAGTGATGGGCTGGGAAGCCGATCGCGCCCTAATCGGCAAAACTGGCGCAAAGTTGGTGGAACTGCAAGGTTGCTGTGGCATGGCCGGAAATTTCGGAATGGAAGCTGCCCATCACCAGATGTCGTTGGCGGTAGCCGAGCACGCCCTCCTACCCCAGTTAAAAGCCAACCCGGACGCTGTTTTCTTGGCGGACGGCTTTTCTTGTCGCACCCAAGCAGAAACTTTAGCTGGTCACGGCGGTATTCACCTGGCGCAGCTACTATCAGCTCCCAGCGCCACCGCTCTAAAGAACGCTACAAAACGCGCCGGCACGTCCTCAGAAAATAAATCATAGAGCCAGTCTCGGCGCGGAAACGAGTGTCTCAGCGGATATCCGTGACACAATGGAGTAAACATCCTTAAGAAAAGCAGGGAGCGGTGAATCGATGGCACTCTTTGAACTAGAATCAGGCCGCCTAATACCGGCACAGTTTGGCACGCCGGTAGGGCATGGATTAGAGATGGATGTGCTGGAATCTATCCGCTCGCAGGTGCTAGAGGTAATTGACCGTCCTCTGTTTCCGGTTGCATGGGCAGGAAACGATGGTCAATCTGGAACTGGTCCGCATTCATTGACCGCGCTAGATGCCTCTGGTCAGGTTGTTTCGGTAGAAGTGCTCTCCCGACTAGACCCGGTGAGTTTGGTAGCGGCGATTTCTCGTCTCGGACAAGTCTCCGGACAGGGATGGATGGATTTAGCCAGTCAATATCCCGGGGGAGTGCAAGCTTTCCAAACCGGCTGGGCAGAGTTCCGCGAAGCCATGCCCCCCACCACGCAACCAGGTCCTCGGTTAATCCTGGTGGTTGGAGAAATAGATGAAGGTTGCTATTCAGCGCTCGGGGTGTTGCGCAGTTCCGGTCTAGAAATCCATCAGGTTTCTTCGCGACAAATGTCCAATGGGAGACGCTTTTTAGAGGTCGCGCAGCTCACCCCCAGCAATATCGGCTACGCGCATCCCCAGATTGGGGGACATCGTGCCCCAGCTCCGCAGATTTCTTGGCATATTGATGACAATGCTGCTAGCGCTGAAGACCCAGAGATTACTCTGGTTCCGCCTGCCCCGCCGGTTCCTCCAACTGTTTCCGAGAACGAGAGTGATACTGAGGTAACTTCAGATGCGGATAATGGGCAAGCTCTACCAGAGCCTACAGAGTTAGACAACCCGGAAAACCAGGTTACTGCTGCTGAAGAGCACCCCTGTGAAGAAGATGCTCCTGGTGGAGACGATAATGCCCAAGGTTTAGAGAGTCACGAAGTACAGGCACAATCAAACGAGCCGGTCAGTGAGGTAAAGCTGCTGCAAAAAGATGCCGAAGGCTTGCAATCTATTTCTTCACTGGTGGGACAAGACGCAGTGCTGCTGTGGTCTGATAATCAGGGACGGATTTGCGAAGCTCTCCTGAAGGAAGAGGGCGTTATTGACCCTGGGGACGGGCAGCTCACCGATCAGGTTCAGACAGCATTTGAAAAGGTCGGAGGGGATAGCTCCCTAGACGGCTGGGAGGTCTTTCGAATTGGGAATCTGCAAGGTCCGTCCTTGGCGGAAGCTATCGCCGAGGTTAATACCGAAATTGAACGCAATGCTGCTCCACACCAGAGAAAACATGGTCATTAAAGGGAAAAGATGAAAAATAATGGTTTAGCTGTCGCAGGTTTGCCTACGCAGCCACCAGCAGCGCCAGCGCCGCTAGGGAAATGGGTATCAGATATCCTCGGTAAAGGTTTTCAAGCACGCACTTTAGAGCTTCCTCGCGATGAAGAGGGCGAATTGTGCGCTACCGTAGTCAGGAATCTGCCCGCCGAGGATCCTTGGATGATTACCGGAACTCCCACTACCCCCACTTTTATTTGTCTTTTTTTGCACGGTTGGAATGATTATTTCTTCCAGCGGGAACTGGCGCGCCATATTTCCCTGGCAGGGGGAGCATTTTACGCAATTGACCTGTGTAAATACGGGCGTTCGCTGCGGAAATGGCAGACCTTTGGCTGGACGGATGATCTTGTTTCTTACGACCTAGATATTTATGCGGCTTTAGAAGTAATACGGGAAGACCATCCAGATTTACCTCTAGTTATGGCTGGTCATTCAACCGGGGGGCTTACTGCTGCCTATTGGGTGAACCGACACCGGGATCAAGTGGCAGGACTGCTGCTTGATTCCCCCTGGATTGAAATGGCGGGGGGAACTTCCCAGCGTTTCGGGGCGCGCGCCCTCGCAGAATTGTTTTCCCGGCGGGCAGCCAAGAAAGAGGTTCCACTGCAGTCAGCTGACTCCGCTTACGTAGATTCTTTGATGGGTTGGGATAAAAAAATCGACGGAACTTTGCCTAAGCGACTTGAGCCTTTCCGTAGAGACCCCGCAGTGGCCGGTTGGCCGCTGATTCGACAGTGGAAAGGCAGTGCCGATGCGCTAGTGCGTTTTGGCTGGGTACGGGCGATTACTGTTGCTCAAAAGCGACTTTTATCGGGTGAACCTACGGATGTGCCTACCTATTTCTTGACTTCTACCGCTTCTTCTAGTGGGAAACGTAAACGGGAAATGATGTTTACTGATTCGGTGCTAAACGTGCAAACTATGTGCGCGAATGCCTGGCGGCTATCCCGTCGCGTGACCATGGAACGTTACCCCGGAAAACACGATCTATTCTTATCTTTTCCGGATGTGCGTCAAGAGGTGTGGTTCGGCATTCATCGTTGGCTTGCCGAAGCCTTGCCGGGGCAAGCTCGTCCTATAAGTGAAATCGGCGAGACCGCAGCCCGTGCCATCTGCCCCTAGGGCTAGTTAGCCAGTATTATGTTTACTCATTTCTGTTATTTCGGTATATTGTCGGGTTCCATTCAGGAAAAAGTTAGGAGGATATAGTGATTAAATCAGTGTTTGCAAAGCTAAAACAGAACTACCAGGAACAATCGACTGTAAAACGCGCTTTGTGGAGCGGAACATTTAATGCTTTGAGCACTTTTTCCTGGTATGCGTTGCCTGACTACCTACCTTCCCGCAAGTCTCGCAGTGGCATAAAAGTATTGTTGCTAGCCGGGGAAATAGCTGGGGGATGGATTATGGGCGTTATCCCCTCGCTGCAAATTAACCCTAAAGATGCAGATAAAAAGGGTTGCGCGGGGAGTCGGTGTGCTTGCGAATGTCACCGGGATGCCGCGGCGGGCAACACTGAAAATAGTCGGCCGGGGGAATTTTCAGAGGAGAAAAATCCCGGCGAATGTTGCGACCCGGATAATATTACGGAAGGTGAAGAGGAAGATACGGTCATCACCATACCGGCACCAGTCGCCTTTACTTTTGCGGCCTTCTTGCTTTCGCTACTGCCCCTCGGGGGAAAACTTATTTTTTCGAGGGGAGAAAAAAGACGTCGGGCAGGTCACCGTTATGCGCACACCAAGCAAGCAATGTGGTTAGCAATCTTTACGGGAATATTGAGCGCGATTACTGAAGCTATCCCAGATCCAGAAGACGAGCTGGCATAGGATTTCCGACGGTAATCCGGTAAATGTTATTGGATTCACCTGGATTTATATCCCTCTATGAGTGTTTTTAAATAATAAGCTCTCAGCTAGGCAGTTAAGTTGGAAACTCCAAAAGAGTCTCCCCTCGAGAGCCTAGCTGAGAGCTTTACCGGGGATTCACCGCCCAAGGAGGGATCCCAATCTGAGCGAGCCTAAGCGTTGCTCTAGGGGTCGGCGGTGAAGCCGTTCTTTTTATTTATTGGCAGTGGCTTGCTCTTGGGAAGCCAACTTTTCGATTGCATCCACATCTGGCTGGGGAGTGTGTGGCAGGTTGGTATTGATTTGTACCGAGGGGTTCTTTAGGTCAATATCCGTGTCATCTACCTGGGGGCTGTAGGGGAGTTTTCCATTTAATACGTCGTAAACCCGCTGGCGGTCAATGGTTTTGGTCCAGGTGGCAACCAGTAGGGTAGCAACTGCGTTCCCGGTGAAGTTGGTGAGGGCGCGTGCCTCTGACATGAAGCGGTCAATACCTACGATTACTCCAACCCCATCCAGTAGTTCGGGACGGTGTGACTGTAGACCGGCCGCCAAAGTAGCGATACCTGCCCCAGACACCCCAGCTGCGCCCTTAGAGGCAATCATCATGAATACCAGTAAACCGATTTGTTCTGCCATTCCCATCGGTTTATTCATGGCGTCGGAAATAAAAATAGCCGACATAGTCAGGTAGATAGCGGTTCCGTCCAGGTTAAACGAGTAGCCGGTGGGTACTACGATACCCACGGTTGCTTTTTGAACCCCGAGATGCTCCATTTTCCGCATCAGGTTTGGTAGCGCGGATTCGGAGGAGGAAGTCGCTACAATCAGCAAGTATTCTTTCGCTAGGTATTTCATGAGTTTGAAAATATTGAAACGCCCAAATATTCCTAATACCGAGCCGAGGACGACGCAAATAAACAGAATACAGGTTATATAGAATGCCACCATCAGCAATAACATCTGTCCTACTGCTTTAGCGCCGGTAGAACCGACAACCCCTGCCATAGCGCCGAATGCGCCGATGGGGGCGAGCCAGAGCACCATGTAGAGCACTTTGAAAACCAATTTTTGGATGGCTTCAACTGCGCGCAGAATTCCGTCTCCCGTTTTGCCGAGGCTCTGTACCGCGAACCCAACTAGCAGGGCGATAAACAGGGTTTGGAGGACGGAACCAGCGGTGAGCGAGGAGAAGAAAGTATCGGGAATGATTGATTGAATAAATCCAATAATCCCGTCGCCCTTTTGCTTAGCTCCAGAGGTGAACTGGCTAGCAGCTCCTTTGGTGGCTTCAATATTGAGGTCGTGTCCCGGCTCTATCAGGTTTCCCACCCCTAGACCGATGGCTAAGGCAAAGGTAGACATGGCAATAAAGTAGGCGAGTGCGATTCCGCCGGCTTTCCCTACCGAGGCTGCGGCGCGTACTGAGCCGATTCCGAGGACGATGGTGCAAAAGATTACGGGGACAATCATCATGGTGATGAGTCGGACGAAGGTGGTACCGACCACCTTGAATTCCTTGGCTATATCGGGGGCAGTTATCCCGAAAATAATCCCGGCTACCACTGCGATTATTACGCCGATATATAGCCAGTGAGTGTTGTCTTTCTTTGGCTTTTTGCTTTCTGGAACGTAGGGTCTGCTGGCAGTTAGCTCGGTAACCGCCAGGCTAGATTCCCCGGTTACTTCGTCTTTGTTCTTTTTGTGTTTGAGCATAGACATGGAGGAACTCCTGGTGTTTGTGATTGTGTTTTATAGGAATCTGGGACTAAGTGACTAGGAGGAAAATAAATATTTATCTTCTCATCGAAGTGTAAAAGTAGGCTATAACCACTAAAGTCTTGATGCAAGAGTAAAACTTTGGTTTCCCCCATATTTTGTTTATAGGTCTTTTATCCTATATTGTAAAAGCATGTTTGTGATATAGCACACATCTTACTTTTCTAGGTATTGCTGCTTAAGTGTTCAAGTGTTTTCAAGCTGTGTTATAGACGGGCTGTGCTAGGTAAAAGTCGCGGGATCGCTGGGGTATTGAGGGTTTAACTCTCAAGTAACTCTCAACTCAACTCTCAACTTTAACTCTCTATAGTTGAGAGCTACATGAGAGTTGAGTTGAGAGCTCGAAAGGGTTGAGGTTATCTCCCTAATCTTCGTCGTTTAATAACCGATAACGTTGTTTAGGGCTGGTTGCCGGTTCGGTGCGGGCAATAGTTTTAGATTTGACCAGTGAATTTATAATGGCTCTGGTACCGCCTACGCTGATGCCAGCTGCGCCTGCCAGTTCTCTGCTGCTAGCGGTCTTGTGGGTGTGTAGGTATTCCAATATGCGCCCTCTTGAGGAAGTGCCGGCTGCTGCTCCGCGTTCGGCAGGGGTCATTTGGCGGCGTTCAAAAGTTAGGCTAAAGCTGTCTAGTCTATCTATCGGGCGAGGAGGGGGGAGCATGTCCTGTTCCAATTGAGACAGAATTTCCTGGTAGCCGCTACCACGGTTTTCGGCGACGAAGCCACCGTCCTCGTAAGGGGTCACTTCTAAAAGGCGTGATAAGAACTGGTTTCGAGCGGAAGATAGCCCAGGTTTTCCCAAAGAATCTAGCGTGACCGTGCCGAACAGTCCACCGGGGTTTAATACTTCCAGGCGATCCGCATACAGGTTTAGCTGTACCTGGGTTCCGCGCGCTACCGGGGAATAATCTCTGTGCATCAGCGCGTTAGTCAGAGCTTCTCGTACTGCGACTAAAGGATAATCTACGAGGTCGTGCCGGAATGCTCCTTTAATGACCCCTCCGATGCGCATATTTTTTGCCACTACTTCCACCCCATCGGCAACCAGTGCGGGGATAGGTCCCACCAGAGTTCCCGAATCAAGGTGTCGCTGCCCTGAAGGCGCTGCTGCTTTGGTAGACCCGGGATAAACCGCGTAAGTAACGGTTAAGCGGGGGAAATACTGTTGCGGGTAGATGCCTAATGCCAGCAAACCAGCCAAAGTGGGGTGAAGCTTTTTATCTGTCCCCATGCCAATAATCTTGAGTTGCTTCATTGCTTCTTCGTCAGCAAGTTTCGCGAAAATCCGAGGATGAGCTTCCCGTTCTCGGCGCAACACGGCTGCTGTGCTCTGAGAATCCAAATCGTCCAGGCCGCTCTCGGTGATGACCTCACTGTCCCAACTGGGTTGAGCTTTATTTTCTTGAAGCCGGTCAATTTCGTATGCAGATAGCCGGCGGTCACCATCGCCGGTACGAATAAAGGAACCGCCGTAAATGTGTTTGCTGGTTACGTAGCAGGGTTTATCGCGTGGCTGCAGGGCGGGCACAGTTGCTACCACCAGTTGTTTATCGGCATAAGGTAGCAAGTTTATTTCCGCTCTCACTGGGGGAGTTAGTTTTTCGTTGCAAGCTCCTGCGAGAGCGTCATAGATTGATTTCGCTTTAAAATGAGGGCTGCAAGCAAAGTTGTTCTGTTCTTGTAATCCCAGAATAATAATCCCTCCCGCGCCATTACTGAACGCGGAAAGGGTTTCAAGAATGGATTTGGGGAGTCCGCCAGCAGCTTCTTTTACTTCCACCTGTTGAGTGTCTTGACCGCCGAGGCGAAGCTCCTCAATTAATATGTCCAGCTCACTGGAATTTAACGGTGCCTGCACGTAAGCCATTTTACTAACTCTCAACTCAACTCTCAACTTTAACTCTCTATAGTTGAGAGATATATGAGAGTTGAGTTGAGAGCTTGATAAAATCGCTGGTTAGCGCCTTTCTTAGACTGTGTGGGTGCTATTCTGTCTCCTCGTCACTATCGGTTAGGCAAGAGCGTTGTGAGAGGCTGGTAGCGGCGAAGGGCAGCGAGTTTTACTGATCTTGAGGGGTAAAGGAACATGAACCGTTCTGGGTTAGGAACTCCAACTTTGGACTGCTCTTTTGGTTGATCTTCCTCGTGTTAGACTCAAAACGTAAATAATTCCATCTCAAAAGGATTTTCCATGAAAAACCGTACCTTTATACGGGTAGGGATGGTGGCGGTCACGTTGGGGTTGTTCTCAACGATGTCTCCGGCTGCTAGCGCAGCAACCGTCCCCCCCCTCAGTAAATGCTGAAATAAATTCGAACGCAGGCGAAGCATCTTCTCCCCAATCAGGTGAGGCCAGCCCAGTGTCTAACCCTGAGGCAAAAGAGAACAAGGGTGTCGCTAATGCCCCTGGGGAAGTAAGTTCGGGATTAAGTGAGGACGGGGACTTAGTCCCGCTGGTGGCACAGCTGGCGACTCCGGCTCAGGCTTCCCCTGCTGATGACCGGGATCTAACGGATGAAGAGTTGAAACAATTCTTGGAATCCGAAGGCTCGGGTGACAAGACGGCAGACTTGTTCAAGCAGGGGGACGGTAGCTACCAGATTGGAGCTCCTTTGCCTGGTGGAAAAGCGACTGGACAGGTTCCTGCCGGCTTGGAAGCCTACTATGGGCAGCGTTTCACCGGCTGGCAAAAGTGTGCAGACCTGATTGACCCCACATCATACGCGACTTGGATGTTTGAGACCGGGGAATGTGGCTACCTAATTACCCCGATTGATTACACTAATCCGGCGGCCGGAAATACCGCTCTATTTGTCTATAAACATGCCGCCGAATCCGGTAAATCCAAAGGCACGATCGTTTTCAATAATGGTGGTCCTGGAGGGCAAGCAGCCAAGTTTGTGGCTTCTTGGATGTACGATGGCAATCCTACCTGGGAAGCTCTGCGCAAAGACTATGACCTGGTAGGGATGGATCCGCGGGGAGTGGGACACTCCTTCCCCTTTGCGCAGTGCGTTAATAGCCGGTACTTCAAGTTTGAGGGTGAAGCCAAATCGGAAGATGTGGCGGCGGAGACCGCCAAAATGGACGAAGAAACTCGTAAATATGTTGCCCGCTGCTTTAGCTACACCGGGCGGGCATTTGGATTCGACCAGGCTAAGCGGGAATTGTTCTTAAAGAACGTAGGCACTACTAATGCTGCTCGGGATATGGATGTGTTGCGCTCGGTATTGGGGCAACAAAAATTGACCTATGTGGGACTGTCCTATGGTACCCGGCTCGGATATGTATATGCTCAGAACTTCCCGGCTAGTGTAGGGCGTTTTATTTTAGATGGAGCGCTCAACCCCTACGAAAGCACTGCTCCCAAAGCGGAGGAACAGACCTCGCAACTAACTGATGAGCAGCTGCGAGAGCAAAATGCACACTATCTTTCTCAGGGCAAAGAATTTCAAGCCACATTTGAAAAGTTTGCTGCCTGGTGCAAAGAGCTAAAGGGCGATAAAACCTGGGGAGAATTGTATAAGGAGGCGAATTATGAAATTGGGCCTTTAGGCGATTTCGGTGTTGGTGAGCTTAAGGATAGGCCTGCTACCTGTGCTTTAGAGTTGCCTGACTACCATCCCCACGATGGAGATCTGGCCGATGATAATCCCCAGTTGAGTCTGGCAACGCGGCAGGTTCAGAACTTGTTGCGTCCCTTGGTAACCAAACCCTTATCGGTTGGAGATCCTAATAATCCAGAGGGAACCCTGGGGTATTCTGATGCCACAGTCGTTGTGCGTGGTGGACTATATAGTCAGTCTGAATGGCCGAAACTAGCGCGCGTCCTGTTCGATATTTCCCAGGGTAACAAGACCGGAGCAATCGACCATTCCACTAGTGAATTCGAGAAATTAAGGTCGAACTATTCGAGCCAACCGTTTTCAAGAAGTGCCTTTGACACGATTAACTGTGCAGATTCGGCTAACCCCAAGTCGGCCTCAATAGATAACGCCCGTAAAGTCCAAGCGATGTATTACCAGAACGCTCCCTTTGTTGATCCCGGCTCTCCTTACAATCAGATCGCCGGAATTGGCGTGTGTGAGGCTTGGCCATTTGCGGGAACCCTGGCAGCGGGCAGTGAGATTAAGAACCTCCCCAATATTTTGGTGGTAGGAACTACCAATGATCCCGCAACCGCTTACGCAAACACCTCGGTACTGGCACAAGCAGTTTTCGGAACCATGCTGAGCGTAGAAGGCGCGCAGCACATAGCGTTCGGAAAAACCGAACCTGGGTATGAATGCGCCAATAACATCATGCTGAATTACCTGGCTTCAGGGAAAGTGCCAGCAGATGGCAAATATCCACCGCTGTGCACCGTGCAGTCCTTCCGTCCGGTCGTGGATAATCCTTCTGAAGGTAAAGATAAGCCCGGGGCAGATAGCAAGAAGCCCTCCACCGGAAAGAATCACAATGCTGGCCAACAGCCACAGGCTGGAAAAGTACCGGGCAAAGTCTCCACAGGGAAACTATCCTACACCGGGACTGACGCACTTTCCCTATTGGCGGCTGCCGCGGCTCTGATGATGGCAGGTGCCGGAGTTCTAGGGGTGGGTATTACCCGCCGCCGCAAGGCCAAGAACAGTGCAGACTAGACGCTGGCGATTTGGAAAATTGAGAGTCGCTAGTCGATAGGCGCTAAGAAGCAATAGGCGGGGTGCCGCTCGGGATGATCTCGAGCGGCACCCCACTTTTATTAAATAACCCACAAAAGGGGCATATCCAGCCCTTCCGCTTTGACCGGAGAACAAAGGGGCTGTTAAATTAGCTATTGCCCAAGATCGCCGGTGCCCACACCAGTGGGTTTAAGTTCCAGATTGGAAGCCTGTGTAGGTTGAACGATGCGTAACATATCGAAAATAGTTGCGCGTCCTCAGAAAAAGAGGACGTCCTTGCCCCGGGGAAGATAGCAACTAGAATCGGTACGTTTATTTTCGCCCCGTGCAATCTGCGCGGGGTTTTCTTGTTCTGGCCCCCGGCACGGATAAACGGAAGGAGGGTCAAATGGCGAAAGCTGATAAGCAAGGCATGATTGCCCAGCTGGAAGAAAAAATCAGCTCCGCATCGGCCCTGCTGCTCACCGAATACCGCGGTTTGACCGTGGCTCAGATGACCGAGCTGCGCAAGAACCTGGCAGGAACGGCTACTTATTCCGTCACGAAGAACACGCTGGTGCGTATCGCTGCCAAGAACCAGGGGATTGACTGCCTGGACGAACAGCTGACCGGTCCGATTGCAATCGCATTCGTAACTGGAGAAGCCGTAGATGCAGCCAAAGCGCTACGTGACTTCGCTAAGAATAACGAGCAGTTGGTAATCAGGGGCGGTTTCCTAGATGGCAAGTTCTTGACTGCCGATGAAGTCAAGCAGCTAGCTGAACTGGATAACCGCGAAACCACGCTGGCCAAACTGGCTGGTGCGATGCAAGGCAAGCTGGTACAGGCTGCCTATATGTTCAAGGCGCCCGCCGTCAAAGCGGTACGCACCGTGGACGCCCTGCGCGAAAAGCAGGAAAAAGCGGCTTAGTAAAGCCGTATAGATCGACAAGAAAAAATCTGCCTCGCGTGGGCAAAAAGAAAGGAATGCCAAAATGGCTAAGCTCAGCAAAGAAGAGCTAATTGATGCTTTCAAAGAAATGACTCTGTTGGAACTATCGGATTTCGTTAAAGAATTCGAAGAGGTATTCGACGTAGAGGCCGCAGCTCCCGCAGCTGTCGCTGTTGCTGCCCCCGGTGCTGCCGGTGGCGAAGAAGCAGCTGAAGAAAAGAGCGAATTCGACGTAGTGCTCGAAGCTGCTGGCGACAAGAAGATTGCTGTGATTAAGGCTCTGCGCGCCCTACAGCCCGGACTGGCTCTGAAAGAAGCCAAGGAAAAGGTTGACTCCGCTCCCACCACCATTCTGGAGGGCGCATCCAAGGAAGACGCCGAAAAAGCCAAAGCTGATTTGGAAGGCGCGGGTGCTACTATCACTCTGAAGTAAGGCTAGTTAGTCTTTTACTTTAAAAAGGCGGTGCGGGGAAATTCTTCCCCGCACCGCCTTTTTTATAAAGAAGCTAATCTAAAAGAAGGGGTTAATATCGGGTTAATATCCAAAAGGAAGGGGCTGCTAGATAATGACCGTACTGCGGCACCTAGGTAAAAAAGAATGGCTGCTCAGCGCACTGGCGATTATCACCATTATTTGCCAGGTTTTCTTAGATTTGCGCCTGATTGATTTCATGCAGACCATCACCGAAATGATTATGAAACCAGGTGCTACCGTCAGCGGGGTGCTATCTGAAGGCGCAAAAATGCTCGGCTGCGCCGCCGGATCCATGGTGGTAGCCATAGTCACCGGTTATTGCATGGCCATGATCGGTGCCACCGTCGCCCGCAACTTACGGCAAGCAGTATTTACCAAAGCGATTTCCCTCCCGCAAGCAGACTTTGACCGTTTCGGCGCGCCCTCACTAATTACCCGCTCCACAAACGATGTCACTCAACTGCAAATGTTCGTGGTGATGGGGTGTCAAATGATGGTCAAAGCCCCCATCCTCGCCATCTGGGCAATCATAAAAATCGCCGGGAAGAACCTGACTTGGACCGCCGCCACCGGGTTGGCGGCATTGATATTGCTGGTCATGATTTTCATTATTTGGCGAATCGTGATGCCGCGGATGATGCGGATGCAGCGGATCACTGATGACCTGAACCGAGTAACCCGCGAGCACATGGAGGGGGTGCGGGTAATCCGTGCCTACGGCTCCCAGAATTTCCACGAGCAGCGTTTTGAAGCCACCAACACCGAACTAACCAACACTCACCTGGTGGTCTCCGGTACTTTTTCCTTCATGATGCCGGTCATGAACACGGTGATATCCGGGCTTAACCTGGCGATCTATGTTCTGGGTGCAGTCATGATTTCAGCGGCTGTCGGCGCGGAAAAAATAACCCTGTTTTCGCAGATGATCGTATTTTCGGGATACGCTACCCAGGCGATTGGCGGATTCTTGATGATGGCAATGGTATTCGTCTTCGCACCCAGAGCAATCGTTGCTAATCGCCGTATCCGGGAGGTGCTAGATTGCGAACCTTCCCTAGTTGACTCGGCCGCTAGCGCCGACAAATCCGCCCGCGTCCTAGGGAAAGAAACCCGCCCAGACCTGCACGAACCGGCGATTGAATTTAGAGACGTGTCATTTAGCTACCCCGGAGCCGAAGATGACGCCCTCCATCAGATAAATCTAAAGATTGCACGCGGGCAAACCGTAGCCCTCATTGGAGCCACCGGCAGCGGGAAAACAACGCTGGTAAACCTGATTCCCCGGGTTTATGATCCCCGGGAAGGACAGGTTTTGATTAACGGCAAGGATGTGCGGGAATTGCCTCTGCTAGAACTGCGTAACCAAATCGCATATTCACCCCAAAAAATCACGCTATTCACCGGCACTATCGCTTCCAATATTGCTTTTGGAAAAGGTTCGAAAAACATTACCCCCGCCGATATTGTTGAGGCTGGCGATATCGCTGCCTGTGATTTCGTTGCCGATAAAGAGGGCGAGTTCGCGGCGGAAGTAGCCGCAGGGGGCACTAACTTTTCCGGCGGGCAAAAACAACGGATTTCGATTGCCCGGACAGTGGCCAGAGACGCGCAAATCTTGATTTTCGATGATACTTTTAGCGCCCTCGACTATGCCACCGACCGGGAAGTTCGCGGGCAATTATCGGCGAAAGCAAGCGGGAAAACCCAGATTATTGTGGCGCAGCGGATAGCTACTGTGCGAGAAGCTGACCAGATTCTAGTAATCGATCACGGCAAAATCGTGGAGCAGGGAACGCATGAGTCACTAATGGCTTCCTCAAAGATTTATCGAGAAATTGCGCTGTCCCAACTCTCTGAGGAGGAGTTGGCATGAAAGACGTAGAAATGAACGAGTGGAGCCGGCGAGTCGAGTCGGCGCGGCGCGGCCTAGAACCAGTCGCAGAAAAAATGTCACCAGTACGCCCAAGCGGAGGCCACGGCGGGAACGTCTATGAGAAAGCCAAGAAAGGACAGTTCTCCCAATCGGTGCGCGGTCTTGCCCAGTTTTTAGGGCGCTACCGGGTAGCTATCCTATTCGCGCTAGTTTTGGCAATCGCCGGATCGCTTTTGACTACGGTCACGCCGATGTTCCTCGGGTTAATCACCGACGAGATTACCGCCGGATTGCGTAGCAGTATCGATATGGACAAAATCTTTACGCTGGCGCGGATGGCTACCCTCGTTCTCGCCTTAGGGCTCTGCTTTAACGTGGGGCAATCGCTGATTATGGTCAAAGTTACCCAACGCACTGGGCAGCGGATGCGCTCCGCGATTGACCGAAAAATCGACCGTCTCCCGCTGTCTTTCTTCGACAAAACCAGTCACGGCGACACTATAAGCCGGGTAACCAACGATATCGACACCCTGGTGCAAACCCTGCATTCGACAATCACCACTATCATTACCGGCGTAGTCACCTTGGTGGGAGCCGCTTGTATGATGCTCTACACCGAGTGGCGGATGGCGCTCGCCGGTATGGGGGTAACGCTTTTGGGGTTCGTCCTCAACGCGGTGATTATGGTGTTCTCCCAACGTTTCTTTATTCGCCGGCAGTCCTACCTGGGGAGCCTAAACGGGCATATCGAAGAATCTTTATCCGGGCAAGGGATTATCAATATCTATAATGCGGGATCCGCCACCAGTGCCGAGTTTAACCGCCGTAACCAGCGACTATTTAATGCGACTTGGCGCGCAGATTTCCTCTCCCAGTTAATGATGCCGATTATGGGATTTGTGGGAAACCTCGGTTACGTGGTGGTATGCGTACTGGGCGCAGTCTTGGTGGTGAAAGGCTATGTAACTATCGGAGTAATCGCCGCATTCATGCTCTATATCCGGATTTTCACCCAGCCGCTATCGAACCTAGCTTCTGCCGCGGCCTCCTTCCAGTCAGCAGCCGCTGCCGGAGGGCGCGTTTTTGAAATCCTGGAAGAGGACGAGCTACCGGACGAATCCGAAAAACCGGCGCTGACCGACCAAGTAACCCGAGGTGAAGTGGAATTCCGGGATATTCGCTTCTCCTATGAAGCGGGCAAAGAAATCATTCACGGATTTTCGGCGCTGGTGCAGCCGGGACAAAACGTCGCGATAGTAGGGGCGACTGGAGCCGGCAAAACCACCCTGGTAAACCTGTTAATGCGCTTTTATGAACTGGACAGTGGGGAAATCCTCTTGGACGGAACCCCGCTTTCTGCAATGCGGCGCGAGGACGTGGACTCGCAGTTCGCTATGGTGCTGCAAGACAGCTGGATGTTCCAAGGAACCTTGCGGGAGAACCTGGTTTATTCCCGACAGAACGTATCCGAGGAACGCCTGGAGCAGGTGATCAAAGCAGTAGGGCTCAGTGACTTGGTTGCGCAGCTTCCTCACGGTCTCGATAGCGAGATTCGGGAAGATTCCGCCCTCTCTAGCGGACAACGCCAGCTGGTGACTATTGCTCGTGCCATGCTTGCGAATAAGCCCCTGCTGATTCTCGATGAGGCTACATCCTCGGTCGATACCCGCACGGAGCAGCTGATTCAGCGAGCAGTAGCCAAAGCTACTGCGGGGCGCACCTCCTTCGTGATCGCGCATCGCCTGTCTACTATCCGTGACAGTGACGTGATATTCGTGATGGAGCATGGCGATATCGTCGAGTTCGGTACGCATGAAGAGTTGTTGGCCGCCGAGGGCGCATACGCCCGCCTCTACAACGCGCAGTTCACCAAAGGTGATATTGATGCTTAAATGCTCCGTTCTTGCGTTTCGGGGCTGGCTCGGCAAAAGCACTCCGGGGACCCCGTGACCTGCTTCGCAGGTCAAGCCCCTCTCGTATCTTTTGCCGGCCGCGCCCCTTTCTCCCCGTCTAGCCTGCTCGGATAAAACCTAACTCCCGCGCCCCTTCTGGTTCGACGCTGGGAAACCTAGTTCCTGCCCCTGCTCGGATAAAATCCCCCTGCATTCCTCGCCTTTGTTCATGTCTTTGTGTTGCCGCGCGTTGGAAGTTGCGGGTTAGAGGAAGTAAAAGTACCTATATGTTCGGTTCCTTACAGATGTAAAGAATGGAATTTGTTGTGGTGGATTAAAAGGTATGTTTCTGATGTTGGGGTGATGGTTAAGGTCGTGGCTTTGCAGGTCGCGCCTCTTTCTTTCCCATGGATGTCTGTATTGAGTATTTCTACTGGTAAGTGACCTTTAGGCTCCTGTTGCTTTTACGTGCGGAGGGGAGATTTTATCCGAGTGGGTGCGGTGGGCATAAGAATTCGGAAAACGCCGCTACGTTTTCCGAATTTCTTGGGCAGGAGGAAAAATCTACCCTCCGCGCCTACATAGATGAAACTGCCTTCGCTTCCTCATCTTTGTCTGCGGTTGGCATAGTTGCGCGTTCAAGGGCCGGTCTGCAATCACCTAATTTAGCCAATTCCACCAGTCAAATTGCGCCAAATCCATCAGTGAAACGGCGCCAATTCCACCAGTGAGGAATATAGATACTGGTAGTAAAGATTTGTGAGTCTAGCATTTCTAAGCTAAAAATCGCGCTAGCTAGGGGGCGTTCTCGACTCTACAGCACCTTGGAGAAGAAGTCTTGGGTTCGGGGGTTCTGGGGGTGGTTGATTACCTGGTCAGGAGTCCCTTGCTCCAAGATTCTACCTTCGTCCATGAACACCACGTGGTCGGCGACTTCCCGGGCAAAACCAATCTCGTGGGTAACCACAATCATGGTCATGCCTCCGCGTGCTAAATCCTGCATGACCGACAACACTTCCCCCACTAGCTCGGGGTCGAGGGCGGAAGTGGGTTCGTCAAACAGCATAAGCTCTGGCTCCATGGCGAGGGCGCGGGCAATCGCGACTCGCTGCTGCTGCCCACCCGAAAGCTGCGCCGGGTAATGGTCGGCACGGTCAGAGAGCCCTACTCGTTCCAGCAGTTCCAAGGCTTGCGATTTTGCTTTTTGCTTAGATAGCCCTTTAACCTGCATCGGGGCTTCCATCACGTTCTCAAGTGCGGTCTTGTGGGGGAAAAGGTTGAAACGCTGAAAAACCATCCCTACTTTTGCGCGTTGTCGAGCAATTTCTTTGTCGGGTAGCTTACGTAGTAGCTTCCCCTGAGAAGTAATTGACCCCCGTTTACGATCCAAAAGGGCGCGTATGGGGTTGGAGGACGGGTTTTCTTCAACCATTCCCAATAGTTCACCATTTAGGTAGATACGTCCTCCAGATACCTGCTCTAATTTGTTAATGCAGCGTAGTAAGGTAGATTTTCCTGACCCGGAAGGTCCTAGCAGAACGCAGACTTCTCCTCGTTTAACCTCTAAATCTACGCCCTTAAGCACATGTAAATCGTCGAAAAACTTATGGGCTGCCTGAACCTTAACCATTAGGTCGCGGGATTCATCTGTTTTGTTCATATTGCTCATGGTGTGTACTCGATAAATGGGTCGTCTTTTGTAGTTCCGGCGGCATTAACCGCGCGTTGTTTAGCCGAGCCAAACAGTTTCTTGCCGGCTTTATCTCCGGTACGGTTATCAAAGCCGCGCCCGTAGTAGCGTTCAATATAGCTTTGCCCCACCATCAAGATGGAAGTAATAGTTAAATACCAGATAGCTGCCACAATCAGCAGTGGTATAGGCAGGAAATTTCGATTTCCAATCGTCGAGGCAGCGTAGGTGAGCTCTAAGGTGAAGGGTACTGCGAGTACGAGTGAAGTGGTTTTCAGCATGGAAATAGTTTCGTTGCCGGTTGGGGGTACGATTACTCGCATTGCTTGCGGCAAAATAATTCGGCGCATGATTTGTCCTCTCCGCATCCCCAAAGCGCTGGCAGCTTCCGCCTGTCCGGGGTCAATCGAGTTCAGACCGGAACGAACAATCTCAGACAGGTATGCGCCCTCGTTAAGTCCTAAGCCCAATACCGCTGCTACCCCCGCATTTAGGATGGTGGCGGTGTCGAACTGGAAAAACTCTGGTCCAAAGGGGATGCCGAGGGAGAGTTTGTTGTAGAGAGTGGGGATTAGTCCCCAAAAGATTAGCTGAGTGTAAATCGGCGTTCCCCGGAAAAACCAAATATAGAACCAGGCAACCGCTTTCATAATCGGGTTGGTGGATTTACGCATAATCGCCATGGTTACGGCGAGGGTTACCCCGATTAGCATGGCTAGTACCGTTAGTAGCAGGGTATATAGGACACCGCGAACAACTGATGGGTGGAAAAGGTATTTAGCCACCATGTCCCAGCGATAGTTTTCATTAGAGATAAGACCGTGGATAATCATAGCGGCCACTATCGCTACGATGATGGCGGAGAGCGCCCGCCCCAGTGAGAATACTGGGCGCGGGCAGCTGAGCTCCACTTGGTCTTTGTATTTTTGACCGTTCACGTTTACAACCTTAACGCTAGTCCACGGCGGGGTTTAGTTCGGCTTTATCTTTGAGAGCGTCTTGAGCTCCATATAGAGTGAAGATTTTTTTGAGCGTGCCATCGTCCATGAGTTTTTGGATTGCTGCCTGGACGGCTTTGGCTAACTGCTCGTTATTCTTGGCGACTACTACCCCGTGTAGGGCGGTGTCGAAAGGCTCTCCAACTTGTTCGATTTGTCCGCCGGTCATTTTAGCTGCGTAGCCAACTACGGGGGAGTCGGCCAAGGTGGCGTCATATTGTTTGCCTACTACCTTCTGGGTGACCTCGGTCTGTAGTTTGTGAGGTTTAATGGTGATGGCTTTTTTGCCCTCGTCGGTACACTTTTTAGAGAGGGCTTCAATGGCTTCATGCTGAGCACTCCCAGTTTGTACCCCGATGGTTTTGCCGCAGGGGTCTTTGGGGTCGAATTTTTGGGGATTACCTTTGGACACGCCGTATGAGAAGCCAACTTCCGCGTAGGAAATCATGTTTGCCTGGGCTTCGCGTTCTTTCGAGACGGTGAAAGCAGAAACGCCGATATCGAATTTGCTTCCGATTTGAGGTAGGAGGGAATCAAACTCGGCGTGGGTGGTGGTCCCCTCTTTCAGCCCCATCACTTTCGCTATTGCTTTAACCATATCAACGTCGTATCCGGTCGGGGTTTGACCGTCTTCTTTTTTAAATTCGGCGGGTGCGTAATCGGTGGAGGCTCCATTCTTGAGGACGCCGGCATCTTTAATGTTTTGGGGTACTAATTTTTGGATTTCCGGGTCTGCTTTGATGCTGGAAACGTCGAAGCCTTTTTCGCCGGGGTCTGTGTTTTGCCCGGCGGTATCGTCGCTCCCGGAGGTACAGGCTGCTAAACCAAAGGAGGCGAGTGAAATGGCGGCGAGAGCTGCTAGTTTACGTTTCATGATATCTCCAATCTCTAACGTCTTTAGAAAGTATGCAATACTCTGAATAATTATGCAAACATTTTCGGGTTATCTGTGGTGGGTATCTCTTTGAGGGCGAGTATTGAGATTTTTAGGGAGAGGGCGGCAGGTGCGCCCCGGCAGGAAAAGCCCGCTATGCTAGGGACGTGAATGAACACTGCTCCCGCAGGTCGTGGCGGGTCGTCTTCCTGGTAATTCTGTCCTTAGCGATGACATTACTGTCCCCGCTGGGTGCACAGGCAAGTGAAAATCCGCGCGTCCTCGTCCTCATAACCTCCGGTCTTTCCTGGTCAGACGTGAACCCGCAAGAAAAAGTGGGGAAGCAGTTCCTGGATGCGCTAGGCTCTGCCCGTGTCGCTAACTTGATTCGCCATAATGCAGCTAAAACCACCTGTCCTCTCGATGGATACCTCACTTTGTCTACCGGGATGCGTTTAACTGCTACCGAAGGGCGAACCAGCGGGCATTGCCCTGATATCCCTGAGCTGAGTGCTGGCACATTTTCGAGTACGCAAATAAAAGAATGGGCGAAAGATGCCCGGCAGCAAAATGACCGTGCCGCTCCTGGAACTCTAGGAGAAAAGTTAGCTGAAAATGGTAAACAGGTTTATGCGATTGGCCGAGGAGCTGCAATTGCTGCCATGGATACTTCTGGAAAAGTTGCTAACTATAGCCCAAGAGCTGATTTTTCTAACTTTGCTTCGCAAATTAAAACTGTCATGGAAAAATCGGAAGTGACCATTGTTGATGTGGGGCAGGTTTCTTCTAGTAGAGACATTAAAGTTTCTCCTACCTCCTTAAATGCCACTCCTGCTGATGGTCTGCCAGGGGCGGATAGGGTGGAAAAAGCCCAAAGTAGTCAGGTGCTAGCGGCTTTGACCGCTGCTTTACGGGCAGCAAAAGAATCAGATTTAGTTTTCGGGCTAGATGTTGCCGATCATTCTGCTCACCCCCACCTGGGAATGGCGTTCGTACGCAATCCAAAGGACAAACCTGGGATTATTCGCTCGTCCTCTACCCGACAACTGGGATTAACGTCCACTGTGGACTTTACTCAACAGATTTTGGTTGCCAATGGGGTTAATGATGCGGATTACTTAATAGGGGGAAATTTCAGTATCGGGCGCGATTATGGGATGAGTGGCAATCTTGACTGGCTTCGTAATCAGTCGTTGCGCGCTGACCAGGCAACTATCCTGCAAGCTCGTTTCATCGTCCTAATCGGTGTAACTTTGCTGCTTTCCATAGCTTTGCTAATAGTATTGCAGCGCAGATTGTCCCGCTCTATTCCCCGGAAAAGGCAGCTTGTGGGGGTGTGCCTGTGGCTAAGTGCCAGTCTGCTCGGGCCTGCTAGCGCATTAGCGGCCAATATCCCGGCAAAACTATTAGGGGCGACCGGCGGTAACTTTAGTGCCAATGCGTTGAAAATGTCGGTTCCGCTGCTTAGTTTGCAGTTTTTCTGGATAGTAATCATGATTGCTCTTATCCTCGCTGCTCTTTGTCTAGCGCTAGGAAGTCTGATTGCCAAGAAAATCCAGTTCCTGCGCTACTCGGCACCGGTGATAGTAGCTGCCTGTTTTATCATCGTTTGGATTTTGGTGAGCCTCTTAACTGGATCGCCAGACCAGATTTCTACTATGTTTTCCTCGCCGGCAACTTCAGCTACCCGTTTCTATGGTCTTAACAACAACAAATACTCCTTCTTGTTCTCAGCCGTTCTGGCTCTAGAGTGTTTAATCCTCTCTCCCTTAGTAAAGCGCTTTCCTGCGCGCATTAAACGGTATTTTGTTATGGGATTCTCGTTGCTGGCGCTGGCGGTAATAATAGATGGTTTCCCCTGGTTGGGAGCCGATGTAGGTGGTCCGTTAGCCTTGATAGTGGGAGTTGGGGTCACGCTAAACCTGGTTCTAGGTAAACGGGTGACAATCTTGAAAATATTTGCCCTAGTGGGGGTCGCCCTATTGTCCTCAACTTTATTCGTCCTAGTGGATAATCTCGCTAATCCGAGGGCGCGCACCCACTTTGGACGTTTTATTTCCGAGGTCGCAAACGGGGGAGGGGCAATAGTTGTTAGGCGCAAAGCTGAAGCAATGATTAACACTTTCGGTGGGCCGGTAGTGTTTACCATCTTGATGACGCTGGCAATAGGGGTAATTGCGTTAGGGGTTATGGCACATAAACGCGGAAAATCTAGGGGGAAATCTTCGGTTTTTTCCCGGATCGCTTCCAGCTTTACCCCGCTGCGTACTATTCCCGGTGTGTGTCGTTTTGGGCAGGGAGTGTTACTAACTGCGACACTTGCCGCCCTTACCAATGATTCTGGAGCGTTAATCCTGGTGTGCGCGGGATTATTTACGATTCCAGCACTGAATGCACTGCTGCTACTAAATAGGGGCAATAAAAAATAGGGGGAAATAGGGGCTTTAATGCCAGGAAAACCATAAAATTTTAGCGAATTTCGGTGAAGTGGGTAACTTTCCTGGTTCGGGTTTTGTATGCCTAAGGTGGTTTGATAGTCTTTTGTGGTGCCTGAGTGCACAGGGCGGGTTACCCAAGCGGCCAAAGGGATCTGACTGTAAATCAGCCGGCGTAGCCTTCGGGGGTTCGAATCCCTCACCCGCCACGTTGCCAGGTTTTACAACCTGGTGGCAAAGTGACAAAATATGTGGGAGCGACTCCGGTCGCGCCAGAGTGCAGATTGTTCACTATTGCCCCGATAGCTCAGTCGGTAGAGCATCTCCATGGTAAGGAGAAGGTCCAGGGTTCAAGTCCCTGTCGGGGCTCTAGGGTTTGATTTACCAAGCCCTCAAGCGGCGGGGTAGCTCAGTTGGTGAGAGCGCACGACTCATAATCGTGAGGTCGCGGGTTCGAACCCCGCCCTCGCTACTTTTCAATTTCGATTGAAACGGAAACTGCCGCTAAAGGGGCGGCTCGAGATATAGAGGTAAGTAACAATGGCCAGCAAGTCGTCCGACGTACGTCCTAAGATCACTCTGGCGTGCAGTGAATGTAAAGAGCGTAACTACATCACCAAGAAGAACCGCCGGAATAATCCGGATCGCCTGGAACTGATGAAGTATTGCCCGCGTTGCCGTAAGTCTACTGCCCATAAAGAGACTCGTTAGTATTCCAGATACTATATTTACGTTCAGCTTGCTATAGCAGTGAAAGCCAGATTTGCTAGCTTTTTACTTAATGCTAGTAAGTGGGCTGCAATAGCAGGTAATCGCTGAACCTAAAATTTAGCTAAAAGATAACAAGGTATCTGTTTATAACTACAGTCAGCAGTGAGCTGATAATAGATATTTACCTTATTGTCGCTGGCAAATAAGCTTAACTAAACAATAAATTTTTTGGGGGGCGCAACTGCCGTTGCGCCCCCCAAAACTATGAAAACGGGATTAACTTCGCCCCAATCAGGCGTTAAGCCAGTTTCTGTAATGCTTTTAAGGATTTTTCAGCATTAGCTTTCGGACCTCCACCGGCGGGAGGCTCCTCATCAATCATGATGTCCTGTTCAAGCACATAGTACCCATCGAAACCAGCTTTATTGAGTTCGCAAACAATGACGCCAAAATCAATGTCGCCCTCGCCGATAGGAGCAAACATACCGGCTTTAACCCCCTGCGACCAGGTAATCTCACCGGGAAGCAGCTTGTCGGTCATTTCCTTGTGAACGTCCTTAGCGTGGACAATCACCGTGCGAGAGGGGTATTCCTTAACGATTGCCACGGGATCACAGCCACCACAAACCATATGCCCGGTATCCAGACAGAGCGCTACCTTTGATTCATCTAGCATCTTGCGAATCTCGCAATCGTTTTGAATCATAGTGCCCCAGTGTGGATGAACGCAGGCTTTAACCCCAGCCTCGGCGCAAACATCGCTAATCCGATCCAAGTTTCCGAATAAAGTCTTCCAACCGGCCTCGTCAAGAACAGGCCGATCATCGTAACCGTCACGACCGGAATCAGCCGCCAAAATCAGATATTCCCCTCCGGCAATCTTAAAGGCTTCCAGCTCCTTCTTTACCGCCGGAATGGGGTCAATCTCGGGGTTGTGCATAATCGCCAGGAAGAAAGCACCTACCGGCTTCAGACCGTATTTGCCAACCTCCTTTGCCCTTGCCTCCGCCTCAATCGGTAGCCAGCCCTGCGGACCAAACTCGGTAGCAGTTAGCCCAATTTCTTTCATCTCGGTTAAAACCCGTTCCGGGGTCATCTGGTATCCCCAACCTGGAACTTCACATACGCCCCAAGAAATAGGAGCTCCCGCAATCTTCATATTTCCTCCATTGTTTATGTATTAAGGTAACGCCCCTATTGCGCACCTAGTAGCTTGTTGTTGCTATGTTCGCTTACTGCACGTCCTATTTATGCGTGCTCATCAAATACAGTTTTTCCTGCCGAAAACCTCAAAGAGGTATCTACCCTCAGCTAGGCGAGTTAAATCCCACCTTAACGGGGCGCTGCTCACGTGCAGATTTCTCTGCTGCCTCTGCCAGTAGTAGCGCTTGGGCTCCGTCCTCGATAGAGGGAGTGGGCTTGCCGCCCTCTTTAACTATCGAGATGAAATGATTCAGCTCTGCCGCATAGGCATCAGCGTACCGAGTAAGGAAGAAGTCCAAATAAGGCTCGCGGGAGAGAGAATAGCTCTCTTTCGATAGAGAAACCGTGGTGGGACGCTGGTTATCAGCGTTTAGTTGTCCATCATGACCGGTTACCTCTAGGCGCTGATCGTATCCGGTCGCGCAATGACGGTTATTGATAATAGTGGCTACTGCCCCAGATTTAGCGGTGAGGACGATAACCGCAGCGTCATAGTCGTTACAGGCGGCAATCTCACTATCTAGATTTTGCGGAATAGTAGTCACGGTGTCGATATCTCCAAGCAGGAAACGAGCCATATCAAAATCGTGAATGGTCATATCCTTGAAGATGCCGCCTGAGACTTTGATGTAGTCAGTAGGGGGAGCAGCCGGGTCACGGGAAATAATGGTGACCTGCTCGACCTTCCCAACTTCCCCCTTATCCATTAGCTCTTTTACCCGAGCAAATGAGGGGTCAAAACGCCGGTTAAACCCCAGCATAACCGTCGGATCTAGTCCTTTCAGTGCCTCACGTAGCTCTACTACTTTCGCAGTTTCCATTGCAACCGGTTTTTCACAAAGAGCAGCCTTACCAGATTTAGCTGCCGCAATGATGTGAGGAACGTGCATAGGGGTGGGAGAACCAATAATGACTGCATCTATATCAGGGTTATCCCAGATTTCATTTTCATCGCTAACTCCGCGCCCACCGTATTGAGCAGCTAGGGATTCGGCGGCATCTTTGCGCACATCGAAAACCACTTCTAGGGAAGCGTCCAGACTGGCTGAAAGGGTTTTAGCGTGAACGTGACCAATTCGTCCCGCTCCCAGTAATCCAAATTTCAACATAAAACAACTCTGTTCTGTGATGGGGAGTGACAATCTCCCATTTCTTTGTCCTTACATTATTAAGAATAGAGTAACGGTCAAAGAATGTAAACACTAAACCCGAAAAAATCGTTAAGCAATCTCCGGGCATAGCCGCTGAAAAAGGACACTCGTCCTTAAAAATAAAGAAAATGCTGGGAAAACGCTCGCGAGGTTACTTCCAGCGAAGCAACATCAAGAAACCAGCAAAAGCTACTCCCAGCCCCAAAGCTAGATTCCAGTTACCGGCGTTAGGGATTGGGTAGGCAGAAGAAGAAATGTAATAGACAACCACCAATAGCAGCCCAACCAGCATTAACGCGACCGACAACGGAGCCCACCAACGCGGAGACGGTTTCATGTCAGCAGCCCAAGACTTATTTAACTCCTCTGGCTGTTGGGAGCGGTGGGGCTTAGCGTCCTTACGTTTACGTGACTCCGGCACGAGGTGACCTCCATAAAATGCGATAGTACTAGCTAGGTTCATTCTAGTGTGAAAGTCTCTGTAGACCTAGTTAAGTCTGTTTTCAGGTAAATTAAGTCTATGATGAAGACACGTCCCCGTCCCCACGCTAGATAAACAACTTTCGGAAGAACATGAGCAATAAAACCAAGAATGCGCGGACACAGACCGCAAGGCGACATCGCTTTGACCCCATCGGAGCTTTTGGGGAACTGCTAATAATAGTGGGATTACTGGCTGGACTATTCGCGTTTTGGGACGTGTTCGTAACAGACTGGCAGGTGGCAAGCTACAATAATCAGGCATTAACCACCTTCCAAAAACAAACTAAAACCTGCCCTAATCGCATCTCTAAAGATGAACGTACCAGCGCCCCTCCCAGTATTGGGATTAAGCAAGAGGGCGAAACCCTGGGGGCATTGCACGTTCCCAAATGGAACTATATGGTTGTGCCGGTAAAGGAAAGCACCACCCAATTGATTCTAAATACCGGAGCTGCCGGGCATTACGAAAGCACTGCTCTGCCAGGGCAGATAGGTAATTTCTCGGTAGCGGCACATCGGCGCTCGTTCGGCTCAAACTTCCGGCGTATTGATGTACTAAAGGCCGGTGACAGTGTAATCATGGAAACTGCCGGTGAATGGCTGGTATACAAGGTCACTAACCACAAAATTGTCCTCCCGACCCAATCAGATGTGATTCTCCCGGTTCCAGAACAGCCCGGAAAACAACCCACCGAACGCCTGATGACTATGACCACCTGTAATCCCGAATATGGGAACTGGGAACGCTACATTGTTCACTTAAAGTTTGACCACTGGGTTCCTCGTTCCAGTGGGGTTCCCAAAGAACTAGCAGGAGGAGGCAACGCATGTGCGGGTTAATCTGGGATTTACTTCCCGGTCCTAAATGGCTCAAATTTCTGCAGGTAATCCTGATAATCGCTCTAATCGTGATGGCTTGTTTTTGGTGGCTGTTCCCCTGGATTTCCCAAACCCTGGATTTAACCGGTACTACCGTAGACAGTAATCCCCTGGGGTATGCCCCTACCAATTCCCTGTAACCGGTATATTCGCCCTATCTAAAACGAGTAAATAAAGATAGGGCTAGCTATTACCGGCTATCACTGCTTGGGCTCGGGAGACTCCGGGCTTTCACTATCTGGCGGCTCGGGTGAGGCGCCAGTAGAGGGCGAGTGTGCAGGGGTCTTAGCCACTTTCACAGTGACCGAAGTACCAACTTTTACCCGACCGTTAGGCTCAATTGAAATGATTTGACCGTTAGGGGTTTTATTGGTTTCCTCGGTAACTGTGTTAGTTTGCAATCCCAAAGTAGCCAGGTATTTTAGCCCCTCATCTTGGGACTTTCCTACTACCTTTGCGGAATCAATCGAAACATAGCCAGAAGATAATACCAAGATAATTTCCTCATCGGCGCTGGCGGAACTGCCAGCCTCCGGGGTGGTGCGAATTACGCGATTAGCTTCCACCTTGGAGTCGTCCTCGTACTTGACGGAGCCTACTCGAAGTCCCGCATCTTCTAAAGTTTTTCTAGCTGCATCTTGAGTTTGACCCGAAACATCGGGAACTGTAATTTCGGCAGCTCCAGATGAAAGCTGAATGGTGACTGTAGAGCCCTTATCTAGCTTAGAACCTGGCTTAGGGTCGGTGGCTGCCACCTTTCCTTTCTCTACCGTGTCAGAGCTGATAGTGGTTCCCTGCTCCATGTTTAGCCCCAAACCATCTAAGGTGCGTTGGGCTTCAATCGCGCTCATACCGATAATGCTCTTTGGAATGGTGACCTGCTCTGGTTCTTGGTTCTTGTTGGAAGCAATCAACCACCAAACCGCGCCGACCAGTACAGCTGTCAGCAAAAGGCCGATAATAACCGCCCAGACAGTCTTTTTCCGCTTCTTTTTGGAAGCGGTTTCCGCTTCCTTTTCCTCAGGGCTATCCTCCATAACCTGCGACCATTGCCGGGGAGCATAGGAAGTTTGTGGCGGTACAAACCCCTCAGTTGGGGTAGTAACCGGCAGCGGGGGCAGAGCGGGAGCCGAAATTGCTGCCCCGGCAGCTGCTCTAACCATATCCGAACGCATAGCCGCCGCATCTTGATAACGTTCTTCAGGACGTTTAGCAAGAGATTTCATCACCATGCGGTCCAGTTCGGGACTAATATCTGCGGCAATAGATGAGGGCAAGGGTGGCATCTCGGCAACGTGCTGGTAAGCTACCGAAACTGCAGAATCGCCCTTAAAAGGCGCTCTCCCGGTAAGTAGCTCAAATAACATACAACCACAAGAGTACAGGTCGGAGCGGGTATCTACGGTTTCACCGCGCGCCTGCTCGGGGGACAGGTACTGCGCGGTACCCACCACCGCATCGGTACTGGTCATGGTTTGTCCGGAATCCTCCAAGGCGCGGGCAATCCCAAAATCCATGACCTTGATTTTTCCGCTGTTGGTAAGCATCACGTTGCCAGGTTTAATGTCTCGGTGTACGAGGCCGCGTTTATGGGAATACTCGAGGGCGTTTAGTACCCCCGACATAATCTCAACTGCCTCGTTAATGGGAACCGGCTGTCCATCGGTAAGGAGCTGGTGTACGGTATGTCCCTCTACCAGCTCCATTACGATATAGGGGACGTGAACTTCAGTACCCTCAGGAGTAGTTACCGTCTGCTCGCCGGTATCGTAAACCTGAACGATGTTCTCGTGATTTAAGGAAGCAGATGCCAGGGCTTCGCGGCGAAAGCGTGCTAAAAACACCGAGTCTTTCGCTAAATCAACCCGCAGCATCTTGATGGCGACAATGCGCGACAGCAAAGTGTCATAGGCCTGGTGTACCTCGGCCATTCCGCCCCGACCTATAAGGGAACGGATTTCGTAGCGTCCTGAACCTATACGGTATGGAGATTGAGCCATGTCTCTTCCTTTTGTTCCGAAACTGTCATTTGGGTAGCTTGTTGGTTAGCTCCAGTCGGGGTAGTGCCCGCCGTAGATAGCAGGCAGGCTCCCAGGCTAAGAGCGGTTAGCAATAACCAGAAAACCAGGGTTAAAGCGATTAGTTGTCGAGATTGTAGTCTGGTTAGTCGTCCGTGTTGAGCTCGTGAAATATCTTGATTCCACCATTGTTTACTGAAAATCTGAACCTGGTCATAAGGACGACGTAGTTTTGCGACTTGAGCTGCCAGGGGATCTGTTTCCCGCAGACCTACTTGGGACTCTATCCGTTTACTCCAAGAGATTAAAGGAGCTGCTAGCGAGGCGTGCGGTGGTTCTTTTTCGGGTGGGGCAGGAGCAGCATAACGAGGACGAGTAGCGGGCTTACCCCAGCCAAGAACTTGCGGGATGGCACGTAAACGTTTCATTTGGGAATGAGGACGAGATGCCGAAACCGGAGGAATCAGCGCCGCAAATTCGCGAGGCCGTTCACGCAGCCTTACTCGTTGCTGCCAAGTGTTTTCTGGAAGTGGTACCGAAGGCGGAAGGAGTTGCGGAGCTGGTACTGTGCCTCCAGAAAGATAGAGCATTTCGGAGCCGTCCTCTTCCCTAGGAACGGCTTTAGCCGGAGGTTGGTTGTTAAGAGAATCAGGCGCAGCTACGGAACTGGATTCCTCAACATCCGGAGCGGGCGTAAGCGCTGCCGGCTCAATATCTGATTCGATGCTAAGTTCCTCGGCGCTAAGATAGGTCGCTGGCGGGCAGGACTCTGTTTCTGGCGAGCTGAGGGGGCTGACCTGTGGTTCTTCTTCGGTGGCGACCTCGATGCTTGGCGGGTTTAAGAGCGCGGTGTGTACTGCCTCTATTCGGTTCATTAAGGCGCAAGCACTTTCGGGACGGCGCTGCGGTTCTTTCTCCAGCAACTCCATAACCAGTTCTCGCAGCTCATTTGGTACTGATTGCGGTAGGGGGGGAACAGGTTTATTAACGTGCGCAAACGCGATATCCACCGGTTTTTCCCCGGTAAAAGGTCTTTTACCTGCTAAAGCCTCGTAGGCAATAATTCCGAGGGCATAAAGGTCGCCGGCGGGAGTTGCAGGCTGTCCCATAGCCTGTTCCGGTGGAAGATACTGAGCAGTGCCCATCACCATTCCAACCTGGGTTAAATTAACCTGTCCTGCCGCCTTTGAAATCCCAAAATCGGTAAGTTTTACCACCCCAGAGGGGGTGACCATAATGTTCCCAGGCTTGATGTCTCGGTGAACAATTCCGGCAGCATGAACCGCCGCTAGTGCATCAGCGGTTTGATAAAGCACCGAGAGTAGAAAATCAGTGTCTAAAATACTTTGGCGATCTAGGATTTCGGTTAGCGAAACTCCATCGACCAGCTCCATACTAATCCAGCCCAGCCCGGCGTCCTCACCAGAAGCCTGTACCGCCGCCAGGTTCGGGTGATGTACCCGTGAAGCATTGTAGGCTTCAATCCGCAGCCGAGACAGGAAAAGTTTTTTACCTGCCAGCTCGGGACGCAAAATTTTCAAGGCCAAACGTTCACTGGTTTTTTCATCAAGAGCTTGCCAAACTTCCCCCATGCCCCCAATCGCTAGCCGAGAAAGCAGCAGGTAACGCCCGGAAATCTTCATCCCCACTTTCAAAGCGGCAACCGCTTTTTGAGCGGAAGAATCCTGACCGGTAGAAGTAGCAACCGGGTCAATAGGGGTTGCCATTTCCTGTTCACTGGCTCTAGGTGGCGCATACAATACGTGAGTATCAGTCATTACTAATCGCCGCCTGAATCATGCTTTTAGCCACCGGTCCTGCCACCGGTCCGCCATGAGGAGACGGATTAGCGCTATCACCTTCGACTACCACCGCGAATGCCAGGGGATAGTCAGGGGTGTTAGCCCAGCCCACATACCAAGCATGGGTCATATTGCCGCTGGTCTGCGCAGTGCCGGTCTTTGCGCCCATCTCTATAGCCGAAACGTTACCCGGCTTTCCGGTTCCCTCCTTGACGGTTTGTATCATCATTTGGCGTAACTGTTGCGCCACCTCCTTGGAAAGAGGTTTGCCGAGAGTGCCACCGGAACGGTACTGCCTAGTTGTTTTTCCATCTGATCCGAGTTCCTCGGAAACTAGATAGGGGCGAACCTGGGTTCCCTCGTTAGCTACTGCGCCGGCTACGCTAGCCATCATTAGGGGAGAAGTACGAACTTCAAACTGTCCGATGCCGGTCATCATCGTGGACGCAACCCCGGGATCAGAGGAGGGGAAATAGGATTTTTGCACCGGTAACGGAACCGTCAAAGCGGTTTTAGGGTTAAAGCCGAACGCTTCGGTTTTATCTTTGAGTACCTGATATCCCAGTTCTTGAGCAATCTTAGCGAAAGGGGTGTTGCAAGATAATGCAAAGGCATAAGAGAAACTAGGATGACCGTTTCCGCAGCTAGTAGACTCAATATTTGATATGCGGGCAGTTGATCCCGGAAGCTTCACCGATACTGGAGCATCTACCTCGCCCTCGGGGGAGCGAATTCCCTGTTCTAAAGCGGCGGCGGCAGTAATAATTTTGAAGGAAGAACCGGGGGGATATTCTCCGCGTAAGGCGCGATCTAACATCGGCTTTGTCGGTTCTGCTTGTAGCTTTTTTAAGTTATCTTGAGACTGCCTCTCAGAGCCACTAGCTAGAGGAGCCGGGTCGAAACGAGGATTAGTAACTGCTGCTAGAATCGCTCCCGTCTGGTAGTTTATGGCAACGGCTGCACCTTTACGATTCCCTAGGGCGGAGGCTGCCGCCTGTTGAATCTGGGGATTTATAGTGAGTCGAACTCCGCCACCTTTTTGGTTTTCTCCCGCCGCATATTTCAAGACCTGTGATAGAGCCTGGCTGGAGGCTTCTCCCATTAGTACGGAATTCTGCAGTTTTTCGATGCCGGTAGCGTTGCCTCCGGGGGATAAATAGCCAATCAGGTTGGAGTACAGTGATGCTTGCTCGTTGTAGGAACGCTGGTAGCGCTTTCGGTAGCCCTGAGAATCTGAGGTCGGCTGGGAAGAAGCTACCACCGTATCGGCTATCATAATCGGGCCGCGTTCAATATATTTTGAACGGTAAAAAGCTCTAGAATTTCGCCCGTCTGCGTTAAGAGAATCTGCTCCTAAAAACTGGATGTAGGTGCAAGCCAACATTAACGACAAGAACATAACGAAAACGACCAGGAAAAGTCTTTTAATCTGTAGATTCAAGACCTTCACCTCCCGCTCGTTTATGTTGCTGACGTGCAATAACGGCTTCGAGTTCGGCAGTGTCGATAACTCCGCTTTCTCGAGAAGCCGGTCGGCGCGCTTCATTAGAGATTCGTAGCAGTAATGCCAAAATTACCCAGTTGGCTACCAGGGAAGAACCGCCCGCCGCTACGAAGGGCAGAGTCAGTCCGGTAGAAGGAATTACTCGAGTAATCCCGCCGACCACCACAAATACTTGGAATCCAATGGTGAAAGCAAATCCGGTTGCCAGGAGTTTGCCAAAGCCATCTTTAACTGTAAGTGCGGTGCGCATCCCTCTTTCTACAAACACTAAATACAAGGCGAGGATAGCGAGCGTCCCGGTTAATCCCAGTTCCTCACCGAGGGAGGCAAATACAAAGTCGGAGTTGGCGAAAGGGGTGAGTGAGGGAGAACCTTGCGCCCAACCGGTACCGATAATTCCCCCATCTGCCATGCCAAACAGTCCCGAAACTAGCTGTCCGGAGCCTCCAATAGTGCGGGAATAGATTTCAGGTTCGAGGGCGTGCAGCCAGACATCGATTCGTGCCTGGACGTGCGAGAAAAGGCGAGATGCAATGAATACTGCCGGGGTAAACAAGATTGCCCCGATTAACAGCCAGGAAGTTTGGTTAGTAGCCACATAAAGCATGGCTACAAATAGCCCGAAGATAAGTAAGGAAGTACCTAGGTCGCGTTCAAAAACCAAAATCATAATCGAGGCTGCCCAAACCACTACTAAGGGGCCTAAATCGCGCAGACGTGGCAGACGCATTCCCAGTAGGGATTTACCTCCCTGGATAAGAGCATCGCGGCGGGAAGTTAAATATCCCGCGAAAAAAATCGCTAAACAAATTTTGGCTATTTCGGAAGGTTGAATAGAAAATCCGATGTTTATCCAGATGCGAGCCCCATTAATAGTGCGCCCAATAATCGGGGCTAGGGGAAGTAGCAGTAATACGATGGCTAGCAACATCGAAAGGTAGGTGTAGTTGCGTAATTTGCGGTAGTCGCGAACCACAGCCAGCGTAATAATCATCAACACTACGCCTAGCAGTGTGAATAGTGCCTGCTTGAAACCAATATAGAAGATGGAATCTGGACCGTATGCTAAATCGAGGCGGTAAATCATCACCAAACCGATACCATTTAGCGCTAAAACCGCAGGGAGGAGCAGAGGGTCGGCATAGGGAGCGAGGAAACGAACTGCGAAGTGGGTTGCCAGCGCAAATGCCGCTAAAACACTCATATGCAGGATAAAGGAGGTGGGGAGAGCGCCGGTGCGATTAACGTTTATCGATAAGTACCCTAAAAAACACAATGCTAAAGCCATGATGATTAGCAGCATCTCGGCCAGGCGACCGGTGGGATGTTTAATTCTTGACAACGGCTTTCCCTCCTTTCCTATGCATATATTTCTTGTTGGAAACAGTAATTGGTCGCAGCTAACTTAAATGGACATAGCTGGGGTTTCCGCTTGTCCAGCAGTCGTTGAGGTTTCAACGAGCGGTGCGGAAGTGGCAGGTAGGCTCACTTGCGAAACCGTGACTGCTGATTCAGGTAGTGACGTACTGGAACGTTGCGACAAGCCATACCATAGCGCACAGGCAAAGAGGGTGATCAAGACGATTATCCCCACAATCACTCCGATGACTCTGCCCCAACGGAATTTAGGAGCCGAATTCTTATCGGTTAATGATTCTGTCGGCACCGCTGCTTGCGCTTGCTCCAAAACAGAATCCGCAGTTTCGTCCTCGGCGCTAGTTTTAGAGGACGAAATGCTGCTTCCGGAGGACGAAGCGGGGGAATCTAAATCAGTGGTAAGGGCATCGGGATTGCTGGATTCCGCGACCGGCATCGATTCATCGTGTTGGCAACGCACCTGTTGAAGCCGGTCAGTGGCGGCTGCCCCCACAACTTCTGGCTCATCTTGGTCGGGATTCTCGACAATTTCGGCGACTACGCAGGTAACGTTGTCAGGGCCGCCTGCTTTCAAGGCGAGTTCCACTAATGATTCACAGGCTTGTTTCGGGCTCTCGCTGCGGTAGAGAACCTTACCGATGGTTTGACCGGAGACGAATCCGCATAAACCATCTGAGCATAGTAACCAGCGGTCGCCAACAGTGAACTCGGGATGAGATTCATCCAGGGTAACGTCCTCTTGAGAATCTCCCAATACTCTCAGCAGAACTGAGCGTTGCGGATGGTTTTCAGCCTGGTCAGGGGTGAGCTGACCGGTATCAACCAGATATTGAACAAAAGAATGATCGTTAGTCATTTGTCGCAGTTCCCCGCCGCGCAGCCGGTAGGCACGTGAATCCCCGATATGGGTCATGGTCAGGTCGTTTTCACTGCGGCGAATCGCTATACAGGTGGTTCCCAGTCCCGCGAGAGCTGGGTCTTGCGTAGAGCGTTCGCATAGCTCCTGATGAGCTTCGTTGATTGCATCCCGCAAGCTGTCGAGTGCCTGTTCGGGATTATCGGCTGGGCAGTCTAGACCACGTAAATGGTCTATAGCGATTGAGGAGGCTATGTCGCCACCGGCCGGACCACCCATTCCGTCTGCTAATACCAGCAGATTCGGGCCGGCATAGCCAGAATCCTGATTAGACTGGCGGATTTTGCCGATATTGGACAGGGCGGCATATTTGAATCCGAGGCTCATCTAGTTAACTCCATTGTTGTTTGTCCAATCCGCACCGTCATGCCGGGCTTAAATGGCTGGGCAACGGTGAGGCGTTTACTGTCGATATACGTTCCGTTGGTTGAATTGAGATCTTCAATAAACCATTGCCCGTCGTTGTGGTAAATGCGGGCGTGTCTGTTGGAAGCATAAGAATCTTGCAGGGGAACGGTGCAATCCGCAGAGCGCCCTAGCAAGATGGGTTGTCCATCCAATTTGAGACGATTTCCCGCTAAAGTTCCGCCGGTGAAAGCTAAGTAACGTGCTTTAGTGATACCTGTCTTTTTCCGGCTCTTCGATTCTTTGGCGTCCTTAGCGCGGGAGGGACGTACGCGAGAGGATGGGGTTTTCGTCCTAGCAGAAGCGGCCAGGGTAATATCGCGGCGCAGCACTAATACCATTCCGATTACCAGCAGCCACAATAGGACTACGAAACCGAATCGCAAAATAGTGTATAAAAGTCCTACTGCCACAGTTACCACCTAGTATTCATCTACACTTGATGTCCAAAATAGCAGGTGGGTGCGACCGATAGTTATTTCGTTACCGTCTAGGAGAGTGGCTGCACTGATACGGTGACCTTCTACATAGGAGCCGTTAGTTGAACCCAAATCAGTGGCGATTACCCCCTGGGGAGTGATTCGCAGTTCCAGGTGACGGCGGGATACTCCCGGGTCATGTACCACAATGTCAGCTTCGGATCCTCTGCCAATCACCGTTACTGGTTCGGTTAGCAGCCACTGTTGCCCCTCGATATCAATAATTGGGTGGGAGGGGCTAGCGCTGGCAGTTGTGACCGGCGCGGCCGGGCCGCGCCGGATAGCATTATCGATTTGTAGTTCCCCTAACGGTTGGTCACCGGTAGAAAAAGCCACTTCTACCGGTCCGACAAACACGTAGCTCTGTTCGGTGGCATACATGGTTGCGTCTTGAGCTAACTCTTCCGCTAACACTTGGGAGTTAGCATCCGTTACTGATTGGAAGTCTTTTTGATTAAGTAGAACTTGATACTCGTTCGGTACTACTACCCGACCATCGTTCAAGGTGGCGCGAGAGTTGTCCATACTTTCACGGATTGCCGTCTTTATGTCTACGGCTTTAATCGAGCTGGCGAACATCTTCGAAAAGGGGGCGTTCACCCCCTGAGATACGGCTTTCTCGAAGCGGTCAACCACTCCCATATTTTCGTCCTCTCCTGTAAATAACAGTTCTATAGGTGGTGTTGCCGGGTGGTTTCACTGACAGAAAGAGTCGGTAAAATCATTTGTCGGTAGACACACCTAACTTCAAGGTTAATAGAAAAATGGTGAATAAGTATTATCGCAGGGCAAATAGATGAAAATGCGCAACTTTTCTTGTGAAACGTAACGCCTTTTGTCTGTGGGCTTGCTCCGGTCTTTAGTTTCGGGGTAGATTTCTATTCGTGGTTCAGCGTCCGGTGACGTTAAACCTAAGCGCAAGTGGCGGAATTGGTAGACGCGCACGGTTCAGGTCCGTGTGCCCTTTACCGGGCATGGGGGTTCAAGTCCCCCCTTGCGCACCAGGTCTTAAGCTTTGACCAGGGTGAATAAGGTGGTATCTAGGCTAAGAACCCTCCCTTTGGTTCTAAGGCTTCTCCCCGCAATCAGTTTCCTCCGCTAACTCGTCCTAATCATCCACAAAGGCACAGGTGTGGGTGCCGGAAGCGGTAAGTTTGCCGTCCTCGGAAAAAATCTTTAAAAAATAAGTTGCTAGGGTGCGCCCGCTTTGAGCTAAGGTCGCAACGCAAAACACCCTACCCGCAAGCGCCGGACGGTGGTGAGTAACAAAAATATTGGAACCAACCGCGTGCTTTCCGGCAGGTGCTACATAGTTCGCGGCTAAAGAGCCGGTAGTTTCCCCGAGTACCGCGTTCGCTCCGCCATGCAGTACCCCCAAAGTCTGACGGTTTCCCTCTACCGGCATCGAACAAATCATTACCTGCCCACCCAGGTGGTGAAAGCTTATCCCCATTGATTCGATAAGTTGAGCTTTAGCAGAGGGACATCTAGCTGAAACATCAGGTAGGGAAAGAAAGAACTGAGAAGTTTGGGTGGGGTTATTGAAATCCGGTAGCACAATCGGGGTGTCTACTTCATCGCGGTAAACCAATTTTTTATGCATAATCCTCATTCTATTGTTTGTGCTGAGACAAGATTAACTATTACCCCTGGTCTGTTGCCTGTGCTTTTGCGGTGATTTTATCTCCTCGCCTTGCGGGAATACACTGTTATCCTGACCGTACATACGCAGATTGATAGTTTTCAAAGCGGCATCTGCCGGGCAATAACCTAAAGTCAGGTGCAGTCCAGAAAATATGCAATCTCTACAGGTAACAGAGGCAAAATGTCTACTAACGATCAGATTTCCCCAAATCAAGAACACTCCAATTCTGCTGAGCTAAGCAATAAGAGTTCCAAAACCACGAAAACAAGTCGAGCCGGAGCTACTAAAGCCTCCCTATGGAAACTACATGGTGATGGACGTACGATTGCGCCGGGCGAAGTGGTTATGCCCAATGAGCGGCTAAGTTGGTCGCGTACTACCGGTATCGGTATGCAACATATCGTTGCCATGTTCGGCGCTACTTTTCTAGTGCCACTATTAACCGGATTTGACCCCTCAACCACTTTGTTCTTCACTGGTTGTGGCACGCTGTTATTCATACTTATCACCGCTGGTCGCCTCCCCTCATATCTGGGGTCTTCTTTCGCGTTAATCGCTCCCATCGGGGCTGTCACCATGTATGACCCGCAGGCGGGAATTCCTCTAGACGGAGCAAAGCAGTCTCTGGCTCAAGGCGGAGTTATCTCAGTTGGTATTCTATTAGCCCTGGTTGGATTGATTGTGCATTTTGCAGGTTCAGGATGGATAGACAAACTGATGCCTCCGATTGTCACTGGCGCGATTGTTTCCTTGATTGGTTTCAACCTCGCCCCCAGTGCCTGGAATAACGTTAAACAGGCTCCCATTACCGCCACGGTCACTATTGTGACTATCTTGCTGGTAACCGTACTTTTCAAAGGAATTATTGGGCGCTTGTCTATCCTGATTGGAGTGCTGGTCGGATACGGTTGCGCAATTGTTCGCGAAGAGGTCGATTTTGCAGCTATCGGAGCGGCAAAAGTAGTGGGATTACCGGCTTTCCATGCTCCAGCTTTTGAACCAAAGTATTTGGGACTATTCCTGCCGGTAGTTTTAGTGCTGATTGCAGAAAACATTGGTCACGTTAAATCGGTATCCGCGATGACCGGACAGAATCTTGATGATTTAACCGGTAGGGCGCTACTGGCAGATGGGGTTGCTACTGTACTGGCTGGCTGTGGTGGAGGTTCAGGAACCACCACCTATGCCGAGAATATCGGAGTTATGGCTGCAACCCGGGTCTATGCAACGGTTGCCTATATTATTGCTGCCTGCGGCGCGTTGGCCTTATCTTTACTGCCAAAGTTCGGGGCTGCTATTGCCACCATTCCCGCCGGGGTGTTAGGCGGGGCTGCCACGGTACTTTACGGAATGATTGGGATGCTGGGGGTTCGTATCTGGGTACAAAACAAGGTGGATTTTGCTGACCCGGTGAACCTAAATACTGCGGCAGTCGCAATGGTTTTAGCAATCGCTAACTACACTTTGGTAGCTGGTGGAGCCACGTTTGAAGGAATCGCTTTAGGCTCGTTCGGGGCAATCATCATTTACCATGTGATGCGGGCAATCTCGAAAGTGCGGGGTACTTTCCTAGAACAGGCTTCTCCGGCATCTGCTCCCGCCGGAACTGACTTAAAGTCACGTTCCTATGAAAAGCGGGTAGCGTCCTCGGTAGAAGATTAACAGAATTAAGCTAACCCTCCCCTGTCGGAAAGGACAGGGGAGGGTTAGCTTTTAGCTTTGACCTTGACTTTGATTAGGCGATTTGCACGAGTTTGCAGCCGTCAATCTTTTCAAGGTCTTTGCTAGCAATCTCTTTGAACTTTTCGGGACTAACCATGTCTGAATACTGAGAGCCGATAGTTACAGTTACATCGGGAGTGGGGCGCGGATCCATAATGATTTCCGCATCTTCAAAGGCACGCGCCAAAGTGTATGCCACATTAACACCGGTAGGGCCAGTAACGATGCGGATATTGCCCTCATAAGAACCGGAACTGATATTTCCGGTATCTTTCACGGTGATGCCACGAGCCTTTAGTTCTTTAGAGATTTTGCTAGCCAAACCGGAAACATCGGTGCCATTAACAACATGGATTTCCATCTTGTCCAAAGGGAATGCTTTATCGGAGGTAGGGCAGGGTGTGTCTCCCGCCTGCGCGTATTGAGGGGCCTGTTTGAAATCATCAAAGAAAGGGAACGGGACAATTCCAAATCCCACCAGGATAGAAATCACCAACAGAACTGTCATTACCGAACCGATAACCGTAAAAACCATGGTTTCTCGTTGCTGACGGCGGCGAACATAGCGCTGATAAGGACTTAAGTTATCCAGCGGGTTAAAGCTTTCCGGCTCTGCTTGCAGTTTTGACTGTTTAGCATTTGGGGTACTGCTGGGGCTTACCTGCGTTTGATTCATGCTTGCTACTTTACCTCGACTAGGGGTAGCTGCGGTTAGGTGGGTACTGTCTGGGCGCTAAAACTAGTAAGGTTAAGCCAGAAAACCCACTGAACTAGAGGATTACATGGCGAAGAAACTCTCACTTTCTGGTCCCGCAGGGATAGTAGCGATTGTTACCTCTGTGATGCTTACTTTGGTTTCGGTTTTACTGGCGGCGGGTTTTACGGTTCTAGTTGGTTATACCCTGGCACAGGCGTTTTCAGGCAAGAGCATATCGGGGCAGTTAGGGGGACTATTTTTCCTTGCCATCGGGATGGGAGGATGCGAGAGTCTGCGAGTAGCGATTGAGCAGCGCTGCCAGCTTAGTGAACAGGAAGCGCTACAGTCCCAGCTGTTGTGGCATATTTTCCGCATCGGACCGGGAATTCTTGCCCAACGCCGGGTAGGTTCCCTAATCGACATGATGACTGCGGGGACGGAAAAAATTGAGCGCTACCGGCAAGGCTTTCTGGGCAGCATGATTGGTTCGATGCTTACCCCACCGCTGGTGTTAGTGTTGATGGCACTATTTATTGACCCGATTTGTGCGTTGGTTCTGTTAGCTTTTGTCCCGCTAGTTCCTCTAATTATTTTTGTTTTCTCCAAACTGACTCGCAAAGTATCAGGCAAATCTCGTAGGCAACGTAATCAGCTGGCAGCAGCCTATTTGGATACTATTTCCGGCCTGGAAACCCTTACCCTAGTGGGAGCGAGCGAGGTTCAAGGGAAAAAACTAGCCGCTGCCGGAGAGAAAAACCGGCTCTCTACTATGCGCCTGCTGGCAGCAAATCAGCTAATCCTGCTGGTTATTGACATGGGTTTTAATCTGTTGTTGCTGACGAGTGGATTTGCTCTTTGCCTTTGGAGGGTTCTGTCAGGCGCTTGGGGAACCGGGGTTGGCGTGATAGCGCCGATGGTTTCTATGTTGGGACTTACGCTGCTGCTTTTAGAACCAATGAACAATATCGGTGCTTTCTTCTATATCGGGATGGCGGGGAAGGCGAATCAGCGTCTAGTGCGCCGATTCTTAGGTTCAAAAACCTCCTTAGCAGCTCCAAAAGTATCCCCGGATACAGGTTTGGAATCCTCAGAAAATAGCGACCTAGCCCGGCGGGAGGCAGAATCGGAGGACGAAGCGTCCGCAAACTCAATACTTTCCTCACCGGTGAACTCGAATCAAAGTGTCAGTTCCGCTGTAGACCCTGACTTGCCCCTTATCCAGATGCAAGGGATTAACTTTGCTTACCCTGGCGGCAAGCCCGTCCTTAAAAATCTTGACTTAACGGTGAAAAAGGGAGAATGGGTGGCAATCTGCGGAGCTTCCGGAGAGGGGAAATCGACCCTCATCGAAATGATAAAAGGCAACCTATTGCCAAATAGCGGTCAAGTTTACCTGCAAGGACAGTCTTTAACGCCGACTAATCGTGACTGGTTTAGGGCGCGTTCAGCCTTGCTACAACAAACCACCTGGGTTTTTTCCGGCACAATTCGCTCCAATTTGATGATGGTAGCTCCGCGAGCCAGCGAAGAGCGCCTATGGGATTGCCTAAAAAAGGTAAAACTAGGAGAAGAAGTGAGGTCTTTCCCGAAAGGGCTAGATACTACGGTAGGGGAGGACGCCTACGCCCTATCGGGAGGGCAAGCGCAAAGGCTTTCGCTAGCGCGAGCCCTGCTTTCCGAGCGAGATTTATTACTGCTAGACGAACCAACTTCGCAGATAGATTTAGCATCTGAAGCAGCTATTATTCAGGCGCTCGCGGAAATAGCTAAGGAAAAAACCCTTCTGCTGCTCACGCACCGTGCCAGCGCACTGGAATACGCCGACCGCGTCCTCTACCTGAAAGATGGCGCATTGCGGGAGGTGAGCAGTGAATAAAAACGGCAAAAAGAGCTGGAAGTTCTTAAAACGCTTACGCCCCACCAAAGCTGCCCTCTTGCCTGGTAAACCCGGTTTGAGCGGGCAAAAGGATAACGAAGATTATTTAGTAGCTGACAAAAAAGCGGGGACGGTTCAGCTAATCAGCTGGTTAGTACGCATTGCCCGCCCGGTGCTTAAACCCCTTTACCTATCGGGTGTATCCTCCCTGTTGAACCAAGGTTTGGGTATTGCACTGGTAGCTTTCGGAGGGTATCGGGTTTGTTTCGCAGCCCTGACGGTTGCGACCGGGGGCGCGCTCCCCCTTTCCTATCTGTGGATAACCATAGGGGTAATGGCCGTCTTGGCAGCGCTGAAAGGACTTTTCCGCTACCTCGAGCAGTTCGCTGGTCACTATGTGGCATTCAAAGCGTTAGAGCTGCTGCGTAGCGAAATGTATCGGGCTTTAGTGCCACAGGCTCCTGCCTTAATGGTGGAAGCAAAAAGTGGAGATTTATTGACCCGGGTTACTAGCGATATTGACCGGATTGAAGTATTTTTTGCGCACACGCTGGTTCCGGCTTTTAATGCTTTAGTCATCCCACTGGGGGTTTCTGTTTTCACTGGAGTGATGGTGAATCCCCTGAGCGGTTTTTTGCTGTTCCTCATCTACTTGGCGAATTTAATGGTTCTTCTGCTGCTGGGAACCGGGGAAGGAAATCGCGGGGCAGATTTGGCAGCGAAAGCGAAAGGTCAAGTAGCGCAAACGGTAACGGATTCGGTAAACGGGATTAACGAGGTTGTCGGATACGGTTTGCAGCGTATCCGAATTATTCAGTTAGAACGCTATATGTCGATTGTTAGCGCCACCTCGCGGGTAGTGAACTCACTTTTTGCTGTGCGCAGAGCATTTACCCAAACCCTGATGTATCTGGCACTTTTGTTGATTATGTTAGTGGCAGCGCCAGCTAGTAGTAGTTTTGATACCCTTCCCTCTTTGGTGGCGGTGCTATTTGCGGTGCTGCGTTCGTGGGATGTTTGTCGTTCAGTGGAAGATTTCTCAACTAACTTAGCTAACTCTTTCGCGGCTGCGCGCCGGGTTTGGACTCTCGCTCACACTCCCCCTCAGGTTAGAGGCGGAGTAAAAGAGCTGGAAGAAAAGCCTTTTCCGATTATTTTTAAGGACGTGTCCTTTAGTTATCCGCAAAAGGGCGAGCGTGTGGGAGCCGTGCCGGTAGTCAAAGAGGTTTCGTTTAGTGTTCCTGCCGGTTCGTGGACCAGTATTTGCGGAGCTACTGGCAGCGGGAAATCTACTCTAGCTAGCTTATTGCTGCGATATTGGGATGTAGATAGCGGAGAAATTCTTTTAGGAGACAGCCCCCTATCGCAAATCGATCCGCAAGCTATTCGCCAGGCAATCTCTTACGTTACCCAGCGGGTACACATTTTTTCGACCTCTATCGCCGAAAATCTGCGTTTAGCCAGCCCCAAAGCAGATGACGCCCAGCTTTGGGAAGTGCTAAAAATCGTGGAGCTAGACCAGATGATTCGGGATTTACCGGCAGGTTTAACCACTCGCCTGGGTTCAAGGGGAACCGGTTTGTCTGGGGGACAGCGGCAAAGATTAGCTTTAGCCAGGGCACTGTTGAAAGAATCCCCGGTGCTGGTATTAGATGAGTTTACCGCCCATTTGGAGCCATCTTTAGCGGCAAGAATTCGCCACCGAGTACGGCAGCAGCGTCCAGAAGCGACCATTATTGAAATCACCCATACCCTAAGCCAGATTAAACAAGCCGACCAGGTGCTGGTACTCTCACAGGGAAAATTAGTACAACAGGGAGAGGCGGAAAAACTATTACAGCAAGAGGGGGAACTTGCCAAGCTAGTTGCCCACGAGAAAGCAGCCCAGTTTAACCTGCCGATAGAGTGAGCTTAAGCGAGCGTACAGTCGTTGCGAGCAATCTAAAACGCCCTAATTTGAGGGCGGAGGAAATTAATCTGCCCCGCACCCCCGCCAAAGCTGTGAAAATGCGCACGTCCTCGCCCTCTATCTGGCATCCGAATAAGTTCCGAACTACCATTAGTATTTGCGTTTACCGTAGCCCGATGTGGTTTGGTCTGCTGATTAGCCTCTAAAATGCGCAAGGCAATCCGAAAGCAACCATTCCCGGAATGGGGCGGAGACCTAAAAATATGCGCTTAAGTTACGTCGTCCGAAAGGAATCCTTTTGGCTGCTGAAACCGCATCTGCCAATAAGCCCTCTCGCCTGTCGTTTGCAAAACTGCAGGAAGTTATGGCTCCCCCGAATCTACTAGACATTCAAAGGAAATCTTTTGAATGGCTCCTTGGCACCCCGCAGTGGCGTCAAGCTGAAGAAGAAAACGCGAAAGCTAAGCATCACAATCTGCCTTTGCTTTCCGGTCTAGAGGAAGTCTTTGAAGAGATTTCCCCTATCCAAGACTTTGCGGGGTCAATGTCGCTATCATTCTCCGACCCCAAGTTCGAGCCCCCCAAGTATTCCATTGAAGAATGTAAAGCCAAAGATTACACCTATGCGGCTCCCATTTTCGTAACTGCGGAATATATGAATGAAAACACTGGCGAGATTAAATCTCAGACCGTGTTTATGGGGGATTTCCCGCTGATGACTCCGCGGGCAACCTTCATTATTAACGGCACCGAGCGGGTAGTCGTCTCCCAGCTGGTGCGCTCGCCCGGCGTCTACTTCGAGAAAGTTGCCGACAAGACCTCAGACAAGGACATCTACGGCTGTAAGTTCATTCCCTCGCGGGGAGCATGGCTCGAGCTCGAGATTGACAAACGCGAAAACGTAGGCATCCGTATTGACCGGCGGCGTAAGCAGTCAGGTACGGTATTCCTGCGCGCCCTCGGTATGAGCGCCCAAGAAATCCGCGAAGAGTTCAAAGACTATCCGATTATGCTTTCCACCTTGGAAAAAGACTCGGATAACATTCAGTCCACCGATGATGCTCGGGCAGATATTTACCGCAAGATTCGCCCCGGCGAACCTGCCAGCGCAGAAGCCGGTCGTAACCTGATTGAAGGCTTCTACTTCAACCCCAAGCGCTACGACCTGGCAAAAGTAGGTCGCTACAAGCTGAATCGGAAACTGGGACTTACCTCAGATATCAACTCTTCCACTCTGACTTTGGATGACATCGTTGCCGGTTTCAAATACCTGCTGGCACTGCAAAAAGGTGACCAAACCGTACCTGCCACTAACGAGGACGGCGAAATCGTTGATTTGCGGGTCGAAACTGACGATATTGACCACTTCGGTAACCGCCGTATCCGCGCAGTTGGCGAACTGATTCAAGCTCAGATTCGCACCGGGCTATCCCGGATGGAACGGGTCGTACGCGAACGCATGACCACCCAGGACGCGGAGGCCATCACCCCGCAGTCACTGATTAACATCCGTCCGGTAGTGGCCGCCATCAAAGAATTCTTTGGTACTTCGCAGCTGTCACAGTTCATGGATCAAAACAACCCGCTTTCCGGTCTAACCCACAAGCGGCGTCTATCCGCGCTAGGTCCGGGCGGTCTTTCTCGTGACCGCGCCGGCATGGAAGTTCGTGACGTGCACCCCTCCCACTATGGCCGGATGTGCCCGATTGAATCTCCGGAAGGTCCGAACATTGGTCTAATCGGCTCGCTGGCTACCTATGCACGCTTAAACTCCTTCGGGTTTATCGAAACCCCCTATCGGGTAGTTAAAGATGGTCGGGTAACTGAAGAGGTTCACTATCTAAGCGCCGATGAAGAATCTGGATACAACATTGCCCAGGCCTCCGCACCGCTAAACGATGATGGTTCCTTTGCGGAAGAACTGGTTCTGTGCCGGATTGCCGGGCATGACCCGCAAGAAGTTCACCGCGACGAAGTAGACTTCATGGACGTTTCAGCCCGGCAAATGACTTCAGTCGCCGCCGCTCTGATTCCGTTCCTAGAACACGATGACGCTAACCGCGCCCTCATGGGGGCTAACATGCAGCGTCAAGCGGTTCCGTTGCTAACCACCGAGGCTCCGCTAGTAGGTACCGGTATGGAGCGGCGTACCGCTATGGATGCCGGCGAAGCCATTGTTAGCGAACACGCCGGGGTGGTTGTTGAAGCTGATGCAGCACATGTACAGCTCATGTGCGATGATGGCACCTACTTCACCTATAAGCTGGACAAATTCCACCGTTCCAACCCCGGTAACTGCTACAACCAGCATGTACGGGTGGCAGCCGGGGATCGGGTAGAGGTCGGCGATTTAATCGCTGACGGTCCGGCAACCGATCATGGCGAACTGGCTTTGGGTAAGAACCTGCTGGTTGCCTATATGTCGTGGGAAGGTCTCAACTACGAGGACGCGATTATTCTTTCCCGTCGGGTAGTCCAAGATGATGTGCTCACTTCTATCCATATTGAAGAACACGAGATTGATGCTCGCGAAACTAAACTTGGTCTAGAAGAAATCACTCGCGATATTCCTAATATCTCCGAAGACGCCCTATCTGACCTTGACGAACGCGGTATTATCCGCATCGGCGCCGAGGTACAGGCTGGCGATATTCTGGTCGGGAAAGTAACCCCCAAGGGCGAAACTGAGCTGACCAGCGAAGAGCGTTTGCTACGGGCTATTTTCGGTGAAAAAGCTCGCGAAGTTCGGGACACTTCTCTGCGCGTGCCTCATGGTGAATCTGGAATCGTGATCGGAGTACGTGAGTTCACCGACGATGATGACGAACTACCTCCTGGGGTAAAGCAGATGGTGCGGGTCTATGTAGCCCAGCGTCGTAAAATTACTATCGGCGATAAAATGGCTGGTCGTCACGGTAATAAAGGTGTGGTTTCCAAGATTTTGCCGGTTGAGGATATGCCTTTCCTAGAGGACGGAACCCCGGTCGATATTATTTTGAATCCTATGGGCGTGCCGGGACGTATGAATATCGGTCAGGTGCTCGAATTCCATTTGGGCTGGATTGCTCATCAAGGTTGGGATACTTCCCTGCTGGCTGAAGAGGGCGCCAAGTGGATTGAGAAACTACCAAAGGATGGTCTCCAAGCCCCTGCTGGTCAAAAAGTTGCTACCCCGGTGTTTGACGGTGTACAAGAAGACGTATTGACCGGTCTGCTCGGTTGCACCCGTCCGAACGCTGACGGCGATCGCCTGATTAACGCAGACGGTAAAGCCCGCCTGTTTGACGGGCGCAGTGGTGAACCGTTCCCCTACCCGATTTCGGTAGGGTACAAGTACATGCTGAAGCTGCACCACCTGGTAGACGACAAGATTCACGCACGTTCCACCGGTCCTTACTCCATGATTACCCAGCAGCCTTTGGGTGGTAAAGCCCAGTTCGGCGGGCAGCGTTTCGGGGAAATGGAAGTTTGGGCGATGGAAGCCTACGGCGCCGCCTATTCGCTACAGGAACTGCTCACCGTGAAATCTGATGATATTACCGGTCGTGTGAAGGTCTATGAGGCGATTGTCAAGGGCGAGGATATTCCGCAACCTGGCATTCCGGAATCCTTCCGCGTCCTCATACAAGAAATGCGCTCCCTCTGCCTGAACGTGGAAGCCTTGGACGCTGAAGATAACGTAGTGTCCCTGGCTGAAGACGATGACGGTGCTGAGCGCGCCAGTGAAGAGTTGGGGATTAACATTGGCTCGCGGCCAAACCCCAATGTTTCTTTGGAAGAAATCTAGGCAGCAGGGAAAAGAAGGTAAGAGTCGATTATGGATGCAAATAAATTCGATCAACTACATATCGGCATGGCGACCGCTGATGCTGTGGCGGAATGGTCATTTGGCGAAGTCAAAAAGCCGGAAACAATTAACTACCGCACCCTAAAGCCCGAGAAAGACGGTCTGTTCTGTGAACGGATATTCGGTCCCACTAGGGACTGGGAATGTGCTTGTGGAAAATACAAGCGGGTGCGCTACAAAGGCATCGTTTGTGAGCGCTGCGGGGTAGAAGTTACTCGCTCCAAGGTGCGCCGCGAACGTATGGGTCATATTGAACTGGCTGCCCCGGTTACCCATATCTGGTATTTCAAGGGCGTGCCCTCCCGTCTGGGTTACCTGCTGGATTTAGCACCCAAAGACCTGGAAAAGGTAATTTACTTCGCGGCCTATATGATTACCGAGGTCGATGAGGATGCTCGCCACCAGGATTTACCGAATCTGGAAAACGAGCTTAGCCTGGAAAAACAGCGTTTAACTGAACGCTGCGAGGCGCAGATTGTTGCCCGCCAGGAAAAACTGGAAAAAGATTTGGCAGCCTTAGAAGCCAATGATGCCAAGAACGCTGAAAAGGAAAAAGTTCGTAAAATCGCCGATAAAGAGGTTACTCAGATGCGGCGCAAGCTCGATCGGGAACTGACTCGTCGGGACGAGGTATTCACCCGTTTCAAGGAACTACAGGTAGGTGACCTCGAAGGTGATGAGCGGCTTTACCGCGACTTGGAGATGCGTTACGGCATTTATTTCAAGGGCGACAAGGGCGCGCAGGCAGTCCAAAAGCGTCTGCGGGACTTCGACCTCAAGGCTGAAGCTGAAAAGCTGAAAGAAGAAGTGGAAACCGGTACCGGACAGCGTAAGATTCGGGCTCTAAAGCGCTTGAAAGTCATTTCGGCTTTCTTGCAGACCGGGAACAACCCAGATTCGATGGTGCTTGACCGGATTCCCGTGATTCCTCCGGATCTACGTCCGATGGTGCAGCTAGACGGTGGTCGCTTTGCTACCTCTGACTTGAACGATTTGTACCGCCGGGTGATTAACCGTAATAACCGCTTAAAGCGACTGTTGGATTTGGGTGCTCCCCAGATTATCGTTAATAACGAAAAGCGGATGCTGCAAGAATCTGTGGACGCCCTTTTCGATAATGGTCGCCGCGGTCGTCCGGTGACTGGTCCGGGTAACCGTCCGTTGAAGTCCCTATCCGATATGCTCAAGGGAAAGCAGGGGCGTTTCCGTCAGAACCTATTGGGTAAGCGAGTTGATTATTCTGGTCGTTCCGTAATCGTGGTAGGTCCGCAGCTCAGGCTGCACCAGTGCGGTTTGCCCAAGCAGATGGCTTTGGAGCTGTTTAAGCCGTTCGTAATGAAACGACTGGTTGAGCGACAAGAAGCTCAGAATGTCAAGGCCGCGAAGCGGATGGTAGAACGCCAGCGTCCGCAGGTGTGGGACGTGCTCGATGAGGTAATCACCGAGCATCCGGTGTTGCTGAACCGCGCTCCTACTTTGCACCGCCTAGGTATTCAGGCTTTCGAGCCGATTTTGATTGAGGGTAAAGCAGTTCAGCTTCACCCGCTGGCTTGTGGCGCGTTCAACGCGGACTTTGATGGTGACCAGATGGCTGTTCACCTGCCGCTGGGTGCGGAAGCACAGGCAGAGGCGCGAATTTTGATGCTGTCTTCCAATAATATTTTGAAGCCGGCTGATGGTCGCCCGGTAACTATGCCCTCCCAGGATATGGTGATTGGGATTTACCACTTGACCTCCGATCCGGATCCGGCACTACCGGTTCCGACCGATGAGGACGGAAACCCGATTACCCCCAAGTTCTCTTCTTTGGGTGAAGCCATTATGGCTTATGACCAGAACCGTCTGGACATTAACGCAACCGCTTTGATTCGTTTCGAGCCGGGTACGGTTCCTCCAAAGGATTGGCAGGCTCCGGAAGGATTTGAAGAGGGCGATCCGGTAGAGTTCGAAACATCGATTGGACGTTGCTTCTTCAATGAGGCACTGCCGGTTTCTTACCCGTTCGTAAACGAGCAGGTAGACAAGAAAGGACTGTCCCGGATTGTCAATACCTTGGCGGAACGTTACGACAAAGGTAATGTGGCAGCCTCACTGGACGCTTTGAAAGAGACCGGTTTCCACTGGGCAACCTGGTCGGGTACTACCATCGGCTTTGCTGACGTGGTAGAGCCCCCGATAAAGGCAGAGATTCTAGCCAAATATGACGAGAAAGCTGCCAAGGTGCAAGAGGACGCAGATTTAGGTTTGATTACCGCCCAGGATCGTTACAACGAACTGGTGGATTTGTGGACCGAATGTACTGCTAAAGTTGCCGAGGCAATGCGGGAGAACTTCCCGGCTCGTAACCAGGTGAACCGGATGGTTTCTTCTGGTGCTCGTGGTAACTGGGATCAGATTCGACAGATTTCCGGTATGCGTGGTCTGGTGGCTGACCCGAAGCAGAAGCTGATTGAGCAGCCGATTAAATCGAACTACCGTTCCGGTCTATCTGTTCTGGAATACTTCATCGCTACTCACGGTGCGCGTAAAGGTTTGGCCGATACCGCATTGCGTACTGCCGACTCGGGTTATTTGACTCGTCGTCTGGTGGACGTGTCCCAGGACGTTATTGTTCGCGAACAGGACTGTGGTACTCGCCGCGGTCTAGTACTGCCGATTGTAGGTGTTTCTGAAGATGGCAAGGTTTATAAACTGGACATCGTAGAAACCACTGCCTATGGACGTACTCTTTCCAAGGACGTTACTGACGCGGATGGCAATCTGGTATTTGCCAAGGGAACCGATATTGGTGACGAGAAGATTGATGCCTTAATCGAGGCGGGGGTAACCGAAATTCCGGTACGCTCGGTTTTGACCTGTGAATCTGAGGCCGGTACTTGTGCGTCTTGTTATGGGCGTTCTCTGGCGACTGGTAAACGGGTCGATATTGGGGAAGCGGTGGGGATTATCGCTGCCCAGTCGATTGGGGAGCCGGGTACTCAGCTGACGATGCGTACTTTCCACACCGGTGGTGCGGCTGGCGCAGCCGATATTACCCAGGGTCTGCCGCGTGTACAGGAGCTCTTCGAGGCTCGTACCCCCAAGGGCGAAGCCCTGATTACCGAGGCTGCCGGGCGTATCAAGATTGTTGATGAACCGGGTGAGCCTCGTCAGTTGGTAGTGGTGCGTGATGATGGTCAAGATGACTTGATTATTGACGCTCCGCGCCGGATGAAGCTGATTGTCTCTGACGGTGACCATGTGGAGGTTGGCGAACAGCTGACTGAGGGACGTTTGGATCCGAAGAAAGTTTTGCGGATTTTGGGTGTGAACTCTACTCAAAGGCAGCTGGTGAATGAAGTTCAAGAGGTTTACCGTTCGCAGGGCGTGGATATTCACTCCAAGCACATTGAGGTGATTGTCCGTCAGATGCTACGGCGGGTAACCGTCCTCAAATCGGGTGATACCGAGCTTTTGCCGGGTACTTTGGTGGATTCGATTCGGTTCCGCTCCATTAACCGCAAGGTAGTTTCCGAGGGCGGGGAGCCGGCTGCGGCTCGTCCGGAACTGATGGGGATTACTAAAGCCTCCTTGGCTACCGATTCTTGGTTGTCGGCAGCGTCCTTCCAGGAGACTACGAAGGTGCTCACTGACGCGGCCATGAATCATAAGAAAGATCCGCTGGTAGGTCTGAAAGAGAACGTTATTCTTGGTAAGTTGATTCCGGCGGGTACCGGTCTGGCCATGTTCCGTGATGCCAGCGTGGAACCCACTGAGGAAGCAATGTCCAAGATGGGTTGGTCTGCTGACGATTTCAAAGTTCCTGAAATAGACGATGATTTCTTGGCAGGAATCAACTTTGAGGATTCTTTTGGTCTGAATCTTTAGTTTTCTAACCTAGGAAGCTGTTTAATCGGGGCCTGACTTCACAGTCAGGCCCCGATTATTTATAGCTGCACATCTTGATGCTATGAAGAGGAGCTATTACCCATAAGAAGTGGCTGTGCAATTAGCTACTAAGGGTAATTTTTTATTGAAGCTTTCAAGGATAAGGTAGATATGAAGAAGCTCTCAGCTTGGATATTACTTTCACCTTGCTTTAATCTTTTGGCTTAGTAGTATTTAACTATGACAATGACGAGGAAAAAGAATGTCCTATTAGGAACCCTAACAATGGTGGGATTGGCGCTAGGAGGACTGCTAGCGGTTTCTGGTAATCAAAATGTGCAGGCAGCTGATCGGACACCCACGGTGCGAGAATGCCGGGTAATGCATAACCAGGTCGCCAAAGGGCAACCAATTAGTAACCTGGATGTTTTCTTGATTGGTGCTACCAGTGCCGATTCCTATACTTTGTCGCTGTACTTGGGGAACACTAAATTCCGCCCGGCGATTGAAGCCGCCACCAAGATGTGGACCGAACGCAGTGGCGGAAAAATTACCTTCCAATTCGTGGACTCGATGGCTAATCGCCCGGTACGGGTAATCGATTCTCCTTATTCCGAGGGTAAGGCTATCGGTACCGCCTATGCTGCACAACGGCTTCTGTACCTACGCCTCGATCGCAGCGGCTGGCTCACCCAGGTTTCAACCGTTGCCCATGAGCTGGGACATCTTTTAGGGGTAGACCATACTTGTAAGGGTGATTTAATGGCCGCCGGTATGGCAGGGGTCAAAGACTTCAAAAACCCGATTACAGATGCAGATGTGGCTTTAGCCTTGCAAGGTCTGGAACGGCATTTGGGATACCCCGCGGGTTCACAACCGGTTCCGCCCAGTGAGCAACCCACGGTTTCTCCGAAACCTAGTGAAGACCCGAAGCCAACTACCCAACCAACCCAACCGGAAGTGCCGTCCGAAACTAGCAAACCTTCTCCGGATGCCTCTGGGCAGCCCAGCAGTACGCCCAGTGAAAACCCGACTACTCCCTCTCCCTCGGCTGAGCCTACTCAAGAACCAACTACTTCCCCGCAGCCTACTTCGGAGCCGGAAGTTCAACCAGAGCCCAGCAGCAAGCCCAGCTCAGAACCTACTACCTCTACCTCAGACCCTACCTTTACGGAGGCTCCGATTCCGGATGCTCCTCCCACCGCAGTACCAGAACCGAGCGTTACCCCTGATAATAATGCAGAGGAATCTGAGAGTTTCGTAGTTAAGGTACGCGTGTTCTTCGTGCGAGTATTCTCTTGGGTAGGCGGATTCTTCCGTTCCTTTACTTCTTAAAATAAGTGAATACTTGCAAATAAATCGGGGGGTATTTCCCATGGGAAATCCCCCCCCGATTTCTTTATGTCCAGCAAATAATCAGTTATCGCTGTAGCGCAGATTCAGCCCCTAAAGTTACCTTAATTTGATGTTCCCCATCGGAACGCAGCAAGGTTAAAGTAACTTGGTCACCTGGTTTATACCAACGTACATACCCGGTTAAAGCTGTTCCAGAACTAATATCGTGCTTGTCAATCTTGGTAATCAAATCGCCACTCTTTAGTCCAGCCTTGTCGGCAGCCGAACCAGGAACCACTTGCTCTACAGCTGCTCCTACTTGAGATTCCCCAGCTACTTTTGCTATTCCGGTCTTAATAGTTACCCCTAACACGGCGTGGGTAACTTTCCCGGTCTTAAGGATTTGATCTGCCACGTTTTTAACCAGATTCACCGGAATGGCGAACCCGATACCAATCGAACCGGATTGACCGGAACTATTCGAGCCCAAAGAAGCAATTGAGGAAGTAATCCCGATTACTTGACCAGATGCGTTAAATAACGGACCACCTGAGTTACCAGGATTGATGGCCGCATCCACCTGAATAGCGTTAGTTACAACTTGTTGGCCACTTCCCGAGCGCTCATGCAGTCCCGGAATCTCAATCCCGGAGCGTTTCTCCCCTGAAGATTGAGTAACCGCCACCGGTCTGTCTAGGGCAGAAATAATGCCGGTAGTTACCGTGTTTTCTAGTCCTAGCGGAGAACCAATCGCGGCTACTGGTTGTGCTACCCGCAAATCAGTGGAACTACCTAGTGAAGCCATCTCTAGCGTCTTTGGAGGGTTAGTGAATTTTAGAACCGCCAGGTCAGTAGAAGCATCTGCCCCCACCACTTGCGCATCATAAATTTTGCCGTTATGTAAGGTGATTTGCACTTTGCTATTTCCAGTAATCGCCGCTGCCACTACGTGATAGTTGGTGATTACGTGTCCCGCTTGATCAAAAATAACCCCGGAGCCGGTTTCCCCTGAGCTCCCAGAAGCTACCTGAATAGCCACAACGGACGGCTGGACAGTTTTTGCTACCGTTTCCCAATCAGTGGCTTTACCACTGGCCTGTACCACTGGTGCTTGAGTGGCGATTTTACTCTGGGAAGTTCCCAAAGAGGTGGTGTTATCGGCGTTCATATAAGCTACTAATCCCCAGCAAGCCAGCGAGGCGGTAACTGCAATCGCAATAGTTGCCAGCCAACCAGGTCCGCGTTTGCTCTTTTCCTTACTCTTTTCCGGCATCGGGGAGGGTTCCCAAGTTCCCTGCCCACTTTGAGGGAACTGTCCTGCCACCGAAGCGGGCTGGTAAGGAGTTTGATTATAAAAACTGCCCTCAAAGGTGGTGTGGGCGCTTTCATAAGGGGAGGAGGGCGGGAATTGATTTTCGGAAACAGAGGGCGCATCTGCCTCTCGCCCAAAGCCATTGTTCAAGAAGTTATTTGTTTCGGGCTCTGCGGACATTTCATAGGACGCTATGTGAGCATATTGGTGGCTGTCGCTTTCTTTAGGAGTGGCGAAAGGATAAGCAGTGGTTCTGTTATCTTCTACCGGCAAACCGGTAGAACCTGGCTGGACACTGGTGATTCTCCCCTGTAGCTCAGGCATAGCTGCCGGGGAATCCTCCTGGTCACCTAGGGTGCTAGCAGCAGTATTACTTGTTGGTATCGAAGTATTTACTGCCGACACATTAGGGTGGTCGCTTTGAGTGTCACTTTGAGTTTCACCTGGCCAACCAGCACTTTGCCAGTCATCCATTTCCCAGTTATCAATCGGCTGATTCGGGTCTTGAGGCCAGTTCGAATTATTTTTATTGGTCATCAGTTTCAATCTCCTATTCTCGCTATGCCCCAATAGTGACACTAAGAACTGTCTTATATCTGGATGATTTCTGGAAGTTATCTGGATGGCTAAAATCGCTCATAGATTCTATAAAACAAGCTAACTTTAGCGACAGTGTCTTAGTGCGGTTTACGTTTACTGCGATTGACTTTCTTGGACTGTTTCTTAGTTGCGCTCTCGATAGTAGGCTCTGTTTTACCCTGAGCGGTGCGAAGTCGCGGGTTCTCTAGGTGTCCATCCTGGAGGTGCTCGCGATACCACTTTGGAGCCAGAGTTAAGCCGCGAGAAGGGGAATAACCCAGGAGACGGTAGTATTCACGCAGCCAAGCCGGTCGTAGCCTCTCAGGATAGTAGAGATTAGTCAATCCCCAAACCATTCCGATTAGCCCAACAATCGCGCCAAACAAACATAAAGTAACAAACAGGTAGCTCCAGGGTTTACCGAATGCATAAGCCGGAAGTATAGTGCCAATCATCAAGAAAAAAAGACCCAGGGCAGGTAAAAACACTAACACCCAACGTTCATCAATTATTAGAATCCCAGAACGAGAAATATCTTTCCTTTTCTTTGGAACCCAAAAACGCGCCCTCGCGCTGCCGTGCCGAATCCAGACCGAACCCGCCAGTAAAACCATGCCCATAACTAAAGCAACAATATGATTCATGAAAACTAGCCTAACCTGTTTTTCTTGTACCTAACATGAGCGCCAAAACGGCAAATCAAAAAGTCCCTAATCAGTTAAACACCTAAAAAACACCGAGCAGAGAATCAACCCGCACGTTCAAAATCTACGGCCCATCGCCCTCCCGGAAAACCTACAAAACTGCGGAAAGCACCGCGATAACCAAGAGCTATAAGTATTGACGCGCCAAATCCACCGTATGAGATCCATAAGAGCCACCAAAAAGATTCGCATGAACCGCGAGCATATGGATTTGATGCAGATTAATCCGTTCCTGCCAGCCGGAAGCTAGGGGAGAAACCTGGTTATAGCCCCGGTAGATTTCCTCCAGATAAGGCTGCCCAAAAACCCCAAGCGCAGCCAAATCCGACTCCGCGTGACCACCAGAAGGAGCCGGGTCAATTAGCACCCCCACCACCTCGGGAAGAGGTAAATTCCGGTTATCTCCCCGTCCCGCCAAAGACGGAAAACGCTTTAAAGCCCTAGAGGGAGCCCAAATAATATTCCCAGTCCACAGGTCACCATGAATACGTGAAGCTCGAGACATCACCAGCTCCGGTTCGGGAACGTCAAAAACCCCGTCGCGCAAACGTTGCGCCAGCTTTTCTAAAACCGCAGCCCCCGCCCTATCAATAGAACCATTAGCAAGGGCAGGTGGCAGATTCGGCATAATCCGGTGAACCGCGAAAAACTCTCCCCAGTTTTGCCCATCGTCCTCGTAAATCAAATCCAAACTGGAACGTCCCATAAAACCAGGACCTGAATAGCCTAGAGGCGGCTGACCATACCAATCCGCCCCGCCCGCATGGGTAAATGCCAAAGCAGCCCCAAATGAACGCGCCGCCTGGAGAGTAATCGCTGCCTGCGGAATCAGCTCAGTATCAAGGTATCCGCGCCCAGAATCCGCAACCCGCACCACGTGCGCCCCGCCGCGACACATCGGCTCAGCCAGCCACTTTAACCCCAGCTCCTCCAATTCCAAAGCTTCCGGGTGGCGGTTATCGACTTTATGGTAAACCTGGTCAGTCATATTCCCATTCTGCCAGCCAGCAAAGATGTGGGCTAACTCGCCAGATTTGGCAGGAAATACGCCCGGCAGTCTAGGCTTAAAGCATGACTCCAGAAGAACTAAGCGCCCTAATCCGCGAGATTCTAGGAAATCTGAGCGAAGAAATCGGCTTAACCACAGATACCATTCCTGCCACCGTAAAAGTGGAACGACCCCGCTCGCGAGGAAATGGTGATTGGTCCACCAATATCGCCATGCAATTAGCCAAAAAAGCCGGGATAGCGCCGCGCGACCTCGCCACCAAAATTACCTCCCAACTCGACCAGGTTGAAGGAATCACCAAAACCGAGGTAGCCGGTCCGGGATTCGTAAACATATGGCTAGAAGCAGGAGCGGCGGGCGCACTGGTAGGCACAATCCTGCAAGCCGGGAAAACCTATGGTCACAGTCGAGATTTGAGCGGAAAACATGTCAATGTGGAATATGTTTCCGCCAACCCCACCGGTCCTATCCATCTAGGCGGAGGACGCTGGGCGGCAGTCGGCGACACCCTCTGCCGGATTTTGGCAGCCTGCGGGGCAGAAGTTACTCGCGAATACTATTTCAACGACCACGGAGCACAGATTAGCCGTTTCACTAAATCATTAGTGGCGCGCTGGCAAGGAACAGAAGTGCCCGAAGATGGATACGGCGGACAATATGTCCTCGACATAGCTAACAGGGTTGCCGAGCAAGCCAAAAAAGAAGGCATAGAACTGGAAAACCGCACCCAGACCCAAGTGGAAGAATACTTCCGCGAGGTGGGCACCGGTCTGATGTTCCAGGAAATTAAAGACTGCCTACACAGCTTCCGAGCCGATTTTGATGTTTTCTTCCACGAGGACGAGCTGCACACTTCCGGGGCAGTAAACGCCGCAATAGAAGAGCTGCGTTCGCGCGGAGTAATCTATGAGCAAGATGGCGCCACCTGGCTAAAGTCCACAAAATATGGTGACGACAAAGACCGCGTTATTTTGAAATCTGATGGCGACCCCGCCTATTTTGCAGCCGATATTGCCTACTATCGGGATAAACAGCGCCGGGGAGCCACCGAAGAAATCTTGATTCTAGGAGCCGACCATCATGGCTATATCGACCGTATGTACGCCATGTGTGCCGCATTCGGGGGACAGCCAGGAGAAAGCCTAGAAATAATTATCGGGCAGATGGTGAATCTGAAAGAAAACGGCGTAGAAGTAAAAATGTCCAAACGTGCCGGCACAGTAATCACCCTAGATGACCTGGTAGACGCGGTAGGAGTGGACGCGGCTCGCTATTCGCTGGTGCGAGTATCAATGGATTCCACCGTAGATATAGATTTAGATTTACTGCGTTCACATTCAAATGAGAACCCGGTCTACTATGTGCAATACGCCCACGCTCGCACCTGTTCAGTAGGGCGCAACGCAGACGAAGCAGGAGTGTTAGCTGACGGTAAATATGATGCTTCAACGCTTTCTAGCCCTGCCGATAACGAACTATTAGGCATCTTGGCACAATACCCGGCAGAACTTAAACTGGCGGCTAACGAACGCGAACCTCACCGGATTCCCAGATATCTAGAGAAATTGGCAGCCGGCTATCACACTTGGTACAACCAGTGCCGAGTAATACCCCGCTCTGACGAAAAGATAACCGCCGCTCACGTGGCGCGCCGGCACTTGAATGAGGCCGTGCGGCAAGTGTTGGCAAATGGTTTAGAGCTTTGCGGCGTGGTAGCTCCCGAGCGTATGTAGCGGAAAGATAAAGGCATGGGGACAGTACCAACTACTAAAACTGCACGTGAGGAAGCTATTCGCGAAATTCTCAGCCAGCATGAGATTTCCAGTCAGTCACAGCTGCTAAGTCACCTAGCTGAACGAGGAATCCCTACCACCCAAGCCACTTTATCGCGAGATCTCTTAGCTTTACGCGCCACCAAAGTTCGAGCCGCCAGCGGGAAAACAATTTATTTGTTGCCCGACCCCTACCCGGTGCGGGTGCGGCGAGGACAGGAAGATTCCGGGAATGAAAAGCTGGCAAAATGGTGTCAAGACCTGCTGGTATCTTCCGCGGTGGTGCATAACCAGGTGGTGCTGCGTACCCCGGCGGCGGGCGCGCAACTGCTCGCGGGCGCAATCGATATGGCGTGGTTTGATGCCGTGCTCGGCTGCATTGCAGGTGACGATACTATTTTGGTCATTTGTAAAACTGATGAAGATGCTCAGTCCTTAAATGAGCTGTTCATGCAGTTTGTTACGGATTAGGTTGCGTGGAGTTGCCGAAATTTACCGCGCTGGGGCGGATTTTTCCTCGCGCCCCGAAATCCGGAAAATACTCTGGTATTTTCACGGATTTAGTGCCCGGAGCCTACCCTGCGGCATAAATCTTCCCCTAAGCGCTACGTTACCGCTGCGGGGCTGGCTCGGTAGAAGCACTCTGGGGCCCCGTGACCTGCTACGCAGGTCAAGCCTCTCTCGTATCTTTTACCGGCCGCGCCCCTTGATGTTCCGAAATCCTATCCTTCGACATAAAAGCGCTACCCGCACCTACTCGGATCAAACTTTCCCCTGCCCCTGTGTCATTACTTCCGCATATTTACCGACCGTGCTCCTTGATGTTCCGAAATTCTATTCTTCGGCATGAAAGCGATTCCCGTATCTGCCTGGACGAAACTTTTCCCCGCCCTTCTTGTCAGTGCTTCCGCTTCTCTCGCCTACCGCGCCCTTTTTTGGTGACGTTTTGACCCTCCCGGTGCAGTTGCGCTCTCCCGAGAGGGGAATTGTGGTCGTAATTGGGGTGTTTTGCCGGTATTGGGAGGGTGGTTTTGTCTCGGGAGGGTGAAAGTGCTCCTCAGGTGAGCGAGCTTGTTTGGTTATATGCCTGGAAGTTGTCGGTGCGGTTATTGTCGGTTGTCTTCCATATCGGGGCTGGCTCGGTAAAAGCACTCCGGGGACCCCATGACCGGCTTCGCCGGTCAAGCCCCTGTCGTATCTTTTACCGGCCGCGCCTCTTGCGTGTCTGAAAACTGTGGGTGCGGGGGAAAGCTTGTCCTCCTGCCCAAGTAATTTGGAAAACGTGGCGGCGTTTTCCAAATTCTTATGCCCACCGCACCTACTCGGATCAAGCTTTCCCCCTGCTTTTCCTGTCATTACTCCCACATATTTAGCGCCCACACCCCTTGTGTTTTGAAATCTTGTCCTTCGGCATATAACTATCCCCCGCATCCATATGTTTTGTGCTCTAGAAATCGAGTGTGTGAATCACATTAAATAAGCTGTCGCTAATTTGGAGGGCTTATTGGCTCTGTCTTAAACTAGGGTAGTTGCTAAGGCAACGGCAAATGCGCTCGTGGCTCAACGGATAGAGCATCTGACTACGGATCAGAAGGTTGCAGGTTCGAATCCTGTCGAGCGCGCCAAACCCCGTCCTCGTTGCAATCCAGCGGTGACGGGGTTTTCCCAATTCTCCGTTTGAAGCCTAATAGCTTAGTTGCGGGCTGTGTTGATACGGTTAGGGTCGTTGTTAAAGGCTAGTCGCCGGATTTGACCTATTCCTTATTTGGGTGTTTGTCTGACGCTCGCTGTTCGCCGGTCTCTAGCTCGCCCTTAACTGGTTTAAGTCGCTCAGATCAATGGCAGTGAGCTGTTCTTAACATTTTCGGGTTAAAACCCGGAAATTTGTTGCATCACCCAAGGTCGCTAGGGGATACTTGCGTAAGTAAATACAAAAGTCTTTATTGGTTGAAAATATTGCGTCGAACAGCAGTGGGGAATTATGAGGGATTATTCTGTTCCATTCCGTGGAAAACTCGCGCAGAGCCTATCTAAACTATTGGCTTTAGCCTTAGCAACCGCCTTAACGCTCACCATTGCGGGTTCGGTGGCTGTCTCCCGTGCTTATGCCGCAGACGCTTTAGGAGAGCAACAGGTTCAGCAAGTGGTAGATCAGGTTCTCGCTGACCTCCAGAAAGTTGGTTTTCGCGATAAAGCCATCAGGGACAAACTTGCAAAGACCCGTTTTACATTGGCTGAAAAGCTTGGTAAAAAGACAGAGATTTGGAAGGACAATAAAGATAAGTACCCTACCCTTAACGATGTCCCGGATGAGGTAGTACTCCAGGCGCTCCAAGAAGAGTACTTACTCGCTTCCGATATGGAGGGCGCATTCAACCAAATCAAAAAGGATTTGCCAACAATCCTCCCGCTAATGATAAAAGCAGATTCCCAGGTAGCTGCTGCGGGGAAGAATAAAGACGTCACCTACTATGTAAACGCGATTAAAAACGATACTGCTGGTTTCCTGATTGGCGCTGCCTATCTGCAACGTAACTATGGTTTCAACATAAAAGAGGGCGCTACGGTTGCTCGCCAGCTGATGACGCAAAATAATGCTTTCGGGAAAGAATACGCTCCCCTGGATATAGTCAAAGCTATTGGGCAGCAGAGCGCCGACCAGCGCAAAATGTTGTCTACTCCTAAACTGTTTAAAGATGTTTTAGGTGGGAAGATAGCTGACCAAACCGATTTAGGGACTTTCCTAAATGACCAGGTAGCCAAGACCGGTAAAAACCCTGCTGATTGGTTTTGGAAAACCTCTAAAGCAGTAATTTATGAAAAGAAATCGAAAGCAAACCCAACTGCTCCCTATCGGGTATTCGACAAGCTCAAGGGTGAAGCAAATGGTCAGGCAGAGCTACTTGCCCTATTGAACGTGTCAGAAAGCTCTCTGTATGTGGCTTCGACAGTGGAGTCCATCATGTACGGTCTGACCGACACCTATGTAAATCGAGCACTCAAAGATGCTAATCCAGATGCCTATAGGAAAGAACTAGAGGCTTTTGACAACAAGGTTGAATACGCCGCTGAACGCCAAGCCGACTATTTGGATTTTTGGTATCGCCTAGCAAAAGAGGATAAACAACGCGCACAACTTGTGGGTAACCGCCGCGTATGGGACAACCAGCAGATTAAGAATCCGAATGAGGTTTCTGCTGAAAAACGGTGGTCGCCTAAACAGGGTGCCGGGGTTGCCAGCGGAGTTAAAGAGTTTATGACCCCGTTAGGCTACTATTTTACTTTCACGCGGGCAGATGGAGTGGCCGACATTAATAGCGGACAGATTCACTACTGGTTAGCCAATGGTCTAGATGATCGCGGGCTGACTACCTATGCCCACGAACATACGCACCAAATGGCGAATCAGGTTCATTTTGCGGGATTTGGTCAGCGTTCCGGGGCGAGTGCCGAGCTGATTACTCGAGGCGTATTCGAGCCGTGGCATCAGAACGATCCCACTGATAAAGGGGCGAACTTCGACCTCAACCAGATTTTTGACCGCAGCGATCAAAACCCTTACGGCAATAAAACCCCTGACCGTTTCCAGACGCCCGAGGATTTGAAAACCTATTACGGCAACCAGATGGATTTAATCTATACCCTGGATTATTTAGAGGCTGAGGTAGCTTTATCCAAAGACGATGCCACCAAAGCAAAGCTATTCAATAAAGCCACCTTGTCCGGCAAAGATGAAAAGAAAGATGAAAAGTTTGAAAATATCAGTGTCGATGAGGCTAAGAATCTTAAAACAATCAATGACCTGGTAGATATGAACGCGGTTGCCTATCGACTCATGGTTGATGGGCAAAAGGTAACCGGTACCGCTAAATATAACGGCTACTACGCGATTCCCCTGTTTACCCCGATTTATGGAGCACCCCATAATCCTAACGGTATGAGCGGAGATATCCACACTAAGCGCCTGAGCTGGGAGATGCTTGCAGCATACGGCTACTACGAGGGTATGGTTCCCTACCTGTCCAATCAGTTAAAACCAGGCAACGTTGCGCAAAATACTCAGTTTAGTGACGACGTGATTATTTCTAAGGTGAGTGGCGGTAAATACCGCACTATGGCGGATTTCAAAAAAGCTCAATATGCCGAACGAATCGCTAAGAAAGATAAGCTAAAACCAATCACTATTAATTGGGAGGGAAAGACCCGGCAGATCACCACCTATGCTCAGCTTAAAGAGCTGATGGATGCGGCTGTGGAGGACGACCTGAAAAATAATCGCCTGCAACCATCTGGCTGGTACAGCAAAATGCCCACGCAAACAAAGGTGGAACAGTTAAAGAGCGCAATTTTCTTAGCGTATAAAACTAACACCAACGAGTTTGCTACCAACATCTATAAAGATGCACCCAAGACCTACACGGTCACTTACCGCTTTAACGATTTCGACGCCCTCCCCGAGGACGTGCAAAAACTGCTACCAACCCCGCAAACCGATATTGCTGCTGGTAGCGCGGTAACCTTGGTTGAACCAGCGAAGAAACAGGTGGTGACCGATAAGGGGATTTATGACTTCAAAGGCTGGGAGCCGGCGACAATCACGCACATAGCTAAAGACGAAACCGTCACTGGTACCTGGACTTTTACTGCCTATGTGATCCCGAAAGCCCCCAGCAGTGTAGATGACGACTTTGCTCAGGGCGGGAATGAATATATCGGCAGCTACACCTTACCTGAGGTAGAGGGCGTTGAATACCTGGTTGACGGAAAAGTAGTGACCGGAACAGTAAATGTCAGTCCCAATCAGGCTGATGTGAATGCTCCGGTGACGGTTACCGTAACCGCCAGGGCAAAGGATGGTTATAGCCTTAAACCCTCCGCTACGTCCTCGTGGGAATTTAAGTTTACCCGCGTGAGTGACAAAGACCGGTACCACCCGTTCGCTGACCCGATTTCCCTAACCGTGGGAGATACACTTCCGCAGCTTAAAGATGTGGTTAAGTTCCCGGATACTCCCGGTCAGATGCCTACCGATTTAGATAAAGTGAAGTTCGCTTGGAAAGCGCCGACACCTAGCACGGACAAAGTCGGTAATACCAAGGGAACCATCACTGTTACTTATGCAGATGGCAGCAGTGAAGAAATCACCGTGGATATTAGCGTTAATGCTAAACCCTTGACCAAGGTAAAGATTCCGCAGACCCCTCAGGTGAACGATCCTTGCAATAAATGGATGGCTGACGGGAAAACAGAGCCGAATGCAACTTGGATTAAACCCAACGATACTGAGCAGGTCACTTGGGAAATCAACCAAGCAAAAGAGCTGATAGCTAAAACTAAAGACGGCTATGTTTTCGAAAATAACACTAATGCCCACAACTTTGGGGTGGCGAAGGACTCGGGCGAATTCTGCTGGGAAGATTTGACCCCGGCTGAGACTGTTCCTGATAAAGATGTCTATACTCCGCAAGCCGATCCAATCACGGTTAAAAAAGGTGAGAAACTACCGGAACTAAGTAAGGTAATTACGTTTAAAGGGAAGGCGCCAACTGATTTAACTAAAGTCAAGTATGCGTGGAAAGGTAATGCGCCCAGTACCGAGGAAGCAGGAGAGCTTTCGACAGTAGTGACCGTTACTTATGAAGACGGCAGCAGTGAAGAAATCACGGTGAAAGTGATAGTAAAGGCTGACGCGCAACCAGGTACCGATCCTACTGAACCTGGTACGAAGCCAGGTGGAGATGTGCCTGGAACCACCCCTAACCCTGGTACCGGTAAACCGGAAACTAAACCTGCGGGTGAGGGTGCTTCCTCACCTAAACCGGGTCAGAGCGCTCCGGCAACGGCAGGGAAGAAACCGGCATTATCTAATACCGGTTCTGTGGGGCTGGTCGCGTTAGCGCTTCTCGCTTCGCTCAGCACCGCTGGTGCGCTGTTGCTTAGCCGTAGACGCAAATCTGCGCACAAACAGTAAGCAGCTGCGCTGCGGGCTTTCGGTGAGTGCAGCGTTCACGATTTTTGCTAAAAAAATTGGTCGTGAGCGCCGGATACCGTTTGAGGTTTCGTCTGACCCCTTTTACTCTGAAGAGAATCTTTCCCGCCTCAAGAAAGCGATTGACGAAGTCGAAGCAGGTAGAAAGCAGCTCGTTCCGCACAATCTGATCGAAGAATAAAATCATGCAAATTGTGTGGAGCGAGAACGGTTAGGAGGATTACCTCACCTGGCAGTGTGGCTCCCATTACCGCGACAAATAAGATTACTTGGAGTAAGGAAATCAGCATGCACAGGACAGAGAATCTGAGTTCATTCCCACAGAGACTTCGCCGGCCTCGATTGACGAACTGATGAACGAGTTTGAACTCTCTGATGCGGATCTTGAGCAACGCGCTCAGGAATATAAAACAGAGAATTGGAGCCTTGGGCACGACCGTATTTATTCTAGCTCCCAAGGTAGGTGGCGAATATTTCATGCTATGACCCCTCCTACCAAAGCCTTTCTTAAAGAACTAGGGATGTAAGGAACAATGATGAGCGCTTTTGCTGCCATAGACGGACAAATAATAACCGATGAGAAGCTAAATGCTTGGGAGCGGGGTTACGCACAAGGAACATTTCCGGAAGGCGAAAGAAATCTGAGTCAGGTCATCCACGGCTCTCCCTGCTCTTTAAGCAGCGAGGGGAGTGAAACTCTATCGGTAAAAATTCCGGTAGCCATGAAAAGAGCGTTGATTGCGACAGCAAGAGAGCAGCAACTCACTACCAGTGAACTGGTTCGCATTACGCTTGCCAAATCACTTGCCCGAGCATAATGCTCATCCCTGCAGCGACTAATGTTACTTGTCCAGAATCTCGGATAAACCAATTTTTACGGCTTCATCGGCGCTGAGGGATTGTTCTGCCACCTGACGCACTAGGGCGCGAGTTCTAGGGTCAGTCACCGGCATATCGGCAAGACTCATCGCAACGTCAGCGAATGCTATCGCAGCTTCTGCCGGGGTAGGGTAGTTCGCGACCTCAGCGTACGGGGTCAGCTGATCTTCCTGGCCGTGTTCCGGATGGGGTTCTTGGTCTTGTGGAGGCATATTTTCTGGTACCTAAATCTCTGGCTAGGGCTTTGGTGGTTTGCATCTATCACTTGGTTGGGCTCACTGACTCTCTTTTCATAATCCGATTCTTAGTACGTTCACCAATTCGTCAGCGTTTATAGTTTCCTTAATGTATTCGTTGGCATCATCGATGAAATCAGAGGATACTGCCTGGCCTTCGAGCTCGGCAGAATGGATGGCTCTGGTAACGTTTCTGCGTCTGGTTAGCTGCATGACTTATCCCCATTTCCCGATGGATACTGCTGAACTAATTATAGTGCCTACCAGGGGTTACTGTTAGTTTTATGCGTATTTACTCTTGGTGTGAGGACGGAAAAGGCTAATCCCCGCGCAACACCCTAACGGACTTAGCTGAAGTGGGATAGGGGGAGAGACGATTAGCATGGCTTTGCCGACGATTTGGTCTTAGGAGAGGAAGCCGATGGCTTTGGTTCGGGAATCTGGTAATCTCCGATAGCGCCGGCAACCAGCAGTTTGCGTCTTTCAAGAATCTGCCAGACGGTTCCAAAGTGGTGTTTACTTATATTTCCGGACGCGAATATCGCTACCAGCTAGCGACCGTGGAAACAGTGCCTAGCAAAGAGCAATCCGCTATTTCCCGGCATCGGGAAAGATGGGACGCAGCAATCTTTACCCCCAACTTTTCTCGCCGCGGGCTCTTTTATAAACGCGGCAACGAGCCGGAAGTCTGTGGGTGAGGAAACTTACAGCACAAATAGGGGGAGCGAACTTTCATTTACCTGCGATTCTAAACTAAGCTAAGAGAGTTGCATTCCGCCCTGGAATGCCGCGGCAGAGACCTGTGCACTGCAAAAGCAGAGCATTTTGAGTCTGCCACTTTCGCGGTTACCTGGGGAGCCGGCATAGCCGGGCAACAGGAAGAAACAACCTAAGGGGTGTATTGCGTCCCGATTTTAGGAGAACACGATGATTCAACAAGAGTCGCGACTAAAGGTCGCCGACAACACGGGTGCAAAGGAACTACTTTGTATTCGCGTGTTGGGCGGCTCCGGGCGGCGTTTCGCAGGTATCGGTGACACCATTGTTGCCACTGTAAAAGACGCTATCCCCGGCGGCAATGTCAAGAAAGGCGAAGTTGTTAAAGCGGTAATCGTGCGCACTCGTAAAGAGCGTCGCCGCCAGGATGGTTCCTACATCCGCTTTGATGAAAACGCCGCAGTTATTATCCAGCCCAGTGGTGAACCGCGCGGAACCCGTATTTTCGGGCCGATCGGGCGTGAACTTCGCGACAAGAAGTTCATGCGCATTATCTCGCTGGCTCCGGAGGTGCTGTAATGGGAGCGAAAATTAAGAAGGGCGATCTGGTAGAGGTTATTGCTGGCCGTACCAGTGACGAGAAAAAACTAGCTAAGCGCAACGAGCGCCGCGCTGAAAAAGGTTTGCCCGCCCTTAAACCAGGGGATAAAGGCAAGCAGGGGCGGGTACTAGAGGTATACCGTTCCAGTGACCGCGTACTGGTCGAGGGGGTTAATATCCGCACTCACCACACTCGCGCGGGTCAGAACCAGCAGGGACAGGCAACCGGCGGTATCGAATACCGGGAAGCTCCGATTCACATCTCTAATGTGGCGCTAGTTGATCCCAAGACCAAGAAGCCTACCCGGGTTGGCTTCCGTGAGGAACAGGCAGAACGCGGAGGACGTCTGCGTACCGTTCGGGTACGTTACGCGAAGCGTTCTGGGGAGGACATCTAATGGCTGAAGAAAAGACTCTAGTTCCGCGCCTAAAAGTGCGTTACCAGGAAGAAATCCGTAATTCTTTGAAAGACAAGTTTGAATACGAAAACGTAAACCAGATTCCAGGTCTGGCAAAAGTTGTCGTAAACATGGGTGTAGGCGATGCCTCTCATGACTCCAAACTAATGGAGGGCGCGATTCGTGACCTGACCGCGATTACCGGACAGAAACCGGTTGTTACTAAGGCACGCAAATCTATCGCCCAGTTCAAGCTGCGTGCCGGTCAGCCAATCGGCGCTCACGTTACTATTCGTGGCGATCGGATGTGGGAGTTCGTAGACCGTTTGGTTTCTACCGCGCTGCCGCGTATCCGTGACTTTAGGGGACTAAGCCCCAAACAGTTTGATGGTCACGGTAACTACACTTTCGGCTTGACCGAACAGGCCATGTTCCACGAGATTGATCAGGACTCGATTGATCGCGTACGTGGTATGGATATCACTGTGGTTACCACTGCTAACAGTGATGAAGAAGGTCGAGCACTGCTAAAGTTACTAGGCTTCCCGTTTAAGGAGGAACGTTAATGGCGAAAACGGCGCTGAAGAATAAAGCGAATCGTAAGCCGAAGTTCAAAGTACGCGGATACACACGGTGCAACCGCTGCGGACGCCCCCATTCGGTGTATCGCAAGTTTGGACTTTGCCGTGTTTGCCTGCGTGAGCTCGCTCTGCGGGGCGAACTGCCGGGCGTAACTAAGAGCAGTTGGTAAAAACTACTACGTTGCAGGTCTGATAGAGAAACCGCAGCGAGGAAGGGTTAGAACCCCAAAATGACAATGACAGATCCCATCGCAGATATGCTCACACGTCTGCGTAACGCCAATGCGGCGCATTTGGACACTGTGTCTATGCCTTCATCAAAAATGAAGGCGGGAATCGCAAAGATTCTTGAAAATGAGGGCTATATAGCCAAGAGTGAAGTCAGTGATGCCCGCGTGGGTAAGACTCTCACTCTGACCCTAAAATACGGAAGCAAGCGCGAACGGGCAATCACCGGTTGCAAGCGGGTTTCCAAGCCGGGTCTGCGTAAATACGCAAAATCCACTCAGTTGCCGAAGGTCATGGGAGGCCTTGGGGTGGCAATTTTGTCCACCTCTTCCGGTCTTATGACTGACCGTCAGGCACAAGACAAGGGCGTAGGCGGGGAAGTTCTCGCCTACATCTGGTAAGGGAGGGAATTAGGAATGTCACGTATTGGCAAGACTCCGATTTCCCTACCGGCAGGTGTGGAAGTAAAAATCGATGGCTTGAATGTTTCGGTTAAAGGCCCTAAAGGTCAGCTGGAACGTACTTTTACCGGTGCGCTCACCATTCGTGAAGAGGACGGTAAAATTCTGGTTGATCGGGTAGAAGAAACTCGTCAGGCTCGCTCTTTGCACGGTCTTACCCGCTCTTTGATTTCCAACATGATTGAGGGTGTAACTAACGGTTTCACCAAAGAAATGGAAATCGTGGGGACCGGTTACCGCGTATTGACTCGCGGTAGCGATATTGAGCTGCAGCTAGGCTTCTCGCACCCGGTACCATTTAAAGCTCCCGAAGGAATCGAATTTAAGGTTAATAGCGCCTTATCGTTCACTATTTCCGGCATTAGCAAGGAACTAGTAGGCGAGACCGCTGCGAAGATCCGTAAGATTCGTCCTCCGGAACCCTATAAGGGCAAAGGTATTCGTTACAAGGGCGAATTCGTTCGTCGCAAGGCCGGAAAGGCGGGTAAGTAAATGTCATATACCCCTAAAGGTAAAGGCAAATTCGTCGCTCGCAAGCGCCGCCATATTCGGGTTCGTAAACGCGTATATGGTACGGAGCAGCGCCCTCGTCTGGTGGTTACTCGGTCTAACCGCCACATGGTTGCCCAGGTTGTCAATGACGACTTGGGTCACACCTTGGTTTCAGCTTCCACTTTGGAAGCGGAGCAGCGAGGCGAAAAGATGAAGAAAGTAGATGCGGCTCGCCTGGTAGGTGAACGTATCGCCAAGCGTGCCCTAGAGGCAGGCATCACGGCTGTCGTGTTTGATCGCGGCGGCAACAAGTATCATGGTCGCGTCGCCGCGGTGGCTGAAGGTGCCCGCGATGGCGGTCTGAAGCTGTAGAGGAGAGGGAAAATAATGGCTGAAGAAAATAAAAACGCCGATTCCCGGGAATCCCGTGGCAAAGGCCGCGAAGACCGGGGGCGTAAGGGCCGCCGCGACAATCGTCGTGAGCAGGAAAAGAATCAGTATTTAGAGCGCGTAGTTACCATTAACCGTGTTTCTAAAGTAGTTAAGGGCGGACGTCGTTTTGCTTTCACCGCTCTGGTAGTAGTCGGTGACGGTGAAGGCATGGTTGGTGTCGGATACGGCAAGGCTAAAGAGGTTCCCCAAGCTATTTCCAAGGGCGTGGAGGACGCGAAGAAGAACTTCTTCCAAGTACCGATGATTGGGCGCACTATCACTCACGTGGTACAGGGTGAGAAAGCTGCTGGCGTGGTTTTGCTTCGTCCTGCTTCTGCCGGTACCGGGGTAATCGCCGGTGGTCCGGTACGTGCAATCATGGAATGCGCGGGCGTTCATGACGTGCTAACCAAGTCTTTGGGTAGCGCTAACGCTTTGAACATCGTGCAGGCTACGGTGGCTGCTCTGAAGATGCTGCAGCGTCCGGAAGAGGTTGCGGCTCGCCGTGGACTTCCGGTTGAACGGGTTGTTCCCGAGGCAATGTTGCGGGCTCAAGCTGAGGCTCGCGCCGAGAAAGCTGAAAAGGCTAAAAAGGACGAGGCGGAGAAAGCCGCTGACGGGGTAGCTGAAGAGGTGAATGCCTGATGAGTAAGCTGAAAATCACCCAGGTTAAAGGTTTGGTGAATACCAACCAGAATCAGCGGCGCGTTATGCAATCGCTGGGTCTGCGCAAGATTCGTCACAGTGTGGAGCATCAAGATAATCCGGCTATTCGTGGTCAGATTCGCAAAGTTGCCCACTTGGTGCAGGTAGAGGAGATTGGTTAATGGCTGAAGATACTAAGGTAACCGAGGCAGAGGAGACCACTAAAGAGGGCGTGATTCGGCTTCACGATTTGCGTCCAGCTCCCGGAGCTAATAAGCGTCGTAAGCGCGTGGGTCGCGGTGAAGGTTCACAGGGTAAGACTGCTGGGCGTGGTACTAAAGGTACGGGAGCTCGCAAGAACGTTCATCCTCGCTTCGAGGGTGGTCAGATGCCTTTGCATATGCGCCTACCGAAGCTGCGCGGATTCAAGAACCCCTTCGCTACTGTCTATCAGGTAGTGAACCTGGATCGCCTCCAAGACCTTTTCCCTGAAGGGGGAGCGGTTACGGTTGATGATTTAGTTTCCAAGGGAGCAGTTCGCAAGAACTCTTTGGTTAAGGTTTTGGGCACTGGGGAAGTCTCGGTGAAACTGGAGCTAATCGTAGATGCTTGGTCTGCTTCAGCTAAAGAGAAGATTGAAGCTGCCGGCGGTTCGCTGAGCAAGCGCGAGCAAGATTAATTGTTCTAGTCTGCTCTTTGAGCTGTAGCTTTAAGGGTTTAGCTAGATTTAAATCTATATAGATTAATAGTTTCGGGCGGGGAGGTAGTCTCCCCGCCCGAAACTATTTTTCTGGGCTAATGCCCATTTTTCTAGCGTGATGCTCAATTTGGGGTTTGTAAACCCATTTCTAATTTTTTCTGCTTTGCCTATTTCGGAAGCGCACAATTCGGGTATTAGCCCTATATTTTATCTTTTGACCAGTAAGTGCCGGGCATTGGGAATAGGGCAGTGATTTATGACTCGCTTTTATCAAGGATTGACACCTGGTAGTTGTCGGCATTTATACTCGAAACATATTTGTTACTAAATCGTTATATGTCGGCGGCGCAAACAAACGGCGACATGACCCTCAGGAGATATAGTGCGTAAAACCTGGTTGATGGCACCAATCGTGGTTATGGCAGCTTTGGGATTAGTAGCTGCCGATTCTGTTCATCCTTCGGCTGGCGCTAACAGTACCAGTGTGAACGTTTCGCAACTAGCCAGCAATATGTTGCAGGAAAATCTTTACAACCAGGCTGTTTCTGTTGATGAAGATGTCAAGCTCCCTTCCAGTAAGGTAAACGCTAGTTCCGCGGGAGTTTCCACCACCCTTCTTAGCGACAGTTCGGATACTGCCTTGCCCCAAGCTCAGACCCCCAACTGTGTTCCCCCTAGCGGTGATCCCCGGGTACAGGCCTGGCCGCGCCAAGTACGCACTATGATTTCCCAGCGTTTTGGGGTTACCAATATCGGTGGTTTTCGCCCCGGAGATTCTCGCGATCACGGTAAAGGTCTCGCTCTTGACGTGATGGTTCCCGTTTCAAGCGCTTTGGGAGACATCATTGCCAACTGGGCAATTAGTAACAGCCAAGATTTGAATGTGAAATATGTAATCTGGAAGCAAAAAATCTGGATGCCTGGACGCAGCTGGCAGGGGATGGAAAACCGGGGCTCTGTCACTGCTAATCACTTTGATCACGTACATATTAGCTTCAACGCTGGCTCTGGTCGTTGTCTCTAGCTTGGGTTTTAGGCTCTAGCGTCAGTTTTTATACCAATCACCTACGCTGGTACTTAACCTTGCACCTGCCCTTAAAAATCTAAGACAGTATTCCCTCAAAAACTTACGACCCTCGAATCTTATTCCAGGCATTAAGCTTTGCATGTGCTATTAGAGGGCAAAATTGTGTAGGCTACTAAGGGTTAAAGAATCTTCTTTTATATGCCCTTAAAAGACATAGTGCTGGAGGCAGTTTGCTTAGCGTATTCGTACAGGCGTTCAAAACGCCCGATCTTAGGAAAAAGCTCCTGTTCACCTTGGCGATTATGGCGCTGTATCGGGTTGGTTCCCATATTCCCTCACCGGGAGTGAACTATCCGAACCTACAGGCCTGCCTGAAAAATAATGAACAGAATGGTCTACTCGACTTGGTGAACCTGTTCTCTGGGGGAGCGCTACTGTCTCTGTCCGTATTCGCCATGGGGATTATGCCCTATATTACGGCCTCAATTATTATCCAGCTGATGCGAGTGGTTATTCCCCGCTTCGAGGATCTTCACCGCGAGGGTCAAGCCGGAAAAGCTAAAATGACCCAGTACACCCGCTACCTGACCATCGGATTGGGGGTGCTGCAATCGGTAACCATCATCTACATGGCTCGTTCCGGGCAGTTGCTACAGGGATGCTCTCCCTCTAAACCCATCATTCCTGACGAATCAGCGATTAACTATCTGATAATGATGGTAACCATGACTGCTGGTACCGGTCTGATCATGTGGCTGGCAGAGCTAATCACTGAAAATGGTATCGGTAACGGTATGTCCTTGCTGATTTTCACCGGCATTGTGGCAAATATGCCCGCCCACCTGCAATCCATTGGGGCTTCCGGCGGAGTTTGGAAAGTCCTAGTTATTCTTGCCCTGGTTGCCCTGATTACCCTGGCAATCGTGTTCGTGGAACAGGCTCAACGCCGCATCCCCGTGCAGTACGCTAAACGAATGGTGGGTCGGCGGATGGTCGGCGGTTCTACCACCTATATCCCCATGAAAATCAATATGTCGGGGGTTATCCCGGTAATTTTCGCTGCTTCGCTGCTCGCTATGCCGCAAATGATTTCCCGCTTCGGTAAACCCGATGCCGGTTGGGTTAGATGGATAAACGACAATTTCCAGCACGACTCCCTGCTGTATCTGATTTGCTACGCGCTGTTGGTATTGGGATTCGCATTTTTCTACACTCAAATCACCTTCAACCCCGAGGAAATCGCCGACAATATGAAGAAGTACGGTGGCTTTATCCCCGGTATTCGGGCTGGGGCTCCCACTGCCGACTATTTGCACTACGTGATTAGTCGGATTACCAGTGCCGGTGCTCTTTACCTGGTGATAGTCGCTATGGTTCCGATTGTGGCGTTGATTCCGCTTAAAGTCACCCAGTTGCCTTTCGGGGGAACCACGCTGTTGATTATGGTGGGCGTAGGTCTACAGACGGTACAGCAGATTGATGCTCAGTTGCAGCAGCATCACTATGAAGGATTCCTCAAATGATTAAGCGTCTAGTTATTCTGGGTGCTCCGGGTGCTGGTAAAGGTACTCAAGCGCGTAGGATTTGCGAACTGCTGGATATTCCTACTTTCTCCACGGGGGCTATGCTGCGTGCCCAGATGCAGGAAGGTACGGAGCTAGGTATTAAAGCCAAAGAACTAATCAACCGGGGCGAGCTAGTCCCGGATTCAATAATCAGCTCTCTGGTGGAATCTGAGTTGAAATCTGAGCGTTTTATCCAGGGATTTCTGGCTGATGGGTATCCGCGAAATCTGGAACAGGCTCATTTTATGGACAGCGTTCTTCAGGGTTTAGATACGCAGCTAGATGCGGTTATTAACCTGGATGTAGATTTAGAGGACGTTGTCGGCAGGTTGCTCAAGCGTGCCGAGATTGAACACCGCTCTGACGATACCGAACCGGTGATTCGTCGCCGTCTGCAGGTTTATCATGAACAAACCGAGCCGCTAGTGCGTTACTACCGCGAGGCAGAATTGCTGATAAATATTGACGGAAACGGCAGTATCGACCAGGTTTGGGATTGTATTAAATCCAAGCTCAGCTAGCTGATGCGTTAAGGACAGAAAGAAGCACCTATGCTTTTTCGGCGGGGAATTGAGTTAAAAAACCGCACCCAGCTGGGGTATATGCGCCAGGCTGCACTAATTGTTAATCAGATTCATGAAGCCGTGTGGCAGGCAGCAAAAGCCGGAGTTACCCCCCTTGAAATAGACGAGATTTCCGCGCAGATAATCACGGATAATAATGCCAAATCCAATTTTCTTGGTTACTACGATTACCCCGCAACTATCTGTATCTCGGTAAATGACACGGTAGTGCATGGTATTCCGGATAACACTCCCTTTGAAGTTGGCGATTTGGTCAGTTTTGATTGCGGATGCTACCTGCAAAAAGATGGTAAACAGTGGCACGGGGATTCTGCCTTTTCGGTGATTATCGGGGAAGAACCAGCCCCGCAGCCAACACCCTCAATCTCGGCGCACAGCTACCCCACGTCCTCTAAAAAAGAGCAGCTATTGGAAATCACCCGGAGAAGTACCTGGGCAGGGGTAGCAGCTATGGCTCGTCCTCGTGCCCGGGTGAACGATATTGGGGCAGCGGTAGAGGACGAGGTTGATGCGTTTGCAGAAACTTCCGGCTGGACTGCGGGAATAGTTGAAGAGTTCACTGGGCATGGAATCGGTACTGCCATGCATCAGCCGCCCGATGTGTTTAACTTTCGGGCTGCGGGACGTTCTGCGGCAATAAAACCCGGAATGGTGTTGTGCGTGGAGCCGATTTTGACTTGTGGCTCTAACCAGGTCACTACTCTTGCCGATGGCTGGACGGTTAAAACGGTTGATCACTCATTGGCGTGCCACTGGGAGGCACAGGTTGCGGTACTTGAGGAGGGAATCTGTGTCCTGAACCAACCGGATTGTGGCGAGGACGCATTGGCGCCTTTTGGGGTTAAACCTGTACGGATTTAGAGACCGGGTTGTCTTTTGGTGAACATTGCAAATAGACAGGCGCTAAGCGCCCTTTGCGTGACGGATTTAACCCTCTGTCAGCTTTAGCTTTGTCCTGTTACTAACGTAAAGTTGGTTATTGGGTTTGTGGCTAGGGGGTATATTATACCCACTGGTCATCCTGTGTGGACAAGGTTAGTGAAGGATAAATGGCTAAAAAAGAAGGCGTTGTAGAGGTCGAAGGTACCGTTGTAGAAGCACTTCCGAATGCTTATTTTCGGGTAGAGCTCGAGAATGGTCATAAAGTGCTTGCGCACATTTCGGGCAAAATGCGTCAGCATTATATCCGAATCTTACCGGAAGATCGCGTGGTAGTAGAGCTTAGTCCCTACGATTTGTCGCGCGGTCGAATCGTCTACCGATACAAGTAAAACAGTATTGGCGGTGGATATTCCCACTGCGTAGAGGAAAATTATGAAGGTTAAACCTAGCGTTAAGAAGATCTGTGAGAAATGCAAGGTGATTCGTCGCCACGGCGTTGTCATGGTGATTTGTGAGAACCCTCGGCATAAGCAGCGTCAAGGCTAGCTGAGATGACAGCGCGCTACCGGCACCTCTGAACTAGATGGTGACCCCAGGTCCGGAGGCCTGGGCCGGGAACGGAAGGTAGCGCGACGGCCTCCGGGAACAATGTGGAGAGAAAAGTAATGGCAGCACGTATTGCCGGTGTCGATCTTCCCCGCGAGAAGCGTTTGGAAGTAGCACTAACTTATATTTACGGCGTTGGGCGTACTCGCGCTCAAAAAACGCTGGAAGAGACCGGGGTTAGCCCGGATGTGCGCGTAAAAGACATTTCTGAAGAAGATTTGATTAAAGTACGCGACTTCATTGAATCGAATTACAAGGTTGAAGGCGACCTTCGTCGTGAGGTCCAGGCCGATATTCGCCGCAAAATTGAGATTGGTTCCTACCAAGGTCTGCGTCACCGTTTCCATTTGCCGGTGCGTGGTCAGCGAACCAAAACCAATGCGCGTACCCGCAAAGGGCCAAAGCGCACTGTTGCTGGCAAGAAGAAGGCTGCATAAGGTAAGCGCAGGTATCACCTGCTGGATCTGAGGAAAAGAAGGAAGATATGGCTGCTAGTTCTATAAAGAGCCGTAAGCCGCGTCGGGCTGCGCGTAAGAACGTTGTTCAGGGAAAAGCGTTCATTAAGTCTACATTCAATAACACTATCGTTTCGATTACTGATCCTTCGGGAGCAGTTATTTCTTGGTCGTCTGCTGGACAGATGGGCTTTAAGGGTTCCCGCAAGTCTACGCCCTTTGCAGCACAGATGGCTGCTGAGGCTGCTGCTCGGCGGGCTCAAGAGCATGGCATGAAGAAAGTTGACGTATTCGTTAAAGGACCGGGATCTGGTCGCGAAACTGCGATTCGGTCTTTACAAGCTACCGGGCTTGAGGTTGGGTCCATTCAGGACGTCACCCCGCACGCCCACAATGGCTGCCGTCCTCCGAAGCGTCGCCGCGTATAACGCGCCCTAACTGAAATAGAAAATAGAAGATAGTAAAACACTTCTGTGGGTCTCCAAGCCGTCATTTGGGAGATTTCGCAGTTTTGTCTAAAAAGCTGACCTTAGGTCAGAACGTTCGTTCCAGTCATATGGCGGGCTGGGCGAGAGAAAGGACAACACGTTGCTTATTTCACAGCGACCCGTGCTATCGGAAGAAGTTGTAAGCGATCAGCGCTCCCGCTTCACCCTTGAACCCCTAGAGCCTGGTTTCGGGCATACTCTGGGAAACAGTTTGCGGCGTACCCTGCTTTCCTCTATTCCGGGAGCGGCGGTCACCTCTATTCGTATTGAGGGGGTGCCGCATGAGTTCCGCACCATTCCGGGAGTAATGGAGGACGTTTCCGAGATTATTCTGAACATCAAGCAGATTGTGCTTTCTTCAGAAAATGACGAACCGGTGGTGATGTATCTACGTAAGGCTGGTGCCGGAAAGGTTACCGCGGGCGATATCACCCCTCCTGCCGGAGTAGAGATTCACAACCCGGATTTGTATTTGGCGACTTTGAACGAGTCCGGAAAGCTAGAAATTGAGCTGACAGTAGAACGAGGGCGTGGCTATGTTTCTGCTGATCAGAACAAGTCTGAGGGGCACGAGATTTCTCGAATTCCGATTGATTCCATCTACTCCCCGGTGGTTAAAGTTCGCTACAAGGTAGAGGCTACTCGTGTAGAGCAGCGTACCGACTTTGATCGCCTGATTGTTGATGTGGAAACTAAACCGGGGCTTGCTCCGCGTGACGCTTTGGCTTCGGCAGGTAAGACCCTGGTAGAGCTGTTTGGTCTATGTCAGGAACTGAATATCGAAGCTGAAGGCATTGAGCTTGGCGCTCCGCAAACCGATCAGGTTCTGGCTCAAGATTTAGCACTGTCTATTGATGACCTGGGCTTACAGTCTCGTTCCTATAACGCTTTGACGCGGGAAGGAATCAACACTGTTGGCGAACTCGTCGCCCGTTCAGAAGCTGATCTCTTGGATATCCGCAACTTCGGTGCGAAGTCAATTGAGGAAATCAAAGAGAAACTTGCCGAAATGGGTATGGCTCTTAAAGACTCTCCGCTACCAACTTCGGTTAGTCTTGAAGACCTCGCCACCCCCAGTTCTCTGCAGTTCTCTGATGACTAAGTCGGGTTTTCTCGGCTGATAGAAATAGTTTTTAGAAAAGAAAAGGAATAAAAATGCCTAAGCCATCTAAAGGTCCGCGTTTAGGAGCCGGTCCTGCGCATGAGCGTAAAATTCTGGCGAATCTGGCTAAATCTCTGATTGAGCACCGTTCGATTCGCACCACCCAGGCTAAAGCCCGCCGCCTGCAGCCCTATATTGAAAAACTGATTACCAAGGCAAAGAAAGGCGATATTCACAATCGCCGCATGGTTGCTCGTAAACTGGGTACTCAGGTTGATAAATATACCCGGGGTTTTGACGCAGTTTACACCCTATTTGATGAGGTAGTTCCCGATTTAGATCCCAACCGTCAAGGTGGATACACCCGGATTGTGAAGCTACCTGCTCGCCGGGGAGATAACGCTCCTATGGCGGAGATTTCCTTGGTGACTGAAAAGGTAGAAGCCAAAGCGAAAGTTCAGTCGGTTAAAAAAGATGCTGACAAAGTGAATAAGGACGAGGAAAAAGTTGAGGAAGCAGAGGTAGAGTCTGCTGCCGAAGCTACTTCAGCTGAAGAATCTACAGAAGCTAACGAAGCCGATAAGAGCGCTACCTCTGAGGAAACTGAAGAGTCTGAAGATAAATAGTGCACACCCTATAACAGCCAAAATTGTCTGCTAGGTGATAGGTACTTGCTGCGGGCAGTTAGCGGGAATAAACCCGCTAACTGCCCGTATGTTTTTATTAACCCGTTATATATGGGTTCTTGGTTTATCGAGCCCAATGGGCGGGGAACGATTAGGATACGGATTCTGGATTATGGCTGATCCAAAACGAGGGCTATTACCCAAAACTACAGATAGGCTTTGAATATGGGAATACAGATGAGAAGGCCTTTTACCTTGTCGGTTGATTGCGGAGGTGGGGGAATCAAAGCCTCAGTCCTTGACCACCGAGGTACAATGGTCGCTCCCTCTTTGCGAGTTCCAACCCCTTATCCGCTTCCTCCGGAGCTTTTGATTGAGATTATCCAAAAGTTTCGCACCGACCTAAAAGCCACTCCGGATCGCATCACTGTGGGAATGCCCGGTATGATTCGTCATGGGGTGGTGATTTCTACTCCGCACTATGTTTGCCGTTCCGGACCGCGTACCCGGGTGATTCCGCAAATGGTTACAGCCTGGCAAAACTTTGATTTAGCTTCAGCTTTAGAAGAACAAATCGGTCTGCCGTCTTTAGTGTTAAATGATGCGGAAGTTGCTGGTGCTGGGGTTATTTCTGGTACTTGTATGGAAATGATAATTACTTTAGGCACTGGTCTAGGTAACTCGATTTGGGACGGTGGTCGCCTGGCTCCACATATGGAGCTTTCTCATATGGTTGCTCGTTGGGGGCTGCTATTTGATGACTATGTGGGTGAGCCGGAACGGATTCGTATGGGAGATGCGCACTGGTCACGGCGAGTTCGCCGCGTGGTAGGGGTACTACGCGAAGCCATCATGTGGGATCGTCTCTATTTAGGGGGAGGTAACTCTGCGCACATCACCGAATCGGTCAGGAAAACTTTGGGTGACGAAGTGGTAATAGTGCCTAATGATGCCGGGGTTCGCGGCGGGGTTCGCGCATGGGAGTTAATGACTTAATGTCTCAAATGGTTCGTTTACGTATTGACTTAGCCTATCGGGGCGCGCCTTTCCACGGTTGGGCACGCCAACCGGGTTTGCTGACGGTGCAGGGTTGCCTAGAGGATGCCTTGACTTTAATTACTCGCCAGCTGGTGCAGCTGACGGTGGCGGGACGTACCGATGCCGGGGTTCATGCCCGAGGTCAGGTTGCGCATGTAGAGGTGCCGCGCCAGTTTTGGCTCTCTTTATCCAAAGGACGTGCGGAGGACGATGAGGCTCGTGGGCAGCGGCTACGTGCCCGGCTAGAGGGATTGGCGGGACGCGGTCTCGATGGGGCGCTCGTCATTAAGCAAGTTAGGGTCGTGTCGGATGATTTTGATGCTCGATTTTCTGCGCTTTCGCGCACTTATCGCTATCTGATTTGTGATGATGCCCGCGCGGTAAATCCTTGCCACTTAGATACTACCCGCACGTCCTCTCCGTTAAATGCCGAAAAAATGCAGGTGGCAGCGCAGGCGTTATGTGGCGAGCATGATTTTCTGCCTTTCGCGAAGCCGCGGGAGGGCGCGACCACCATACGTACCCTCCATTCGTTTACTGTTTCCCGACCCCAACCGGGAATCGTGCAGGCCATGATTTGTGCGGATGCGTTTTGTCATTCGCAAGTACGTTTCATGATGGGGGCGTTAATGGAGATAGGGCGAGGGAAATATTCCCCTGACTGGATAGGGGAGCTGCTGGCTGCCGGTGTGCGTGACCAGCGGGTTCCGCTTGCCGATGGACGGGGCTTAACCCTGTGGGAGGTTACCTACCCTCCGGAGGACGAATACGCCTCCCAAGCCGCAAAAGCAAAAGTAGTGCGCACCTTGACGAACTACCCTGAAGATTCCAGCTAGAGGCTAGACGTATTTACTTTGCTAAAATACGATCTGATACTCGTCCAGTCGGGTATAGCCACGGGGTAAAATCAACCTCTTTAGTTCCACTACGAAAGCTGAATCGGGAAATCTGATTAACTGAGGGCGGAATCTTAAATTCCGTACAAAGCTCTTTTACCTGGTTCTTTTCGGAATTAATTAGCCAAGTGTACGGATCGGAACAGCTAAAAATACCGCATACTCTCGCTAGATTCTGTGTAAGCTCATTCGCTTCCGGGCTTAGTAGAGAACCCCGTGAGCGAGTAAAAGCTACATCCGGATCTAACGCTACAAGGGGCTTTAACCAATAGCGAGACAGCGAGTTTAAAGCCGCATTGCGGACAGCAGGACCGGAGGGGTCTCGTTTACGTTCAGTGTTATCCCAATAAGGAGCGGTATCAGGTCCAACCCTCATTCCATCGACTAGACCTAAAGACGGCCCAATCAGTGCTCCCGAGGCCATTAGATACGCATTGGGAAGTGTTTCACGTATTGTTTTCAGTCCTTCTTGATAGGCGCATTCCCGTGAAACTGTTTGATAACGCCGGCCAACTATTGCGGCGGCGTTGAGAAAATCCAGTTTGAAATACCTGAATCCCCACCCGTAAATAGTTGTAAGGATTTCTTTGAGCCAAGATTTTGCTCCCGGGTGGGTGCAGTCTAATCCATAATAGAAATCTCCCCAGTTATAGCCAGCAGGTTCCAAATTTCCGGAAAAATCATGAATGAAATACTCGGGGTGCTCGTGGACAATTGCACTGTTACCTGAGGCAATAAAAGGTGAAACCCAGATTCCGGGTGTAAGGTCGTGACTTCTTATCTTATTAGCCAAGGTTTCTAAGCCGGAGGGAAATTTTGCGTTCGGTTGCCAATCTCCTATTCCTTTTTCCCAACCATCATCTATTTCAAGTACCTGATATCCGCTGCGTGTGGCAGGAATAATTTCGGTTTCAATAGTTTCTTCGCTGATTTCTTCAAACCAGGAATACCATGATGACCAAATACCTCCTGGATAACGGTTTGCTCGTTTAGCCTTGCTATCTATAGATTTTCTAAGGGCAGTGGCATAAGCGCTGAAAACACTCAGTTCTTTACCAATCCCAACCCACCAGGAGACGTCACTGTCTTTATTGCAGTTTGCTGGGGCATTATGCGCAGAATAACCGGTTTTATCTGGTAACTTTCTTGCGGTTAATAGATGTTCTCCAATTTCAAAATATCCAGATTCTCCTCCTAAGGCTCCGATAAGCATGATGAAATCTTTTCCCGAATCTAACTTGATTGCAGTTAATAGATAAGACTGATGGACTTCGGGGTCATCAGAATACGCATCCTCGGCTGTTAGAGAACGCGGGGGATTATTCCAAACCCGGTAAGGAGGTTTATCAACCGACCACCACGAGGTCGGGGACCAAGAATTCCAGCCATGTCGATAAAATTCACCATTTTTAAGGTCAGGATAGGATACCTGAATTTCCGAGCAGGTTACTGAGGCACCTCTGCCGGTAGGAGGCTGTTGATTACTCTCATCATCAACTTGTCTGCAAGAGATATTTACAGCTAATTTAGAAATCTGTTCCGGAAAAATAAACTTTCCGTGCTGGTATTTTATCTTCATGATCCCGTTCCTCGTGGTGGGGGCGTTATGTATTACTTTTCTGCCAGGAGCTCGTTTATTTTCTTGTTTAACTCTGGAAGCGCTTTAGCGGGGTCTTCGCTTCCGCGTTCAATTCCTTCAAAAACTTTGTTAGCTTCAGAGTTAATTTCTTCGGCCTTAAAAGTGATCGGATAGTAGACCAGATTCTTGGGGTCTTTGGTGATATTCAAGAAAGCGCTGACATCGACTCCGTTGGCTTCATGAGCTTTAGCTGCTGCCTCTGATTGACTGGTTATTGAGGGGAAAACTATTGCTTTCTTCGCAACGATGCTCTGGCACTCCGTAGATGTTAGGAATTTGACCCACTGCCACGCTTTGTCCTTATCTTTGGCGTTCTTGGTTATAGAGGGCGCGAGACCATTGATTATGGTCTTTTGTCCCATAGGTCCTTTGGGAAGAGGAGCGAACTTGAACTTTTGAGTCTTTGATTGAGACCAAGTATTAATTCTCCAAGAGCCGTCAGGTACTATAGCTGCTTTATTTTGTTCCATCATAGGTTCTAGACCAAGGTCACCTGCCTTTTCAACGGGGGTAACATATCCGGCCTGAATCTGGCGCTGCCACCACTTCATGGCTTCAATGAGTTTGGGAGAATCTAGGTTGTAATGGCGACCAAACGGATTTTTATCTAGGTAGTTGAAACCATTAGAAAGGGCGAACCACGACCACGGGCCTTGACCAACTACTCCAGAATTAGTTTCCAGTCCCCAGCCGTAAGTTTCAACATTGTTCTTGTCAAACCCGGCCTCGTCCCCGCGTTTTCCGTTCTTATCTATAGTCAAGTGAGCTATAGCTTTGCCAAAACTACCGCCATCTTGGGGATTCCAATCTAATTTCTGCAAACTAGCTTCATCAATTCCGGCGTCTTTAACGTCCTTTACGTTATAGACGAGAGCTATAGTGTCCCAGTCTTGTGGAATCCCAAAAGTTTTATCTTCGTAATTCCACAGGGATGCCAAATCGCCAGTGTATTGGCTCATGTCAATCTTATCTTTTTGGATATATGGTTTAAGATCGGTCAAGACCCCTTTAGCTGCTAGTTCAGGGTATTGAGCTACGTGATTGGTAATGACGTCCGGAGCCTCTCCTGAAGATAATTGGACAGTCAAATTCTTCCAGTAATCGTCCCACCCGGTTTGCTGAATGTCGACGCTAATCCCACTTTTCTTTTTAAACTCGGCAGCACATGCCTCGTAAGCTGGTTTCTGGTTGGGGTCCCACAAACTGTAGGTGACCTTACTGTTATCTGTATCGCTTCCCTTTGTTTCCTGTGGGGCACAGCCCGCTAGACCTGCTGCGGCAAATATAGCTACACCGCAGGTCAATGCGATTGTTTTTTCCATTTCATTCTCCTTAGGGACGGCTCTACTTCGCCGAAGTAAGACCGATTGAATTAACTAGTTTCTTCCCGACTACTAAAAGTAAGATCAACATAGGGATTGTCTGCAAGGTTGCAGCTGCCATGAGACCCGCCCAGTCTGGTTTAGTAGAGGGGGAAGCTTGTTGAAAGGTAGCCAGAGCGACATTGAGCAGTCGAACGGCGTGTTCTTTACCCACCAGTTGTGGCCATAAGTATTCATTCCACGCAAAAACTGCCTGAATAATTGCAATTGTAGTGATGGGTGATTTGCAGATAGGGACAACTACCTTGCTAAATATCGTCCATCGGTTCGCCCCATCCAGAAGGGCAGCTTCTTCTATCTCTCGAGGAATCGATAGAAAGAATTGTCGCAAAAAGAAAATGGCGAAAGGTGAAACTAGAACATAGGGTGCTAGCAGGCCGGTGAAAGTGTTTAGAAGTCCCAGATTTTTTATTAATACAAAGTTCGGTAGCACGATGAAAATCGGAGGAATCATCATTCCTGTGAGTAGGATTGCGAAGATTTTATCTCTTCCAGGGAAATGTAAACGTGCAAAAGCATATGCGGCCATGGTGGAAGTAAGTATTTGTCCAAGCACCAGTATTATGGTGAATATCAGGGAATTGCGCAGGTAGAGCCAGAAATATATCTTTGCTCCAGATCCTCCTGCCGCTAAATCTTCTTCCGTGGTTGCAAATCCGAGTACCCGCTTGAAATTTATCCAGCTGGCATCGGTCGGGATCAAAGAATAATCGCCGTTGAAAATCTGGGAGTTTGGAGTTAGAGCTGTGCGGATTGCCCATACGAAGGGGAGCAGGGTGACTATCAAAATAAGTATTAAGGTAGTCCATCCGAGTATCTTTTCTGTGCTCAGCTTGCGTAATAAATTTCTATTTTCCATTGTTTTTCCCCTCAAGTTATCCCAAGTCCGATTCGCTAGCTTTCGTTAGGCGCAATTGGACGAGAGTCATAACTAAAATGATGATTAGTAAGACGACGGCCATTGCGGCTGCATATCCCATTTGTCCTTGTTGAAAGGCTTTCTCGTAGATATAAAAGTAGATAACCCGAGTCGAATCCAGTGGTCCACCCTTGGTCGCTACGGCTACAGTGTCAAAAATCTGGAATGAGCCAATCATAGAAACCACTATCACCATCACTAGGATGGGGCGTATCAGTGGCAAAGTTATAGAGAAGAAGCTTCTAGTGGTGCTAGCTCCATCTATTTGCGCGGCGTCGTAAATCATTTTTGGAACTATTTGCATTCCCGCGAAAATTAGTAGTGCTGTGTACCCCATGTTTCGCCAGGAGTTCACGAGTGCAACCGTAAAGATAGCAATATCAGGATTGCCATAAAAAGCGATGGGTTCGCTATGAATCATAGTTAATAAATGGTTCACGAGACCAACATTAGGATCTAGTAAAAATAAGGTGATTACCGCAATAGTGACGTTTGGTACTAGCCAGGGAATAAGTAAGAGCGAACGTACTAAGCTGGATTTGCTGATACGTTGCATTAGCACGGCTATTCCTAAACCAGCTATGGTTTGGGTGGTGATATTGACGAGAACGTAGATGACGGTCACTAAAAGTGCATGAACGAAATGATGGTCGGTCAGTAGCTTTTGATAGTTTGCAAACCCTACGAACTTCGCAGGAGAAATTAAATCCCAATCTGTAAAACTTATAGCTAGACCTCGTATCATGGGAACCAGATAAAATACTAGGAATCCGATTACGGCAGGGGCTATGAAAAGGTATCCGGCTCGCTTCTCTGCTAGCTTTAACTTGCTAGGCTTCCTACCTGAAAAGTCTAGAGTATTAGTCATTTTAGTTTCAGACGTGCTGGTCTCAGCAGCGTCCTCACTATTTATAAATCCGATAGCAGTCATCTTCGACTCCTCAGCTAGTAAGACTTGCGTCACAGCAATTATTACGTTAGTTTCTTTAGTAAGTCAAGCATTTTCAGTAAATGGGGGTTTACCAGTGTGAATGCTCAGCGAAGAATTCAGCGGCGCACCAATATGGAAGCTGCATTACGTTACCTGACAGGCTGCTCGGATACTGTTGCCAATGTTGCAAAACAAATTGGGGTAACTCGCCCGGCGGCTGAATCAATTGTGGCTGACCTGGTTAAACTTGGCTGGGTTGAGAATGTGCCCACCCCCGAAGGGGTAATCGCAATGGGCAGACCGGCTGCCTACTACAAACTCTCTTCTCAGGCTGGGCATGTCCTTTCCTTAGATATCGGAGCTCATCACGTCAGTGCGCTCACAGCAGATTTAAGCGGGAATATTCTCGCTGAAAATACTGACGATTTAGCTGAGAATACACCTACAAAAATGCGTATAGAAGCTGCCTTAACTGTTAGTAAAAAAACTTTGGAAGAGACCAATTGTGGCAAAACCTGGGTCTGTGTGACCGGAAGCCCCGGGGTTCAGTATCAGGGAAAGGTTGCATATTTTGGGGGTAAAGGTATGCCGGGCTGGCAGGGACTGCAACTTGATCAGGTGGTTTCTGAGGAGCTTGGGGTTAAAGTGACTACTGTTGGAGACTGCGCCCTGGGGGCTAGAGGGGAATCCTGGGTTGGTGCAGCCTCCAAACATAACGACGTTGTCTTCATCTTAGCGGGAATTCGCACTGGTGCGGCCAGTGTTCTTGACGGAAGGGTGCGAGCGGGGAGTCGGGGAGCCGCAGGTCTAATTGGAGAAATTCCACAACTGAGATGGAGGGAGCTAGAAGCGGAAAGTTTCGCAAAAAGTATCTATAGTCCTAACCAGCCCCCCGATCGAGAAAGTATGTTTAGGCAGGCGCGAGAAGGTAATAAACTGGCGATTGCCGGCGCAGCGAGATTCGGTGAGATATTGGGGCTGGGAACTGCCAGTATGATTGCGGTTATTGACCCCGAGTGTGTGGTACTTGGGGGACAATTTTGTGACTATGCGAATCTATTTTTGCCAAAAATGGAGCAGACCATCAGAAAACTTTGTCCATTCCCTCCCTCAATTGTGGTATCCACTTTAGGGAGGCGGGCTGTAGCTCTTGGGGGAATTCGTTACGCCCTAGATGGTGTTTTGGATCAAATAAGGGTACATGCACTGAACTCTGACTATTTCCCTGCTGCTGATTCCGATAGGTTTTGGCAATAAATCGACAGCTTCCTTAGGGGAAAGAGCGCAATATGTATGATTGATTACTTTCGTGCTTATCAGAGAATTCCAAACTCGTTGTCCAAAAAATACAAATTATGCGATGGTGCATTGCGTGGGCATCACGAGCCTATGTGGGCAGTTCAACAGGAGATTACTTTGACCAGGTAGACACGGTTCCGTAAAATACTAAATGTTGTGTGTCCTGGAACAATCCAGGCGCAGGTTATCTACCTGCAGCATTGGCAAAAACGGGACGCTAGACGGAAGACAGTAAACAGTCGGGTGGAAAACACTACGGCAGCGTCCGCAACACTCTTGGTATTTACGCCGTTTTGTTGCTGCGCCCGCAGGATTTCTACCCCCAAAGAAGAAACGAAGGCTTAAGCCCGTGCGAACTTATAATCCGAAAGCCGGTGACACCCAAAACAAGAAATGGTATGTCATCGACGCTGAAGACGTCGTCCTCGGACGACTGGCGGCAGTTGCCGCCAAGCTGCTGCGTGGCAAACATAAGCCGACCTACACCCCTAACGAGGATATGGGCGATCACGTCATTATCGTGAACGCTGCCAAGGTCGGACTTACTGGCAACAAACGCCAGCAGAAACGCGCCTACCGCCACTCTGGTTACCCCGGTGGCTTAAAATCTGTGTCCTATGGTGACTTGCTAGACAAGAAGCCAGAGGTAGCAGTAGAAAAGGCTGTGCGCGGCATGGTTCCCCACACTCGGTTGGGGCGTGCCCAAATGAAGAAGCTGCATGTATTCGCTGGTTCAGAACACAACCACGCGGCACAGCAGCCAGAACCATACGAAATTAAAAAAATCGCCCAGTAGCCCTGAGCCAAAACCCTGAGGAGAATTGTGGCTGATACCACCGAAAATGAAGAGCTGTTGGAGGAGAATGCCCCCAGCTCTTACACCACGGAAACCCAGTCGGAGCAGACCGGCTCCGGACAGTCCGTGACCGCTCCCGGCATTGGGCTGGGACGCCGTAAAAGCGCGATTGCGCGTGTCCGGTTGGTGCCGGGCAGCGGCGAATGGAAAATCAACGGCAGAACTATCGAGAACTATTTCCCGAACAAGTTGCATCAGCAGCTAGTACGGGCACCGTTCACTTTACTTGACCTAGAAGGACGTTTCGACGTTATCGCTCGGGTCTCTGGCGGCGGAATCTCCGGTCAAGCCGGAGCAGTTCGTCTGGGCATTGCTCGTGCCTTGAACGAAATCGATCGGGAAGCTAACCGTCCTGCCCTAAAGAAGGCGGGATTCCTAACCCGCGATTCGCGCGCCGTTGAGCGTAAGAAGCCTGGCCTGAAGAAGGCACGTAAGGCTTCGCAATACTCCAAGCGTTAATCTTTCACGCTTATATATTTTGCCCGGTAAAGGCGGTTTATATCGCCCTTACCGGGCAAAACTATATCGAAATAATGCGGTGCGGCCATAGGGGCGGAGATTGCTATAAGCAATAAATAACGCTTGCTATTGTTTGCTAATCTCTATACAAAAACTTTCGTCTGGTGTTAATCTGAACTCGAGAATAGGAAGGTAGATATATGGCAAATACAGCAGCAGTCTATGCCCGTATAGATCCACAGCTCAAAGCAGACGTAGAGGATATTCTTTCTCGCTTGGGTGTTACGCCCTCCTCGGTGGTGCAAATGCTCTACAGTCAGATTAAACTGACCAGAAGTATTCCCTTCGGGATTAAACTTCCTGCTAAAGAGCCGCTTTCCCTGGCTGAACTAACTAGGGAACAGCTAAATGCCGAACTGCAGAAAGGTTACGATTCCATTCTTTCGGGCAAATCCTATTCGGTAGACCAAGTAGATGAACTCTTAAGTAAAGAGTATGGAATCTAATGGCTAACTATCTGATCATTTATTCAGATGAGGCCCTGCAAGATTTAAGAGAAATCTTTGAGTACATTGCTGGTGAGCTGCGGGAACCGGCGATAGCGGCTGCTCAAATAAACCGGATTCGCGCGCAGATTCGTAGTCTTGGGCAATTCCCTGCTCGCAATAAAAAGGTCGCCTGGGAACCCTGGTCCAGTATCGGAATGCGACAAATGCCGGTAGATAACTTTATTGCGTTCTACACCATCAACAATGACACGTCCGCAGTTAATGTAGTTCGTGTCTTCTACGGCAAGCGAGATGTTCAAAGCTACGTTCGGCAGTCATCTTGATAGTTTAGATTTTGCGGAGGTAGACGTTTTCTAGGCGGTGCGAAGCGTCTTTACGCAATATCAAAGTTGCCCGCCCTCGGGTGGGGCGAATCTGTTGCTCCAGGTTGGGCAGATTTATAGAGGTCCAAATATCGTGAGCAATCTGGCGGGCTACCGAATCGGAAATCCCGGCATAAACCTGGAAATAAGATTCTGGGTCTTGGAAAGCAGATTCCTTGAGCGAGACGAACCGCTCAATAAACCATTTCTCAATATCACAGGTTTTGGCATCTACGTAGATTGAAAAATCAAAGAAATCACTGACCGCCAAAGATTTGTGGTCATCTAACCCGCTTCGCCCGTCCTCTTGATCAAGGCGTTTTTCTAAGTTAGGTAGGTCTTGATGTCCTCGATAAACCCAGGCTGGCTGCAACACATTTATGCCCTCGAGAATTAACACATCAGGACTGGCAACTTTGATAAACTTCCCCGGAACCACGTCATAGGTGACGTGCGAATAAACCGGGGCTTTTACCTCTTCTGCTCCCGCTTTCACCTGGCTGACAAAATTCAGGAGGGCGCGTCGGTTATAGGACTCAGGGAAGCCTTTGCGAGCCATTAATCCTGCTCGTTCCAGCTCGGCGTTCGGATACAAGAATCCATCAGTAGTTACCAGAGCTACCCGAGAAGTCTCCGGCCAGCGACTAAGCAGGTTCTGCAAAATGCGGGCAGTGGTTGATTTACCAACCGCTACTGAACCGGCAACCCCAATAATGAAGGGAATCCGGCGTTTATGGGGGCGACCAAAAAAATCTTGTTGGTCTTGAGCGAGGGCGCGAGAATGTAAAACCCGGTAACGCAGCAACGCTGATAGGGGGCGATATACTGCGTCTGCCTCCTCTAAATCAATCGGATCACCCAACGCTGCCAGGGAACGCAAATCTGCTTCGGTCAGCGGCATAGGGGTTTTGGTGGCGAGGGCACGCCAGGAGGTTCGGTCAAATTCTTCGTAAATGGATTTAGCCGTCATATTTCTGGCTCCGCAATGCTTTCTCGCGCTGTTTTAATCCCTATGCCGCCACTGCCTGGTAGAACCCGGCAGTGGCGGCATGACATTGTCCTATAACGATAGGCGGTTCTTTACTTCGCTTGCTAGGTGTTCACAAACCGCATCGGCTTGTTCTTGGGTAGCAGCTTCTACCATTACCCGCACCAGCGGTTCGGTTCCGGAAGCGCGCAGCACCACCCGTCCGGTATCGCCCAGCTCTTCCTCGGCTTTCGCGATTTCTGCCCGCAACCCGGCATCATCGGTGCGTGTCTTGTCCACGTTCGGCACATTAATCAGGGTTTGTGGTAAGCGCTTTACGAACTCGCAAATCTTCTCTAGAGGCTGACCAGCGTCTTTAACTGCGCGGGCAATGCATAGCGCGGTCAGGATACCGTCTCCGGTAGTGGCGTGGTTGGCGTTAATAACGTGACCGGACTGTTCCCCGCCCAGCACAAAACCTTGCTCGCGCATTTTTTCGAGGACGTAGCGGTCGCCGACAGCGGTCTGTACAGTGTTAATCCCTTTTTCTTTCATCGCCAAGATTAAGCCCAGGTTCGACATGATTGTGATTACCAGGGTGTTTCCTGTCAGCTCGCCCTTTTCTTTGAAAGAAGCTGCCAACATTCCCATGATTTTGTCGCCGTCAATCAAGTTACCGGCGGAATCTACCGCCAGGCAGCGATCCGCGTCTCCGTCGAAAGCCACCCCGAAATCACATCCGGCTGCCACTACTTGGCTTTGTAGCTGTTGAGGGTGGGTAGAGCCGCAATTATCGTTAATGTTGCGTCCATCAGGGGAGGCGTTTATTACTACCGTGTCCACCCCGGCTTCTTGGAGAGCTTCCGGGCCGAGTCGGCTGGCGGCTCCGTTGGCGCAATCTACCGCTATGCGCAAGCCAGAAAGGTCTCCTGCCGCCCGCACCAGGTGTTTAATATAGAGCTTTTCCGCACTTTCACGTTCGGCGTTTATTTCCCCTACGCTTTCACCTATAGGGCGGTCGGTTTCATCTCCTAGGAGCTGCTCGATTTGGTCTTCGATTGCGTCGGGGAGTTTATAGCCACCACGGGCAAAGAACTTGATGCCATTATCAGGCATGGGATTGTGGGAGGCGGAAATCATTACCCCCAAATCAACATCGGTTTTTGCGGTCAGGTAAGCGACACAGGGGGTGGTGACTACCCCGATACGGTTTACGTCTACGCCCTCGGAAGCAAGTCCTGCCGAAATTGCGTGGTCGAGAAAATCACCGGACATACGGGTATCGCGGGCAACGATTGCTCGCAGCTTGCGACCTTTAGGCGCGTCTTTGCGGATTTGTTTCGCTGCTGCTCGCCCTAGTTCTAAAGCCAATTCAGGGGTTAGCTCTTGATTGGCTAGACCGCGTACTCCATCGGTTCCAAAAAGTCTGCCCATTTTACCTGTCTTTCAACTAGCAGAATCTGACTTTCTCAGCCTACCCCACTTGAAAGCTTTGCTTATTTTCTTTTGGGTGGTCTGGCAGAATTATTGGGGTTGTTTTGCTGGTGTTGTTTCTTCGTTATGCAGATGAATCGTTTTGTTACATAAATGAATTGTTTTTAATGCTATTATTAGTGTTGCTATTAAAACAATGGTTAATAGTGTGAAAAATATAAATCCTCCAAAAAATAGTAATAGCTCAAACCATGTTGGTTCTAGAATGTTTTCCATTGATTTAACCTTCCCCGTTGTAGATTACTCGTCCCAGTTGATTACCTTTCGGGATATAGATACCTCACCGTTCTCACTGTATTATCTTTCTGAGGTGACATTAGCAGCGATTTCGGTAAAAAAACAATGGTAAGGCTAACCAATATTTTATATTGGAGATGACCTGATTGACTCTCTGTAGAGACAGCAATGCTTTTCGGTAATCTCCCCCAGATACTGTTTTTGATTATCGCTGCTAATGCAGGCGGGATAACTGGCTGGATAGCAATGCGGCTGAAGTCGTGCCAAAATCAATTTCATGTGTGGAATTTTAGGAATGGTAGGGCTGGAACCTACTAAAGATGCCGAAAAAGTGATTATCGGGGGCTTGGCTCGCCTAGAGTATCGCGGCTACGACTCGGCGGGGATTGGGCTTTCTGCCCCCGGCGGGATACAAATCCGTAAAAAGAGCGGAAAGCTTGCTAATCTGCGGGCAGATTTGCAGGATAATCCCCTGTCTCAGGCGATTGCGGGGATTGGTCACACCCGGTGGGCTACTCACGGCGGCCCAACAGATATTAATGCCCATCCGCATATTTCTTCCGATGGGCAACTCGCGCTAGTTCATAACGGTATTATCGAAAATGCCGATAACTTGCGTCGCGTCCTCGAAAAACAGGGGTTCAGATTTGTTTCTGAAACCGATACGGAAGTAATCGCGAACCTGCTGGCAGCGTCGTATTTAGCTGATGAGGACGCAGGTACGTCTCTCGGGGAGGGCGCAGCTGAGGTACCTGCTCCCGTCCTTGATAATGCGCAGGTTTGTGCCGAGGTGGCTGAGGGAGCTCACCGGGCGGCGGCGCGTCTTTCCAGGGCGCTTTTGGCTACCATGACACAGCTTAAAGGCACTTTCACGATTTTGGCGATTCACCGAGATGCCCCCGGCATGGTGGTTGCCGCGCGGCGTTCCTCCCCACTGGTTATCGGGGTGGGCAAAGATTGCAACTATCTAGGTTCGGACGTTTTAGCTTTTGCTGATCACACCAAAGACTGCCTGGAAATCGGGCAAGATGAACTGGTAATGGTGACCGCTAATCAAGTGCAGGTAGCTGATAATCGAGGACGGGCTTTAACCCCCAAACGGTTCACGGTAGATTTTTCAGTAGATCGTGCCTCTAAGGGCGAGTGGGGGACGTTCATGGAAAAAGAAATCCATGAACAACCTCAGGCAGTTACTGCCACTTTGCAAGATCGAACTGATTCGCAAGGCTATCTGACGCTAGATGAGCTGCGCATTAGTCAAGACGTGTTGCGGCAAGTAAACAAAATGGTGATTATCGCTTGCGGTACTTCTGCCTATGCTGGACAGGTTGCCCGTTATGCGATTGAGCATTGGTGTCGGATTCCGGTAGAAGTCGAGCTGGCCAGCGAATTCCGCTATCGTGACCCGGTAGTTAATCAGCGCACCCTAGTGGTGGCGATTAGCCAGTCCGGGGAAACTATGGACACCATTATGGCGGTGCGACACGCGCGTGAACAGGGGGCGAAAGTGCTGGCGATTGTGAATACTCCCGGTTCAACTATTCCGCGCGAATCTGATGCGGTACTGCTAACCCATGCTGGCCCGGAAATTGCGGTCGCCTCCACGAAAGCGTTTACTGCCCAAATCACTGCTTGCTACCTGTTGGGGCTATATTTAGCGCAGGTGCGCGGCAATAAGTATATCGATGAAATCGCAGATTACCTGGAAAAGCTATCGGAAGTTCCCCGTAAAATGCAGACGCTCCTAAACGAAATTCAGCCGGTAGTAGAGGTCGCTAAACGCTACGGGGAAGATCTAAAATCCACGATTTTCTTAGGTCGTCACGTGGGCTATCCGGTGGCTATGGAGGGGGCGCTGAAACTTAAAGAAATCGCTTATGTACATGCGGAAGGATTCGCCGCCGGAGAGCTAAAACACGGTTCTATCGCCCTAATCGAGCCGGGACAGTTCGTATTTGTGGTAGTTCCCACCCCGCGCCGCCCCGAGCTGCACCAAAAAGTGATTTCGAACCTGCAGGAAGTACGCGCTCGCGGTGCAATCACCTTGGTAGTAGCGGAAGAGGGCGACGATAAAGTCGACAAATATGCCGACCATATTTTCCGAGTCCCCAGCACCCCTACCCTCTATCTGCCTTTGCTAACGGTGATTCCGTTGCAAGTATTTGCCTGTGAAATAGCCAAGAGCAAGGGATACGACGTAGATCAGCCGCGTAACCTGGCCAAATCGGTGACGGTAGAATAAAGGCAAGGTAAAGGACGGGCAGCATGATTGAGGCATTCGAGAAACAGACAGTCAGGAGGGCTGAAGCCCAGGTGGTGGCTGCGCATCCTCGCGGGACTTTGATGAAAAAAGCGGCTGGCGAGGTCAGTGATACCGTTGTCGAATTATTGCTTGCTCGCGGAGTAAAGGTAGCGGAAAGCCCGATTCTGGGGTTAGTCGGGGGCGGAGATAATGGCGGGGACTGTCTGTACGCCCTGGCCTATCTGGCAAAACTAGGTTACCCTTGTCTAGCGCTGATTCTTTCCGATAAGCCGCACCTAGAAGCACTGGCAGCGGCAGAAAAAGCACAGGTAACCATCGAACGGGTGGATTTAGCTGGTAATGCCCGCCAGGTTGCGCGCCTTGCTGCTCGGCGTGCCCGCGCCGCCAAGGTATGGATTGATGGACTGGTAGGAGCTGGGATAAACGGGAAACTACGTGAACCGTTATCGCAGGTAGTTGCGGAGCTTACCCGGATTTCTGCATCGTATCCTCGTCAGTTTTTACGGATTGCTATTGATATTCCCTCTGGTGTTTTCGCAGATGATGGTCGCCTTCCTGGGGTATGTTTGGGGGCAGATGTCACTGTAACTATGGGGGCGCTCAAGTCTGCGAGTTTACTGCCACCGGCAGCCTATGAATTTGGGCAGGTGCGCTTAGTGGATTTGGGGTTACAGCTCAGTGAACCCCGGCTTGCTCGCCTACAGGCTCGAGATGTGGGTGAGTTTTGGGCTCTGCCTCGGGCGCAAGATCACAAATATACTCGTGGGGTAGTGCAGGTGGTGGCAGGTTCGTCCTCTTTTCCCTTAACTGGGGTGATGTGTGTGGAAGGCGCGGGTCGAGCCGGAGCCGGGATGGTGCGTTATGTGGGCCCCGAGGAGGCGGCTTTCGCGATTCTTTCGCGCTTTCCCGAAGCGGTAGTAGGTGCGGGGAAGCATCAGTGTCTACTGGTGGGACCGGGTATTGATTCAAAAGATTCTTCTCGGGTGCGCGAAGCGGTAAATCAGGCTGTTCAAGCAGCTACCAGCGGGATTCCTTTGGTGTTAGATGCGGGAGCTATTGATTTCTACCCCGAAATTGTGGCGCAAGTTCCCGGCGGACATCTTAGCCACCGGGCAGTACTTACTCCTCACGCGGGGGAGGCGGCGCGCCTACTTTCAGCTCTTGGCGCTGGGGGAGGACGGGGCGGGGTTACTCGCGCCGAGGTGGAGGCTTCTCCGGCTGCCTGGGCGCAGTTCTTAGCTGATAAAACCCAGGCTACGGTGCTGCTTAAAGGGGCGGTAACTCTGATTGCCAGCGCTAATGAAACTATGTTTAGTCAGGCGGGAGCCCCGCCTTGGGCGGGTACGGCGGGCTCGGGGGATGTGCTTGCGGGGATAGTTGCCTCTGTTTTGGCTCAGCATCAAGCCCGCGCGGAACAGTCTGGTCATCATATGTCTGCTTCTCAGGTTGCTTTTGCGGTTGCCTCTGCTGCTTGGGTGCACGCGATGGCGGCGCGAAATGCGGCGGGGCTTTCCCTATCAGAGGAGCCGGAGGCTAAGGGTTTAACTGCTCTGGGGACGCCGATTGTGGCTAGCGATATTGCTAGGGCGATTCCGCAGGCGATTGCTTGGGCGCTGGCCAGGATTTAGGGCGGTATAGTCATGGTCATGGGTACTGATTTTCCGGCGCGCGCAGTTATTGACCTGTCGGCACTGGAAAAAAACCTAAATCAGCTGCGCAAATGTGACTCTAATGTTTCGGCAATGGCAATTGTGAAAGCCAATGCCTATGGGCATGGAGGGGTGCAGATTGCTCGCGCCGCCTTGGAGTTCGGGGTGAAATGGTTCGGGGTGGCGCAACTGGCGGAAGCTATCGAGTTGCGAGCAGGTCTTACTGGTTTTCCACAAGCCCGTATTTTTACTTGGATTTTCAGTCCGGACGCGGATTTAGAAACCGCAATCAAAGCTGATTTGGATATTGCAGTATCAAATCCTGAAACTTTACTCCGTCTTGTCAGTGCTGCTCGTGCGGTAGGTAAAACAGCGCGTGTTCATTTAACGATTGATACCGGGATGGGGCGTGAGGGCGCGCTGCCCGATAAGCTATCTCCCTTGCTGTCGGCGGCGCAGCTCGCCAGTGACGAGGGAACGGTAGAGATTGTCGGAATCTGGTCGCATTTGGCGCGTGCAGATGAGGTCGGGGCTGGGCAAGATGCTACTTTAAGGCAGCTTTCGCGTTTTGGGCAATCGTGTAAAGCTGCGGAGCAGCGTGGATTTACCCGGCTGATTCGTCACCTTTCGGCTTCTTCGGGACTGCTGTGGTATCCACAGGCACATTTTGACCTGGCGCGGTATGGAATCGCCATGTATGGTCTCACTCCGAATCCGGCACGGGCGACTACCGCCAGTTTGCAGCTCACCCCAATTATGCGTTTGGAAGCTGACCTTATCAGCGTAAAGAGAATCCCAGCTGGTCACCCGGTTTCCTATGGGGGAACTTGGGTAGCCCCGCGCGATACCTATATCGGGATCGTGCCGCTGGGATATGCGGATGGAATTGACCGCCATGCCTCCGGAAAAATCTGGGTCGCCGCCAACGGGCAGAAATATCCGCAGGTAGGTCGGATTTGCATGGATCAGTTTATGGTGGATTTAGGTAACACTCCGGATGGGCAGCCGCCATTAAAGCCGGGAGAAACCGTACGGCTTTGGGGGGATGGCTCTCAGGGGGAGCCTACCGCCGACGATTGGGCTGGGGCTGCCGACACCATAAACTATACGATTGTTACTGCCCTTAATTCCCGGGTGCCGCGAATTTATATTTAGGAGGAAGCGTGCCTTTTACTATCAGAGTCAATTCACCTGATTCAACGCGCGCAGTCGGAGAGCTATTAGCCAAGCAGCTTCGGCGCGGTGATTTAGTGATGCTTTCGGGGGGTCTGGGAGCTGGTAAAACTACTTTTACTCAGGGCATTGGTGCTGGTTTGCAGGTTAAAGGGCGGATTTCGTCCCCTACTTTTATTGTGGCGCGGGTGCACCCGTCCCTGATGGGTGGAGCTGACCTGATTCATGCCGATGCTTATCGAATCAAGGATTTGACCGATTTGGAGACTCTCGATTTAGATTCAACTTTGGACGAAGCAATCACCGTCATCGAATGGGGAGAGGGTAAAACCGAGCGGCTGTCGGGTTCTCGGCTGGAGATTACGATTAACCGACAACAGGGAGGGAGCGCTACCAGTGATAATGGCGTGATTGACCTCGCGGAAATGGATGATGGTAAACGAGATATCACTATCCGATCTGTTGGTGAGCGGTGGCAAGAAACTGATTGGGAACAGGTGTTTTACCAGTTTATTTAAGGGTTAAGAAAAGTAGGTTAGAAATATGCGGATATTGTGTATTGATACTTCATTGGGGGCTTCGGTTGCGCTTTGGGATGACTGTTCGCCTACTCCGCTTTTGGCTTCCCGTTCTAGTGCTGACTCACGTTCTCATGCAGAGCATCTATCTGACCTGGTCAGTCAGGTTATACAGGAGGCTTGTGGGTGCGCCCTCGCGAAAGCTGGTATTGAGGCGGTGGCGGTAGGACGCGGCCCAGCTCCTTTTACCGGGTTGCGTTCTGGGTTAGTAACTGCCCGCACGATTGGTTTTGCGTTGGGAATTCCGGTGATTGGTATTAGTTCGCTGGATGCGCTTGCGCGAGCGGTTTTAGATTTGGTGTCGCCAGATAAAGAGGTCTTAGTGGCTACTGATGCGCGTCGTAAAGAGGTTTATTGCGCCCAGTATCGCGCGGATGGACCGGATGATGTTTGCCTACTTTGGGGACCAGAAGTGGGTTCAGCCAGTGATTTTGCTAATCGGGCAGCTAAACCAGGTTTGATTGTGGCTGGTGCGGGCGCGGAGCTTTATCCGCAAGATTTACCTCCGGAGTCGGGACTGCCTACCCAGGTGGAGGCAGCGGTCTTGGGTCGCATTGCCAAAGTTCGTCTTAATTGGGTTTTACCTGCGGATTTATTGGAAACAGTTTCTCCGCTGTATTTGCGCCGACCGGATGTGCAGCCTCCTAGCCAGGTAAAATAGCTTCGTGACTCGTTGCGTTCCTTTAAGTATCGAGGACGTGCCTGCGCTGCTTGCCCTGGAGCGCTCTTGTTTTGGGGGAGAGGCTTTTAAGGACACGCAGCTGCGGCAATTGCTATCTGCCCGTTATGGGGTAGCTATTGGGATTTGGGAGGATTCTCTTTTGCTGGGGGCAGCATTGCTGGAGGTCCTGGTTCCGGAATCTGAGCTACATTCCCTGGCGGTGCTACCCGGAAAACGTCGCCAAGGGCTAGGAGCCGTCCTCTTAAAATCTGCCCTGAGCGTGGCTCGGAGGCGGGGAGCAACTGAAATGTTTCTGGAAGTGCGTCGCTCTAACCAGGCGGCGATCGTACTTTATGAACGCGCCGGTTTTGCATCCTTGAGTGTGCGCCGGGGATATTATTCCCATCCCCGCGAAGATGCTTTGGTAATGCAAAAACGCCTGGCACGTCCTTCTCCTGGGCCTATTGGGGCGGAGGTGACCTCCCCTTAACCTTGGGTGGAAGGTATTTTGAAACTTTACGCTTTCCCAATTGCAACACAATTATCTGATTCTTTTTTGGAAAGAGAGCTCTTTTTTCCTAAATGTTTTCGGTTTCCTCTCCTGAATTAGTAGATTAAAGAAGCAGGTAAAACCGGTTTTAGTGTTTTTTATTTCTGAATGGGTTTCCTTAGTCGTCTGCGTATAGACCCTAATTCCTAGGTGAGTCCAAACCGGTGAGTTAGCCTATTGACCGTGGCCAATACAAAAGAAATTCAGAAGAAGCGAAGCTGGAACACCCTGGTCTTCGCGAAACAGTGCATGGCCGTTACCGGCGTATTTTTTGTGCTGTTTGTGTTAATGCATTCCTACGGCAACTTGAAGATTCTGGCGGGTGCTGATGCCTATAACGGCTATGCCCACCACTTGCGGGTCTTCGGTGCCCCTATCCTGCCTTATGAAGGCTTGCTTTGGATTCTGCGCGTACTGCTACTTGCTTGCGTCGTTATCCATATGGTATGCGCCTTCCACCTGTGGCATCGCGCCAGCAAGGGACGAGGCTCTCAGAAGTACGCAGTCAAACAGAACGTGGTGAACAACTACGCGACTCGAACTGTGCGTGTCGGCTCCGTGTTACTAGCACTGTTCATCTTCTTCCATATCTTCCACTTCACCACGAAGTGGGTACAGATTGGCGCAGGGGAAGCCTATAGCTCTGCTACCTGCAAGGTTGGCGAAGAAATGATTCCGGTAGCTCCTTGGAACATGATGGTTACTACTTTCTCGCCAGCTAACTGGTGGACCTTGATTATTTACCTGGGTGCGGTAGCTATTGTGTCTTTGCACGTGGGACACGGCGTATGGTCTGCTCTGCAAACTATGGGTTGGATTCGGGAGAATACGCATCAAGCAACTGTTTATATTTCTGGAATTGTGGGGCTATTGCTGTTCGCCATGTTCGCTATTCCGCCGCTTTATTTGGTAATCACCAACCCCGCTCCAGTGGTGTGTTAGTTAGGGAAGGATGCGTAAGATGACTACACAAGAAAACCTAGTTGATGGTCTATATTCTGTTGGCGAGCCAATCGCTGACCAGAAAGCCCCGCTAGATGTACCGATTGAAAACTGCTGGAAGCAACGCAAATTTAATGCTGCTCTGGTTAATCCGGCTAACCGCCGCAAAATCAAGATTATCGTGGTAGGCACTGGTCTGGCCGGGGGCGCCGCTGCCGCTTCGCTAGGCGAAATGGGCTATCACGTTGATGCGTTCTTCTATCAGGATTCTGCTCGCCGTGCGCACTCAATTGCTGCCCAGGGTGGGATTAACGCGGCAAAGAATTATCGCAACGATAACGACTCGGATTACCGTCTGTTCTATGACACGGTTAAGGGCGGGGACTACCGGGCTCGGGAAACTAACGTTTACCGCCTGGCCGAGGTTAGCGCTAACATTATTGACCAGTGTGTAGCGCAGGGTGTGCCTTTTGCTCGCGAATATGGCGGTCTGCTAGATAACCGTTCTTTCGGTGGGGTGCAGGTATCGCGTACGTTTTATGCGCGGGGTCAGACGGGTCAGCAGCTTCTAATCGGCGCCTATCAGGCGTTGCAGCGTCAGGTTAATGCCGGTACTGTGGTTCCTCATTCCCGTCACGAAATGGTTGAACTGATTGTTTCTGATGGTCGGGCGCGCGGGATTGTGGCTCGCGATATGGAAACTGGTGAACTGGAAACTTTCACTGCCTCGATTGTTATTTTAGCTACCGGTGGCTATGGAAATGTTTTCTTCTTGTCCACTAACGCTATGGGGTGTAACGGTACTGCTGCTTGGCGTGCTTACCGCAAGGGCGCTTATTTTGCTAACCCTTGCTACACTCAGATTCACCCGACTTGTATTCCGCAGCATGGTGATCAGCAATCTAAACTCACTTTGATGAGTGAATCCTTGCGTAACGATGGACGTATTTGGGTTCCCAAGAAGAAAGAGGATTGCAAGAAAGACCCGCGGGAAATCCCGGAAGAAGATCGTGACTACTACTTAGAGCGTATCTATCCCTCTTTCGGTAACTTGGTTCCGCGTGATATTGCTTCGCGGCAAGCCAAGAATATGTGCGATGAGGGTCGCGGGGTAGGCCCCGAGATTGACGGCGTGGCGCGCGGGGTCTATTTGGATTTCGCGGATGCGATTAAGCGTATGGGCAAGGCTGCGGTTTCTGCCAAGTACGGAAACCTGTTTGATATGTACAAGCGGATTACTGATGATGATCCTTACGAGGTTCCGATGCGGATTTATCCGGCTGTGCACTACACCATGGGTGGGGTTTGGGTTGATTATGACCTGCAGACCACTATCCCGGGTCTGTATGTGGGCGGGGAAGCTAACTTCTCTGATCACGGGGCTAACCGTCTGGGTGCGTCTGCTTTGATGCAGGGACTATCTGATGGTTATTTCGTATTGCCAAACACGGTTAATGACTATCTGGCACATACTTTGGCCTGGGAAGATCTTCCGCAAGATCATCCTGATGTGGTGGCTGCTAAAGCCCAGGCTCAAGAACGTATTGACCGCTTGATGGCTATTGATGGTACCCGCTCGGTGGATTCTATTCACAAGGAACTTGGTCAGATTATGTGGGAATACTGCGGTATGGCTCGCGACCGGGAGGGTCTGAAGAAAGCTATTGGTTTGATTCGGAATCTGCGTAAAGAGTTCTGGACTAACGTTCGTATCCCAGGTAAGTCCCAGGGTGAGATGAATCAGTCGCTGGAGCGTGCTGGTCGTCTTGCTGATTTCTTGGAACTTGGCGAGTTGATGTGCATCGATGCTTTGCATCGTGAAGAGTCTTGTGGCGGGCATTTCCGCACCGAGCATCAAACTGCCGAGGGCGAAGCTATGCGTGACGATGAAAACTTCATGTACGTGGGTGCTTGGGAATGGAAAGGGGAGGATCAGCCTCCTGTCCTACACAAGGAAGATTTGATTTACAACAATATCGAGGTTAAGACAAGGAGCTACAAGTGAACATCACTCTGCGAGTTTGGCGTCAGTCTGCCCCAGATGCCGAGGGCGCTATTCATGAATACAAACTGCATGGTGTCAGCGAGGACTCCTCTTTCCTGGAGATGTTGGATATCCTCAACGAAGACCTGTTTGCCCGGGGTGAAGACCCGGTCGCCTTTGACTCGGACTGCCGCGAGGGTATTTGCGGTATGTGCGGTTTGGTGATTAATGGGGTTCCGCATGGTAATCACAAGCCGGGGGCAAAGGATAATGCCACCACTTGCCAGTTGCATATGCGTTCGTTCAAGGATGGGGACACCATCACTATTGAACCGTGGCGTTCAGCTGCTTTCCCCATAATCAAGGATTTGGTGGTTAATCGTAACGCTTTGGATCGTATTATTCAGGCTGGTGGATACATTTCGGTGAATACCGGAGCTGCTCCGGATGCGCATGCCACTCCGGTGCCCAAGAAAGACGCGGATCGCGCCTTCGAGGCTGCGGCTTGTATCGGGTGTGGAGCTTGCGTGGCTGCCTGCCCGAACGGTTCAGCGATGCTGTTTACCTCTGCGAAAGTAACTCATTTGGGGCTATTGCCCCAGGGTAAACCAGAGAATTTGCAGCGGGTGACCCGGATGCTCAACCAGATGAGTGCGGAGGGCTTCGGCGGTTGCACTAACTTTGGTGAATGTGCGGCGGTCTGCCCGAAGCAGGTTCCGCTGGACTTTATCGCGGTGCTTAACCGTCAGCTCGGCAAAGCGGTTTTGTCTGGGGTTTAAATCTTTTGACAAACAGTTAAATAGCTGAGTGTTCATACGCCTCAAGGCGGGGTTCGAGATTCTCTCGAACCCCGCCTTGTATGTTTTATGTTTTCCATAGATTCCAGAATCGGAGGAAGGGTGACCTTGGGAAGGATCTTGAGGGTCAATATCGGGTCAGTATCCATCTTGCTGTCTGCTGTACGGGTGTAAAGTTGCCCTTAGTTTTAAATTAAGAGGTTGTGATGATTCTTAAAGCCTAGGGTGCTTAATAAGATTAAAGTCCAGCTGCTGCGGTTCTTTCCTGGGACAACCAGCAGTATTCCCTTAAAATCCCCTTTGAAACGGCAGATGCATCCCTGTATCATAGAAATGTTAGGAAAATGTCTGTCAAAAGTCGGGGGGGGCATTCTATCTGCCGGCTTCGGGTAGGTTTTAGTCGCCTCTCCACTTAATAAGCCTTATGTCTGGGGGATTAATGACCAAGGTCAGCACTTCCACAGCGAGCAAGTGCTCGCTTGATTTCAAGCAAAAATTGTGGGCAGTTTTAGCAGCTGTCGCAATGGTAATTGCACTTTTGCCTGTATTTGCGGTCAGCACCGCTTTTGCGGATGACCCGATTCATTCCCCCGGGCAAGAGCTAGGGGAAAAACACGCCGTGAGCGGGAGGGTTTTTCTTGATCGCAGTGGTAGTCGCTCATACATGGAGCCAGCGGATAAACAGGGTGCTTCAGATGGCGACATCGGTCTTGGCGGAGCTAAGGTCTACGCGCAATGGACTGATTACAACAACCGAAGGCAAAAAGGCGCCTTGTCGCCGGTCTACTATAGCCAGGCTCGGCCTGACGGTACCTACGTTATCCAGCTGCCAGATTGGACAGATTCATTTGGCACGGTTCACAAATGGGAAGCTACGTTGGGTCAGACCCTACGGATTTGGGCTGATAATCCCGATTCCAGCAAATATACGCTTGCCTTTGTCGAAGGCGATTCAACCTTTGGCGGTCAGGGGGATCGCTATCGCGGTACTTGGAACGGAGTTATTGGGTTTAATCTTGCTGAAAATTACAATATCGCTTTCCAAGAGCGCCCCCAGTTTGATCAGATGTTCCCGGCTGAAAACACCTGGAAGCAGAGCAGTCGCAAAGGGGGGGGTGGCGACGTTACCGGTCAAGTCTGGTATGAAGAGCGACAATCTAAAGGAAATTCTGAAGCCGTTCCAACTTTTAATGCTGGCTTCGGTGAAGTGAAAGTTCCAGGGGTTAAGGTAGTTGGAGCTTATGTTCAAGATGAAGTAGCCCGCCGCTTCGACCAGTGGAAAAAAGACCATAAGAACTATAAGCGTGACGAGTTCAAGGCAGCGCAACGTGAGATTATGAAAGCCTATGAGGCTGAAACAGGTAAATCCGCGATTGCTGAAACCGTTTACGACACCACAGATGCAGAGGGTAAATATCATCTGCAGTTCCAGGGGCTGTGGGGAAATAGCTACAGTGCCAAAGGAATTATGAATGCCGGTACCTGGGGAGAATTGGTTCCCGAGGGTGCAAATGCTTCTTGGGCTAAGACGAACCGGCGCAGTCGCCACGTAAACACAGAATATATGTATGTGGCTCCTGAACTTCCGAATGGTGTTGGCGGCTCGCTTAACAACTTCCGTGACAACATGTACCAAGACGGTTTGAACTGGACTCCAAATGCAACTACTGGTTCGATATCAAACGTCGAAAACGTGAACTTCGCCCTCCGGATAGAGGGACGTGACTTCCATATTGAAACCTATGACCAGACCACAAATCCGGCAAAACCGGGCGATACCGCTCCTACCAAGGCTACTGGTTTCGTTCCAAATAACACCTATGACATTGTTTGGACTGATGGTGACGGTAATGAGGTAAAGACTTGTACAACCCAGGCATCTAACCTCGGCGTTGTGGAGTCCTGTGACTTCACTGTTCCGGCTAATCTTGCCAAGGACGAGATTTATATCGCGTCCATCTACCCTGGCGGTTTCGACAAGCCAGTACGTGACCGGGCGATGGCGAAAGATAGTTTTGCTGCCAAGGTTACCCCTGAATATAAAACAACGACCATAGATTTGGATGGCACAGCCACGGTAGCTACGCCCAATAATAAAGAGAACAACACTACACCCCCTGCCGATACAACTTATTCCGCTGCTGCTGCCGGTGACGTTCCAGCCTACCTGCTTGAGGGAGTAGACCAGTCAAAGGTTACGGTAGGTGCTCAAGCATGGGCAAAAATTAACTCTGATGGCACAATTTCCCTGAACCCGAAGAAAGGAAGCGTAACTCCAGGCAGTTACCTGATTCCGGTCAAGATGACATATGGAAGCGGGAAAGACGCATACGAGCGGATAATTCTAGCTCCGGTTACCGTCCAAGATGCAAACGCTGATTCTGATGGTGATGGTGTCGCGGATGCTGCTGATAAGTGTGCTGGTACTCCTGCTGGCGCGAAGGTTGATGCTGATGGTTGTGCGGTAGTTCCGGTTGTTGGTGATTTCGCGGTTAAGGGGATGGTTGGTAAGGCTATTTCTCCTGTGAGTGTGAAGGTTACTAATGATGGTAAGGCTAGTGATTTGTCTTGCTCGGCTGATGAGCTGACGGCTGTTGGTTTGACTGTTAAGTTCGATGCTGCGTCTTCTGCTTGTGTTATTAGTGGTACTCCTACGAAGAGTATTGATAAGCAGGTGGATTTAACTGTTGGCTTTAAGCGTGTTGATGGGGCTAAAGATGCTGGTACGGTTAAGAAGAGTGGTAGTGTCTTTGTGGCTAAGGATGACGATGGTGATGGGGTTGCTGATCCGAAGGATCCGGGCAACCCGGTTGCTGGTGAGGACAAGTGTCCGGGAACTCCTAAAGGCGCAAAGGTAGACAACGATGGCTGCTCGGCTGCGCCTTCTGTGGGTAAGGTTCCGGGTATTGCTGGTCAGGTTGGTAAGGAGATTTCTCCGGTGAATGTTCCGGTTGATAATCCTGGTAAAGCTAAGCTGACTGCTTGTAAGGCTGATGGTTTGCCGGCTGGTTTGGCTATTGCTTTGAATGAGCAAAAAGATGGTTGCGTGATTACTGGTACTCCTAGTGAGGAGGCCAAGGATAAAGAGGTAACTGTTAAAGTCAGTTTCGAGCCGGTTGATAAGACTGAGCAGCATGACGGCGGAGAGGCTACTGGCACTGCTAAAGCAACTATTAGCGCTGAAGCCGATGGCGATAATGATACTGTTCCTGATTCGAAGGATAAGTGTGCTGGTACTCCTGCTGGTGCGAAGGTTGATGCTAATGGTTGTGCGGTGAAGCCGACGGCTGGTACTCCGGTTGCTATTAGTGGGCAGAAGGGTAAGGAGATTAGTGAGGTAGTGGTGGTTCCGGTTGATAATCCGGGTATGGCTGCTGTTACTTGTAGTTCTGATTCTTTGCCTGCTGGTTTGAGTGTTAAATACTCGCCGGAGAAGAAGGCTTGTGTTGTTAGTGGTACTCCTAGTGAGGAAGTTAAGGACAAAGCGGTTACTGTTAGCGTGAATTATGATCCGAAAGATGGTGATGATACTAGTAATCCTGCTGGTAGTATCCCGGTGAATACGACTGCTACTATTACTGATCCTGGTAAGGATTCTGATGGTGATGGTGTCGCGGATGCTGCTGATAAGTGTGCTGGTACTCCTGCTGGCGCGAAGGTTGATGCTGATGGTTGTGCGGTAGTTCCGGTTGTTGGTGATTTCGCGGTTAAGGGGATGGTTGGTAAGGCTATTTCTCCTGTGAGTGTGAAGGTTACTAATGATGGTAAGGCTAGTGATTTGTCTTGCTCGGCTGATGAGCTGACGGCTGTTGGTTTGACTGTTAAGTTCGATGCTGCGTCTTCTGCTTGTGTTATTAGTGGTACTCCTACGAAGAGTATTGATAAGCAGGTGGATTTAACTGTTGGCTTTAAGCGTGTTGATGGGGCTAAAGATGCTGGTACGGTTAAGAAGAGTGGTAGTGTCTTTGTGGCTAAGGATGACGATGGTGATGGGGTTGCTGATCCGAAGGATCCGGGCAACCCGGTTGCTGGTGAGGACAAGTGTCCGGGAACTCCTAAAGGCGCAAAGGTAGACAACGACGGCTGCTCGGTACTGCCTACGGTAGGTAAGATTAACCCCATCGTAGGTGAAAAGGACACCCCGATTACTTCGGTAACTGTTCCGGTAGATAACCCCGGAAAGAGCAAGCTGACTGCTTGTAAGGCCGAGGGACTTCCTGCGGGGCTTACCATTGCTCTTAATAAAGAGGGGACAGCCTGCGTAATCAGTGGTATCCCCACTGAGATCGTTAATCCCGGTCGGGATGTCAATGTCACGGTCAGCTTTGAACCGGCAGATAAGTCTGCCGACCACCCTGGTGGCGATATTCAAGGTAAGACCAGCGTAACTATCAAAGACAACCTGACTGACGCTGATCGTTACAACCCGGCATACCCGGCAGTAACTGGGAAACCAGGTGAAAGCGTTAAAGCCTCGCAAACGGGAGATAAGAACGTTCCCAACACCGCTCGGTACGTCCTCGGAGATAATGCTCCCCAAGGGGCAAGCGTTGATGATAAGACCGGGCAGGTTACGTTGAATATTCCTGATACTGCTAAGAATGGTGAGGAAATTACTGTTCCGGTAAAGGTGAACTATGCGGATAACTCGGCAGATAACGCTACCGTGACCGTTAAAGTTCGTACCGATAAAGACGGTGACGGTAAGCCAGATCCGGTTGATCCGGAGAACCCGCAAGCTGGGGACGATTTGTGTCCTGGTACTCCGGCTGCCGATAAAGATAAGGTAGACGAATTCGGTTGTACCTTAGCTGACCGTTGGAATCCGTCCTATGCTGATGTTAATGGTCAGGTAGGTAAGCCAGCGGTTTCTGCGGCTCCGCTCTTTGATGAAGTAACCACCAAAGATAAGGACGAAAAAACTGCGGCTCCGGCAGGAACCAAGTTTGCCCTGGGTAAGGACGCACCTGCGGGAGTGTCCATTGATGCTAAGACCGGGATTATTACCTGGGATAAACCAGCTCAAGGAAACACCGAGATCCCGGTGAAAGTCACCTATAAGGATGGCACTACCGATAAGGTGACCGCCAAGTTCAAGATTGCCCTACCAGGTGATGATGATGGTGACGGTGTTGCCGACGATAAAGATAAATGCGCCGGAACCCCCCAAGATGCCAAGGTAGACAAGAATGGATGCTCAGTGGCTCCCAGCTTGCCGGACGCACCTAAGATTACCGGTGAAAAAGGCAAAGCGATCGACCCGGTTGATGTGCCGGTAAAGAACCCCGGTAAAACCAAGGTCACCGCCTGTCAGGCCACGGGATTACCTGCCGGTCTAACTATCGAATGGAACGAGGGCAAACAAGCCTGCGTAATCAGTGGTACCCCCACTGAAGAGGTAACCGACGGGAAAGTTACGATTACTGTCGATTACACTCCGCAAGATAAGACCGATCAGCATCCTGGAGGGAAAGCAAGTGGCGAAACCACCGTTACTATTACCGATCCTGCAAAAGACGGTGACGGAGACGGCGTAGCTGACAAACAGGACAAATGCGCTAACACCCCGAAAGGCGCCGCAGTCGATAAGAACGGTTGCGCGCTAGCGCCCAGCGTCCCGGTTATTCCCAATATCGAGGGGCAGAAAGATAAACCGCTAACCACGGTGGTGGTTCCGGTAGATAATCCTGGTAAAGCCACGATTACTAGCTGCAAAGCCGAGAGACTGCCTAAAGGTTTGAACATTAAGTGGGACGAAAAACGCTCCGCTTGTGTGATTAGTGGTACGCCTACCGAGATAGTAACTGGTCAAAAGGTCACTATTTCGATTGACTACACTGCACCTGATGGAGGCAAGAAGCCCGGCAGCACCCAGGTTGAAACTATGGTGACTATCAAGTCGGCTAATCCTGGTCCAAAAGATGTAGTGCCCGGTTCGGGTCTACCAAAGACCGGTGCTCCCATCCTGGGATTGTCCCTGCTGGCATTGGCATTAACCATCGCCGGTATGGGTACTTTGACCGCCAGGCGTCGGCAAAGCTAAAGCGATACCAAGTAGTTCTTTTCAGAGCTTTCATGGCAGCTAACAGCTGTGGACACTGAAAAGAATTAGCAGTTCGCTAAAACTTTAAGGCGGGCTCGGAGAAAAATCTCCGAGCCCGCCTTTGCGCTTTCCAGAATGATGGTCACCCTCTTACCGTAAGGTTACTTAGCCCGTTATTTACCGATAAACGCTAAACCCCACCCTCGCCCTCGTAAATAATTCCAAGAAATAGCGATAACCTGTTGCAAATGTCGGGAAATAGCCTACAATTGCAACATGCAAGTTTCAAATTGGGTCGCATCTATTGCGCAGCTATCAGAATCTGAGGGGGTATTCACCACTGCGCAAGCCGAGCGTACCGGGATACCTCGGGACGCGCTACATGACGCGGTGAAGGCGGGGCGGCTTGAAAGAATTATGCGCGGCGCCTATCGCATGGTGGGAGCGGGGGTAACTTATGTGGATGAGCTAATAGCAGTATGGAAACTGACTAATCCCGCAAAATTCACCTATGAGCGCATGAAAACATCGACTTGGGATGGCGTGGTAGTGGGGGGCTCTACGGCGGCATCATTGCTAGAAGTCGGTGATTTTCATTTGTCTACGTATCGGTTGTATTCGCCAAAAAGATTTAACACCAGAAATCGCGCTGCAAACTTCGGTAGACGAAATGTTTCCCGCAGCCAGGTCGCGTTCGTAAAGGGCATTCCGGTTACTCGCCCCGAACGCACTATTTTTGACCTAATGCTTGATAATGAAGATTTTTCTTTGATCGGAAACGCTTTACATGATGCCTGGTATGCCAATCGAAATTTTAACTTTGCCATGCTTGAACACCTATTAAAAGGGCAGTATAAGGAAGAAAAGGCGAGTCGAATCTATAAAGATTTGCTCTCCGAAGCAGGACTTAGCGAAAGGACGAAAGATGGCTAAATATGACAGCCCTGCAGCCCTTGAAATGGCCATTAAAGCAGCGGCTGCGAAGTCATCAGCTGAAACCGGTCGTGCGGTAACATCTTTCTATTTTCATCGACTTCTTTGTCGCGTGTTTTCATCGGAAAATACCACCTTTGTCTTAAAAGGTGGACAAGCTCCGTACGCCATATCGCCTTGCCTGAAAGCTTTCAGATTCCAGAAGAGTGGGGACAGCCACAAGAAAAGCAGTACGAAAAAATGTGGTTACAAACTGGTCTACCTGAGTCTCTGAAAACGGTTAGGGGAGCAGTAAAGCTCGCTGAAGCTTTACTTAGTCCAGCAGTTAAGATGCGCTTAGGGAAAATGACCTGGAATCCCGCGCTACTTCGGTGGGAGAAATAGTTAGTTAGCCCCGCCCTCGGGCTGAAGGGGAGTGAAACGGTACTTGCCTTTTCCTTTGCCTTTAACTTTACTAATCAGGGAGGCAGCCAGGAGTTTCCGCAAAAGTTCAGAGGCCGGGGAGGGGGTTATCCCCAATATCTCTGTTACCTGCGAACGCGAGAAAACGCCCTCATTCCCGAAGAAATCGTAGAGTTTTTGGGCGTGCCGAGCCGAGACTGGACTAAGACCTTTCCAGGCAATATCCTGATTTTCTAGTCTAATATCCTGGTTTTTAGCCCCAATATCCTGTTTTTTCGATAAAGTCCCATCGTCAGCGGAAGTAATGTCCTGAGTTTCCGGGGAAACTTCCTGCCTGTCAGACTCAAAAGCCTGATTCTCTGCAGTACTAACTAAACCGCTGATATGCAGATACCGATTTTTCAACTCATTTTCTTCTCCTAGCAGCAAGTTTTGCAAGAACTTGACTAGGTATTCGTTAGTTTCGTGAATCCCAGCAGTCAGGTTTTCGTAGTTCGCGCGCACCAGAGCGTTTCGAAAATACCAGGCATGTTTCGAAAAAGCGGTGTTATCGACAGTGAAACCCAAAGTACGGAGATACTTGATGAAAAATACGGCGGTCGTGCGGGTATTTCCCTCATCGAATAGGTGGATTTGCCACAATCTAGCCACAAAGGAAGCTAGGTGTCCAATAATTTCGGCGGTACTCAGCCCTCGGTAACTAAAAGCGCGCTCTAAAGCTAAATCGTATTCCAGGGTAACCATTAAATCGGCAGCATTCCCATAGGTGACAGTATCTGCGTCCAGCACCCATTCTTGCTTGGAGATATTGTAGGTGCGAACTTTTCCGGCCTGAGGATAGATTCCTGCAAAAAGCCGGCGGTGTATCGCCAGATACTGCGCAGCCGAGAAGACGAATCCGTCCTCAGATAATACTTGCGCAACCCGGGTAGCTACTTTGTCTGCCTCCTCAACTCGCTTTACGCCTCGCTGAGGGTTTTGCTGATAGTAGGAATTAACCAGGCATTGAACTTCATCTAAAGTGATTTCGCCTTCGATGGAGCTCCTAGCGGTAGTTATTAGATACGGTGAGGGCGCTAAACCATCTACAGCTTGTAAACCAATTCCTGCCTGCCAAGCAGCAGTCAGAGCGCGTTGAGACGGGGATCCCTGGCGTACATAATGGGCAAATGGATCCTCTTTGGGTTCCCCAATCCCGCCTCTATCTGTCATCACACCTCCTGCTGCTAGTGTCATTTTAGCTGAGGTTTGCGTATTCCTGCCCATTCAATGTCCTGGTTTTTAGACCCAATGTCCTGTTTTTTGGCAAAGTCTCATTGTCAGCGGAGGCAATGTCCGAATCATATTCCAAGAGAGTTATTACAGCTAGAGGCGATATCGTTAGGTCGCAAATCTAGGTGTGGGTAAAATGGGAGTATGAGTGAGCCGTTAATATTGGGAATCGAGTCTACCTGCGACGAGACTGGCGTGGCGCTGGTGCGCGGGGGAAAACTATTGGCAGATTGTACTGCCACCTCGATGGATGAACATGCTCGTTACGGCGGAATCATCCCCGAAATTGCGTCCCGGGCGCACCTGGAATCCTTCCTGCCCACTTTACAGGCTGCCTGTGAACAGGCCGGGGTGGCCTTAAGCGAGGTAGACGCGATTGCTTGCGCGGCAGGCCCGGGATTAGTAGGCTCGCTGACCGTAGGTATTTCGGCGGCTAAAGCCTTGGCACTCGCCTTAGATAAACCGCTGTACGGCGTAAACCACGTAATCGGACACCTGGCGGTAGATGCCCTGGTAGAAGGGGAGTTTAATCCTCCTTTTATTGGGCTGATTTGCTCGGGTGGACACTCGAATCTGGTGCTGGTGCGCGATCTGGCTCGCGATATTACCGAACTTGGCGGTACCTTGGATGACGCCGCCGGGGAAGCCTTCGATAAAGTAGGGCGTCTGCTGAATACGCCCTATCCAGGAGGTCCGCATGTAGACCGCTTGGCGCAGGCGGGGGATAAGGAAGCTATCCGTTTCCCGCGGGGACTGGCGGCCGGTAAAGACAAAGAGCGTCACCGCTATGATTTCTCTTTCTCAGGTCTAAAAACTGCGGTCGCCCGCTATATCGAGGGTCTAGAGGCGGCCGGGGAAAGCATTAACCGGGAAAACATTTGCGCCGGATTCTCCGAAGCAGTAAATGATTCCCTGACCAAGAAAGCAGTCCAGGCGGCTCAGGATTTTGATTGCCGCGAGATCGTGGTGGGGGGCGGTTTTTCCGCTAACTCGCGTCTGCGCGAACTCCTCGCCCAGCGCGCCGAATCGGCGGGGATAACCGTGCGGATTCCTCCGATTCGGTTCTGTACCGACAATGGCGCTCAAATTGCTGCCCTAGGCGAGGCGCTAGTGAAAGCGGGAATGCCGCCCTCGCCGACAGATTTTGGCCCTGACTCTCAGATGGCGCTCACCCAGATTTATATGGCTCCTAGCCACAACGATACGGAAAAATCCCAGACCGCAAGCAATAATGCCCAAGGAAAAAGGGCAGAAACGGAAAGCATCTATCGAAAGGTGAAAGAAAACATGGCGAAATCATTTGACCAGATGCGCCCGGAATTTGAAAAAGCTGCTGAAAAAGCCGCTGACCGGATTAAACCTTTAGTAGAACAGGGACGCGAATATGCGGAAGAAACCCTAGAGAAAGCGCGCCCCTATATGGATCAGGCAGCTGAAAAAAGCAAAGAATATGTGGAACAGGTGGCAGAAAAGGCACGCCCCTATGTGCTTAAGGCGCGCCCCTATATGGAACAGGCCGCTGAGAAGGGTAAAGAGTACGCGGAAGAAACCATGGAAAAGGCGCGCCCCTACATGGAGCAAGCCGCGTCAAAAAGCAAAGAATATGCCGAACAGGCGGTTGAGAAAGGGCGTGAATACGCTAAACAGGCTCAGCAGCGTTTGCAGGAACGCTCACAAGCGCGGAAAACCGATTCCAATGAGCCATCGGTAACGGTAGAACCGCCTGACGATGTGGAGCCTAAATCCTAGCCCTGCGCTAACCAGGGTGTTTTACCTATCACCGCTCACTCCTGGTGATAGGTAAAACAAGCTAGGATAAGCGGCTATTTACAGGGCTCCAATACTAAGCAACGATGACCTGCGCCTACCCGGGTGAGTGCTACGGTCACGGTTCGCGGCGAGAATCCTCTGGTTTTCTTGGGCATTACTTTTTTGCGCCAGCTCGCAATATCGAGGATGACCCCACGTTTTAGCACGTCCAGGCGGGTTGCCTGGATGGTGCGTAGATAGGAACTGACGGTTTTTGTTTTCAGCGGTAAATCCTCAACTATGCGGTAACAAGTTGTGGCTAACGAATCCTCGGGAAGGGGCATACTGTTCCCGCTCAGATAGGCAATCCCGTTAGCTATGGGCGCTGCCAGTATTTTTTCGCAAAGGTCGGGAATAATTCCGGCGCGAATAATCGCGGGATTAGGGTCGAACAGGTAATCTCCTAAGCCGGATGCGGGCGGAACTTGCACATGGTTATCTCCCGGGCGGGAAGCGCTAGCGCATAAATACTCTTTTACCTGATTACCCTGAATAATCAGCGCAGAGCGTCCCGCGCCTTCGGGGGCTAAATTCAGGGAATAGAGGGCGCATTCAACCAAGTCCCCATCTACGCTAACCCATTGCGCATGGTAATTATCTGGTAAATAGCTAAGGTCGATTCCGGGCGCCATTTTTACCGCTAAATGCGATGCGCGTCCTCCCCAGGCAAGGACTTTTGAAAGTGGGGGTGACCAGGAATCAGGGGAGAGGGCGCGTCCGGTTGGGAGGCGGCGGGCAGGATCAAAAAATAGGGCGGGCAGGGGGTTTTGGATGGTTACCTGCTGTGCGCTCTCGCAATAGACTTGCGCGGAAGGTATCTCAGAAAGGTTAAGTGCTGCGCAGGTGGCGGCAGTGGGGCTAATATCTACTGCCCGCAATTGTTGGCAGCTAGATGCTAATTGCATCGAGTCCGCGCCGATTCCACACCCGACATCGATTAGGGTGTCGATACCGGCATCAGTAAAGCGTTTTGCCCGCTGTATAGATACTATTTTTCTGCTAGCTTGTTCTAGACCTTCGCGGGTAAATAGTTTATTTTTGGCTTCGTCACCGAGCTTTATTTGGGCTTTTTCCCGCAATATCCATTGGGTTTGTAAAGAGGCAACCAGGGCGGCGGGGTAGCGTTTACGTAGCTGTTTCGCAATCATTGGGGCTTCTAGTTGGCAAGGGTGAGGATACTTTTGGAGTAACTCCCATCCTTCTTGGGTAGTTAGCGTGGAAATCATCGAATCTTCGCAAGGTGGCAAGTGGGAGGTTAGCTGTTTCATTTCGCGAAAGCTAAGTGGCGTTTTGGCTGCTAACATCTTTTCTCCCTCTATTGTTTTTAGTCTAACTGAGGATTTAGGAACTTAGGTATTGGCGAAGCTACCTCGGCAGCCGCATATTCGCGCAGGGCGTAAGCATAAACTGGCACTCAGCTTGATTGAGTGCCAGAATGCACTTAAGCTAAATAGTGCATTTGGAGTTGCGAGACTCTGAAACAGTATCGGAAAGATGGCACCCGCGACGCCAACGCTCCGATACAACAACCGAAAGTTTTTTGGATAAAGAAAGGGAGGTCTGCAGTGTCAGTCTCCATTAAACCATTAGAAGATCGCGTCGTGATTCAGCAGGCAGAGGCGGAACAAAAGACCGCTTCCGGTCTGGTTCTTCCCGATGCTGCCAAAGAAAAACCGCAGGAAGGTAAAGTAATCGCCGTAGGCCCAGGTCGCATCGACGACCAGGGTAACCGGGTTCCGATGGATGTTGCCGAGGGCGACAGCGTTATTTACTCCAAGTACGGCGGCACCGAAGTTAAATACGGTGGCGAAGAATACTTGATTCTTTCTGCTCGAGATATTTTGGCAAAGGTAGAGCGCTAGTTATTAGCCTCGTTTATGCGGGGTTTGCCGCGTAAACAGTAGCTGTTAAATAATCGGCGGGGTCGGAGAAATCCGACCCCGCCGATTCATGTTTTTGGCATTAGCCCTTTAATGTCGCCTTCGTGGCTCTATCAAGAGTGCCCGGTGTTTTGGTGCAACTGTAATCGCAGTAGCTGACTGGATACTGTGGCGGATATGCGACGTCGGGGGCGAGAAAACTCGCCCCCGACCATAAAACTATTTAGTTGTTATTTAACTACGCTGAACTACTTTTCTTTTGGCGCAGGCAAAATTACATCCCGCACCAGTTCTTGTAAATCGGTGTTCGATTTGAGGAATCCGCGCAGCGTCCGCACGGTGGGACCGAAAGTAGCGAACTCGTCTACACTCATGCCGTCTACCTCGTAGGCGCGGCGGAAATCTTCCACCTTCATCAAGGTTTCCATAATTTCTTCTGATACTGGCTGTTCAAACCGATCTTCATAGCTGTAATCGGATTCTTGAATACGCTTTGCCCAAGCAAAAGGCGGAGAAATAACGATATCTCCCCCAACTAGCTCGGTGTACTGCATAGTGTTACGGAAGGCGGCTACCAGCATTCGGGCTCTAAGACCGCGCTTTTCAAATTCGGCGACCGCTTTCTTTACGGCAGCGATTCCGCCCCATTCCAGGTGTCCGGGATTTAGCACCAGTTTGTCGCGATTAGCGCAAATCTTCAGCCAGTCGTCCAGGCGACCAACCATCAAGGTAACTACCGGTCCCATCTGGGAAACGTCTTTGCCTTCGGCTTCGCGTCTCTGTAGACCGCGCTCGATGGCTTCGCCGGAACGAACCGCTTGCGCTACCGAGAAAGAGACGGTCACGTTCATGGATACGCCGCGGTAGGTGGCGTCCTCAATAGCTTCAATCCCGGTCTTGGTGGCAGGTACTTTTACCACAATGTTGGGAGCCATTTCAGAGAACTCTACTGCCTGGTCGGCTAATGCCTGGGCGTTGCGGTAGTTCGCCGGATCGGTTTGTACCGAGAGGCGACCGTTACGACCATTGGAGGCTTTGAATGCCGGTTCCAGCAGTTTTGCGGCTTCGATAGACATATCTTTTACTGCTTGCCAACCGATTTCGGACTCGGTGGCGGTGGGCATATCTTCGGCAATCTTTTTAATCCGGGGGGCCCAAATATCTAAATGTTTAGAAATGGTGGTGTAAGCGATAGTGGGGTTGCAGGTTGCGCCTACCCCGCCCCAAGAAATTGACTGCCGTAGTTCTTCTAGGTCGGAAGAATCGTTCCATAGCGCAGTTTTAGAATTCTTGGCTGCATCTAATAACGGACCGGATACTGGTTTAATCTCGCTCATTTTGTCTCCTTGAAACTGCTTGACACCGCCATCGGTGCTGCTATCTTCCAGGGTAAGGGAAAAACTATTAAGCGTCAAGACTTTGATATAACAATAGAGCAAAGAATTTGGTGGCAGTAATCATATTTAGGGCATTAAATCTGCTTTTATATGGACTGATGCGAGTAAGGGTCGGTAATCAAAGGGGTTGATAGCCTTGTTGGTTAGACCTGACAAACTCCCGGTGTCCCTAAGGAAGGAGCGTTGTGGCGGGGGTGGAGTCCCCGCGGTCTCGTCCTGATAACTGGCGAAATGCGAAAAACTACAGGCTAATAGTGAACTTGTAGCGAGAGGCTCGGTAGACATGATCGCCAAGCTCAATTGGTCTGCCTGACTGGTTATAAGAGATGCGACGCATATTCAAAATAGCTGCTCCGCGTGGCTCTTGCAGGGTCTCTGCCTCCTCAAGGCTGGCTTTACGGGCTGAAATCGTTTGTTGTGCCGAAAATACTTCATGCCCATGTTTATGCATGGTCTCGTAGAGACCACCCGAGCGTAGTTCCTTTTCGCTGGGGGCGGTATCAATTGGCAGGTGGTTGGTCATGATTGCCAAAGGCTCGTTATTTGCTAGTCGTAAACGGACTACCTGGATTACGCTCTGACCTTTGTTGAGGTGTAAATCTCTGGCTACGTCCTCGTCGGCAGGGACTTCCGTATAAGAAATAACCTGGGTAGTGGGTTTTTGGCCAGACTCTTTTAAATCGTCATACAGGGAAGACAGTTTAACTTGTCGATGAATTTCCTTGGGGGCAACTATAGTGCCAACCGCGCGTTTGCGCACCACCAGGCGCAAATCCACCAAGGTTTGCAGAGCGCGACGGGCGGTAGGGCGGGAAACTCCCAGGCGGGAAGCCATAGAAAGCTCGTCCTCTAGCTTGGCTCCTGCCGGAATCGTTCCGTTCAAAATGAGTTCTTTTATCGGTTCGGAAATCTGGTGGTACAGAGGAATCGGGGAGTTATGGTCAAGGTCAATGTTTGTTATGTAGGTCTTAGGGGTTGCCATTGCAATCTCCTTTTCCAATCTGCATTACCAGATGATTTTAACGTGTAATGTTAATTAAGACTGACATTAAGCAGAATACACCTAAAGTTAATAATTTCGACAGATTTTGCGTTCTAACTGCCGTTCGTGCGGGATAATCGCCGGAGAGCGCACTTTGTGTTTATGGTTTATGGGTAGAGGCTTTTCCTGTCGCGAAATCTTTGCTAGAATGTTAGTACAAATAAGGGGTTTGTGTTTTATCTCTAGGCAGACCCAGACAATGTAGTCAATATAAACAACAAAGGGAAAGCTGATATGAACACTTTCAAGATGCCAGTCGTGGATGTGCTCACCATCGGACGTTCAGGAATAGATATCTACCCCCTACAGACCGGAGTAGGACTAGAAAAGGTAGAACAATTCGGAAAATTCCTCGGTGGCAGCCCCATGAATGTGGCAGTAGCAGCCGCTAAACTGCGCCACTCCTCCGCAATTATTACCGGAGTAGGAAAAGACCCTTTCGGAAAATTCGTGCGCTCCGAGATGCGCTCCCTGGGCGTCTACGACACCTACGTGGTAGAAAACCCGGCCTTGGCCACCCCGGTCACCTTCTGTGAAATCTTCCCTCCTGACACTTTCCCCCTCTACTTTTACCGCGAGCCCTCCACCCCCGACCTGGAGCTAACGAAAGAAGACATTCCCGAGGACGCAATAAAAGCCGCCAAGATATTTTGGATATCCGTGACCGGATTGTCCGAAGAACCCTCTCGCAGCGCCCACCATCACGCTCTTGACCTGCGAGATTTAGGGGAAGCCGGAAAATGGACAATCGTCGATTTAGACTACCGAGAAAACTTTTGGACCGATGAAGAAACCGCTCACCGTGAAGTAGACCGAATACTAGAAAAAGTATCGGTAGCCGTCGGAAACAAAGAAGAATGTCGAATCGCAGTGGGAGAAACCGAACCTGACCGCGCCGCCGACGCCCTCCTAGAGCGAGGAATCGAAATCGCAGTCGTAAAACAAGGTCCGCTAGGAACCCTGTGCAAAACCCGGGAAGAACGTATCGAAGTCCCAGTCACCCCGGTAAAAGTCACCAACGGTCTGGGCGCGGGCGATTCATTTGGAGGCTCGCTATGTCACGGGCTACTCTCCGGCTGGGATTTACCCCAAATTATTTCCGCCGCCTCCACCGCCGGAGCAATCGTAAGCTCCCGACTAGAATGCTCCACCGCCATGCCCTCCGAACCGGAAATCCTAAACATGATTGCCAAAAACCCGCGTTCCGCGCCAATCGTTACAAAGAGGTAATATTGTGGGACAACTAATATCCAAACTCGCTAAAATCCGCGCCTTTGAGCCGGAACGAATCAGCCAAGCCCTAAAAGACCGTCCTCGCCCCAGGCTAAAAGAAGTGCTGCAAGGAAAAGATGGTTGTTCAGGCAAACTAATGGTTATCGCCTGTGACCATCCCGCGCGCGGAGCACTCGGGGCTGGAAGTGACCTGGCCGCAATGGCAGATAGAGAAGAACTGCTCTCACGCTGTTGTGAGGCACTTGCCCGCCCCGGAGTAAACGGGTTCTTGGGCACTTCCGACATGATTGAGGACTTAACCCTACTAGGGGCGCTCGATAATAAAATAGTGTTCGGCTCGATGAACCGTGCCGGACTAGCGGGAGCCACTTTCGGAATGGATGACCGTTTCAACTGCTATGATGCACAAGGAATTGAGCAAGCCGGTCTCGCCGGGGGGAAAATGCTAACCCGGATTAACTATGCAGACGCGGGTACCGTAGCCACCTTGCAGGCGAGCGCCCGCGCCATAGACGAACTGGCAGAGCGCAAACTCATGGCCATGGTCGAGCCATTTATTTCGGTTGGTTCAGCCGAAAACGTACGCAACGTCCTCACCGCCGATGCGGTAATAAAATCAATCACTATCGCTTCCGGACTTGGGCGTACCAGCGCCTATACCTGGCTAAAACTTCCTTGCGTTGCCGAAATGGAACGCGTGATGGAAGCCACCACCCTTCCCTCTCTGATTCTAGGGGGAGAAGTATCAAACGATCCTGACGCAGCCTTGCAGTCATGGGGTAACGCTTTACGCTTACCAAATGTCTTAGGCTTGGTTATCGGACGTTCACTATTATTCCCGGTCGGCGACGACGTGGCGCAGGCTGTAGACGAGACGGTAGGTTTACTATGAGCGATAATAAAAACTATTTATTCCGCGACGGTCAGTTAAAAAACGCTCAGTTTGAGCTAGATTTGACCCCCGAAAAAGCTGGTTGGGAGTTCTCGGGACTGAAGGTCTTGAATCTGCCTGCCGGAGCTAGCCAGGAGGTTACCTCGTCAAGCTCGGAACTGCTGGTTTTACCGCTCGAGGGCGGCTGCACGGTTACGGTTGGCAGCGAAACTTTCGAAATCAAAGGTCGCAAAGATGTTTGGAGAGAAATCACCGATTACCTGTACGTACCGATTAACACCACCTTTACGGTGAGCAGTGAAAAAGGCGGGCGGTTTGCGCTTCCCAGCTCGGTAGCCAAGAACGAAAAACCGCTGCGCTACTGCCCCAAGCATGAAGTCATCTCTATGATTCGGGGCAAAGGTGACTGTACCCGGGAAGTCCACAACTACACGATGGGCAATCCGGTAGACGTAGACCACGTGCTAGTCACCGAAGTGATTACCCCCGGTGGCAACTGGTCGTCCTATCCTCCCCATAAACATGATGAACATTCCGAAACTGAACGGATTTTGGAAGAAATCTATTACTACCAGGTAAAACCAGCCGCTAACGGCACTACCGGAATGGCTCTGCAGCGGATCTACCCCTCTAAAGGACACACTATTGATTTGTGCGCCGAGGTGCACAGCGGGGATGTAGTAGTAATGCCGCACGGTTGGCACGGTCCGTCCGTGGCTGCCCCCGGATACCACCTGTACTATTTGAACGTAATGGCTGGTCCAGCCGAGGACGCGACCTGGCTAGTAACCATTGATCCCGACTATGTCTGGCTCACCGAAGATTGGGGTGGCGGCGAAGCCGACCCCCGTCTGCCCATGACCAACGCCACCATCAAGGAGGACTAAAGATGGCAAAATTTGAGACCGTTCGCCTAACGACCGCGCAGGCGACAATCCGCTTCTTAATCAACCAGTATTCCGAGCGCGACGGCAAAGAATACCGGCTAATCCCCGCCACTTTCGGGATTTTCGGACACGGAAACGTGTGCGGTATCGGGCAGGCGCTGCTGCAAAACGAACTAGATTCCACCCCAGATGGGGGAGTAATGGAATACTATATGCCGCGCAACGAGCAGGGTGCAGTCCACGCAGCCGCGGCCTACGCGAAAGCCAAGAATCGCTTGCAGACGCTCGCGGTTACCACTTCGATTGGGCCGGGAGCCTTGAATATGGTGACTGGCGCGGCGCTGGCCACCACTAACCGGGTGCCGGTATTGCTGTTGCCCTCTGACCAGTTCGCTACCCGCTACCCAGATCCGGTGCTCCAACAGTTAGAGGATCCACGTTCTTTGGACGTGAGTGTTAATGATGCTTTCCGCTGCGTCTCGCGTTTCTTCGACCGGATTAACCGTCCCGAACAGCTAATGCCCTCTTTGATGAACGCCATGCGCGTCCTCACCGACCCGGCAGAAACCGGAGCCGTAGTGCTGGCAATGCCACAAGACGTACAGGCCGAAGCCTTCGATTGGCCGGTAGAAATGTTTGAAAAGCGGGTTTGGCATGTGCGCCGTCCGGCAGTATCTGAAACCGAGATGGCGCGGGCGGCAGCGATCATTAAGTCGGCGAAGCGTCCCTTGATTATTTCCGGCGGCGGCACGATTTATGCGGAAGCCTCCCAGGAACTGCGCGATTTGGCGAGCGCGACCGGAATCCCGGTTTCTGATACCCAGGCGGGTAAAGGCGCCATCAACTTTGATCATGAATGCGCCGTGGGGGGCGTCGGCTCTACCGGGGCTAATAGTGCGAACCATTTGGCAGACAAAGCCGATGTGGTGATTGGGGTGGGTACTCGTTACTCGGACTTCACTACCGCATCCCACACCCAGTTCAAGAACCCGGATGTGCGGTTCGTAAACATTAACGTGAAAGCGTTCGATGCGGCGAAACACGCCGGTGAAATGGTGGTAGCTGACGCCAAGTTGGCACTAGCTGCCTTGAAAGAGGTACTCGGGGATTACCGGGTATCCGCAGAATATAGCCGCGAGATTGCAGATGAGCGCGCAGACTGGTTTGAAAAGACCGCCGAATGTTACGGTGCCCATGACCAAGAGCTACCGGCGCAAACCGAAGTGTTCGGCGCGCTTAACGACATGATGGGCGATAATGATGTGTTGATTAACGCCGCCGGGTCGATGCCAGGTGATTTACAGTGCCTATGGCAGGCAAAGACCCCGGTACAATACCACGTAGAGTACGCCTTTAGCTGTATGGGATACGAAATCCCGGCAGCTATGGGAGTCAAGATGGCGTTGCCGGATTCGGAAGTAGTGGCGATTGTCGGTGACGGCACCTACCAGATGCTACCGATGGAACTGGCCACCGTGGTGCAAGAAAACATCAAGGTTATCTATGTTTTACTGCAAAACTATGGGTTCTCTTCGATTGGCGCGCTTTCGGAATCTCATGGCTCTCAGCGTTTCGGTACTCGCTACCGGATGGGTGATGGCAATCCCCATAACGAGGACGGGGAGCTGCTGCCGGTAGATATCGCCAAGAATGCGGAATCTTGGGGAATTAAGGTGCTAAAGGTGCACACTATCGCAGAGTTCCGGGATGCCTATCGCCAGGCAGAGAAATCTGAGCAGGCAGTGATGATTCATATTGAAACCAATCTGTTTGGACCTAACCCGCCGAACTGTTCCTACTGGGACGTGGTAGTGCCGGAAGTTTCTCGCATCGAATCCACTCAGCAGGCTCGTGAAGAATATGTTGTTGGAATATCCGAACAGCGTCACTACTGGAAGCAGTAGCCAATAGTACCTTGCGACTCTGATGGTACGTGAGGCGGAATAGCGACTAAAAATCCCGGGGCGGGGAGATTTTGAGGATTAACCCAGATTTTGGATAACCCTAAAATCTCCCCGCCCCGGGGTAATTTTTAAGCGCCCTATCCAGGAGGAATAATCACATCGCAGGGTAGAGGCGACAGAAAGTTTACCTGCCGGTAGCTTAACGCGAAACAGTATCAGGTATTTGGCTACTTGCTAACCACCGTGGTGATGGTACGAAGAATTATTTTCGCGTCTTTTAACAGACTGCGGTTGCGAACATAATCAGCGTACATAGCAGTCTTTTTCGGAATCAGAACCTCTATATAGTAGCGTTCCGGATCCGGGGCTTGAGCCAACTCGTCTGCTTCGTTACGGTAAACAATCGAAGCGGGATCGGTAATCCCCGGGCGAACCGAGAGGATAAGATTGCGAAGTTCCTCCGGCCATTCTGCAACGTATTCGGGTACTTCAGGACGAGGTCCTACCAATGCCATACGTCCTCGGGAAACATCTATAAGCTGCGCGAGTTCATCGAGCTTAGTTTTCCTGAGAATCCGACCGACCCTGGTTACTCGCGGATCACCGGTGGCAGAAATATTAACTTTGGGAATTTTGTTAGCCATAGTGCGGAATTTGTGAATCTTGAACGGAACCCCACCGCGTCCTATGCGTTTTTGACGAAAGAAAACCGGACCGGGAGAATCAAGTTTTATTGCGACTGCAATGATTAGGAAGAGTGGACTCAATAAAACTAAAGCGAGAGTCGATAGGCAGCGGTCGATTATTTCTTTACTGTTCATAAGGAATACCTATAGGCTAACCGGGATAGTGATAATGTCATTTTGTCATTTCCTGGAGGGTGTCGCGGGCAGTTTCCGCAACGAAAGTTACCTGTTCATCAGTCAATACAGTATGCAGAGGTAGGGTAACTTCGTGGCAATAGGCAGCGTAGGCATTTGGGTAATCCTGTAGATTAAACCCAAGATTCTTGTAGGCAGTTAGCATCGGTAAGGGCTTGTAATGAACATTGCAAGAAATACCTTTATCAAACATACGTTCAATAAAATCATTTCTTTGATCAAGTTCTAGGGTGTCTAAAGAAAGTAGGTAAAGGTGTCCACTGCTGGAAAAAGGCTGACCATCTTGGTCTAAGCCGCGGTGAGTTAGCGGGGTTACCGGCAGATGAGCTAACTCCTGGTTGTAATAGTCAATAATCTGGTGACGGCGCTTCATGGTCTGTGGGTAGCGTTGTAACTGTGAGTAACCAAGAGCAGCCAAAATATCTGGCATATTTTCTTTGTACCCGGTAAACATGACGTCATATTCCCAGCCAGAGGTATTGGTTTTTTCTAGAGCGGATTTAGACTGTCCGTGTAAAGTGTTCAGTTTTATGAACGGTTTAATCTGTTCAGCTAGAGGGTTTTCTTTACGCCAGGTCAGCGCCCCTCCTTCCGCTGTGGTCAGGTTTTTTACAGCATGGAAAGAAAATGCCGTGAAATCGCCCGCCTGCCCTGCGCGCATTCCGTATCCAGTTGCTCCCAGGCTGTGAGCTCCATCAATAATTAGGGCAATGCGTCCTAAATGTTCCTGTTGTGGAGTGCTCGGGCAAAAACCGCTTTGAGCGGCTGCAATAGCTTGATATATCGGCTTGGTGTCTACCATCTTTCCGGCTAAATCAACCAAAATAATGGCTTTAGTACGCGGAGTAATGGCCGCCACAATCCTCTCGGCGGTGGTGAAATAGTCAGCGTTCGCGGTGTCTACCATTACAATTTTCGCTCCCACGTGCGCAATCACTGATGCGGAAGCGGTATAAGTATAGGCAGGGACGATTACTTCATCACCGGAACCCACCCCTAAGAAGCGGAGGGCGTTTTTTAAACCGGCAGTTGCCGAATTTACCAACATAGTGTCACTGGTACCAGAAAAACTTGTTAGTGCCTTACGAAATTCCTCGCCGACCGGGCCGCTGGTAATCCAGCCAGAACGTAATACCTGAACTACTGCCTCAATATCTTCAGGGCGAATATCAGGAGGAGAAAATGGCACCTTCATATGCTTGCCTTTCTGGTAGCTAAAAATTCTACTTTCATTATCTCACTAATCCTTTTTATCCTTTTAGGTTGAGTATTGTCCTCAGATTTTTAGGATTTGCGGGGTAAAATAGCGCTAGGTTTTCTAAGTGAGCAGAAAAGAGGATATGTGTTTATTCCGACTTGGCTACGACGGGGTATTTTACTTGCTACAGATATTTTTAGCTGGATTATAGCGGTAGCAGTTATTTCCTGGATTCGATTTAACTTTGTGCTTAGCGACTTGGATTCGTGCGCGATAGTTACTTTTGTGCTGATAGCAATCTTTGTGCAGATTAGTGTGGGACTGGTCTCAAAACACTACAGAAATCGCTATTGGATTGCTTCGTTTGAAGAAGTTGTGAGCTTGGGAGCTTTGGTTATCTGTTCTGGGATAGTTGCTGCCCTATTCACCCTGCTTTATCCAGGGCGTTTCGTTAGTATCGTAGTCGCGGTTGCTAGCCCTGCCTTAGCCCTATTAATCATGGGGGCTGCTCGAGTATGCTGGCGAGTTTTAAAGAAGATTAGCCGTCATGGGGCTGACGATCCGGAACCAGTGATTGTGATTGGAGCTGGTATCGCCGGTGAGCAGTTGATTCATCAGATGCAGGTTGATACGAAAACGCCCTATATGCCGGTGGCCTTGATTGATGATGCCGCGGCGAAAAAGAATCTCCGACTGCGGGGGGTTCCAGTACGGGGGAAAATGAAAGATTTGCCGCAGGTAGCTAAAAAACTTGGGGTTACTACCGCTATTTTCTCTATTAACAATGAACACCCTAACCCGCTAAGTCCCGAGGTAGAGCTACGTGAGGTTAAAACCGCCTATTCACAGGTTGCAAAGGAAGCGGGTATTAAGCTGCTGGTTGCTCCTCAAGTGGGAGACATTTTGGGTGGAAAAGTCGATTTGAATAATATCCGCCAAATTAACGTGACTGACCTGTTAGGCCGCAGGGAAATCAAAACTAATTTTCAAGAAATATCTGGATATATCGAGGGGAAACGAGTTCTAGTTACCGGAGCTGGTGGATCAATCGGATCCGAGATTTGTCGCCAGGTAAAGATGCTGCGTCCAGCAGAGCTGGTCTTACTCGATAGGGATGAGTCCGAGTTACACGCGATGCAACTCGATTTGTATGGCACTGGAATGTTGGACACCCCTGACTTTGCATTATGCGATATTCGCGATAGGGAAGCGTTGCGAGCTATTTTCGCAGCCCATCGCCCGGAAGTTGTTTTCCATGCAGCCGCACTTAAGCATTTGCCAATGTTGGAGCAGTATCCAGAAGAGGGCTGGAAAACCAATGTCTTAGGTACAAAGAACGTGGTAGAACTAGCGGTCGAATACGGGGTAAAGAATCTAGTTAATATCTCTACTGACAAGGCGGCTGAACCAACTACCGTGCTGGGTCGGTCTAAACGGGTAGCTGAGAGGATTGTGGCTCACTATTCCCAACAGGTTGCCGAAAGGGGGTGGCGTTACGTCAGCGTGCGTTTCGGTAATGTTTTAGGTTCGCGTGGCTCGGTGCTTTGGACTTTTACCTCCCAGATTGAACATGGCGGTCCGATTACTATCACCCATCCCGATGTGGAACGTTTCTTTATGACGATTCCGGAGGCTTGTGCTCTGGTTATTCAGGCGGGAGCTATTGGACGGGCGGGCGAAGTGCTCGTGCTCGACATGGGGCAACCGGTGAAGATTATGGATGTTGCAAAACGGATGATTCAGATGAGCGGTAAACAGATTTCAATTGAAATTACGGGTATGCGCCCAGGTGAGAAACTCACTGAAGTGCTACATTTCGAGGGCGAAAAGGACGAACGTCCGTTCCACCCGCTTATTTCCCACACCAGTGTTCCCCACGTAGATCCAGCTGCTTTAGAAGAGGAACACGCCGATGTGGTCGCTGAAGATACTGTTCTATATGGTGATAGCCGCTAAACAGTCGCAATGACGGATTTGATAGTTTAGATTTTTTCGTATTTTGGGGGCTTTTATGGCACATGAGCTAACGGAAGACGAATTGCGGCAAATGCAGCTTAAGTCTTGGCAGATGTATCAGCATTTTGCCGACTTTTGTGACCGCCATGGTCTGCTTTATTATGCCTGTGGTGGTTGTTGTATTGGGGCTATCCGTGATAGTGGTTTTGTGCCTTGGGACGATGATATCGATGTGTTTATGCCACGCCCAGATTATGAAAAACTTGCCCGCTTGTGGTGTAAAGATTCAGCTAATAAACAATATCTTTATGTTCGCTCGCACAAGAACATGGTCACCGGCGATCTTATGGCTAAGATTTGTGATGCTCACACTACGTTGGTAACCACCTATCAAGTTGATAAAAAAATGCCGCAAGGGCTCACTATGGATATCCTTCCCCTTGATGGCTGTCCCCCTCCCGGTTCATTTGCTCGACGGATACAAAAGCTCTTGGCACTGGTATTTTCTCTGTTTTGTGCTCAGTCCGTACCTGAAAAACATGGGGGAATGGTAGCTTTGGGCAGTAAATTATTACTGACTGTCGTTCCTTGGTCGGCGCTCAGATATAGAATCTGGCGCTGGTGTGAAAAGAAAATGGCTAGTTGGAATTTTTATACCTCTGAATATACGACTGAACTAGCTTCTGGTCCCGGCTATATGCAGAATGAATACCGGCAGGAATGGTTTTCTAAGGCTATTAGCAAGCCCTTCGGTCAATCTAGTATTAAAGTTCCGATTGGATACGACTCTTATTTACGTATGGCGTTCGGAGACTACCTAACTCCTCCCCCTCCTAGCAAACAAAAACCTGCCCACGAGGTGGCATTTCTTGATTTAGATACCCCCTACACGACCTATATGAAAAATAAGAAAAATCCCTAGGAACAACCCTTGGGAACTGTAAGGTGATTCAGCGACCAATAACCGCCGCAGCTATGGCTATCTAGAGGATTCGGCTAGGGTTGAGGGGTGCAAATTGAGTATCAAAACTACTTGGAACCGGGGCAGTCAGAAGTCCTGGTTCGTGAACTTTTGGAACAGGCTTTTGGCCTTGAAGAGCTGGGGGAGCCGGAAGAATTAATCGCTCAGCTGCAGGCGGGGAAGTTCCAGGTTTTTTCTGCTTGGGAGGGCGCCCTTCCGCTAGGGGCAGCTATAGCCTGGCCGGCAACTAGGGAAGTGACTTTGCTGAGTTGGCTGGCGGTCAGTCCCCGCACTCGCGGTCATGGGGTGGGCTCTAAGCTTTTCCGTGAAACGATTTCTGCTCTGGAAGCTACCGTTAATCCCTTGTTGATTCTGGGAGAGATTGAGGATCCGCAGCTCCATGCGCCCTCGGAAGATAGAGGGGATCCGCAGCGGCGTTGGGATTTCTACCGGCGCTTGGGCGCTAAGCACCTGGACTTTCCTTTTACAATGCCGCGCCTGAGTGCGGACGTGCCGGTGGGGGAGGATATGTGGCTTCTCAGTTTCGGAGGACGCGCTCACGCCGGGATCGAGGCTAGTACCGGCAGCCTTGTCGGGCAGGGTTTGGCGCGTCCTCTAGAAAAATTCTTGAAAACCTACCTAGCAGATAGCGGAGAAATCCGGAACGCAGACGGAAAATATCGCCCTGCAGTGGAAAAAATGTTGGCAGCCGCCACCAATCTAGATTAATCTGCGCCGCCTTAAGGCAAAAGCTGGGTAATATCGATTTGATGGCAGAAGATTACCAGGTAGGCGTAAAAAATGAGTAAAGATAATATCCCAACTATTGACGAGTTTAGACCCGTAGTTCTTCGAGTTCTGCAGGACGGTCAGGTGCGACACGTGCGCGAAATCTGCGAACTTGTCGCTGACTCTATGAGGTTAAGTGAGCAGGTGCGCGAGGAGCTTATTCCCTCCGGGCAACCTCGTTATCAAAATCGCATTAACTGGGCATGTTCTGGTCTTTTTTATGCGGGTTTGATAACTCGCCCTCGACGGGGATATTGCCAGATTACCGATGCCGGGCTCCAGGTTGCCGAGCGTAATCTTTCCATCTATACCGATGAAGATATGCTCGAATGGGAAGTATGGGTCAAATATCAGCTAGAGATTGCTCAGCGTAAGACGAAAAGTGGCGAGGCGGAAGTAGAGACTGAGCCTAGCAGTAATCCGATTGAAGTAATGAGTAATGCCGAGCGTGATTTTAATGCGCAAGTAGAAACTGAGCTTCGGAAATATCTGCAAGATTCCTCGCCTGAGTTTTTCGAGAAAGCGGTTATCGATTTGTTATGGGCTATGGGATACGGTGGTGACTACGGGGCTAAACAGCATGTTGGTCGCTCTGGTGATGGAGGTATTGATGGGATTATTCGCCAGGACGCATTGGGGCTAACCAATATCTATATCCAGGCAAAACGTTATGCAGATACCAATAAAGTTGGAGATCCGGAAATCCGTAATTTTATCGGTTCTTTGGATTCACGTGGTGCCAACTTAGGGGTGTTTATTACTACCTCGGACTTTCAGCCTCGCGCCGTTACTACCGCAAAAAACTATCGACATGGGAAAATCATTCTGATTAATAATGGGGTTAAACTCACCGAGTTGATGCTTAATTACGGAGTGGCAGTCCACCCGGCAAAGCAGTTCACTCTTTACAGTATCGATGAAGATTTCTTCGAAGAACCTATTGGTTAAATGCGATAAGTTGCTGTGTTTTTATGCGTTTAAAGGTGCACTGGTAGCTTATTCCCGATTGAGCTGTCGGGTTCTTGGGGGCTTAGAGTAGTGTACTCACTCGTGAAAATACCGCCTCTGCGTGTCAGAGAGAACTTCCTTTTAAGGGAAAGATATCTGCCCTGTGGAGTGTTTATAGCTAGGACGGTTCCAAGCTCCCCTCAAGAGGTAACTGGTTCGTGAGGAAGCTCGCATTTTAGCAATCTTCATATCTTATTTGGAGTGGGCTATCATGGTTTCGGAAACGTTTCCGGCGAGGTCGCCACATTCGCTATTGGTCGAGGAGGACCAGTGAAATCAATAGTAAGTAGAAAAGTATTTAGGTTTTTTATTGCCTTTCTGTTGGTAATAGCAGGTAGTGTTACCCCGCTAGCTCATGCTGGCTCCAATAATCAGGTGATGTATCTGAACTTCAAACCAGACCCAACGGTTGAAAAACCCTTGACTGTCTATCGCGTTGAATACTGGGCTGACGGGCAGCCCAAACAAACTCAAATGTTTTCCGGTCAGCAAGCTGACGGATATTTGAATACCAATATTTTGGCAGCGGGCAACCCTATGAATTTCCGGGTTTACCGCACAGACACCACCTCTTTACAACCGGGACAGAGCGAAAACCGGGTGTGGGAGTCTCCTGCCTATTCCGGTGTAAAACCCGGTAATTCTCTTTACACAAAGTGGGATGTATGCAGCTACAGTTACAAACCAGGTGATGTTTTCAAAGCGGTTCGGGACTGCAAATTAGCAGTTAGCTTCACCCCTGACCCTAATGTGCCAGAATCGGAATATAACCTGTGGGTGTGTACCGATGGAGCCGCCGGATACTCCACCCCTTTCACTGGGAAGGACGCAGCTGGCAGGTTGACCGCCGAAGTGACGCTACCTGCGCCAAATAAGAAAGTAAATCTAATTGTGCGTCGCTCAACCGCGACCAAGGAATGGGCTTGGCAGACTTCTGATTTGAAAGATATCCCGGTCCCCGGTGGCATTGAGATAAAAACAGACAGCAGCTTCAAGCTAAAACCTGCCGAAAACCCGAATACCCTCCCGAAAGAGGTTACTGTTACCGTCCACTATCTACGCTCTGACAATAAGTATGACAACTGGAATGTGTGGACTTGGGTTCCCGGAAAAGACGGTAGCCGGGTTAATTTCGATGGAAATCATACCGCCACGATTACTCATAAAGATGTAAATGGGATTGAAAAAGTTGGTCTGATTGTACGCCGTTCGGAATCAGGAAACGAATGGGCAGAGAAAAACACTCCTGACGACCTCTTTATTACCAAGTTCCCCCAGGGTAAAGCGGAAGTTTGGATTGTCCAAGGTGACCCCAAAGTCTATTATTCGCAAGCCGATATCCCCAAACCAGATTCGACAAATAACTGTACAGAATTACATTCTGCCGAATTCAATAAAAAGTACTATTACGAGGGCGAGTTAGGGGCGATTTACAGCCCCGAAAAAACCACTTTTAGGCTGTGGGCTCCCACTGCCCAAGCGGTTGAGTTCGTAAATTATTCCCAGGACGGAAAAGTTACTGCCATGACCAAAGGGGAAAAGGGAACCTGGGAAATTACTTTTAATGGTGACCAAAAGGGTGTGCAATATCGTTATCGTCTCCATTTTGACGGCGGAAAAATTAACGAAGCGATTGACCCCTATGCTCGGGCAGTTACCGCAAATAGTACTCGCACCGTGGTGATAGACCCAGAAAAAACTGTCCCTCATAACTGGGACGGTAAACGTATGCCCGCATTTACCTCGATGAAAGATGCGATTATTTATGAAGCCCATGTGCGTGATTTAACCATCGGCCCGGATAACGGCATTACCAATAAAGGAAAGTTTTTGGGGCTAACCGAAGCGGGCACTAAAACCAAGGTCGGCAATCTTTCTGGACTGGATTATCTAAAATCTTTAGGTATTACCCACGTTCAATTCTTACCGGTTTTTGATTTCGGTTCCGTAGATGAGCAGGGTGACCTTTCGTTTAATTCCCAATATAACTGGGGGTATGATCCTCAAAACTACAACGTTCCGGAAGGGTCGTATGCAACCAAGCCGGCCGATCCTACCTCGCGTATCTTGGAGCTAAAGTCCATGGTGGAGACGATGCATGCTAACGATATGCGGGTGATTATGGATGTGGTTTATAACCATGTACATAAACCGGAAATGTCCCCATTGCAGCAAACTGTTCCTAACTATTATTTCCGGATGGATGCTAACTGTAAGTTCCAAGATGGCACCGGAGTTGGGAATGAAACTGCATCTGAGCAACTGATGATGCGTAAATATATCGTTGATTCAGTTACCTATTGGGCAAAGAACTACGATATTGATGGTTTCCGTTTCGATCTTATGGGGATTCATGACGTGGAAACTATGAAAGCGGTACGGGAAGCTCTCAATAAGATTGATCCTTCGATTGTGATTCTTGGTGAAGGCTGGAAGATGGGTAACCATCCCGCAGGGGTAGCAGCAGCTAATCAGGAAAATGCCAAGAAGTTACCCGGAATATCATTTTTTAATGACCAGTATCGTGACACCGTAAAAGGTGATAACTTCGAGCTTAAGCACACGGGATTTATTAGTGGCGCAAATCAGGTGCAACGCTCGTGGGATTTGTTAAACAATATCAAGGGCGCGCAATATGTTCGAGACTACCTGAGTCCGAATCAATCGGTGGTCTATAACGAAGCCCATGACAACTACACTATGTTCGATAAATTGAAAGGTAGCTTGCCAGCAACGATCCCTGACAGTGAGCTAGCTCAGCGGCACGCCCTAGGAACCGGTACTCAGTATTTAGCTAATGGGGCGGTATTTATCCATGCAGGACAGGAGTTTTTACGAACTAAAGCAGGAGATCATAATTCCTATAAATCCCCGGACTCGGTTAATGTTTTCGACTATGACCGTGCCCAAAAATATGAAAAGGAAGTAAAGTTTTTCCGGGATTTAAACCAGTTCCGTAAGCAATATGATTTTATGCGTCAAGGTAGCTATGACGAGGTAAACAAAAAGTACACGCACGAAATTATTTCTGGTGAGGAGACTATCGCTACTAATCATGTGGGATATACCGTAAAGAGTGCTTTCCCGGTAAAAACTAAGAGCGGTAAAGATAGCGCCGATGCGTTCGCTTTTGTGAATGCCGGAAACCAGGCTTGGGAGGCGCCTTTGCCGGCGGGAGAATATGAGGTGATGATTAAGGGTTTGGATGTTTATCAGAACCCGGTAGCTCTCACTTCAAACGGTAAGGTAACGGTTCCCCCTTTAAGTATTTTGCTGCTTAGGGAGGCGGCGGCGCCTGATCCGGCTCCGGAGCCAGAACCAAATCCGGAACCAGACCCGAACCCAAATCCACAGCCACAGCCGGAACCGGAACCGCAGCCAGAACCAAATCCGAATCCCAATCCAGGGGTTGAGCCGAACCCGAATCCGGGAGGAGAGCCGAATCCAGGGAGTGAACCTAATCCAAATCCGAACCCAGGTATAGTGCCGAACCCGAACCCTAGTCCCCAAAACCCCACTCCTAATTCGAAGCAGCCAAATCCTCGTCCTTCGGAAAGCAAATCTGCATCTCCGGCAGGGAAGAAACCGTCAGACAAGGGTAAGGAATCTGCCCCAAGGGTTAGAAGACAGGGGCTAGGTCAAACCGGTGCTGGAGTTCCGGAAATGATAATGGTCTCGCTACTGTTGAGCGCTTGCGGGGTTACGGTGAAGCGTCGCGCTCAAAAACGCAGTTAAGATACCTCTCGCGGCTCCCTACCTGGCAGCTTAGGTATTTACTAGGTAAGGAGAAAAAGGGGTATTTAACCTCGTTATTAACGTAAGTTTCATCCTTTCCCTCGGGAAATAATAGGCTTTTCTCGAGGGCGAGGGCGGACTAGGGTAGTTAGAGAAGTTAGTTTTGGTCTGGATTCGGGGTGAAGCAATGACGGGAGAGTCCTTACAGATATGTTCGCCGATTCCGGGACGGGTCGTTGGTTTAAGCCAAGTACCGGATTTGGTTTTCTCCGGCATGATCGTTGGTGCAGGGGTTGCGGTGAAACCCAATCCGGGGGCAACCAAGATTACTGCCGTGTCTCCCGTCTCCGGTAGGCTCATTAAACTGTTTCCGCACGCTTTTATGGTTTCCAGTGGGGAACAGATAGTGCTTGTTCATTTAGGGGTCGATACTGTGAAAATGCGGGGTGAAGGTTTTACTTGTCATGCCGTCGAAAATGAGAAACTAAATGTTGGGGATCCGGTAACAACTTTTTCGGTTACCCAGATTGAGAAAGCTAAGCATTCTTCTTTATGTCCAGTGGTGGTTTTGGATTCAACCCCAGAGGATTTGGAGAATCTCACTTCCGAGGGCATTCAAGTGGATATGGGGGATTTACTGTTCGAGATTTTTGATCTCTCTAGCGATACCTCTAGCGAGTGACCCGGCTATATGCGGCGCAAGTCATTGATGATAGTGCAGGTTATGTGCCTTTAGTGGCGAAACTGGTATTAGGATTGGTTCGCAAGGTCACCATTTCGCGCTAATACGTAAATGTGAGCTTGTCCGGTTCAAAGGAGCCACGCGGGTTTTCTAGCTTATCTTAAGGTTAATAATTGACAATGTTAAGCCGAGATAAGTAGATTAAGCATTCAGTTAGTCTTACCTAAAATCTTAAAATAGTAATTACAAATCACTTCAAGGAGAAAGATGCAAAAAACCAAAGTATCTGGGCGGTTGCTGTCTGTGCTGCTGTCCGCATTCTTAGTTCTTCCAGCGGTTATAGGGCTTAGCTTTACGCAATTAGCTTGGGCGGCTCCGGTAGATAATCAAGCTGATAAGCATATAACAGAGGTTTCTTTTAGCGTGCCACAATATAAGTTCGGCAACAAAGTAACCTCAATACAGATAAGTGGACAAACCAGTAACGTGTTCGCTGAGTCTTGGAAATTGGAGCAGCAAGACAAGAACAGCACTTCGTGGTCTGCGGCTACGGGAACTTTTAGTAATGAGTTTAAATATCGTATAAAGATAGCTTTTTTCTGCTAAAACCGGCTATGACTTTGATGGATTAACGAAAGAGAAAATTACCCTCATGGGAGCGGGGTCTGCTGTCGAATATGATGCCGGCAAACACGAGGCAACTTTTAATCTTCCCCCACTTGTCGCAAATCATACTCTCACTTTTGAGTCCAATGGTGGCAGTAAAATTAAATCCGTAACTAAACCAGAAAACACAGTTGTTGATTTAGAGGACGAGAACTATATTCCCACTAAAGAGGGCTTTACTTTCGAGGGTTGGTATCTTGACCAAGGTCTCACTAAAAAGGTTTCCCAGGTTACTCTAGGAACGGATATGACGGTATATGCGAAATGGGCGCAGAAAGCTGCCCCCAAGCCGGAGAATCCAAATCCTTCCCAGCCGGGTGGTTCCGTCAATCCGCCCGCGACCTCGACTCCCTCACCGTCTTCACCGGATAAAACTGTAAAACCGCAAAAGCCGGGTACTGCTGCGGGTGCAAATAAACCTGGAATGTCAAAGCCAACTGAAAAGCGTCCAGGCATCATGAAGCCGGCGCTTCCAGCTACCGGTAGTAATCCTGGGTGGTTACTAGCGATTGCGTCGGGTCTGTCCGTTTTGGGGGTTTCTCTCGTTTTACGAGGACGCGTTAGGGAAAGCAGAGTTTTTTCTCGGTAGTTTCCTAGTGTTTAGTTAAATAAACCGATTAAGACCCTTCTGCCTTGTTTCTAGGCAGAAGGGTCTTAACAATTCGGGCATTAGCCCGACATTAGCCCAACAAGTCTGACGGAGAGTTAATGCCGTGATTAACCCGTATTCCTCCTTATAAGGTCAAGTGGTGCCTATTTGGGGGTAAACTTTTTTTTGGGGGGGGGGGATTCTAATTGCCTGTTATTGACCCAAAACCCGGGCAGCTCAGTGCTGGGATGGTAGCGCTTAATTCGCGATAGACCTTGGGGTTTGCCTTGAATCCTAGATGTCAGTTGGGGGCGGATTCCGTATCGGAATCCGCCCCCAACCTTTGTTCCCCATCTCAAGCAAATAAGGAGATATCAAACGCTTGTCGCTTAACCCTTATTGCTGATATTAAAGGTAAACACTGCATCTGGAAGAGAATATAAACAAACCTGAAAGAATGCTTTATATTTGGCAAAAAGTACAGTTAAAAGCTATTTCTAAAGATTTCCTCTAATTTTTCTGACAACTACCTGAAAGCTAAAATGGCTGGTAAATCAAGATAGTAGCAGCAGCTTAGAAACGGGGCTAAAAGCTAGATAAACCTGCCTATATTCGGATTTTGAATTGGGGCGCTTCTTAAGTAGTGGGGGGAACAGTGCGGGTAGCCCAAGTAAGGATTTGGTTACGTAAGAAATCAACCTTATCTGCGTCCTCGTAGCCCTCATCTAGCTTGCGATAGTTACTGGGTAAGACCCCATAGAGACTTAGCTGATCTAAAATCAACAACTCACAGTTGGGAGGCAACAAAGCTTGAGGGTCATTAAGCAGGGGAGCGAACCACTGCGAAGCCAAAGTTTGCGGATCAACTACGAACAGAGTAGGCAGGGCAATATCTTGCAGTAGTTTCTCGGTATCGACAATGGTCAGTTCTTTCAAGGTCTGTTTACCTATAACGAAATACTGTCGGGAAGCCCCCTGATCGTTGGGGATACGAGTATGTCCTACCTGTTCCAATTCGGCTAGTTGGGAGGAGGAAAACACGTCCTCCCAAGGAACCTCTGCTGGACCTAAAATTGGTGCCGTCAAAACTAAAGCCTGTACCTTATCCGGGACGGCGCGTAAAGCAGCTAGAGCTCCCGAACCATCAGCGTGAAGAATTTGCTGGTCAAAGCCTCGCTCGGCTAGCCAGCCGGCGACGGCTTTTAAATCTTCAATCTGGTTTTCCAAGCTGACAACGTCATCATCGCTTTTTCCGCATCCCGAAAAATCCATTTGTAAAGTCGCGTAACCAGCAGCTCGATAGGATTTTGCGAAAATATCGAACCAACCCAGATTGTGGCGGTCAAGTAAGAATGAATGAGCAAAAATCACTGCGCAGTTACTAGAATCAACCGGAACTACGAAATCGGCAGCTAAGCTAATGCCACGTGACGTGTCGATGTTTATTTCGCTCATATAACCACCGTAAACCGGTAATCATAAAAAATGTTGTGAGAATGACCAGAATTTTCTTAGTCTGGCTAGCTAGTTTTTTTAACCGGAGCCCAGTACGGTGGTTGCGGTAGAATAGTGCACGCCCGCTTTTGACGATTCGAAAGGTAATAGCTGTGGGAAAGAAACTATTGACCGTCCTCGGCATCGGTGCTGGTATCGCGCTAGTTCGCCGTGAGGTTCGTGAGAATCCCGAGGGTGGGGTTGCCAAAACCGTTAATGCAGTGACTTCCAATCCGCAGGTTCGCCGGGCGGGGCGGGCTACAAAGCAAAAAGCGTCTGAGGTTTTTCGCCGCCAAGGAGAAGCCATAACCGATAAAATCGCGGATGCGGTTAAGGAACGTCTGTTCGGAGTGCCGGTCACCAATAAAACAAATCCCGAGTTCGTGGACGTGCAAATCGAGGAAATAACGGTTGATGTGCCAGATTCTACCCCTGAAAAAAGTTAGAACATCTACTTTTGTGACAAGGGGATAGACCGTACGGTGCAAGAAACCTCAAAAAAACAACTGCGGCGGTGGCGCAAATACCTCGCGGAAGAACGTCTAGAGGCTGATACCTATCGCTACCTGGCTCGTCACCGATTCGGTGATGAACGGGAAGTGCTTCAGGAACTTTCAGTTGCCGAGGAGCGTCACGAACAGTATTGGTTAAATCTTTTGGGTGAGGACGCATTGCCGGCTCCCCGGGCAAGTTTGCGTTCACGCTTGCTGAACTTTTTTACCCGAGTTTTCGGCACCATATTTATGTTGGCGATGATGCAGCGGGCAGAGCAGCGTCACGATTACGAAGCTGACCATGATGTTCCCAGCGAAATCGTGGCAGACGAAAAGATTCACTCCGAGGTGGTGCGGGCTCTTGCTGCCCGGCAACGTGCCACTATTTCTGGTAGTTTTCGCGCCGCAGTTTTCGGTGTGAATGATGGATTAGTCTCTACCTGTGCTTTGATTCTAGGGATTTTTGGGACGGGAGTTTCAAAAACCACGATTATCGCGACCGGGTTGGCCGGTCTGCTTTCAGGTGCACTGTCCATGGGGGCAGGGGAATATGTGTCGGTGCGTTCTCAAACTGAACTCTTAGCTTCTTCCTCGCCAGATCCAGAATCTGAACATGCGATTGACAAGCTAAATATGAATCAAAATGAATTAGCGTTGGTGTTTAGAGCGCGCGGGGATGACGCGCAAACTGCTGATCGGAAAGCGGCCGCTGCTTTTGCGAAGATAAAAATAGGCGAGCAGGCGAATTTAGGGACAAAAAATCGTGATTATGAAGAAATCGGAACCGGTATGAAGGCCGCTGTTTCTTCGTTCGCTTTCTTTGCTATCGGAGCGTTTGTGCCCCTTTTCCCATTTTTGCTGCCGTGTTCGGCGCTTAGTGGTGCAATCGCGGCGGTGGTTTTAGTGGGGGTAACTTTACTGCTAGTCGGGGGGGTTGTCGGGTTGCTGTCTGGCTCCGACCCTGCTCCGAAAGCCTTGCGGCAACTGTTTATTGGGTACGGCGCGGCCGGAGTTACTTATCTGTTGGGTTTAGCTATCGGCACACAACTTTAATAGTTGTTTTACCGCTAAAAGGTTTTAGCTTTCTGGTCGGTTGTTTGTTTCGTTTTGGTTGTGGCTATCTATAATCTGAGCGTGCTTAGCGCCAGTATTTTTGCCGGTGGCAAGGTCGATTTCTCCTGTTTCGTCCTCTTTGTCTAAAGTTCTGGAGCCGCGTATTTTTAAGTCTCTTAAACGCAGTAACTGTCGCAATTGGCGAGTGGTTAGTGTGATGGTGAAATCGGGGGCTTCTGGCAAGGTCCAACCGCGCCACTGTGCCAGTAACACGAAAATCAGTGAGGTAATAATAGAAATCCCCATCCCTAGTACCGGCATTCCCGCTTTAAAGAAAATGACCATTAGTACTGCTGATAGGGCGGCGGGGGTGGCGTAAAGGTTAGCTCCTCCGAACACGCGCGGGATACGACCAACCATAATGTCGCGAATGATGCCTCCGCCGACTGCCGTGGTTAGCCCCATCATAAGTGCGGGTAGTATCCCTAGCCCTAGGGCAAGGGTTTTTTGTGCTCCGGTGGCTGCCCAACATCCCAGGCAGAGGGCGTCGGCAACGGTAATTATCCGATTAGTCCATTTAGATTCCAGTCGCCAAAAGAATGCCACTAATGCACCTAGTAATGCTCCCGCTAGGTAAAAAGGGTCGGTAAATGCGACTGGAATCTTTTGTAATAAAACGTCTCGAGCCATGCCGCCGCCGAGGGCTGAAATAACTGCTAGGGTAGCGAATCCTACGGCATCAAAGTGGCGTTCTCGAGCTAATTTAGCTCCGATGATGGCTGCGCAGAAAACGCCGGTTACATCAACGACGCGAAATGCGGTCGCTACGACTTCAGGACCGAAAGCAGTTGTGGGCATAGCTTTATTTTTCTATTTTTCCCTCTAGTTTTTCCACTCCGGGAGTAGTCTGCGGATACACCCCCTAGAACCGAGCCCCTCTCCTTCTTCGGGAGCCGGTTTATCGCCACCCAGATTTTCCTCTTTGTTGAGATACGCATATGCATACGAGAGGGCTTTTATCGGAGTTCGAGCAGGGCAGTTAGTAGGCGCGATGGTGATGGGAAAGAGAGCGTGCGAAAAACTTATTACCGCAGGGGGAGATTCTATCCGAGTGGGTGCGGTGGGCACGTAGGGGTGGGTTTTATCCGAGCAGGCGCGGTGGGCATAAGAATTCGGAAAATGCTTGGGAATTTTTCGAATTCTTGGGCAGGAGGAAAAACCCACCCCTACGTGCCGAAATAATCGGGGTTTTTACCGAGCCAGACCCGGACATGGAGTGCTGTTACCGAGAAGGATCCGGGTTGATTACGGCATCAATTTTACGCTTAGAAGGCAGCCCTGCCAGGAGCAATATTCCAGCTAAGGACAAGATGGTATAGAACCAGAACAGGCGAGAAAACCCTTCGTTTAACCCCATCTGGAATGCGGTCTCTATCTGGTCGCGGTGGGATTCAATATCTTGCAGATACTTAGCTCGCATCTGTTCCACAGCTGGAGGAACCGTTCCCATTTGGGCTTTTATCTTCGCTTCCTGCTGGTCAAACAGATAGTTCGCTATTTCTTTAGTCCTATCGACCACGTTCGTGACATCCGCAGATTTGATTTTCTCTTGAATGGGGGCGGGTAAATCTGACATTTTAAAGCCCGTATCTGCTTTCATCTGGGGCATTCCAGATTTGCTATTTCCCATGGCAGCCATAGTAGGCATCGGTGGCATTTCCGGCATTGCCTCCATTACCTTGCCTGATAGACCCCCCATCGCGGTGGCAAGTAGTCCCACCAAAATGGCGGGAGCCAAAGTAGTTCCCAGCGAACGAATCAGCGATAGGGTTGCTTGTCCGGAATTAGCATCAGACTCGGGAATCAAATGCAAGATTAGGTAGGTTAGCGGTGCGCCCATCAAGAAACCTAGACCTAATCCCATCACAAATATTGATAGTGAAGTTGATATTATCCCTGGGTGGGGGCTTGCCCAGAAGATTAGCATTATGCCCGCTATGGTGGAGATTGCAGTGCCTACTCCCAGGATTCGCCGCGGCCCGAAACGGTCGGTTAAACGCCCGCTAATGGGAGATCCTATTGCCGAGCCCACTCCGATAATGATGGTGGGATAGCCTCCGGCTCCCGAGGGTAGACGTAAACAATTCTCTGCAAACTGAGGAATAAACATTACCGTCATCATCAAGATGCCAGCAACGGCGCCCATTAGCAGGGTTGAACCCACATTTATGTTTCCGAAGTATTTGAAATTGATAATTGGGTCGGCTACCCGGTGTTCGATAACCCAAAAGAGGGGTAGCAGGATTAAGAAGACTACTAACGCTACCCAAACGTTGCGGTCTTTGACGGACTCGCCAATCTGGGTGAAATCCAGGTTTTGGAATGCCCATAGTATCGAGGTTGTCATTACTACTAGAACTAATATCCCTGGTAAATCAAGTCTGCGGGAGGAATCTTGGGTTTCCTTTGGTAATGCCCAAATCCCCAGTCCTACAACAACTATGGCAATGGGAACGTTAATGTAGAAAATCCATTGCCAATTTTCTTGACCGGCAATATCGAGAATTAGGGAACCGGCAGAGGCGCCAAATACTGAGGCAACGCCGTAAACCATCCCTACCAGCCCTAGAGCCATACCGCGCTTAGGGGGAGGGACGATGGTGCCTACTGCCGCGGTGGCAACTGGTACCATCCCGCCCCCTCCGATTGCTTGAATAGCTCGTGAAGCCAGCAGCAATCCTAGAGAGGAGAAGTCTTGTGCTAGTCCGCATCCTAGGGAGCCAAGCCCAAATAACCCAATTGCCAGCACGTACACCGGTTTACGGCCAATAATGTCCGCGATTTTTCCGATAACTGGAATCGCTGCCGCATATGCGAGGGTGTAAATAGTAAATACCCAAACTCCAACTTTGTCATCGACTCCGAGCCCGTTTTGAATAACGGTACGAGCCGGGTTTACGATCCCCATATCTAGGGCGCCCATGCCGATTCCTGCTAAGTAGAGGACGAGGACGAGTTTCCAGCGCTTAGGAGCGGTAAAGTCGGTATTGGTTAGCTGGGAGTCGCTTTTTTCTGTTTTCTGTTCAACTTTTTCGGATTTCGGGGTTTTTAGCTCGCTGCGCATAATAATCCTTGATGTTTAGTTTTGGTTTCTAAAGTTTTAGGACTCTTGATGTGGGGAAGTGTCTAGAGAATCTAAAAACTGACCTAGCATTTCGCTAAATGTAGCCAGTTCGTTTTCGCTGCGATTGGCAAATAATCCCTTTAGTCCTGCCTCCATGGGGGCAGTAAAATCGTGTCCGATTTTCCCGCCTAGTTCCGAGATGCGCAGTATAGTTTTACGGCGGTCGCTATCGGAGGTTTCGCGATTTACGTATCCGGAATCGACTAGCCGATCAGTCAAATAGCTGACTGCCGCTCGCGTAATTTGTAACTTTTTCGCTAGTTGCGAGGGGGATAGGGGTTGTTCGGATAGTTCTGCTTGCCAGATTTGCAAGAGAGCCTCTCCATCTTTTCCGTGCAGCCCTACTTTTGATGAATACCGATTGGTTAGGTCATTTGCTGTGAAAATCAGGCGATGTAACTGGTAGAGGAGTTTCTCTAGGTGTTGTTTGCGTTTGATTTCTGGCTTAGCTTCTTCAGTCATGTAGTTAAGTATATTAACGGTTAAGAAACTTAATCAAATTGTTTTGTGGTTCACCCCGTGAAGATGCCCGTTTCGCCCTCCCGGTACATTATCGCCCTCCCGATTGGGAGAATTTCCGGTTATTTGGGGAGTCTGTGTCCAGTTGGGAGGGTGTTTTTGTCTGTGGAGGGCGTTTTTGTCTTGGAAGGTGCAACAATTGATTACTGTCGATGCTGGCAGAATGCAGGAGCTGGCAGATATCGGGATTAATGCCCAGAGGAGCCGGTTTTATCCGAGTGGGTGCGGTGGGCATAAGAATTTGGGAAATACCTGGGGTATTTCCCAAATTCTTGGGCGGGAGGAAAAACCGGATCCTTTGGGTACGGCTGTAGCACGCGCGTAACAGCGATTTAATCAGCAGGTATATAAATTCGCCGGGGTAGATTTTATCCGAGTAGGTGCGGTGGGGGTGTGAGCCGCGGCCGGTAAAAGATACGAGAGTGGCTTAGCTGGGGTGTGTGTTCGCAGGGGTAGATTTTATCCGAGCAGGCGCGGTGGGCGTAAGAATTCGGGAAACGCCGCTACGTTTTCCGAATTCTTGGGCAGGAGGAAAAATCTACCCCTGAGAGGCAAGTGCTACGAATAATCACGGTAACTTACCGAGACGGGCTCGTGCACGTCAGGTAAGAGCGGGAGGAAAAACCGGCTTCTTTGGGTACGGCTGTAGCACGCGCGTAACAGCGATTTAACCAGCAGGTATATAAATTCGCAGGGGAAGATTTTATCCGAGTGGGTGCGGTGGAGGTGCGAGCCGCGACCGGTAAAAGATACGAGAGAAGATTGGCAGGAGTGTACGTTTGCAGGGGTAGATTTTATCCGAGTAGGTGCGGTGGGCATAAGAATTCGGGAAACGTCGTTACGTTTTCCGAATTCTTGGGCGGGAGGAAAAATCTACCCCTGCGAGCAGGGGACTAACAACACTCGCGTACTATTACCGAACCGCGCTAACCAACGGGAAGGGGATGCGCGGGGCAGGAGGCCGCCACCGAAGCCATCGCGCGCTTTTCTGCCGGGGTGACCCATAAATGCCACTTATTTTTTACCGCCACCTGTAAAGCAACATATTGGCATTGAAACCCTTTATTTGGGGGCAGCCAACTGGCAGCGTCCTTATCTTTCTTATCTTGATTTGCCGTTCCATCGACCGCCAGCAGATTCAAGGGGTCATTGGCGAAACGTTCACGAGTCTTGGTATCCCACTTACTAGCTCCGGTTTTCCAGGCGTTAGAAAGCGCAACTACGTGGTCAATCTGAATCTTTGATGAAGTCTCGGCACCTTTATGGAACTGCTGATATTTACCGGTATAAGGCTCAGTGAAAGTCCCAGACAGTACCGTGCAATCATGTGTACCTGGTTTAATCTTTACTGCTGAAAGGTCACGCCGTAAAATATCATTTCGCGTATCACAGCCATTGTGGTCAATGTCTGCCCAGCGGATACCAAATTCGGAACGGTCATAAGCGCTGGCACTTTTCCATTGAGCTTCCGGTAACTTCGAGATTGCTTTCACTAAATCAGTCTGCACCGATTCAGCCAAAATCTGATCTGCGCTTTTACCCCAATCAGGTAGCTGAATCTTAGGGGCTCCCCTATGGGAAAGACCAGCTAAATCTGGTCCCAGTCCGGGAACAAAAGCCCAGATTAACAAGGCAATTGTAAAAAATGCGACTATCCGGCTTCCCCAGGAAGATTTTTTCCATAACCGTGCATATTGGTTTTGCTTACGATACCCCATGCTTCTATTGTGCTTTTTTGACGATTCGATTTGCTTTAACTTTACCGCGCTGAGGGATATTCGGATTTATTGGCGGCGGTGCAAAATAGAATCATGTTTACACTTTCCCAGGCAGAGACCCTCGCCCCCGGACTTCCAGCAGCGAAGATTTTGCCAAAACTCAAAGACGCACTCGAAACTGTAGGGAAAGCGATTGTTAGTGCCGAGCCAGGGTCGGGGAAAACTACTTTGATTCCTCCTTTTTGCTGGGCTCTTGAGGATAGGCGGGCAAATGATGGTGACATGGCAGCGGGGGTAGTGGTCACCGAGCCACGTCGGATTGCTTGCCGGGCAGCTGCCAGTTACTTGCAGTCATTACTGCCTAGAGAGAAGCAAAACCTGTCAGCGAAAGTCGCATTTTCGGTACGGGGAGAAACTACTCGCGGGCAGGATACTCGCCTGGATTTTGTTACTGCCGGACTGTTTTTGCGCCGGCTGCTGGCAGATCCAGAAGTTTCTGGTATTGGCACGGTAATTATCGATGAAGTACACGAACGGTCTTTAGAGACTGATGTTTTATTAGCTCTGCTCTGCGAAGTACGGCAGCTGTGTCCGGAGCTGCGGATAGTGGTGATGTCGGCGACTTTAGATAGCGAGCTTTTCCGGAAGGTTTTAGGTGAGGATACCCCGGTGCTTCAGGCGGAAGGTAAACTTTTTCCTCTGCAAGAAGTATTCGCGCCCCCGCCAGCGCGGGTGCGTCGGATTAGTGAGCGCGGAACTTCTTGGGAATTTCGGGATTACTTGGCCGATCTGGCGTTAAACCGTCGTATTCAAGGTGACACTTTAGTGTTTGCCCCCGCAATCGCGGATGTAGAGGCGATTGCTTCGGCGTTACGTACCCGCGCAAAACACCCGGAAAGAATAATGACCCTGCACGGGCAGTTGTCTCCCCGCCAGCAGGCAAAAGTACTTTCTGAGGGCGCCTCTGTTGCTAGCGAGGACGCCCTAGAGCCGGGGGAGGGGCGGATTATTGTGGCCACCTCGGTGGCTGAATCGGCACTGACGGTTCCTGGGGTGTATCAGGTAATTGACAGTGGTTTATCACGAGTTCCAACCCGCCGTCTGCGTGGCAATTCCGAGGGACTAATCACTCTTAGCTGCTCGCAAGCCACCGCCATTCAACGCGCAGGACGCGCCGCGCGCCTGGGAACCGGTCGAGCAATCCGCGCCTATGACCAGCTAACTTATGCACGGATGGAGTCCGATACTCAGCCGGAAATCTTGCGCAGTGATTTGGCGCAGACCTATTTGCAGCTGGCAGATTGGGGGCAAACCGATCTGGAAGTTCTGGCGCTGCCGACTACCCCTCCGCCTGCTGCCTGGCAGCAGGCGGAGAAGGATTTGCAGGCTCTCGGCGCTTTAGATGCTGACTGCCGGATTACCGCTTTTGGACGCCAGTTAGTACAAATTCCTGCCCACCCGCGCCTGGCACGGGCGTTAATACTGGGTTCACATCTGGTTGGAAAACGCAGGGCAGCCCAAGTAGTAGCGGCTTTGCAGGCGGATTTACATCGTCCAGATGGGGATTTATGGGCAGCTATTTGCGAGGCAGAACGCCAAGGAGATACGAACTACTGCAAAGAGCGTTCCCGTTTTGAAAACCTAGCGCAGCGCTATCAAGATATTGATGCCGGTAAGGTGGTTAAAGATTTTTCGCTTCTATATAGCGCGGGCAAGCGGGTAGGAAGTGGAGCGAATCAGCAAGGCGAAAAATCGGTTACCTTGCAGGAAATCGCCGGTGATTTAAGCGTAGGGGTAGTAGTTGCGACGGCTTTTCCTGAACAGATAGGGCGCTTAACCAGTAAACAAGGGGTCTATCAACTTTGTGGGGGAGGTGCTGCCGGTTTAAATAATGCAAATGCTCTGGTCAATACGGAATGGCTAGCAATTGCGGAAGTTGGACTGCGTAAAGGTAAAAATGATGTTATTCGTTTTGCGGCTCCCTTAACTGAACCGTTAGCTCTTGAACTAGGTAAACACCATATGCGGGAATGTCACGAGGAACAGTTCCAAAAAGGGAAAATAACGGCCTGGAAGACTAAATACCTGGGTGAAATTCCTCTACATCGTGAGCCAGCTCAAATCCTTGAATCTGAGTCCCTCCTCGAAAATGAGTATCAACGAGACGGTTTCGGGTTTATCCCTTGGAGTCCAAAAACCCGAAATCTGCGTGCCCGTATGGCGTGGGCTGCTGAGTACCTGTCAAATATGCCCCCGGTTTCCGATAAGGACTTACGTGACAATCCAAGTTTTTGGTTAAGTCTGGTAGATTATTTTTCCGCTGGAAACAGTGCGTTAAATGCACCGGTAGCAACCTGGTTGGAGGCTGTGTTGGACTATAACTCCCGGCGTAACTTGGATAGGGAAGTTCCCAGAGATATTACTCTCCCTTCAGGTCGTACCGCCGCTATCACGTATCCAGATGAGGTGACTAGCGGCCCGCCCCGGGTGCAAGCAAAACTACAAGAGTTCTTTGGCCTGCAATCCACGCCGATAATCCTGGGCGGAAAGGTGAATCTGGCGATGGAGATGTTATCGCCAGCAGGACGTCCGTTGGCGTTAGTGACCGACTTGCATCATTTCTGGGATGAAGTCTATCCGCAGGTGCGTGCGGAAATGCGGGGTAGGTATCGCAAGCATCCTTGGCCGGAAGACCCCCGCGCCGCTATCGCGACTGCCACCACCAACCGCCAGCTCCGTTCCCGGTAACTAAGGGGTTGATACTGGGAAGCAGGGGAAAGATTTTACCTCGCGCCCCGATATTAAGGTCGAGGATTACGTTTGTCTCCCCGCCCAAAGAACTTGGGTAATACCCGAGGTATTACCCAAGTTCTTACGCCCGCCTAACCTGATCGACAAAAGTAATCCTCACCCTTACCGGCTTGGTGGGAATTATCCGGGCAGCATGGCAACCGGTTGGAATCTCGCGTACCAGGCGCGTGGTGGGGGCTAGGTTTTATCCGAGCAGGTGCGGTGGGCATAAGAATTCGGGAAACGCCGCTACGTTTTCCGAATTCTTGGGCGGGAGGAAAAACCTAGCCCCCAACGCTTACGGTGGGCGGGAGACGCAAGTAATCTCCGCTCTTGCGGTCTCGGGGGAAGGTGGCGAGGGCGGGAGGAAAACCCTAGCCCGCGCCCTCAACTATTACGCATTCTAGGCTAGGGCAGCGCCTACTACCTCTTGCGCCTCAGAAATCACCTGATCTACGTGTTCATCGCCCTTAAAGGATTCCGCGTAAATCTTGTAGATATCTTCAGTACCCGAGGGGCGAGCCGCGAACCAGGCATCTTTAGTGACTACTTTCAGCCCGCCGATTTCGGCGTCATTACCGGGGGCGCGCACCAGTTTGTCGGTGATATCCTCCCCGGCTAGTTTCAGGGCGGTTACGTCCTCGGAAGAAAGCTTCTTGAGCTTGGATTTCTGCTCTGGGGTCGCCGCTGCCTCGAAACGCTTATAACTGGATGCTCCGAAACGTTCCACCTGCTGCTGATGTAGCTGCGAGGGAGAAGAACCAGTGACTGCCAGGATTTCCGAGGCTAGCAGCGCCAAAATAATGCCGTCTTTATCGGTAGTCCATACTGACCCGTCCTTGCGCAAGAAAGAGGCACCGGCCGATTCCTCGCCTCCGAAACCGATAGTTCCCGAAAGTAATCCCGGCACGAAATACTTAAAGCCCACCGGTACTTCCACCAGTTTGCGCCCCATATGGGCTACTACCCGGTCAATTAGCGAGGAAGAAACTAAAGTTTTACCAACCCCGCAATCTGCGCCCCACTGCGGGCGGTGCGTGTACAGGTATTCAATCGCCATTGCCAGGTAATGGTTGGGATTCATCAATCCATCTGGGGTAACAATCCCGTGGCGATCCGAATCCGCATCGTTACCGGTCGCAATATCGAAAGGCGTAATCCCGTCCTCGTCAGGAGCCATCTTTTGCCGCAGCGAAGCCATGGCGTTGGGCGAGGAGCAATCCATCCGGATCTTTCCATCCCAATCCAGAGTCATGAAGCTGAAAGCGGGATCCACATTGGGATTGACCACTGTCAGGTTCAGGTCGTGGCGTTCTGCAATCATGCCCCAATAATCGACTGAAGCGCCCCCTAGAGGATCGGCGCCAATGCGCACGCCAGCAGAACGAATCGCGTCCAAATCAATTACGCTGGGGAGCGCATCTACATATTCTCGCAGGTAGTCATGGGGGTGTACGCAATCTGCTCGGGATAAATCTGACAAAGTAGAGCGGGGAACATTCCGCCAGCCATCCTCAAGAATCTGGTTAGCGCGGTCGGCAATCCAGCCGGTAGCGTCTACATCGGCTGGCCCGCCGGTGGGGGGATTGTATTTGAAGCCGCCGTCGCGGGGAGGGTTGTGGGAAGGAGTGATAACGATCCCGTCTGCCACATCTGCACCCGAGGTTCGTACCTTGCCAGGGGCTCCATTGGCCTGCAAAATAGCCAAGGAAACCGCCGGGGTGGGTACATAGGAGTTCCGCGAATCAATCCGTACGTCCACTCCGTTAGCTACCAGCACCTCTAGGGCGCTGCGGTGGGCCGGTTCGGAGAGGGCGTGAGTGTCGCGCCCGATAAATAACGGTCCGTTAATTCCCTGGTTGCGGCGGTACTCGACGATTGCCTGGGTGATAGCTACGATATGAGCTTCGTTAAATGCATGGTCGAAGGCGCTGCCTCGGTGTCCCGAGGTGCCGAAACTTACCCGTTGGCTAGGCTCGGTAGGGTCTGGCTCTAGGTCATAGTAGGCGGCTAGGAGGTCATCGACATTGATTAAATCTTCTGGTTTGGCTTTTTGCCCGGCTCTTTCAAACATATAGTTAGTCTCTCACTTATTTGGGTTTCTGTCTGGATAAGTCCATAGGTTTCAACCAGGTAGCTGTTCTCTATTAAATTTGGAGTGTGCATCGATTCGATTGGGCTATTCGGCAAGCTATGCAGCTGGCAGCACTTGCCGGTGAGGGCGGGGATGTCCCGGTAGGTGCGCTTGTGCTCGCTCCTAGGACAGGAAGGGTGCAACCCCTGAACGCTTACGACGGGTTTATCTTCGAGGACGAGGGCGCGCGAGGGGTAAAAGCTGCACGCCCTTCCTCGGGTAAAGCTCAAGGCGATAGCTCTTTCTGTGTTCCAGAAGAATCCGAGTTAGGGGCTTGGGAAATAATCGGACGCGGCTTTAACCAGCGGGAGGTCTCCCCGTTTGACCCTACTGCTCACGCCGAGATTGTGGCTTTGCGGCAGGCGGCGAGGAAGCGGGGCAGCTGGCGGTTGTCAGATACTACTTTGGTAGTGAATTTGGAGCCTTGCACGATGTGTGCCGGGGCGATCGTGAATGCCCGGGTTTCGCGGGTAGTGTTCGGCGCTTGGGATGATAAGGCGGGTGCTGCTGGCTCTGTTCGGGATGTTTTGCGAGATAGCCGCCTGAATCACCGCGTAGAAGTTATTGGCGGGGTTTTAGCGGACGAGTGTGGAGGGCAGTTAAAAGACTTTTTCACTAGGCGGCGCTAGGGGTAACCCTAGGGTTCAGCCATTTACCGGTGCTTTAATGCAGAAGTTGCATCCAATCGTCAGTTCCTTTCACTGGGGACTTCTGTGCATCCTCTGCTCGTGTTTTCTGACTCTAGTTGGGGTGCGTTTAGGTGCTTGCTTTTTGGAATCACCGGTTATTCCGACAAATAGGCAGATAACTCTCCGACAAATAGGCAGATAACTTTCCGGCAAACAGGTGGATAACTATCCGGCAAATAGGCAGATAACTTTCCGGCAAATAGGTGGATAGGCTATAGTAAAAATATGTCTGACTACTTAAAACGGGTAATTGACTATGAGATTGCCCAAGTGTTTACCCAATTACCTGCACTGTGTATAGCAGGAGCTAAAGGAGTGGGGAAAACCGAGACCGCCCAGCGACTCGCCCGCACCACCTACCAATTAGACCAAGTCGATACCCGAACTATTTTGCAGGCAGACCCGCGTCTTTTCCTACAACAACCACCTCCAGTTCTCCTGGATGAATGGCAACTATTGCCAGAAACCTGGGACACCGTTCGCCGCGCGGTTGATGCTGGTGCACGTCCCGAAAGTTTTCTGCTAACCGGTTCCGCCAGCCCCAAACCCGGAGTACAAACCCATTCGGGAGCGGGCAGAATCATCACTTTAAGAATGCGGCCCTTAACCCTTTCCGAACGAGGAATTGCTACCCCTACCGTCAGTTTGCGTGGTCTATTTGCCGGTGACGAAGCGATAACCGGTAGCAGTGACTTAACTGCCTCTGATTACGCTGATGCCATCTGTCAAACCGGGCTGCCCGGATTTCAACAATTAACTGGGCGCGCTTTGCGCTTGGCGGTAGATTCCTATCTGCGTGACGCGTTGGATAAAGATATCTTTACTCAAGGATATTTCACCCGCACTCCGCACACTTTGCGAGCTTGGTTGCGTTCTTATGCGCAGGCTACCGCGACTACCGCGTCCTATGCGCAGATATTAGAAGGTGCGACTGCCGGGGAGGGGGATAAACCCAGTTCCGAAACTACCCGCACCTATCGTGATTTCTTAACCAAACTGTGGATTTTGGAGCCTCTGGAAGCTTGGCAGCCTTTGGGTTCGGGGTGGAAACGCTTGACCAGCAGCCCTAAGCATCATCTAGTAGATCCTGGCTTTGCGGCTCGTCTCTTGGATTTAGAGTCTCAGGATTTACTGACTCCTGCCGGGGCTAATATGTACGGTGCCCTGTTTGAGTCTTTGGCTGTGCTATGCGTTAGGGTCTTTGCTCAAGCTCTAGAAGCTACGGTAGGGCATTTCCGTACCCGCGCAGGTGAGCATGAGGTCGATTTGGTTTTGCAAGGACGAGGAGGGGCAATAGTTGCCTTGGAAGTCAAAACCGCGAATCGGGTCGGTGACCATGACGTTAAGCATTTACTCTGGTTGCGCGAACGTGTCGGCGAAAAAATGCGAGCTGCCGCTGTCTTGTATGGTGGAAAACAAGCCTATATGCGAAAAGACGGGATTGCGGTGGTTCCTCTGGGGTGTTTGGGGTTTTAACGTTGATTTTGGGTAGGCATACGAGATAAGGGCGAGGGCTCTTTTTGCTGATAGCTACTAGCTGCTGCGTTAGTTTTTGCCGGAGCTGGCGGAAAGGAAACTAATGAGTCCTTTTGCTAGACCGGAAGCGTACTGTTGCTGCCCTTGAGGGCTGGATAATCTTTGAGCGTCTTGAGGGTTCCTCATTTCCCCAAGCTCCACCATTACTGCTGGTACTTTCGCAAAATTTAGGGTGGCGAGGTCGGAACGGGGGACGGGATTTGCCCCAAAAATCGTGGAGGGGGTAAGCCCGGCGCCTCTAAGTCCTTCGGAAACTGCCCGTGCCAGCTTCCGGGACGGTTCGCCTTGGGCAGAGTTTAACGGAGGATTGGAAACCATTACGAAGAATCCGTGAGGGGCAGACGACTGGGAACCATTGGCGTGGATAGAAAGGAACGCATCGGCGTGTTTCTCGTTCGGGATTTGTCCGCGCCGATCGACACATACCTTATCTGCATGGTCATCTTTTTTGGTCAGATGAACGGTTGCCCCTTTTTCTTGCAGCTCAGTCTGCAAAATCAGGGCAACTTTCCAGTTGGCGGTATGTTCAGGGTATCCGCTGTTAGTCGCGGTTCCGGAGGTATTACAGGCTTTGCTCCCTCCGCGCCCATCAGGAACTTTTTTGGTTAAGTGTCGCCCAATCGAGTGGCCGGGGTCTATTACGATAGTTTTTCCTGCCAGTATCTTTTTAGGTTCTGGACTGGGGGTCGAGGGCGAGGCGGAAGGGGAGGGTGGAGTAGAGGAATCCTTGCGGGTAGCGCTAGGGGTGGAGCTGCTAGCGGTTGTGTTTTTTGTAGAGAAAGCGTGGTGGTCGGTTGCGGGACTGCAAGCGCTCAGGGTCAAAAGGCTGATTGCCATTACGGTGATGCCGAACCGGTATATCTTTTGGGGGGAGCAGGCGAAATTCTGGGACACGTTATAAGCCTAACTGTATTTTGAGGGCGCGTCCTAAAGTGGGGGAGGGTTGCGCTAATCTGCACTGCGTCCTCTTAATCTAATCGCCATTCAAAGGGGTGGAGAGCCTAAACCTGGCGTTAGCGTTTTAGGGGTAGCTCTGAAAGTTTCCCTCTTGCGAGCAGGGGTAAGTAGTTAGAGCGGTTGTGTCTGGGACCTAAGTCGAGTAAAGTAATCTTTGTAAGGACATTTCAATTAAGTGTTAGAGATGTCGAAAAACCGGCATGACCGGCGATAAAGTCAGCAATAATCAAAGGAGATACTGACAATGGTAAAACAGTTGCAGCACTGGATTAATGGCGAATACGCATCGGGAAAACCCGCCGGAGAAATCAAAATCGAAGATCCGGCATTAGGGGAAGTTATCGCCACCATCCCCTCCGCCTCTAGCGAAGATTTAGATGAAGCAGTAAAAATCGCGCAGAAAGCCCAAAAAGAATGGGCAAAAATATCGTTGGCCAAACGAGTAGACATAATGTTCAAGATGCGCCACCTGGTTTTGGAAAACCAAGACAAAATGGCACGACTCATCGTGCAAGAACACGGGAAAAACTATTCCGACGCAATCGGGGAAATCCAGCGCGGACGCGAAACTTTAGATTTTGCGTGTGGTATCAACGCCAATATGAAGGGCGAACATTCCTACCAGATTTCTACCGGCGTTGATATCTTCACCGTGCGGCAACCGGTGGGAGTAGTAGCCGGTATCTGCCCGTTCAACTTCCCCGCCATGGTACCCATGTGGATGCACCCGCTAGCTATCGCAACCGGTAATGCGATTATTATCAAACCGGCTTCCGCTACCCCCTCGGCGGCGCTGTTCGCCGGCGAGCTATACAAGCAGGCAGGACTGCCTGATGGTCTCTACCAGGTATTGACCGGGAACCGAGATTTAGTTACCTCGATTTTGGAGCATCCCGGAATCGACGCAATTTCCTTTGTTGGTTCTACCCCGGTTGCACATATTGTGCAGGACACCGGCGTTGCTCATGGAAAACGCGTTCAAGCGCTGGGCGGGGCAAACAACCACGCTATCGTAATGCCGGATGCGGATATTGATTTTGCCGCCAAACATATTTCGGCTGCTGCTTTCGGAGCAGCTGGAGAACGCTGCATGGCGCTACCGGTGGTAGTCGCGGTGGGCAGCGCTGGGGAAAAACTAGCCGAGAAAGTTAAAGCTCACGCTGATCAAATCCATGTAGATCAGGGCATGGCTCAGGGCTGCGAGATGGGGCCGGTGATTGACAAGAAGGCTCAGGAGCGTATCGAAGGGCTCATTACTGATGCTGAGGAACGCGGGGCAACCATCGTGCGTGATGGTCGCGGATTCCGCCCGGAGGGCTACTCGAACGGTTACTTTGTGGGACCGACTATTATCGATAACTGCCCCAAGGATGCACCCGCATATTATGAAGAAATCTTCGGACCGGTGCTGGTAATTACCCGCGCTGAAACTTACGAGGAAGCAATCGAGATTGTAAACTCCTCTCCTTTCGGCAACGGCTCTGCCATCTTCACTAACGATGGCGGGGTAGCACGCAAGTTTACCCTAGAGGTAGAGGCCGGAATGGTAGGAGTAAACGTCCCGATTCCCACCCCGGTTGCCTACTATTCCTTTGGTGGATGGAAAGAATCCCTGCTAGGTGATACCCATATTCACGGGCCGGAGGGCGTGAAGTTCTACACCAAGGCCAAGGCGATTACTACCCGCTGGCCGAGCGAATCCGGACACTATGAAGCCACGATGAGCTTCCAGCGCGAAGAAGGCTAAGAATAGCCGGAACTAAAGGTTCAAGAACATTTGATGTAGGCGCGGGTCGCCAGTCAGTTCGGGGTGAAAAGTAACCCCAATCTGACTTCCGACCCGCGCTCCTACAATTTTATCGTCCACCCGTCCGAGTATTTCTACTCCTGAACCCACTTCGCTAATGCGGGGAGCGCGAATGAAGGTCATTGGCAAATCGTCCATTCCCGCAAAATTAGCCCGGGCATTAAAAGAACCAAGTTGGCGTCCATAGACATTACGTTCCACGGTAACGTCCAAGGTGCCGAGTGCGGTGCGATCGACGCTGCGTTTGCCCATAATCCGCTTTGCCAACAAAATTAAGCCTGCACAAGTACCTAAAACTGGCATTCCGGCGGTAATCATTTCCCGCACACGCTCCGCCATCCCCAGTTCAATCAACAATTTAGATTGCACCGTAGACTCTCCGCCGGGCAGCACCAAGCGGTTAAACCCACTACGTAAATCTGCGGCTTCACGCAGCTCTACCACCTGTGCACCCAGCGCTTCCAGACAATGTTCATGCTCAATAAATGCGCCTTGAACTGCTAGGACGCCAACTTTTTCCATATTGTTTCGCTAACCGTTTCTATTGGAGGCGTTTACTTGCCGCGTTCTGCCATCAGCAGGTCAATTTCGCTTTCGTTGATCCCCACCATGGCTTCTCCCAGGTTTTCAGAAAGCTCAGCAATCAGTTTCGCGTCCCGGAAGTTAGTAACCGCTTTGACAATGGCGCTGGCGCGCTTAGCGGGATTGCCGGACTTGAAAATACCAGAACCCACGAACACGCCCTCTGCGCCTAGCTGCATCATTAAAGCAGCGTCAGCGGGAGTAGCAACGCCACCAGCTGCGAAATTCACTACCGGCAGACGCGAGGAGTCATGTACTTCTTTAAGTAGAGACAAAGGAACCTCAAGCTGCTTGGCAGCCTCAAAAAGCTCATCATCGCGCAAACTGGAAATCCGCCGAATCTCCGCGTTCATCGCGCGCATATGGCGTACCGCCTGTACAACGTCACCGGTTCCCGGCTCGCCCTTGGTGCGAATCATGGTTGCGCCCTCGCCAATACGGCGTAGCGCTTCACCCAGGTTACGAGCCCCACACACGAAAGGTACTTTGAACTGGGATTTATCAATATGGTAAACGTCATCGGCGGGGGAGAGCACTTCTGATTCATCGATATAGTCGATTTCGATAGCCTCTAGCAGTTGTGCTTCCACAAAATGCCCAATCCGGCATTTAGCCATTACCGGAATAGAAACCGCCTCTTGGATTCCCTTAATCATTGCCGGGTCGCTCATCCGGGAAACGCCACCAGCAGCGCGAATATCTGCGGGGATGCGTTCCAGCGCCATCACGGCAGCCGCTCCCGCGTCCTCGGCAATGCGAGCCTGCTCGGGGGTAGTAACGTCCATAATCACGCCGCCCTTTAGCATTTGCGCTAGTTGGCGGTTTAACATAACCCGCTCGTTGAGGTCGTTCGTTTCCTGGATGCTGGTCGTATCAGCAGTTTTCATTTCCCGTTCCTTCCTGATGTGTAAGCGTTTGGGGGTTTCAATGATTTGCCCTTAAAACCCGCTAGGCGTATATCTTTACCTTACAAATGAACACCGAAAAACGTTAGTTTATAAAAAAACTTGACTCAGTGGGGTTAGTGTTTTACTTTGAAGAATGTATCTGGGTGTAACCGTCCCTTGGGTGATGGGCAATACCGGACAGGGAAAGCGAGGACGCTTCATTAACCTTTTGCAAGGAGATTCCCATCTTGGTAGGCAGTCAATATACGGTGACGCGCGTTTTTAATAACAACGCGGTACTGGCTTATGTTGGCAATCAAGAAAACGAGATTATTTTATTAGGACGAGGAATAGGCTTCGGTAAAAAACCCGGCTCTAATCTTGACCCCAGTAGCGCCCAACAAACTTTCGTGGCTACTGGGAAAGACCGAGTAGCATTCCTGGAAATGCTGGAAAACGTAGAGACCCCTGTCCTAGAAATTATTTCGCAAGCTATTAATATGGGTATCGATTTATTGGGATCATTAGATCCCTCCATTTACCTGATGCTCACTGATCACCTGGTGTTTACGGTACAAAGGCTGCATCACGGCTCCCTGCCTCATTCCACTTTATTAGCTGAAATAGCAGCGGTTTATCCTGAAGAATTTAAAGCCGCCCAGGTGATAGTGAATTTTCTGAACTCTAATCTATGTATTAATTTGCCTCCCGATGAAGCCGCGCTTATAACTTTGCATTTGCAGGCGGCACGCACGGGAAGGAACGTAAAACGTCCTCTGGCGGAAGCCAATCAGCTCGCCAGCCTGGTAGACACGGTAGCTTCCCAGTTAGGAGTGGAGGACGTACCTAATAATCTTCGCGCCGATCTCACCGGTCATTTGGCGCACCTGCAAAGACGGGTAGATGCCGGTAACTTCCGGGAAAATAAAATCGCGCTTATATTGCGTGGTCAGCTAGGCAACGAATGGAGCATGGCGAAATTATTGATCGGGAGACTTATCCAAAAACCATTAACATCGCAGGTTACAGGCGAAATTGCCTATCTGGCGATGTTTTTACATGGTTGGTGCGAAGATTTAAAAGCCGTATCGCAAGGCGCGAAGCGGTTATCCGACAAAAGGATGAATAATGAAAGATAGAGCAATGGCAGGGCTGCAACGCTTTGGTCGTGCCCTAATGGGTGCTGTGGCAGTAATGCCCGTAGCTGCAATCCTCATGGGTATCGGTTACTGGATTGACCCCACAGGTTGGGGTGCTAATAACGTAGCTGCCTACGTGTTGATTAAAGCCGGTGGAGCGGTACTGGACAACCTGGGGTGGTTGTTTGCTATCGCCCTAGCATTCGGTTTAGCAAAAGATAATAACGGTGCGTCTGCACTATCCGGTTTCTTGGGTTATGCCACGGTTAAACTGGTAGTTGGACAGGACGCTGTAGCCTCTTACAAGGGCGTAGATTTAACGAAGCTTGAGGGCGATGCTGCTCTGAATTGGGCTTCTCAAGGTTGGGCGGCAATCAATGACAAGAACGTCTTGATTGGTATCCTGGTAGGTCTACTAGCTGCTTGGGTTTACAACCATTTCCACAAGACCAAGTTGCCTGATTTCTTGGCATTCTTCTCGGGACGCCGTTTGGTTCCTATCCTTACTTCGCTATTCTCGATCGTATTAGCGGGGATTCTGTTCGTACTGTGGCCGCTACTGTACTCGGCTCTGTTCAACTTCGGTCAATGGATTCAAGGTATGGGGGCTATCGGTGCCGGTCTGTACGCCGTTGTAAACCGGTTGTTAATCCCCACTGGTCTACATCACGCTTTGAACTCTATTTTCTGGTTTGATGTTGTCGGGATTGATGACATCGGCAAGTTCCTAGGCGGCGGGGCAACTATTGCTGCTGCTGAAGCCGCAAAGACTGCCGCTGATTGTCCTGGTGTTTGGGATTCTGCCGCTAATACCTGTGAGGTTGTTGGGGTAGTTGGACGTTACCAGGCTGGTTTCTTCCCGATTATGATGTTCGGTCTGCCGGGCGCTGCTTTGGCTATCTACCTGCGTTCTGAAGATAAGAAGAAGAAGACTGTTGCCGCTCTGATGATGGCTGGCGCGCTAGCCTCCTTCTTTACCGGTGTAACCGAGCCTCTAGAGTTCTCCTTCATGTTCGTAGCTCCGGTTCTTTACCTGGTTCACGCCCTATTGACTGGTGTTTCGGTCGCGATTGCAGCGGCAATGCACTGGACTGCCGGTTTCGGTTTCTCTGCCGGTTTCGTAGATATGTTCCTATCGGCTCAAAACCCGGTGGCTAACAAGTGGTATATGTTGCTGGTAATGGGCGTAGTGTTCTTCGCTCTCTACTTCGTGATTTTCTATGCCTTGATTGGGGTAATGAATATGCATACTCCGGGACGGGAACTAGAAGATGACGAGCTAGATATGTCCGACCTAGAGGACGTTGATCCCTCTTCCCAAGCTGCAACCATTCTCAATGGTTTAGGTGGCGCAGAGAACATTGATACTTTGGATTATTGCACTACCCGTCTGCGGGTAAATGTAAAAGATCCGCTGAAGATTAACGAGAAAGTAATTAAAGCGGCCAAAGTGGCTGGGATTATTCGTCCTGGTCAAAAATCAATCCAAGTGGTGATTGGTCCTCAGGTTCAGTTCGTGTACGACGATATGGCAATGCTGCTAAAGTCCAGTTCAGCTGTGCTCATGGGTGAACAGGAGGAATAAAACAGTGTTTGGCTTCGGCAAAAAGAAACAGTCCGTATTGTCTCCGCTCAGCGGAAAGCTACAGGCAGTGACAGAGGTTCCCGACCCAGTGTTTGCGCAAAAAATGTTGGGTGAAGGGTTCGCTGTCCAGCCCGACGAGCAGGTTCAAGAAGTATTGGCTCCGATTTCTGGAAAACTAATTAAGTTATTCAAAACCGGACATGCTTTTGGAATAGTCGGGGACGAAAATGGGCTGGAAGTGCTGGTACATGTAGGAATCGACACGGTACAGCTGAAAGGTGAGGGTTTTGAACTACTCGCCTGCGAAGGCGATACCGTAAGTGCCGGACAACCGATTGTTCGAGTAGATGTTCCTAAAATAATCAGCCTAGAAAAAGATCCGATTACCCCTGTGGTGTTTACTAAAAAAGCTCAGGTGGAATCAGTCAGTTCCCCTAGTGGAGATGTAAAGGCTGGAGCTAAAGGTTGCACGGTGACGTTGAATTAAGTTCTATTTCACGCCACTGGTTGTGATTAAAGGGGTGGGGGCATCAGGATAATCCTGATGCCCCCACCCCTATCTATTAGGTATTAGATTTAGGCATTAAACCTTAAAACCCAGGTAACACAGATTTATCTGCGTATTGTTTTTCAATGAATGATTTAGCTTCTGCCGAATGTAAAAGAGCATCTAATTTCTTTACCGCTTCTGCTTTCTTGGAATCTTTTTTCCAAGCCAGAATATTTAGGGAAGGATTGTTCTCAGTGGCTTCCAAAATTAAAGCATCTGAGGGTTTCTTGCCTCCACCGAGCGCAAAGTTACCGTTAATCACCGCAATATCCAGGTCGGCGAGGGAACGCACCAATTGTGGTCCTTCTACCTCGGAGAGTTCAAAGCCGCGGGGATTGTATTCTTTGGACTTCGCAATCACCGATACCAGCTGCTGCTTTTCGTCGTTCGGTAGTTTAATCAAACCATTATCAGCCAGTAGCTTTAGGGCACGTGCCTGGTTGGTGGTGTCATTAATGACCCCAATCTTGGCGCCATCTTTAACATCCTTAATATCCTTGATCTTCTCGGAATAAATACCCAGCGGCTCCAAATGGATTCCCTTGCCATGATCGAACTGCCAGTTATTCTTGGCGGTTACCTCATCAAAGTAGGGAACGGTCTGGAAATAATTGGCATCCAAATCCCCAGAGTTCAGGGCTTCATTCGGCTGAATGTAGTCGGTGTATTCTTTTACTTCCAACTGAATACCTTGCTTTTCTGCCAGGTTATCGGCCACGTAACGCAAAATCTGTGCGTGCGGAGAAGGGGAAGCACCCACGACCAGTTTATTGGTATCTTCAGCGGAATTACTGCCACAAGCGGCAAGACTCAAAGCTAAGCCAGCAGCTCCAGCTGCAGCCACAATTTTTTTCCAAGTTTTCATTTTAAATATCCTTATAAGTAGTTTTTAGGTAGTTTACAAAGTTTTCTTACCCGCCCTCACCAGCGTCTACGAAATGGACTACGGAGGGGGATTTCTGGATAGCAAGTGCTACTCCAGAAGAAATGACTTTTATTGAAAACCGCTAGATTTAGCGGTAATAGGTCTCCGACTGGTTTTCCCTTAGCGGTGATCTACCAGCCGGCTCAGCATATCTCCTAGCCACTGTACGATGACCACGATTAACAAGATGTCGATGACCACGATTAGCATTACGTCACCCATAAACTGGTTGTAACCATAGTTTATAGCGAGAGCACCCAGGCCGCCGGTACCCAAAGTACCGGCCATCGCGCCGTAGCCAATCAAAGAAATCAAAGTGACGGTAACTGATTGGATTAGAGCAGGTAGCGCCTCGCGCACCTGTACCCCCATCATGATCTGCCAATTGGAAGCCCCCGCCATTTTTGCGGCCTCCAATTTGCCACTCTCTACCCCCTGGACATTGGATTCGACCAGGCGAGCAAAGAAAGGAGCTGCTGCCAGCGTTAAGGGCACTACCGCAGCTTTCCAGCCCAAAGTCGTGCCCACTAGCAGGCGAGTAAAGGGAATAATCGAAATCATCAAAATGATGAAAGGTAACGAGCGTCCCACATTCACAATGAATCCCAGCACTGCGTAGAGCACGCGCGTGACTTTGGAACCTGAAAGTAGCCCCGCGGGAGCAGTCGCCACCAACAGCAAACCAATCGGCAATCCCAGCAGGATTGAGAATAACCCCGCCCATAAAGACATATAAATCGTCTCTAAAGTGGCGTCTAGCAGATTATTAGTAATCACCGGGTTGGAAAACCAGCGACCAGAGCTATCCGCGGCGAAGGGCATTATGTTCACAACCTGTGAGGTAGTAGCGATAAGGCTCATGCTCGCACCTCCGTATAGATGTGATGATTTTCCATTTCGCGAATAAATGCGTCCAGTCCCGTGGATTCTACCCCTACAGCCAAGCGACCAACTTGAGTGGTTCCCACAGTCTCAAAAGTTCCGGCAACGATATCGCCCCTCAGCTCAGCAACCAAATCCATAACTTTCGAACCGGTAGGTACCCCTGGTGAAGAAGTAAATGCAATATCGACCACCGTGGCGGCTTTACCCTGTAAAGTTACTTCGCCCTCTACATTAGGGGGTGGAACCAGGTCTTTAGCTAGCCGCGAGGAGTGCGCTTTGACTACATCTGCTACCGACCCCGTCTGCACAATCTTCCCACCCTCTAACAAGGTGACATGAGTGCAAATCTCCCGAACCACACTCATCTCGTGGGTAATAATCAGAACGGTAACGCCCAGACGGTCATGAACATCTTTAATCAAATGCAGAATCTGCTTGGTAGATTCGGTATCCAAAGCGCTGGTAGGTTCGTCACACAGCAACACTTGGGGTTCGTCGGCAAGTGCCCGGGCGACCCCTATTCGTTGTTGCTGCCCCCCGGAAAGCTGAGAGGGGTAAGAGGAACCCCGATCATGCAACCCCACCAAATCCAGGAGCTTTTGCACCCGCTCGTGGCGTTCACCGCGTTTTTGTCCCGCCAAATATAGCGGATAGGCAATATTTCCGGCGGCTGTACGCGAATCTAGCAGGTTAGCTGCTTGAAACACCATTCCGATAGAGCGACGAGCCTGGCGTAGATGCTTTTCCGAAAGAGTAGAAAGGTTTTTACCGGCAACCAGAATCTCGCCGGAAGTTGGACGTTCCAGTGCGGTTAAACAGCGAATTAGAGTAGATTTTCCGGCTCCCGATTGGCCAACGATACCGTGGATTTCCCCCGCCCCGATTTTTAAGGAAATCCCATCAAGGGCGTGTAACTTGTCCTGCTTTTTGCGGGGATAAATCTTATAAACGTCCCGCAATTCAATCAGCGGTTTATCCGTTTTAACGCTAGTCATAAGTCCCTTTCCATCGGTCCTGGCATTAGCACCGTCTTATCGGTTGCTGCAGTGCGCGAGCCAGGTCTCTGCACTGCTCTTGATGGCTAATTTCAGACTAAAGCCCAAAAAAGGAAAACACCAATTTTTGAGACAGCTTGTAGTTGCTTTCACGTTTTGGCTAAAGTGTGGGTATGAGAACGACACCGGTAAATAAAATCCAGTGGTGGTGGCTCGCTTAGGCGGGTTGCTTTCTCATGTGCATATTGACCCGCCTCCTGGCGGGTATTTTTATGTCTAGGTGGCGGCGGTTAAAAAACAAAAAGATAGGAGTAATAATGACTGATAATCTCAAGGTAAAACCGGGTGGATTCCCCATTGATAACCAGATTCCCAGCCATTGGTACAATCTTGCCGCTGATTTTCCAGAGCCGATGCCTCCTTATCTGAATCCCCAGACCAAAGAAGCGATAACTGCTCAGGATTTGCAGCCTCTATTTCCTCCGGGACTAATCGAACTGGAAATGAGTAAGGAACGCTATATAGAGATTCCTCAACGAATTCGCGAACTTTACACCAATTTTCGACCGGCTCCGCTGTACCGCGCCCATAACCTAGAGCGTGAATTAGGTACTAAATGCCGGATTTACTACAAATATGAGGGTAACTCACCTGCCGGTTCCCATAAACCTAACTCAGCTATCGCCCAAGCCTATTACAATGCCGTTGCGGGAATTAAGCGACTGACTACCGAAACTGGAGCTGGTCAGTGGGGAGCCTCCCTGGCTATGGCGTGCTCGATGTTGGGGATGCAATGTGAAGTGTGGCAGGTACGTACTTCCTATGACCACAAGCCTTATCGGCGCTTACAAATGGAAGTTTATGGTGCAAAATGCCACGCCTCGCCCTCGGAGCTAACCGAGTCGGGACGTAAAATCCTCGCGGAGCATCCCGACACCACCGGTTCTTTGGGAATGGCGATTTCAGAAGCGGTGGAATCTGCGGTGTCCGATCCTCAGGCACATTATGCTTTGGGCTCGGTGATGAACCAGGTTCTTATCCACCAGAGCGTTATCGGTCTAGAAGCACAAGAACAACTATCTAAAGCGGGAGAATCCGGGGCTGACCTGGTCTTTGGTTGTGCAGGTGGCGGTTCTAATCTAGGGGGTTTGGCGACCCCATTTATTGGTGCCAACATTCGAGACAATGCCAAAACCCGGGTAGTTGCCTGTGAACCGGCAGCCTGTCCCTCGCTCACCAAGGGTGAATACCGTTATGACTATGGGGATGCTTCCGGATTGACACCCTTGATGAAGATGTACACCTTGGGGCATGATTTTGTTCCCGATCCCATTCATGCTGGAGGTTTACGCTATCACGGGATGGCTCCGATGATTTCCCATGCCTACCATCTAGGACTCATGGAAGCTCGAGCATACCCGCAGGAAGAAACTTTTGCTGCCGGATTACAATTCGCCCGGGCAGAGGGTATTATTCCGGCTCCTGAATCCACTCACGCGATTGCAGGAGCTTTGGACTTTATCCGCTCCGGCGAAGCTAAGGACGGTCAGGTAGTGCTAATCGGAGTTTCCGGTAACGGGGTGCTAGATTTAGCCAGCTATCACCAGGTGCTTAAACAGTAAAAATAGGGGTATTCGTTTTATTGGGAAGCCCGATTTCCGATGACCATGCGGGGGGTGCCTTTCCATAGCTGAGGATTGGTTATCCGGCGACCGTCAAATAATAATTTGATGCCGGGTAAGTTTTTTGCGCTGATGGATTGGTACTCCGCATGGTCTGCTTGCACGATGGCGGCGGTGATTTCTTCCCCGAAGTGGTAGGGCTCCCAACCGAAGCCCGCGAGTTCCTCGTCGCTAAACATGGGGTCATGTACCAGTACTTTTGCCCCCCGCTTGCGCAAGGAGTCAACGGTAGCGAACACTCCGGAGAATGCGGTTTCTTTAACTGCCCCCCGGTAGGAAGCCCCCAGTACCGCCACTTTGACGTCTTTCAAATCGCCCAGCACGTCCTCTACCCGGGATACTACGTATTCGGGCATTCCGGCGTTATAGGTGCGCGCGGTGCGAACCACGGTAGCATCAGGGTCGGTAGACAGGTACAGACGCGGGTAAACCGGAATGCAGTGTCCGCCCACCGCAATCCCGGGGCGGTGAATGTGAGAATATGGTTGCGAATTACAAGCATCAATTACTTTTTGTACGTCAATACCGACTTTGTCCGCGTAGACAGCAAATTGGTTAGCTAGCCCGATATTAACGTCTCGGTAGGTGGTTTCTGCCAGCTTGGCCATCTCGGCGGCCTCGGCGTTACCCATGTCCCAAACCCCGTTTTCGCGGGGCAGGTCGGGACGCTCGTCAAACTGGAGGACACTTTCATAAAACTTGATTGCCGCCTGGGTACCTGCCTCAGATAGCCCGCCTACCAGTTTGGGGTAACGGCGCAAATCCTGGAATACTCGTCCGGTTAATACCCGCTCGGGGGAGAATACTAAATGAAAATCCTCACCCTCTTTTAGCCCTGATACTTCTTCAATCAGGGGCTTCCAACGATTACGAGTAGTACCCACCGGCAGGGTGGTTTCGTAGGAAATTAAGGTTCCCGGGGTTAAGTGCTCTGCCAAGGAACGAGTAGCCCCATCCATCCAACCGAAGTCTGGTTGCCAGGTTTCGTCATCAACAAACAGGGGAACTACCAAAACGATGGCATCTGCGTTAGGGATAGCGTCTGCGTAGTTGGTGGTGGCGCGAAGTTTACCAGCCGGTACTAGTTCGGAGAGTTTTTCTTGCAGGTGGGCTTCCCCGGGGAAAGGTTCTTTACCTTGGTTAATAAGCTCAACGGTCTTTTCATTAACATCGACCCCAATCACGTCCTGTCCGCTAGAGGCAAACTGTACCGCTAGGGGTAAGCCGATTTTTCCCATTGCCACAACTGCTACGCGCATGAAAGCTCCAAAATAATAGCGACGAATTTAGTTTATTTATATTCTAAGCATGGTAACTGCACTTGTGTTCTTGCGTTAGGGTAAGAGGAAGAAAACTCACGATTGGAGGTTTTATGACCCGCATAGTTGATAGTGCAGATGTTTCCCCCGAAGCGCAGATTGGGGAGGGCTCTAGCGTTTGGCATTTGGCTCAGGTGCGCGAACACGCCCAGCTGGGTAAGAACTGTATTATCGGGCGCGGCGCATATATCGGCGAGGGCGTGCGGATGGGTGATAACTGCAAAGTACAAAACTATGCCCTGGTTTATGAACCGGCTTCTCTGGAGGATGGGGTATTTATCGGTCCGGCAGTGGTACTGACCAATGATCATTTTCCCCGGGCAATTAACGAGGACGGTTCAATTAAGTCTGCCTCCGACTGGGAACAGGTGGGGGTCACCATTAAGCGGGGCGCAGCGATTGGCGCCCGCTCGGTTTGCGTAGCACCGGTAACTATCGGACGCTGGGCGTTGGTAGCGGCCGGTTCAGTGGTCACCAAAGATATTCCAGAATATGCCCTGGTGGCCGGGGTTCCGGCGCGCCGTATCGGCTGGGTGGGGCCCGCAGGGGTGAAGCTGCAGCCAGTTCCGGGCGAAGAGGGCGTGTATGAGTGTCCCCAGTCCGGCAAGCGTTTTCGCGAAGTTTGCGAGAATAAGCTGCGAGAAATCTAGTCAGGGGAGTTTTGGTGGGTAAGCGGCGTGGTTTCGTTAGGATAGTGTCTCGAATTTATGTGCCAGAGGCGGCAGCTGCGTCTTTTCGTTTAGCGGGTGTAGCTCAGGCTTTACGCGACAAGGGAGTAGAAGTCGAGGTAGTGACCACCACCGCGCCCCCAGGGGTAGCAGCCGATGAGCAAGGTAGGGTACGGCGTTTTCCGGTACTGCGCGATAAAGAGGGATATGTTCGCGGGTATCTGCAATATCTGAGTTTTGATGTACCCGCATTTTTTCGAGTCCTGTTCTCGCCGCGCGCTGCCATGACTTTAGTGGAACCCCCTCCTACAACCGGGTTTTTTATGCGGATAGCCCAGAGGATTCTGGGAGTTCCCTATGTGTATTACTTGCCGGATTTGTGGGGAGCTGCCAGTGCGTCCTTCGCACCCAAACTTGTGGTAACTGCGGTGAAAGCCTTAGAGGCATTTGCGGTTCGGGGCGCGGCGGCAGTAATCGCGGTTAATGAAGAAATCGCTGAGACTGCGCGCACAATGGGAGCAAAGTCTGTATATCTTATTCCCAACGGAATTGATACTGATACCTTTACCGATGAAGTTAAGCCGTTATCTCGCGCTGAGAGAGATAGTGTCGGTCTGGCAGACGCGCCCTATTTTATTTACACCGGAACTGCCTCCGAATGGCAAGGTGCCAGCATCTTTATCTCTGCTCTGGCTCAGGTGATTGATAACATTCCTCATCATCTAGTGTTTCTTGGCAAAGGCAGTGACTGGGATTTACTTAAAGAACAGGCCGAACAACCGGATTTGAAAGGACGAGTTCACGTCCTACAAACGCTTCCTCCAGGTGAAACTGCGCGTTGGATAGCGGGCGCGGATGCGGGGCTTGTATCTATAAAAACCGGTGTCGGATACGACCATGCCTACCCCACGAAAGTCCTGTCTACCTTGGCATGTGGAACTCCGGTAATCTATGCGGGGTCTGGTCCGGCTAGGGTAGACATCGTTGATAATTCTTTAGGGTTTTGCGCCGATTATTCGGTTAGCAGTATCAGCAAGGTATTTAGCGATTTCGATGCGGGAAAAAGCACACTTGAGAACCGGGAGCAACGGCGACAATGGGTAGTTAATAATCGTTCCTTGAGAGCATCCTCTCGGGCGGTTGCTAAGGTTCTCGCCGGGAATCGTTAAAATCCTAATCGGTAATAGAGAAAAGTATTCATTAAAGACTACTGCTAGGAGAATTAGTGTTTCAGGTCTACCTGCTGCAAGTAACTTGTTCCTTACTGATTCTTTATATTCCCGGTCTGTCCCTGGCACGAATTTCACGGATAAAAGGGGTTGCAGCCTGGGCGTTCGCCCCACTGATTAGCTTATCTATTTGTGCATTAGGCGCAGTATTAGCTGATTTAGCGGGAATCCGATGGGGGATTGCTAGTTTTTCGTTAATGACTGCTTTAAGTTTCATTCCAGCTTATCTCCTGTCGCGAAAATGCCAGCCGGTGCACGTGACTGCTCCACCGCGGTGGCTTCTTCCTACCGGGGTTGTAGCTTGTATCCTACAAATCATTCCGTTCTATTTTGCAACTTCTGTTCGGAGCCCGATACAGCAGATTGATTCGACTTTCCACATGAATCTGGTTTGGAACATCCTAAAATCTGGAAATGGTTCAACCTTCGGTGGGGCAACCCGAATGTATGGTTTAGAGACCACTAAAACTATTTACCCGAGTGGTTGGCATGATTTTGTGTCTCTATTTACCACGAAAGACACCATTGTTAGCGGCGTGAACAGTATGCACGTCGTAGTAGGAGTACTTTGGGTTCTAGGGTTATCTCTGCTTGCATATGGGCTGTTCCCAAAACGTCCAGGTATAGTATTGGCTACGCAGATTTGCTCAAGTTTTGTGAGTGTCTTTCCCACCTATTTGCAAGGCGCTTACCCGGTTTTCCCAAATTCTCTGGCTGTTGCCTGCTTGCCGTCCCTAGGGGCAGGTTTTGTATTTCTACTTCGGGTATCTTATCCCAGGGCGCTGTATGACCGCGTGATGCGTATAGTGTTTGTTAGCTCATTGGTGTTGTCCCTGTGCCTAGTACACCCGTCTTTCCTGTTCAATGTCTGTATGCTGGGACTAGGATCTTTGCTATATATGCTTTGGCAGCGGTTAAAAGCGCTTTCCGCGAAGCAGCGAGCGAAAACCTTAGCCAGAGTAGGAAGCGGCTTGGCGGCTCTGCTGGTAGTGGCAACTGTAACCATAATGTCTAACGGTTATATTTTAGGCACCCTTCACCGGATGGCAACCGCTTACGAGACCACTCCCAATGTGACCCTATCGGCATTTTTTAAAATTCTATCTTTGGGTTCTGCCAATCCTATTCCGGTTTCTGCTCTGGTAAGAGGGAGCCGGCAAATATTGGCGCTCCTGTGTTTACTGCTAACCCTTGTGGGTATGGTATTTGTGCGCCATTTTGGCAAATCTGCGATAGTTGTCACCTGTGCCTGGGGGACAATGTCGCTGGTGGTGCTATCTACCATGTGGCGCATATTCCCCCTTACGATTCTGGGGGGTATATGGTACATGAGTCCTTATCGCGCCTTGAGTGCTTTAGCTGTTCCCCAGATCATAATCATGGCTTTGGGAGTTTCCGCCTGTTTCTCGGTGCTACCGCAAAAAGTTAGCAAATATCTGAAAACATCCGCGAAAAAGCTTAATCCACTTCTCTGTGGGATTAGCGCTCTAGCTCTGGTGAGCACTATTCCCCTGGGAGTGATAGCTAAGGTATCTTATTATCAGATGGCTTATAATCCTGACTCCACTTTTTCTACCATCGTTGCCAGCTCTGAAGAAATAGCTATGCTCTACCGGCTGCGCGAAGAAAATTTAGATAAAGGCTTGGTACTTGGAGACCCGATGAATGGCTCCGCTTTAGCACAAGCTGTCAGTGGTAAGGAAGTTGTTTTTCCCCAGTTGTATTACCGTCCCTCAAATAAAGACGAGAACTACCTCAAAGATAGCTTTTCCGATATTGGTCATGACCAGGAAGTTTGTAATGTTCTAAAGAAACACCATATTGCCTATTTCTATTACGATTCCGACCTGTCAAATTTGGCAAAAAATTCGGATAAGCAGTCTCCCGGATTCTATAGAAATATCAATTGGTCGGTCTTACGGAAAATTGATTCAGGGGGGACTGCTGCCCTCTATGAGATTACCGCCTGTAACTAGGAACTGAGATGTTCCCTAGCCTTGAAACAGCGACACAAACATTACAAAAGTGAGTTGTATATAGACAGTAATCGCCGACATGAAGAGTTAAGACTCCTTTCATTAACCACAAACTCCCGAGCCTTTTTCCCCATCTCTATTTGGGAGGCGCAATCTAAAGAAAGGAACTTTTGTATTTGGCGCGCTAAAGATTCTGGATTTTCGCGTTCGGCAGTAAACCCGGTTACGTCTGCACTTAACATTTCTGCTGCCCCACCTGAGCGATTAACAACTACTGGGGTTCCGCAGGCTTGAGCCTCTAAAGTTACCAGACCTGCTGCTTCTTCCCACCCGCGGTATTTTTGTGTGGCCAGTACAAACAGGTCGCTCCTTTGCATCTGTTCCTTGACTTGTTCTCGATTCATTGCTCCCAGATAGCAGATATGAGGGTACTGTTGTTGAGCCTGTAATACCTCTGGTTTTAATGGTCCGTCTCCGACCAGCAGCAACTTATGGGGAATGGTTTTCGTTAATATATTTGAGGCTTTAATTAAAGTGGGAATTCCTTTGGCGAGGCTTAATGCCCCCACGTGTAAAACTGTGGGAATTTCATTTTCAGAGGGCGTCGGCGGGGGAGTGAAGAAATCTGTGTCGATACCTTGGTAGTGAACTTCGATTTTGCTGGCAGATAATCCGCTTTCTATAGCTTTATCGGCTAGATAACGGCTTACCGGCAAGATTTTATTTGCTTCCCTGTTTACCGCAAGATAGTTTTTTTGATGCCAGCTTCGCATTAGGGTGTGGGGCGGATATAACTGCATAAACACATCTGCGCCATGCAAGGTTACCAGTAGGGGCGCGCCGGTTTTCTTCGCCGCCTTCGTTGCGGGAATCGCCCAGGTAGCGAAATGTTGATGAATAATCTCAGGATTAAAAGCAGTAATTTGTCTACTCATTCGTCCTAAGAACAACGGTTCAATATATTCTCGCTTGCGAAAAGAGATTACGCCCTCGCCTGGAACCGCCGAGATGAAGGGGGTTTTTATTGAATTATCGTTTTTTTCCAAAACCAGGCCGAAGAGCGCAGAAACGTTAGTTTTCAGTTTTTCCGCGTGCTGAATCGCGAAATAGGTGGGGGGAACTCTTACTATCCCGATGGTGTAGGCAACCCGCATTTTCTCGTCCTCGTTCCCGCCTGGTTTGGCACTAAGTTTTCTTAACTATCGACCTGGTCAAAAATATCTAAATCTTGATGCCATCTGCCGTGAAGGAACTCTCTTGTCCAAATCCCCATGATTGGCCCTTCGAATAACAGACGAGAGGCGAGTTCTAGCCGATTCATTTTCGGCAAATATTTTGTAAACCCAAGCGGATGATTCATGGTGAGATGAACTGAGCGCAGATGAGACACTAAAACGTCAAGGTGGCTCAGGTGGGCGAGTTTAATCGCCAGGGGACGGATAAAACCGGGTATCGGGAGTCGGCTAGCCCCATACAGCGGATTAGATTTACCGGTCTTAGCGTCATAGAGTGCATTTATCCAACGTTTATAGAATTCTCGGCTTGCCGTTAGTTCCACCGCACCTGAGAACCAGCAGGCTGCAAACTCTCTGTCCAACATCGGAAGCGCCCAGCGTAAACCGAGGTATTCATAAATCTTCATCGAATTATTGATGTATTTAGTTTGCCGTTCATGCAGATTAAATGCTTCTACCAGACGTTGAGTAGAGCGGAGAGTGCCATCAAAATCAAGATGATTAGCTAGAGTAAGCAAATCGTCCCGCATTTGGTTTTGAATAGATTGCGGGGGGCGACCATATCTTAAGCCCATGTGATTACGGATGACTGCGTGAGTTATATCTTTAAAGGTGGTGTTGGTCTGCTCTAGTAGCTCCAGGTTGTGCATATTCCCTACCACGGTGTGACCGGGAAGTAATACATCACCAGGGGAGGCCTGCCCTTTATCTAGCAAAGTTTGCAAGGCAATAAAGTCCTGGATATGGGGCAGTGCATTTCCGGAGGATGCATAACGTAACAGTTCCGCTGTTTCTTTACGTTGCCAGTAGCTATGTACTCTTTGGGAAGAGAGTTCCACAAATTCGAAAGGAATCCCCAGACGCGAGGCAACCTCCCGAGAAATTTTAGCTTCGGGTTGGTTTGCAGAATCCCCATAGCTAAATGCCAGCAGATTGTTTACCCCCTGATTGACCAGCCAGGTAGCTAATAGGCGGGAATCTAAACCGCCGGAGAGGGGTAACAGAATCCGGCTAGAACCAATGCTTGCTAGCATTCTATTCATCACTAAATCTAGGTTTTTTTCTAGTTCCTTCCGGAAAAATAACTCATCAGTTATTGCTGGCTTGACCGTGAAACTATTGTCGTCGTAAAAAATTCTCGATACTTCTTTACCGGAGGAATCAAGATGCAGAATCGTCCCTGGTGATAAACAGGAAATTCCTGCAAAAAAGGTTTCTTCTCCGGGGCAAAAGCCGGTATAGCGCATATAGTTTGTTACTTTTCGGTTAGGGCGAGCTCCGATTTTCTTTGCCAAGGCGAAGCAAGAATCGGAGATTGCCACGCCCTCCTTGGTTCGAGTCCAATATAGAGGGAAAGAGCGGAGGGGATCGGTAGCCAAGATAGCCCCGTGCGCACCTATTTGCAGGGCAGCCCAGTTTTGTCGCATCTTGATACAGTTCTCAGGGGTAATACCACCTCTGAGGGGAGAGATGTCTATATCTAACAGGGATTTTACCTGTATGTTTTCTTGAGGGTCGGAATCTAACTGTGACCAGTTAGCACTCATTCCAACAGTTGTAACTGTGCCCACTGCGTTCCTTTTCTTCGTTAGAGACCTAACCTGCTCCATGCTAGCACCTAGGGATTATCCTTAGGGCGGTGTGGCAGAATACTACTATTGGTTAATCTAGCCTGTTGGGAGTTATCTTTGGTAAAACGAATGATTTTTCATGCGCCCTATGAAATCCCAGAGACTGCAAATTCGGCTTCCCGTTTACGTCCTCGGATTATGCGCGAGACTTTTTTGCGTTTAGGGTACGAAGTCTTTGACTTAAGCGGTGATGTCTCCCGTCGGCGCAGCCTAAAGAAGCAGCTACGGCGGTCGCTGCAACGGGGAGTGAAATACGATTTTCTTTATTTTGAGAACTCTACGCAGCCAAATCTGTTCGCTGATTCTTTGAAAAAAGGGATTGCCCCTTTCCTTGACCACTCTATTCACCAGATTTGCAAAGCGCATGGTATCCCAGTCGGGGTGTTTTACCGGGATGCATATTGGAGATTTCGTAAAGATTTACAAACTTCTACAACTGTCTGGAATCGGGTAACCGACCTATTCCAACGGCTGGATTGGTTTATTTATCGGCGCAATAAAGTGCAACTGTTCTTGCCATCAAAAGCGATGGGGGAATACCTAGATTTAAAGGGTTTCAAACCGGTTGCCGAGTTACCTCCGGGGGCTGAGATAGTGGATTCTCCGCCGGTAGACCAGTGCAATATCTTTTATGTCGGGGGACTAGGGTCCCACTACCGTTTACATAAAGTTTGTGAGGCAGTGCGGGATTCTGACGCCCATATGCGTCTATGCGTACGCCAGAAAGACTGGGAACAAGCAAAAGTCGAATATAATCTTCAGGACGCGGAAAACATAGAAATAGTTCATGCTGAAAAAGATCAGTTGGACAGTCAATATGAATGGGCTGGTATCGGCTTATTGGCTTTGGAACCGGAAAAGTATAGAGCTTTTGCTGCCCCGTTTAAACTTTTTGAATATCTAGGCAGAGGGAAACCTGTTTTAGCTAGTGCTGGTACTTATGTAGCGCAGCTAATAGCAAGAACTGGTGCTGGATGGGTAGTTCCCTATGACAGAGAAGCGATTGGGAATCTTTTGAATCATTTAGCAGAAAATCCGTCCGAGATAGCTCAAAAGGCTACCACCGCTAGGGAAGTCGCAAAGTCTCAAACTTGGCAATCACGGGCGCAAGTCGTAGCCGACACCCTTTCTCATCTGAAATAGCTCTAACAGCGTTGATTCCCTGCGGCGACTTCCTGGTAGCAGTGGCTATGGGTTTTGGCGAAAGCCTGCGGGGAGCAGGCGTCTCGCGCCTGCTCCCTGATTAGCGTACGTAGCTTTAAACTAGGTTTCCCCAGATTTAAGTGATGTTGCATAGCGTTTTTGAGACTGGAAATATCCCCGATGGGAACCAGGGAACCATTGAGAGAGTTAATAGCGAAGTTTCCTGCCGGAGTAGTTGTAGAGATACAGGGGATTCCGCATGCTTGTGCCTCTGAAAGAACGGTGCCCCCAGCTTCTCGGGTGGAAGCCAAAATAAAACAGTCCAGTTTAGAAAGCAGCTCTGGCATATTCTCCCTGGGAAGCTGTCCCAAAAACGTCACCCGTGTAGGTATTCCTAATTTTTCTGCTAATGTCTTTAGCTCACTGATTTCCTTTTGGCTACCTCCCGCGATTTTCAGCTCACTTCCAGTCGCGCTTTCCACTTGAGAAAAGGCTTGAAGAATGTTTACGGGACACTTATTGCTATCCAGAGAAGAAACATGACCAAAGGTGAATTTTTCGGAAAATCCACTGTAAAGGTCTTGATGGAAAAAACTACTTGCAGCTGGCAGGCGGCAGGCAACAAACGGTTTCGAATCATAAAAGGTAGTGAGCGCACTTGCCATATCATCAGAAACCGTAAAACGAAACGCAGTTTTGATTACCGCGTCCCTGATAGCTTTATAGCGAAAACCTTTGGGATTAATCCTAAGAGTCGAGGGGCGGTGCTCAGTTATCCCAAAAGGAACCTTCCAAATACGCGCTAGTTGTCGTGTTACTAGAATCGCCGGAAAAACAGAGTGCGCGTGGATAACATCTGGTATCCAGATTTGCTCATCAAAGAATGCTGCTATTTTGTTAGCTGCCAGCCGTGCAATAGCGGTATCTCCGGGAACGATAGATCTGGGGATAGCGGGAACCGCAATCGAACATCCATCGGGAATCGGAACTAATTTCAGGGCTTCCTGCTGCTCTACTTGTTTGATGGTAGCACTGGTCGTGACCGCCACCCTCACGTCCATATCGCAGGTGCGAAGCATATCAACCTGTTCCGCGAAGAAACTTCCATTCGCGGGATTATCAGCGGTTGGATACCAGGAGGGAATCCATAAAACACGCATTTTAATCTTAGCCTTGCCAGTTACTTAAAGTTTCAACCACGACCTCGGCTGCTTTGCCGTCTCCGTAAGGGGCTTGGTCGGTAGCTTTTGCCGGAGGGCGCTGGGCTGCTTTCACCAGGGCAGCTCCCGGTTCTACTAGCTGGTTCCACCCCAGTTCTACGGTCTCTACCCATTCAGTTTCCGGACGTACGGTGGTGCACATGGTTCCCAACAAGAATGCTTCCTTTTGTAGCCCTCCGGAATCGGTTACCACTCCCGCCGAATGCAGGGCGGAAGCTACCAGCTCCGGGTAAGCGAGGGGTCGATGTGCTAGCAGATTCCCGCGTCCTAGCTCAATACCGTGTTCTTTGCATTTCGCCACCAGGCGGGGGTGTGCCAAGATAACTGTCGGCAAATCCAGGTCGGCAAGAGAATCAAGGATTTGCTCTAACCGATTTTTATCATCGGTATTATCGGGGCGGTGAATAGTGGCGAGCCGATACGCGCCCTCGTGAAAACCAAATTCTTCCATAATCGGAGAAGGCTTATCTTTTACCTGCTCTTTTACCTGTAAAACTACATCGGTCATTACATCACCGACTACTACGGTTCGCTCTACTAGTCCTTCGTTACTTAGATGCTTCGCCGCAACCGCAGTAGGAGCCAGCAATAGGTCGGCAGCATGGTCGGTTAAAACCCGGTTGTGTTCCTCGGGCATTCGGCGATTAAAAGATCGTAGTCCGGCCTCTAAATGGGCGAGCGGTAGATGCAGTTTTATCGCTGTGACCGCAGCGGCCAAAGTAGAGTTAGTGTCCCCGTAAACTAAAACCCAATCCGGTTGGTATTTTTGAAACACTGGTTCAAGGGCGATTAGCATTTTCCCGGTTTGTTCACCGTGGTTGCCACTGCCTATCCCCAAATGCTCATCTGGGTCAGGAATCCCTAAGTCGCGGAAGAACACATCCGATAGCATTGGGTCATAATGCTGACCAGTATGCACGATGATGTGCTCCACTCCCTGCTTTTTCATCGCTTTTGCAATAGGGGCAAGTTTAACGAACTGGGGGCGGGCACCAACTACAGACAGAATCTTCATAGGGTCATTCTATGTTCAACTGTCCCAGTAAAGAACCAGGTTTAGGTAGCGGGATTGCGCGTCAGTAACCCCAGGTCAAACTTTTTGGCTACCTTAAATGCCATCGCCAACATGAAGAGCAGCATCGCCGCCATGGTCAAACTCATGATGACAATGGTTGTAAGCATCGACAGAGGGGAGAAGAACAGAATCGCTAAGGGAACCGCGCAATAAAAAATCGCGAAAACCAGCATTCGTTCCTGGGTTTCGGTAACTATGAAAATATTGGAAATTGGGGAGGTAAGCACGGTTACTAGAATCCAGGGGGTGAGGGCGCGTGCATAGTAACCTGCCTGATCCCACTGTGGGCCGAAAAGGAAAACAAAGAGCCAGGGAGCTAGGATAAACACCAGCGTAAACACTGGGATAGCGAAGAGAGTTAGTTTCTTGGTTACGTTCTTTACTAAGGGGAGCATTTCCCCCGGTTTTACTACCGCCATTCTTTGGTAAAACACCTGGGTCACCGAAGCAGTAATGAACCCCATCGGTATCTGCAAGATTCCTTGCGCCTTGCTGAATTGTCCGAGAATCCCGGCTCCCGAGAGACCAACTATGAGATTCATTCCGTTGTTGCGTAGGGCATCTACCATCACATTTGGACCGTTGAGGAGCGGCATTTTGCGGTAGCGAACCGCTAGCTCCCGCAAAGAGGGAAGATTTTCGGTTTTGTCCAGACGCAAGTCTTTCCGGGTTTTCCACAGCAAAAGCATGAGGGCTAGAGCCTGGCCGGTAATCGTTCCCAGGAACAAACCGACCACGGAAGGGAAGAGGAAAAAGAATCCTAGTTGTAATACCGCCACTCCGGTGGTTTGGATAACCCGGTTTTGCGCAATCAGTTTGTATTCGGTTTTCCGGGTCAGCCAGTATTGTACGTTAGACAGTTCTGCAACCTCGTAGACCGAGATACCAGCAAAAAACAGGCAGATGGTTAGAGGTCGAGATTGGTAGGTTTTCCCAACCCAGTCGGCGCCTACAATACAGATTATCGAAGTCAAAATGGAAGTTAGCAGAATACATCTGCGCGCTAGGCGGCGAACTTGTTTCGCTACCGAATCTGATTTTGGTAAAACTATTGCCAGGTCGTAGCGCAGGGAAGCAATGGTAGCGGCAAAAGCAGAGATTGAAGAAAAGATGGCGAAATGCCCAAAATCGCTAGGGGTGTATAGGCGTGCCAAAGGAATTGCCAGCGCAATTCCAACTGCCTGGGCGATAGCAGTTCCTGTCACCAGGGTTAGGACATTGTTTAGGAACGTGCTGCGGCGTAGAAGAGCAAGGAGTTTTTCCCGAATGCTTTTTATTTGCACTACTTCCTCCCTGCTTCCTAGCTTCTCTGCTAAACGATACCTAAGGTGATAAAACCAAGGGTCTTAAAACCCAGATTAGCTAACGGTTGCTTCCTAACAGTTCCCTGATAATACTCCTCGCAACCTCCGCGTCTTTATCGAAACTTAAGTCCCTTGCGGCCGCATCTACGTTTTGTTTATAGACCGCAATGTTTTCGGAGGTTAAAGTGTTTAGAGATTCAACAATCTGTTCCACTGAGAAGCCGGAAGAAACTATTCCTAAATCGTACTGTTTAACAACATCAACCATTTCTACTGTGGGGCCGACTGCGACTGCTAATCTGGCTTGTACAAAGTCGAATAACTTGTTGGGCAGGGTTAGGCGAGCATTGGTGTTGAAGGGGGGAATCCAAAACACCCCGACATCATATTGATTGAGGGTTTTCGGTAGTTCTGCCGGTTTTACCGGATCGTGGAACACGATACGCGGCGATCCCTCAGCAAGGGATTTTAGTTCGCGCAGGTACTTGCCACCATCATTTGCTGGAACCAGGTACAAGTCCAGGGTGAAGCGCTCTCCCGCAGCTACAACCGCTTTGATAGTGGTTTCTAAAGCCCGACCGGGAACGGCACCCCCGGAATGAACTAAGCGAATCTGTTCGCTGTCGGTTTTGCTTGGTTCTAAATCTTGCAGGGGGCAGGAGTTTCGCATTATCTGGGGTTGGACATCAAAAGTTTCCTGATACAAATGCGCAATTCTGCCGGCAACGGTAGTTTGAGCACTAGTGCGAGGAAGATATTTCTTGCAGATATAGCGAATATAGGGGGCAACTAAAATCCGCCAAGAGGCGATATGGGTTCGCTCTTCCGGCGCCCATTCATGCAGATCCGCCCACACCGGGGTGGAGTCACCAGCGGCATAAAAAGCCACCGGTAATGCCCGAGCATCATTAGAGATTACCAGGTCGAATTGGCGATCGCGCAGCAGCTCGCGGGCACGCTTTAAGGCAGGGGCAGCGAACTCGCTTGCCCTATGTAAATGCAACGCTAGTTTAAGCACTCCCGGAATGGTTTGTGGCAGCGAGGGCAGTTCGCTAGGAACTTGCAGGTGCTCATCACTGCCCACTGGCTGCTTGCCATACCCCAAAGTAGTTACGTATCCGAAATCTTTCACCACGCTGAGCTGTCGCAACAGCCGAGCATCGCGCTGAATATCCGAAAACGAAATAACCAGTATGTTGGGAGTCGAACACATATAGGCATCATACCCAAGTCCTCTAGAGGGCAGAGACTGGTCAGCGCTGTTTAGCAGATTTAAGAATTTCTTCTGTTACTTTCAGAGCTTGCAGCGCCTCGGACATAGAGACATGCTCACTGCCTTTGCCTAAAATAGCGTCCCGGAAATGTTCGTGCTCTACCCGCAGTGGCTCTCGCTTGGGAATCTCGTAGCGGGTCACTTCGCCCTCGGAGACTCCTCGGAAGTTAGCGACCTGGGTCCATTCCACCGGTATGGAGCCGTTACGATAAAACGTAAGGTCACCCATGAGGGTGTCAGCGACCAGCGCGCCCTTTTCACCAATCACAATGGTTTTGCGATCTTTGAAGGGACAAAGCCAGTTCACCAGGTTATTTACCAGCACTCCGTTTTCCAATTTGCCGACTACATTGACCATGTCCTCATTTTCGCGACCTGACCGGTAAGCGGTCACCGCCGAAACCGAAGCATAGTTAGAACCCGCCACCCAAGCAGTTAAATCCACGTCGTGGGTTGCTAAATCCTTGACTACCCCCACGTCCGAAATCCGCGCCGGGAACGGAGACTGGCGGCGGGTAGAAATCTGGTAAACCTCACCCAATTGTCCCGCAGAAATCCGTTTCTTCATTTCCAGGAGGGCGGGGTTGCAGCGTTCCACATACCCCACGGCGCCGACCAAAGAGGCATCCGCGAACGCTTTTACAATCCGTTCCCCAGATTTCGCATCGGTAGAAAGTGGCTTTTCAACCAGGGTATGCACCCCGGCTTCGGCTAGTTTTAGCGCAGTTTCCTCGTGGAAAACCGTAGGAACTGCCACTACGCAAGCATCTAGCCCTTGCGCAATCAAGGCGTCAATATCAGGGAGGAGATTCATACCCTCAGCAACCCCGAACTTATCGCCAGCCGGATCCGCCATCGCTACCAGGTCAACACCGGGCAGCTCGCGGATATTACGTACATGGTGCCGGCCCATCGAGCCGATACCAATAATTCCGTAACGCAGGTTCGCCATGTTTTATGCACCCGCCTTGGCTAGCTTGTTTACCGCTTCCACAATCCGCTCCAAATCGCCTTGCGAGAGGGAGGGATGAACCGGTAGCGACAGGCATTCTTTCGCTGCCTTCTCAGTGTGGGGCAGTTCCAGTCCCGGTGCATAGGGCGCGAGGGAGGGCAGGCGATGGTTGGGAATCGGGTAGTACACGCCGGAACCAACCTGGTATTCATCTTTCAGTGCAGCCGCAAAACCGTCGCGGTCTTCGCTGACCCGGATAGTGTACTGGTGGTAAACGTGCTCAGCCTCTGGCGCTACCGGGGGAATCGTGACCCCCTGCAGATTCTCGTTTAAGAACTTCGCGTTGGCGCGGCGCTTTTCCATCCAGCCGGCAACCTGAGATAGCTGAGCCAAGCCGATAGCGGCGTTAATATCGGTCATCCGGTTATTTAGACCCACCAGTTCGTTCGCATAGCGCTGTTCCATGCCCTGGTTACGAATCATCCGGGCTTCCCGTGCCAGTTCACCGTCCCCGGTGGTAATCGCCCCGCCCTCGCCGGCAGTCATATTCTTGGTGGGGTAGAAGCTGAAAGCCCCGAAAGCCCCGAAAGTACCCACCTGCTGACCGTTCCAGGTAGCACCGTGAGCTTGGCAGGCGTCCTCGAATACTAACAGGTCGTGACGTTTAGCAATATCCATGATGGCGGTCATGTTCGCCGGGTGTCCGTAAAGGTGAACTGGCAAGATAGCGCGAGTCTTCGGGGTAATGGAAGCTTCAATCGATTCCGGATCCAGACAGAAATAGTCGTCCTCGATATCAGCAAAAACCGGGGTTGCGCCAATAATCGCTACTGAGTTCCCGGTGGCCGCGAAAGTAAAGGAGGGGACGATTACTTCGTCGCCAGGTTTAATCCCGGCAGCCAGCTGTCCCACGTGCAAAGCGGAAGTGCCCGAATTAACCATTACTGACTGCTGACCAGTTCCGTTAGCCATTTGAGCAGTGAACTTTTCTTCAAACTCTGCTACTCGCGGACCTTGCGCCACCATGCCGGATTTTAAAACCGCGTCCACCGCGGCGCGTTCCGTATCGCCAATAATGGGTTTAGCGGCGGGAATAAAACTAGCGCTCATAAGTAAAGTAACCTTCTTTTTCTGGTGGGAGCAGATAGCTCCTAAAATCTAACGTTTCTTGGGTCTCGTCCCTATGTCACCACCATTATAAGTGTCAGAGCCCTTTACATCTATAAGAAAACTTCTGCATGATTGGTATCCTGTAAGTCGTAAATTAATCCTCAGGGAAAAGAGGGAAACGTAGGGGTATGGCAGCTAGAGATGACACCTGGGTGATTATCCCCATATATAACGAAGAACAAGTGATAGGTGAAGTGCTGTCTGAACTTCTGCCAGTTTTTCCCCACGTGATCTGCATAGATGATGGTTCTCGCGACCGAAGCGCGCAGAAGGCAGCTGCTAGCGGTGCCACCGTTATTCGCCACCCCGTGAACCTGGGGCAAGGCGCGGGACTGCAAACGGGGATTGAATACGTACGTGCTTTTACCCCGGCGAAATACTTAGTCACCTTTGATGCTGACGGGCAACACCGGGTAGAGGACGCCCTCGCCATGGTGGAGCAAGCCGAAAACGAGGACTTGGCAATAGTGTTCGGGTCTCGATTTTTATCTCCTAAAACCCAGGTGGGTTGGTTGAAACGATTGGTGTTAAAAACCGCAGCGCGAGTGACTGCCAACCGTACCGGTATGCAGCTGACCGATGCCCATAACGGCTTGCGGGTTTTGCGACGGGATGCATTCGAGCAGGTGAGCTTGCTGCAAAACCGGATGGCGCACGCCTCTGAGATTGTCGCGCAACTGGCGCGGACCGGACTGCCTTGGGCGGAACACAGTGTACTGATTCGCTACACGGAGTATTCCAAATCCAAGGGGCAATCTCTGCTTAACTCCATAAATATCCTTACCGAATTGCTCGTCAAATAGGGGTTGAAGATGCTAATAAAAATCCTGCTGATTGTTCTGGTGCTGGCAATTTCCCTCTATATGTTCAAAGCCAACCTGGGGGCAAAACAGACCGCCTGGCGTCGCCTGGGAATATTAGGTTTTGCAGTTGCTGCGGTGATTGCGGTTATTTTCCCGGAAATTACCACGAAAATTGCCCGATTCTTAGGGGTCGGGCGCGGCGCAGATCTTTTGCTGTATTTACTGGTAGTGCTGGTGCTTTACAATATGTTGGTGCAGGCTAAGCAGCGTAACGCAGCCGAGCGTCGCTTGACGAAAGTGGCGCGCGAAGTGGCGATTAATCAAGCAATTATTGGCAGAAACGAACATAGCGGTCTTAGCGGAAACTCTCGCGAAAAGCTTCAAAATGAAAACCAGTCAGATTTTCCGCAGGATAAGAGCGCGAACGGTTAAAGCTAATCAAATCACCTTTAATCAGCGTGAGCGCAGAAGAGTCCGCTGGGCTCGGAGCAGGGCAGGGTAGCTAGTTTTCGTGATCGCGATATTTCTTTAAATCTTCTTCGGTGCCCGCAAGCTTCTTTTTCTTGTGTTGTTTGGCAACCTCACCCGCAAAATCAGGAACATACTTGGAAACTGCTACCGAGGGGCGTACGTATCCACTGGAGTCGGGACGTGGGGGAAGTTTTATCGGCTCTGCCTCGCTTTGAATCTCTGTGTAGGGGATAGAGCTGAGGAAATGATGAATCATATTCAAGCGTGCCTGCTTCTTCGAGTCAGACAGTACGTGATGCCAAGGCGCGACGGAAGTATCCGTATGTACCATCATGTCGTCTTTGGCGCGTGAGTAATCTTCCCAGCGGGTGATGGATTCTAAATCCATGGGGGAGAGTTTCCATTGGCGCAAAGGGTCACCCAATCGGGACTCGAAACGTTTATATTGAACTTTATCTGAGACGCTGAACCAGTATTTACGCAGATAAATGCCATCTTCTACCAGCATTTGTTCAAAAATCGGGCATTGCCGCATAAAAAGTTGCACCTGTTCGGGGCGGGCAAAGCCCATTACTTTTTCTACCCCTGCACGGTTGTACCAAGAACGATCAAAGAGGACGATTTCACCGGCTGCGGGCAGATGCTCGATATAGCGCTGAAAATACCATTGAGTTTCTTGCCGCTCTGTCGGTTTAGGTAGCGCCACAATCCGGGCGACTCGCGGGGAAAGATATTCGGTCATCCGTTTAATGGTGCCGCCTTTGCCGGCCGCGTCGCGTCCCTCAAAAATAATGACAATCCGGGCTCCGGTAGCTTTCACCCAGGTCTGTAGTTTGCCTAGCTCTCCCTGTAAACGGTACAGCTCAGCCTCATAAACCTTATTAGGGATTTTTTGTACCTTGATTTCGTCGGCTTCGCTAATCCCATTTTCTGTCTGGCTCATCTGCGTCTCCTGACTTCGCGATAATAAATAGGTTAGAACACCGGGTGGTTTCGGCGGGGCGAAACGGGGTAGAGATTTCGGTATTTTGGAGAAGAAAATCGGCTAGGGCTTTCTTTGAGGTTCTTCAGGGATAGGGCGCGTTGCTGTTAGTGAGCTGAGATTTTTATTTTAGAGGACGAAGTATTTGTCAAGGGGTGGGCGCGGGAAGAAAAAACGGGATATTTTGGGAGTATGGAATTCAAAGTCATTGACCATCCACTGGTAAAACATAAACTAACTATTTTGCGGGATAAAGACACTCCTTCGTCAGTGTTTCGGCAGCTAGTCGATGAACTGGTTACCCTGCTTGCCTATGAGGCGACTCGTCATGTGCGGGTAACTCCTAAGCAAATCGAAACTCCGATTCAATCCATGAAAGGCGAGGTTATCTCAACTCCTCGTCCGATTGTGATTCCGATTCTGCGCGCAGGGCTAGGGATGTTGTATGGAATGACTGCCCTGCTTCCTACCGCCGAGGTCGGTTTTTTGGGGATGAAACGTGACGAGGAGACTCTGGCAATCGAAACCTATGCGAATAGGTTGCCCCAAGATTTAACTGACCGGCAAGTTTTCTTGGTGGATCCGATGCTCGCTACCGGAGGGACTCTGGTGGCAGCAATTGAATATGCTTTAGAGCGTGGGGCGCGCGATGTGACCTGTATTTGCCTGGTGGCGGCTCCTGAGGGGGTTGAACGGGTTAAAGAAGCAGTTGGTGAGCGCGCCGAGGTAACCGTAGTGGTGGCGGCTCTGGATGAGGGGCTTACTCCGCAAGCCTATATTCGCCCGGGTCTGGGTGATGCTGGCGATAGGTTGTATGGGATTGTAGACCAGTAGTGGTGCGTGGCGCGGTTAGCGAGATTGCGTTGCGGGGTGCTGGTCACACCGTTTCGCACGGTTGCGTTACGGTGATTGCTTTCGGCGGCGGTGGGGTGAAGTGTCTCGCCGCGGGAGTGGTCACATTTTCGCGCCTAAAGTTTAGTTCTGGTGTCCATATCCGCTAAACTTTTGAAGGTCTGTTAATGCAGCGTTTGGTAGCGGTTCCTCGCGCTTCGCGAGTTTTCGCAACCAATAAATAGGTGGCGTTTCCTCGCTTTACGCCTCAGGTACCTACGGTGCCTTCGGCCGCGAGATTCCGCAACCAATAAATAGGTAGCGGTTCCTCGCTTTATGCCTCAGGTACCTACGGTGCCTTCGGCCGCGAGTAACCACACCAACAACTGAATAGAATTACCTGGTAGCGTGTCCGAGCGGCCGAAGGTGCAGCACTCGAAATGCTGTGTGGGGCAACCCACCGTGGGTTCAAATCCCACCGCTACCGCAAGGAAAAAATGCCCCAAGCGCTTGCGCTTGTGGGCATTTTTGACGCAGCGGTATGTAAAACTGCGTAGCAGTTTTACAAATACCGCAAGGTATTTCAGGTGGGGTTTTGATATTGGGGGTGATGCCCCGAGCGCTTGCGCTTGTGGGCATTTTTGACGCAGCGGTATGTAAAACTGCGGAGCGGTTTTACAAATACCGCAAGGTTGGGTTTAGTAGTGGCGGTATGTAAAGCCGCGTAGCGGTTTTACGTTTGCCGCAAGGTGTTTTAGGTGGGGTTTGGTTGTTGGGTGTGTGCCCCAAGCGCTTGCGCTTGTGGGCATTTTTGACGCAGCGGTATGTAAAACTGCGGAGCGGTTTTACAAATACCGCAAGGTTGGGTTTTGCAGTGGCGGTATGTAAAACTGCGTAGCGGTTTTACGTTTGCCGCAAGGTGTTTGGTGGGGTTTGGTTTGTTGGTGTTTCGTGTGCAAAGGCGATTGGCACACGCAGATAATTTCGGTGTGGCGCGCCAGACAGAAGGAGATGCAGTTTTATGAGCAAAACACCTGATATCTTGACCACCGAGCAGATTGATAAAAAATTTGATGACGGTGAGGACGTCCTCGAATATTTTGACCTAGAAAACCCACAGGTAGTTACACCAATAAAGCAATTGAAGAAGGAGATAGAGCACAAAGCAACTCTCCATAAGCGAGAAGGTGTTAGTGGCGCTTAACGTACTTGCAAAGAAAGTCGTCCCGCCAGCGCGGCAGAAACTATTTGTTGCTTCATAGTGTCTAGACGCTCCAGGACTTCTGCAACCAATTTGTCTGTTCTCTCAGCACGTTCAAGTTGTTCGTCCAGAATCCGCGCAATTTCTTCCTGCTCCTCAAGTGGAGGTAAGGGAAAAGGCATGGCATTCAACTTGGTGATTGTTACACCTTTAACTGTTGTTCCAGAAGAATTCGTGTGAAACCAATTCTTTGCACCTTTGAACCAACAGTAAAGGTACGGCACGGAGGCAACTTCAGACTTCACTATTTTTAAATCTTGGTTAATGGCGATTGTCGCTTGAGAAATTGATACCCTGCCTGGATCTATTCTTGTGGCAAGCAATAAATCTCCAGGAGAACACAGATTTGCGCTACTGTTACTCAGTCCTTGCTTGCTGATGTGATCTTGAGTTTCAACTATTACTGGTGTCGAGAGGTCTTTAACGCTAGCCCATGGAATATCACCATTCCAGAAGGTCGGTTTTGTTTTATCTGGAGTTCCCCCGCCTTGAAATCTAGCTACCGAACCAAGCCACACCCACTTCCAGTGCGCAGGTAGGGGATACAGCCGCTCTTCTTTAGGAACCAGAGAACCCTCTGGGAGTTCTATATCCTGGGAAGCTTCTGATAGATGTTCTTCGCGCCAATAGGAGGTGAGGTGGCCGGTTACTCCGGCTTGGATGAGGTTATCTTTGCGTTGGGCTGCGTGATCCAGGAAGTCTTGGAGTTTCTTGCGGACGCTATCGATCTTCCCAAGTTTCTCGTCAAGATAAGCAACAATCTGTTTCTGCTCTTCAATTGGAGGCAGTGGGAATGGGTAGTTTTCAAGAAAAGCCTTAGGGACACGTTGCTGTCCAACTGCGCCTGTCATTACAGCTTTACCCTGAATTATAAACTTCTGTTGTCTAACAAGTAGATGCAAAAACATGGGATCTAAAAGTTTGCCGCAACGTAAAACGTAAAATTCAGTAGAACCGTAACCAAAACCGTATTTAACCCTAGGTATTACTGCTGATTTACCATTTTCAAAGCAGGGCGTAATTTTGGCTAAAATAACATCATTATCTCTGAAGCTAGTGTAGCCCTTAGCTACCTGTTCGAGCGGCCGTAACTCCAGGTTGACAACGGCGCCATACGCTTCAGATACAGAGGCCATGGGAATAAAATTTACTTCGGTTGTAACGGGATAAGCTATTACTTTGGGTTTGGGCGGGTTAATTGCGCAGAGCCATTTAAGCCGCACCCACTTCCAATGCTCGGGTAGGGGATATGGCTGCTCTTCCTCCGGAACTAGGGCTTCTGCGGGGATATGGTTAAAGTCTGTAATCAGGGGATTATTTTTCGCTCTTGCCATTATTCCCCCTTGGCTAGGGTGAGATCCTTGGCTAAGGAACGCAACAGGTCGCTAGCTTCTGCGAGGAGGTCGGCGGCTTCGTTGGCTTGCTCGGCAGGGTCATAGGTTTCCCAATCTATGGTTTCCGCCTCTGGTTGCATCAACCCCAGATCCAGGGAATCCCCGGCATCACGGATTTCCTTACGAGAGAAATAGCTGAGCCGCTTATCTTTCACTGTGGAACGATCCTCTGCCGTATAGGCGGTCTCAAAATCGGAAAAATGCGCGGTAGTTAGCGGGGTTCGTTTACCGAAAGACGGCATCTCATTACGAAGATCGTAGTACCAAACGCCGGTGGTATTACCCTTTTCGGTTTGTCCCCGGTCAAAGAAGAGCACATTTGTTTTCACCCCTTGCGCATAAAAAATCCCGGTAGGTAAACGAAGAATAGTATGGAGGTTACATTTATCCATGAAATCCTCACGGATACGTTTACCTTCACCACCAGCAAAAAGCACGTTATCGGGCAGAACCACGGCGGCTCTTCCATCACGTTTAAGGCTGCGATATATATGCTGCAAGAAATTCAGCTGCTTATTCGAAGTGGGGAAAGTAAGATCGTCACGAGTAGCCCGTTCCCCGCCTTTCTTAGTCCCGAAAGGAGGATTGGTGAGAACCACATCGAAATCTCGGAGATTTTTACCAAATGGTGACAGGGTGTCGTTGAAATGTATCGGTCCCTCGACCCCGTGAAGCATAGCGTTCATTAACGCCAACCTCTGAGTATCATGCACCAGTTCCACCCCGCTAAATGCTTCCTGAATCTCGAAGCGGGCTTCATCTTCACTCAAATCAAAGAAATCATCGGTTGCTTTACGGACATGAGCCGAGGCAGCAATCATAAAACCAAAAGTGCCACAAGCAGGGTCATTACATAACTCGCCAGGCTTCGGATCAATTAACCGCACCATCACGTCAATCAAAACTCGAGGAGTGAAGTATTGCCCTGCCCCGGATTTCTTTTCATTAGCGTTTTTCTCTAGTAAGCCCTCGTAAAGATTACCGAGCCCTTCTTCGCGGGCAGAAAACCAGTCAAGCGCATCAATAGACTTAATGATTTTTTCCAGATTCTTGGGTTCATCGATATTAGTAGCGGCACCCGCAAAAATTTCTTGGATACGTCCCCGAGTTTCCTCACCCAGGTATCGCAGGAGATCGCGATAGAAACGTTTAAGTTCAATACCGCTCTTGGCGCAAAGTTGATCCCAACGATACTGTTCCGGGATATCTTTTTCTGCCCCGGTTTCTTTCGCCATTTTGAGGAACAGAATGTAGGTAAGTTCGGTGACATACTGGTGATAGGTGATTCCGTCATCACGGAGCACATCACAAAGATTCCATAGTTTAGCCACAATCTGCTGGTTGTTCATGCGATTTCCTTTTGATCTTCGTACAGGTAAGTGTTGAGTTCGTGAATTATTTCGTCGACCTTATCTCCGAAAACCAGATTAGCTTTCTTTAAACCTCCCCGCTGGCGGAAGCGACTATCACTATCTAAGGTTTGTGGGCTGATGATTGGTTCATTCTCGAGGTATTGCTCGATGCGATCCAGCCAGCCAAGCTGAATTTTATTTAAAGAGTGGTGGTTTTTAATTTTTTCCACTGCCCGGCGAACCCGCTCTTGATGGCTCACCAGAGGAGACCCGATGGAGTAGCGGCGTACCAAAGAAATAATATCGGCAGTTATTTCCTGATTAGACATCTGCGAAACAGCCCGAGAGAGTTGAGCTTCCGTAAACCCTTCACGGTCAAGTAGCAATTTGAAAGACTTAAGCTCCTCGCGGGTGAGGTCAGCGGGACGGGTGCAAATAGTTTTCAGGATGGCTATATCTTCACGGTGAGTGGCAAGAAACTGGGTGAACTCGTCAAGATAATCTTTCGGGTTATCTGCCTTCCCGTAATCACGAGTGTGTTCAAGCAGCTTGTCCTCTTTATGGGAAATTACCAGTTTCCTTGGTTTGCCAAAGTTGGTTTCATCAAGGTAATTAAATAGTTCCCCATGGTCTTTAACCCAAGCCGCAGCATCAGCCGGGCGGGACCCTTTAAGGGTCTCAATAATCTTGTCTACAGACTCTAGCCCAGAAAGTGCTTGCACTTGATCAGCGACTTTGCCCGTAATATGAGTTTTTTTTCGCTGAATTTTTGCGATAACTTTATCGATAATTGCTTTCACCGAATTTTCGTCAGAGGCATTATCTATACCTTCGATAAGATCGGCGAAACGAGTATTGGGATTAGCGACTACCGGTTTCATAGTGTTGATAGCTTCAAGTGCTTCATAAACGCCAACGGGGTCATAGATTTCAAATTTTTCTTTCGCAATCTCAGGACAAAGTCGGCTAGCCCTACCCAGCATTTGTTCGAACAGTATGCGGGATTTTACGCGTCTCAGAAAAACTAGAGTGGTGATAGCAGGAACATCGATGCCGGTAGTAAGCAAATCAACGGTGACAACAATCGAGGGGTAAGATTCATTCTTAAATCTCCTAATCGCCTCCTCGATTTTCCGTCTGTTTCCCCCCGCTACGCTGCCAGTTATTTTCATAATCGCATCGGAGTCAACCCCCATAGAGGAAAATATCTCTTTAAGCAGGTCAACAATCATATCTGCATGAGAGTCGTCAACTGCATAGATCAGGGTTTTGCCGGTTTCTTCCGGGGAGCTAGGGTCAAGGTCTTGAGCAATTTCTTCCAAAACTGTGCGGTTAAACTCTTTGGTGATAACTTGCTTGTTGAACTGCTCTATTTCAAAGTTAACCTCGTCTTTTAGTTGCTCACTATTAGTAATTTCGCCGGTGGCCACATCGAAAAGCGGAAGGGTTTCCCCTTTCCTAAATTGGATTCCCTCAGTCGATAACTGGGTAGTTAAGCGGTGCGGTGCGTCATGATCCACCAACCAGCCATCCATAACTGCTTCGCGGTAGCTGTAGCTATAGACCGGTTGACCAAAAATTTCGGTAGTGTGCAAAGCAGGAGTGGCAGTTAGCGCAATTTTCACGGCATCAAAATACTCGATTAGGCTTCTATAAGCTGACTGATATTCATATTGATCGCGATATTGTGCCTCTTCATTGGTCATTTCTTTATCAAGGAGATACCCTCTATGAGCCTCATCGACAATGATCAGGTCATAGTCGGTGACCGCAGGGCAGGGGCTGCCACCAGAATAAAAAACCTGCCTCACCATGCTCTGGACAGTGGAAACCCGAACCTTGGTTTCCTTCTCGAAATCACTATCCCCTAATCCTTGCACGTTATAGAGCTTGTCAAGGGTCATGAGTTCTTCAAGTTTCACGTCCTTGAAAGCATCCGTAGCTTGCACTCCGAGTGCATTTCTATCCACCAGGAACAAGATTCTGCGGAATCGTTCAGACTTGAGGAATCTGTAAATCATACCCAAGACGGTGCGGGTCTTGCCGGTTCCGGTTGCCATCGCCAGTAAAGCAGTAGTTTTACCGCTGTTAACCGCGTCCTCTGCAGCGTGAATTGCTTCTACCTGGTAGTTTCGTAGGCTAAGGCCGTTAGGGTCGGTAAGCATCTGGTCACTAAAACTTGTTAGCTTTTGCTCGGCAGATTTCTTATCGTGGTCGAGCTTATCTTTGAGCCCCTCCGGACCTGGCCATCCTGGCAACGCGTAAGGATTATTCTCTGGTTCGCGAACATCGCGGAACCAAATGCCAGACTTGGTTTCAAACTGTTTAAGATAGGGTCTGCCATTGGTCGCAAAAATGAACGGAACAAAGAAATCCCCCCAGCGCCCAATCGTGTAATGCTGGTCTTCCTTTCTGATCTGACAAGCATAGTCTTTGGCCTGATAGTCAAGGACAGAGGGGATATTCTCAGATTCGGCTTTTGCCTCTATGATTCCGACTAGTTCTTCGCCGACAAAGAGGGCATAGTCGGCTCGCCCATTCCTTCCAACTATAGAATCGGTGGGCCACTCGGCAATAGCCAGGTTTCGACCTTTTTGAGGTCGAGTTCCCTTGGAATAGCGCAGGTTCTCGGTGTCTGCTTTCCAACCTACTTGCGTAAGCTGAGCATCAATAATTAGCCGAGTCTCTTCCTCAGATCTTGGGCGTTGATTGTTTGCAGATTCGCTGCGTTTAATGCGGTCTGACTTGGCGACTGTGGGTGCCTGTTCTGCCTGTATCTCATCGTGTTTTTTAAGCTTTTCCGATTTTGCTTCCAAAGTTTGTCGTTGTTCTTTGGGAGGCGCTACTGGCGGTTTATATTCAGGAAACGGGTCTTGAAAATTACCGTAGGTGGTAGCAAACCAAACAGAGAGCGAATATATAGCTGGCAAAATTCTCTTTGCTTTTTCGGTGGTTCCCTCTCCGTTATGTGCTGCTTTATTTCTTGCCCTTCGCACATTATGCATGAGGGTTGCAATCTCATTGGGAAGGAGTTTTTCCATTTGAGAAAGTTTATGCGGGTAACAGCGGTACGGTCTGAGGGTTCAGGTATGTGGTCATATTTGTAAATCATTGAAACAATGGACTCGGAGATTAAGCCGCTTTTCCAAATCGAAGCACTAGGATCATTTTCCGCATAGTATTCCGCTAGTCGTCCAAAGTTTGTGATGGAAGGAAATTGCTGTTCAAAATAGTCAAAGCTGCTTCGCATGATGATTCTCCTGTGAGTGGGATATCCTCATGGTAACTACTGGTGTAGATTTTTTGGGGTATTGGATTTAATAATCTGCTATTTTCATTTTCGAAGCTCAGATAGAAAGTAGTAAATCAGGGTGCCAGTAAGTAATAAAAAGGCGGGGTGTGGTGGGAAGACGTAGCAAGCGGAGGGCGGGGACGCGCCCACCGGCGCGGGGCGGAATCGACCCGGTGGGGTTTGTTTCTGCCGGTCAGGAAACTTTAGAACGGCAGTTGCAAACCCAGCTGGAACGCAAACTATCGCTGTCCACCGCGGAGATTGCCGATTTTGTGGCGAAAGCTTTTGCCTCCGGGGATGTGGTGTCGCCCTTAGGCATTGCCCTGACCCCAGACAGTAAACTTTTGGTAGGGCAACGCTACTATTTGCATCGAGTAGCCCCCGATGAGGGCGCTGCCTTACCGAAGCTGCAGGTGCTTTGGGAGGGCGAGGGGGCAATCGTAGTAAATAAACCCGCCAGCCTGGCAACTATTCCCCGCGGCTCCTGGGTTACCCGGTCAGTGGTGGTGACCGCTCGCCGCCAATTCGGAAACGACGAAATAACCGCCGCGCACCGCCTAGATCGCCTCACTACCGGATGTTTATTGCTAACCCTAGATTCGAAGTATCGGGCGCGTTACCAGCAGCTATTTGACCACCGGCAAGTAAAGAAAACCTACCTGGCGCGTAGCCGTGGCGGCGGCCGGGGAGAAGGAGTGGTTCCCCAGGTGGGGGAGAGTTTTGATTTCCAGCTTTCTATGTATAAGGAAACTGGCTCGCTGGCGGTGTCGATAGGAGCGCCCCCGATAGGTTCAAAAGTAGCGAGCTGCCAAAGCCGAACCCGCGCCCTCGTCCTCGGAAAATTCCCCCTCCCCGAAAAGACAGAAAAACTGGGGGGAGAGGGAAACGCAAACCCGGGCAACCCGGGACACGCGCCAGAAGAAGAACTGTTGTGGCAGTTAGAGCCAGAAACCGGGTTTACTCATCAGCTGCGCGCCACCTTGGCTCATTTCGGGTATCCCCTCGTAGGTGACCCCCTTTATCCGGAAGTTTTGCCCGCTTCTGCCCCAGAAAATATTGAGCCCCAGCTGTGCTTGCACGCCCAAGAACTGCAGTTTCCCGACCCAGGAAATCCTGCTACCACCGTAACCGTCACTGCCCCCGCCCCCACCTGGGCAAAAGGTGCCTTAAGATGACTTCCGAATTGCTGAGATAGATAGGTGCACACCGCGCCTCACGGTAAACACGCAAGGAGAATACGCAAGAATTGCGTATTAACTATTGATAAAACACGCAAGAATTGCGTAAAATAGTTGCGTGTTACTAATTTTGACGCGATAATCCAAGAGGGAGGGGATGAGGGTGACCCTGAAGGAACTCCGTAAACAGAAGAAACTAACTCAGGTCGAATGTGCCTCCTACTTAGATATTCCGATTCGCACCTACCAAAATTACGAGAACGAAGAAAAGAAGAGAAAATCTTTAAAATACCAGTACATGATGGAAAAACTGGAACGATACGGATACATTGATGAAGGACACGGAATCCTCACCATCGCAAAAATCGAGGAGATCTGTCGAAAAGTATTCGCCTCCTATGATGTGGAGTACTGCTATCTCTTTGGATCCTATGCCAAGCGGAAAGCTAAACCGCAAAGTGATGTGGATTTGTTGATATCCACAGATATTTCCGGCATTAAGTTTTATGATTTGGCAGAATCCTTGCGGGAAGCGCTCAATAAGAAAGTGGATCTGTTTAAACTTGAGCAGCTGAAAGATAACCCTGAGTTGCTGAACGAAATACTGAGGGACGGCATTAAAATCTACGGATAATCCCAAGACGGTTTGGTGTCGCCAATTCCGGAACTGCTTCGTAACCTGAAGGGGCTGGCATGACGGATGGCGCGCTAACCCGTAAGCTATAACCCATGCGAGAAAGGCTGCCGTTTTTATTTATCCAATGCCGTCCCGATGGTGATATTGCCCGCGACGAAAAGGAAACCATAGCGCAGGTAACCGGATTGACAGTCGGTGAAAGTTTGCGCACCCATCTTTTACTTGCCGAGCCGAACCTTGACCCTGTTCGCGACCTGGATATTAAAAACAACTATTCAGGGCTGATAATCTCAGGGTCGCCTTTTGGGGCTGAAATCCAGCGCGACCTTGCTAAACCCGAGCATCTACATCTTCATGCCCGCCTAAGCGCGTTGGTGCGCTACCTGTTAGATAACGATTTTCCCACCTTAGGGTTATGTTACGGCTTGCAAATGCTGGCTTTAGCCAGCGGAACTGCGCTCACCGGTTTAACCGCCGAGGATTTGCAAGCCGTGGAAGTAACTTTAACCTCGGAGGGGCAGGCAGACCCGGTAACCGGACAGCTAGACCCGATAATTCGCGCCTATACCGGACACGCGGATTCACTGGCCGGAGTGCCATCGGGCGCAACTTTGCTAGCGAGTGGCGAACATTGCAAATGCCAAATAGTGCGTTTTGGAAAAAACATTTACGGCACCCAGTTTCATCCCGAAATAACTACTGCGGGAATGAAAATCCGCATCGACCAATACGGGGACACCTATTATGAAGCCAGTGAAAAACAGGAAGTGATATCGCGCTGCATGACTCAAGATGTAACCAGCTCCCACCAGCTTTTATCCGCTTTTACTGAGCATTATCAGCGTTAGGAGGCTAACTATGGGGATAACTTTTGCAAAATCCGAACGTTCCACCCTCGGAATCGAATGGGAACTACAGCTAATCGATAAAGACTCTTTTGACCTTCGCCAATGCGCTAGCACGATTTTGGAGGAAGTGGAGCGGCTTCACCCGGATAACGGTTTAGTACACCGAGAAATGCTGCTAAATACCGTAGAAATCATTTCGCGTCCTCGCCACAGGGTTCGTGACTGCGTAATAGATTTGATAGAGGGGATTAACCTGGTGCGACCGGTTACTTCGGCGCTGCGGGTAGAGCTAGCATCTGCCGGTTCCCACCCTTTCGCTAATCCCAGTTATCAGCAGGTTACCGATTCTAAACGTTATGAAGAGCTGGTAAACCGCACCCAATATTGGGGGCGACAAATGCTGCTATTTGGTACCCACGTGCATGTGGGGATAGAGAATCGCGATAAAGTTCTCCCCATCCAAAACTATTTGACCAGTAAACTTGGTCATATTCAGGCGTTATTTGCGTCCTCTCCCTATTGGGCAGGTCTTGACACTGGATACTGCGATAACCGCGCAATGGTGTTCCAGCAGCTCCCTACGGCGGGTCGTCCCTACCAATTCTTAGATTGGCGAGAGCTGGAAAACTATACCGATGGGATGCTAAAAACTGGGGTTATCCGCTCTTTCGATGAGGTCAGATGGGATATTCGACCTTCCCCCAAGTTTGGCACCATTGAAGCGCGGGTAGCCGATGCCTCCTCCACTATTAAAGAGGTCGCCGCGGCAGCTGCTCTTACCCAATCCCTGGTAGAAACGGCTTCCCGTCAGCTTGATGCCGGTAAAGAGCTACCAGTTTTGCCGGACTGGTTCGTGCGGGAGAACCGTTGGCGCGCTGCCCGCTACGGAATGGATGCGATTTTGATTGAGGACGAGCGCGGAGAAGAACGGCTCTTGACCGATTCTTTGCCGACTTGGTTAGAGCAGCTCTCACCTGCTGCCGAAGATTTAGGCTGTGCAGAGGAGCTCTGGTCAATCCGGGAAATGGTGAAACTCGGTGTCGGCTATCAGCGGCAACGCACCATTTTTGAACGCACCAATTCTTACGAGGCGGTAGTAGCTTTCTTAATAGCCGAAATGGAGGCCGGCGAACCCTTAAATCCGGAATGTTTCGTAGATAAATCCCTGCATCGGAGCGGGGTCAAAGGATGGAAAGTCCGCGCCCGCTAAGCGCGCGAATCCGAAAGCACAAAGGTTTGAAGAGGGCGGGGGAAAGATACGAGAGGGGCTTGAGCCGAACTTGCTGAGGCTCACGGGGCCCCGGAGTGCTTTTCCCCCGCCCGTTGCCCGGATTTCACTAGCACTAACGTTTCAAGAGGGCGTGGGGGAGAGTTTTATCCGAGTGGGTGCGGTGGGCATAAGAAATCGGGGAGAGACTAGGTCTCTCCCCGATTTCTTGGGCGGGAGGAAAAACTCTCCCCCACGCTTAAGTGTTACTGGTTATCGCTAGCTCCGGTTTTGGCGGGAACGTTAGCAGTAAACATGTCATGGTCTACGTAGTTACGCACCACCAACCAGGCCAGCGCCAACACTGCGGTCACCGAGGCGAAAGCGATAATCGCTGCCGGCCCCAGACCGCCCTCGAACCACATAAGCAGAATCATTGCCCCCAAAACCACTAATACCAGGTAGTTAGAGTAGGGAGCGAGAGGCACATGGAACTTGGGGCGCTCCAGACCATTCTGCCGGCAGTGACGCACAAATAAGATATTCGAGATCATCACGGAGCCCCACATGGCACAGATTCCAATCCCCGCCATATTGGCAATCACATCAAAGGCTTCATTGGGGTAGAACAAATTCACCATCACGCCTACTAAACCGATAGTGCCAGCAGCGATAATAGCCGCATAGGGAACCGCGTTCCGGTTCATACCGGACAAGAAACGAGGAGCAGACCCGGATACCGCCAGGGAACGCAGACCTCGTCCGCAAGTGTAAAGTTCTGCGTTGATAGCGCTAGCAGCAGCCAGCAATACCACCAGGTTCATGATGTGACCGGCAGCGGGAATACCCAGACCACTAAAGAAAGTCACAAACGGCGACTCGTCACGTTTATATACGTTATAGGGCAACAGCAAAGTAAACAGGACGATACAGCCTACGTAGAACAACAGAATCCGCCACATCATCGAGTTAACTGCCCGCGGCATTTCCTTTTGCGGATCCTCGGCCTCGCCGGCGGCAGCCCCCAAATATTCAGAGCCACCATAGGCGAACAAAATCCCTAAAGATAGGGTCACCATAGTGAATGCGCCCTTGGGGAATAGCCCTCCATGCTCGGTGATGGCGTGCACGCCGGGAGTATAGCTGTTTCCATTCACCGTTAAGGAAATCCCGAAAACAATCGCCACTACCGCCAAAATCATAAAGACCACAATCGCAACGACTTTAATCATCGCGAACCAAAACTCGAATTCTCCGAAGAACTTCACGCTAGCCAGATTGACAATCACCATTAATGCCAAGGCGATAAACGCCCAACCCCACAACGGGACAATCTGGAAGGGCTTCCAATAATGCATATAGTTAGCGATTGCGGTGATATCCGCCATTAAAGCAGAAGAATAAGTAATAAAGGCAAACCATCCGGTGAAATAGGCGCCACGCTCGCCCATAAACTCGCGCGCGTGAGAAATAAATCCCCCGGAAGAGGGACGATACAGGCTAAGTTCTCCGAGGGCGCGAAGCATTAAATAAGCAATCCCACCGCAAATTGCGTAAACAATAGCAACTGACGGCCCCCCGTCAGCGATACGTCCCGATGCGCCATAAAACAGGCCGGACCCGATGGCCCCGCCCAGCGCAATCATGCGCATGTGGCGAGACTTTAACCCTTTGCGGTAGCCCTCATCGGATTTATCACGATGCGGGGTGCCGCTAATCGGTTTTTGAGTTTCGCTCATTAGTTTTCTCCTAAATAATTATCTTGATTACCAGATGGAATCTCTAGGGAGTATATGGGAGGTAAGCGGACAGGCTAGTTGGGCAGTCAGAATATGGAATCACAAACCGGTAAAACTTTTAGGTAAAACCTCTTCAGAGCACGGTAGACTAATAGAGTAACCGTGACTGGCGTAGGTGGGGTACCACCGGGGAGCAAGTTGTCTATCAGTCGCTCGCCTGGGCTGATCTGGCACTACATATAAGGAATAGTCAAATGGGAGATAACCTACTCATTCAATCGATTAGCGAAGTAGATCCAGAGATTGCGGCAGTTCTTGACCGTGAACTAGCACGCCAACGCGGCACTTTGGAAATGATTGCTTCGGAAAACTTTGTACCCTGCGCCGTGCTACAGGCGCAAGGATCCGTCCTCACCAATAAATATGCGGAAGGCTACCCGGGGCGGCGTTACTACGGGGGCTGCGAAGCAGTTGATGTAGCAGAGGACCTGGCACGCGATCGCGCCAAGGAAGTATTTTCCGCCGAGTTCGCTAATGTGCAGCCCCATTCGGGTGCGCAAGCCAACGCTGCGGTGTTGTCTACCTTGGCTCAGCCAGGGGACACCATTATGGGGTTGGCGTTAGATCACGGTGGGCATCTTACCCACGGCATGAAAATCAATTTTTCTGGCAAGCTCTATAACGCCACCGCCTACCAGGTAGATAAAGAAACTAACTGGGTCGATATGGATCAGGTGCGCGATGCGGCCTTGAAGTACCGTCCGAAAGTTATTATCGCGGGCTGGTCGGCTTATCCCCGCCAGGAAGACTTCAAGGCTTTCCGGGAGATAGCGGACGAGGTCGGAGCCTACCTCTGGACCGATATGGCGCACTTTGCGGGGCTGGTAGCTGCGGGATTACACCCGAACCCGGTTCCATATTCCGATGTGGTTTCTACGACCGTCCATAAGACTTTGGGTGGGCCGCGTTCCGGCATGATTCTGTCTCGCGATAAAGAACTTGGAAAGAAAATTAATTCCGCGGTTTTCCCCGGCCAGCAGGGCGGTCCGTTGATGCACGTAGTGGCAGCGAAAGCAGTCGCCATGAAGATTGCTGGCAGTGACGAGTTCAAAGACCGGCAAAAACGCACTTTAGAGGGCGCGAAGATTTTAGCTGACCGTCTTACCAAGTCTGATGTGGCGGATTGTGGGATTTCCTTACTAACTGGGGGAACCGATGTGCATCTGGTGATGGTTGATTTGCGTAACTCCCAGCTAGATGGGCAACAAGGCGAAGATTTACTGCATGAAGCCGGAATTACCATTAACCGCAATACGGTACCTTTCGATCCGCGTCCTCCCCGGATAGGGTCTGGGCTGCGGATTGGTACCCCGGCGCTAGCTACTCGCGGTTTCGGATGCAAAGAGTTCACCGAGGTAGCGGAAATTATTGCCGGAGTGCTGGTAGATGCTTGCCAGGGGAAAGTCGATACCGGCAGTTACCGTGAGCGGGTGCAAGCATTAATCGAGCGGTTCCCACTATATGTGGATTTAAATCAGCTGGCATAAAGCAGGCAGATAGCCATATTGATAGCAACCAAGTTTGGGTGCGGGTAGGCTAGCGGTCTACCCGCACCCTTAACGGGGAGGGTATAGATGCGTAAAGGTTGGAGCGGGGACGCGATTTTACTGGATGGGGCGGCTAGGGCGCGACAACTGAAAGAGGAAATGCGTGCACAGGTAGATAGGCTGCGCGCTCAAGGTGTTAAACCAGGCTTAGGCACGATACTGGTAGGCGCCGACCCCGGTTCGGTATCTTATGTGGCAGGTAAACACCGTGACTGTGCCGAGGTAGGAATCGAGTCGATTCGAGTGGAACTGCCAGATACGGTTTCGACTGCCCAGGTTTTAGCCGAGATTGAAAAACTCAACGAAAATCCGGAATGTACCGGTTATATTGTGCAGTTACCGCTGCCTCGCCAGATCGATGTTAATCGGGTTTTGGAAGCTATTGACCCTGATAAGGACGCTGATGGCTTACATCCGATGAACCTGGGACGGCTGGTGCTGCGCATTAAAGAGCCGGTAACCTCCCCGCTGCCTTGTACCCCCAGAGCCTGTATCGACTTGTTGCAGCAATATCAGGTTCCGCTAGAGGGCGCGCAGGTATGCGTAGTGGGACGAGGAACCACGGTGGGTCGTTCCTTGCCACTAATGCTGACCCGCAAGGATATTAACGCCACTGTCACCTGTTGCCATACCGGTACTCGTGATTTAGCTACCCATACGCGCGCAGCGGATGTGATTGTTGCCTGCGCGGGAGCGGCGGGAATTATTAAACCCGAGATGGTCAAGGAGGGCGCAGCAGTCCTAGATGTCGGGGTATCTAGGGGGGCAGTTAATCCGGAAACCGGTAAGGCTCGCCTGGAGGGCGACGTGGCAGAGGGAGTTGATGAGGTTGCGGGCTGGCTTTCCCCCAACCCGGGAGGTATCGGCCCGATGACTAGGGCGAATCTATTGCTAAACGTGGTAGAGACCGCGATTCGTCAAGTATCCTAATAGCGGTTTTACCTATGCGTTTGAAAGGGTTTCCAATACGGCTAGCGGTGACGGCGATTACCTTGTCGTTGGCGCTTGCTGCCTGTGCGTCCTCCTCCAATACCAATGCCGCCCCGAAAGACAGGGCAAGTGCCCAGGTTAGCAAAGTTTTTTGTCTACTAGAAAAAAAGAATTCGCAAGATACTAGGGCAGCGGTTCTATCGAAAGCGATTGGGGATTTGCTGGCAAAACCCGAAAATAAAGGGGCAGTTAAATCTGTAAATATCAGTGTTGATAAAGCTGAGCAGATTGCCGGGAAACTTAGGGAAAATAGTTGCGCTAACGTTCTTTCCTTAGAGCCAAATTTTAGTGGGGAAGTGCTTAAAGTTGCGAAGAATCATCCCGATATTAACTTTGCAGTAATGGCTGCCGAGGGACAGCAGAAACTTGCCAATGTTAGGGGGATCGATTTTGATTTGCGCCAACCGGCATTTCTAGCTGGATATGCGGCTGCTGCGGTCACTAAGAGTGGACAAATCGGCGCGGTTAGCAGCGTGAACAATGCAGATGCCAATCAGGGAATAGATAATTCTGTCAGTGAAAACGCTGCCAAGACTTGGGCTAATGCGTTTCGCCTGGGAGCTGAATACTATAACCAGTTCAAAGGCTCGGGAGTAAAATTTTCGGCTTGGGATAATAACGTAGGCGGACCGCTGCAAGTTGAGAGCGCAAGACTTCATGAACAGCTGCTTAAACTGGCAGAGCAGAAAATAGATGTTATTTTGGTAATCGCACCGATTGGGGAATCCGCTTCCTTGGAGGGATTGGCAGGTAAAGATGCGCTGGCGATTTGGAATGGGCAAGACGCGGCCGCGAACTCTGCGCAAGTGAAATCTAGCGTGTTTACTTCCACGGTTATTGATGCGAGTGGGTGCGCTAAAGAATTATTTGATCAGGCGAAAGCCGGCTGGATTGCCAGTAAAGATTATGTTGGTACGCTAAAGAATTCTGGGGTTAAACTGGCTGGTTTTGGCGATTATGCTCCGCTGATTTCCGATAGTTTAAGCGCTGAGCTGGCCGGTATTCGCAGTCAAATTGACAACGGGAAAATAGATATTGCGAAACTTGCGGCTCACCAAGGGTGAGGTAAAAGTAAAGATAAAGGGGAAATATGCTCAAGATTGCCACGGTTAATGTTAATGGGATACGGGCCGCGTTCCGTAAAGGAATGGATAGTTGGTTAGAGCAGTCTGAGCCAGATGTGGTACTGGCACAAGAAGTGCGGGCTAGTGAAGAAATAACTCAGGAGCTGTTTGGGGATAACTGGCAGGTAGTGGTGAATGCTTCGCAGCTCAAAGGACGAGCGGGAGTGGCGGTTGCAATCAAGAAGTCTTGCGGCTGGCATCTGGAATCATCTCAAGTCGATACCGTACCGGTTGCAGTGCCACAAGATAGCGGGCGCTGGTTAGAAGCGGTTTTGGCTAGGGATGAAACCGGGGGTGGCGAGGACGAGCGCTTGCGGGTAATCTCTGCGTATTTTCATTCCGGGGAAGTGGGAACCGAAAAACAAGAGCATAAAATGGCGCACTTAGAGCGGATTGAGGAACGCTTAAAACAGTTGTGCTCTGCCTCGTCCTCGGATAATAATGGCTCTTTAGTGCTGGTGGCGGGGGATTTTAATGTGGTGCATACCGAGCTCGATATAAAAAACTGGAAACCTAACCACAATAAACGCTCCGGAGTCTTAGACGAGGAAATCGCGTTCTTAAATCGCTGGCGCGAGCAGGGGTGGGTTGATGTGGTGCGTGCCCTCGCCGGTCAGGTGCAAGGCCCGTATTCCTGGTGGTCGTGGCGGGGTAAAGCCTTTGATAACGATGCCGGGTGGCGTATCGACTATCAGCTTGCGAACCAGAAGTTGGCAGCATTGGCACGTTCGCAGACAATTGACCGCGCCGATGCCTATGATCAGCGTTTTTCTGACCATGCCCCCGTGGTTGTTGCCTATAGTCTCTGAGCTGTTTTGCGGAAATCCGCTGAGCCGGTCTAACAGTTTATAAACAGTGGGGCGCGAGAGAACTATTCTCTCGCGCCCCACTTACGCTATGCGAACTAGCAGTTAGTGCAAACTCTACTTGCTGACTAACTGCCTTGTCGCTGGTTACTTGCTGGCTTTGGGATGGGTCATATCAGCAACATTGAGGGCATTATCTAAATCTTCCTCACTGATTTCCCCACGCTCAACAAATCCCAAATCTAGAGCCGATTCCTTGACTGTCATTTTCTCTTTCACCGCGTGTTTCGCGATTTTAGCGGCATTTTCATAGCCAATGTAACGGTTCAGAGGGGTAACGATGGAAGCCGAAGATTCTGCCAATTCTAGGCAGCGCTCTGGGTTAGCCACGATGCCGTCTACGCAGCGTTCTGCTAGCAGACCGGCTACCGCTCCCAGGCAGTTAATCGACTCTAGCAGGTCAATCGCCATCACCGGCAGCATTACTAAGAGGTCGAAATTGCCTTGCGCGCCCGCGAAAGCAATCGTCTGATCGTTACCGATAACCTGGGCAGCCACCTGCACGGTTGCTTCCGGTAATACCGGGTTAATTTTCCCAGGCATAATCGAAGAACCGGGCTGCAAATCGGGCAAAGTGATTTCGCCGAGGCCGCAGCGCGGCCCAGAAGATGCCCAACGCAAATCGTTAGCAATCTTGACGAAAGAAACCGCTATCACTCGCAGCGCCCCCGACATTTCTACTAGGGAATCTTGCGCAGCTTGTGCCTCGAAATGGTTATCTGCCTGGCGGAATGGCAAATCCATATTTTCGGCGATTAGGGAAATCACCCGCTCGGAGAAACCCTCGGGGGTGTTAATCCCGGTACCGACGGCTGTGCCGCCTAAAGGTAGCTCTGCCAGGTTCTTTTCTGCGTCCTTTACCCGGTCAATGCCTTTACGTACCTGCGCGGCGTAACCGGAAAATTCTTGCCCCAACATAATCGGGGTGGCATCCATCAAGTGGGTGCGCCCCGCCTTGACGATGTTATCGAACTCTTCAGCTTTCTTTTCTAGGCTGGTGGCCAGCTGATCTAGTTTCGGCAGTAGGGCGTGCTCTACAGCCTCATAAGCGGCGATATGAATCGAGGAGGGGAATACGTCATTAGAGGACTGGGAAGCATTCACATGGTCATTGGGGTGAACTTTGCTGCCCTTAAAACCGGTAGCTAAAGTAGCGACCACTTCGTTGGTGTTCATATTTGAGGAGGTGCCCGACCCGGTTTGGAAAATATCAATCGGGAACTGGTCATCATGTTTACCAGCGATAACCTCTTCGGCGCCCTTAACGATTGCATCACGGGTTTCGGAATCGATTACCCCCAGTTCAGCATTAGCGATTGCCGCTGCCCGCTTAATCTGTCCGAGAGCAGCAATATGATGACTGGAAAGAGTGCGACCCGAGATAGGGAAATTTTCTACCGCCCGCTGTGTTTGAGCAGCGTAGAGGGCGTTCTTGGGAACCTGGACTTCTCCCATAGTGTCATGTTCAATGCGATATTCTTCGCTCACGTGTAGCTCCTTTGACGATAGTGAAACAAGATTATTCAACATCTAGCCTACCTGGGTTTAGCGGGAATAGTCCTGTCAAAAGCCGACTAAAATCAACGTAAGATACGGCATTTGCCTTCCTAAGGCTCACAACAGCTTAGACTGTAGCTATCGACAGAAAGCGGGAGCATCATGAGCAATAGAGCCTCTAACGATAAACCTACCGAATATCTGCCGGGGGGAGCGATGGCAAACGCCTATGTTCCGCGCGGACGCCAAGAGAACCGGCGTATTACCCGCCGTAGCGCGCAACCTTACCCCAACAGTGCTGAACAGCGGAAAATACCAGTACCTAATCCTCCCGCCGGTGCGCCCTCAGGAAATGCCGACGTAAGCGCTTTAGCGGGGCAGAATGTTACTGAAATTATTCCCCCAATTAATCCTTCAACAAATATCCATAGCGACCAATCCTCAGCTGCGCCCAAAAACGCCGCTGCTAAGCAGAATCTTCGCTCCCCAAACGCGCCTTATCTGGACAATAGGGGCGCACTTGCAAGCTCATCGGATGACCTCGCGGGAGCAACTCCGCAAGTTGAATCTTGTCCTCAAGGTATTCCGCCCTCCTATAACCCTCAGATTGACCCGCAACAGCTACGGGAAGACCAAGAATACGAGGAAGAACGCGCCGATAAACGGCGGCTAGTAAAAGTTGCCGCCATTGTTAGCGCTATCGTTGCAGTGCTAGTGGGGGCAGTGGTGGTAGTTGCAATCAGCATTTCCTCTAAACAGATAGTGCCCAGCGAGCAGGAAAGTACGCCCTCACAAAGCGTAACTACCAGTTCTTCCACCCCCGAAAATACCCGCAGCCAGCCCCAGACACAAGAGCCAACTACTAGCGAGACTACGCAAACTCAAACCACCAGCCCCGAGCTAACAGACACGAAAACTACCTCCACCCCGCAACCTACTTCTGAAAAACCAACCCCATCACAGGAACCTCCCACCACAACCGAACAGCCTAGCGAGCAGCCCACCCCCAGTGAGAGCAGCCCCCAAACAAAGTAAGAGGACGCGCCCACCCTACCCAAATGACTAAACGAAGGGTAAGAGTGAACGCGCCCTAAGGCTTGACGGTTTTACTTAGTGGCTTTACTGGCGCTAACCGCTGCCCCTACAATCCCGGCGGTGTTACGCAGTTCCGCCGGAACAATCGGGGTTTTAATATCCAATAGCGGCAAGAACTTCTCGTGCTTACGAGAAACGCCCCCGCCTACTACAAACAAATCCGGACTAAACAGCTTCTCTAGTTCCTGATAGTAACGGGTTAGGCGTTTCGCCCATTTCTTCCAACCCAAATCATCACGTTTACGCACCGAGGCAGCTGCCCGGCTTTCCGCGTCATGACCATTAATCTCTACGTGACCGAGTTCAGTATTAGGAACTAACACCCCATCAATAAACAGGGCAGATCCAATCCCGGTTCCTAAGGTAGTGAAAATAGTAACCCCAGGCTGATCTTTGAAAACGCCGTATGCTTGCTCGGCAACCCCGGCAGAATCAGCATCGTTTAGAACTGTAACTGTGCGTCCGAAAGCTTTAGAAAACACTTCCGCCGCATCGCAGCCCACCCATTCTTGACCCAGGTTAGCGATAAATGGAACTACCCCTCCTGGAAGGGGAGCCGGGAAACAAACCCCCACCGGCACGTCCTCGGACAAATCAAAATGCTTGAAAACCTCAAACGCGGTTTCGGAAATCGCCTCGGGGGTTGCCGGGTAAGGGGTTTCTATCCGGAAACGCTCGGCGGTAAATTCTCCAGTTTCTAAATCAACCGGGGCTCCTTTGATTCCAGAACCGCCGATATCGATACCAAACGCGATAGCCATTTATTACTCCTTGCTGGGCAGAGTCAGTATTTCTGCGCCGTATTCAGTTACCACAACGGTGTGTTCAAACTGGGCAGTCCGGGAACGATCCTTAGTTACTACTGTCCAGCCATTGTCCCACTGTTCCCATTCGATTGTACCCAAAGTGAGCATCGGTTCGATGGTAAATACCATTCCTGGTTCTAAAACTGTGTTGTAGGAGGGGGCGCAATCGTAGTGGGGGACAATCAGACCGGAATGGAAAGCCTCGCCCACCCCGTGACCGGTAAAGTCCCGTACCACTCCGTAGCTGAACCGTTTCGCGTAAGCCTCAATGACTCGCCCAATGATATTTAGCTCCCGACCCGGCTTTACCGCTTTAATCCCGCGCATCATGGCGTTACGGGTGCGTTCCATCAGTAGCTGGGATTCTTTATCCACCTGACCCACGTTAAACATGGCGCAGGTATCTCCGTGTACCCCGTCCTTGTAGGCGGTAATATCGACGTTCACAATATCTCCAGCTTGGAGCGGTTTATCATCGGGAATTCCATGGCAAATAACTTCATTGACCGAGGTGCATAGAGATTTGGGGAAGCCCATATAGTCCAGGCAAGACGGATATGCTCCCTGAGAAACAATATATTCGTGGCCGATTCTATCTAGCTCATCCGTGGTTATTCCCGGGCGGATAGCTTTACCCACGATGACGAGGGCGTCCGCGGCGATTTGTCCCGCAACCCGGATTTTTTCGATAGTTTCCGGAGATTTCGTATCCGAGGCTGTCACCACTTCGGGACCGTCATGGAAGAGATATTCGGGACGCTCGATTGCTTTGGGAACGCTCAATTTGGGGCTGATAGTTCCCGGTTGCTGAGTTCCCAGGGGAGCTCGTTCGGCTAGTTGCTGGGGGGAAAATCCTTGATACTCGTTCATATTTCTATCCTAGTCGGAGGTGGGGAGGTTATTTGCTTGTGGAGTTTTTCAAGGTCGATAAGACCGGGGTTGCGGGGCGCGGGAAATGGCTAGAAGGCGCGAAGTAGGAGGGGCGCCGAAGCAAGTTAGCAGAACAGGGGAACCCGTGAGCTGCCTGATAGTCGTTTATTGAGACCAGGACGGGGTGAGAAATATGTAAAATTACAGCCTGGGCGAGGAATACTTAGACAGATTCGCGAGCAACGTACTGCAAAATCTGCCCGGTGGGAGCTTCCCCTAAATCCAGATTGTCGCCCTCGCGTTGAGCAATATGCATTATTTCCTTGTATGCCAGGGTGTGAGTATCAACCATTACTGAGGAAATAGCGGGGTGAGAAACCCTGCCCGAGGGCGAATCGTAGCCACCCACAACCGATGCATCTTGAGGAACCATTTTCCCGCATTCGCGCAGACCATGCACGATTGCCATAGCAGTCATATCGCCAACCGCACAAAACCCGTCTAGCTTAGGGTGCTTTTGAAACGCTCTCAACATATAGGAGGGAATGTTTGCCGGATCTTCCGGCAATGCCAATTGGATTGGGGCAGGTAAACCTGCCGCTTGGCAAGCCATCTGAGCAAAGAAATAATAAACAGTCGCGGCTTCGTCAGGATATTTGGCGCGCCAATGAGCGAACGCTAGATTCTTGCGATTACGAGCTGCTAATGCCTGTACCTGGATTTTTACCAGCTCGAAAGTCATTAAGCTGGCGGGATTATGTCGGTCAGTTCCCTGCATTACTGAATCTAGAACCTTTGCTCCAGATTTATCCAGTTCATCAAGAACTTTTTGGTCTAAAGGCAGGAGAGGCAAAATCGCGGCATCATTAGCTTTTACCGTGGAGAGCAGATTTTCGGGATAATCTTCAAGATGGACTGTCCAAAAAACCCCAATTCCCGACTTAATTAGCAAACTGGTGATATTGCGTAGGAGAGCAGAATTAATGGCGCCGATATCTGTGCAGGGCGCAACGATAGCTACTTTCGTTTTTCCAGCTAGAGTCGCCAAAATGCCTCCTTTATTAAGAACCCTAATCTATTTTACATATTCCAGTCGTTCCTGCTGAGTATGTTGGTTAGTAAATCTGTTAGGCAAAGGAATATTTGGAGGAAGTATCGGTTCGTGGGTCTAAATTACCTCTGGATTTGCTAGGCAACTAGAGTGTAATAAAAGCGAGAGAAGAAAACAGTGACGAAAGGTGAATCTGTGTCTGACGCGACCCCACCTATCTCCCCCCTAGACCAAGAGGGGATTTCCAAGGCAGTTACCGCAGCTAAAACGGATTTTGCAGCCGCCCAGTCTTTAGAAGAATTGAAAAGGGCGCGTACGGCTCACCTAGGTGAAAATTCCCCGATAATCCTGGCTAACCGGGCAATTCGTAACCTAGATAAAGCCGATAAAGCCCAGGCAGGGAAGAACCTCGGCAGCGCCAAGAAACAGCTGCACTCGGCCTATGATGAGCGTTGCTGCGTCCTCGAAAAAGAAAAAGAAGCCCAAACCTTGGCAGCGGAAGCTCTGGACGTAACCCAGCCGGTAGCACGTTACCCTCTTGGTGCTCGCCATCCCCTGGAAACCTTGATGGAAGATATTTCTGACTTTTTCGTGTCTATGGGGTGGGAAATCGCGGAAGGTCCAGAGGTTGAACACGAATGGTTCAACTTTGATTCCCTAAACATTGACCCCGATCACCCGGCACGCCGGGAACAAGACACTCTGTATATTGACGGTCGTTCCCTGGGGGCTGAAACTTCGGGCGAGGGAAATCTGGTGCTGCGTACCCACACTTCCCCAGTTCAGGCACGGGTAATGTTAGGGAGGGGAGTGCCGGTATATATCGCTTGCCCCGGTAAAGTATTCCGCGCCGATGAACTAGATGCCACCCACACTCCGGTATTCCACCAGGTAGAAGGGCTGGCTATTGATAAGGGCTTAACCATGGCTGACCTGAAAGGTACTCTCGATCATTTCGCGCAATCCATGTTCGGGATGGAAGCTAAAACCCGGCTGCGGCCTTCATTTTTCCCTTTTACTGAGCCCAGCGCGGAAATGGATTTGTGGTTCCCGCAAAAGAAAGGTGGCCCGGGCTGGATAGAATGGGGTGGCTGCGGCATGGTTAATCCGAATGTGCTGGTAGCCTGCGGAATCGACCCGAATGTGTATTCTGGGTTCGCGTTCGGGATGGGGGTAGAACGCACCCTGATGCTGCGTCACGGTATCACCGATATGCACGACATTGTTGAGGGCGACGTGCGATTTTCAAAACAATTCGGCACCACCGGGAGAGGAAACTAATAATGCCTTTTGTAGCGCTTGATTGGCTAAAAGATCACGTCGAGATTATTCCCGGCACTACCGTGGAACAACTCTCTAGCGACCTGGTAAAAGTTGGTTTAGAAGAAGAAACCATTCACCCGGCTTCGGTAACTGGACCGCTGGTAGCGGGGCGCGTCCTCACCCTGGATGCCCAAGAGCAATCCAATGGGAAAGTCATTAATTATTGCCGCGTAGATGTTGGTCACTTTAATGATGCTCCGGGGACTGGAAAAGAACCTTCCGAGTTGCCCAGCCGGGGAATAATTTGTGGTGCCCACAATTTTAAGGTCGGGGATTTGGTAGTAGTTTCCCTGCCGGGAGCAGTTTTGCCCGGTGATTTCCAGATTTCCGCCCGTAAAACTTATGGGCATATTTCTGACGGCATGATTTGCTCCCTGCGGGAACTGGGGCTTGGTGAAGACCATAACGGCATTATCGTCCTTGACCAGTTGCTTCCCGAGAAAGCCGCAGCAGGGGAGCTACCTGCCCCTGGTGAATCGGTGCTTGAACTGCTGGGATTAGGGGAGGAAACCCTAGAAATAAACATCACCCCCGATCGTGGTTACTGTTTCGCTATGCGCGGGGTAGGGCGCGAATACGCCCATTCCACCGGGGCTAAGTTCACCGACTTGGGGTTGGCGGAGAATCTTCCTTCCGGGGCAGTCCCGGCGGTCACTGATGATGGTTTCTCGGTGAAAATCGCAGATGAGACTGGGGTTAATGGCAAAGTTGGGTGTGATCGTTTCGTTACCCGCATTGTGACTGGTGTTGATACTCAAGCTGCCACCCCGGATTGGATGGTGCGCCGCCTAGAGCAGGCTGGGATGCGCTCTATTTCCCTGGCGGTAGATGCCACTAACTATGTGATGCTGGATTTGGGGCAGCCTTTACACGCCTATGACCTGGATAAAGTATGTGAGCCGATTGTGGTTCGCCGGGCTAAGTCGGAAGAAAAACTAACTACGCTTGATGATGTGGAGCGCCCCCTAGATTCTGGGGATTTGTTGATTACTGACTCCCCAGAGGGCGCGGAAGGCTCCCGGGTGCTGGGCCTGGCGGGTATCATGGGGGGTGCTTCTACGGAGGTAACCGACAGTACAGTAAATGTGCTGATAGAGGCAGCTCATTTTGAGTCTATTTCGATTTCTCGTTCCGCGAGTCGTCACAAGCTGCCTACGGAAGCCTCTAAGCGCTTTGAGCGTGGCGTGGACTTTGAGCTGGCACCGGTAGCTGCCCAACGGGTAGTGGATATTCTGGTGGAATATGGCGGAGGCAGTGCCAGTGGGCGGGTCAGCGACCTCAATAACACTAAGCCGTTTGCGGAGATTGTAATGCCGCTACATGAACCCGCACGGCTAACCGGGGTGGAATACGATCAAGAAACCATAACCGGGTTGCTGAAAGCTGTTGGCTGCAAAGTGCGCTTAGAGGACGGCAACGTGATTGCTAGGCCGCCGTCTTGGCGACCTGACTTGACCGGACCGGCGCACCTGGTTGAAGAAATTGCCCGCCTGGCCGGCTATGACACGATTCCTTCGCGCAGACCGCGCCCGATTGCTGGGCGCGGATACACCCCTAAGCAGCGTGCTCGCCGGGATGTGGCTCGCGCATTGGCACAGGGCGGACTGGTGCAGGTGCTGTCCTATCCTTTTATTGCCGAGGACGTATTTGATAGCGAACTGCTAGGAGAGCAGGATATGCGGAGGAAAGCGGTGCGGGTCGCTAACCCGCTCGCCGATGACCAGCCCTTACTGCGCACCTCCTTATTAGATACTTTGCTGGCGGTAGCCCGGCGTAATATCGCGCGAGGTAATGAGCAGTGTGCGATTTTTGAGACCGGTTTGGTGACCCGCGGAATGGGGACTGAACTCACCGGTTCTTTCGGGGTAGAGCAAAAACCGGATACCGACCAACAGTGCGCCCTCGTTAAAGGAGTTCCCTACCAGCCGGAACATATCGCCGGGGTGCTGGTGGGTTTTGCGGAACTTCCGGGGGCTTTAGGCTCTGGTCGTCTATATGATTGGGCTGATGCGGTCGCATTTGTGCGCACGGTGGCGCAGACTTTGGCAGTGCCGATGGGAGTGCAGGGTAAAGATGGACGCCAGCGCCTAGCTAAAGACAATATGATGGGTGAGCCGGGCTCTCCCGAAGCGGTCGCGCCGTTCCATCCGGGTCGGTGTGCGCGGATAGTGGTGCGGGGAGCCTGTGTTGGTTTGGCAGGGCAACTACACCCGGCAGTTTGCCGTAACTTTGGCTTACCCGAGACAGCGTGTGCTTTCGAGATTGATTTCGAGAAGTTTACTGAAGCAATGCCGAAGAAAGATTTGCAGGTGAAGCCGGTTTCTGCTTTCCCGCCTGCAAAAGAAGATATTGCCTTGGTGGTAGATAGCGATATTCCGGCAGTGGACGTGCAGCAGGTGATTGCAAAACAGGCTGGCGACTTGCTGGAAGAAGTGCGCTTATTTGATATTTTCAGTGGGGAACAACTGGGCACGGGCAAGAAATCCTTGGCGTTCTCGCTGAAGATTCGCTCCGCCGAGGGTACGCTCAGTGCCGACGAGATTCAGGCGGTACGCAACCGGATTATCAAGGCTACTGCCAAGAAATTCAAGGCTACTTTACGTGCCTAAGGGCTGGTGATTGCGGAGCGTCCCTGTCCGGGGGCTTGGTGGTCTAATGCCCGGTTTGTTTTTGCGGAATAAGATTTTTGACCCCCTCTTATAGGGGAGGACACAGAGTGCCCCGTGCGGGACTCGAACCCGCGACCAACGAATTATGAGTTCGCTGCTACTAACCGACTGAGCTAACGGGGCGAATCTAGCCTACCGGATTGTTGGCGGATTATTTAATTGCAGCTATTTAGGCTGGTGTAAGCGGTTGCTAAAGTCCGTCTCCTAAAGGAGGTCTGCTGCTTAGAGGGTAAAGATAGTTTAGGGTGGTGGTGATGGCTATTTTTAGTAGGTTACGGCGCAAAACGGTTCCCGCGGCAGTCCAGTCCTGCCTGACGTCCTCAGATAGAGTTTTTGATTTCCTGCCTATTGATTCGAATCGTTTCCTGTTGGTGACGATGCGGGCGTTATTCGTTATTGATTGTGGGGAAAATAGGGGGTGTGAGAGTGAGGCGCAGGTGCAGCGCTACGGGTGGTATCAGATTGCTAATGCGCGCTGGGACAGTGAAAATGGCACGCTCCGTATAGTTTTTCACGAGGGCGAGGATTTGTTGATTTCTCCGGCTCAGGCTCCTGGGTATGGCTTTATGGACATTATCCGGGAAGCGTTAAGCGAGACCCAGGTGTTTGCCACTCCTTTGCAGCTACCCTCAAGGCAGAGAGTTACCGCACAGATTTTGCGTGATGATAACCGCAATTTATACCTCTATCCACCTATATCTAGTTTTGAAAATTATGCTGACCAGCAATATTTGCGTTCTGCGGTGCGTGAATGGGAACAAAAATTGGGGGTAACTGTCCGCTTTGAGGATTAGGTGGTTTGCGCCCTCTCACGGTAGGCTTATCTAGGTTAATCCCCCATAGCTCAATGGTAGAGCATTCGACTGTTAATCGAAGGGTTACTGGTTCGAGTCCAGTTGGGGGAGCTTAAAACCCCTTATTGCAGTATCTTTTAGGGTTCTATGCTCTCTTTATCTCTTAGTTTAGTTCTTCTTTTTAGTGGCTTAGGTGCAGCAGCCCTAACCGCTTCGTTCAAAGTTTCTTTAGTAGCCTTTCCTCTGTCCTGTGGGGGTGTATTCTTCAAACCGTTTCACCCTCCCGATACATTTTCACCCTCCCGGTTTCGCAGAATTAGCAAGTAATCGCGCCTATTACCCGCATCTGGAGGGTGATAATGCACCGGGAGGGTCTTTTGGTCGGGCTAATGCCCAGTCCGGCATTAGCCCGGGCATTGAGCCGTTATTAACCCCTATCTGCACTTTCGGCGTGCTACCCAGGCGAATGGGTAGCACGCCGAAAATCTAAATACTAGGGGACAGCTCTCACAGTTCTCTCGGTGGAACCTATTTGAGTACCCAGGTAGCGGCGGGCTCTTTGTCCAAGAGATTCCCGAAATAGGAAATGCTGGCTGCGTCAGTTTTAATGGGAACAATCCCGCTAACGGTGCCACCAGCTTTCAGAGTTCCATTGCTCAACGGCTCTTTGTCAAGAAAAGCGATTTCCGGATCTTCCGTGTTCCCTGACGAAGAGGTTTGTTTCCAGTCGTAACTGGCGTAATCTACCGGTTCAGAACCGGTGTTTTTGTAGCTTACCGTCACCAGCAGGTATTTTTTCCTGCCTGATCAGTTTTTTCGGTTTTGGAATCTACCGATACTTGTAAACCATTATCCAAAGTCACTGCTTTCCCAATAGCCAGTTTGCTAGTGTCTTCGTTCTTTTTGCTGTCGCCAGAATCTTTTTTCTCATCCTTCTTAGCGTCACCAGAATCGGCTTTTTCGCTGGTGGAGACTACGGTAGAGCCAGCATTTAGCTCTTTTGTGGCTTCATCTAGCACTTTTCCAAACACCCATTGAGTACAAATGACGATTACGATGGCAATAACGTTAATGACAACGGCAGCGATTGTAAGACCTTTCCCTCCCACTTTTCCTTTGCGGATAGAGAAAATCCCTACGATTCCCAGGATTAGACCGATAACGGCTAATAAGAAAGAAATGTTATTAAGAATTGGAATCCAAGAACCGACTATTGCAATAATTCCAAGAACCAAAGCCGCAATTCCTAATCCCGATTTTTTCTGCGGAGTCGGTGCAGGCTGCATAAACTGGCCCTGAGGGTTTTGCGCTTCAAAAGGCTGATTTTCAGACATGATTACTTACTTTCCATAGATGCTGATACTAAATGAATCTGCAGGATTCTCTGGTTAATGCGAACCCTACAAATCAATATCTGAAACACGAGAATAAAGCGGTTATATTGCCAAAATCGAGCCAATAATTCCCCGCATTATTATCACTGTTCATTACATTTGATTCTCGCGGGGGGGGGTACTATGTCAAGTTAATAGCTGCTTGGATTCTAAAAGATTTCTGGTGACCTTAAAGGATTACTACAACCACCCCCTTGAGAAGGCGGGGTGGTTGCGAGAAACACGAATTAGGACGGGACGGCAACGTGAGTGCGGGAAGGGGGGTGGTCACAAAAAGGAATAGGACTTAAGGGAGCCGCCACTGCCCCCCTAGAAATGGGTGTCGCACAGTTGGCGAATGGGGGGGGCTGATAGTCTTTACCCATGGAATATGAACTCCCCAAACCTAACCCCAAACCTAAGCTGGATTCACCAGAAAAACCGGAGAGGCGCGCACCTCAAGCCGCGGGGATAGGTAATGCGATAGATGCTCAGGACGTAGTGAAACTCTACGGAAATAACCTTGCCTTAGACCATCTTTATTTGCAAATACCGGCTGGCTCATTTTTCGGGCTGGTAGGTCCTAATGGGGCTGGAAAATCCACGTTTCTGTCTATCGCTACCGGTCTTTTAGAACCTGATAGAGGCACAGTTTTCATTAATGGCATCAGTATGTGGGACGAACCCGTAGCGGCAAAGGCAGCGTTGGGGGTATTACCCGACGGGATGCATATGTTTGACCGTCTCAGCGGGATTGAACATTTAACATTTGTCGCTCAGCTGCGCGGTCTTGATAAACAGACCGCAATTCAGCGCTCCCGTTCACTTTTGCAAGCATTTGAACTGCCGCTAGATAAAAAGAAAACGATAAGCGAATACTCGACCGGTATGCGCAAGAAAATCGGTTTAGCTTTAGCGCTGGTTACCTCCCCGCGCCTAGTGGTTTTGGATGAACCTTTTGAAGCGGTCGATCCGGTTTCGGCAAACACCCTACAACAGGTGTTAAAAGAATATGTGAAGCTAGGGGGAACAGTAGTGTTATCTTCCCATGTGATGGCGACCGTGGAATCGTTGTGTACCCATGTGGCAGTGATTAATCATGGTCGTATTCTGGTATCCGGAACCACCGAAGAAGTCGCGGCAGGGCAAGACCTCAACTCGCGCTTCCTGCAGTTGGTAGGGGGGCATCAGCAACGCGAAGGAGACCTGTCATGGTTGGGACGCTAATCAGGTTAAACCTGCGGTTGCAAACCAAACAGTTCACTAAACAGTGGTGGCGAATAGTCCTCGGTGTCCTAGCTATCATCTACGTGGCATTTATATTACTTGGGGTGGCAACCGGCTTTTGGCAAGCAGGTCGCGCGGGGCTTACCGCTCCGATTCAAATCTATTACGCGCTGCTTATCGTCCTGGTGTGGATGATGATGGTATCGGCATCGGTAGCTGGTGAACAAAGCCTGACCCCCCAGGCGTTAGGCCCTTATATCGTCCCTACTCGGCGCGCAGCTTACGGGTTGCTCGCGGCTAATATCGTCAGTGTTTCCTCTTGTGTAGTTTTCGTTATCTACGAGGTGTCGCTGGCGGGGTGGCTAGCTGCCGGTAGCCTTGGTGCGAGTGTGCTTACCGTTCTAAGTGGGCTGCTAGGGGTGTTTTTGATTGCAGCGTTCACTCAGATATTGCAAACTCGGCTGGTGTCGCGATTAACTGCCAAGCGCGCTAGCTCTCGCCAGCTTTTTACCGGTATCGGTATGCTGGTGGTAATCGCTTTGGGATACTTCCTGGTGACTATGATTCAGCATTGGTTTGCTGATAGCGGTGGCGCAACCGCGTTTTTCCCGCTGCTGATGCAAAAACTGACTGGAAGCACGGCGCAGATTTTTTGGTATTTCTTGGCTCTTACTCCGCTTGCTCCTTTCCTGATTGCCTCTTTCGTGATGGCTCATTTTTATTGGGGGCTGGCGCTCTCCCTCGCCTCTACCTGCTTTTATGGGGTTCTAATCTTGAGGGCGTGGCCGAAGGTTTTTGCGAACGCTCTAATGGGGCGGGGGCAGGTTTTAGCGGAAGTATCCGCTGCAAAGAACTTAGATGCCTCCTTTAATGAAAATAGTGAGGACGTCTGGAGGATTCCTCTGTTAGCGCGAGCGTTACCTCTGTCGCCGGTAGGACAAATTCATTGGGCAAGAATAAGTTATTACCAGCGAAAAGACCCGCGCCAAATTATTTCTCTATCTTCGATACTGTATGTGGCAGTTATTTTTGGGATTATGTTGTGGGCAAACCATCCCTCGGGAGAAATGGTTTTTTGGGCGTTAAACGGCACTATCTTGCTGGTAGCGGTAACGGCCGCAACTGCGCTGCTGAATATGTGGTCCAATGATTCTTCCGCCTACTGGTATCAGATTATTGCCGGGGTTGCCGGTAAAACTGACAGAACCGTGCGTGTTGGGGTTCTTGCTAGCTTTCAACTTCCGGTGATGGTGGCGATTACTTTGATTTTTGGTTTCGCACTGAAAATGGACACCTCCGCCATTTTGAAATCTGCCATTTTAGCCTGCTGCTACCTGTTAGTGGCTTTGGGTGCAAATGCTTTGATTTCTGCGGTGGTTACTATTCCCGGTCCGGCACCTGGACAGTCGGCTCTGCGTAACAATTCGGGAGGAAGTGGAAAATCTATGCTGGCTGCCATGGCATCCTCAATGGCGGCGTTGTTGCTGTGCGCTCTCCCTTCGGGATTAATTATGCTGGTCTGCGTCCTCCTTAATACCTCTTGGGTCTCGCTCTTGATAGCTGCCCTCATTACCGCTGCGGTGCTGGTGGGGGGAATCTACGGCGGCGGAAAACTGTTAGAACGCTTCCAGGTGCGTAATCTACGCCGAGTGATGGCGTGGCCAAAACATATTTATAGCGGGGAATAAACTAATAAGCCGCAGATAGGCGTGCTTTGCCGCGTATGGGGTAGCGAAATTGGGGTTAGTGCCTAAAAAGCTTCGCGTAGTTTTCTGTCACTTTGGCGTTAAAACTGGTGAGAAGCGCTAACAACCACCCTAAAAACTGAGATAAATAGGGGGTAAAACCTGGTCTGTCGGCGGAGATGGAGGGATTCGAACCCTCGAGGGGCTATCCACCCCAACTCCCTTAGCAGGGGAGCGCACTAGGCCACTATGCGACATCTCCAATGTCAAAGCACTCCCACAGTTTAACGGACGGGGTGAGAGTGTCCAAAAACTAGCTCCGTGTATCGGGTCACTTAGGCGATAGCAGCTAATCTTTCACCCTCGTCCCTCGACCAGTCAGCTACGCTTTTAGCGAGGATAGATGGCACAACGAAATAACCCGAGTAGGCTGAAACTATAGCGGATTGGTGATTCCAAAAATGGGGGAGGTAGTTTTGTCGCGCACATTCACTTCCTTCAAATACCGCAACTACCGGCTGTGGTGGCTATCCAATATCTTCGCTTCCACCGCCACCTGGATGCAAAGAGTCGCTCAAGACTGGGTGGTATTAACCGTGCTTACCGCTCACTCTGGTTTCGCGGTAGGGCTGGTCACCGCCTTGCAGTTCCTGCCACAATTGTTGCTATCTATACCTGCCGGAATAGTTGCCGACCGCTTCGATCGGCGTCACATCATCCAAATCTGTCAATGCGTAGTCGCCCTTAGCGGACTTTTAACCGGAGTGTTGTTACTTACCGGGGTAGCCGCCCTCTGGCATATCTATATAATCGCCCTGGTGAGTGGGGTAGCCGATTGTTTAACCTCCCCTGCGCGCCAAGCCTTTATTTCGGAACTGGTCACCGAGCAGGATTTACCTAATGCGGTGGGGTTAAACTCTATGGCTTTTAATTCTGCCCGTTTAATCGGTCCGGGACTGGCGGGGTTTGTGATTGCCGGAATCGGTCCAGGCTGGGTGTTTATCGCCAATTTTGCCCTGTTTATAGTGCCGGTGGTGGGGCTATGTTTCATGGATACCGCCCGGCTTTACACCCCCGAAAAGGCTCCTCGCACCAAGGGAATGATGCGTGAGGGATTGCGATACGTGCAAAACCGTACCGATATTAAAGCTATTATCGCGATTTTGACGGTTGTGGGAGCCTTGGGGCTAAACTTCCAGCTTACGCAAGCGGTGATGGCAACTAAAGTGTTCGGTAAAGGAGCGGGAGAATACGGTCTATTGGGGTCGGTGATGGCTATCGGGGCTCTTGGGGGAGCTTTCCAGGCGGCGCGCCGTACCCAACCGAGGGTTTTTACCGTGGTGGTTTCAGCGGTAGTTTTCGGGATTTTAGAGGGCGCGTTGGCGCTTTCTCCCACCTACGAGGTGTTTGCCCTGCTGCTGATACCTACCGGATTTGTGATGCTAAACCTGCTTACCTGTGCAAATGCTGCTATCCAAGTTTCTACCGACGAAGAAATCAGAGGACGAGTGCTCTCTATCTATTTCCTCTTCTTCCTGGGAACCACTCCGATTGGAGCCCCAATAATTGGCTGGGTGGCCGAACATTGGGGGCCGCGTTGGTCACTCGGGGTGGGGGCGATAGCATCTTTGCTGGTGGCAGTGATTGTGGGGCTTTGGCTCTGGCGACATTGGAGAGTCGATGTTACCCTCCGGGTTTCCCGTCCTTTTATTTCGATTGAGGGACCGCGTGAGCGGGCGATGCGACGGCGGAAAGAACGAGCAGAGCGGCAACGGATTATGGATAACCAGTCACGCGATACCGGAACCTAGGTTAGTAATCCCCGGTTCGCCCTCGCCATTATGCCTGACGAAAGCGACTTTTGAGGGCGGGCAAAAACAGCGCCTTTATTGTGCCCCCGAGACGATTCGAACGTCCGACACCCGCTTTAGGAGAGCGGTGCTCTATCCCCTGAGCTACGAGGGCGTAAGGCGAGAGATAGCGCCTCAACCTGTCTAGGATAACACTCGGAAACCCGCCTAGAAACTGAGCACGAAAATCGCTAGGTGTCTTGGGGAAGTGATAAATGTCGTTTTCGAGTTCTTAGGGCATGGCAACCAGGGAAAACCTTTTACTTCTCGTATGCTGGCATGGTGAGCTATAACCCGGAAACGAACATGAACTCAACAGAAACGGCAGACAGTGAAGCACAGCCGGTAAAATCGGCTGTCACTAGCCGGGAAGAACTAATTGATGAGGCCTTAACGCGCTGGAGCGCCAATCTAGAGCAGATTATTGCAGAGGAAACTGCCTCTGGATATTTGGAACTATCTGCCGCGCACCCCGGGGGCTTGGCGCAACTTTACGGAGGGCGGCCGACACGCCTATCAAACCTGGTACGAGAACCGCGTGCCCTTTCACATTGTCGGATTCGAGCACGGGAAGTCCTCTCCGCTGCGCGTGATCGTGAATCTCGTTATGGTTCCGGTCCGGTTTATCTGGCTATCGGTACTGCTTCCTGGCGGCAGGGCGGGAGCTTGGGGGCAGCCTGGGATCGCGCCAGCGTGAACGGCGCGTCCTCAGCTACGAAAACCTCGGCGGCCGCTGCCTCTACCCTAAGCTCAACTGGGGTTTCCAATGAGGATACTCCGCAACCAAATGACACCGAGAGCGCAGTTTACGATATTGAAAAAGTTCGCGCCAGCGAACCGCGCACCATCACCGGGCCGGCTCTGCTATGTCCGGTAGAAATTTCCTTAACCGCAGACGAGGATGTGCTGCTCACTTTAGATACTGCGGTAGAAGTATGGCCCCCGCTAGAAGCTGCGCTGCGGGAAAAAGGCGAACAGGGTGAAATCGTTTCCATATTGCAGGGATTGCAGACAGAGGTAGCATTTAGCCCTACGAACGCATTACATGAGCTGCGCCGTTTGGGATTACGGCACCTGTTGGGATTTGACCTGTATGATTCTTTGACTGTCGGACAGTATCTACACCCCTTATCTAACCTGGTAAAAGACTTTTCGCTTAATAAAGATTTATTGCAACACTCACCGGTAGTCGCAGCGCTGTGCGGAGATGTTCAGGCTGCGGGAGCGGTTCTGTCCCCACTGCCCGATCCGGTAGTAACCGACCGTGACCCCTTGGCAGAACACGGAGTTGGCGACCTGGATCCCGCTCAACACAATGTGTTAGATGCGGTCGCTTCTGGCGCAAACTTGCTCTTAGATGCGCCCCCAGAATCAGAAATTACCTCCACAGTGGCAGCGATACTTGCTGACGGAGCCAGCGCGGGAAGAACCATAGCCTACGTTCCAGGAGCGCGCCGTCGCCTGCAACAGGTATTTGCGGTTCTCGGGCGTTTAGGTTTAGACAGCCTCACCTTAGATTTATCTAATCGCAGCCGGTGGCGCGATATTGTACCCGCAAAGCTGCTAGACACTCTTGGCACTCCGGTACCCGCAATAGATTCCGAAGTGGGCGCTGCCACCACTCAGATGCGTAACGAGCTTTCCCAAATCCGTTCCCAACTGGGCGGATATATGGAACAATTGCATTGTAAACGTGACCCCTGGCAAGTCTCCGCCTATGATGCGCTCCAGGTGTTAGCAGATTTAACTGCTATGAAACCTGGACCTAGAACCAAAGTGCGTTTCGATTTAGAAACTTTGCATCACATTGCCTCAGATGGGGCAAAACGAGTTCAAGAGCTACTGGCACAAGCCCAGCGAGAAGGAATATTCTCGCAAACCCGAGCCACTAACCCTTGGTATTCGGTGGTGGTGTCTTCGCCAGAAATGGTTGATACCGCAGTTGATGGCGTTAATCAATTGGCAGGTAGAACCTTGCCGCAAGTACGCGCGGATATTGACCGAACACAAAAAGAAACCGGTTTACGCCGAGCCACTACCCTCAACCAGTGGCATGATCAGTTGAAAATGCTTGACGGTTTGCGCGAAGCAATGGATGTTTTCAAACCCCAGGTTTTTGAACGTTCAGCAGCCGATATGGTGATTGCGACCGCGACCAAGAAATGGCGTAAAGAACGCGCCCTGAACATGAAAGAATCCCAGCGTCGTCACCTAGTAAAACAGGCTAAAGACATGGTACGTCCGGGACGTAAAGTCGAAGATTTGCATCGGGAATTAATTCGGGTACAACAGCAAAGACGGATTTGGCGTGAGTATTCTCCGGGCGGGGGCTGGCCGGTGCTTCCTGGTCGCCTCGACCAGATGCAAAAAGCTGAGGAAGCACTGCGTACTCATCTTTCCCAACTGCAACCCTTCTTTTCAACTGGCTTTGGTGATTTATCAGAAATGCCGTTAGATAAACTAGCCAGTTTGATGGATAGCCTTTCAGCAGATGAAAAAGGTGCTCAAAGACTGCCACAACGGGTAGCGATTTTGAAAGAGCTACACGATTTCGGGGTAGATGAGCTGGTAGAAGATTTACGCGCCAGAAGAGTCCCTGCCGATTTAGTGCGCATGGAGCTAGATTTAGCCTGGTGGGCATCGGCTTTGGCGGAAATGCTGCGACTTGATGATAGGCTCGCCCACTTTGACGGTGAACATTTAGAAGAACTAGCTGCCAGCCTACGAGAACTAGATCTTGCCCAAGTTAATTCGCTCTCTGCTCAAGTTCTAGAACATATTCAGCGCCAGGTGGCAAAACTGGTGGAATCGCAAACTGAAAACATTGCCGACTTGGAACAGGTTCTCAAAGATGCACGCACCGATTTACCAGAAATAATCGGACAATTCCCGATTGTGGAACGTCTGCGTCCTATCCGCGCTATCCCGCCAGTGATGATACCGCAGATTCTTGGCAATGATCATCCGGTAGATTTGCTGGTCTTAGACGGGATAGAAAACGCCAATTTAGCGGAAGTTATACCGGCAGTTGCTCGCGCTAAACAAGTGGTAGTTGTGGGAGATGTACGCCGCAGTGAACAGGGAACCGTTTCAGATTTCGCCGGTATATTCCCGCAACTAACTGCACCTCCTACCCGCAGTCGGGTAAACGAATGGGTAGCCTCATTCCTGGCAGAACACAACTACGGACGAGACGTGATGCCAGTAACGGTACCTCGTCCTTCTCGTCCGGTCACTTTAACCGTAGTTGATGGCAGAGGAATGCCCGCGATAGGGGCGCAATGTGTAGAAACCTCTTCGCAAGAGGTTGAAGAGGTTGTGCGCCAGGTGTGCCAGCACGCCGCGAACCAACCGAAAGAATCTCTAGGGGTAGTAGCCTTAACGGTCAAACATGCGCAACGAATTAGCGCTGCTATCATGAGTGAAGTTGCCCGTAACCCCGAACTAGATAAGTTCTTAGCAAATAACCCAGAAGAACCATTCGTGATAGTAGATGCCGCCGGAGCAGCCGGTTTGCGCCGAGATCACGTTATTTTATCGATTGGTTTCGCGAAAACTCCCCACGGACAGGTGCTACATAATTTCGGGGTAATATCAGCAGCTGATGGCACTGCGCTACTGGTAGATGCGCTATCTATGGTACGTAAAGAGCTGTCACTCATTTCTTCAATTTCCCCGCAAGCAATCGATTCCCAGCGGCTTCATAGTGCCGGCTCGAAAATGCTGTATGACCTGCTGCAAGCTGCCCGCTCACAGTCGCAAACTGTAGGCCCAGTCCAGGCAGCTCAGGCAATGGGCGAGGAAGAATCGCAACCTGATCGTCTCCTATTAGATCTTGCAGAAAGACTATATTCGGTGGGATTAACCGTAATCCCGAATCTGGGACCAAAGAACGGTATGCGGATTCCTTTAGCAATCGGGCATCCCGATTATCCAGATGAATTGTTGGTCGCAGTGCTCACCGATAATCCCGACTATGTGGCAGAAAAATCATTACGACGTCGCGAACGGCATTGGCTTGACCGGCTTAAAGAATATGGTTGGGTAGTCAGCATGGTTTACTCTACCGCCGTATTTATGGATCCGGCGGCTCAAGCCCAACGCCTACTTGACCTAGTGGTAGATGTAGTTGAAGAACGCAAGAAAGCTCAAGCCCAACGCCAAGTTGCAGCTTCTCCTGTTCCCGCTGGTGAACCGGCTGTGCAGGCTCCTTCCGCGGAGCTTTCACCGGCGGCTGCGCCGATGCCCGAAGAAGACGATGCTCCGAATCGCCCCATCAAGCGACCTCCGCTTTCTAGGGGATTACCGCTAACTGCTTATGGAGATGACCAGCTTGACGATTTGCTTGCCTGGATTCGTTCCGATAGCAAAGGACGCAGCCTGGATGAGGAAGTCGATTTACTTTTTGCTGAATTAGGTTTGCAACGGCGTGACAGCCAGGTAGACGCGATATTGTCAAACGTGGTAAAGCGAAACAGCTAGCTATGAAACATGCGGCAGTACGTACCTACAGTGAGGTTGATTCTATCCGTATGCGAGAGGGGAAACCTACCTCCTGGCAGGAAAATGTTGATTCAGTCTTTGACGAGGACGAGGCTTGCGATGGAGCGGAGAGGCATCGCGAGGTGGATTATCTATCCGAAATGCCGCCGCATTGGCGTGAACGTAACCAATAGTCCCAAATCGGGTCTGGCTGGGAGGTTTTCCTGCTGCTCTCGTTTGCGCACAGGGGCGGATTTTGCCTCGCGCCCCGAAATCCGGAAAATGCTTTGGCATTTTCACGGATTTAACGCCCGAAGCCTTCCCCTCGGCATAAATCCGCCCCTGCACGCGTCGAACGTGCCTTATGGAAATCTTTTACCGGACGCGACCTGTTCGATAACCGGGGAGCGCGGGGGAAAGTTTGTCCTCCCGCTCTCGTTTGCGCACGGGGGCGGATTTTGCCTCGCGCCCCGAAATCCGGAAAATGCTTTGGCATTTTCACGGATTTAGTGCCCTAAGAATTGCAGATTTTTAGATTTATTACCGGGTATCCGATTTTAGGGAATCTTGGTGGCTAGGGTGTCTTCCCCTCGACATAAAACTGCTCCCCGTGATTGCTGTCATTTCTGACAACTACGGTCGTCTGTATCTCGGTTCGGGGCTGGCTCGGTAAAAGCACTCCGGGGCCCCGTGATCGGCTTCGCTGCTCAAGCCCCCTCGTATCTTTTACCGGCCGCGCCCCTTGTATAACTGAAATCTGTCCGTGCGGGGAAAGTTTGTCCTCCCGCCCAAGAAATTCGGAAAACGTGGCGGCGTTTTCCGAAATCTTATGCTCACCGCATCTACAACTTCCAGGTATATATCCAGGCAACCACGGTCACCAGGGGAACATTTTCGCCCTCCCGAGGCAAAATCACCCTCCCAATATCGGCAAACCGCCCCCATATTGACCACAATTCCCCTCTCGGGAGGGCGCAACTGCACCGGGAGGGTGAAAACGTCACACAAAACAGGCGCGGAGCCTAGGTTTTCCTCCCGCGTGAAGCGCAGCTAGGTTAGCTGCTTTGGGAAGTGGATTTTTCTGCTTGAAGCAGGTCGCGAATCTCGGTTAGTAGCTCGACCTGGGGATCGACCTCAGGTTCTTCGTCTTCTTCTTCAGTTTTCTTCTTGGCTTCACGTGCCTTAATCACCTTGTTCATCGGGACGATGATGCAGCAGTAAATAGCCAAAGCAACCAGGAGGAAATTAACTAGAGCAGTGATTATCGCTCCCGGTTGCACGGTAGCGCTGCCGAGATGAAATTCCAGAACCTTATCAAAGTTGGGTTTGCCTATTAATCCAGCGATTAGCGGGTTGATGAACTTATCAACAATGGCGCTGACTACGGCTCCAAATGCGGCACCGATAACTACGCCAACTGCCAGGTCGATAGCGTTTCCACGAGAAATAAACTCTTTGAATCCGGCAATGAAACCGGTTTTTTCTTCACTCATTGTTCCTCATTTAGATGAAAATTAACCTGTACGCGCCAATTGTAGTGCCTCGTTCTTGCTGGCTTGTACCAGCCGAGCAGCATCAGCAGGATTGACCGCCACTTCAATGGTAGCGACCTTTCCTGAACCTGTAAGAGACGTACTGGCTTCACTCACGGATAATGCTTGCGCCTTGATTACCTCAATGCCGCTGGTATTTTCTGGTGATTCATTTCCCGGATTTTCTGCTGTCGTATTTTTGCGGTTAATCCCCGATTCCTGTTCGTTAGCGGTATTGGTTTTAGCGTCTAGACTGCTAGCTCCGGAGAGGAAAAACATGATTTTATCTCCCGCTCCGACCAGTCCTTGATCGCTTTCACGTAGCGGTAAAGCCAATATCACCTGTCCTTTATAGGCTTTCCGGCTAAAAGATGAAGATGAAAAAAGCGCTGGAAATAGGGTAGTTCCTTTCGCTAAGGGAATCGCTGTTCTTTGCCCGATAGCCTGCTCTTTTTTCTGGAATGCTTGGGGAGGAAGGGTGGCTATGGGAACTGATTTAATCTGCAGCTGATTAGCGCTGACGGTGGTTCCGGCAGGAATATCTACTGCGGAGACTATGACCGGTTTAGTCTCTATCTGCGGCAATATCAGGCGCAGTAAAGTTATTATCACTGCAATTACACAAACCAGACTAATCGTTCGTCGCCAACGCCAAATAAACTCTCGCATGGCTAAATACTGGTAGGTGGTTATCGCATAAGATAATCCGCGATAATTTGTGCAGTAAAAATGTTAGTTATCGCCCTGTGGGGATACGGTTAATTGCTGTAAGCGACCTGAGGAAGTTAAAACCTGATCAACTCGCTGGTCATGCGGTTCTGTGGGAAGCGTTCCCGCAGTTAAAACCTCCCAATCATGTACCAGTGCAACTAGGTGTGGACGCTGGGTACAATCGACATCGCAGTGCGATAAAGCCTGGTCATACCAACCGGCACCGCGTCCTAGCCGGGTTCCAGTTCTATCGACAGCTACGGCGGGTAGGAAAATAAGTATCACGCCCAAATCTGCTAGATTAGCGCATTTTAGTTCCCGAGAAATTAGAGGCGGGTGCGGGTTTAGTCGGCGGTAGAGAGCCCGAGTATGTTCTGCCGGATCTAGCCGTCCCCAACGGGGCTGCGCAAGATTGCAAGGAACAAATAGTTTCATACCGGCATCTAAAACCGCTTGATTAAGTAAAAATGTGGGAACCTCGGTGTCAAATGATAGGTAACTGGCAACTGCGTCCCCAGGTTTTAAAAAATCCAGTAACGGCTGGGCTGCCTGACGCACAGTAGCTGCTTCCTGTTCGCGTTTACTAGGTAAAACTGATAGGCGGCGGCGAGAGAGGAACTTTTTTCTCAAATCCGCTTTGGTGCTCTTAGCCTCCATAGCTTAATAATAACCGGATTCTGCTTTGCGACCGCTCGGCTTTTCGCCCTCAAGCTAAAGGCTAAGGCAGGTACGCTGGGTACAGTACTAGATTTCAGGAGGGCGAATGCGTACTGTTGCGGAACATTTGAATACTTGTCTATCCCTGGTGGCTCCGCTAGATCCTTTGGATGTGTTGCTGCCGGATGCGGTGGGGTGTGTCCTGGCTGAGGACGTGAGCGCTCCTTTTGATTTACCGGTTACTGATCAGGCTACTTTGGATGGATATGCGGTACGTTCCCAAGATGTGGGGGGCGCTGGGAAAATGCGTCAAGTGTACCTGGACGTAATTGCCGAGGTGAAAGCGGGGGATGCCGAGCCCTGCTCCCTGGTAGAAAACGCGGCAGTCCGGATTGCATCGGGTGCACCTTTACCGATGGGGGCAGATACGGTGGTTCCGTTAGAGGAAACCGATCAGGGATCGGCGCGGGTGCAAATTCTGTCTGCCCCGGCGAAAGGTAAAAATATTTTACGTCGCGGTCAAGACGTAAGTGCTGGCACAACGATTTTGCGTGCCGGTACCCGGATTGGTTCTCGGCAGGTGGCGCTGCTGGCGGGAGTGGGGCGCTTGCGGGTGAGGGTTCGTCCTCGTCCTCGAGTAGTGATTTTATCTATCGGAGACGAGCTGATTGAACCGGGCAAAGCGGTACGTGCCGGTGCGGTGTTTGACGCGAATGGACATGCGCTTTCTTCAGCGGTAGCGGATGCGCGAGCCGATACTTTTCGGGTAGCGGCGGTTCCTGATGAGCAGAATGCTTTGTCGGAAACTATCGAGGATCAGCTGGTTAGGGCAGATATTATTATCACTACCGGCGGTCTGTCCTATGGCAGTGGCGATACGGTCAAGGAAGTGTTAGCTCCTTTAGGTACAGCTCGTTTCGATATGGTGGCAATGACCCCGGGTAAACAACTTGGGTATGGAACAGTGGGGGAGGGTACTCCGATATTTTGTCTCCCCGGCAATCCGGTGGCTGCCCAAATTTCTTACGAGATTTTCGTGCGCCCCTGCCTGCGGCATATGGCTGGTTGGCAGGAGCTTTATCGTCCTTCTTTGCGAGCCAGGGTTGATTGTGGGTGGCGTTCTCCCGCAGGTAGACGCCAGTTTGTTCCCGTTAAAATTGTGGGTGCACCCGACAGTGATTATCGGGCAAGGCTAACCGGTAAACCGGAGGATCTTTTACTGTCTAGCATGGCGAGTGCGAATGCGCTCGCGGTTATCCCCGAGGCGGTTACTGCTGTTTCCGAGGGGGATTATTTTCACTGTATGGTGCTAGATTAGGTTGTCGTTTTGTTGTATGAGCGTTTAACTTTTCTGTCTCGAGGGCGTTTAAGTGTTCAGATTGATGACCCTTGCGCTTTGGGGCTGGTCAAGCCGGGTAATGTTGAAATAGGTCGGCTGGTAGTGCTGGAAATGACTGCCCGTGATCATCGTTTGGCGGCGCAGGTTCGCGCTGATAATTATCGTTGGCTTTCGCCCTGGGAGGCTAACGCTCCGGACGGGTATCGCGCGCGAGATATGGAGTTGGAGGCTTTTATTCGGCGTAGCGCTCGACTGGTGCGCAAAGGAATGTATTATTCTTTCGGTGTTTGGGCGGATCAGGAGCTAGTGGGGCAGGTAAGTATCGGGGATGTGGCGCTGGGTGCGTCTCATTCGGGAAATTTGGGTTACTGGGTTAGTGAAGAATATAGCGGCAGGGGAGTGATTACCGCCGCGGTAGCCATGGTGTTGGATTTATGTTTGGGGTCTCCTCATTTACACCGCGTGGAGATAAATGTGCGTCCCGAAAATAAGGCTTCCTTGCGGGTAGTTGAAAAGTTGGGGTTGCGTTTTGAAGGGCGTAAACGCGGTTTCTATTATATTGCGGGAAACTGGGCTGACCATTTGGGTTATGCTGCTACCGCCGAGGAAGTTCCAGAGGGTGGTTACGTTTCCAATTTGATTAATAGGGCGCGTTTTAGAGGCGGGCTGTCTAGAGAGTCTCACGGTTTTGCCGAGGGCGGGTTCTAGTTTCGATTGTTTTTAGTATTTTGGTATTAAGGCGCATTTTGGGTCTCCTGTGAATTGGTTTCAAGAATAGTTGCTGTGCGATAGAGCATTAAAGCAGAAATAGAAATGTGGCTACTGATGTGGTTGTTACGAATGTTGCGTTTTTCTAAACATTTCATAACATTGCCTGTTCAACACGCCTTTAGGGAGCAAGATTCTTGACCCTAAATACCCTATTTTTGATATGTGGAGTTTATCGGATTTGCCTTACCGGCATTGGTATTGATTCTGGGAGGAATATATCTACCGGTCTTAATCGATATCAAACGTCGGCAAGCTAATTCTCATGGTAAAGACCGTTTTAGTGCGGGATTGCGGGTATTAAATACTCATCCTACGCAAACGAAACGGGACGGTTACCGGATAACCCCCCCGGTTTTAGGAGGAAGTATGCAGCGACCAGTAGCGCCAACCCAACGCGACCAAAGTGAACTTAATGCCGCCAAACTAAGACGCGCGCAGCAAATACAGCTTAGGGAGCAAGCAGCCCGCCGCCGTCTTACCCTGCTCACCGTACAGTTCGCGGTGATGATGGTACTAGTTACCGCTGCCTTTGTTATCTCCTCATTTTCCTGGTTGTGGGTACTGATCCCGTTGGCAACTATTACTGCCACCTTAGGATTAGGGGTGCGAGCCGCAAAGGCTGGTCGCGAAAACGATCAGCGCGCCCTTGAATATATTCATTCTCTTGAAGCTCGCCCCGCTAAGGGTCACCGCATGAGCGAAAGTGAAAAGAAATTCGCCCAAATTACGGCAAAAGCTAAAGCTAGCTCCCAAGGCGAGGCGGTAGCCGCAGCAGACGTTAAGGAAAACCAAGTAACGCTGGGTGCGCAAGCGAAAACCGAAACCGCTCTAACGCAATCTTGCGAGTCCTATGCGAAAGAGAATCTATCTGCAACGGGCAAAGGACGCGCAGCCCTAGCTAAAATGGCTGATGCGGCTCGCCGGGCTTCAATGTTCCGCGAGATTTTTACCGCCGGCCAGGAAACGCAAACACAGGCAGCTACGGCAAAATCAACTGAGACAGAAGAATCAACGTTGCCGACAAAAGTTGCTGGAGAGCTAGCTTACAGCGCTAATGAGACTTCAATAGCAACCAGTAAGCTAGAAACAGTAAGCAATCTTGACGCGCAGCCTGCCTTGGAAACCAAGGCGATTTCGACATCAGTTTCTGTTGAAAAAGCTGACGAAATCTCCGCAGTTACTAACAGCGCACACACCGGCAATAGCGCGGCAAATAAGCAAGATTCAGCTAGCCTACCGGCTGTTTCCTCTGGGCGTGCCTGGACTCCCACGCCGATGCCGAAACCGATTTATGCGCTTAAACCGCGACTGGCGCGCCGTGACGTAGATGCCTCCGAATTGTTATCGCAGCATTTAGCAAGCAGGTCGCATTCGCCCTATCGCCCTAGCCGTCCCCAAGCCCGCACTGAAGAATCGCTGACCACTGCCCAGTTAATCGCCCAAACCAAACCGGTGGATGTGGAGGCGATTCTAGATTCACGTCGGGTGGCCAACTAGGTAGCTGACTAACTAGACCGTCCGCTCAGGGTACTGCTTGCTTTTTTCTGAAAGAGGAAAGTACAGCTGCTAGTGGTAGTTGCGCGAACCAAAAATATCGGTGCCGATACGTACAATAGTTGCGCCCTCTGCGATTGCTAGTTCTAGGTCTTGGGACATTCCCATCGAAAGTTCGGTGGCATCTTGTCCTCGTCCTCCGCTAGCTACGGTTTTATCACGCAGGTTACGCAGGATTTCAAAAGAAGAACGAATTTGGGATTCATCTAAGCTAAGCGCCCCAATTGTCATAAAACCGCAAAGCCGTAGCTGCTCCATAGCTAAGACCTGCTGGGTTAAATCTTCCGCTTTTTCCGGGCTTACCCCCGCCTTAGCGGCTTCGCGCGAACAGTTCACTTCAATAAAGCAAGGTAAAGTGCGCCCCGGATAGTTCGCTTCCAGGCGGCGCACCAAACGCTGCGCAGTTTTAATTGAATCCACGGTTTCAACCAGGTCGCAAACCTCTAAAGCGGCGCTAATCTTATTGCCCTGTAAATGCCCTATCATATGAACTGTAGCGCCAAGATCGACCTGCCGTATTGCCGGGTTGGTTGCCTGGGCTTCCTGAACATGGTTGTGACCTAGAACCACTGGCAGACCGCGCTTAACTAGTTGCTTAGCAGCAGCAATAATCTCTTGGCTGCTGCGGGTCTTGACCGCCAACTCTAAAGTAACTTCGCTGCGATTCCTGCCCGCCGCCTCACAGGCAGCGCAAATCCGCTCATCTACCCTTGCTACACTGGTTTCTAAATCCATAGTTTTAAGTCTAGAGGGCGCGCCAAATCCAGTTAAACCCGCTGCCTATTTGCAGAAAACCTATCGCAAGTGCTGAAGTAATCTAGGAGAAAGTAGCTGGGAAGAAGCCTCCTAAAATAAATCCCCATAGGCAACCAGATACAGACAAAGTTGCCCACTTTCATCGGTTTTAGCTACATCTAAGGCAAAAAGCATTCGCCATTCCCAAAGACCGCTGCCATCATCTACTTCCTGCATTAAAGACCAAACATTGCTGCCGCGGAGTAAATGGCTATCTGCATCCAGATAACGCGACAGTACCTCTCGCGCTTGCTCGCCCTCGTTAATCACCGCGTGGCTCGCCGAGCGGGCCTCTTGGTCTAAAACCAGGTCGTCATAACGTTCCCAATAGTCATCAAGCAGCTCTTTATAATCAGCTGTAGACCAGGAGCTACCGTCAGCGCGCAAAAGTGCGCCAGCTTGCAAACGGTTTACATCATCAAAAGCAACTGCCTCTACGCGCTGCCAGCTTTCGTTGCGCAGCGCCTTACGTAGCGCAAATGGATTAGCGCTCAAAGGGATATTATCCCCCACCCCAAAAGCGGGTTCTTCATCACTGTCCATCGGGGTGTCGCTAGTTCTTTTCCCGCTGGCTAAAGACTCCCACTCGTCAAGCAGGGAAGAATCCACGCCCCTTACCGTTTTCCCCAGCCACTCCAATATCAACTCGAAGTCTTCACTGCGGCGGTGCGGAGGAACAATCTGCCCCAAAGCGCGGTAAGCGTCGGTTAAATAACGCAACACCACGCCCTCGCTGCGTGAAAGGTCAAAACGGGAAATGAACTGGGTGAAAGTTAGCGCATTTTCCACCAGATAACGCACCACAGATTTTGGTGAGGGCGCAAAGCCATAGACCCAGGGATTAGATTGCGCGAAAGTGTGAAACGCTCCCGCTATTAGCTGTGCAAGTGGCTGTGGCCAGCTAATTTCATCCAAGATTTCTTGCCGTTGATTATATTCAACCTTTTCCCGTCTGAGCTGCTGATATACCTGGTCACGTTCGGCTTTTTGTTGGGCGATAAGCACCTGGCGGGGATCTTCTAATACCGATTCCACAATCGAAACCAAATCGAGGGCATAATCGGGACTGTCACAATCTAGTAAATCCAGGGCAGCGAGGGCGAAAGGAGAGAGCGGCTGGTTAAGGGCAAAGTCCTGTGGAAGCTCTTGGGTGAGCTCTACCCGACCGCGATACCCTGCCTTTTCAGAGGGGAGATGTCTAATCACCTCCGCCTGTTTTAACGAAGAATAAACCTGCCCTAGGCGGCGCAAATGGGGGTTAATCTGCTGCGGGCGGTCATGGTTATTGCGAGCTAACCACGCTAAATGTTCCCCGCCGTTGCGCCGACCGGCAAGTACGTTGAGCACCATTGAATGATCAATTTGAAAATGGGAGCGTAACGGCTCGGGTGGGGCAGATTGCAGACGCTCAAAAGTTCCCCGCCCCCAAGAGATTTTCGGTTTCTGGCTTTTTGCCGAGGACGAGCTCTTGCGTTTTCCGTCCTTTTGGGCAAGTTTCTTGGCTTCTATTATTTCGGCAGGAGCCTGCACTTCAACAAATCCCATAGTGTCAAAACCGGCGCGTCCAGCTCGACCCGCAATCTGATGGAATTCTCGGGCGGAGAGATGCCGCTCGCGGTGTCCATCAAACTTTACCAGGGAGGTGAAAACCACGGTACGGATAGGAACATTTATCCCCACCCCTAAAGTGTCAGTGCCGCAGATTACTGCCAATAAGCCTCGCTGAGCGAGTTGTTCGACTAAGAGGCGGTAGCGGGGCAACATTCCCGCATGATGTACCCCTACCCCCAGGCGTAGCAGTCGGGAAAGAGTCTGTCCGAACCCCTTGCCAAAATGTACTCCCTTTAGGTAGCTGGCGATTTTTTCCCGTTGCTTGCGAGGGGCAAGATTAGTAGAGGCTAGTCCCTGGGCGGTTTTGACCGCGTCATTTTGGGAAAAATGTACCAGGTAGATTGGCCAGTGTCCCGCCTCTACCAGGCTTTCCAGTAGGTATTGCAGTTCATCTTCGGTGTAGGACATTTCTAGAGGTACGGGACGTTTGGCGTTGTCCATTAACGCTACTTCTCTTTTAGTACGCTCTTTTAGATCGCGTACGAAAAAATCTACATCCCCTAGGGTGGCAGACATGAGGACAAACTGTACGTGTGGCAGTTCTAAGAGTGGAACTTGCCAAGCCCAACCTCGGTCAGGGTCGGCGTAGTAATGAAACTCGTCCATGACTACCGTTCCCGCATCTAGTTCGCTTCCCTCGCGAAGTGACTGGTTGGCCAGGATTTCAGCGGTGCAACAGATGATTGGAGCCTGTGCATTTAAGGAAATATCGCCGGTAATCATGCCGACATTGCGAGCTCCAAATAGGTCTACCAGCGAGAAAAATTTTTCAGAAACTAAGGCTTTAATCGGTGCGGTGTAGAAAGAGCGCTGATTGTTGGCCAGTGCCGCCAGGTGGGCGGCGAGAGCAATCATTGATTTACCCGAACCGGTGGGGGTGGCGGCAATTACATGGTTGCCCGCAAAAATCTCGGTGGCAGCTTGTTCTTGATGGGGATACAGTGCCCGGCGGGTAGAGGCTGCCCAAGTAGTGAAACCGGAGAGTACTTCTAAAGGGTCATCCAGCTTATCCTGGTCCTCTAAATCGTCCAGGAGTTCATTTAGTGGGGCGGAACTCATGGAGCTATTTTATAGCTTAGCTCCGAGGAACATCTTGGGGGAGGTGAGGTACGGTTAAAGCCCCACAATAGCTTTCAGGGTTTCGCTTATTCGAAACCCTAGGGCAAAATAGGGACTATGAAAGAGACTTCAAGTGCGGATAAGTCCCAGTTCACTCGCGCTGATCACCTGAAAGCCTGGGCTGTACATGCTTTTACCGGGTCAGCGGTAATTTGGGCGTGCTGCGCCATGTTGGCTTTGATGCGTCAAGAATATCTCCAAATGTGGGGATGGCTGGCTATTAGCCTGATTGTTGATGGTCTTGATGGCACTTTTGCTCGGCGTTACCGGGTTAAAGAGGTTGTTCCCTGGTTTGATGGTTCTTCCCTCGACTTGATTGTCGATTACTTGACCTGGACGTTTATTCCTGCAATTTTTATGTCTCAAAACCTGTCGTTTGCTCCTGGCGTGCCCGGCAAGGGTATTGATTTGATAGTGACTGCGGTGTTGATGGTGGCAGTTTGCGCGTCCTCAATGTTTTGTTACTGCAATAAGAAAGCCAAGAGTTCCGATAACTATTTCGTGGGCTTCCCGGCCGCCTGGAATATCGTGATTTTGTATCTGTATTTAGTGGATATGAGTTGGTGGTTTAACCTCACGATAGTGGTGTTATTTATTGTTTTGACGCTTTCTCCCCTTACTTTCTGTCATCCTTTCCGGGTGGAACGACTGCGGTGGCTAAACATTTTGTCTGTAGTTGTCTGGCTGTTTTGCATTATTTGGCTCACTATCTATTTCCCGGAGCGTAATCCAATCGTTTGGTGGCTGTGGTGGATTAGCGGAGTTTACTTTATTGGTAACGGGGTTGTGCGTACCTTTATAGGTCCGCAAGCTGCCAAACGCCGAGCACAAAAGAGCCAGTAGCCAGGTAGCGTCTCTTGCGCCCCACCACCGCGCGCAACTTTTTGTATGCAGCGCCGCTCAGTTTAGCGTGCCTTTATTAAGAAGTTAAGGAGGTAGCGTTCCCGCAGGTACTTTGTACCTTCCACTAGGAAACCGGAAATAATAAATAAGATGACCACCACTATTACATAGGGCGGATAGTCTCGACCGGTCATAGCGAAATAAACGTATGGGGCAGCGAAAGTGACTGCGGTGGAAAAAGTGCCTACAATCCGCACCCACTGGCGTTTAGCGGTAAACATAGCCAGCACCCCCCAGGCGTAAGGGATGGCAGTAGTAATATCCATCGTCCACAGAACCAACAGGGAGCCGTGGAACTCTTTTACGAGGCTTACTGGCAATACGCGCAAACTAGAATAGGTAACTACCAGCAGGTATGCCAGAACTTTCGGGTTGGTGAACCATTTAATCAGTCGGGAACGATGGGTTTGTTTTATTCCGCAAGCTGTTAAGGCGCCGGAAATCTCGGGAGAAAGGTGGGTTGCATCTATTCCGAGCAGTGCTTGCCGCACCCTCTGCCTGGCGTTTTCGCTTAAACCTTCCCACTGGTCAATGATTGCGCCCATCAGGTTGCGCGGATCTAGTATCCAAGGGCGTTTTTTGTTATTTTCCGCCTGGGTTGGCGTTCCAGATGAGCTGACTAAACGTTTACGGTATTCCAAGCCTTCCGGGTAGGTGGCTCCGTCAATTATTCGGCTAGTTCCTAGCAGATGGGAGAGGCGTTCGGCTTCTTCGCTACTGCCCGCCCCTAACCAGACGCATAGGGGGCGCTGTAAATCTTGACGCAGCTGAGCTAGGAATTCTTCGCCTTCATTGCTGCATAGAAAGCTATGAAAATCTTGGCTGGGGAGGGCGAAAAGTTCGGAAACGTCTCGAGTGCTTCCTCTGCCCAGTTCAGAGATTCGATGTATTCCGGCCGCGCGGCAGAGCACCACTGGGTCGAGGGCGTATTTGGATACCACGGTAAGATCGGTGAGCTTTGGCGCTCTGCGAGAGGAAGAACCGATCGGTGACACGTTCTCCAGTCTAAGAGAAAACTAGATTTTTCGGTCTTTTTAGGACAAGTTTTAGAAAAATGGTCATACTAGAGCTATGAAGGTTTTAGTAACGGTTGCGTCCAAACATGGAACTGCGCGCGAGATTGGCAAAACTATTGCCGAGGAATTAGAAAATGCCGGTTTGGAGGTAGAGCTTAAGAATCCGGAAGAGGTCTACAGTCTAGATGTCTATGGGGCAGTGGTTATTGGTTCAGCGGTGTATCTGACTAGATGGATGGATGAAGCTACGGATTTTTGTCGGCGTTTTTCGTCGCAGTTGCGCCATATTCCCATTTGGGCTTTCTCGGTGGGGCTATCTGGGGTTCCGCACGATAAAGTGCAAGATCCTTCCCGGGTTGGGCCGGTGCTTTTGAATATTGAACCTAAAGGTTACGTGACTTTCCCGGGCAGGCTAGATCCCTCGCAGCTTTCTTTGCGCGAGCGTACCGTTGCGCGTCTTGGGGGAGCGGTTGAGGGCGATTTCCGTGACGAGCAAATGATTCGCGACTGGGCGAGGCAGATGGTTAAAGAAATCAAGAAATAGCTATAGTTTGGCGCTTGGTTTTCTTAGCGCCCTGTCGATTAGCTGGTTGAGCTTTGCGACAGGGCGCGGATTTTTGCTTTTTCTGCCTCAAAGTTTCCGCGCATTTATGGGGACAAACTGTAGGTGTCTAGCTATTTTGTCGCCGGGTTTGCCGGAGAGGCATTCTCTTAGTGGCGGTGAGTATCTTAACTCACATCAACCTCTCCCAATTATGCATATATATTCAATGGTTGATATAAATATGCACTATGAAAGTTTCAATTATCGGTGCCAGTGGCTTTGCCGGCGGAGAAATTCTGCGTCTGCTAGCTGCCCATCCGCGCTTTCAAATTGAGCAGCTATGCGCGTCCTCCTCGGCAGGAAAAAAGCTAGGGGAGTTTCATCCCCAAGTTCCCCAATTAGCCAAGCAAGAATTAAAAGCAGTAGACCCGGTGGCGCTAAAAGAAAGCGCCGCGATTTTCCTAGCATTGCCACATGGACAATCCGGGAAAATAGCAGCGCAACTGCGCGCTACCGGGGTAGAAAGCCTGTTGGTAGATTGCGGAGCCGACCATCGGCTCACCTCTAAAGCCGCCTGGGATAGTTACTATGGCGGCGAATATTGCCAGGCCTGGACCTATGGAATGCCCGAACTTCAGCGTGCTTGCGGGCCTTCACAGCGCGAACAGCTGGCGACTACCCAGCAGATCGCGGTTCCCGGATGTAACGTAACTGCTGTTACCTTCGCTTTTCAACCTCTGGTAGCTGCCGGATTGATTGACCCAAACGATATTGTCGCCACGTTAGCGGTGGGATATTCCGGCGCCGGAAAATCCCTAAAACCGCACCTATTAGCCACCGCAGCCCTCGGCAATGCCCAGCCCTATGCGGTAGGCGGAACCCATCGCCATATTCCCGAAATCGCGCAAAACTTCGCAGTTAGCAGCGGAAACAACCCCGAGGACTATAAAATCACCCTCACTCCAGTGTTAGTACCCATGTCGCGGGGAATCCTGGCAACCGTAACTGCCGCTGCGACTCAAAAAACTACCACCGAGCAGTTACACGCCCTCTACCAGGATTTTTATCGGGAAGAAAACCTTATACAGGTACTTGAACTCGGCTCTTGGCCACAAACCCAAGCAGTGACCGGCAGTGCAAACGTGCAGGTACAGGTGGCGCTAGATAAGCGGTCCGGAAAAATAATCGCCCTCAGCGCCCTGGATAACCTAGGAAAAGGAACCGCGCAAGCCGCCGTGCAATCAGCCAACCTCGCCCTCGGACTAGACGAATATACCGGCATCAACCAGATTGGAGTTGCCCCGTGAAAAAAGACAAAAGCCTCCAAGGCGTAACCAGCGTACCCGGATTCAAAGCCTGCGGAATCGCCTCCGGAATGCGCCGCAAAGGACGCAAAGACCTAGCCCTCGTCCTCAACACCGGGGAAAACCCGGTAGCCGCTGGGGTATTCACCTCCAACCGTTTCGCCGCCGCCCCTGTACTCTACTCGCGGGCAGTTCTCAGTAAAGGGGCTACCGGTATGCGCGCCGTAGTGCTGAACTCTGGCAGCGCCAACGCCTGCACCGGGGAAAACGGTCTTAAAGATACGGTCGCCAGCGCCAAGGCAGTCGGGGATGCTCTACAAATAGATCCGCGAGAGGTATTAGTGTGCTCCACCGGAATGATTGGGACACCTCTGCCGATGGACAAAATGCTCTCCGGGGTTGAAAGTGCTGCCGCGAGCCTATCTGAAGAGGGCGGCGCAGATGCTTCCTGGGCGATTCTCACCACCGATAACGAACCTAAAACCGTTCATTTGCAGGCGGAAGGCTATCAAATCGGAGGAATGGCGAAAGGGGCAGGAATGCTTGCTCCCGCCCTAGCCACGATGCTTTGTGTAATCACCACTGACGCCCTCCTCGATGCCGAAACTGCCCAAAAGGCGCTGGAAGTTGCCTGCGCGAAAACCTTTAACCGCCTAGATTCTGATGGCTGTATGTCCACCAACGACACTGTACTTTTGCTGGCCTCCGGAGAAAGCGGAACCGTTCCCAGCGGATTTACCGAAGCGCTCACTGAAACTTGCGCCCAGTTGGCGCGCAAACTAGCTGATGACGCGGAAGGAGCGCAGCATACGGTAGAAATAGCGGTTACCGAGGCCGAAAGCGAAGCCGGGGCTTTAATCGCCGCGAAAACCATTTCCCGCTCAAACCTGGTAAAAACCGCAATCGCCGGGTGTGACCCCAACTGGGGCAGAATCGTTTCTGAACTGGGCACCGTACCCGAAAGCGTTTGCCCCTACGATCCGAGCGCGGTATCGGTACTGTTCAACGGGGTACAAGTATGTAAAAACGGCGCCGCTTGGGGAAACCGGCAAGAGGTTCCCTTTGAAAGCCGCGACGTGCATCTGGAGGTACGCCTAGGAGCCGGAAATGCCCAGGCCAGCGTACTGACCAACGACCTTACCCACGAATATATTCATATCAACGCGGACTATTCATCATGAGTACAGAACATTTATCAGCCTGGGACAAAGCCGGGGTGCTGCTAGAAACCTTGCCGTGGCTGCGCGAATACTCCGGCTCACGGATAGTGATTAAATATGGCGGAAACGCCATGATTTCAGAAGAGCTAAAAGCCGCTTTCGCCCAGGACGTAAGTTTCCTGCATGAATGGGGGATTGAACCGGTTGTGGTGCATGGGGGCGGCCCGCAAATCAACTCCATGCTGAAAACCCTGGGGATTGCAGCCCCCTTTGTTTCCGGTCTGCGGGTCACTAGCCCCGAAGTAATGAAAGTTGTGCGCATGGTACTGACCGGGACAGTCCAGCGCGAACTGGTTTCATTACTCAACGAATCCTCCATCGCGGCAATCGGGATTTCTGGCGAGGACGGAGCGTTTTTACGTGCCCAAAAACAAGGGGCGACCGTTGATGGAAAACCCGTTGACCTGGGGCTAGTGGGGAAAGTAACTGCCGTAGATCCCGGGCCGATAGAGGATTTACTGCAATCGGGGCGTATCCCGGTTGTTTCCTCCATAGCGGTAAACCAGTACAACCCTACGCAGGTATTAAATATCAACGCAGATTTGGCGGCCGCGGCAGTCGCAGGAGCCATTGGGGCTAAGAAACTAATCGTCCTCACCGATGTGAAAGGACTCTATCGCAACTGGCCAGACCCAGATAGTCGGATTTCGCAGCTTCGGGCGAGCGAGGCCGCGGAAATGCTGCCTACCTTGGAAGCGGGAATGCGCCCCAAAGTGCAAGCCTGTATTCAAGCCTGTGAGCAGGGAGTTCCCCGCGCCACCATTATTGATGGGAGGGTGCCGCACTCGATGCTGCTAGAAATCTTCACTGATACCGGATTTGGAACTATGGTGATGGGAGATAGCCTTGACTAACTCTGATTGGAAAGCCAGTTACCAGGACAATCTTTTAGGGGTATTCGGGCAGCCGCAGACCTGTTTTACTCACGGACAAGGCACCCGAGTTTGGGACACAGACGGCAAGGAATATCTAGATCTGCTGGGCGGAATCGCGGTTAACGCCCTCGGATATGCCCATCCCGAAATCGTGAAGACCATTAGTGAGCAAGCCAGCCGCTTCACCCATGTCTCTAACTTTTTCACTACCCCTCAGCAGGTAGAGGCCGCGCAAGCAGTCAAAAGAATCTGCGCTAATGGTTGGGGTAGCGAGGTGCAGGCGGAAATCGCCTCCCAGGCGCGAGTACTATTTGTAAACTCGGGTACCGAAGCCAATGAAGCCGCATTGAAAATGGCGTTAGCCGCCCGGCCGGGAGGGCGCGCGATTGCGCTTAAAGGCGCATTTCACGGACGTACCCTGGGGTCGCTATCACTAACCTATAAGGCTCCCTACCGCGAACCTTTTGCTCCCTTTACCGGGCCTACCGAGTTTGCAGCTGCCACGGTAGCGGGCATCCAGGCGGTAGCCCCAGAGGGCGTATCCGCGATTTTCCTAGAACCCCTGCAAGGAGAAGCCGGAGTAATCCCGCTAGCGCCCGAATTATTAGCATCCGCGCGAGAGCTGGCAGACCGCGCCGGAGCGTTGCTGGTTTTTGACGAAGTCCAAACCGGGATGGGGCGCTGCGGAAAATGGCTCGCTCACCAGGGGATCTGCCATGATGGGAAAGAAATAGTTCCGGACGTGGTGACTTTAGCTAAAGGCTTAGGGGCGGGAGTGCCGGTCGGGGCGTGTGTAGCTATGAATGAACGCGCCGCCACCGCCCTCAAACCGGGAAGTCACGGCACTACCTTTGGGGGAAACCCGCTGGTAAGCGCGGTAGCAGCGCGCACCATCGCCTTGATGGAGGAACTGGATTTACCGGCACGCGCTAGAGAAGTTGGGGATACCTGGATGCAAGCGATTACCGATGCCCAAATCCCAGGGATAAAAGAAACCCGAGGACAAGGGCTGCTGCGCGCCCTCGTCCTCGAAAAAAATATTGCCCCCCAGGTTGCAAAAGCACTGTTTAAGGCGGGATTTATTGTAAACGCCCCGGCGGCGAACATTATTCGCCTAGCTCCACCCCTAATTATTGAGTTATCCGAAGCGCTAACCCTGATTCCCGCTTTGAAAAATACATTAAAACAGATAGAAAAAGACCTAGGAAAAGGAGAATAACCATGAGTAAAGATCGGGTAGTACTGGCATATTCGGGCGGGCTAGACACTTCGGTAGCAATCGGCTGGATTGAAGAACAAACCGGCAAAGAGGTAATCGCTTGCGCCGTAGACGTAGGACAAGGCGGGGAAGACCTAGAAGTAATCCGCCAGCGCGCCCTGGACTGCGGGGCTGTCGATGCCTATGTGGCTGACGCGAAAGATGAGTTCGCCGAAGAGTATTGCCTACCGGCAATCAAAGCCAACGGCCTATATATGGATCAGTATCCCCTGGTATCGGCGCTTTCCCGGCCGCTAATCTGCAAACACCTGGTAAAAGTAGCGAAAGACTTTGGTGCCGATACGGTAGCTCACGGCTGCACCGGAAAAGGAAACGACCAGGTGCGCTTTGAAGTCTCGCTCACCAGCCAAAACCCAGAGATTAAATGTATCTCCCCGGTACGGGATCTGGCGCTCACTCGGGACGTGGCGATTAAATACGCGGAAGAACACGAACTCCCGATTGAAACCACCAAACATAACCCCTTCTCTATCGACCAGAACGTGTGGGGGCGTGCGGTAGAAACCGGATATTTAGAAGACTTATGGAACTCGCCCACTAAAGATGTGTATGTTTACACCGATGACCCCGCCTATCCACCCGTCCCTGACCAGGTAGTTATTAGTTTTGAAGCGGGCGTGCCGGTAGCTTTGGACGGACAAAAGATGAGCGCCCTGCAGATTATCCAGGAAATGAACCGCCGGGCAGGAGCCCAAGGGATAGGTCGCCTAGACATGGTGGAAGACCGCCTGGTAGGGATTAAATCGCGGGAAATCTACGAGGCTCCCGGGGCAGTGGCGCTGATTATCGCCCACCAAAACCTGGAAAACCTGACCCTAGAGCGCGAACAAGGACGCTTCAAACGGCAAGTAGAACAACGCTGGTCAGAACTGGTTTATGAGGGGCAATGGTATTCGCCGCTCAAAGGCTCATTAGATGCTTTCGTAGAAGACAGCCAAAAATACGTCACCGGCGATATCCGGATGATTCTGCACGGCGGGCGGGCAGTAGTTGATGGGCGGCGCTCTACGGTCGGCTTGTATGACTTCAACCTGGCGACCTACGATTCAGGAGACAGCTTTGACCAATCCCTCTCGCGCGGATTTATCGGAATCTATGGGCTATCAACCCAGTTAGCAGCCGCGCGGGAACAAAAAGAAAGCCAGAAATAAATATGAGCGAACAGGTATCGCTATGGGGAGGACGCTTTACGGGCGGCCCTTCCCAAGCATTAGCGGCACTTTCAGTATCCACCCATTTCGATTGGCGCCTGGCATTCTACGATTTAGCCGGTTCGCGCGCCCATGCTCGAGCGCTCGCGGGAGCCGGCCTGCTAGACAGCGAAGAACTATCGCAAATGCTGGCGGCTTTGGGACGGCTGGAAGAAAAAGTTAAAAGCGGTGCCTTCACCCCCGACCCCGCTGACGAGGACGTGCACACGGCCTTAGAGAGAGGACTATTAGAGGAGGCTGGCGAGCATTTAGGGGGGAAACTGCGCGCTGGACGCAGCCGCAACGACCAGATCGCTACCCTGATTCGCATGTACCTGCGAAACCAGGCACGCGCCCTCTCCGAGCGCATCATCGAGGTAGTCGAGGCTCTTGTAAGCCAAGCGAAAGCCGCCGGAGATACCGTGATGCCTGGGCGTACCCATATGCAGCACGCCCAGCCGGTATTGCTAGCCCACCAGTTACTCGCCCACGTCTGGCCGCTATTGCGAGACATTCAGCGTTTTGAGGATTGGGACCGGCGCGCCGCCGCCAGCCCCTACGGTTCCGGAGCGCTCGCGGGCAACACCCTGGGGTTAGACCCAGTGCAAGTGGGGGAAGACCTGGCATTTGAGCGGGTAGTAGAAAACTCCATCGACGGAACCGCCACCCGCGATGTGGTTGCCGAGTTTGCGTTTATCTGTGCCATGACCGGGGTTGATATCTCCTCAATCGCAGAAGAAATCGTTATCTGGAATACCAAAGAGTTTGGGTATGTCACCTTAGATGATGCGTTCTCTACCGGTTCATCAATCATGCCGCAAAAGAAGAATCCGGACGTGGCAGAATTGGCGCGTGGCAAAGCCGGTCGCATGATAGGGGATTTAACCGCTCTGCTCGCGGTGCTCAAAGGTCTACCTTTTGCCTATGCGCGTGACCTGCAAGAAGATAAAGAACCAGTCTTTGACCAGGTTGATACTTTAGAGGTATTACTTCCAGCAGTCAGCGGCATGATAGCCACTATGAAGATTGACTACACTCGCCTAGAAGAACTCGCGCCTCAAGGGTTCTCGCTCGCCACCGATATTGCCGAGTGGCTAGTGGCGCGAGGAATGCCGTTCAGGCAAGCGCATGAAGTATCCGGAGCCTGCGTGCGCGAATGTGAAGAAAACAGGATAGAGCTCGCGGATTTGAGTGACGAACAATTCGCCGCTATTGATCCGCTATTAACCCCTGAAGTACGAGAAGTTCTCAGCCCTGCCGGTTCAGTGCGGTCCCGCGCCGGTCGGGGAGGAACTGCGCCCGCGCAAGTCGTCCAGCAGCTAGAATCCGCCGAGCAGCAGGTAGCGCGCATCCGCACCGATTTCGCCGGCAAACATCTGGAATTTAAATAGTTCCTTCCTCAGCGTTCGGTTCAGGAAAGCCTAGTTCCGCGCGTGCGGGCGGATTTTGCCTCGCGCCCCGAAATCCGGAAAATGCTCTGGCATTTTCACGGATTTAGTGCCCGAAGCCTACCCCTCGGCATAAATCCGCCCCCACGCGCTCAGCAAACGCGGGAGCTAGGTTTTTCCTCCTGCCCAAAAACTCTAAAAAGCCCTATGGCTTTTTAGATTTTTACGCCCACCTAGCCTGCTCGCATAAAACTTCTCCCCCAGGCGTACTTGTAAAAGTGCTGCTGCCTAGGCATATCTGCTGCGGGATATTTTTACTTTTTAGTCCCGTCATTGTTTTCCGGAAATCGGTGGCTTGCGCACTAGAGGAATAATTCAGCCCACTGGCACCATGGTCAATGTTTCGGTCGGAGCGTCCCTTGGTTTTCTTACGAAAACACGTTTTACGCCAAAAATGTCGGTAGGTATCCGCATGTACAGTAACTGTTTCGGTAGCTTGTTGCCCGGGGGACAAGTTCTACCAGAGCTCATAATGTAGCGTGATCAGGTAGTATAACGCCGTTGTCCTTACGATTAAGGGTTTGGGTATGCCTAAAATAACAAGGGTCGCGGCCGGTAAAAGATACGAGAGGGGCTTGACCGGCAAAGCCGGTCACGGGGTCCCCGGAGTGCTTTTACCGAGCCAGACCCGCTGTAGAGGCTGATCATGAAAAACCTACCCTCGGGCTTACATGAGGAAAAACCTAGCCCTCACGTTTAACAGTAATCGCGTCTTTTGATACTTGACTATCTAGCCTTAGACATAAAACCGCCCCTATATTTGCGCTTTGCCGCGCCCTAGGGTGACGTTTTCGCCCTCCCGATACAGTTGCGCCCTCCCGAGATGGGAATTGTGGTCGATATGGGACGATTTGGCGGTATTGGGAGGGTGGTTTTGTCTGTGGAGGACGAAAGTGAACCACAGGGGTTAAGTAGATTTCTCTTAAGCGTTGTACGTAGAAAATAACTCTTTGCTCACAAAATCTGGTTTACGTGGAAAAATAGCCTATAATGGACTTTTAATGTCACCCCGTTGGATACATAAAAAGTTCAGGTGAAAACATGAAGCAAAAGGTTCAGGGGTTTAGACCCTCTCTTCGGTTTGGGCTCGCTGCGGCAGTTTCTTTAGCAGTCACTTTTAGTGGAGCTATGGTAGGGGCTGCTGATGCGAATGCTGACGAAGCTGTAAATGACGATACAGCTACTAGCTCCCAATCAGAGCTAGCTAAGCAAGAAGTTCCGGCACCCCAGCCAAAATCTACGGTTGAATCTGCCTCCTCGCAGTCAAATACTGTGGCTGAATCCAGTTCTCCTCAGCAGCATGAAGTGGAAACCCAGCCCAAGCAAGGGGAGACTACTGTTGTTCCTGCCCCTGCACGGGCTCCTCAAAAGCTCCCTGAATGTACCGAGGAACAATCTCCGAAATGGAAAGTAACCCCTGGGGTGACCACTGATAGTTGGAAAGATAATGCCGTAATTGATTACCTGGGAAAAGATAAAAAAGCTCGTTTGATGGTGCAGTATTCGTTGCTACGCGAAGGCGGAGCAGCCTCGGGACCGCTAGCTTTCACCCCCTATGTCAGCTATCTAAAACCAGGCACTGACACCTGGACAGATTTGCAGGAGATTAAACTTTCTGCATACAGTATGCCGAAGTTTTTACCTCCGGAAGATTCATTAGATAAAACAAAGGACGGCTGGCCGGCAACCGTGAAGCTGGTTTTGAAACGTACGGACGGAGCTTGCGAGATTCCCGCTGATAAAGCCGCTTATACTTTTGAGGTTCCAGGTGGCGAGTTGCTTTCCGATGCTGAAGTAATGAGTTTTGAAGCTCAATATGACGAGGGAGAAGATCCCAAGCCTGGTAACGATACTTGCCGTCACAACAAGGGAGATTTAATCTGCCTATATCCGACGGGAGTAGGAAGTCTCACAGACGCAAAAGCAAGGGCAGACGAGCTGGTAAAGGAAGACAAATCTGTAAACGTTCTCTGGGTTGATGGCAAATGCGTAGATGTAGCTGCTGCCGGCACGACCTGTAAGGATATTACCTATGCGGGGAAAGGATATGCAGAAATTGAGGTTAAAAAATACTTCAATTATGTGAATGAAGTGCTGAAATATACCGATGGTAAGACTGCCGAGATAAAATACTGGGGTGCGAAACCTCGTCCTGGCTATGCTTATCAAGGAGGGGTTCAAAATAACTACGTCCATAAAGATGGGTCGCCGGTAAAATATGTATCTGATTTGAACCGCATACGGCTATATAAGGATACTGGGGAAGAAAATAAGGCATTTTGGTATGGGAATATTGAGCCTGAAAAGCCCACTGCTGCCGATAACGTTGGCGAAACTAATGATACTTTCCAGATTCCCGATGACAACCGGTTAAAGTATTACCTGGTCTCCGACGATGGTAAAGTCACCTATCAAGACCAGGTTTCGGGTACAAATAAAGTATCTGACGTTACTAAATATGTTGATGGGAAAGCCACTGTGAAAGTGCGTGCCCATGTCAAAGACTACTGCAATTTAAATAATGATCCGCCTACTTCAGCAAAGTATTCTGACTGGTATTCCATTGACAATAGCTACTGCGGCTATCGAGAGTGGACCTTCACTTTCTACGGTTCTCAGAAGGTTAAGGTGGTTCCGCCTAGTTTTGATGATGGGACTGGTGCTTTTACGGTTCCGAATATTCCTGGTGTGAAGTGGATGATTGATGGGAAAGAGGTTACTCCTGGGACTCATGATTATCCGGATAAGCATGGGAAGATTTCGATTACTGCGGTTCCGGGTACTCCTAAGGATCCGAATGTTCCGATTGAGTTGGTGGATAATAATGGTCCGTATGAGCATGAGTATGATTTGCGTCTTGAGGTTGTTCCGCCGGCTCCGGTGGTGGAGCGGCTTAAGTGTGGTGTTGCGGGTAGTGTGAAGTTGCCTGATTCTGAGGTGTTTGAGTATAGCTCGAAGGTTGAGGGGGATAAGGCTGTGGTTGAGGCAGTGTTGAAGAATGCTGCTGATTTCAAGCTTAAAGATGGTGCTGTGGTGAAGTGGGAGTTAGATTTAACCGCCGAGCCCTGCCCCCCGCAGCCCGACAATCCGACAAAACCAGACAATCCGACTAAACCCGACACGGGCGATAAACCTGGCAAACCTGGCGTTGAAAAACCGGGTCAGGTAATCCCTGGCAAAGGTAAGCCGGCTGCTAATCCTTCCGCTAAGCAGGTCGTGAGGACGCAGACGCGGGTTACTACTCCGATAGCGCAAACGGGTGCCTTGGGTACTACCGCTGTTCTTGGCGCTTTGCTGCTAGCAGCAGGGATAGGGATAACTTCTCGCCGATACCTGCTTCAAAGACATTAAGTCGCTGTAGAGCAGAATATAACCATAGAACAAAATAACGGCTGGTAGAAAAGTGTAAAGCTTTTCTACCAGCCGTTTTAGATTGCATACAGTTTAGACTGTTCACTGTGGGGCTAATGCCCATATTCCCGCCACCTTACCTCATACTTGGTTTGAACCTGGAGGGTTAATAGCGGAGTAAAATCTGCGATAATGCCCGTTTGGGCATTATCCCTATAATCTGCAGCCGAACTGCCTAGAATTATTTTGTCCGGTGATGGAAACCAATCCATCACCGGACAAAACCGTTACTTAGTTACCGGATTCTATCCGTGCCTCCTGCGCTGAAGCGTGACGATACCCAGCCCGGACATCAATAGCGAGACAGCCAACAATTCGACTCCCATATTTGCGCCCGTCCTCGCTAGTCCCTTCTGCTGCGGGTTAGCGGCTTGAGCTTTCTGGTTTGCCGCTTTGCCCCTCGCTTGGGGCTTCAGGTTCTTATTGTCTTTGCTGCTTTGCCCTGGCTTTTGGGCGGAATCACCGGGGGAAGCACCCGGATCAGGGGTAGTTCCTGGATTCGTACCGGGATCCGGATCGCCTCCGGGGGTCGGCTTTGATTCCTGAACGGTGATGGTAAAGGTAGCTGTAGCTTTTTCCTGCCCATCTACGTTCACAGCCGTTATCGTGACTTTATAAACGCCCGCTTTCTGGGGAGTCCCGGAGATGGTTGCAGTAGCGGGGTCAAAGCTAACGCCCTCTGGCAGTCCGGTAACTGCTCCAATAGCCCCGTCTTTAACCTCTAACTTAATAGGAGTAATCATCGAGTCCGCGGTTACGGTTTGGTCGGCTATCGGACTAATCTGCGGGGTAGGTGCCGGGGTGGCGGCATCTCGCTGGGAAATCTTGAGGGCGAGCTTAGCCTGCGCCACTCTGGGGTATCCCGTGCCGTCTTCGGCCTCCTTGAGGCTAACGGTTACTTCGTAATCTTTGTCTGCCGCAAGTTTTCCAACGGGAGTGCCACTAATCTGACCGGTTTCTTTATCGAATACCAGCCCCTCGGGCAGCCCAGTTACCTCAAAAGTGTCTGCTAGCTCCGGGTCGTTTCGTTCAAATAAAGTACCCAGCGAAATCGGGGTGATTTCTTTGCCAATCTGCCCGCTAGCAGCGGTATCTTTCCCTTTAAGCTCGGTGCGGAAATCATCCTCTAACCAGCGCAGATTAAAACTGAGGTGGGATATGTCTTGCCATCCACCCCCATTGGGCTCCATCAATAACCCGATATTGCCATCTTTCTGCACGGTCATAGTGGTATAGCCGGTGCCGCCAGTCTTGAACTGTTTCTTTACCGGCCAGGTTTTCCCATTATCAAACGAAGTCCAAACATATCCGTTCTTACGCCCATTATCGGTTCCCGAAAACAGTAGCACCTTAGAACGTAAAGTGCCGGATTTCGCATTTGGGAAAGCTCGAATCGCTTGCGCATTGTTGGCTTCATCAGCTAAATCCTTGCTAACGTGGCAATCTTTCCAGTTTTCCCCGGAATCGGTAGAGGTACAGATGAGGCGACCTCCACCCTGTTGGGAGCGCGAAATCAGGATTAGGCTCCCATCGCTTAGTTCAGTAACTTTGTTCTCGTCAAACTTTTTGCCCGCAACTACTGCTGGGGTAGGGTTACCAGATTTCCAGGTTTTACCCTGGTCGTCGGAATAAATCGTGTAGGCAACAATCCCTCCGCTCTTCGGGACGCAGGCCATCTGCTGTAGCAGCCGTCCTTTGTTAGGTGCAGTCATTTTTTGGGTACCGGCACCGGAGGTAGCAAAGCAAGATTGCAATCCCTTCGCCTTTTCCCCTAATACCTGGTCAGTGATTACTCGCTGCGTCCAAGAGTGACCATTGTCGGTAGATACAGACAGACCTAGGTTCATGGCGTGTTCGTTATTTTCATCAATTTTGCCGTCTTGAGTGAAATTATAGGCGGGATTCTTGGCGAATACTCCCGCTACCTGGCTGTATACGTGGAAGTTAAAAATAGTGCCACTTTCATGGTCTACTACGTACGACGGGTCGGAGTAGCCTCTGGGACCGGCAATGTTGCTGCCCACGATTCCGCGGGCTACAACTGTTTCTGGCTGCCAAGTCTTGCCATTATCGGTATAACGGCGCTGCATAATCGAGTTTTCGTTCGGGGAGTCTCCTCCATTCATGCTGCCGTTCTTCGGGCGGTAATCGTAAGAGGCTAATAAATCTCCATTCGGGGCAACAGCGATTGCCGGAATACGGATATTCGCCTGTTTTGAACTGGTAGCTACCGGGTGTATTTCGCTGATTTTAGCTTCCGCTGCCGGATCCGCGTCTTTAGCTTTAGTGTTCGCGTCTGCCTGCGGATATTGCTTTTGGGTATATACAAAAGTTGTGGCAGTTACGCGATTAAGTAGTTGCTGCCCGATTTTTCCGTCAATAGCTAACTTGGCTTCCACTTCGCCGCGGGTTAAATCAGCTTCAGTGATGGTGTAGGTCATCTGGCAGCGGTGAACTGTTCCGACTGTAAGACTTTCAAGAGCGCAGCTGCTGGTAGCGCTGTCAGTAAAGTTAGTTAGGGCAGGGTCGGTTACGGGTGCTACTTTCAAAGCATCGTCTCCATTCGCGCTAACTTCTACTGCAAATTTCAGAATCTCCCCCACCTGGTAGTGAGCTTTTTGCGACTCGTCAGCCAGCTCAAACTTGTCCAACTTTAGATAGTTGTTAGCAACCGGCAGCGCCTCGGCTTCGGTGGTCGCATAATAGGTGGCTGTCCCCGTGTATCCGGCATTAGGGTAATACTGCCAAACTATTTCGGGGGTGAATTTACCGGCTTTAACGTCAGCTTCTGTGACTACATGGTAGGGGGCAGGGCACTCCATTTTTTGATTAACTGGCATATTTGACCATTTGCAGCCTTCCCAATTTGTCAGGTTGGAGCTTTTAGCGGACAGTGCCCGCGCTTTGCCAGTGTGGTTACTCAAAGTGGCTTTGAATTCGATGCGTTCGCCTAACGTCCATTTTTGACCGGCTGGTTTCGGGTTGGTAACGGTAAGGGTGCTCGGTATTTTGTTTTCGTTTATTCCGCCCAGACTGGTTTTTTCACCGCCATATTCCACCTCGGAATACATCCGGAAAGTAACGTAGGGGATAAACCCGCCTGCCCTAGCCTCAGCTTGGGTAACTACGTGGGTTAGCTTTTTCGCGATTCCCGCTATGTAACATTCCTGCACCTTGTTGGGAGCAGCGTTGCGCCATTTGCAACCATCCGCATTCGCCAAGTTATAGTTTACGGACTCAAAGGAGACAGCTTTGGCGGTTTTATTGGTTAGTTTTACCCGATATTCAACGGTCTGACCGGCTACTTTAGGATTACCGGACACTAAATATAGCTCTATTTTCGCCCGCGGAGTGTCCTTGCTAGCTACTAAAGTAGGCTCTGCCGCATAGGCACTTAGGGGGGTGGTTAGACCTGCCCCAATCGCTAAGGCTAGGGCAAACAAGATACTGATTACTGGTTTTACAATGGGGTGCTTCTTTGCGCTCATAAAATTTAGATTAACAATAATATAGTAGTTTTACCAGCAGCAATAGGTTGTAATATTTTAATATTTTGGTTTTGGGGATTACCTGATTCTTTACTTAAGGAATAATTCTCAATCTTGAATGTGTGGGTTTTCTTTTATAGAGTCAAGCTAGTTATCGTTTCTACTTCAAAGAAGAGGTCTCATTCTGTATCCTGCCTTGTTCCTACCACTCAGCAGACGAGGGCGAACTATTTCGGATTTCGCCCAACGTCCTCTATTTCCCATTCGGTATTTCAGTCTTTAGGTTTCCCTATGAAGAACTGCGCTAAGACGAGACAGCCGCTACAGCCCGCAAAGTTTTCGGCACGTAAATGGGTAATAGCAGCGGTTACGGCACTGGTAGCGGCGTTAGGAATCGGCATCGGAATTTGGAAATATATGCACTCGTCCTTTGCAAAAACTAGCTCCTCCACCGGGGACGCAACTATATTTAATCTCTCCGGTGACCCGGTTAGTAACGCCGAGTATCTTCAGGCTGCTCGGGCGGTGAAGCAACAGGTACAGGGGGACTGCGTTAGTAAATATGGCGCTCGCCTTGAGGACGAGGACTTTTGGTCTCGGAGCTATCAGGGACATATTCCCAGCCAGGAAGCGGCAACTTCCGCTTTAGCGCAGCTAAAAAGCTGGCGGGCAGCATTTTCTCTTTTCCAAGAAGCTGGTTTGATTAAGGATGCGTCTTTTACGGGATTGCAGCGCGACCTGGAGCGAACTAATCAGGAAAATAAGCAAAAGATTGACTCCGGGCAGCCGGTCTATGGTTTGCAAAGCTATGACCTGGCTACTTTTGTTAGTTATCGGATTTCATCCTTGACTCAGCAATATGTCATCAATCCCAAGAATCCTGGTATGGAGTTTTCAGAGGACGAGTTGCGTAGCTTTTATGCTTCCAGGCAGTGGACGGATGAGCAAGGGCGAAAAGCTGGTTTTGAACAAGTGCGCCCGCAAGCTGTTAAAGCACTTCGCGAAGAAAAACTATCCAAGCTGATTACTGAGCGGGTAGAAAAACTGGTAGTGCAAGATTTTTCGATTGAAAGAGCAGCTAATTTGATTGAAAAAGAGTTTAAGTAACGATTTTAGCAATAACCATAGTTTGAAAAAGTGAATAGAAAATAACAATAAAGCAAAAAGGGGAAGGTAATGTTGAAAGCTCTACGGCGAGCAACTATCCTTGGTTCTTCCATGGCGTTAACGGCGGGTCTGGTTCTTAGTTCCGCTAGCGCCTTTGCAGCAGATGGGGGGGCTAATATGGATAAGCTAAAAGGCACCAGCTATTACGTGTCTAGCAGTGCTGGAAACGATCAAAATTCCGGTACCAGCCAGGATAAACCGTTCAAATCTTTGGCAAAAATAAATGAAATAAAGTTGGGGCCGGGCGATAAGGTCTTGCTTAAACGTGGTGACACCTGGAATGGTCAAGCAATACACGTAAAGACCGGTTCTAGCGGCTCTAAAGATGCCCCGATTCAAATCAAACCTTATGGGGACGGTAGTGCTCGTCCGGTGATTAACACCAATGGTGCGGGACGCTGGAATCAGGATTACCACGCCCGAATTGAATCTCACCGCAATAAGGCAGAGATTTCCAGTGCGGTTTTACTTAAGGACGTTAATTGTTTGGAAATCTCTGGGTTGGAAGTAACAAATGACCGGGAAATGAATCCGGCGGCTGACCCTAAAGCCTACAATGACGGTTTAGCTTTGGAACGTACCGGGGTAGCCGGGATTGCCGAGAATGGCCCGATGCGCCATATTGTGGTGGCTGATATGTATATCCACGATATTGACGGCAATATCTACGATAAGCACCTGGCTAATGGGGGCATCTATTTTATGGCTCATTACCCAGAAAGTGGTAAGCCCGCCACCGAAGCAGATAAAATTGCTCGCTTCGATGATTTACAGATTCTAAATAACCGGGTCGAAACCGTTAGCCGCTGGGGGATTGCGGCTGGCTATACCGCTTACCAAAACATTATTGACCGTCCGCAAAACGGACCTATCTCTGATGAAATAATCGCTAAATACGGTTCTAGTAAAGTGGTCATTCGTGGCAACTATATTAAGGATGCAGGTGGCGATTCCATCACCACCATGTATTGTGACCGTCCCTTAATTGAATATAACGTTTCCGATGGGGCGGCGCGTCACATGAATACCACGGATTACCTACATCCCCATAATGTGAATGGCCCAGCCGGTTCTGGCTGGGGGCGGGTAGCCGCAGGCATCTGGCCTTGGCGCTGCAAGAATGCCATCTTCCAATACAATGAGGCCTTCAACACCCGTCACGCTTTTACTGGTAATGGTGATGGTCAGCCCTGGGATGCCGACTTTGGGGATGGCACTGTTTATCAATACAACTATTCCTATGCCAATACTGGCGCTACCATTATGTTCTGTAATAATGGTTCGTTGCATAACACGTTCCGCTACAACATAGCCCACAGCGATGTCCGGGGAGCTTTAGATATCCCCGATCAAAAAGATGCTCACGTCTACAACAACACCTTCATTATGGGTGAAGGATCCAGCATTATTACCCGTGGTCATGCCCCCACTAGAATAGAAAACAATATCTTCTATAAACCAGATGGGGTTAATAAAGTTCAAGAGAACTGGAAGCCTGGAAACCAGGTTTATGACCATAACCTGTATTACAACTTCGCTACTACCCCGCAAGATGCCAATAAGCAGGTAGTAGCTAAAGGTACCGCGCTTCTAAAGAACCCAGCTGCGGTTGAAATGGCGAGTAATCACCAGGCTCGTATCCATGATGGTTCTACTGCCACCACCGTTTTTGATGGATTCAAGCCGGTAGCGGGATCCGCTGCTATCGGGAACGGTAAAACCATTACTGACGCGAATGGTTATACGGTAGAACACGACTTCTTTGGGACGGCTATTTCCGGTCTACCTACGATAGGAGCTGCGGAAATACCGGTACCTGCCCCGAACCCGGCTGCTTCGCCCTATCAAATTGATAATAAAGCGAAGACGATAACCGTGGCGATTGCAGCGGCAGGTAGTAATAAAGCTCCGCTGGTAAAGAATTTCCTCGCCCAATTGGGTTTGCCAGCAGGGGTTAAAGCCAAAGTTATGTCCGGTAACACTCAGCTAGGTATGGACGATCCGATTACCGAGGGCGCGAAAGTCGTTATCGGAGAGGGCGCGCAAGCCAGTGAATACACTGTCAAGGTAGTTTCTGATTTTGACTGGGTACGGGACTATCGGGAGACTCCGGCTGGAAATAATAAATGGATGGGCGTGCAAGGACCATATTGGTTTGCGCAGATTAAACAGGGTAACACCTGGGCGAATATGACCACCTATGATAATGATGGTTGGCATAACTGGGCATATAACCAGTATTACGGTCCCGGTCTAGACCACAACCAGGGCGCTTTGAAAGCTCCAGATCAGCGCGGAGATATTCACGGTCTACTCTCCAGTGAAACTCCCGATACTGCGATGGCTTTCAAGGCTCCTGCTAGCGGAAAAGTAACTTTCAAGATTAAGGACGATGAACCGTATCTTCGTCAAAATAATCATGACCCAAATGCCACGGTAACTGTGTCCCTGATGCTCAATGACAAAGTCCTAAAGAGCGTGGATTTGAAAAATTCCAGGCAGAAAGGCGACTTTGTTTTCAACGAGCAGATTGCTTTGAAAGCTGGCGATTATTTGCGGGTAGTATCCCACAATGAGGGTAGTCTCAAGGCAAACTCGGTTCGCATCAGCCCAGTAATCAAATATGTGGAGACTGACTATAATCCTGCTGGGCAGCCGGTTTACGATCTGGATTCTCCAGCTGCGGAAAAACCACAGCTTAGTGGAAAGGATTTTACCCTTGAGTATTCTGACGCGGTACCTGAGGCAAAAAGCAAAGTAGTTAAGCCACAGGACGCAGTGGAATACTCTTGGGGATACCCGCATCCCAACTCTTTACAGTTGGGCGCGCAGAAAGTTCAGTTAGTTGCTGACAGTGGCGATGGGAAACGGGAAACCACTATGGTTACGATGACGGTCGTTAAAAAGAAACTGACTGCTCCCGAGGTAACGTTCGATGATAAGGATCGTTCCTATACCGTGCCTGATGTCCCTACCTGCCTAGAGTATTCGGTGAAAGTAGACAATCAAGAGGCGAAAGTCGCTAAAGCTGGTAAAGTAACGGTTGCCGATTCGGACAAGGACGTGACGGTGCAAGTAAGCGTGGCTTCCACCTGTGAGGGATATGAGGCAGGGGTAACTGCTCCTTTCACTCACGTGTTTAAAGCTAACCAGCAGCCTCCGGTAGTGAATCCGCAGGAACCGGGGGGCAATCCGCAACAACCAGGGGATAAACCCGGTACGGATAAGCCGGGTAAACCGGGCGTTGATAAACCTAAACCCGGTAAAGATAACGCGGGTCAGCCTGCCGTTCCTGGGAAGAAAACTCCGGGAAGGTCAAATCAGCAAACCGCTAGCACTGGTTCGCAAGCAGGAATGATTGCACTACTAGGGCTAGGATTTGTGGCAGCAGGTTTGGCGGTAGCACTTCGACGTCGCCGCACAAACTAGACTGATTGCAAACAGTAAACCGCGGGCGGGGGTGCTCCCCAAAGTGAGCACCCCCGCCCGCGCGCATTATCTTAATAAACCTTAACGTTTTAGCTGTTGAGATATGCTATTGTGAAATCTGATAAATCCTCAAGCTAGTTATCCAAGTTAGAGTAGGTGTAGCAGTGTTGCTTCAAAAACGAAAAACTCCATCGGTATCTTCCTGGGTCAAAGCTGATAAGACCGGTAAGGGTCGGCAGCGAATAGGCTCGAAACTATTGAAACCTTTAGGGGTAGCCCTAGTAAGTGGGGCGTTAGCTCTGTCAATATCGCTTCCAGCTCCAATGGCTCAGGCCGAACCTCTCGGAGCCTATAAAGCTGACGGGTCCGCTACCCTACCGAAAACTATTCCCAGTCTGGATGCTTGGAAAGCTAGTGGCGGAACCTGGACGCTAGCCGAGGGCGCGCGGGTAGTTTCCACCCAGGAGCTCAACGCGCGGGCTAAATCGCTATCGACGGAGCTTAGCGCCTATTTAGGTTCGCCGGTTCCCGCCAAAATAGGTAAACGGACTAGCGAATTCGATGTGCAATTATTGCAAGATAGTACGCGCAAGGATTTAGGGGCAGAAGGCTTTGAGCTAAAAATTGGCTCTTCAGGCGTGCAAATCATGGGCGCTACTGACGCGGGCGTATTTTATGGGACTCGCTCCTTTTCGCAGCTGATGCGGCAAAAGCAGCTAACTTTACCGGCTGGCTCGGTAATATCAGTACCTAAATACAAAGAACGAGGGGTAACTCTGTGTGCCTGCCAGCTCAACATTTCAACCGAATGGATTGAGCGTTTTTTGGATGATGCTGCTGACTTGCATATCAATAACATTGTCCTAGAGATGAAACTAAAGTCTGATGCTTATCCTGACACTCAGACCTGGTCATATTACACCCCCGAGGACGTTAAAAAGTTTGTCGCTAAAGCGAAGAGCCTAAATATTGACGTTATTCCGGAAATAAACTCACCAGGTCATATGAATATTTGGCTGGAGAATGCTCCCCAATATCAACTGGTAGATAAGAACGGCGGATATCACCCTGATCAGCTTGATATTTCCAACCCTAAGGCCCGGGCTTTCATTAAGAAGCTAATCGATGAATATGACGGGGCTTTTGACTCGAAATTCTGGCATATGGGGGCTGATGAATATACCATGACTGGTGGCTATCAGCTGTATCCCCAGTTAACGAAGTATGCGCAAGACGCTTTTGGCCCCAGCGCCAACGCCAATGATGCTTTTACCGCTTTTATCAACGAAATAAACACTTACGTAAAAGGTAAAGGCAAGAATCTGCGGATTTTCAACGATGGTCTTTATGACACCGCAAACGTTCAGCTGGATAAGGATATTGTTATTGATTATTGGTTCAAAAAGGGCGGTACGCTAACTCCTAAGCAGCTCGCGGAACGGGGATATCAACTAACAAATGTTCCCCAAGCAATGTATTGGTCACGCGCCTTTGATCCGGCTGGTTACACCTATGCCATGAAGCCAAATAACCTGTATAACAACAAAAACTGGAACGTGGGCACTTTTGATGGTGGCGCCCAAATTGACCCTAACTACGACAAACTCCTGGGGGCGCGGGTATCGCTATGGCCCGATAACATCAATGAAACCGAGAACGAAGTCCAGATGATATCGGCTGATTCTCTGCGGTTCTTAGCCCAAATGACCTGGTCGGCTTCTCGTCCTTGGCCTAAATGGGAGGGCGCTGACGGTATGAAAGCTACCATCGACTCTCTGGGTGATCCTACTACCCGTTCCAAGGTACAGGCAGCTACCGTTCCTGATGGAGTCTACGGCCTACCGGAATTGGATCCGGTAGCCAAAGGGCCTTGGAAGCTGGCAAAAACCTATGATGGTTACTATCAGATTTCCAATGCTGCTACCGGAAAATGCTTGACGATGAGCGAAGGCGCAAAGCATCTAGGTGCGGTTAGCGAAGTGGGTGCCCAGCCTACCTTGGTATCTTGCCGCCCGCTCAGTGAAACCTATAAGAATGCCTTTGCTACCGGTCGGGAAAGAAACCAACAGAAATGGCAAGTAGTGGTGGAAGCCGATAATAAGGTCTCGCTGCGAAACGCAGTTTCAATACAGTACCTGGCAGTAGCTGACGGCAGCGAGAAACATGTAGATATTCAAGGAGTTTCGGCTGCGGAAGTAAAAGCTGACCCCATTTTGCTGGACAAATCATTATCTAAGACTGGAAATAATCTAGCCGCTGGCAAGGTTGCGCAATTCCCGAAAGATTTGGTGGCCACTAAAGGAAAACTGGCTGATAAAGCCTTGTTCTCCCTGGTACGTGAAAAATCTATTACCGTTGATCAGCCAGAGATTAAGGACGTGAATCCCTCTGAACCGCGGGAAGTTACGGTAACAGTTTCAGCTGCCGATAATGCCAAAGTCGCGCCCTCAGAAATTAAAGCCACCGTGAGTGAAGGTTGGAAGGTTTTACCGGAAACAGTTCAAATCGGTGAGCTACCTGCGCGTGGCACTGGAACCGCTAAATTTAAGCTGGTAAATACTACCGGAACGACTGGCACCGCTACTTTTACCTGGAAAATGGGGAATGAAGAACTCAGCACTACTGTAAAATTGAGTGGAATGCTCGGACCTCGCGTATGTGATGGATTTACCGATTTAAGCGCAGACTCGGAAGAAAAGACCGGTGAAGGTCCTACTAATGGTCACGTAAAAGCCGCATTTGATGGCGTAGACGAATCGGGTAAATCCAATACTTTCTGGCACAGTAAATGGGCTGGCGGAGTAGATCGTTTGCCTCACTGGCTGGTATTTAGTCCGCAACAGGCACTAACTAATCCCGACGGCACTATTAACAATATGCTCTCGGTCGAATACCTTTCACGGCAAGGGAAAGTGAACGGTCGCATCAAGAGTTACCAGATTTACACCTCTGACACCACGAAAGACGGCAATGCAACCACGGGTTGGACGCTACAAAAAGAGGGTCAGTGGGAAAATGGAACCGATTGGCAGCGTGCCTACTATGACAATCCGGTAAAAGCTAAATATGTGAAACTGCTGATTACCGACGTGTGGGACGAAGTAGCAGGTAGGGAAGACCAGTTCGCGTCCGCGGCCGCTATCTGCGTATCTTCACAGATGCCGCCCGCCACCTTGACTGCGCCCGCCCAACCCGAGAATCCGATTGCGGTGTCGCCAGCAGTTAAGGTTCAAAACGCCCCTGCTAATCAGTGGCCAGCTGCCGATCCGGCAGCTCCGGCAGCGACAATCGCGGCAATAGCTGACCAGACTCTGCAGCTAGGTTCGCCGATTAAAGGCATACCGGTGAAAGTAGCTAATGGCACAGTTTGGAAAGTTAAAGGTCTCCCCGCGGGAGTAGTCTTTGACAAGCAAACTGGGGTGATTAGCGGGAAACCGGCTAAAGCTGGCAAATACCCGGTAGAGGTTATCGCGGAGAACCCGGATGAAGAAGCAGTGACCGCAGCTTTCACGATTACTGTCACCGAGGAAAATACTCCTGGAGGTACTGACAAGCCAGGCGGTAGCGATAAGCCGGGAGATACTGGTAAACCGGGTACTTCCGATAAGCCTGCCCCGGGTGGCAGCACCAGTGGTGATGGCAAAGGGAAAGTACCCGGCGGTGCGTCCAGTGGGAACGCAAACGGACAAGCCAGCAGTCCTGGTTTGGAACGTACCGGTTCAAATGCGGCAATCGTGCTAGGTGCAGCCTTGGTATTGATAGCCGCAGGGGCGGTGGCGATTAAGCGCCGACGTCTCTAGAGTCGCTAATCATTAATCTGGGGTTGGTAAGCGGAATCTCCGCTTACCAACCCCAGATTTATTTGTGGGGGTAAATGCCCGAATTGTGGGGGTAAATGCGGGTTAATAGGGTTAATACCCCAATGAGGGGTATTAACCCGTAAATGCCTATTTTGGGGGCCTATGGCGGGCTAGTGTCCATTTTTGGGCTGATGACAGTCTACTGCCCCGTTTTTGAGCCACCAGATTTTCGCCTACCCGTGGTTCTTCGCACTTCCGGTCATGGGTATAGAACGCGCATAGCTCGGTGTTCGCTGCGAAGTAGTTTTACAAGGTTTAGGTTAAGCGCGGATTGGAGGGGGTGCCTCGCAGGGCTAATGCCCGCTGCTAAGAGCCCAATGGTGGCATCGAAAAGCTAATATCTTCTGTATTACGTGAGGATGCTATTTCGTTAATTGTTACTTTTTGAGGGGTTAGTACTGATATTTTCCCCGGATATGCCAGGTTTTTAAATATAATTTAGGCAATTTTTACTAAGGTTAAGCGTATCTATTTCGTTTAGTAAGCACCGAGCCGGGCTGTACCCTTATTTCGCTAGTTTGTTTCCGTCCTATCTAAGGGATTGCGTCCTTTATAACCTTTTTCTGTTTTTCTTTATAGAGTGGCAGCGGAAAAATATCTGTCAGTTCCTTTGGTGCGCCTTTCCTTAGACCCCTGGTCATCTTCTTATTTTTAGGTAGTTTTTGTTCTCTAAAAACTATTTATCTCCTTGTTCTTACCCCTTTGCTTGTTATGCTGACCAGGCATTCAGATAAAACTTTGCGGAAATAACAATCGAGGTCTAGGAGAGCTTAAATGAGTTTGGCGGGGGATATTTTATTGGGTGGTTCTTTACGGGCTAAAGAGCGGGAGGAACATACCGATGAAAGTGTGAAGACTGCCTCCAAGCTGAACTGGTTGCGTGCCGGGGTTCTAGGAGCCAATGACGGTATCGTCTCTACTGCCGGAGTAGTAGTTGGGGTGGCGGCGGCGGATCCGCAAAATAATATTGCTATTTTTACTGCCGGAATGGCGGCAGTGGTGGCTGGAGCTATTTCTATGGCGGCGGGCGAGTATGTCTCGGTATCTACGCAAAAAGATACAGAGCAGGCTTTGGTTCATAAGGAACGTGTCCGTTTAGATAAAGATCCTGAGGGCGAGCTAGCCGGTCTGGTTAAGGTTTATGAAGCAAAAGGGTTATCGCCTAAGACGGCTCGTAGAGTCGCTGTCGAGTATTCGCAAATAGATCCGGTGGCTGCGCAGGTTGAGGCGCGCTATGCGATTGACTCAGAAGAATTCGTGAACCCCTGGAATGCCGCTTTTTCATCTGCTATTTCTTTTATCTTGGGCGCGGTATTGCCAATGCTGGCTATTTTGCTATTCCCCCCAGAAGCGAAGTTTGTGGCGACTTTTATTTTGACGGTGGTGGCCTTGGGATTGGCGGGGTACACCTCCGCTTGGTTGTCGCAGACCCCACGCCTGCGGGCTGTTATTCGGGTAATTATGGGTGGCGCTTTAGCCATGCTGATTACCGGCGCTGTCGGTCACTTGGTTGGATTATCGTTGTAGGTCTGGCTCTTATAGAACTAAAACCCAGACCTATCTGAGAGTTTACTGATACAAGTAAATCCAAAATGGTGTTACCAGTAAAGAGGGGTCCAAGTGCTTTGAATTGGTATCTCGCCCCGAAGATTAGGGTAGGTGTATTGACCTCAAGTGCGCAAGCAGTAAATAATCTTAGACACTAAGTGTTAGTTTTGGTGATTTTGTAGGAAAACCGGTCTCCGGCGCGCCTATTTTTTCGTTTTTTTCGTTTTAAGGTATTGTTTGGGATATGCAAACCGCGCCAAAAAACGTCATCGCAGCTGATGACTTTGAAGAAATGCAAGATTTAAGTCGTTTCCTGGAACACGTTACAGAACCGGCGGCACTGCTTGGTCCCGATGGGCAGACTATACCTCTACCGGTGGAAGCATTTCGTGTTTTATGTGACGTGGTTGAGTTTATGAAACAGGGGAAAGCAGTTACTATTGCCCCAATCGACCAACGATTGACAACCCAGCAAGCAGCAGATTTCCTGGGAATCAGTCGCCCTACATTCGTTAAAATTCTTGAAAAAGGTGACATCCCATTCCAGCGTGCTGCCGGGGGACGGCATAGACGGGTTCTTTTGCGTGATGTACGTGACTATCAAGCAAGAATTAGTGTCGAAAGAGGTCGGGTCTTAGACGAACTCACGGCGCAAGCTGTATCGTTAGGGCTTTACGAAGAAACCGCGCAAACATATCGTGGTTCGTTGAAGCAGGCGAGGGCGGAACTTGAGGACACGCAATGACACGTTTCAGTGCGTTTTTAGATGCTTGTGCTTTAGTGCCAATCGCTCAAGCCGATACTCTCCTCCGCCTTGCCCAGGTTGGAATCTATCGCCCGTTATGGAGCGAAAAAGTTTTACAAGAAACTGTTAAAGCTATCGAAATAATTCACCCGGATACAGCGCATTCAAAGGCGGCGGAGAAGCGAGTGAACCTGAAGTATTGCGAAATCAGGCGCTGACGGCAAAGAATCCTAAGTTAAAGCTCTCCGATTTATTAAATGCGCTAGAAAAATGCGGTGCATCGAATTTTGTTAGAGAAGCTTCAACGATGCGATGGTGGGTGTGAGTATTATTTAGGGAGTCTATGCCCTTCAGGTGGGAACTGTTGGATTGCGGGTGTGCTTTGGGAAACGGAGCGGTAATAATCTTAACTATTGCCCACCGGACAGAAAAAATCCCGGAACATTAGTGTCCTTCAGGGCGATGGCGGAGGTAGGGGGATTCGAACCCCCGAGGGCTTGCACCCAACCCGCTTTCCAAGCGAGCGCCATAGGCCACTAGGCGATACCTCCAGGCACAAGTTTGAGTCTACCGAAATGCCCTAGGTAATGTCGATTCTGGAAATGAGGAGTCGAACACAGCCCGACAATAAAGGCTGGCGCTACTTCCGTAGAAAACGCGTCCACGTCCTCGGCAAGTACCTTGCCCCCCCGCACTGACCGCACCGTTTTCAGTTAGCGCCCTCCTAAGCTAAACTGAGAGAGATCCTTCACGCGGCGATATCACTCGAACCTCCCCAGGACCGGAAGGTAGCAAGGATAAGGGTGCGCTATCGGGTGCGTGAAGGGTCTTTTGATTTTCTATTATTCTCAGCTATCTCGATATTGCTCCCCACTGGGGCGCTGCCTTTAGTACAGTAGAGCCGTGAGCATCGCACTGTATCGCCGTTACCGGCCAGACACTTTCCAAGACGTGATTGGGCAAGACCACGTGGTCAAACCGTTAATGGCGGCGCTGCGTAGCGGACGAGTCAGCCATGCCTATCTTTTCTCCGGTCCGCGCGGATGCGGGAAAACCACTTCCGCGAGAATCATGGCACGCTGTCTGAACTGCGCAGAAGGGCCAACCGATACTCCCTGCGGAAAATGCGAATCCTGTAAAGATTTAGCGACCGGAGGCTCCGGCTCTCTAGACGTGGTAGAAATTGATGCTGCCAGCCATAACGGGGTAGATGACGCGCGGGAGCTGCGGGAGCGGGCAGGCTTTGCGCCGGTGCGCGACCGTTTCAAGATTTTTATCCTAGATGAAGCCCATATGGTCACCCAGCAGGGATTTAACGCCCTACTGAAAATCGTAGAAGAACCCCCCGAACACGTAAAATTTATTTTCGCGACCACCGAACCCGATAAAGTTATCGGCACTATTCGCTCTCGTACCCACCACTATCCATTCCGGCTGGTACCTCCAGAAGTAATGGAAAAATATATGGAGAAACTCTGCCAGGCAGAAAACATCGAACCCGCTGCGGGGGTTTTGCAATTAGTGATGAGGGCGGGCGCAGGTTCGGTGCGTGACTCGCTGTCAGTATTGGATCAGTTAATGGCGGGTGCGGAGGACGGAAAACTCGCTTACGGTACTGCTTCTGCGCTGCTCGGATACACAGACAGCGCGATTTTAGAGCGTTCGGTTGATGCCATTATTGACCGGGATGGGGCTGCCCTGTTCGAGGTAATCGCCAAAATGGTTGAGGGGGGGCATGAACCCCGCCGCTACCTGGAAGATTTGCTGCTACGTTTGCGCGATTTGTTAGTGCTATCGGTATCTTCGGTTGAGGACGCGCAGGTTGCGTTAGCGGGAACTCCCCAAGATCAATTGAAAGTGATGAGCGCCCAGGCTGAGCGTTGGGGAACTGCCGGGATTTCACGTGCCAGTGACCTTACCAATACTGCTTTGACAGAGCTTACCGGGGCAACGGCTCCTCGTATTCAGGTAGAGTTACTGGCTGCTAGGCTATTGTTGCCTCCGCCAGCTGAAAAGGGAACTAACGGTGTTAATGCGGTTAAAAGCGCTGGAAATCCCCAATCTCTCAGTGGAGTAGAGGCGGCGATGGCGGCTCTGCATCGCGTACCTCGTCCTCGGTCAAATCCCGCCCCGGCACCGCCGCTTGCCAGCGCTCCGCCCCGGAATAGCGCTCCGGAACTGTCTGTCGGGCAAGTTGATGAGATTAAAACTGCTGAGGTAGCTGCTGCCCCCACTAATAGCGGGGAAGGGTCAGAGTTATCTGCACCTCGTCCTCCGCTTAAAAAGGCAGAAGAAAAATCTTCATCCGATGGCGGATATCAAAACGCAGGGGATACCTCCGCTACTTTGACGCCAATAAAATCGCCGGTATCAAAGAGGGCAGCGGTAGCTAAGGGGGAACAGTATTGGCAGGTGCTACAGGCTTGGGAACAAATAAGCTCGCACCTGCGGCAGCTAAATCCCCGGCTATGGTCCACATCTAATCGGCATTTGCAGATTGGTGGTGCCGAAAATAATCAGCTCACCCTGCTAGGTGACAGTCAAGAAGTGGTTACCTATCTGCAAGGTCAGCTTGAACCTCTGCAAGAATGCCTAGGTAAAACGCTGTCTGGAGACTGGACTATCAAGTTGCTACCAGGTAGTGACGATAGTTATGCTCCCGATTTAAGCGAGCTATTATCCCAGGTAAAACTGGGTGCTACCCCCGAGGTAAAACCAGAACCCGCGGAAGAAGCTCCCGATATCCCGCAAGCCCCACCGGAAGAAGAAAGCTATCCGCCCGAGCCAGAAGATATGGCTGAAAGTGCGTCCTCACCCTGGATAATAGCAGACACTACTCCTTCAGCCCCGGCGGCTCCCTCAGAGCCTTCAGAGTCCTCAGCGCCGGAGACAGAGGTAACGACCGGCGAACTAGCTGCTCCGCGCCCGCTTCCCCCTGAGGAAATGGCGGCTCCGCGCCCCCAAGCCCCTGGGAACTCGCTTTCAGACAGGGAGAGCCCCTTAAAAGATGCGCCTCAACAACTCTCCCCGAAGATACCGCAAGCTCCTCGCCCTACAGAAACTATAGATAACTACCCAACTAGTGCCCCCAGAGCAGTAGAACCTATTTCCACTAGCGACAAAGCACAGTTGCCTGATGAGCCTGACCTGCCAGATTTATCTGACCCGGATGTCTCGGTAGACGAAAGCGGGGGGCGCTGGGGTGTCGAGGTCGCAAAATCCTTGCTGGGGGGCAAGATAGTTGAGGTTGTAAAAGAAGATTCGGACACTACCCGCTAAGAAAGTAACTAGAACTGTATGTATGACGGTGCTTTACAAGACCTAATCGATGCCCTGTCTCGTCTGCCGGGAATCGGTCCAAAATCGGCGCAAAGGATTGCGTTCTATGTGCTTTCTCGTCCTAAAGCGGAAGCAAAACTGCTGGCGCAAGCGCTAGTTGATGCGAAAGAAAAAATCCGGTTTTGCAGCTGTTGTGGAAATCTTTCTCAAGAGGAACTGTGCCAAATTTGCCGAAATCCCAAGCGTGACCAGTCGGTGATTTGTGTTGTGGAAGAAGCCAAAGATGTGGGGGCGATTGAGCGAACCCGCAGCTACCGCGGGCTTTATCATGTATTAGGCGGGGCTATTGACCCGATAAACGGGATTGGGCCTGAACAGTTACGGCTGCGCGAACTGCTGAAACGCCTCGGCGGCTCTGGCGTGCAAGAAATTATTATTGCCACCAATCCCAATATCGAGGGCGAAGCGACAGCTACCTACCTAAGTCGCACAATCTCCCCCTTGGGGCTCAAAGTGACTCGTCTAGCCTCGGGACTGCCGGTAGGCGGCGACCTAGAATACGCTGACGAGGTGACATTAGGGCGTGCTTTAGAAGGCAGACGCAGCGCCGAATAGGACGAAAGTAGCTGGCTGCGTGAGTACCGGTCAGATTAAAGATGTGGTATTGCTTACCGACCAGCAAATTTGAGACACCCTAACCTAAAACAACCAATGTTCCTACAATTGTGAACGTATTGGCAGATAAATAGGTAGGCATACAAGGGGAACAAATGGCGCTGATTGTGCAAAAGTATGGCGGGTCCTCGGTTGCCGACACCCAGTCACTGCAACGGGTTGCGCGCCGGATAGTGCAAACTCGCCGGGCGGGGCATCAGGTGGTGGTAGTGGTATCCGCAATGGGGGACACCACCGATGATTTAATTGATATGGCTGCGCAGCTTAACCCAAAGGCTCCTGCCCGGGAAATGGATATTTTACTTTCGGCTGGTGAACGTATCTCTATGTCCTTACTTTCTATGGCGATTTCTGCCCAAGGTGTGCCAGCTATGGCTTTCACGGGCGCTCAAGCGGGAATTCGTACCGATGCTAAATACGGTAAAGCTCAGATTGTGGGGATGGTTCCCGAAAGGATTGCTCGGGTTATTCGCGACAATAACGTGGCGATTGTAGCCGGATTCCAGGGGGTTAATGAAGCTGATGACGTTACTACCTTGGGGCGGGGAGGTTCGGACACTACCGCGGTAGCGTTAGCGGCCGCGTTACACGCTGACGTTTGTGAAATCTATACCGATGTGGATGGTTTATTCACCGCTGATCCGCGCCTGGTTCCCACCGCGCGCCGCTTACATTCCTTGGACTATGAAGAGACTCTAGAGCTGGCTGCTAATGGTGCCAAAATTTTGCATTTGCGGGCGGTAGAGTTTGCTCGTCGCTACCGAGTACCCCTGCATGTGCGTTCAAGTTTTTCCGATAAGGATGGCACCTGGATTGCCCATGACCCGGCCCCTAAATCTTTGCAGGGTATTGTCCCTGTTCAAGCCCTCAAGGAGGAAAATATGGAAGCCCCGATTATCTCCGGTATCGCCCATGATCGTTCCCAGGAAAAGCTGACTGTGGTCGGTTTACCTAACCGTCCCGGGGTAGCTGCCGATTTGTTTTCGGCGGTCGCCAAGGCGGGAGCCAATATAGATATGATTGTGCAAAATATATCGGAGGCGCGACCGGGGCGGGCAAATATCTCGATTACGATGCCAGCTGATGATATTCCCTCGGTAATAGCCGAGCTAGAGAGCGAAAAGAACGTCCTAGATTTTATTCGCATTGACCACGATGCCAATGTAGGAAAGGTGTCCCTGGTGGGGGCAGGTATGCGGAATAATCCCGGAATTTCTGCGCGCTTCTTCCAGGCGCTTTCGGATGCTGGTATTAACGTAGATATTATTTCTACTTCCGAGGTGCGTATCTCGGTGTTGATTCATTTGGATCGGCTTGATGATGCGGTGCGTGCGATTCACAAAGCTTTTGATTTAGATGCGGAAGAAACTGAAGCCGTGGTTTATGGAGGTACCGGGCGATGAGTAAAGAATTAACGGTTGCGCTAGTAGGGGCGACTGGTCAGGTCGGACGGGTAATGCGGACTCTGCTAGAGGAAAGAGCTTTCCCGGCAGCTAACATTCGCCTGTTTGCTACCTCTCGCAGCGCGGGTACCCAGCTCGCTTTTCGCGGTCAGCAGGTAACGGTAGAGGACGTAGAGGGCGCTAATCTTGCCGGTATCGATATTGCGGTGTTCTCTGCTGGGGGAGCGGCTTCGCGTAAATATGCTCCCCGTTTTGCTGAGGCGGGTGCGGTAGTGGTCGATAATTCTTCGGCTTGGCGTCGCGACGAGCAGGTTCCTCTGGTGGTATCGGAAGTTAATCCGGAGGATATTCAAAACCGTCCTAAAGGGATTATTGCTAACCCGAATTGCACTACTATGGCAGCCATGCCCACGGTGAAAGTACTGCATGATTTATTTGGGCTGGAAACCTTGGTGGCTTCCTCTTATCAGGCAGTCTCCGGATCTGGTCGCGCCGGAGTGACAGAGCTTTCTTCCCAGTTGCGTGCCAGTATTGACGAGTGTGAGGCACTGGCTTTAGACGGGGCGGCTATAGAGTTTCCGGAACCTAAAACCTATGTGCGTCCGATTGCTTTCAATGCGGTTCCAGTTGCTGGCAGCTTCGTTGATGACGGTTCTGGCGAAACCGACGAGGAGCAAAAGCTGCGTAATGAGTCGCGTAGAATTTTGCATTTACCCTCTTTAGCTGCTTCTTGTACTTGCGTACGGATTCCCGTGATGAGTGCACATCTACTTTCTTTGAATGCTCGTTTTGCCCGTCCTGTAGATTTGGCGCAGGCTGAATCAGCATTAAAACAGGCTAGCGGGGTGCACTTGGTAGACGTTCCTAATCCTTTGGAGGCAGCTGGGCGTGATGGTACTTTCACCGGTCGTCTGCGCATAGACCAATCAGTTCCCGATGATAAAGGCTTGGCGTTTATTTGCTGTTCGGATAACCTGCGTAAAGGGGCAGCTCTCAATGCGATTCAAATCGCAGAGATCGTTGCCAATGAACTGCTAGCAGCCTAGGTGCGTTACGCTACTATACAAGTCTGAGCAGGTTTTATAGTAGCGTAACTAGACAACGGCGCTCGATTAGCTAGGTAGCGCCAGAGCTAACTGCATTAGAAAATGCAAATTGCCTGAACGGATTAATATGCCGGGGTTTTTACGCGAAAGGAAAACGGAAACTGCGTCCTCGTAAAGCCTATTTAGCGGCAGCTTTAGCTTTAGGCTGATAGGCTTCTGCGCTGTTGATAGTTAGTTTCAGCCCAAAACCGGTTTGCAGGTTCCAACAATCAACCCCGAAGCCGGAGGACTGACAGGCATACGATCCGGACGTAGCTGCAGCCCCCTTAGCCAACAAGGTTTGGGAGGTTTTCGCATCTTGGACCCCTAAATCTTCTGGGGTGCGCGCACCCTCAGCCCCTAGGGTGAATTTGACGGTAGCTCCGGCTGCCTGACCGATATTGCCGGTAAAACTAAAAGCGGTACATACTACTTCGTTACCAATCGTGCATTTGATAGGGGCATCTGGTAGCGAAAACTCGCTCACCTGATAAGCGCCATTGGGTAGCCCTTTCGCCTGACCGATAGCGGTAGTAGGGGCAGGGGCTACTTGACGCCCCTCGGTTTTCACATCTAGTTGCGCTCCGGCATTGTTATTGCCATTATTAGGGGATTTACCGGCGGATTTATTGTTTGTATCCTGGGTGCCGTTATTTTCTTGAACGTCAGGAATCCCATTATTGTTGTGATCTTTATTTAAATCTGAGTCCCCGAAAACCCGGGCAATCACGCCGTGCTTGCCATACCAGCCTTTAGAGCCGTCACCGCCGGTTAGTTTGTCGGCAAGATTGCCCCCGATAGACAGTGCCAACCCAATAAAAATGGCAATAACTATTACAAATACTTTTCCTTTTTTGGAAGTGGTTTTTTCTTCCTGAGGTGAAAACTCTTCTAAATCCGCTTCATCAGCTAATTTTAGTTTTTCAGATTTAGTTTTTGCCTGTCCGGTTTCTGCGGTGGCAGGGCTGGCGGGCTGCTCCAGCTGGCGGGTTTCATCAGGGTTATTAGCGGGTTCCTCAGCCGAGTTTGGAGGTTGGACTAAATCGGAATCTGCCTGCGGTAGTTCCTGAGCAGGGGGCAAAGAATCGGGGAGAGCGGCGCGGTTTATCCGGTTTTGCCGGCGTTGTAAAGCGGCGGCGATTTCTGGGTCAGAAAATTCGCTTAACCATTCCAAAAGAGCGGGATAGGTGGAGGGGTTTTCGGCGATTAGCGGACGTAAGGAGGGGTGGTTTTGAGCCAGAAACTGTAGTTCATCCAACGGCGTTGCGGGGTCGCTTGCCCGCTCAACCGGGTCTGTGCTCATGGCTCCTCCTTTAGTGCTCTTTAGTGATTATAGATTATTGAGCGCTAAAACGGTTGAAGCCGGTTTCTATATAAAGGGGTATTCGTCTCAGTGGAGAACCGCCGTAGACAGCGAGGTATTTGGGATAGCTGATAGGTGCGCCCTATTTATTCCCCCAAGTTGGGGAGCTGTCGCTTAACTGGCGCGGTGAATAGGGCAGGCGGAAACGGTAGTGCCATCTTCATGCCGGGAGGAGAAAGGATTTTCCTCTATATCTAGACATCTGCCAAAGAAACGTTTGGAGCTGGGCAGGGGAGCTAGGCGGTGGTCTACTCCCAGGGAACGAAGCACATAGGCTTGTACGCAGTGGATAAAGTATTCACGCCGCATTGAATCTTTCGGGAGCATCCTCCCCGCTAAAGACGTGTTTACCATCGAAACTGCAATCGGGAGATTTTGGGGAGGAATTGTGCCTTCGTGGATTGCTTTGCGCAGAATTTGTCGCAAAATGTTTTCTACTATGCGGGCGTGAGTGCGGAGTTCCGAATTGGTTTCAGTTGATACTTGTCTCCGTAAATCTAATCCGGGTGCTAGATGGTAGGAGGCTCCGAGGCTGAGCTGTTCGCGAATATAGATTCTTAGCATTTTGATAGGGGAGGTAACCCCCTCTAAAACGTGGTTTAGATGCAGAGAGTATTGCCCAGTTTCATAGGTAATAAATGCGAGCAGTAGTGCCTCTTTGTCTTGGAAATGGTTATAGACAGCAGTGCGTCCTACCCCGGCTTCTTCGGCGATTTTTGCCATGGTGAGTGATTCAAAGGTACTGGTTTGGAGGAGGTGGGAAAGCGCGTCAAAAAGTTGCTGTCGGGTTTTCTTCCGATGATCTTCTAATGTTTCCCCAATGATTCTAGGCATGGAGACAGTCTTTCATTTAGTGACGCTTTTAGTCTAATTGTCTTGAAAATCTAGGGGAGTATGGGGGTTGTGAGGGGATTTGCGGATTTAAGAAAAAGCGCGGAGAGGACGTGGGCAGGAAGCTAGGAGAAGTCTGGGTAGAGGCAGATTAGGCGAGGTAGTGAGGGGTCGTATTTGGGGGGCTTTAGGTACGGAAAAGGACGCAGCAGTAAAGATAATAAACCCTGGTAGCTTTAAAGGGGAGGAGAACTTGATTAACTTACTATTGCCGCTGATTTACCTAGCATTCATCAGTTTGGGACTGCCAGATGCCCTGCTGGGCTCTGCCTGGCCGGCCATCTATTCTGACCTGTCGGTGTCAGTTTCCTATGCCGGGATTATTTCCATAATCATTTCGGTGGGAACTATCGTTTCCTCTTTGCTCTCTGACCAAATTATTGCCCGGCTCGGAACTGGGAAAGTCTCGGTGGTCTCGGTGGCGCTTACGGCTGGGGCTATCCTTGGGTTCTCTTATTCCCCTAATTTTTGGGTACTTTGCATTTGCGCGATTCCCTACGGGCTGGGAGCAGGCAGTATAGATGTGGCGCTGAACAACTATGTGGCTTTACATTTCAAGAGCACCCATATGAACTGGTTGCATTGCTGCTGGGGGATCGGCGCTGCCGTGGGACCTTACATTATGGGAATCTCGCTGGCGGCAGGTGGCAGTTGGAAAACCGGGTATTGGTATATTGCCTGGCTACAGCTACTAATCACCGCTATTTTATTCCTAAGTCTGCCATTGTGGAAGCGCTGTGAATCCCTGACAGAGACGGTTTCACCCAACAAAAGCGGCGAAAACAGCAGTCAAGCAGATAGATCCGGTAACCCATCTGCCGCTAACCTAGGGGACACTTCGGGAGCTTCTAATCCTCAAGCGCGTCCTCGTCCGCTAAAACTATCGCAGGTAATCAAGATTAGGGGAGTAAAAGAAATGATGACCTGCTTCTTTTGCTACTCGATACTCGAACAAACCACTGGGCTGTGGGCAGCAACCTACTTGAAACTGTTTAAGGGGATGGACGCTGCTTCGGCCGCCGCATTCGCCGGAATGCTATTCCTGGGGGTAACCCTGGGGCGGGCAGTCAGCGGATTTTTGGCGATTCGCTTTAATGACCAGCAAATGATTCGCTTAGGGATAGTCTTGGCAGCTGTGGGGTTGGTAATTTTACTGATTCCTGGTTCCGCGGGGCTGGCAGTATGGGCAATGATACTTATCGGGCTGGGGTGCTCTCCGATTTACCCGGCAATGATTCACGTAACCCCGCTGATTTTCGGTAAAGAACACTCGCGGGCAGTTATCGGGGTGCAAATGGCAAGCTCCTATGTGGCGGTACTTGCTATGCCGCCGCTATTTGGGCTGATAGCATCTAATTTGTCAGTCGGTTTACTGCCGCTGTATCTGGCGGGCGCTTTGGTGGTTTTTGTCTTGATGCAGCGCCGTCTATCGCGATTACAGTTAGAACCCTGAAGCTGATTTTAGTTGCAGTTTTTGAGCTTCCGATATTTCTCTTTGCCAAGCTACTTGACACAAAATAATACCTAAAATATATTTAGGTGTGCCTTACCTAAAAGGCGAGCTCTTTTGGTGAATTTTCTGACGGGAGAAAAATGCTCGGCGCTTTGCTGATTGCGTTACGTGAAGGTCTGGAGGCGGTTTTAATCGTCTCCATTCTTTATGCCTACGTAAAGAAAGTTAGACGTGAAGATGTTCTCCCCAAACTGTGGCTGGGGATATTGGTAGGAACAACCGTGCCAATGAGCGTGGGTGCTTACCTGGTGTGGGGAACTTACACCCTGACCACACAGGCGCAAGAAGCACTCGGAGGATTCCTATCCCTATTCGCAGTTGCCCTAATCACCTGGATGGTTTTCTGGATGGCAGAACATTCAGTTGCCCTCAGCGCCCAAATCAATGCCCAAGCGGAACACGCCCTCTCAAAAGGGGAAAAAGCAGGATGGTCCATGTTTGTGATTGCTTTGATTACCGTGGGGCGCGAAGGTCTAGAAACTGCCATCTTCATCTGGCCAATGCTTAAAAATGCCAGTGACAACGAGAACGCCACTGGACTGGTAATCGGGGTAGTAATAGGTCTAATAATCTCGGTAATCCTGGGCTACCTAATCTATAAAGGAATCGCAAAAGTAAACCTCCGGATGTTTTTCCAAGTTACCGGTTATCTGCTGATTGTGGTGGCTGCTGGGGTGTGCTCCTACGGATTCCACGACTTACAAGAATCTGGACTGATTCCTATGACCGCGCCCCTGTTCGACATCACCGGATATATACCCTCGCTGGTTTATAACGGCGGACTATATGACCTGTTAGTAGCCATCTTCCAATTCTCGCCCAGCCCCACCGCCCTGCAGTTCTTCAGCTGGCTGATTTACCTGCTGGTCGTATGCGCCCTGTTCTATGTGTACAACCAGAAAAAGCAGGGTCTACAAGCAGCTACCCCTAACGGCTCTAATAACGCGGCAGATAATCCAGGAGAGCCTGGGAAACAACCCGAGACCGGGGAAAGTGCGGTTACAGAAACAGCAGAATGTGAAGAACAAATAAAGACCAAAGCGTTAGCCGGATAGGCTGACCTTTTTCCGAGGACGTTAGCTCGTCCTCAACCCTAAAAATGCAAATAAGGAGACAAAATAAATGGGTATTCGCAAGATGGGCGTTGCTATGCTTGGCGTGGCACTCGCCGTTACAGTAACAGGCTGCGTAAAAAATAACGACAGTGCCGCCGGTGAGGGCGCTGCCGGAAGTGGCAAACCTATCGAAGTAAAAATTGCTGATGACAAATGCGAGGTAGCGGTAAATACTGCCCCTTCCGGAACTATCAAATTTACGCTGAACAATGAAGGGCCAGCCCGTAACGAATTTGAAATTCTGGCTAAAGACAAACTCCAGATCATGGGGGAAATAGAAAACCTAGCTGCCGGTGATAAAAGGGACTTTACCTTACAACTAGAAGAAGGAACCTACTATACCGCCTGTAAGAAAAACATGGTGGGCGCGCTAGTGGGACTCAAAGAGTTCAAAGTAACTAAAGGTGAAGCCGTAAAGGTAAACGCAGATGAACAAAAACTGCGCGATGAGGCAGTAACTAAATACACTGCTTATGTTAAAGACCAGGCAGGACAGCTCGTAGATGCCACCGAAGAATTCGTTACTGCCTATAAAGGCGGAGATTTAGAAAAAGCGAAGAAGCTGTACCCGCTAGCGCGGATGCACTATGAACGCATTGAACCTACCGCAGAATCATTCGGCGATTTGGATCCGAAACTAGACGAACGTGAAGCCGATTATCAAGAAGCTGATGATGCTAAAGGACGGGAATGGACTGGTTGGCATCGAATCGAAAAAGACCTGTGGGCTGATGGGAAACTCTCCTCAGAGCAGCGGACGAAATATGCAGATTTGTTAGTCGCCGACACTAAAGCACTACATAAAGCGGTTTATGCTGACGATTTCAAACTAAAACTGGACGATATTTCTAATGGTGCTATCGGTCTGCTCGAAGAAGTTGCTACCAGCAAGATTACCGGGGAAGAAGAAATCTTCTCCCACACCGATCTCTATGACTTCCAGGCTAACCTAGAGGGCGCGCGGGTCGCTTACGGCAATGTGCAAGCGCTGGCGGTAAAGAAAGACCCAGAGCTGGCAAAGAAGATTGATGCCAAAATGAAAGACCTAGAAGCTACTATCGCCAGCTACAATAAAGCCAAAGGTGATGGGCAGTGGGAGTTCCCGGCCTACACCGAGATTGCAACTGCCGCTATCGGTTTAGATAAGACCCCTGAAAAATACACTAAAGCGCAAAAAGAACTGTCAGATAAGGTTAATGCGCTACGTGCTCCCTTAGCTAAACTAACCGAATCAATCCTGAAATAGGGTGAGACTCAGTGAATAAACACTCTGATAATGAGCGTTCCGAGGGGGCAGCACCAGATGCTGCCCCCTCGGGGGAAAATCCAGTAGCCGATGATAAAGGCGTGAAGATTTCGCGCCGACACGCCCTCCTAGGAGGAGGTATCGCTACCTTGGCCGGGTTAGGGCTGGGGACAGGCGCAGGATATGCTTTCGGAAAATCAGCAGGTAAAACTGCCGGTCAAGAAGCTTCAGATGTTATGAAGATTTCTTACCCATTTAGGGGAAAGCATCAATCAGGGATTACTACGCCGCAACAGCAGCAGATGATGATGGCCGCTTACGATTTGATTACTGATAATCGCGATTTGGTTATTCAACTGCTGAAAGACTGGTCGCTGGCAAGCGAAAAAATGATGAACGGTAATCCGGTTAATGATCCGAAACAGTCTAAATTGGCTCCTCCCGATGATACTGGGGAAGCCTACGATTTAGGTCCGGGTGCGCTGACCATCACTATCGGTTTTGGCGAATCTTTCTTTACTAAGGACGGTAAAGATAGGTTTGGGATAGCACAGAGAATGCCAAAACCATTAAAGGGTGGGATTCCCCGGATGGCGGCAGAAAAACTCGACCCGGATCAGTGCTATGGAGATATTGTGGTGCAGGCCTGCTCCGAAGACCCCATGATTTCTATGCACGCCATCCATAACCTGAGCCGCTTGGCGTTTGGAACTGCCAGTGTTCGCTGGACGCAACTAGGTTATGGGCGCACCTCCTCTACCTCGACGGGACAAAAAACTCCCCGTAACCTGTTTGGTTTCAAGGATGGAACCTCTAACGTTAAAGGTGAGGAAGCAGAAGCCGAGCTAAATGAGCATTTGTGGATTCAGCCTGAAGATTCCGGCGGAAAGTATTTTGCGGGGGGATCATATCTTTGTACTCGCAAAATCAAACAGATGATGGAAGTTTGGGATGAATTAGTTTTGCAGGAGCAAGAAGACACGATTGGGCGAGACAAGTTACATGGCGCTCCGCAATCAGGTGGACATGAGTTTACCCCTCCTGACTTCAAGAAGAAAGACCAAGATGGGAAGCTAATGATTGCGGAAGATTCCCATGTGGCAGTGGTCCATCCGGACAATAATGGGGGACGGAGGATGCTACGTCGGGGCTACAACTATATGGAGGGCACCGACAGTTTAGGTCGTCTTGAGGGCGGTTTGATGTTTATTGCCTATGTGCGCAATCCACAAACCAATTTCATTCCGATTTTGCGCAAAATGTCCGGGGATGCCATGACCGAATATTTGCAGCATATTTCCACCAGTATGTGGGTGATACCTCCAGGAATGGGCGAGAATGAAGACTATATAGGGCAAAAACTTTTTGAATCCTAAATAGTAAAAGTGCGGCTGTTTTTGGGAAGTTAATTAAGGGTGGGGGCGCTCTGTCTTTCAGAGCGCCCCCACCCTTAATGAACTATTTTCTAGGAATATAGGAATTAAATCAGGAACTAGATTTTGGTTTGATTCAGAATTAAGAATCCCTCTACTGGTCGTTTTTCTATATAAAATACCAGGTTAGGTGCGTCCTGAGGGAGAGTATATTCCCACTCGCCCTTTGCGGGTTTATCAACTCCGCAACCAAATTTGGTTAGCTGTCCTTTACTGTCTGCCCCCTGAGGGAAAATCAAAATCTGGGTAGTTACAGGTTCTTTTGTTTGACAATAGAACGTCACTTTTACTTTGTCGCCAGTCTTCCATTTATCGTTGTAATTAACAGAATGCCAGTAGGATTCCATTTTTTCTTTAGAAAAACTCGCAAACGAGGATAAATAGAAAGTATGTTTGGTGGGCACACCCTCGGTTTTTGCAAACTCTTCCGCGGTATTTTTCCACTTTTCCTCAAGTGCTTTTGAATCTTCGACTGCTTTTTCTTCTTTCTTTAGCTCTGGCTTCTCGGTGTCCTCACTCGTCGAGATAATTCCAGTTTGGATAGCAGGTTTTTTACTAGGGGTTTGGGACTTGTCACTGCCAGCATTACTGGCTCCGCAAGCTGCCAGGCTTAAAGCTAGTAGGCAGCTACCGGTCAAGGTTAGTATTTTCCTCATTTTGGGGACTCCTTTATTTCATTGAGGTCCAATAGATTGCCACAGCTACCAGGAAACAGCTTTCTGTGCCGGATTGGTACGCCCAAAAGGGTGAAAATACCTCTCGAATAACAAAATTCAGAGCAAACGCGCTACCGAAAAAAGTAACGGAGGAAACTGCCTACCTGGGTTTAGGGAGATAAGCCTTTAAGGTGAAAATGGGAATGGTTAGAACCTGCAAACAGCCACCGGCTGCTTCCAAACGAGCTTCCAAACCACTTAAACCAGTTCCGTAACTAACCGGGGAAGAAACTGTTCCGGGATTAGAAATCTCCAGACAATACTTTTGTGTATCTTGACCTAGCTTTACCTGCATTTCGGTTGCGGTCGTATGAATAAGAACGTTCGTAATAGCTTCTCGCAAAACCCGTAAAAACAAATGAGCTTTATGCTCGTCAGTCGGCAGCTGCCCCTCAATCTGTAAATCGAGTTTTACGGCACTGGCTAAGGTTTGCAAGGAATTTAACCAAACCGATGCCGGGATCTGCTGGCGATTGTGAGTCAAATCAGTGGGTAAATTTGCAAGCAGTCTTTGCAGCTGTAAGAGACGTTCACCGTCTGCTACACCATCTTCTAAGAAACGATGAACGAAGGAGATACGCTGAGAAAGCACATCGTGAATTGAACAGCGAGTCTGTAAAACCAGATTACTGGTAAGCGCCTTCTCTAGACGAACAGTTTCCTTAGCAAGACGTTTTTGACGAGCCTGCAAATCATTAATTTCATCGGAAAGCTTCTGACTTAGAGTCATATAGTTCGTAACATCTAAAGCTATAAGTTGAGTAAAATACCGATGCTTATCACTGATTTGTGTGCGTCTAAGTATCCACGTTTTCCCCTGAGAATCGTCTATGCGGAAACTGGTGTTCTCAGAAACTTCAGCTTCCGATTTAGCCGGCGTGGAATAACTATCTCCAATAACTATTTTGTCAGTTGCCAGTTGGCGCAGCTGTTTCCCTAAAGTCCCATACCGAGTTAGGGGGCTAAGGTTTAAGCTGCTTAACAGTCTTTCCATTCGCAAATTGACCAGTTTGTTATGTCCACGCGAATCAGAAAACAACACTCCATGTTCCAGCCGGTCAAGAGCTTCTTTAACACTGAACGGGCTTAAATCGTGCATCAGTAGCTGCCACTCCCGCCACACTTGGACGCACAGCCACGAGGTTGAAAAAGCTCCTGCCGTTAAAACTACCCAGACCCCGCCCAGATTTATTACTGGAGGTAATAGGAAAAGTAAAGCTATCATCAAAGGAAGTAGGGTGTAGCGGTAAGTTCGTCCTACTCCTATAGCTCCTAAACCCAGGCATACCAGCACAAACCAGCCAAAATGATGGTCGTTAAGAATAAAAATCCCCGCCTGAGAATGGATAATGGTAATAGCAAAAGCCCAGGTGTAAAAGGACAAGAGAATAGTGACGCTAACTAAAAATCCGGTGGCTATCGCGCGGCGATGGATAAACCATTGACTCATAGTTAATAGACAAGCAGCCAGAGAGCCAATAATCATCAGCGCTGTTCCGGTGGCTAACTGCCCTAAAGAAAGACTAAATAGTAGAGTGCTCACTGACGGTGACCTCCGCTTGCGTCTTCTCCTGCGTCCTCAGATAGGGAATTAACAGGATTAAAGCCGCTTTCTTGGGCACTATCTAGCGAGGGTAGCGGGTTAGAGGCAGTTACAGCCCCATCAGTTTCCCCGGAGGAATCGGTAGCTAGAAAACTCATCTGCAGATTAACTTGACCGTCCTCAATAATAAGTTTTGATTTCGCCCCTGACCCGGAAAGTAAAGGTTGTAGAACTTGCAGTTGGGCTGTAGGAATATCAAAGATACAGTTCATTTGAGCCTGACAGCCTTGGTCGCTGACTGCAAGATTAATGAATATCGCAACTTCTGAAAGGCTCAACAGGCAGCCTAGTATCCGGTGTAGCCCCTCTAAACAGTGCAGTGCCACTTCGGAGCGAATAGTTCCAGTGGTGGATCCGCTCAATCCCGCGAGAGCATTCGCATACGAAAAATCGGTGCACGACTGGCTTAACAAAGTGGTTAAAACATTAACCGCTAATTCTTCGCTTTGAAATTGGGACAGGGTGAGCATTCCCGCTCGTTTAGCGTAACCGAGATCTAGTTTAATGCTCCGCAAAAGCTGTGCTAGTTCCCCCTTATCTAAATGGCAGCTTAAGTGAGCGGTATTCTTTTGAACTCTGTCCAAAGCGCTATCCATCAGTAAGTCTAGTCGGTCATATAGTTGCGGGGCGTAAGAGGATTCCTCCATTTGTAAAAGCGCCTCGTATTCGCTGGATAACAGCTTTGTTTGGTGAGCTTCCTGTTCGCGAAGGGCAGCGAGCATTTTCTCTAACTCGTTTACCGCGGTGACATCGGTTTCCCAAATCACGTGACCGGCGTTGATAGGACGAGTTTGACAGTAGAGAGTGCGGGGAAAAGTGCCGGAAGTGTCGGTTAATAGTAAAGGTTTATTGGTAGTTTTCAAACGGTTTTTAATCGAAGTATTAAGAGACAGGGGGATAGCGGTAGAAAAACGCGGATTCCAATCACGATCAACTATTTCAATGGGAAGTTTAGCTTTATTAAAGAAGCGAGTATAGCCCCGATTTTGGGGAATCACCCCAATAAAAAATAGTATTTCCCAAGCTAATAGGAAATAGATGCAATAAATCTGTACCGTTTCGGTAGCTCTAACCAGCGGGATACGAACGGTGTAGGCAATAGAGTAAAGCAAAATGAAAGAAAAAAGTGCCCCCAAAGCTAATAGGGGGCGTATCCGATTGCCCTTAAAACTCCATATAGTTACGTAGACTATTATCGCAAAGACCAGTAATACTGCCAGGTAGTGGAGGTAATATACCGGTCCATATTGGTAATCAACCCCGGATTCTCCTTTTCCGAAGCGCAGTAGAAGATGGTGGAAATCGTTAGTGAACACCAGCAGCATCAAACCGGTTCCCATCGTTATCACCAAGGTGCGCAAGGTGCGGTAAGCGGGAGGGAGAGGCTTAGTAGAATGAGAAATCACGAAAAATAGAATCATCATAGTTCCATAGATGGGAACATAATAGTAATACCAGGCATAACGCTCATAGACTCCCGGTAAGGAATGTTTTATTATGCGCGCTAAAATCCAAAAGCTAAGCAGGGCAGCCTGAATCAGCACTGCCCAGCGTACATAGGGGGACACGGTTGTCCAAAAGCGCCATCCCGCCCAAAAACTCAGCAAACACAGTAGGCAAATAAACGCTCCTACCTCGTAGGATTCGTTAGTGTTTTTCCATTCCCAAGAGCCTTGATAACTGTCGTTTGAAAGACTTTGATTCCAGGTGAAGCGTTCAAACTCGGCTAGGTTACTGACTGGTCTGGCGTTAATCTGCTGTAAAAAAGATGGAGAGAGTGAAGGATAATTGACATAACTGAATAAATCGGCAGGTGGAGGTGCTAACTTCTGGTTTTGGTTACGGTCAAAAGATTGGCGTTGCCACACTCCCTCCTGAAAAGTTACGGTGGGGAAACTGCCATAGTATAGCCCCGATGAATCAGAAGTTGCCTGAATGCTGCGAGCATCAGTGGTTAAGCAAAAATATCCGTTATCTAGCGCCTTTTTAAGCTCTGGTAGGGACGACCCGGTGGCAAGTCGTCCTTGTTGGCGAATTTCCTGCAAGAGCTGTTTGGCTTGGGTAACAGAAAAAGTTTGGGAACCGGGAACCTGGGGATTAAAAGTAAGGGCCAGGGCGCTCATAATGTCTAGCCGTCCCACTGATTGATCCAAATAGATTTTATCCGGATTACGGGTAAGGTCATGTAGGTTTTGTATGGCACTAACTTTTGCAGTTTTAGCTGTTAAAACTATCGAGTAAGGGTAGAGGGGAATAAATGAGGCATCTGGTTCTGATTTTTTGGCAGCATTAGCCACCGTCTCATTGGTAATCACATAGTTAGCTCCGCTTCGTATCTGTTTCAATAGTGACCATTCACTATGAGCTTCGACGCGCAAGCCTTGACTGACAAAATAATCATTGAGGCGGGAATCAAAATCATTGGGTACGGCGATAACGTTATTTGCGTGAACAGATGTGCGGAAAGGAATCAAGAACAGCGCTAAAGCGGCTAAGGTCAAAACCAGGGAGAAAAGCAGATGGGCTAGCCAGTCTTGTTTCCAGGTTCTACCAACAGATTCTACCGCCGGAGAACTGGGGAATCTGTTGGGAGCGGAATTAGAAACGGGGGGGGGGAGTCATGGGAAAAAACTTACTGATTACAATGGGGATTAGACCGATTTTCTTGGAACGCCACATAGCCGTTGGAAACTGCCCACAAAGCCAGTCGAGCTACCGAAGTATAACCGCTTTTTGTTAATAGCTGGGAAATATACGACTTTATGGTATTTTCACTTAAAAACATTTTCTTAGCGATTTCTTTACGGGGATACCCGGCGCAAACCAAACGTAATACCTGCATTTCGCGTTCATTAAACTGGTTAGCTCCAAAACCAGGACTAGATAAAGAATCCGGGAAATGGCTCTCACCTTCAGCGCTCGCCCGTAAAAGAGAGAGCAAATCCGAGGTCGAGATATTTTTATAGGTAAAAGCATCAACTTTGGCTGCCTTAGCTTCTTTAAGGAAAGAAGCATCAGGCATGGCCGTAAATACCACCACTTTTAGGTTAGGGTGTTCTGCTTTCAGCTTTGCGGATTCCTTCAAACCGGAAGAGTTCTCGGTAACCACATCCATTAAAACCAAATCCGCAGGATGTAAACGTAAAGAGCGGTGAATATCGGCGGCATTAGTGAGTTTATCCACCACCATAAAATCTGCTTCGGAATCAATGGCTGATGCCAAAGAATCCAGCAAAATAGTTTGATCCTCAACAATAGTTATCCGCTTCACGGTATTTCCTCCAGAGCCCCTCATCAATGGAGAGAGTTACTGTTCCTATTTACGCAAAGTTTACCAAAACTAGCCCTCTAGTTTTCATAGGTCAGGAATTTCTATCGGTGCAAACAGCTCAAGTTAGATAAAAGCAAAATGCCTGGCAGTAGCTCCTCTAAATAAAACTGGCTGCGCCCTTCGTGGAAGTGAAATAGCGCAGCCAGCCTTTAGAACTTTCCTCCTCCGGAACTATAGGAAGTGCCCCCCGAACTATAAGAACCGCTAGAAGAAGAACTGTCGTCACTCTTCGGAATTGCTACCTGGGTGGTATAAGACCTGACGAATACTTCATTACTCCCGGTGATTTGATTAGAGCCAGGGACAATATAGTTGGCAGCCCCAGCCTGAAGCTGGGCGCTATGGTGTTTACGTTTAAGAGAACCCATAATCGACAATCCGCTAATGACACCAATCCCGGCCGCACCCCCGGCTCCCGCCAAAGTAGATTTTAAAGTCATCCGGTGGGGAATCGGGTGATCCTTACTGTAAGGAGTGCCAGCTTTCCACTGCTGTAAATAATCGCTGATTTCACGCAGATACACCTGAAAACCCTCGTCCCAATCATCGTCGCCAAGAGGCTTCTTAACGTGATCGTAGAGTTTATCTATCCCGTAGGGGGTAAATGCTTCCTCGCCCTTACCATGCCCCAAAAACCATAAATCCCGGGTAGTTGGGTTAATTACCATAATTACCCCATCTGCGGTTTTCTGGTTTAACCCAAGCTGATTGGCAGCGTAATAGTTGGCTCCCCACTGTTCGGGGGATGAGTGCTGGAAACTGTTTACCGTCACCACATAGGGAGCAATACCGTATTTAGTGGCGAGGGCGCGAAGCTGCTTTTCCCATTCAGGATAGTTATCTTGGCTAAAAATTTTAGCGTGATCACGAATAAAGGGGGCGGCGGAATCAACATCTTTTTGACCGCCCACATAGGGAACCTCTTGTCCGGAGGGGAACTCGGTGATGTCAGTGAAACCCTCGGCGCTAGCCGGGGTACTTGAATGCCACGTAGAGTGAGCTGCTAGCACACTGTGGGCTCCAGTAGCTTCACTGGCTAAAGCGGGTGCGCTCACGCTGAGGGTGATGGGAAAAGCTAATAAAGATGCCGCCAATAGAGTGTAAAAAACTTTTTTTATATTTTTCATCATTCGCCCCCTAATTGAGTAACCAAGGTGCTAGGAAAGGAATAAAAACCGCACCCAATGCCACGGTTAGAGCAGTTGCAATCCCTAATAGACCGCCCCAGTATTTTGCTTTAGAAACCGGGAAAGTACCCACGAATTTGCCGGTTTGTCCATTCATGGCGTAGTTGTAGTTCTGACCGGCGAAACTGACATTTAGCAGCCACAATGGTAAAAATACATATTCGAGTTCCCCGAAGCTGGGTTCGATATTTGAGCTGGTCATCTGGATGCTGTCATAACCGCTAACCGAGTTCCGAAGAACATCTTCGGCAGATTTTCGCATACGCTCCAATGCTCTCGGATTAGCTGTCTCTGCCTCAACGTCATATTTATTGGTCACGAATCCTGTCAAATAGGCGGGGGAAAATGCTACCGAAGTCGAGTAATCAAAAGGCTCTATAGCTTCTGTAAGCTCCGCCGTTACCTTACTGGTTCCAGAAACCGGGACATCCAGGTAGGCGACATTGGCATTGCGAGAAACGCTATAAACATCATGCTCGGTATAGGTGTAGTCCGAATCTGACCAGCTGCTGGTGCGTTCACATTCAAAAGTTGCCGCTCCCGCAACGGACGCATCGTAGAGCCAATAGGGGACATAAACCCCCTGAATGTCATTAACGCTAACCTGCTTGAATGCGTTAGGAATCAGCTTTAAGCCGGCAGCTTGCTGTTTAAAAGCTGCCAAAGCCTGCTCCTTGGTCATTCCAAAAGGAATCATCCTATCGGGAACCCGAGTGCGGGTAAGCTGCCCGGTAGCCACGAAGTTATTGTTACACCAGGGGCATTTGGTACTGACCATATCGGCTGGTCCAATGATTTCACCCCCACAGGAACCGCACTCGAACTGCGCCATTTTTTCCCCGGTAGCTTCATCAAGATAGGTCGGGTCAGGTTCAACCCATCCTGGTGTCTCAGGCGGTAAAGAGGAAGTGGTTTGCGGGCTGGAGGTGTCGATATTTTCTGCGCCGCCGCCCGCAGCATTAAGTTCGGTTTCGCTTTGATTATTAGTTTTTTGGGCTTGACGCGCACTTTCAAGCTCCTGATTAGCGGCGTTGATGCCGTTAAACTGGTTTACTTCCTGAACAGAAAAGGTGGCGCTGCAATAGTTGCATTTCATTCTGCCACTGGGCACATCAAAATTGATGGGAGCCCCACAAGCCGGACATTTTAATTGCACATCGCTCACGACTTATCTCCTTCCATTGTTTTAACGCCTATAAATCCTGGTTGCCAGCAGTTAAAGCTGGGTCTGGGTGCTTTTTCCAAGCCCCCAGACCCAGCTGAGTTAAGCAACCGGATTACCGCATTGAGGACAGAATTTCGGTTTCGGGTCGCCTAACCGGTTACCACAGTTAGAACAGAATCCCCCGGGAGTAGGGGCGGCTGGCTGGGGTTGACCGCAGTTAGAACAAAACTTGCCACTGTTTTTGGCTCCGCACTGGCAATCCCAAGCATTGCCAGTGTTATTTCCCCCGGTAAAACTATTAGCTGCGCTGGATTGCTGATTGAACTTTTCCTGGGAAGCCATTTGGGATTGATTAGAGGCGGAGGCGGCCTGCATAAAACCTCCGGCCGCGTTCATGCCCATGCCTACCCCCATCATTGCCATACCAGCACCGGCAGGATTAGAACCAGCATTTTGAATACCGGTACCGACCGCGCCTTGTACAAACCCTTCGCGGATAGAGGGGTCTTGCAGCATAGCGCCCTGGTTGCGCATATCAATCATCTTGCGCGACTGCTCATCGTAGGAGATAGAGGCGATACCTACGGCTTGCACCTCAATACCACGCTGGTCTGCCCATTCTTCGTCAAGAACGCTACGCATATAGCGTGATAATTCGGTCATATGAGATTGCACCTGAGAGATGCGAATCCCGTCCAAACTCATTTTATTTAGGGCTACGGAAAAAGCTTCCAGGAATTCTGCTTGATACTGTTCCTTAATATCGTCAATATGTACCCGTTCAGCATCCCGAGGGATAGCTTCCATATAAAACTTAATGGGATCAACTATCCGGATAGAATAGGTTCCATGCGCCCTTAAAAATAGTTCTGCATTATAAAAATTATCGAAATATTGAACCGCATTCGGGGTGCCAAATTTAATGCCCTTGATTTCCTGAAGGTTTACAAAAAATGCTTTTTGTTGCCCCGAGGGCGCGCCCCCGAACTTAAACCGTTCCCAGGTGTCTTTTAATGCGCCCTTAAAATCACCCGTAAATATAGAGGGCGCAGTGCTGGAACTGTAGGTGTAAGCCCCCGGTTCAGTTGAAACATCAACAATTTTGCCGGAGTCGGTAATCAGCATAGCTTGCTTGTCGTAAACCAAGATTTTAGAGCCATCAGAAATGATTGCCCCAGTGCCGGTGTTATTACCTCGTATTTGCTGCCCGCGCACAAATACGATGCCTTCGCCCATATCTTGAGCGCTAATAGCATCTAGCCATTGATCTTGTAGCGCGCCACCAATAGCCCCGGAAACTGCTTGAAATAATCCCATGGTATTTTTCCTTATCGAAATGAATAAAACTGCTATTCCATTTTCCCTGTTTTATGAGTTTAACAGGGAAAATACTCGCAAGTTTCAGGAGATAATGCTGTTTTGAATCGCGTTGCCAATCGCCATAGCGATAGAGGGTAGAAATATCACTACCAAGAAAACGATTAGCGGCATGGTCTTGGGGCGGGATTTAATCAGGGCGATTAATCCCAGAATGAATGCCACCAGGTTGAGGATAGAAGCCACCGCCAAGAACAGTATTCGTTTGGTGTCGGCAGCCTGAGCTGCGGAGAAATCGAGGTTGGAGATGGCGCTAGCTCCCATTTTAGCTGCTAGAACATAGCCCAGGATTATCAAGATAGAGGCCGCAATAGTCAATCCTAAAGCTATAAACGCCATCTTCTTCTTTACAACGACCGCCGGGGCTGGGGGTACGTAACAGTTTACGGGGGGCATATTTGCTGGGTTAGAGGCGCTAAGGTTCGCGCCAGATGCGTTCATATTCGGAGGAATTGGTTGGCCAGTCATGATAACTCCTTGGAAAATAGGTCGCTTTTTATATCTCCGGTCTAGCTACTTAAGAAAGCCCGTATTATCAAGATAGCGAGAAGCTATGAGCTTGTTTACACCCAAAAGGGTGAAAATCCGGTTTTAAGGCAGGGTGGGAGCTAAGAACGGTGAGCTGCCCCTACCGCCCATTCATAGATATTTTGAAACCGAGTAGGGAGTGCTAGAGCAGGCGGGGGCGTCCTATGGGATTCAGGTTTGGGTAAGCTACGTGGCGCCTCATGTCAATTTGAGCGCGAAGTTATAGCTAATCGGCAAGGAGTTGGGTAAAATCGAAGCAGGTAACACGCCGGTTCTTTACCCAATATTGCAGCAAGGAGCTATCTTCCGATGACTTTGTAATCTCTGCTCAGCTCAGCTGAGACGCTGCCCCTAATCGTTGCGTCCTGGAGATTATTATGTCTGTCATCAGTCTCGAAAATATTTCTTTTTCCTACTCCTCTAAACCGCTGCTCGAAAACATCAGTTTGCAGGTAGGGGAGGGGGAGCGTGCCTTTCTAATTGGTCGAAATGGTTGCGGGAAAACCACCCTACTTCGGATTGCCTCCCAGATTCTCTTGCCAGAACAAGGCAAGGTCAAAATCGAGGGAGCAAATAGTGAGTTCTTCCAGGTGCCGGCGATTGAACATTTTCGGGGCAGCGCCAGAGATTACCTGGACTGCGCGTTGCGTCCTCTGCGAAATATCGCTACCCAGTTTGAAGATGCAACGGCTGAACTTGGTAAAGGTGTGGGCAATGTCCAGGCGGAGCGCAGCTATGACCAGCTGCTTTCCTTAATGAGCGGTTTTGATATTTGGTCGCTTCAGACGCGGGTCACTGAAGTTTTAGCGAGGCTGGGATTGAGGGAGCTCACCGGGGCAGGAGGTGAGCGCAGTCTAAGCAGTATCTCCCCGGGGGAGCGGGGGCGCCTGCAACTGGCGGTCACGCTAATAATGAAGCCCCAGGTGTTGATTTTGGATGAACCCACCAATCATTTAGACGAGGATGCCATCAGTTTTCTAGTAGAAACCGTGAAGAACTGGACAGGCGCAGTTTTGATGTCGAGTCACGACCGAGCATTTATCGAGGATACTGCCACGGTTATTTACGATATGGACGCAGAAGTATGGAATGAACTCGCTAAAGCTACTGGTAGCACTCAGGTAACCGGTCTTTATCGCTGCGCCGGTACTTACTCGAAATACTTAACCGAGAAAACAAATGCTCGCCGTAAGCACCGTGACTTACATATAGCTCAGCAGGCCGAAAAACGGTTATTGAGAAAACACCGTCAGGAAGCTAGCAAGATAGCTCGCGGGGGAGTGCGCCTGGCTAGCGCTGAGGGTAAAGCCAAAAAGTTTTTTGCAGATCGCGCCGCTGCTACCGCGCAGCGGCGAATGCGAAATGACGATAAAAGAGGTGAACGCCTTAGCGGCCAGGAAGTACGCAAACCCCGTAGCTACGAGCTGACTTTCAAATTTAAGCAACCTGCAACTCGCACCGGAGTAGCGGTAGCTGCACGTAATGCCGCAGTTGCCGGTCGCTTGGCGGTGCTCAGTTTCGATTTGTTTTATGGTGAGCATCTGCTGATTACTGGTACTAACGGTTCTGGAAAAACTACCCTTTTGACTTGGATTTATCGCGGGCAGCCACCCGAGGGCACGCAAAATAGCGGTAGTATCACCGGTGAGCGGAAGGTCGGAATGGTTCCTCAGCAGCTTCCCCAGGAGGGCGACCCCGGATTCACTAGCCCCATTTGGGAAAATGGTATTGGCGAGGTCGGCAAAGGCGTCCTCCATCCGTCCCTGTGGACTAATCCTATCCCGAAACTTTCAGCCGGAAACCAGCGGCGAGCCCAGATTGCGTTAGCGCTGGCTGCCTCGCCCTCTTTGCTAATAATTGATGAGCCCACCAACTACCTGGATTTGCAGGCGATGCAAGCATTGGAAGAAGCCATGAAGGCGTGGACAGGAACTCTAGTTGTAGCCAGCCATGACCGGTGGCTAATCAACCATTGGCAAGGTAGAAAGGGAAAACTCTTGAATAGGCACTAACAATTATTTTAATATGTATGTGCAAACGTCAAGGAGGGGTTGATGGGAGCTAGTACTTTAACTGTCAGAATCGATAGTGGGTTAAAAGAAGAAACAGCGAAAGTGGTGGAGAACTACGGTCTTGATTTGTCGTCGGTCGTCCGCGCATTTTTCACTGAAATAGTGAACACTGAGTCCATTCCGCTATCCTTCGATTACCGGCGACCTAATGCCGAGAGTCTGGAAGCTATTCGTGAAACCGAACAGATGATTTCGCGGGGTGACGGACGAAGCTATGCAACTGGCCGGGATGTTATCGAAGCAGCGTGCAATGTGGAACATAAGCGGTCTGGCGAATAGAGTGGGGGAAACAGTTATGCGGTGGTACGAGAATCCCGATTTGTACTGGGTTATTGGTTGCTGCTTAGCGGGTTGTAGTGGAGTTTTCGCGATACTACTGTTCTGCGGAGCGGTTAGCATTATTGCTGGTGTTGCTAATGTTTTTTCTAGCTTAGCGCTTGCCATTACTTGTTATGCTATTAGCTATCGCTTCAAACGAACTGCAACTGACTCAGATGAACACTAAGCAAAGCGGGTTCTAAAACAGGTCATCGTGAGACCCGGTTCGGGTGAGTACCAACAATAGCTCGCTTTTCTCAACTCGGTATATCAGTAGCCAATCTCCCTCGAGGTGAATTTCGCGGTATCCTTTCCACTGACCTTGCAACGCGTGGTCGCGATACCGGGTTCGTAACTCGTCGCGATTCTGAGCCAATAGGGCTGCAACTGCGCGTGCCAACTTCGACGGATTGTAATGCTTTTTGAACAGTGCCTTCGCGTCGCGTTTGAACTGAGAGGTGCGAAAGACTCTAGTCAGCTTCATTAAGATCTGCCATTAGCTCAGCGACACTATCAAAGGAAGCTCCGGTGCGGGATTCGGCTTCAGCACGAGCCAGTAGGTTGGCTGAATTTTCCCGGCGCGGCGTGAACGGAATACCGTTGCTGGCAATCGACTGCCTCAGAAATATGTTAATTGCAGTGCTCATATCTAACCCCAGGTCGCGGAACAGCTCCGCGGCCTGACTTTTCGTCTGGTCATCAGTTCGGAAGGATATGTTAGCCACCAGAAGCACCCTCTTTTCATGCAATTGCTACTACTATATACCTACAATAGCATTAATTTTGCGTGAAATTAATAGCTAAGATATCATCATTGCTGAGCGTTCCCGGTCGAGGGTTACTAACGTGCATGACTTGCTTTACCTTCGCAGCGAGCTCGCCAAGCGCTTTAACCACAACTTTTGGATCAGGAGTTGGGGTCGTGATTTACCGCGATTGCCTGGGAACGGGCGTGGTCTGCCGCGTAGCCTTGAGAAGAGCTCGGCATAATCTCAACCGGGTTGTGCAGCATCTTGCTTAACTCAATTTCTAAAGCTGCCAAGTTGAAGTAGCTTGCACCCGGAAGGAACTCCACCAACAAGTCGTAATCTGAATCTCTGGTTGCTTCGCCCCTGGCAACCGAACCAAAAACCCAGTATTTTCCAGTGCCTTTATGGCGCTTAATGACATCACGTACGTCCCCCTTGACAGCACGAAGCCGCTCTAGGGATGGAGCACTCGCTGAAACCGGATTGGTCGTGATTGTCATACTGCTATCTTAGTTCGTGACTCAAAGATAAAAAGCCTTCTTCGCCTGTTTTGCCTTGGGTGGGACGGTAGAACCTCGCTGGAAGATAATCGCCGGTGATGCTGATTGGAAGAGGCTTTGTCAGTGTAACTTACTTTAGCTTTTCATCGTTCATAGATATCGCGGCGGTGTCCTAAATCAATCGCTAGGATTAGTAGCTCTGAATCTACGATGTCGCAAATAACCCGGTAGTTTCCCACGCGGTAACGCCAGTAGCCGGTTAGTTCGCCTTTTAGGGCTTTACCTTTTGAGCGGGGGTTATCTAGCTGGCTGACAGTATGGAGTTCTTTTAGGATGCGCTTCGCGGCGGTGTTGTCAATCTTGCTGAGAGCCTTTTCTGCGCGCCGGGTAAAATCAATTTTCCATACCATAGCGAGCCATCATTTCTTCTAGGCTAACGGTATCGAGCTGTCCCGCGCGGTAGGCTGTTGAATCTCGATGTAAAGCGCGCGCGTAATCTGATACAGGTGCCGCCACTTCGAAGGGGATACGGCGTTCAGTCCCAACTTTTTTGGCAAAAATCGTAAAGGCGGCGGTAAGTGTCAGCCCCATAGCTTTGCATGCATCTTCCATCGACTCTTTCACGTCAGTATCGAGTTTAAAATTAACATTTGATGTTGCTGTTTTCATTACGAATCTCCCTTTTTATGTAGTTATTGTCAGTCTACTTCGTTATTTTGAGTTTGTAACCCAGTATTTTTCTGGCTGCTCAAAGTGTAGGGGTCAATAAATTGATTTAGAAAACTTCCGTGAATTGCTCAGCGTCCGAAATTATCCTCGGGAAATCGTGACGTGATAGAGGGAGCGTCCACTAGGATAGGGGTGTGAGGCGACAGGCTTTTCTTAGGTATGTAACTTTCTCGCAATCTTAGAAATTACTATCAACTCTTATACAGAAAGAAGTGAGAATAGTGCGGAGCTTGGATTTTCTAGTTCTCGGAGTATAAATGTCATATCCACACCGGATTCATCGGGTGGCTGTAGGGCTCACATCATTCTTTGTGGTTATGTGTTTTTTCGCCTTAGCGGCGATTTATGCTGAGCTCGATTCAAGAGGATCGATAGCAAACTCGCGTTCACCGGTATATATCTCCGATGAGGAGAACGCGAGCTTTGCTTATCGAGTGGATAATACTTATATTGATTCTCACCTTGTAGGGGTATTGGAGCTTGAACCGCTGAGTGGTGACAGTGAGTTGCCTGTAGGATTAACAAAATGGCTCGAGCCCGGGACAATAGCGGTCTCTAGGGCTGCGAAACAATATTCAGATATTTTGGAGCGCCAGTTTGGGTCGATTCAAGCGGTAATTGATGACACGGTGATTCTAGATGGCGAAATTGTCGTCTATTATCGACCGAGCAATGGGAAAGCTTTTATTGATTTGGCACGAAATGAAGAGGGCGTGTTTTTCTCCTCCGGTTTTGCCAAAGATACCCGTAAAGGTGCCATTTTTGGAGATGTAAACTATGAGCAATGGTCACAGTACTTATTACCGGTGGCTCTTTTAATTTTTATTTTCCCCCTTATCCTCAACCTGCGGGCTACCCGTGAATCAGTAGCGGAGTTGCTTGCCGGAGAACAATTTGTGCTCGAGAGTATCGGTGCTCCGCGTCGTCAACTCATTAGGCACTCGGTTACCTACCTCTATAAACCGTATTTGCTGGGGGTTAGTCTAGCTGCGTTACTAATCTTTGTTCTGGTGATGGGATATGTGCGTTTACCTTTCACGGGTTTTCGGCTTCACTCCGGTATCTATCTTGATGCGTCCTTAAGATTAATCGCATATCTTGCACTAGCAACAAGTATCACCTTTTCTTACTTAGCCTGGCCAAAATTGCGCCAAACCCGCACCCACTCCGGTATGCGTTGGTCTTTCGGTACGGGAACGAGGCTTTTGCTTTTCGGGCTTGGAATTGTTCTTACAACTGTCATGGGGCTGTTCTGGTTGCAGATTCCCGATATCCTTGTGCTTCCTCTTATGTTGCTTATAGTTTTCTTGGTGATTTTGGGGTTACATTCAACTCTCGCAGTTCTGTGCACTGTCGTGACGAATTTTGTAACGAAAAAACGAGGTATAAATCTGCGAACTGGCGTATTTTTTCGCTGGATAATTAACCATCCCTATGAAGCTTCTCGAACTGGTGCTTTGGCAGGAGGTTTCGTTGCTGTCGGAGTTATTCTCGTAGCTTTGTTTGGAATCATCACGGGAGCTCAAGATCCTCCACCCAGACCTCCGGAAGGTATCCAAGTTGTGAAGACATCACTCACTTGTTCTGGAGATTACGCGTCATGTTTAGCCAATGCGGCATCTAAGATTGCTTCTCATGACCCTAAACTGGCTGTTTATGTAGCGACCTATAATCAAGGCGTTGCAGAAATAAGTGCAGGGCAGGTGAACCCGAATCATCTTCAAGACTATGTCCAGCATAGATTAGTTCCCGAATATGGTGCGCAACTCGATGAAATATCGTTATCCTCTCGGTGGGTCTGGATTTATACGATTTCTGAGCAAGAAGAGGATTTGCTATCACAAATCCAGGGAATTAAGTTCGATACCGCTATAACCCCTCTGTCAATTATTGATGGAGAGAGCGAAAGGGCGATAGCGGAGACCTATAGACAGCAGGCAACCTGGTTGACGTTATTTACTGTGCTTGGTTTCATATATGCAATGACCTCAATATGGATGCAATACGCGCGGGAAACGACCGCTCGTGCCAGAGAATTCGCTTCTATGGCATCATTGACTGGAAAATCTGCTGTTATTGCCCGAACCATGGCGATGCGTAACACAGTAGTTAATTCGGTGACAGGAATAGCCTCCATAGGGATCGGCATCTTTCTCGCGAGCCAGTTCTTTTTTAAGTTTGGTGAATTCTTCCCCTGGATGTTCATAATCAGTATGGGAATCATTTACCTAGTTTTTATTCTTACCCAAGCAATTCTCATGTACGTCCTAGTTAAGAAAGAAGCCGCTAGTTGGCTTCCGGGAAAGAGCTAAAATGAGCATACTAGAATGTCGTAATCTCTCGTGTGGTTATAAAAACCCGCTGTTTACTGCGCTCAATCTTGAGATTGATGCGGGAGAGACCGTGGCAATTATGGGGCGTTCTGGTGTTGGTAAGACCACCCTCTTGACCACAATCCTTGGCATGAACCGTCCGCTGGAAGGAAGTGTTCTAGTTGATGGCACGAACGTCAATAATCTTAAATTTGATCAGCTAGCACGTCTGCGCTCAACCACAATTGGTGTCGTGTTTCAAAACGGTGAACTCATGAGCGGATACACCGCACTCGATAATGTTATGTTGCCACGCTTACTTTGGGACAAGAACGATTCGACCGTTCACGATGAAGCGTCACGACTATTAAGTGAACTCGACGTGGAAGAATCTCGAATGGCAGAACAGCTATCTGGAGGTGAACGACAACGGACAGCACTCGCGCGTGCCCTCATCAATAACCCCAAGCTGATACTGGCAGATGAACCCACTGGCGCACTCGATACAGAGTTACGCGAAGAAGCCATGGAGCTACTGCTTACCCAAGTTCGCCAGCGTAACTGCGCCCTCATGCTGGTCACCCATGACCCCTCCGTCGCTGCAAAAGCGGATAGAACGATTACGTTAGTCCGTAAACAGGTGTAGCACGCCTTGTTTCCCGCTGCTAGATGCTTCTATTGCTCGGTTTCTAGCGCCCCACCGGCGCGCCGGGGGGGAATTGTTAAGTTTCGTTAGCTAGTTCAACACTTGGGGGTTAGAACATGAAACCCACCCACGAGAAAACCTCCGTAACGTTTTATTAGATTTCCTTTACTTCCTTTCTGAAATTGATATTTATGCTTTCAATCAAACAAGGATTTAGATGGGGCTTAGCTCCATTAGCGACTAGATTTTCAGGGGTGTTAGTTCGATTGTAAGTGGTGCTTTCGCGCGTGAATCCGAGACATTGAAGCAGAATAGTTTCACGTTTCATAGTTCCGTATTAAACGTATTCATGCCAGCAGTAATACTAACGACCTAACATACAGAAAAAACTATCAGTCAAACCTACAACAAACTTATTATCTTTTGCTAATATACGTGACCTAAACAATGTCGAGGTAGGGTATAACACCTAGTAGCTGAAGTGCAGCTAATACCGCAACTACTGCCGCTGCAATTCCCAGGAAAAGCTGCAAGCGTAGTTGCCTATTAGCTAAACGTAAACGTTGATATAAAGTACGTTTTCGTCCAGTTTTTTTATCTTTAGCATTAGGCATTTCAACCCAAGAAACAAAGCAGAAAAACACCGCTAAACATCCAAACAAAATAAACTCAATTATTAGTTTCACCATTTGAGTATCTTCCTGTAGGTCCCGCCATCTAGAACGCCTGTTTAGCCATGTCTACACAACTCTTTATCCCGATTATATCCGCAACGACACTTCCTCCATATTTAAGGATATTTAGTGAGTTACCTCCTGATTGGTAAGACATCGACTTACGTTATGCCCTTTTTAGATTTCGCATTGATTTCACAGTGTTTGCGAATACCTTAACTTCTTTTATTATCGTCAAAAAGCGCACCTTATTTGTGCCACAAAGTCTTGAGCGAGGTAAGAGCCTCCCGCACAGGGACTGCGAAATCCTGCGAGGGACGCAGGCGGGTATCGCAACTACAGCGAGTAAGAAGTGCTGCTACTTACTTGAATTTATCGACGATATTATTCTTGTCGGGGTTTAGTGGGCTAAATGTTTCGTGAGATAACAGGTGAATAGCTGAGGATGGGTGGCGTGCCATTGATGGCCTGCACCTTGGATAACCTCTAGGTGAGCTGTGGGGATAAGGCTTTAGATTTTGCGGGCGGCAGGCAGATTTGCTTTATCTTTGCTACCGCAAACCACAGTTACGGGCATGGATAAAGCAGGTAGCTGCGAAGTGAGGTCTAAATCTTTCAAACTATCGAGCACACCCACCAGCTCAGGTTTGCTAAGCTGCGGCGGACAGACCCATTTTGTTGGTAAAACTCGCATTAGTGTCTTTTGCAGATTCATCAACAGTTTTGGGGGTTTAGCTTGCGGAGCTGAAACAAACAGTGAAGACACCTTGCCCGGATGGGTGAGGGCGATATTTAAAGCAATCACTGCACCCAAAGATAACCCGACCAAGTGAACTGGTTCGGTCAGCGAATCAGCAATCCGGGCACATACGTCCTTGAGCGACCAAGAATCCAAAGGCGGTTTCGTTCTCAAAACCTCTAGAGATATGCACTCGGTTTGCGGAAGCTGTTTTATTACCGGGTTCCAAACATCACGGGTTTCACCCAACCCGTGCAAAAACACGACCTTTTGCGCATCATTCATTTACGCAGCGCAAAAAACCCACGACCAGGCTAGTTATCAGAAAACCAGCAACATTTCCAATAGCGGTGACCGGCGAAACCACGTGCGTGAACCCGAAAACAGCAAAACAAACAGCTGCAAATAATAGCCCAACAGCTACCAACATCAACCAGTTACGCACTCGCGCATTGCTCTTTCCCATACATGGCCTTTCCCCTTTTTACGTGCTCGTTCACTGATTATCCCATAACTGCCGCTACCAGAAAGAGAGGGAAATGCCGGTAGCTGATTCGTCTTTCGGTTTGAAGATTGGCCTTGATTGAGGGTTAGCTAAAAAAGAACTCATACCGAAACCACTAGAACAGCGTTATTTGCAAGTCAGAAAGACACATTCTTCATCTCCGTTAACGAGTTAAACCCCAAAACCCTACCCGAATAGGGAAAACAGGGTACTAGGTGACGTAAAACCCAAACCCGCTAACGCAAGCGATTTTTCGCCCCTAAGCGATACTCGCTAACGCAAAAGGGTACTTAGCAAATCCGAGGTCTAAGTCGAGCGGGTGCTCGGTCGCTGCGCTCCCTACGACCCTTCTTCACTCCGGTCACAAGCATTCAAACGCGTTCCGCGCTTGTGCTTGCACCTACGTTCAGATACTTAGACGTCGAAAATGATAAAAGCCGCTTGAGCCCTTGAACCCCTTTTGAACAGGGGTTTTGCTGTTTCTGGGGCTGCTCGCTACTTCGCTGGAGGTTTGGCGATCCGACGGTCGTCGCTGTAACGCCCACTGGGGTGGCGTCCGTTTGAAGCCAAGGGGGTCTGGGCGAGTGCTTGCGTTAGCGGGTACCTAGTGCGGGGGCTAGAACATAAAATCTGGCATCGAGAAGGCTTCTGGCACGTTGTATCTGATTTCGTTGGCTTCTTTGCGGACGTTGATGTTCGAGCTTTCGAGAAGAATCGGGTTCAGGTGGGGCTTTCCTTCGTGAAGGAAGATTGCATTGGAAACGTTGGTTCGAATGTAGGTGGCGCTCTCGCGGGTGAATCCCAGCCGTTGGAGAAGGATGGTTTTCTGTTTCGTCGTGCCGTACTCGACGTATTCGTACCAGTCGTTGTCGAACTGCTCTACTCCGTGGACCTTCTTGTATTCGTTGGAGAATTTGAGGAAGTAGTTCGACAGGCTGAAGAGGATGACGTCTTCAAGAACTTTCAGGATTTCACTGATGACGATGTTGCGGTGCTGGAGCGTGTTCTCGTAACGGATCTCTCCTTGCCCTTTGATGTAGAGCGTTCCTTGTTGCAGGCGGTACTGGAGGGCACGGTTCATGATCGAACGGAGTCCGTGACCTTCCATCCATTGTGTAAGCAATACGGTGTACCAGCGCAGCATCGTGAGCTGGTTGCCGTACTTATCTGTTTTTCCGAGTGTTTCGGGGTCGTAGACGCGCCATTTGAAGATTGAGGCGAGCCTTTCGAGAAACGCGAGAGTTTCGTCGTAGTTGAACTTCCCGTCTGGAGAGATGCGCGGGTATTTGAGTCCGGCTCGGACAGCTTGAGTTAAGGATTCTGCTTGGTCGACAGATACGTTGATGTCGTCGTCTTGTTGCCCTTCTCTTTGCGCGAAGGACTCTCGGATTCGGCTGATGGTTTGGTCGTCGAGGTAGTCGGAGAATTCTTCACGCACCAGGCTTTGACGTCCTGTGGTGATGTCGCGTAAGAGCATGAGTCCGAATTTGCGCTTCATGTTGTAGCGCTCGTAGCTTTCATCTCCCTTGGCGAACTCGATCTGTCCTTCTTGAAGATCAGCAACGACTCCTTGCTTCATTTTCTTGCTGATAATTTGTGAGTCGGTTTGCACGGATAGCGTCTGTGCAGGAACGTTCGCTTGCAGGAGTTCCTTTGCCTTTTGCTCGGATGCAAGTTGGTTGCCCACGATGATGAATACGTTGCCGTAGAGGTTGAACTCGATACGTCCGACTCGGCCGATCAGGTTCTTGAAGTCGACTGTTGTCATTCCTGCTCTGCCGATTTTGTTGGTTGTGATGACGAGGTTGTCGGCGGGAAGGTTGACTCCTTCTAGAAGCGTGCTGGTACAAAATAGTGTCGAGATTTTGCCTTCGCGGAACAGGCCTTCGATGCGTTCGCGGATTGCTGGTGGGAGGTAGCCGATGTGGTAGCTGACGCCTCTACGGATGAGATCGCTGAGGTAGTAGTCCTCGTGGACGTCGCGTTCGATGTCTTTTGCGAGAGCGTCCAAGTCTTTATCGTTGAGGTCTGCCAAACCCTGGGCATAGTCACGTGCCGCTTGCACTGCGTGATGTCGGGCAGAATGAAACACGATGGTTTGCCCACGGTGATCTGAACCTCGTGATGATTCACTAACAAATCGGGTTATGCCCTGTACGGTAGCGTCCTGAGCTTGAAGTGAGGCTAGGTGCGTGAATTCTTGGGTGTGGTCGTTGTAACTGGAAATGGTGTTTTCGTGCAGGTTGACGAGGTATTTGAACTGTGCGACTGGCGAATACTGGGTTGCGACCGCGTTGGTTTCATTTTCGTCAGAGTTTGGATCAACCAGCCTTAGGAATACCTCTGGGTTGGGAATGTTGGGTGAAGCGAAGACGAAGTGTGGTGGCTTGTGGCGGTGTTGAAGGATTGTCACGGTTTGGTAGTAGAACGGGGCGCGGCTGTTCTTGCCTGAGAGTTTGTGTGATTCGTCGAAAAAGATGTACTCGAATTCGATCGCAGGTTTGCCGATCAGAAGGTAAAGCAGGCGTTCTGGGGTGAGTACGAAGATGAAGTTGTGATCGCCTTCGAGCACGATGTCACCTGCAGCACTGACGATTCGGTAGTTGTGTCGTTCTAGGTCTTCGCCAAGGTCAGCGATCAGTTTCGAGCGCGTCTCGTTGATCAGCGCTTTTGACGGCACGATGATCGCAAAGTTGGCCTTCACCCCGGATTTGATCTGGTTGGTGATGAAGGTGCGCATGATGAAGGACTTGCCCAAGGATGTTGGGGCTGAGAAGGAAAACTTGCCGTCAGTGAGGCGGTCGTAGATTTTCTTTTGCGGCGCGAAGAACTTCATCGACCTATCACCGGGTACGGTGAGGTATTCGGCTTGGTAGGCGTTGAATGCGGCGTCGAGGATGCCTGCATCGGAAGTCACGCCCAGCTGCTTCAGGCCTGGGTAGTTGCCTAGCGTGGTGAAGATTGCAGGAACGTATGCTTTCGTGCGGGGATCATTCGGATACAGGATGTGGCAGAGGAGCGCGATTTCTTGCGCCCATACCCTATGCTGGTCACGGTTGGTGGGGTGGGTTGATTTCGAGAGCAGGTCAGCGAACCGCAGCGCTGCTTCAAGATCCACGTCGTATGGTTGACGATTCGCCAGCCCTAATCGATGTAAGCCGTAGTTGTGGAGCAGGTTGGCGTACAGCTGTTTGAGGAATTCGTTGGAGTCGATGTCGGCAAATACGAGATCGCCGACTGTTACTTGCTTGTCAGACATGGCTACCACCTTGCCCGCCCACGAGCCCATCCATGATTGCGACCGCGTCAACGTCTACTTCATTGAGGGGCAAAACGTAAATGTAGAACGAGTAGTTATCTAGGTTTCGGGTGTTGATCTCGTTGGCGATCATTTGGGCGTGCGCGGCGATATCACCCTGCATTTTCTGATCGAGTGCAGACCGATACTGCTGGTTGCCATAGTTCTTTGGATCTAAACCGATGTCGTAGCCCAGGAACATCGAATAGGCAGTATCGAACACGGGTGCCCCACCCGGCTTCGGGATCAACAGATCCTTCACGTATCCTGCGGTCGTTTCGTCGAGGGTCTTGGTGAACACGGTATTCTCAGCGAGCTGAACTTCGCGTGTTCGGTTCTTTTCGATGTCTACGACGCGCTCGAATGCTGCAGTGATGGCATCCCCAATGTTGCCGACCACGCTGGAGGTTCCAAACACGATACTGCTGGTGGTTCGCTGACCGTCTGGTGTGAGCAGGTGGATGGCGTCACAGCGGCTGTGGATCTGGCCTCGGGCCTGGTTGAGCTCGATCTTGCTCAACACTTTGGGTGCTTCGAGAATTTGTTCGAGCAGGACGTAGAGCAAGATTTCGCCCAGCCCCATGCCGTCTTGTTGTGAACGCATCCGGCTCACAGCGTCGAGAGCGACTTCTTCGAGATCGTCTCGCTGCTTATAGCCTTCGTATTCGGCACGCGAGAAGACATAGCGTCCAACGTTTCGTTTGAGGAACTTGACGAGGGCTGTGTGGTCGAAGCGGTTGTTTTGGACAGACAGATGGAACAGGCGTAACTGTTCGTCGTTTCGAAGACCTAACGTGTTCGAATGCGCCACCTCGGTGAACGTGGACGCAAACGTGTCACCGCGCAGCGTTGATGTGATTGTCGCCTGTGCCATCTCGTATTCTCCCAAAAGGTGTCCTTCCCGCCTACAGCTTTTCGAGGATACGCACGAGCTCCGACAAAGTAACCGCCCCGTCCGGTGGAGTGACGCCATCTTCGAAGACCATGTAGTAGCGATAGCCATTGCCAGACATGTTCGCCCACGCCCGCCCGAGCCTGATCTTGCGGTTAGAATCGTCGTTTTTCAAATGTTCACCCTTGGTCTCGACGACCACGATGGTGCCGTTGGTGGTCATCACGACGAAATCTGGGTAGTGGTTGAACGGACCGTTGAGGCAAAAGCCCTTGCGTTCAATGATCCGGTGCCACCAGCGAACGTTGTCCATTCCAGAGAAGCGACCAGCGAGTTCGAGCTCAAAGCCGTTCATCTTGTCTTCGGCCTCATACAGGGAGCCGCCAATCAGGGAGGAGGCATGAATAGGCTGGATCGCTTTCGGGAACGCATAGAGTTGTTGAACATCAACGCGTCGGGTCTCGATGTCCTCATAGAATCTCTTGACCTTATGCGCTTCCAAAAGACCGTCAATTTTCTGCTTGACCTTGCTTGCTACCGCATGCGGGTGCTCTTGATAGGTCAGCAGCTGCTCGGTGCCGAACGCTTCAACCGTCCGCACGATGTATGCCCGCAGGTCAGAGTCAGTGATCGAATTGATCGGTTTGATCCGTTGGTAGATCGCTTCAGCTGTGTTACGTTTTTGTCCTTCGATGCTCAGTTTCGAGAAGTGTTCGCGCATGAACTTTTGGTCGGTGCTCGACATCCGGAACGCTTTAGGAACCTCTGAGTCTTTTCGCACGTCGATCTTGTACATCTGCTCGTCTGCCGTCGACAAGTCGATATCGATGTCTTTCGTAGCCAAGTCGAAGTCACCGGCTAGCGCCTCGTGCTTGAGCTCGTTGTATCCCTCATGAGCGGTCGGGAACAATGCTGATCCGGGTTCTTGAATGACGAATTGGGGAAGGCGAAGGGTCGCGATCTCGTCAGCGAATTCGGGGTTCACGAAGCTTGTGTCCACAGCATCCTCCAAATCTGAAGGCACGAAGCCCTCACCCATCTGTGCAGCTTCTTCGGCCTCCTGCTCATAGTCCACACCTTGCTGAGCGGCCTGCTCGATCATCGAAGCCACCGTCGGATCCGCCGAAGGCTCTGGTGAACTAGCGGATTTTTCTCGCGCATCCAGATCAGCTGCAACTTCCTGCTCATCGAACTCCAAGAACTCTTCAACGTCCACACTATCCTCTGGGACTGGAGACGTTGGGGCGGGTTTGCTTGGCTGACTCGCGCCAGTGAAATCGAAAGCGACTTGATCGGCTGCACGGAAGTCACGCTTGGAGAATCCTGCGCTGTTGAGCCCGGCAACGATCTGTTTGAGCGTGGCGCCGAAATCGTTCGAGGAGGTCAACACGTAGCTCATGTTCAACAACGTGTTCGGCTGCTTCCTGGCGTGGGGTTGGCGCAAAACACGGCCAAGGATCTGTTCAACATCAACCTGGCTGGTTTTGTTCGCCAACGACGCCAGAATGTAGGCGAAGGGACAATCCCAACCTTCCTTCAACGCGTTCACCGTGATGATGAACCTGATCGGACACTCTTCGCTGAGCAGATCCACGCCCTTGAGCTCGTTTACGTCGGCGGTCTTAATCGCGATCTGCTCGGCAGGAATACCCGCCTTGACGAGCTTGTCACGCAACCGCTCAAATGAAGTCGCATCCTCGCTCGTCTTCGGCTGAGCCTGAAACAACACGATCGGTCGAATATAAGCGCCACCACTTTCATACTGCTGTGTAGCAGCGACCTCTAGAGAACGGCGAAGATCGATCGCATCCGTGACAACATCCTTTTGCGACGCCCGGTTATATGCGATGACCGGAAGTTTGACCATGCTCTCGTTCTTGAGCGAGAGCGCATCCACATACGAGATCACGTTCGCTTGCCGCTTCGGGGTCGCGGTCAGATCAAGAATGAACGCTGGGTTGAAATCCGTGAGCATCTCCTGGCTCAACGTGCTCGTCGCATGGTGCGACTCATCCACGATCACAACCGGATTCAACTGGTTAATCACCTGAAATAAAGCCGTCTCATCCGCATTCTCGATCGGCTGCTCCGGGGCACCAAACGCAGTCGCGAACGAGGCGAGATTCCCGTTCGCTTGGTATGCCTTACGACCATCCTTCGTTCGTGTCCTAAATGAGTCATACGAGAGCACCATCACCGACAACTGCTCAGCCACCGTCGACGGACTGAAATTCTGCCCCGCCAGCAGTTCTTCCTTCGAATACACCTCAACCCGGCCACCGAAATCAGTATTCAACTTCTGCCGATACGGGTGCGAGGGATTCTTCAACGCCGCCAACGTCTGCGTCAAAATCGAATCCGAGGGCACCAGCCACACCACAGCCTGTTTCCGCGTCGGCGGCAAAGCCTCGAAAATCGGCTTCACCGACGCACACGCCAAAAACGTCTTCCCACCACCAGTTGGGACCTTGTAACACACGTGCGGGACGCCATCGATCACATTCTGGTAGCCCGGCATCTGCGGGGTGCCAACCTCAATATGGCGAGACTCCCAAAACATCTTGAAAGCTTCGCTCAGAGTGGGCTGCTCGTTAAGCTGGGTGAGGTAATCCTCCAGATCGGCGATCACCCGGTTTTGATACTTCTTCAACTCCATGACCAACACTCCTTAGAGACGGGTGATATCCCGAGGGATCTTCTTGAACGTGATATTCAGCGAGCGCAGCTCCTCATCCGACAACAAACAGGTATCGGCATAAATCACATACGAACCGGCGGCGCACTCAGGAGGGATCGAAGCCAGATAGTCACGATCCAAAACCGTTGCCCGATCCGGCTCATACACGAAAAACAACGACGCATCCTCATGCCGTCCTAAGAAATACGGATGAGCACTGGTCGGATTCGAGAACGCCTGTCCTGTCTCGGTGAACCAGATGTATTCGCACACTCGATCCAACGGCACGTCTGGGTTCAAGTCACCATCAACAAGAAGCGGCGCGCCAAGCTCATAGAAGGAGAAGTCACCTCCCGTACCCGAAACGTCATGGTCGTGAGACTGTGTGGCGACAACTTGTAGATAGGAGCTACCCGATTTACCTGTCACTTTCGTGGTGATCTTCGGGCGGGAGACCTTGGTGTACTTGCCCTGAGCTTCCTGGTAGATTTTGTTTGCCTCGGCGAGCAGGCCGTCGGCTTTCTTCATCGCCGTCAACGTGAGCTTGTGCTCGTACAGCGTGATCGATTCTTCTGACTCGCCCTTGTAGCCAGTGATCGCGCGACGGACACGCTCAGCAGTCACCGAGTCGGCATAATCACCTAGCTCGACAAGGATAAACGAACGCTCGCCCTTATCAGCCTTGTTGACGTTGAGCACTGCATGGCCCGTCGTACCAGACCCCGCAAATGAGTCGAGGACAATGTCCCCAGGTTTAGTCGCGATCTTCAAGATCCGTTCGATAAGCCGGGTTGGCTTCGGAGTATCAAACGCGACACGGCCATCGAAGATCGCCCGGACCTCCTTCTTCGCCTCATCCGTGTGCCCCGAAACCTCGTATGACCAGAAGTTCGTTGGCAGCAGGCCTTCTACCTGATCGAGATAGATCTTCCGTGCAATTCCGCCCAGGCCCGCCTTTGTGAAGTAGAGCCGTGGCCATCGACCGCGCTCGTAGACGGTTTGGGCGTCAGCTCGAGCTTGGTCCAGTGGTTTGGCAAGAACGATGCCCATGACGCCCGGCTTGACCTCGGCAGGATCAACACCACAGACTCTCGCCCGTTCTGCAGTGTCATCCAAGTCCCGCAACTCGTAATTAGTCCAGCCAGACATGATCCGAAGCATTTCCGGCTGCTCAAAAGTCCAGCATCGACTCTGAGCTGGATAGATAAAATTCCCTGAAATTGGGTGTTGGATTGCGTACACCATCCCCTGATGCGTAGCTGCACCTGGAGCCGTCGCATCTCCGCTCTTCCATGCTGAACTGTCACCGTCGGGATTTGAATACCTAGCGTCCATCTCGTCGGTGCGTTCGAGCTTGTTGGGGTTCCAGTCGGGCTGTTTGGAGAACACGAACAAGTGCTCAACTTCCGCTGGAATGCCTTTGGAATCATTACGGGTCGAATAGGTGCGCTGCCACGAAATATCAGCCACGAAACAACGAGCCCCAAAGATCTCGTCACACATAGCCTTCAGGTGGGCAGCCTCATTGTCATCAATCGAAACAAAAATAGCGCCAGTCGGCGCAAGCAAACGCTGCAACAGCCGCAGGCGCGGGTACATCATGCACAACCACTTGTCATGGCGGGAGAGGTCTTCGCCTTCTTTGCCGACGACTTCGCCAAGCCATTTCTTGATTCGTGGGTCGTTGACGGCGTCGTTGTAGATCCAGCCTTCGTTGCCTGTGTTATAGGGAGGATCGATATAAATGCAGTCAACCTTGCCTTCGTATTTTGGTAGTAGAGCTTTGAGGGCTTCGAGGTTGTCGCCATGAATGATCATGTTCTGGGAGCCGTTATCCTCCTGATGCTGCCCGTGCTCGTTGTAGGAGTATTGGCGGTCGAGGACGCGGTAGGGAACGTCGAGGTGGTGGGTGATCACCTTGTCTTTGCCGACCCAGTTCAGTTCTGGCATTAGCGTTCCTCCTTAGGCTCGTGAGTGTTGTTGGGATGTGGTTCTTCTGCGGCTTGACCGGTGCGGACCCATTCGTCGATTTCTGAGAGTTTGAATTTCCAGACCCTGCCGACTTTGTAGGCGGGAAGATTGTGCGTCACGATCCATTTCGTGATGGTTTCCCGGCGCACACCGAGGTGAGCTTGTGCTTCTTTCATGGTGACCCAGTTTTCTAATTCAGCTTCGCTCATCATCCCTACCTTGTCGAGTGAAGATCCGGGTTAATAACTGTGGCATCGACATTGAATGTTGTAGTCGCTTGAGGGAAGCAGTTCTCGCCTTCCTGGTTGCGCATTTCCCAGTGGCTTGAGGCCGCCCCTTCATAGCCTTGCGCCCGAAACGTGCAAGAAATCTTGATGAACTTTCTTGTCGCTGGTGGGCTTTCAGGAATGGCGATTTGTTTGGTGCCGACGGGTCGTATTCGCGGGTCTGTTGGATTCGTACAGACGAGTGTCCGACTGGTCCAGTCGATGCTGCCAACGTTGCGCAGTGTCCATGTGTGAGTGAACTCGGCCCAAAATCCTGGCTTGTGTTTTTGCAGTGCGGGCGGTTCCGTCACGTCGACGCGATCTCCTTGATAGAGCGGCTGCGGTGCAGGGTTGATCTCGTCTGGTTCCTGGCCTTCAAGGCGAAGTCGGTAGCAGTGTTCGAGGACATCGCAATGGTTTGGATCGTGGATGATCGCGTCGAACCAATCTGTGAGTGCCCAAATGAACGCTTCTGGTTCGATAGTGAGGGTTGAGGGCAGCCCGGCGTCTTTGCCGACTTCTTGGCAACGATCATCCAACGTGCGCTTCGTGCTTGGGAGGGGCCTCAGGTGGCTAAGAAGGAAATCATGCAAAGATTTCTTGTTCACCGGCGTTGAAAATGATTCGTATTGCGGTTCGGAGATCGGTTTTGCTCCGGTGAAGATCTTGCGTGCGTACTCGTCATCTAACCGCTCTGCGCTGCCAGCGTGTTGGAATACGGCTTGGACGAATTTTGCCTGGTTAGTGATGGGACTCTTCCGCTTATAAACAGCGCGACAAAACTCGGGCAAACCCATATGCGTCACGCTCCTCTATGCCGAGTCCCAAAACTAGTCCCAGAAGTCCCAGTTTTTGCTTCCCTCACCGATCTGAAGTCCCAAAACCACAGCGTTTGATGAGTATGTGAGCAAAACACGAGCCGACGAGACGAGCAACTGTCATCTCATTATCGCACGCCGACTCGCGCGAACGCTCATGAACACGCACCAAGTGGTGGTGGGTGTCGTAGCGAGAGCGAAGGAGGTGAAGAGCGTGGGTAGGAACCGTAAGCAGACATCGCGTGCTGTGGCACGCAAGGCATCAGCTGTGCTGCGCGATGGCCGTTCTTCGGCGCGGACCAAGTCCGTTGCCGCCTCGGCATTAGCGCAGACTAAGCCGTCCAAGCGCGGCAAGTAGTCGTACACAGCCCACTCGGTTTCGACACAGTTCGGACCGGGTGGGTGGGGACGGTAGTGCTGGTGGCCACCGGCACTGACGTTCTCCAAGCCTGAGCGTGATTGTTCGGGAGCTCATCTGGCGGATGAGCAAGCCCTATGGCGGGTGCAGGCCGTGGGGGTTAGACAAACAAATCACTAGTGAGACCTGCTCTGGGAGCGCTCGGCGGGTCACCTCACCCAACCCCTCTTTGCTGAGGGGCGTGTGGGGTGGCTCGCCTTTGTCGTCTTCCTAGCAGTTCTCACTAGTGATCTGAGCCAAACAGATCAGGTCTCCACATCACCGGGATTCCCGGAGAAATGGAGATCCTTCGATGAAGGTCACCTTCAGGCACGAAGCAGATAACAACAAGAACGAGTCCATCACTGACACTTTCGACATTGACCCTGGCGAGTTCGCTCTCATGATCGCAACCGACCGCCAGCAACGCGCCGCCACAACTGGTGTTCCACTCAACCAGGTCAAGCCCCGCACACCGCAGAAGATTCTCGACGAGTTGTGGAACGCAGAAGAAGCGGCCACGCATAAGGCGGTTCGCGCCGATCGCGGCAAGGGTAAGAAGACATGCACGTGCGGGGCTGAGTGCGGTCCTCGACGTGGATGCCGCGTCCCGAATAACAAGCCGTTTTCGTATGAGCAGATGCTCGACATCGACCTTGATCCAGCTTCACCGGGTATCAGCGCTGAAGACCAGGTCATCGAACGCGAGGACAGCGTCGAGCACACCCGTGAGCTCGAGGCTATGCGTGGCGTCATCGCTGGTTTGGATCCTCAGCATCATGAGGTGATGACGCGCCTTCTTGCAACCGACAAGCTCAATCAGGCGCAGGTGGCACGCGATATGGGGTTGACCCGTGCTCGGGTATCGCAGCTAGTGGCAGAGGTAAAACCGCTGATTCGACAGGCGGTTGAGGATGCCCGATTTAACACTTTCGGTGGTGTCGGCAGTGGGGTGAAAGGGAGAAGCCAACCGGGCTACTCCCACAAATGAGGAAGAAAGGTAAGCCCGATGGCTCGACATAGTCTCAAGCTTCATATTGCCCGGCGTATCCCTGACGACCCCGGAATCGTCGCAACTAAGAACGTGACGCTGCGTGAACGGTTCATGCGCCTACTGCTTGGTAGCCCGCGCAAAGTCATGATTCTTGTTCCTGGTGATTCGGTCAAGCAGATCGACATCACCGAAAACACCGATGACGACCTCATGGCATTGGCTGATGCTCTCAAGACGGGTGAGTCCAAATGATGATGTCACAGCTCAATGCCTTTATTCGTGATGGGAACCAGGCGCTGCGGTCGCTCGCCGATTTGCTTGCGCGGGCTCAGCAGATCGTTGAGGAGAGTTTCGAAGACCACGCAGGAATGCCTGGTGAACGCCCAGAGCTTGCCCTGCAGATCAAGGAACCCTTCGAAACCATCCCAGCTGTGCACAGCCAGCCAGAACTACTCGCGGACGAGCCGGAGGTTGAACCTGAACCGGTAGTGGCGCTCGAAGAAGTACGTGCTTTTCTTTCCGAGCTCTCAGCGCAAGGCCACACCGCAAAGGTTCGTGAGCTGATCGTCGAGGCTGGTGCGGACAAGCTCTCAGCGGTGGATCCGTCGAAGTTCGGCTGGCTGCTCGAACAGGCGAAGGAGATTGCTAATGACACCGTCTGACCACGCCCTCCTCTCGGCATCTGGGGCACACAGGTGGCTCAACTGCACACCTTCAGCTCGGCTCGAATCGGATGAGCCGGAGTCAACGTCTGCTGCTGCTGAGCAAGGAACCGCCGCTCATGCCTTGGCGGAGCACAAACTCCGCAGGGCTCTCAAGCAGCGCTCGAAGCGTCCGGTCTCGGCCTGGATTGATGACGAGATGGAAACCTTGACCGACGACTATGTGTCGTTTGTGCAAGAACACATCTCCATCGCCCAGGAGACCTGTGGCGATCCGCAGGTGCTGATCGAACAGCGCCTGGACTTCTCCCACATTGTTCCTGGCAGTTTTGGCACCGGGGATTGCGTGATCATCGCCGAACCCACCTTGCAGATCATTGATCTCAAATACGGGCAAGGCGTGTTGGTTGAAGCCGTGAACAACCCGCAGTTGATGCTGTATGCGCTCGGTGCGCTCCACGCTTTCGGGAGCCTGTACGACATCGAGACGGTATCAGTGACGATCTATCAGCCGCGCCGGGCGAACGTCGACACCTGGGAAATCTCTGTTGCCGAGCTCGAACAGTGGGCTGAAACCGAGGTGAAACCGAAAGCTGAGCTGGCCTCGGCTGGTGAGGGTGAGTTTTGTCCGGGCTCGTGGTGTCAGTTCTGTCGTATCGCGCCAACGTGTCGAGCACGAGCCGAAGCCAACCTTCAACTTGCCAAGCTCGAGTTCGTCCCACCGGCCGAGCTGAGTGATGCGGAGATTGCTGACGTGCTCACGAGGATTCCGCAGCTCAAAACGTGGGCATCCGACGTGGAAGCCTACGCGCTTTCCAAGGCTGTCAATCAGGGTGTGGTCTTTGAGGGGTTCAAGCTCGTCGCAGGCAGGTCGGTACGCAAATACACCTCCGAGAAAGACGTCGCTGCGGCGGCTGAGGCGGCTGGTTATAGGGACATCTGGGATCGCAAGCTCATCACCCTCACAGCCATGGAAAAGCTGATGGGTAAACCCGCCTTCAACGAGATCCTCGGTGATCTCGTGACCAAACCTGCAGGCAAACCCACATTGGTCCCTGCATCCGATAAACGGCCAGCGCTTGATCTGGTGAGTGCGGCCACCGATTTTCAACCCAACAAGTAACAAGTAGAAAGCAGAAAAGATCATGACAACTACAACTAATCCGACCCGTATCGTCACCGGCGAAGTTCGCCTCAGCTATGCGCATGTGTGGGAGCCGAACTCCATCCAGGGAGGCAAACCCAAGTACTCCGTCTCCCTGATCATCCCCAAGTCCGACACCGCCACCATTGCCGCGATCGAGAAGGCCATCGACGCCGCGATCGACGCCGGGACGGCCAAGTTTGGTGGTAAGCGACCCAACAAGGCCGCCCTCAAGCTCCCGTTGCGTGACGGAGATATTGAGCGCGACGACGAAGCCTACAAGGGCGCCTACTTCCTCAACGCCAACTCGCTGACCGCTCCGCAGATCGTCGATCAGAGCGTCGCCCCGATCCTGGATCGCGCCGAGGTGTACTCGGGCTGCTACGCGCGCGTATCCCTGTCCTTCTATGCGTTTAACACGAACGGCAACCGCGGTATCGCCTGCGGGCTCGGGAACATTCAAAAGACCCGTGACGGCGAGAGCCTTGGCGGTGGGCGCGTGAGCGCTGAGACTGACTTCGGTGCCTTCGCCGCTGATGACGACTTCCTAAACTAATCATCCCCACACGTGGAGGGAATCAGCACATCTTGTTGGTTCCCTCCACTTTTCCTCTGTGTGAAAGGAACCCCGTCATGCGAACACTCTTCTGCGATATTGAATCTTTCAGCCCCGTCCAACTCGCCAAGACGGGTGTTTACCCGTATGCCGAGCACCCAGCCTTCGAGCTGCTTCTCTTCGGATATTCGGTCGACGGTGGACCAGTCAAAGTGGTGGATCTCGCAGGCGGACAATCAATGCCCGACGAGGTGCTGGCGGCTTTGGTGGATTCGGGTGTGGTCAAGTGGGCGCATAACGCCGCTTTCGAACGAGTCTGCCTGTCTGCCTGGCTACGCACTCATCATCCCGAGCTTCTCGACGAGGGGTTTCTTGACCCAAGGCAGTGGCGGTGCACGATGATCTGGTCCGCCTACCTCGGTCTGCCAATGAGCCTCGACGCGGTTGCCGCCGTCCTCAAACTCGACGTCCAAAAAGATTCTGCGGGGCGCAAGCTGATCAAGCAGTTCTGCACACCCGCCACACCCTCAGTCCTCAACGGTGGCAAACACAGGAACCCACCATCAGCTGACCCGACCGGGTGGGCACATTTCATTGATTACAACCGGCGCGACGTCGAAGTCGAACAAGCCATCCACGAGCGGCTCGCATCATTTCCGATGTCCGATGACGAGTGGGACACCTACGCCCTCGACCAAGCCATCAACGATGCCGGGATTCTTCTCGACCACACGCTCGTGGACAACGCTGTCGCCGTGGATGAACACCACCGCAACGCGACACTCGCTCGGGCACAGACATTGACTGGGTTGGAGAATCCGAACTCGCCCATCCAGCTCAAACAATGGCTCCGTGGTCACGGCTGCGAACTCGAATCACTAGCGAAAGCCGACGTCCATGCCGCCCTCGATACCGCCACTGGCGAGGTGAAAGAAGTCCTCGAACTGCGCGGCGACTTGGCGAAATCGAGCGTGAAGAAATACCAGGCGATGCAAAACGTCACCGGATCCGATGATCGGGCACGCGGACTCATCCAATTCTATGGAGCGGGTCGTACCGGGCGCTTCGCCGGACGCCTCGTCCAAGTCCAAAACCTCCCAAGGAACTATCTGCCTGACCTCGACCAAGCACGAACACTCGTCAGAACAGGCAACCTCGACGCACTTGAGCTGCTCTACGAGTCCGTGCCCGACACCCTCAGCCAACTCATCCGTACCGCGTTTATCCCTTCACCTGGGCACAGGTTTATCGTCGCGGACTTTTCTGCGATTGAGGCGCGTGTCATCGCATGGCTCGCAGGAGAAACCACCACCCTTCAAGCCTTCCGTGAGGGCAAAGACCTCTACTGCGAAACCGCGAGCCGTATGTTCGGCGTCCCAGTCGAGAAGCACGGCGTTAATGGTGAGCTTCGACAGAAGGGGAAGATCGCGGTGCTCGCCTGTGGTTATGGCGGCTCCGTCGGAGCGCTCAAAGCTATGGGAGCACTTACCATGGGACTCGCCGAGCACGAGCTCAAACCTATCGTCGACGCATGGCGGGCCGCCAACCCACACATCGTCCAGCTCTGGGCAGACGTTGAAGAAGCAGCCATCGCTGCGATCACCTCGCGCCAGCCGATCCGGCTCCGTAACCTGCGGTTTAGCGTCGAGTCCGGGATCCTCTTCATCAAGCTGCCCTCGGGAAGACGGCTTTCCTACATCCAGCCACGCTTAGGCGAGAACCGTTGGGGTGGGACATCCATCACCTACACCGGAACCACCACGGCACGGCGCTGGGGACAGCTCGAAACCTACGGAGGCAAACTCGTCGAGAACATCGTCCAAGCAATCGCCCGTGACCTACTCGTGGTTGGCATGCACGCAGTCGCCAAGGCAGGGCACAAGATTGTGATGCATGTTCACGACGAAATCGTCATCGACGAACCCACAAACTCGGGCTTCACCGTTGCTGACGCGTGCAAACTCATGTCCACCCTCCCAGCATGGGCCAAAGGATTACCGTTGGACGCGGATGGGTATGAGTGCGCCTATTACCGTAAGGATTAGCTGTTGATTGTCCAGATGGGATCTTGTTTCCAGCTGGGGCTGGCACCTATGTGCGTTAGATCGACGCCAGGAATTTCGGTGGGGAAACTGTCTAGGACGTCGCTGATGGCCTGTATTTCAGCGGTGAAATTTCCTCGTCGCAAGAGGAATGCGGTGAGCACCAACGCGGTGTACATACGTCCTGAAGAATGTGTCACGGCCGATAGCGTTTGGTCACTGCGGCGGTGTCTGACCAACGGACGGATGACGAGTCGCCTGTTCCATAGTCTGGCGTGGTGAGCGCATACGTTACGAACGAAATTCACGGTGCGCATCCATGATTCCAACTCGTCGGCACGTGCCAAGTACTTGTCAGCAATGCGACGACGCTGTTCGAAGGGAGCCAACGAAAACAGGGTCACGAGTTGTCCGAACTCAAGAATCTCGGTGGCCACCCACACCGGCAAACGACCGTCGTGGGTCTGGTTGTAATGCGTGACGAAATCTTCTGTAGAGCGCGACTGCGTTTGGGCTAGCTTCTGCGTGAACAGTACTGCGCGGCGATGCATTGCGCCTGACGGCCAAATCCGTTCGAGGTCGAGGTGAATGAACGGATCGATCTCACCCAGCACGTGCCCCACGTCAACTCGCAGGCACACCTCCAGCTTGCATAGCGCCCGCCACACAGCAAGACGCAGTTGTTCGTCAAACTCGTACAGCTCAATCGCGTGATGCATACGTGTGCCGGGAACGAAACGATCTAAACGCCGCCGAGGTGAGCCTTCGGGAGCTGGCTGGCGCAGCGGGTAGGAGTATCCCGAAAGCCGGTAATAGCCGACAGTAGATAACTCGCGGCGGTAATCACCGGCATCCAATAGGCCACGACGAGTGAGGATATTGATTTGCTCATCGATACTGGCCCACGGTTTATCGACCACCAGCCCACCTGCTTCCAAAAACATGAAGACCGGCTCTGACCTGTCTCGGAAACCGATACAAGCGAGCCGGTACTAGTGGCAATCACTATACCGCGAAAACAACGACAGAATCAAGAACACGGCAAAGTATCACCATCAGAGAAGAAAGCTTATCCAAGACCACTAAGAAACGAGAACCGACCCTGCGCTCCCACCGAGGCGGGCAGCGGAACCGGTCATGTTGTCTAAAAGACCACCGTGTCGGCACCGCTGTAGCAAGAGAATGATGGTTCTTCCACACAGAGCACTCGAGAAATTTGTCTATGCCCCGGCGAGAATACCTGCAGATGGCTCTAACAGATAGCGCTCCACCGGGGCTTCAACACCAATCGTGCCAGAACGAGAAGCGATTGAGTACCCGTGATTTAACACTTTCGGGTTCGTCGGCAGTGGGGTGAGGCCCTTAACTCCTTGTGTCGACCGGCACGACTTTTTCTCGACGGGGTCTCGGGAAGGAACCCCGCCATGGGAAACCAGATTCAAACATTTACCAACGACGTGTTCGGCACCATTCGCACCATCACCACTGATGGTCAGATCCTTTTCTGCGGCAAGGACGTCGCCACCGCGCTCGGCTACCAGGATCCGACGAACGCGGTGAAGCTGCACTGCAAGGGGGTGGCAAATTACCACCCCCTTGAGACCGCTGGCGGACTCCAGCAGGTCCGCTTCATTACCGAAGGCGACCTCTACCGCCTCATCATCTCTTCAAAGCTCCCGGCAGCACAGAAGTTCGAAGCCTGGGTGTTCGATGAGGTGTTGCCGACGATTCGCCGCCACGGCATGTACGCATACGACGAACTCCTCGCTGACGATGAGTTCCTCGAGCATGCCATCGCCACGCTGCGTGCGGAACGGGCCAAGCGCCTGGCAGCAGAGCAAGCCTTGCTTGAAGCGGCACCGAAAGTCTCGTACTACGACCTCGTGCTGCAGTCCGATTCGTTGTTGACGACGACGGCGATTGCGAAGGACTACGGACTTTCCGCGAAGAAGCTCAACCGCATTCTGCGTGATGCTCACGTGCAGTTCCATCAGTCTGGCCGGTGGTTCCTCTACGCCAAGTACGCCGAGCAGGGATACACCCAGTCAAAGACCCACGAATACGGCGAAGGCCAGACCCGCACCCACATGTACTGGACGCAAAAGGGACGCTTGTTCATCTACGACCTGCTCAAGAACCAGCTCGGCATCCTCCCGGTCATTGAGCGTGAGGGTCAGGTGCAAGCATGAGCGCCACGACACTCGATATTGGGTTTTCGAAGAAGAACACCGAAGGCTATCTGGATCTTACGAGCTACCACGCGCTCAAAAAGCTGCAGCGCGAGCAGTTCGGATATCGTCCGCTCGTCTATATCTGCTCGCCCTACTCGGGCGACACGGAAGCGAACGTTGAGCTCGCCCGCCAATTCTGTGGATTTGCAGTGGGCGCGGGCAAGATCCCCTTCGCCCCACACCTGCTGTTCCCGCAGTTTATGGATGACGCCGATTTTGATCAGCGGGAGCTGGCGATGTTTTTCAACCGTGTGCTGCTCGCCAAATGCGAAGCCCTCTGGGCATATGTCGGACACGTCAGCCCTGGCATGCGCCTAGAGATCGGCTGGGCACGCGACCTCGAGTTGCCGATTAAGTTTTTCGATTCTGATTTCAAGGAGGTCACCCCATGACCACGCCCTTCACTCTGTTTGCTGCCACGGTTACCGGCGTGCAGAACAATAACCACTACCCAAACAGGCACCGGGTTACTGACGCGGCCTTGCTATCGGCAGCCGCTGCCTTTGATCATGTGGCCGCAACCTATGCGAATGATCGCCGCTCAACTGCAGCCTTCATAGCCTCGGACTGCGTGGTGATGGATATCGACAACGATCACACCGAAACTCCGGCCGAGTGGGTCACGCCTGAGAAGCTTGGCGAGGTGATGGCGGGTGTGGAGTTCATGGCCGCCACGTCTCGTAATCACATGAAGGCGAAGGGTGTGTTGTCTGCGCGGCCGCGTTTCCACGTTTATTTCCCAATCCGAGAAGTACAAGGCGCAGACGAATACGCAGGATTGAAACACCGCCTCGCGTCGCGGTTTGCTTTCTTCGATCGCAACGCTCTTGACGCAGGACGCTTCATCTACGGCACCTCTAACCCACAAGTTACGGTGCATGAGGGCGATCAGCTCCTCAATGCATGGTTGGACGACGCTGACGAGATCGACGTGTTCGCCGCATTTGATGCCTCCACACTCGTGATTGGTGAAGGCTCGCGCAACGCTACGTTGTCGCGCTTCGCAGGCAGGGTCCTCATCCGCTACGGCGATACCGACCAAGCACGAGACCTCTTCGATCGCAAAGCCAACCTTTGCGAACCACCGCTCAGCGAGGGCGAATTACAGGCGATTTGGAATAGCGCGTGCAGGTTTGCTTCGAAGGTCGCTGCTGATCCAGGCTATCTGCCGCCAGAGGCTTATGAGGCGTTGGCGGGTTTGCGTCCGGATGATTTTTCCGATGTCGGTCAGGCAGACACATTAGCTGGCGAGTATGCGAACAAGATCCGCTACTCGCTCGCCACCAAGTGGCTCGTCTACGACCATGGCGTGTGGGACGAGAACGACTTATCCGCACAAGGCGTCGTTCAAGAACTGACCTCCCGCCAGCTCGAGGAAGCCGACCGCTTGATCGCGTCCACGTGGGAGACCATGACAGCAACCGGCGCAGATATCGTCATGGCCTCCGCCTCGTCGAAAGCACGCGGCATCGCCAAGCTCACGCCTGTGCAAGCGACCGCGTTCCGGGCGTGGGATGAGGCAAAGAACTACCACAAGTTCGTTCTATCTCGGCGTTTGTCACGCAACATCACGGCCACGTTGAAAGAAGCCGGGCCGATCTTGCAGGTGCGTATCCGTGACCTTGACGTCGACCCCTACCTGCTCAACACCCCGGCAGGTACCTGGGATCTGCGCGACGGTAGTAGTCACAGGCACAACCCAGCCGATCTGCTGACCAAGCAGACCGCTGTCAGCCCCGGCGATGAGGGCGCACAGATTTGGGCCGACGCGCTCGACGTGTTCTTCCAAGGAGATCCTGAGTTGATTGGTTATGTGCAGCGCATTGTGGGGTTGGCGGCTATCGGTCAGGTTTTCGTCGAAGCCCTCGTCATCGCCTACGGGGACGGACGAAACGGCAAATCCACGTTTTGGAACACGATCGCCCGCGTGTTGGGGACGTATTCGGGCACGATCTCAGCTGACGCGCTCACGGTCGGGGTACGCCGCAACGTCAAACCCGAACTCGCAGAAGCCAGAGGCAAACGTCTCTTGATCGCGGCTGAAACCGAAGAAGGCATGCGCCTATCAACCTCGAACGTCAAACAGCTGGCCTCAACCGATCAGATCTCGGCAGAGAAAAAGTTCAAGGACCCCTTCGCCTTCACCCCCTCCCACACGCTCGTGCTCTACACGAACCATCTACCGCGTGTGGGAGCCATGGACGCAGGCATCTGGCGCAGGCTCATCGTCATCCCGTTCAACGCCACCATCGAAGGCGATACGGACGTGAAGAACTACGCCGACCACCTCTATGAACACGCTGGCGGGGCGATCCTTTCCTGGATCATGGAGGGAGCGCACCTCATTCACAGTGAGGGCTACAAGCTCACTCCGCCGCCTCAGGTCGTTCAAGCCTCACAGGCCTATAAGGAAGACAACGACTGGTTCTCCCAGTTCCTTGAAGACTCATGCGACGTCGAGAACGGCTTATCAGAGCGTGCCGGTGACCTCTACCAGACGTATCGAGCGTGGGCACAAAACACCTCAGGATGGGCGCGCCCGATGGTCGACTTCAACGCTGCTGTCGAACAAGCCGGATTCGTGCGGAAAAAGACCAAACACGGCATGTACGTCTACGGGCTCGCGATCGCATCCGAGTTCGGCAGCTAACCCCATGATGACGAGCTGTGACGAGCCATTCCCTACCTTACGCATGTGAAATTACTTTGTGTTTTTCTCTATATAAAAGGTTAGGAACGACTCGTCACATGCCGTCACCCCTACAAGCGAACTCAAGGAGTGACCATGAACGAACGAACCATAGAACACCAACTGAAGAAAGCCGTCGAAGCCTCTGGCGGCTTGTGCTGGAAGCTCGTCTGCCCTGGAACCAGCGGCGTACCTGACCGGATATGCCTGATGGACAGCCGGGCTGTTTTCGTCGAGCTCAAAGCAGCAGGCAAACAACCCAGGCCAATCCAGCAGCGTCGGATGAACCAACTGCGCGAGCAAGGCTTCACCGCATTGGTTGTCGATTCGGTGGACGGCATACAGGAGGTGCTTGATGCACTATCAGCCGCATAACTACCAAACCACCGCAACCCAATACATCATCGACCACGACGAGGCAGCAATCTTTCTCGGGATGGGCTTGGGCAAATCGGTGATCACGTTGACGGCGATCTGGCAGCTCATGCTCGACTACTTCACCATCCACCGCGTATTGGTCGTCGCTCCGTTGCGAGTTGCCCGCGATACGTGGCCTGCAGAAGTAGCCAAGTGGGATCACCTTGAAGGGCTCACCGTAGCAGTCGCTGTCGGAACCAAGCGAGATCGGCTGAACGCTCTTGCGGCGTCTGCGATGGTGACCGTCATCAACCGGGAAAACATTCCATGGTTGGTGAACCAACTCGGGGGTAGCTGGCCGTTCGACATGGTCATCATCGACGAACTCTCCAGCTTCAAAAACCACCGGGCGAAGCGGTTCACGGCGCTGGTGAAAATGCGGCCGCACGTTAAGCGCTGGGTTGGCCTGACCGGCACGCCTGCAGCAAATGGACTGATGGATGTGTGGGCGCAGTTCCGGCTCCTCGACGGCGGTCAGCGTTTGGGCCGGTTTATCACTCGTTATCGCGAGCGTTGGTTCGTGCCCGATAAGCGCAACGGGATGCAGGTGTTCACCTATAAGCCCCGCGCGGGTGCTGAGGATGAGATCTACGTTGCGATTGGTGACATGACGTTGTCGATGCGAACCACCGACCACCTTCAGCTACCGGAATTGACGGTGACGACAATGTCTGTGGTGCTGGAGCCGAAAGAACGACGCGTGTATGAGCAGTTGAAATCTGATCTTGTCCTCGACCTTGATGGGGCGACGATTGACGCTGCGAACGCTGCTGCGTTGTCGGGCAAGCTCCTGCAGTTAGCGTCGGGCGCGATCTACACCAGCGACGGTCAATGGACTGCGGCTCATGATCGCAAGCTCGACGCTCTCGAAGACCTTGTTGAGGCAGCCAACGGCAGCCCGTTGCTGGCGGCGTACTGGTTCGCCCATGACCGCGAGCGTATCACCGCCCGCTTCCCGCAGGCTCGCGAACTGAAAACAAGCGCGGAGATCGAGGCATGGAACAAAGGTGAGATCACCCTCGGCTTGATCCACCCCGCGAGCGCTGGCCACGGATTGAACCTCCAGTCAGGTGGGCATCTGTTGGTGTGGTTCTCACTGACCTGGAGCCTGGAGCTCTATCAACAGACGAACGCTCGCTTGTATCGGCAAGGACAGTTAGAGCCGGTCACGATCACGCATCTTGTTGCGGAAGGGACGCTCGATGAAGCCGTGCTCAAAGCCCTTGATACGAAAGATGCTACGCAGGCTGCGTTGATTGACGCGGTCGCACAAGAAATCCAAACAACCACTGAAAGGACACGCTCATGCATATGATGACGAAATACCTCGACACAAGGAAAGCTGCGATCGCTGCGCTGCAGGATTATGCGGTGATGGAACAGATCATCGAGAGTACCGACGAGCAGATCAAGGCGGCTTATGCTGATGCAGCTAGCCCCGCATCACCGCGCATGGACGGCACACCGCCCTCGGGTGATCTGCACGCGTCCGAGAACAGGATCGTGGCAACGATCGAGCGAATAGATGCGTACAAGGCTCGCTACCTGCAGGCTCGCCAGTACATGGACTGGTTCTTGCCTGCGTGGGAAGTCATCGCTGAAGACGACCGCTTCATCCTCGAAGGCTTCTTCCTCAGCGAGGGGACGCAAGATGAGAAGGTGTCGATGATCGCCGATCATTTCTACGTCGAGCGTGACACGGTCTATCGGCGCAAGAACCGGGCCCTCGACAGGTTCGCCACCGCCTTGTATGGACAGCTCTAGCGTTAGCGGGTATCCGAAACATGCGATAGAAAACCGCATATCAGTGTGAGAACATATAAGTGGTTGAAAAGTAGGTGAAGCCCCAAGAACCCACACGGGAACTTGGGGCTTCACCATGTTCGGGAAGGAGCTAGCGATGCCGGTCAAACCAGCGTCCCCGTGCTCCCACCCTGGTTGTCCTGAGCTCACCCGCGAGCGCTACTGCGACGCCCACGCCAAGGCTGAGGATGCTCGGTATCGGAAGTATCAGCGGGATCCGAAGATCAATCGTAGATATGGTTCACGCTGGCGTAAAATCCGTGCCGCCTACGTCGCCGCCCACCCGCTCTGCGAAGACTGCCTAGAGGCCGGATGCTACACACCCGTACAAGAGGTTCACCACATTCTCCCGCTCGAACACGGCGGCACCCACGACTTTGATAACCTCCGAAGCCTGTGCAAGCCCTGCCACTCGCGCCAGAGCGCGCTCGATGATGACCGATGGAGGCAACAACCTCGGGTCTACACCTACTAGATTTTTGAAAATCGCGACATAACCACTAAGCACTTCCCCACCCTAAAAATATTGACCTTGTTCCAGCGCCAAGTTACGGAACAAGTCGAGGATTCGGTTAGGGGTTGGGGGCGTCGAATCTCTACGACTCGCTGAGGGGTCAGCGGGCGGGGCCCACCGCGCGCAAAGTCCCCGAATCAAACAAGGTATTAACACTTCGGGCTTCGTCGGCAGTACCAGTGAGGGGTTAAATCCCGCTGAGTGTTGCTCGGTTTTCTTGCGCTTTGTCCGTCCGGATTTGGGTTTCCCAGGGACGTACAGGTGAGGGCAAAAACTCGGAGCTTCTCATCCGGTGTTCTGGATCCCTCCCTGGCAGGTGTTCGCCTGTCTTGAATTAACAAACTGGTTTCTAAAAAGGAGGAATCATGACAGATCAAATGGTGCTAAAAACACAGCAATGGCTCAATCGCACCTATAGGAGCAAGGCTGGATTCGGTTCAGTCGTAGAGGACGGATATACCGGCTGGGGCACTATCAACGCTTTGATTCGAGCTCTGCAAATCGAGCTGGGTATTACGACAACGGCGAACAATTTCGGACCGGGAACTATCAGTCGCTTCCAGTCTCGGTGGCCTAACGGCATCCACCAACAGGATGACGGTGCACAGGAGACTTCTAATGTGTACGGCATTATCCAAGGCGCCTTGTGGTGCAAGGGATACTCTGCCGGTGCCAGCGATATCACGACTCACTTCTATAGCGGAACTGGAAAGGCCATCAAACAGCTTAAGAGCGACATGGGCATTGGTGGAGATTCCACTGTGACGCTCGACGTCATGAAAGCGCTGTTGTCAATGCAGCAATTCGTCCTGCTTCGCTCTTATGGGGGCATTTCAGCGATCCGCCAAGCACAGCAACAAATCAATCAACAGTATCGCGCTTATACCGGAATCATCCCAACCGATGGACTCTACGGTCGGGAAATGAACACTGCTCTGATTCAGGTTTTGCAAGCCATTGAAGGATTTAGCCCTGCGGAAGCCACAGGTAATTTCGGCAATGGCACCAAAGCGCGTCTAACAATAGTTACACCCAGCAATGCGGCAAGTTTACCGAAGTGGGCTTGGCTAGCTCAGGTTGCTCTAGTGTGTAACCGGATTTCTCCCGATATCTATCCTTCTGCACAAACCGCACTGTCAACGTTCGTTCCGCAATTCCAAGCAAAGTATCAGCTCCCACGAAGTGGGGTGGTCGACTCGACTACATGGATGAGCCTGCTCACCTCGAAAGGTGATCCGAATCGCGCCTGCAAAGCATGCGATACACGCTTCGAGATTACGGCTGAGCGACTCAACCTACTTAAGGCGAACGGCTATGAGATCGTAGGACGTTACCTGACTGAGCCGAATCAGGATTCAAAAGATCCGTCTGACTATTTCAAAGCAATTCGCCCCGGAGAACTTGAACGCATCACCAACGGAGGGATGAAGTTCTTCCCGATTTTCCAGGAGTACTCAACCAAGCTTCGACACTTCACGCGGGAAAACGGCGCTTGGCACGCGACGCTTGCAAGGCAAGCCGCCCAAAGACTTGGCATTCCGGGAACGTATATCTATTTCGCTGTTGATTTCGATGCGACCGACCCCGAGGTCACAAGTCACATTCTTCCGTATTTCCAGGGTGTGCGTGGAAGCCTGGGAGGCGGATACAAAGTGGGTATCTACGCATCACGCAATATTTGTCGCCGCATCATTAAAGCCGGATACGCTGGAAGCGCGTTCGTCTCGGACATGTCCACAGGATTTTCTGGCAACCTCGGCTTCCCTATTCCTGATAGTTGGAACTATGATCAGTTCACTGAAATCAGTGACTACAAGGGTGCTGGTTTTGACCTAGACAGGGTCGCCTATTCAGGACAAGCAGCGGCAGTTGATCATGTTGCTCCTTCGAGTGCCGGTGACGCTGCGCCCGACACCAGCATCGATTACAACAAGCTGGCTCCGATTGATCTGATCTGGCATTTAGAGAAGCGCTTTGAGGAATTACGTGCTGATAGCAAAGTTGGTGAGGACTACGTTGCGGGTTCTCATGGTGCGGGAACGTGGATTGCCGTTCCGACTTGGCGTTGCATCCTCAACTATTTAGCAAAAGCCTACCTGCGTGACGGTGGTAGTGGATCTGCGGTGAATTGGTCCGTGTCTGCCGAAAGTTTCAGGAGTGCTGACGCGAGCGTACTCGAGAAGGACGCTGTAGGCAAGAAGATCATCGCTGCCTTGAATCGCTATATTGATAACACTTGGCGGCAATCCATGACCGACAAGACCGGAGAATCAGTTGATCTGGCGCATCTGGCGGCAACAACACTTGGATACACCAACTGGAATGTTATCCCTGATGCGTGGACTGGCTGGGCTGGAGACCTAGCTACTGCCATGGAAAACATTCAGAAAACGCTTGAGTGGAATCCCAGTGCGAACCTGGATCAGGTGGCCACAGCTCTAGTCGGTCAAGGTAACGATTACCGTCAGCATCCTGGCTTGAAGGGGCTAGTACTTGACAAGAAAAACGACAAGGGAGAATGGGATTCGGTAGGAAACAACTGTAACCGTGACGACCTTTGCTGTGACGGAGATGCCATTGTCATCGCTAACACGCTAGAAAACGGCAACGACTCCAACGCTCATCTTCTGTCAGCAACATTGCGAGAGTACTACAACAATTCCAGCAAACTAGCCAACAGATTCAAGCAGATTGGCTGGAGCTTGGGGGCGAATAATTCCACTGAGGCATATCAGAAAATAAGTGAATATGCCGACTTGGATAGCGCCGTTTTAGGATGGTTCCTGGCTGGATACGTCAAGGAAGAGATTCGTTTGACAGCTTGCCGAAAGCTAGCTGAATTCATCTACCGATAATTGATTTGGTCTTTTCCTTGGTGTGGCGCTTGGGTAAAAACGCTAAACCCAAGCGCTACACCACCAGCAACAAGAGCGCCGATGGCGGGAACGGAAAACTGGCTCAGCAGTTGAGAAAAAGAATCACTATGAACTAACGAGCCGACACCATCGAGTGAAAAGAGAAAAGCTGAGAGTCCGATAAAGGCTCCTGCTGAAAGTTGCAACGCGCGGGCAGATTGAATACCGATGAAATGCTTATTAAAAAGCAGAAGAAGAATCGTGAAACACACATACATGAGTGGCATCAATAAGAAGACCACAAAAAATCTCTGATCCTGATCCTTGCACCGTAGAAAGATGGCGGCGAAAAGCCACGCGCCGACAAAATATGCCAGAGCGGATACAAGAAACACAGATATTTTTTTGATGACCAGTCCCTTCAACTTTTCGCTACACATTTTGATACGGCAACGGCATCAGGAGTTGTATGCCCAATAAGTTCTCATTCTACAAGAAGGGTTTCCCTGCATTGCTAAGGATAGCGCTGATCGGGCGGATGTTGCGTGAATGCAGGCACGAGGCCTGGTGCGTTGAACCCGACAGTCACGAAAAGGCGCACGGGAGCGCCTATACCAGAGGCTCCCGAGTATCTGTCTGTGGTGTACAGCGTGGTAAGAAGCTACTGGGGGGCGGCTTGGTTATGGGGTTGTTCTGGCGGCTTTCTGGTGAATGCACGGAGCTTTTTGATTGCCCATTCGTAGTGGCTTGATGTGGCTGACACGCAGTAGGAGCCGAGCGAGGTTGTGCCCGTCCACGGGAAATGCGCCTTGGTGAATAACTCCTCGTTGGTGAACTCGCCGATGAGAGCCACTACTGCGGTGTGGCTGTCAGCGAGGTTCTCGCGGATAGCCTCAAGCTCAGTGCCCTGATATTGAGTCCAAATCTCTTGGTTGAGCGTTGGCGTGGTTCGCCACGTGTGAGGAAACGGAAGAAACGGTCGAGGCTGACCCTGGCGGTTGGCGTCGACGAAGCCAAGCAACATGCGCTGCCACTCGTGCAGGTGGGCAAGGACGTCGCGCAGGTTTTTATCCCGCGCCCAGTGGGCTTCTTTACCGATTTGAGTGATGCTGGGATCAAAATTCGTATGCTGATCGTTGGAACTCATGCCCTCAATGAGGCTGTCCAGTTTCGCATACTGCGCCTCGGCGGCATCCAATAGTTCAGTTTTCGTCTTCGGTCTCGGCACGCCACTAATTATCTCAAAGCAGGAAAGCAGATGAAAACCCATGGCGAAAGACGGAACGAACCGTGGCGGACGCCGCGTGCGAGCTGGCGCGAAACCTGATCCGCTGAATGAGAAGCTCGCAGCTGGCCGCCCAGCCACTCGGCTTGAGGATCCGCTGGGTGAGCCGTTCGATTTCGAAGGCTCAGATATCGGGGATGGCGCGGTACTTGCTGGTGAGACCATGCCTGAACCATCGGATTATCTCTCCGACATCCAGCGCGATGGCAAACCACTCGGCGCAGATTTGGTCTACCGGGAGACGTGGCAGTGGCTTGATGCTCGTGGTTGTTCTCAGTTCGTGGCACCCAGGCTGATTGAATCCTATGCGCAGTCTTTCGCCCGCTATGTGCAGTGCGAGCAGGCGATCTCCAAGTTCGGTCTGCTCGGCAAACACCCAACCACAGGGGCAGCGATCGCATCCCCGTTCGTTGCTATGTCCCAGTCTTTCGGGAAGCAAGCGAACGTGTACTGGTACGAGATTTACGAGATCGTGCGCGCCACCTGCACCACCGACTACTCAGGTTCGGCGCCGGGTGATGACGTGATGGAGCAGTTGTTGAAAGCCCGCTCCTAACAACTCTCTGATTTTTGTGCTCCCGCCCCGGATGGGTGGGCACTTTTCTATGCCTTGATTCTTCGGAAAGTGAGTATGTATGTCTACGAAGACTGCTGAGGCCGTGTGTATCGGCCATCCCGATAAGCTCTGCGATCTGATCTCAGACACAATCCTTGACGACATTCTCTACGAGGACCCAGCCGCACGCGTTGCAGTAGAAGTGATGGCATCTGGCCACAGGATCATTGTGACTGGCGAGATCACTTCGAAGGTTCGTCCGCGTATTCGTGAGTCGGTGCGTTACGCGCTGGTGAAGGCGGGGTATGTGCCGTGGCGGTTTGTGACCTTCGTGTGGGTACGTCGCCAGTCCCCAGACATCAACGCAGGAGTCACCCGATCGCTCGAAGCACGATTTGGTGACGACACCGAATTCGCCCTCCAAGGAGCAGGCGACCAAGGCACCGTTTACGGATACGCCACGACGGAAACCCCGGAGCGTTTGCCGTTGCCGCTGGTGCTCTCACACGAGATTTGCACCCGCCTCGACAATGCCCGCAAGGACGGCACCATCACTGGGATCAAGTCCGATGGTAAGGCACAGGTAACAGTTCGTTACGACGCTGCTGGTAAGCCAGTGGCGATTGAAACCGTGGTGGTATCGATCCAACACGACGCGGCGAAGGATCTCGATGAGCTCGCGTCGGAGGTGAGAACCCTCATCGTCGCACCCGCGTGTAAGCCGTATCTGCCGATTAGCGCTGACACCGAGATTCTGGTGAATCCCTCGGGCTTGTTTACGGTTGGTGGGCCGAAGGCCGACACGGGTCTGACGGGTCGTAAGTTGATGGTTGATAGTTACGGCGGTCTTGCCCCACATGGTGGTGGTGCGTTCTCTGGTAAGGATGCCTCGAAGGTTGATCGTTCGGGTGCTTATATGGCGCGGCTGATCGCCAAGACTATCGTCGAGGCACGGTTGGCCGTTGAGTGCCAAGTGAGCATTTCTTATGCGATTGGGAAGGCTGACCCGGTCGCTTTCGCTATCGACACGCTCGGCAGTGGTGAATACTCCGACGAGATCCTCGCTAAGGCCGTAGCCGAGGTGTTTCCGCTGCGCCCCGGTGGAATCATCGATGCTTTGAACCTTCGTAAGCCAGGATTCGCGCGCTACTCAACTTATGGGCACTTCGGCCATCCCGGTTTGCACTGGGAGAACTCGTTCGCTCACGTTGACGCGCTGCGGAAGGCGGTGGAAACGCATGCGCATCGAACAACTGCCCATCGCTGACCTTCACCCCGCCGCATATAACCCGCGTAAAGACCTTAAGCCCGGCGACCCCGAATACGAGAAGCTCAAGCGGTCGCTGACGGAGTTCGGCTACGTCGAACCGGTCATCTGGAACCAAACCACCGGCCACGTCGTCGGCGGTCACCAGCGCCTCAAAATCCTCGAAGACCTCGGGGAAACTAGCGTCGACTGTGTTGTGGTGGAGTTGGACGAGACCCGCGAGAAAGCCTTGAATGTAGCGTTGAACAAGATTAGCGGCGAGTGGGACCAAGACAAACTCGCCCTCTTGATTGCAGACCTCGACGCGAGTGATTTCAACGCCGAGCTGACTGGCTTCGACGACGCCGAAATCCAGCAGTTAATCGGCTCCTTGGATGAGGACGAGGTGGCCGATGATGATTTCGACCTCACCGCCGCACTCGAAGCAGCCGCGTTCGTGGAGCGCGGGGACATCTGGACGCTTGGCCGCCACCGACTCGTGTGCGGCGACGCCACCTCACAAACCGACGTTGAGGCTTTGATGGATGGGAAGCGCGCGAACCTCGTACTCACCGATCCGCCGTACAACGTCGCCTTCGAATCCTCAGATGGCCTGTCCATCAAGAACGACAAGATGACAGCCGATAAGTTCTATGACTTCCTCCACGCCGCGTTCACCCAGATGGCTGGGGTGTGTGAGAAAGGCGCGAGTGCCTACGTCTTCCATGCTGACACTGAAGGCTTGAACTTCCGGCGCGCTTTCGTTGAGGCGGGCTTTTACCTGTCGGGATGTTGCATCTGGGTCAAGGATTCCCTTGTTCTCGGACGCTCTCCCTACCAATGGCAACACGAACCCGTGCTCTACGGCTGGGTCAAGACCGGTAAGCATCGCTGGTATGCGGATCGCAAGCAGACCACGGTGTGGCATTTTGCCAAGCCGAGGAAGAATTCCGATCACCCCACTTCCAAGCCACTAGACCTGTTGGCTTACCCGATTCGTAACTCCACCCAAACCAACGCGATAGTACTCGATACGTTTGCTGGCTCTGGTTCCACGCTAATGGCTGCACAAGCCACAGACCGCACTTGCTATTGCATGGAGCTGGATGAGAAATACGCTTCCGTGATCCTGCGCCGGTATGCCGAACACACCGGGGATGCAGCAGGAATTACCTGCCTACGAGACGGCAAGGAATACACGTATCTAGATCTGGTGAAAGAAGTCGAGCGCCCCAAGCAGAAAGGCTAACCCTTGACACAAACTTTAAGGCTTGGCTCGCTTTTTGATGGCTCGGGAGGTTTCCCACTCGCCGCAACCAAGATTGGTATCGAACCTGTGTGGGCGAGCGAGATTGAGCCCTTCCCGATCCTGGTCACCACAACGCGTTTGCCACAAATGCAACACCTGGGCAACATCTGCGACATTGACGGCAGTCAGCTAGAGCCGGTGGATGTGGTCACGTTTGGTTCTCCTTGCCAAGACCTGTCGGTGGCAGGTAAAAGGGCAGGCTTAGCTGGCGAACGCTCCGGTCTATTCCACCAAGCTGTCAGAGTCATCAGAGAAATGAGAAAGGCAAGTCATGGTCTATATCCAAGATTCGCTGTTTGGGAAAACGTGCCCGGAGCTTTCTCCTCCAACAAAGGCAATGATTTCCACCAAGTGCTACGCGAGCTTATCGCCATCACGGACGAAAAAGCAGCAGCTAACCTACCTCGAGCTGACAAATGGCAAAAAGCTGGAGCGGTCGTGGCAGACCAATGGAGTATTGCGTGGCGAGTATTGGACGCACAATTTTTCGGAGTACCCCAACGACGCAAAAGAATCTACCTTATCTGCGATTTTGCAAGCGGGCGTGCCGGACACATACTCTTTGAGCCCACGAGCCTGCGCGGGAATCTTACGCAGGGCTGCGGTAAGAGGCAAAATGCTACCTCCAATCCTCGAGCAGGCACTCACGACGCAAGCAAATCCTTAGATGTATTCGCGCTGAGAATGCGTGCAGGAAAACCTGGAGGCGGTAAAGGCCCGCTCGTGCAAACAAATCTGTCGGGCACGCTTGGATGCAGTAACGACCAGAGTATTATTGAGCCGCTATTGTTTGACCATCATCCTCATGATGCCAGAGTGGGCGGACCATGCCAGATAGCGCCAACCGTGACCGCTCGTTACAGCACTGGCGGAGGTAATACTCCCATCATCGCTACCGCCTACGGTTTCAATGCGTTACATGAGGGACGCGGTGCGGCAGTGGGCAGGTACGGTTATTCAACCGAGGTATCCAAGACGCTCGATACGTCAGGGATAGCTCCGACCTGTAACCAAGGCGGCATCGCCATCGTCGAACCTGACGTTGTGAGCGCCTCGAAGGCGGACTTCTTCTGCCGAGGAAACGTGAATGTTGCTGGTGCCCTGTTGGCTTCGGATTCGACCGAGCCGCCCCTGGTCACCGACCCTTGCGTGCCTGACTATCACGTGCGGCGCTTAACCCCGACTGAATGTGCCCGCCTACAAGGATTCCCGGATACTTGGACAGACGGACTCGCCATCGAGAACCCGAGCGAAGACGTGCTGGATTATTGGTGGCAGGTCTGGGCCAGCTGGGGCAAGGTACAAGGATTGAAAAAACCTAAAACCCGCAACCAAGTACGCAAATGGCTGGCTAATCCAGTGACCGATCGGGCGTTATACAAGCTGTGGGGAAACGGGATAGCTTTGCCGTGCGCCAAACTCGTGCTTTCCCAGATAGCGGCCGAGGCCACTAAAACTCCTGGATTTTAAGGCGAAAATTACTGGATAAGCCCGCGAATCTATGGCTGTATGTACATGACCAAACAAAACACAAGAAAGAAGGTTTGGTGATGATAGGACAGCTATGTGTTGATCTAGAAGAAATCGAAAACCTCGGCAAGGGGGATAAATAGCGATGAGTAGCAAGCAAGACCCCGGCTACGGGCTGGTGATCACTTTGCCGACCATTCTTGATGAACGTGAACTAGACAGACTGGTTGAACTTGTCAATGCAAAGTCAGACCTTATCTCCAAAAGCCTGGGAACCAGCCAGTTGAGCATCAGATCCACCGAGGAAGGCGTGAGTTTTCCTTGGTGGGATGAGCTGCCAGAGTTTGAGAAAATCACAGCCTACACCGAGTTCTTAACGGAGCTGGTCGCATACGCTAAACGGATCCGCCGCACAGTCGCTCGCAGTGCGAGCCAGGTAAGTAATGAGAAGTATGAACTGCGCTCTCTGCTTTACCGCATCGGACTTAGCGGTAAAAAGAATGCTGAGGTTCGCAAAATCCTGCTTAAGCCGCTCTCGGGTAATTCGGCGTGGAAAACCCCGCCACTAATAAACACTAACCAAGAGATGTAAACCACTATTTATTAGGCAAAATAGGCGGAAAACGACTGGATAAGTAGGCGGGTCTATGGCTGTATATACATACCGAAACGGTACACAACAGAAAGGTAGCAGCCATGAACACCACAAAGGTCACCAGCGAAACCCTCCAGATGCGCCTCGATTCCTACGGGACGGTTCTTGCCTACGGGAACTACACGCTAGCAAGTTTTGCTACCTGGACCAAGACTGAAGGCTTTGGCAACAACGCCCAAATCTACCGGTTGATGGAAGAACCCGTCAGCGGGTTCGGGCCTAACTCGAAAGGCCGCGGAGAATGCGAACTCGAACTCATCGCTGAGTCAGACCACCTTTTCGCTGACGCTGGACATGCGATCGCCTGGGCGTTAGCTAATCTGCCTAAAGCCTAGCCCCGCCGAGCCTGAGGGCACCTGCTATCGCCGGTAGCAACTGACTTTTTAATCAACAGAAGGTAACTGATTCGTATGCGTGAGCTAGCTGAATATCACCCGACACGGTTCATGGCTGAAAGCTCGCGCTATGACAAGCGCCGAGCCGACTTTGCGGTCGCGTTCATCCAAGCGTTAAAGCATACGAAAGGCCGGTGGGCAGGAAAACCTTTTAAGTTGATTGATTGGCAAGAACAAATCATTCGCGACCTTTTCGGGGTGGTCAAACCTGACGGGTTTCGCCAATTCACTACGGCTTACGTGGAGATCCCGAAGAAACAGGGCAAGAGTGAACTTGCCGCCGCCGTCGCACTCTTACTGTGTTGCGGCGATGGCGAGGAACGCGCTGAAGTTTATGGGTGCGCGGCTGATCGTCAGCAGGCATCCATTGTGTTCGAGGTTGCGGCGGACATGATCCGCATGAGTCCAGCGCTGTCCAAGCGTGTCAAGATTCTAGCTTCGCAGAAGCGGATCATCTATAAGCCCACCAACTCCTTCTATCAAGTCTTGAGTGCGGAGGCGTATTCGAAGCACGGATTCAACATCTCCGGCGTCGTCTTTGACGAACTGCATACCCAACCGGGCCGGGCGCTCTTCGACGTGATGACCAAAGGCAGTGGGGATGCTCGCACCCAGCCGCTGTACTTCTTGATCACGACAGCGGGTACCGATACGCATAGCATTTGTTATGAGCAACACCAAAAAGCCCAAGACATCCTAGATGGCAAAAAGCACGACCCCACGTTCTACCCGGTGATCTATGGGGCGGCGCAAGATGATGATTGGACCGACGAGGACGTGTGGCATAAGGCTAATCCGAGCTTAGGGATCACTGTCCCGATCGAGAAAGTCCGTCAAGCCTGCACGAGCGCGAAACAAAACCCAGCCGAAGAAAACACCTTCCGACAACTTCGCCTCAACCAATGGGTCAAACAAAGCGTGCGGTGGATGCCCATGCACGTGTGGAACCAAAACAACGCACCCGTCGACCTGTCAGATTTGGAGGGGCGGGTGTGTTACGGCGGCCTCGACTTGGCTTCCACGACGGACATCACTGCTTTCGTTCTCGTCTTCCCACCCGAGACCGGTGACGAGGTCTATGTGATTGCGCCGTGGTTCTGGATCCCCGAAGACAATCTCACACTCCGCGTGGCTCGTGACCACGTTCCCTACGACCTGTGGCAACAGCAAGGCTTTCTACAGACCACGGAGGGAAACGTCGTCCACTACGGGGCGATTGAAGCCTTCATCGAAGAGCTCGGGACTCGGTTTGATATTCGTGAGATTGCGTTCGACCGGTGGGGTGCTGTGCAAATGAGTCAAAACCTCGAAGGCCTCGGTTTCACCGTGGTTCCTTTCGGGCAGGGCTTTAAGGATATGAGCCCGCCGTCGAAGGAATTGATGAAGCTGGCACTTGAAGGACGCCTTGCTCATGGTGGGCACCCGGTCCTGTCGTGGATGGTTGACAACATTCACGTGCGTACTGACCCGGCAGGCAATATCAAACCCGACAAGCAAAAGTCCACGGAGAAGATTGACGGCGTGGTCGCCACGATCATGGCTCTTGACCGCGCTATCCGAAACGGCAGCGGGCGTGTCAGCGGCAGTGTTTATGACGAGCGCGGCCTGCTCGTGCTGTGAGCACGCTCATGGATGAACGCGCCGATGCCTGTGCCGATCAGTCCCAAGATCGAGTAGGCGACGCCGTAGATGAGGGCTGAATCGTTGTAGTACACGAACAGTGTGGTCAAGAACCCTGCGAACGGGGCCAGTAGCCACCACCAGCCGAACCCGTGGCGTGCCCCATCGATAACGCTCAAAACGATGGTGAGTAGTGGAAACGCGAGGAAGAGCAAAGCGATGAACCACTTGGCGTTGGGATCGCTCAGTTTGCTGATCCACATGGAGATGAGCGGCAACAACCAAAATGCCGCTAGCAGGACACTCATCAGTGCCCACGACTGTTTTGAGGGCGCTTTCATATTCCAATTTTACATGTGAGAGGACACCGCATGGGTTTCCTGAATTGGCTGCGTGGCGACACCACCCGCTCCGCTGACGATCATGCGATCAGCTCTGGTTATAGCTTTTTCTTTGGGGCGACGAGTTCGGGACGTCCGGTGACAGAACGTAGCGCGATGCAAATGACCGCCGTCTACAGTTGCGTGCGGATTTTGGCTGAAGCTATCGCGGGTTTGCCGTTGCACGTCTATCAGCAAGACGCTGATGGCGCGAAGGTGAAGGCCTTGGATCATCCGTTGTATCGGCTTCTTCATGATGAACCGAACCCGGAGATGACCAGTTTCGTGTTCCGAGAAACCCTCATGACCCACCTTCTCCTGTGGGGTAATGCGTTTGCTCAGGTGATCCGTAACGGCCGCGATGAGGTCATCGGCTTGTATCCGCTCATGCCAAACAGGATGACGGTCGGACGTGATGAGGCTGGACGGCTGTATTACGAGTATGAGCGTACGTGGGATGAACCGTCCGGGCGGTTCGAAACCGTGCAGCTTTCCCCGCACGAGGTGTTGCATATTCCAGGGCTCGGCTTCGATGGGCTGGTTGGCTACAGCCCGATTGCGATGGCCAAGAACGCCATCGGCTTGGCGCAGGCTACCGAAGACTACGGCGCATCGTTCTTTGCCAACGGCGCGGCACCTGGTGGTGTGTTGGAGCATCCGAGCACGATCAAGGATCCAGCTCGGGTTCGGGAGTCGTGGCAGGCGACGTTCGGCGGCGCACGGAACGGCAACAAGATCGCGGTACTGGAAGAGGGCATGAAATACACGCCCATCTCCGTCAGCCCAGAACAAGCACAGTTTTTGGAGACGCGGAAGTTTCAGATCAACGAGATCGCCCGCATTTTCCGTATCCCGCCGCACATGATCGGTGACCTCGAAAAATCCTCGTTTTCCAATATTGAGCAGCAGTCGTTGGAGTTTGTGAAGTACACGCTGGACCCGTGGGTGATCCGCTTCGAACAAGCCATCACCAAAACCCTCCTCAACCCGCGTGAGAAACCTCAGATCTACGTGAAGTTCAACCTCGAAGGCTTACTGCGAGGTGACTATAAGTCGCGGATGGATGGGTATGCGGTGGCAAGGCAGAACGGGTGGATGAGCGCCAACGATATCCGCGAGCTAGAAAACCTCGACCGCATCAGTCCCGAGGCTGGCGGTGACCTCTATTTGGTGAACGGGAACATGCTCCCGCTCGGTCTCGCAGGGGCATACGCGCAGACAACCGAGTCTGAACCGGAGCCTGAACCTGCCCAGGAACCTTCGAGTAATGAGCTTCCCTTAAGGAGGAGGATATGAGACGTTTTTGGAACTGGCTCACACCCGAGCCACACACGAATGACCTGGACGCAGATGCAGTCCGGGTTTTGCGTATTAGCGGCACGATCGCTGAAGAATCTTGGTTCGATGACGATGTCACGCCGGGAATCTTCTCTAGTGAGTTGAATGCTGGGTCTGGGCCGGTGACGATCTGGCTCAACAGTCCCGGAGGGGACGTGGTGGCTGCCGCCCAGATCTACAACATGCTCATCGACTACCCAGGCACAGTGACCGTCAACATTGACGGGATCGCCGCATCGGCCGCGTCCGTGATTGCCATGGCCGCCACGAAGGTTGCCATGAGTCCGGTGTCGATGTTGATGATTCACAACCCAGCGACGATGGCGGTCGGTGACAAGGACGAACTCGCACGTGCGATGAGCATGCTTGATTCGGTTAAAGAATCGATCCTGAATGCATATCAGGAGAAGACGGGCATGAGTCGGGCGAAGCTGTCCAAGCTCATGGACGCTGAGACCTGGATGGACGCGAGGGCTGCGATCGACATGGGTTTCGCCGACGAACTCCTCATCAACCAACGCGACCCAATGTTTGCGGTCTCGCTTGAGAAGCCCGACGATGAGCCGGATGACGATGATGACCCGGTCGAGTCTCCCAACGAACCTGACAAGGACGACGGCGAGGAGTCGAAGCACCCTCCGTTCCCACTCACAAAGAACGAGCGTCTGGGTGTGGTGTTTTCCCGCCGCGCCAGCGAACAAAAGCTCGTCGCGCATTTGACCGCCACATCACCGCCGAGACCGGTGCGACCACCACGCCCCACTGTTCAGCCTGCTGCACCTGTTGGTCGGCGGGTTTGTGATTTGTACGCCGAATTGATCAATCAACCCCACTGAAAGGACCAATATCCATGTCTACTTCACTTTCTGTTTCTGACCTTCGTACCAAGCGCTCAGATGTTTGGGAGAAGGCGAAGGCCTTCCTCGATGAGCGCCGCGACACCACAACCGGTTGCCTATCTGCTGAAGATGATCAGGCTTACGCGAAGATGGAAGCCGAAATCGATCGACTCACCAACGAGATCGCACGCTCCGAACGAGCCCTGCGCCGCGACGCCGACCTCGCCAAGGCAACCAACACACCGCTCACCTCCATGCCAGGCATCAACCCTGACGATGAAGCCAAACCCACGACCCCACGCGCTTCAGCCTCCTACAAACGAGCCTTCTGGGACGCGATGCGGCTCAACGCTTCTCCGATGGAAGTACGTAACGCACTCTCCGAAGGCGTCGATACTGAAGGCGGATACTTGGTGCCGGATGAGTTTGAACGCACACTGATCTCATCACTTGAAGATCAGAACATCATGCGCTCCCTAGCGAAGGTCATTCAAACCACCAGCGGGGATCGGAAAATCCCGGTCGTTTCCACGCATGGCACTGCCGGGTGGCTCGATGAGGGCAAGCCGTACACCGAGTCGGACGAATCCTTCACGCAGGTTACGCTGTCGGCGTTTAAGCTCGGCACCTTCCTCAAAATTTCAGAGGAACTCTTGAACGATTCCGCGTTTAATGTCGAGCAGTACCTCGCGGCGGAGTTTGCTCGCCGTATCGGCGCTGCCGAAGAAGAAGCCTTCCTCACCGGAGACGGTAAGAACAAGCCCACCGGCATCTTCAACGCCACTAGCGGTGGTGAGAAGGCAGTGACTACGGGTAAGGCGACCGATATTACGGCTGATGAGCTCATCGACCTGCACTATAGCCTGCGCGGCCCGTATCGGAAGAACGCAGTGTGGCTGATGAACGACTCGACCGTGAAAACCATCCGGAAGCTCAAGGATGGTAACGGCCAGTATTTGTGGCAGCCAGCCCTGACCGCAGGAACCCCAGACCTTGTCCTTGGCCGCCCCGTGCACACGAGCACGTTTGTTCCGGAGATTAAGGCTGGTGCGTCCACGGTTGCTTTCGGTGACTTGTCGTATTACTGGATCGCCGACCGCCAGGGACGCTCGTTTAAGCGGCTGAACGAACTGTTCGCCACCACCGGGCAGGTCGGGTTCCTCGCTTCGCAGCGTCTGGATGGCAAGCTCGTCCTGCCCGAAGCAGTCAAGCTGCTCACCCAGAAGACCGGAGCATAACCTAAGGAGAGGAGGTGGCCGCAATGACCACGGTTGATTTGGTTGCGCAGGTGAAGGCGAATCTGCTCATCACCTTCGACAATGACGACAAGCTGATCGGCGCGCTGATCAATGCGGCCACCTCCTACGCCTGCTCCTTCCAGCACCTGCCCGAAAACCACTACGAAACACACGACATGTCTGGAGCAACCAGGCAAGGCATTGTCATGCTCGCCTCGCACTTCTATGAGTCTCGTGATGGTTCGACGGCAGGCTTTTGGGCAGATAAGCCCGATGCCGCTAAAGCGGTATGGAACGCGGTGAACAATCTGCTGCGTCTGGATCGGGATTGGAAAGTCTAAGGAGAACAACTCATGGCTTCTTTGGGATCCATGCGCACCACGATCGACCTTATTCGGCCAATGGTTGTTCGCGATAAGGCGGGGTTCACCACCACGCGCGATGAAGTGCGAGCAACGGTGCGGGCGCAGATCGAGGTTCGGCATGCCTCGGCTGCGTGGGTGAACCGCGCCGTGTACTCAAAGGCCGACGTCCTCTTCCGTATCCGCACCGTCCCCGGACTATCCGTGACCGCTGATATGGAGATCAGCGCACCAGAGGGTCGGTATGTGATTGACGCCGTCGAGGTCATCGTTAGATACGTGGAGATTCTTGCCCACCAGACCAGCCCCGAAGGAAGAAGTCATGGCTAGAGTTCAGATTCGCCTGCCGAACGCGTTCATTGATTCCCTCGACGCTGCCAGCCGTGTGCTCGAAACATCTGCTGATGAGGTTCTGCAAGCTGGGGCTGCGGTGGTCGAGCCGCGCATGCGAGCCAACCTCACCGGCGCGATCGGACGCGCCACCAAGCAGCCCTCGCGTTCAACAGGACAACTACTCAGCGCGCTTGGTACGACCTCGGTGAAAGTAAACAACCGAGGCGATCACAACATTAAAGTCGGCTTCGCTGAAAACCGCCACGACGGCAGAGCGAATGCGTTGATCGCCAACGCCCTCGAACACGGCCGCTCCAACCAGCCCGCACGCCCGTTCCTTGCACCCACACGGTCGCAAACACGGCGGGGCGCTATCGAGGCCATGAAAACGGCATTGACGGCGCGGATTGAGCAGGTCAAACCATGACCGCGTTATTGGAACAACTCACGAGTATTGCTGACGGTCTTGGGTTGCCGTTCGAAGTCAGCCTCTACACAACGACGCCAGCGCCGCAGACCTATCTGGTAGCGACCCCACTGACAGACATGTTGGACGTGTTCGCAGACAACCAACCCAATATCGAGGTTGAGGAAGTTCGCCTCGCACTTTTCACGAAATCTAACTATCTCGACCTGCGCAACCTCATTACCCGCGCCCTGCTCGACGCAGGCCTGACGATCACTGGCCGTAGCTATGTCGGTTTCGAAGCTGATACAGGATTTCACCATTACGCGATAGACGTCGCAACCCACCACGAACTCTGAAAGGACAACAATTATGGCGACTATTGGTTTAGACAAGCTCTACTACGCCACGATCACCGAAAACCCTGACACGGGTGAGGAAACCTACGCCAAGCCCAAACCCCTCGCGAAAGCGATCTCCGCTGAGCTTTCCGTCGAAGTGGCCGAAGCAATTCTGTATGCCGACGACGGGCCGAGTGAGATCGTCAAGGAATTCAAATCCGGCACCCTCACCCTCGGCATTGATGATCTGGGAGGTGAAGCAGCCGCAGCCCTCACCGGTGCAACCGTGGACTCCAACGGCGTGCTCATCTCCGCCTCCGAAGACGGCGGCAGCCCGGTGGCGATCGGTTTCCGAGCCGCACGAAGCAACGGGAAGTACCAGTATTTCTGGCTCTACCGGGTCAAGTTCGCTCTCCCAACCGAAACGCTGGCCACCAAAGCCGACAGTATTACGTTCTCCACCCCGAGCATTGAGGGGACGATTTTGCGTCGTAACAAGCCAGATGCGAAGGGCCGTCATCCGTGGAAGGCCGAAGTCACCGAAGGCAGCACCGGCGTCAAGCCCGAGACGATCAGTAATTGGTATGCCCAAGTCTATGAACCCGCCACAAGCTAACGAGTTAAGGAGTGCCAAGCGATGACCAGCAAGAAGAAAGATCCTGTTGTTGAACCTGGCCGTTCCGCGATTGTCTCGATCGGCGGTGAGGACTACGAGCTGGTTCTCACCACGAAAGCCACGCGTCTGATCGCCGAGCGTTACGGCGGACTCGAACACCCGGGCAACGCGCTTGAAACCTCCGATGATCTGGGTAAAACACTGGGTGAGGTGATTTGGCTGATCACCCTCTTGGCGAACCAGTCAGTCCAGATCCACAACCACCGCCACCCAGACGACACGCGCCCAGAACTGAGCGAGGACGAGGTCGAACTCCTTACCGTGCCTGCTGATCTGGCGGACTATCGTGGCGCGATAGCCGAAGCCCTACAGCGCGGCACACGCCGAGACATCCTCACCGAGCCAGCCCCAAAAGCACCAACAGCGGTGGACGGATAGTCGAGACCGACAATGCCGTGTTCACGCGGCTGACCTATATCGGCATGGCTCACCTCCACCTCAGCAAAGTGGAGGTGGGCTTAACCGTGTTTGGTGAGCTGTTGGATCTCGTCGACTGCTGGCGACTAGAAACCGGGCGCGCCCAGCCACTGCGTCAATGGTTCATCGATGACGTGATTCCCGATGGGGTTTAAGCAGAACGGTGTGGCAAGCCTTTGCCATACCCTTTTTCCTGCGCTAAATCTAAGACAAGTTGCTCGTGCTTTAGTCGAGCGGCTCTCTCGATTATTTCCCATGAAAACTTATTTTTGAGGTACGTGTTTGCTTTGGCGAGAGACTTCAGGACAACAACTTCGTACTCGTTATCCGGATTATCCAATAAACCCAAGGCTTCGAGAATCCAGAATCGCAATTCGGGTCGTTGAAGCTGATTCCAAACTACTTCTGCCAACAGAAGATCCGAAGGATCATAGCGCTTTTTGCAGTCGTGATACTCACGTGCCTCAAAATGTGCAGCTGCATGATTTCTAATAGAGAACCACCAGCGGGTGGCTTTTTTCTGCGGGTTTGCTCGTTCCAACTTCGATGACCACGGAGTTTCTTGTGTTAATTCGCCAAGTACGGCTCCGAAATCCTCTGCACTCATCCCCATAGGTTTCCCCTTCGCTTAGCAATTTGATCCCTTTTCATTATCCCTTCAAGGAGGTGACCTTGTCATGGCCGACTCCAGTTTTGGTTTGAAGATCGGGCTTGAGGGCGAGCGTGAGTTCAAGCGCGCGATCACGGATATTAACCGTGAAATGCGGGTGCTCGGCTCGGAAATGAAGCTCGTGGCGTCCTCGTTCGATAAGAACGACAAGTCCGCCGAAGCCCTCACCGCCCGTAACCAAGTGCTGGGCAAAGAAATCGAGGCTCAGAAAGCCAAGATTGAGACCCTGCGCGCCGCACTCGAAAACAGCGCTTCCTCCTTTGGGGAGAACGATAGTCGGACGAAAAATTGGCAGATCCAACTCAACAACGCAGGCGCGCAGCTCAACCGGCTTGAAGGCGAGCTGAAAGCCAACAACGACGCCCTGTCGGATTTCGGGGACGAGGCTGACGGTGCGGGAGATGATGCCAAGAGCGCTGCCAAAGATGCGGGCAACCTCGAGGGTGCGGTGGATGATCTCGGCGACGAGATGGACTCGACTTCTGGTAAGACCCGCATCTTCGGCGACGTGCTCAAAGCCAACCTCGCCTCCGAAGCCATCATCGCAGGAGTCAAAGGAATCGGGCATGCGATCGCCTCGATCGGTCGCAGCATGGCAGGTGCCCTCAAAGAGGGTGTGGAGTACAACGCTCGCATGGAGCAATACTCCACGTCCTTTACGACGATGCTGGGTGACCAAGCCAAAGCCCAACAACTCGTTAACGACCTGAAGGTTGAGGCGGCGAAGACTCCGTTTGGTATGGAGGACCTCGCGGGCAACATGCAAACCCTGCTCAGCTTCGGAATGAGCCTTGAGGATGCGAAAAAGCACCTCAACGAAATCGGCGATATCTCCCAAGGCGATGCGGTGAAGATGGAATCGCTAACGCTCGCCTTCGCCCAAATGTCCTCGACCGGCAAGCTCACGGGTCAGGACTTACTGCAGATGATCAACGCCGGCTTCAACCCCCTCGAAGAGATCTCCCGCAAGACCGGCAAGTCCATCGGTGAACTGAAAGAGGATATGGCCAAGGGTGCTATTTCGGCTGACATGGTCGCTGACGCATTCGCCAGTGCTACTGCTGAAGGCGGGCGTTTCTACGGGGCCATGGACGCCCAATCCAAGACCTTCTCCGGGCAGCTTGCCACGATGCAGGATGGGGTGGAAAATCTCAAGGGGTTGTTGGCTGGTGGTCTGTCGGAGGCGTTGGCTGGTTCGGTGTTGCCGATGGTCAACGGGTGGATCGACGAACTCACCGCAGCGTTTGAAGAAGGCGGAACACCCGCACTCATCGACGCCCTCGGCCAAGTCTTACAGGAAGCCCTCGCATTTATTGCTGAGCAGCTACCGATGGTGGTTGAAACCGGCATGAGCATTTTGACCGCCCTGCTCGAAGGCATTATCAAGGTGTTGCCACAAGTAGCGGAAACAGCGGTAACGCTGATTATCGCGCTGGTCGAGGCAATCATCGAAGCCCTACCGAGTCTGCTTGAGGCAGCGGTGCAGATTATTGCCACCCTCGTCTCAGGTATCGGTGAAGCCTTGCCAGAACTGATCCCTGCGGCGGTGGAGATGCTCATGGCTTTGGTGCAGGGCCTGGTGGACAACCTCCCGTTGCTTCTTGATGCGGCGTTGCAACTCATCACCGGACTCGCCGAAGGCCTCATCGCATCAATCCCCGTCATCATCGAAGCCCTGCCACAAATCATCACGGGGATTGTCACGTTCCTTGTGGATGCTATCCCGCAAATCATCGAAGCAGGAATCCAACTGCTGACCGCCTTGATTGGTGCGCTACCGCAGATCATCACAGCGATCGTTGCTGCGCTCCCGCAGATTATTACCGCGATCGTCAGCGGCGTGGTCGGCGCGATCCCACAGCTCATCGACGCTGGCATTCAGCTACTGACGGCGTTGATTGGTGCCTTGCCCCAAATCATTACGACGATCGTGGCCGCGTTGCCCCAGATCATCGGCGCGATTGTGTCGGCGATTGGTGGGGCAATCCCGCAACTCATCCAAGCCGGAATTCAACTCTTGACCGCGTTGGTGCGAAACCTACCGCAGATTATTTCCACGATCGTCGCAGCAATCCCATCGATTATTTCTGGGATTGTGTCTGCTGTTGGGCAGGGCGTGTGGCAGATGGTGGAGGCGGGTAAAAACCTCGTCTACGGCCTGTGGAACGGAATCCAAGGCTTGGCGGGCTGGCTGTGGAATCGGGTCTCGAACTGGGCAAGCGGGATTTGGGACTCGATCACTGGCTTCTTCGGCATCCACAGCCCGTCTCGCAAGATGGCCTGGGCTGGACGGATGCTCGTTGAAGGCCTGGCAGGCTCGATCAAAACCGATGGCAACAAAGCCGTCACCGCTGCCACTGGTTTGGCTAGGGACACGATGGACGCCTTCGCCGACCTTGAGGACGGGCTGGCCGTGCCGATCGAGGCGGTCGCTGACCTGCAGGTACCTGCCGTTGACCTCACCCCACAGCCCGTGACTGTATCTCAGCGGATCAGCGACGTCTCTGACGAGCGTGTGGATGTCGCTGGGATCGTGGATGCGACTGCAAAGCGCATCCTCGGGTCTTTGGATATTTCGGTGACTTTGTCGGATGGGACGCTGGTCGGCAAACTCGCACCCGCCCTCGACAAACAACTTGCTCGTCTTGATCGGCGGCAGACCGTGATGGCAGGAGGCTACTGATCATGTTTGGCTTCACCCTCAACAGCGCGGTGACCTCTACGTCGCTTGGTCTGCGCTTGACCGCCCCGGTGGCGATACCCGCAGCCGTCCGTGCGGTGGAAGATATTGAGGTCGAAGGCCGCGCCGGGACCCTGACCAGGTTCACGGGCTGGGAGGACACCGAACTTGAGCTTGAGCTCGCCGTTCCTATCCGTGATGGGCTCGACCAGTACCGGCGGGCCACTCACGAGCTCACCAATGCCCAGACGATCGCGTTCACTGGTGAGTCGGGTGTGTATCGGAAGGTTAAGCACTGCGAAGTGAGCGAGCTGCGCCGGGAGTTGTCGGGGTGGGGGTTCTTCACCGCACGCCTGACCTGCCAGCCCTTCACTTACCTGACCGAGGGCTTGAAGCCCGTAACTATCTCGGAGTCGGGGACGATCACCAACCCCGGCCTACTCGATGCCGATCCGATCATCACCGTTACTGGCACCGGAGCGTTGTCTTTGACGATCAATGCGCGCGTCTACCACGTGAATTCGCCAGCAGGCTCTATCACGCTCGACAGCGCGCGTCTCGTCGCACACGTATCAGGTCGCGTGCAGACCGATGCGCTCACCGAAACTTTCCCAACCTTGAAGCCTGGGTTGAACAGGATCACCCTCGGCACCGGCATCAGCAAGGTCGTCGTCGTGCCGAATTGGCGCAACCCCTAACCACCCCGTTCGCTCAATTGTTCCTAGCCGTCCTGTGGTGGGCGGCCTTCATGCTGTTTGGAGGCATTTTGATGATTACGGTTCACGACCGCACCGCCACGACATTCACCGCCACCGGGCTAGGAGTCTTGGATCGGGAGATCATCAACCCGATCGTGACGGAAGAACTGGGTGGCGAATTCTCCCTGACCTTCACCTACCCGGCAGATGGACCTGCTGCCACGCACATCGTACTTGAGAACATTGTGGCAGCGCCCGTGCCAAGGCTGGAGCAACGTCAGGGTTTCCGGATTAGCGAGGTCGTCACCACCCTTGACGGCATGCTCGAAGTGAGCGCGTTTCATGTCTTCTATGATTTGGCGGCGAATCTCATCGCCGACACCTACGTGGTCAACAAGACCGCCAAGAGCGCACTCACGCAGATTCTTGGCGCGGCGAACACTAAGCACGGGTTTACTGCTACCTCATCGGATACGGTGACTAGGTCTTCGGCGCGGTTGGTGCGCATGCCCATCGCCGCCGCTCTCATGGATGCGGGCGAGGACAATACGTTCGCTGCGCGTTGGGGCGGTGAACTGGCCCGCGATAATTTCCATATCCATCACGTGCCCATGCGCGGAGCCAACCACGGGGTGGTGATTCGTGACCGCAAGAACCTCACTGGCTTCGAATCGGCTATTGATTTTTCGACGGTGGTGACACGGATTCTCCCGGTCGGCTACGACGGCCTGCTCTTGCCTGAGCTCTATGTGGATTCGCCGAAGTTGGGTGATTATGTGGTGCCGCGTATCCGCGTCATCCGCTACGGGCAGGTTAAAGCCATCACGGATAAAGACAACCCACGTGAAGGCGAGCTTCCACTCGACCAAGCACACGCGCAGTTGCGCCGTCTAGCAGTAGCAGAATTCAGTGCGAGACATGTGGATGAGCCGTCCGCTTCGTACAAGATCCGCTTCACTGACCTTTCACAAACCCGTGAATACGCTGATCTTGCACGGCTAGAGACCGTGGAGATTGGCGATACCGTGACCGTCCGTCACGCTGATCTGGGTGTTGCGCTCACGGCGCGGGTGGTGGCATACGCGTACAACCCGCTCGCGCTCCAGTACATTTCGGTCGAACTTGGAACCGTAGCTCGGAAGTTCACGTCTGTCACCCGGCAGGTCAAGACCGCCATCAATACGGCGGTGGCTGCGTCGGATGCGGCCGGGTTCGCGTTGGCTAGTGCGGATGGGAAGAACACCAACCACTACGGCAGTGCCCAACCCGAGAAGGCACAGCTCGGCGACACATGGTTCAAGAGCAACGGCGAAACCACCGAAATCTGGATCTACCGGCTCACCGACACCGGGCAGCCCGGCTGGGTGGCACTCGCTACTGATCTGAACCATGCACAGATCAGCGCGGAACTCGACGCAGCACGCGCAGAGGTCGACCAAGCCAAGACCGCAGCCGCTGGTGCTACCCGGTTGGCGCAGGATGCCCACGACGTTGCGGTTACCTCGGATGGGCGGCTCACGGTTGCCGTTGTTGACCCGAGCGTAGCGGACGCGGCTGGCAGGCCAGAGGGCGCGCTGTGGCAAGTGCGCGTAGACGGCGTGATCGCCCGCCAATACATCCTCACCAACAACCAATGGGAACAAACACCGGTTGGGGCTGCGATGATCGGGTCGAAAGTAATCAGCCAAGCACACATCGCAGATGCCGCCATCGGCACCGCACACATCGCAGACGCCGCGATCACCGACGCGAAAATCGGGTCGCTCTCGGCCTCGAAGATCACCTCCGGGTATTTAGCTGCTGGGCGGATTGCCGCCGGATCGATTACATCCGACAAGTTGACGATCGCCAACGGATACATCACCAATGCGATGATCAAGGACGCGGCGGTCACGTCGGCGAAGATCGCTTCGCTGGATGCTGGGAAGATCACCACCGGGACGTTGTCGGCGGCTCGGATTGGGGCGCGCTCGATTACGGCGGACAAGCTCGCGACCAACGCCATCCAAGTAGGCCTGGCAGGCTGGACGCAATCGATCCGAATCACGCCCACGCAGATCGCTTGGTATGACGGGACCACGCTGGAGGGAAAGATTACGAGCGCTGGGATGCAGTTTTGGTACGGCACTAGGTATATCGGTGAGTTTGCTCGGCGGGCTCATAAAGATAAGCCGAATGTGCAAGGCATCGTGAACCAGCTCGCTTATCAAGGCGACTACGTGGCCTGGACCTACCAGAAGGCAGACGGCGGCACCTACTACACCTGTCTCACCCTTGACCCGAAAGGCCTGTTTTACGGGCAGGCAGGTATCCACCTCGGCTCCGATCTGCGAACAGGTGGCTACAAGTTCTACACGACGGGCTCACGATATGTGACCTTGCAGGACTGCACGCTGACGGGCAAGGGAACCTATTCGGGCTGGGTGGGGCCAAGCGGGCTGTCGAAGATCGTGTTTCACACCTATGACCTGATGGTGGTCACTAACGGCTCGTATTACAACATGACCCGTCTCTTTGATCGCACTAAGGATTTGATGTCGCGGATGAACGCGATCCTCAGCTTACTCAATCAGGGGTGGATCACATCCATCTCCGGAACCGGGTCGAACATCACGTGGCGGTACTTCTCCAACACCGGCCTGTCGGCCATGTCCACCAACCTCGCATAAGTAAAAGGAAACACTGATGAAGATCATGCTCGCCAACCACCATTTGCAACCCATCGCAGACCTACTCACCAATATGCCGCTCAAAGCCGCTCAATCCAGGGCGCGCTCCAAACTCCTCACGCTAGTGAAGGAAGCGATTGCCCGGTTCGGGGAAGACGAATACGACCTCGTCACCCACTATGCAACACTCGACGATCAGGGTCGCCCAGTGTTCGCAGATGACGGCACCTTCATGCTCGCCAACCCTGACAAAGCCAGTGAATTCCTCGATGCCCGTCAGAATCTGCTGGCATCTGTTGCGGAAGTGTCGGGGCCCACCTACGACGGCCACGACAAGGACGTGAAAGCACTTCTTGACGGCTATGAGGGTGAGCTGTCTGGCGTGGCGGCGGAAGCCTACGACGTCCTCTACGACGCCATCACCAAGGGTGGCCAATGAAGGACAAGGAAGAAAAGGACACAGAAATGACCGACGTTTCAGATGATGAGTCAACGTCTAGCGAAGAAGTACAGCTACCCATCGTCCCAGTTGAGTCCGATGCCACGCCCGCACCACCAGCAGAGGCCATCGAAGCCCAAGAACTCCCAGCGCCCAAGGTGGCGTCCTTCGACTTGAGCCTGCCAATTCTCGAGGTCTTGACTGACCCGACCATGTAGCCCAGTGCTACACCAATTTTTGATGCCTTCACCCCTTGGTGGGTGTGGGCAATTTTTTATGCCCACGAAAGGAAACATCCATGTCTCTAAACGCCATCTGGCACGCCATCCAAACCGGGATCGCCGGTATTGGTGCGTGGCTCGCCGCTTATCTTGGAGGCCTCGACGGCCTCGTCTATGCCTTGATCGTCTTCGCTATCGCCGACTACATCACCGGGGTGCTCGCCGCCATCAACGAACGCCGCCTCAGCTCCTCGGTTGGTTTCCGAGGAATCAGCCGAAAGATCCTCATCTTCACCCTCGTCGGCCTGGCCCATTTGATCGACGTCCACATCCTCGGAGCACCCGGAGTCCTGCGAGCGGCGGTCATCTTCTTCTACCTATCCAACGAAGGCATCTCCCTCGTGGAGAACGCCACCCGCCTCGGCCTACCCGTCCCATCCCAAATGCGCGGCGCGCTCGATGCGATCGCCAACCGCGCCGAAACAAGACCCTCACTGACCGAACCACCAACCACTGAAAAGGAGATTCACTGATGAAGAATTGGAACACGCTTGAGGCTGACATCGACCTCATCATGAACACACACTACACGCCCGGCAGGAATGGTAGGCGGATCGATAAGGTCATCATTCACCACAACGCCGGAAACCTCACCATCAGGGGCTGCTACGACGTGTGGCAAACCCGTCCAGCTTCCGCCCACTACCAAGTCCAAACCGACGGACGCATCGGCCAGTTGGTGTGGGACCGGGATACCGCCTGGCATGCAGGCAACTTTGCCGCCAACACCACCAGTATCGGCATCGAGCATGCGGATGTGTCCTCGAACCCGTGGGCTGTGTCGGAGGCGTGCCTCGATAACGGAGCACACCTCGTGGCGGCCGTTTGCAAGTTCTACGGTCTTGGCCGCCCGGCTTGGGGCAAGAACGTCTTCGGGCACAAGGACTTTTCTGCGACTGCTTGTCCGGCTTCTCTTGCTGGTTCTCAGCATGCTGCCTACATGTCCCGCGCACAGTCTTGGTATGACCAGATGAGCGGTAGTGCACCAGCACCCGCTCCTGCAGCGCCGAATATCGACGCTCTCGCTGATGCAGTGATTCGCGGCGATTACGGGAACGGTGAGGAGCGTAAGCGTTGCCTCGGAGCCAACTATGCGGCTGTCCAGCAGCGCGTGAACGAGAAGCTCTCTGGCAACGCACCTGCCGCGAAGCCAGCAGGGCCGAACATTGATGCTCTTGCCGATGCCGTTATTCGCGGCGAGTACGGCAACGGTGAGGAACGTAAGCGCCGACTCGGAAATCTCTACAGCGCCGTACAAGCTCGCGTGAATGCCAAGCTCGGCTACTAAACATCCGCGCCACGTCGGAGCGACTGAGCCCCGTCACCACTGTGACTTCCCAATCCTCGGGGAGCCGGTGGTGGCGGGGCTTTTCGTCGTTTCATGGACGGATTTAACAATCGGGGGTTTGTCGGCAGTGAGGTGAAGGGAGTGACCCCACTGTGAATGATCTTGATGAACAACGTATCCGCAACCTGCGCACGGCGGGCTGGGGGTATAAAGCGATTGCCGAGTTTTGCGCCCTAACTCGTGACCAGGTCCGCTCGTACTGCACAACCCGAAACCTTGACGCCGCTCCGGTGATGGCCTGGCAGGTATGCCACTGGTGTGCCAGCCCTATACAGGGAGCAGCTCGGGCTCGGTTTTGCTCGCCCGCCTGCAGGCATAAAGCGTGGCGGCATCGACAGAAAACCGAGCCTGCGCGCGAGCAGACCTGTACGCACTGCGGACGCCGCTTCGCGATCGTGGACAAACCAGGTCAAAAGTTTTGCTGTCACGCCTGCTATGTACGTGCTCGCTTCGGCACCCGTGGCGGACAACCATGAACACGCTCGCCGCTCCTGTTGATCAACTGGCCCAACCTGACGTGTTCGCCCGAGAACTCGCCTTCATCACGGACTCTCACACGTTGAGCGTGCTGGCGGGGCGGGGCGTGCTCACGCCCGCAGAGTATCAGCGTGCTCACCGGTTGTTATGGAAGGCGTGGACGCCGATCTATCAACCACAGATTGTGGGCGAAACGACTGGATAAACACTTGGTTTAGAGCGTGTATAGACCTAACGCGAAAGGAGAAAACGTGGCACACATCAGTGTGGTGACACCAGTTCGGTCGCCTGCCCCGAAACTGGTCAACGTGGCGGCATACGCGAGGGTCTCAACCAACGCCGTCGAGCAGTTAGCATCCCTATCGGCGCAGGTTTCGTATTACTCGCGCCTGATCCAATCCACACCCGGATGGGCCTACGTCGGCGTGTTCACCGACGAGGGTATCACCGGCACGTCAACAAAATCCCGACAAGGCCTGGCCGACCTGATGGACACAGCCAGGAGTGGGGGTGTCGATATTGTGTTGTGTAAATCAATCTCACGCCTAGCCCGCAACACAATCGACCTGCTCGCTACGGTCCGTGAGCTGAAAGACCTTGGCGTGGCCGTACGGTTCGAACGCGAACGCATCGACACCCTTAGCGCTGACGGGGAACTGCTGTTAACCTTGCTGGCCTCATTCGCCCAAGAAGAATCACGCTCACTATCCCAGAACGTGAAATGGGCAATCCGGAACCGATACAAGAGCGGGGGCACAAACTCCTTCGTTGTCTATGGATACAAATGGGCAGACGGCCAGTTCACCATCATCGAAGAGGAAGCCAAGATCGTGCGCTTACTGTTTGCGAATTTCTTGGACGGGATTAGCCCGGAGAAAACCGCGACGATGCTCAATGCTGAAGGTAAACGCTCTCGGGGAGGGGGACGGTTCTACGGGTCAGTGTTTCGTCGCATGCTCGAAAATGAGCGCTACAAGGGCTGCCAAATGCTACAGAAAATGTACCGCCCCACAATCCAAGCACCCACACGCTCCCTCAACGACGGGGAGCTGCCGCGATACTGGGTCGACAATGCACTACCAGCCATCATTGACGAAACAACCTTTGACGCCGTTCAGAAAGAAATCGCGCACAGGCGTGAGGCGGGCCCGGCTGCCACCCCGTCAAAAAACACGGGCGTATTCACCGGGCGGATCTGCTGCGGCGCGTGCGGGAAGAACTATCAACGCAAAACCCGCACCTACAAGTCTGGAACCTCATACAAGTTCTGGCGCTGCTGGAGTGCCTGCACCGGAAACGGCAACCCCTGTAGGGGGCACAACCTGCGCGAAACACTCCTCGAACACGCCTGCGCAGACATGCTCGGCACCCAGGGTTTCGACCCCGTCCAGGTTGGCGAGCAGATCGTGATGATCGAGGCCTTCGAGCATCAGCTCACCTTCCACCTCGCAGATGGAACCATGATGCCGGTGGGCTTAACCAGTGAGGGGAGGCTGGCATGAACCGCACCGTCACCGCGATACCCGCAACAAAGAAACTTGGGAATGTCACAACCCCGTCCGGGGTACCAGCACGCAGACGGGTCGCCGCCTACGCTCGCGTCTCTACCGAGATGGAAGAACAAACCTCCTCGTATGAGGCGCAAATCGACTACTACACCACCTACATTCGCTCACGTAGTGATTGGCGGTTCGCGGGCATGTACTCCGATGAGGGCATCTCTGGCACCTCTATGAAACGTCGCGAAGGTTTCCAAACCATGATCAATGACGCCCTGGCAGGCAAAATCGACCTGATCCTCACCAAGAGTGTGTCCCGGTTCGCACGCAACACCGTCGACTCGCTCACTACCGTGCGCAAGCTCAAGGATGCAGGCGTCGAGGTCTATTTTGAGAAGGAAAATATTTACACCTTCGACGCCAAAGGCGAACTACTCATCACGATCATGTCGAGCTTGGCGCAAGAAGAATCACGTTCCATCTCTGAGAACGTCACCTGGGGACACAGGAAGCGTTTTCAAGATGGGAAGATTATGGTTCCCTATGCATCACTACTCGGATATAAGAAAGGAGCGGACGGCAGTCTCGTCATCGACGAGACGCAGGCTCCGACCGTGCGGTTGATCTACCAGCTTTTCCTTGACGGGATGGCGATCAGTGAGATTAAAACCGAGCTCGCTGCCCGCAAGATTCTCACCCCGCGCGGGAAAGAAGTGTGGTCAACCTCGACAGTGCGCTCCATCCTGTCCAACGAAAAATACAAAGGCGACGCCCTGCTTCAAAAGACGTTCACCACCGATTTCCTTACTAAAAAGATGAAGGTCAACGAGGGCGAAGTACCCCAATACTACGTAACAGGCAATCACGAGCCGATTATTGCTCCACGCATCTGGGATCAGGTGCAATACGAGCTCGCCACCAGACATGGCAACATATCCTCAGCGAAGGTCGGCTTGTTCTCCACCAGGCTCAAGTGTGCGCAGTGTGGGTCGTGGTATGGGCGTAAGACGTGGGCGTCGAACACGAAATATAAGTACACAGTCTGGCAATGCAACCATAAATACGCAGGCGACAAGCCCTGCAGCAGCGCGACTGTGAAGGACGAAGATATCAAGAACGCTTTCGTCCAAGCGCTCAACCAACTGATCGCCCGCCAGCCACGGCAAAGCCAGCTACTGCAAATCTTTGACTCCATGTTTGATACGAGCCGTTTGGAAGAACAAGCCGCCGCCTGCCAAACAAAAATCGTGGAACTCACTGAGCAGATCGAAGCACTGATAGCGAAAAACCAGCAACGCGCGCTCGACCAAGACGCCTACCAAAACAAGTACACAGAGCTCGATACTGCCTGCCGTAAGACACTCGCATGCAAAGCGAGCCTAGAGGCAGATATTGCAGCGAACACTGCCAAGCACGCCGCCATCACCACAACCCTAGGCGATCTGGCGGGCGAACCTGTGAACGATTTTCGCCCCGCGCAGTGGAGCGCACTCATCGACCACGCCATCGTAGACGAGGACGGGATCCGGTTCGTGTTCCGCACCGGTGAACAGGTGAGGATTGCCCTGAAAGGGTGATGCTCATATCAGTTGACGTGCACGGTTAGGTACACCTCCCAGAAATAAAGTAAGGTTACCCTTATCTAATAAGGATGGTGTTTGCGTGAACGATAGTGTAATGGATCAGGTTGTTGAAGGCGAGTATGAGTCGGCGAAGGAAAAATCTGTCGCTGGCCAGAACGCGATCCGTCAGCTATCGCAGCCGGTGAAAGGCAAACTGTTTATCGCGCAGGTTTTAGCTTTTCTCTCTGGTGTGTTGGCTATCGCACCCTATGTGGCTTTGGTGGAGCTGGGAGCTGCGCTGATGCAAGACCGGGTGGACCCGGCGCGGGTGAACTGGATCGTGATGCTCCTCGTCAGCGCATACATGGCCCGGTTGACCTTATATTTTGTTGCATTGGGCGTGACGCATTTTATTGACCTGTCGTTGCGTAATCAAATGCGCCGCCAGATTGCCGCCCGCATGTCGACTGCTCCGCTGTCGTGGTTTACCCGCGAGGGTGAGGGGAAGATCCGCAAGACCATTCAGGATGATACGGCCACGGTGCACACAGTGATCGCGCACGGGCCGATTGAGAAACTGAACGCGATCGTATCCCCGCTCGCCTTGTTAGCCTATGCGTTCGTGGTGGATTGGCGGCTCGCTCTGCTGTCGATCGCGACGATTCCGATCTATGTGGGCATGTATGGCATGTCGATGCGTGGGATGAATGAGAAGACCGCACAAATGGATACCAAGCTCGCTCAGGTTTCGGCAACGATGGCCGAGTTCGTTGCCGGTATCTCAGTGGTGAAAGCGTTCGGCAAGGTCGGCCAAGCACATAAAGCCTATTTAGATGCAGCTAACGAGTTTTCTAAGTTCTACCGGGCATGGTGCATGCCGCTGGTGTCGATGTCGGTCGCCTCATTTTCGTGGGTGTCGATCCCGGTGTTGTTGATCGTGAACCTTGGCGGTGGCGCGTTGATGATGAACGCCGGTTGGGTGAGCATCTACGAGGTGATAACGACCACGTTGATCGCCTTGGTGTTGCCGGGAGCGTTGATGGCAGTCGCAACCATCGCCTGGTCGTACCAGCTCGCAGGGTCTGCGGCAGTACGGCTGGTGAACGTCATGGAGCTACCGGCATTGCCTCAGCCAGATATGCCGCAGACGCCAAAGGGTCATGATATCGAGATTCGGGGTGTGTCGTATGCCTATGACGAGACCCAAGCGTTAGACGAAGTGAGCCTGAGCATTCCGGCAGGCACGGTGACCGCGCTGGTTGGGCCTTCGGGCGCGGGAAAGTCGACGTTGGCGAGTTTGATTGCCCGCTTCGATGATCCAGATGCTGGCACGATCACTATTGGCGGGGTTGATCTAAAGAGCATTTCCCAGGATGTGTTGTATTCGACGGTCGCATTTGTCCTGCAAGATGCACAGCTTATTCGCGACACCATTCGAAACAACATCGCTCTTGGCGCGCCAGACGCAACCTTGGATCAGGTGCGGCAGGCGGCGCGGGCGGCGCAGATCGATGAGTTCATCATGAGCCTGCCAGATGGTTACGACACTGTGTTGGGTGAGGATACCCACGTTTCGGGCGGGCAGGCAGCCCGTATCGCGATCGCCCGGGCGCTCATGGTTGATGCCCCAGTGTTGGTGTTGGACGAGGCGACGGCGATGGCGGACCCGGAATCGGAATCGAAAATCCAACAAGCTCTCTCGACTCTTGCCAAAGGCAGAACCGTGATTGTGATCGCCCACCGACTGGCCTCGATCAGAGGGGCAGACCAAATCGTCGTCATGGAACGCGGGCGCATTGCTGTGGTCGGTAAACACGACGAGCTGTTGGGTAATACGCACTATCAGGCACTTCTTGCCCAAGGTGCATGCGAGGAGATGACACGATGAATCAACTATTGCTGCCACGCTTTAAGCGTTTGATGGAACCCGCCTCGTGGCGAGACCTCTCGGTCGGTCAAGCGTGGGGTGCGGTCTCAGGACTGTGTCACGGCTTTGCCCTGCTGACTTTGCTTCCCGCAGCAAGTGCCCTAGCGACCGGAATGCCGGTGTGGGGGCTGTCGTTTTGGGGCTGGCTCATCGCCTTGGCGGTAATCGCGATGCTGGGCGTGGGCACGGAGTTTTATGGCATGCGCACCGGCTATATCGGCGCGCTCGGGTTCATTCACGACGTACACCAAGCGGTCGGCAACAAGGTAGCCCGCCTACCGTTGGGAGTGTTTGATTCGGGTAGTTCTGGACGGCTGTCGCGCATGGTCACCCAGGAAATGATGAACTTGGGCGAGTCGGCGGCACATTTCATTTTCTCCCTCGTCCAAAAACTCTCAGCCGTGCTGGTGATCACTGTGGGCACGTGGTTCTGGGATTGGCGACTGGGACTGACCTTGACGATCGCCTTCCCGATCATGCTCGCCTTCCTTCATATCTCCCGTGTGCTTCTCGATAAGGGCAAACAGGTTTCCGAACCAGCAGAATCGGAGCTGGCGGCTCGCATGGTCGAATTCTCCACCTGCCAAGGCGCGCTGCGCTCCTGCCATGTCGCCGACGACTACCCGGCCCTTGATCGGGCATTCAAACAGGCTGACCGCAAAAGCCGCAAAGCATTGTGGATCGAAACATTAGCGAACCTGATAAACGGAATGTTCGTCCAAGCCCTTGTCGTGGTAATGATTTGGCTGACCGCCCAACTCGCCCTCGGCGGGCAGATGAATGCGTTGAACGCTGTGGTCACCATCGGCATGTGCCTGCGGTTCACCACCATGCTCCAAGACATCGGTGGCTGCATGACCGGGCTGGAAGAACGCCGCCAGCAAATGAATCACGTCGACAAGATCATGGACGCTCCCGAACTGTCCGAACCCGATGTCTCCACACCGGTGAGCGCTCCTGGTGATGTTCGTTTCGAGGACGTCGCCTTCGGCTACGATCCGGACACCCCGGTTCTCCGTGATATTTCCTTCCATGTCCCGCAAGGCGGCATGTGTGCCCTGGTTGGCCCTTCCGGCTGCGGAAAAACCACAATCGCGAGGTTGGTTGCACGTTTCTGGGATGTGCAGTCCGGCAGCGTATACGTTGGCGGGGTTGATGTGCGCGAGCAGACCACCGAAGATTTGATGCGCCAGGTGTCTCTCGTTTTCCAAGACGTCTATTTATTCAATGACACGCTCGAAGCCAACATTCGCCTTGGCAACCCAGAAGCTACCGATGAAGAAATCAGGTGGGCCGCTGACCTGTCGGGCGTGACCGAAATCGTCAACCGGCTCCCAGACGGCTGGAATTCATTGGCGGGTGCTGGCGGGCGCGCACTGTCAGGTGGGGAACGCCAACGCGTCTCTATCGCCCGCGCCTTGGTGAAGAAGGCCCCGATCGCGCTGTTCGATGAGGCCACCAGCGCGTTGGATGCGGAAAATGAAGCCAACATTGTTGCGGCGATGAACGAGCTACGCAAGCACTCCACACTGATCGTGATCGCCCACAAACTTGAAACCATTCGCCAAGCTGACCAAATCATTGTGCTCTCCCACGGTGGGCGTATCGCCCAGCGCGGGTGCCACGACGAGCTGGTCAACCAGCCAGGTCAATACCGCGATTTCTGGCAAGAGCGCATCAACGCCGCCGGATGGCAACTCGTCTAAAACACAGCACTGTTCACAATCATGAAAGGAATAACTATGTCCACACCCACGTCCTCGCGCCTAAACACGCGCGACTTCATCAATATCGGCGTCTTCACCGCTTTGATGTTTGTCATCGTGTTTGCATTCGGAATGCTCGGGTTCATTCCGGCTGCCATGTATGCCGGTTTCCTGCTTTCTATCCTCGTTAACGGCATCGTCTTTGCGCTGTTTACTGCCCGCACTCCGAAGATGGGGGCATTGACAATCATGCTGATCCTCATCGAAGTCCTCTTCTTCGTAACGGGTCACTGGGTGGGAGGAATTGCGATCGCCGCTGTGTTCGGCCTGCTCGCTGACTTGGTGATCACCAAGGGGCCGAAGAGCGTGAAAGTTCGTGTCCCGCTGGCATATGCACTGTTTATCCTGCCGATCTATGTTTCCCCGTGGATTCCGCTATTTATGAACCAAGACGCATATATGTCGCAGATCGCCGAACAAATGGGTGCCGAGTATGCCGCGAAGATGGCGCAGGTTGTCACGATTCCGATTCTGTTGGGCTTCTTCGTCGTGATGCTCATCGTTGGCTGGCTTGCTGGTCTGTTGGGAACCCGGGTGGCGCGCAAACACTTTGAACGGGCCGGTCTTGTCTAAACTTCCCGACCCGCGCACGATTATCGTAGCGCTCGTCATCGTCTCCACCACGATCTACAGTGCCTACTCGCCGTGGTTCGTGTGTGCTCTGGGCGGATTCGCCGCCGTGATGCTGGCGAGCGCTACGATCAACCCCAACACGCTCGTGCGCCCGAGCTGGGTTGCCGTCTACCTGGCCACGTTTGCGGCTCTCGGCACACTCGTCTTCGTGATACCACTGGTGTGGAAGTCAACGGCCAGCGCGTTCCTCGTGCTGTTTTTGCAGTGGATGTGGCGATTCAGTGTCAGCGCAGGAATGGGAGCCTACGCGATCGGTGTGATCCGACCTGCCACCTTGCAAAAAGCACTCGCCAGCTCACGAATCCCGACCTGTTTCACGATCCCGATCTCAGTCGCGTTACGTGTGCTGCCCGTGATCGGCCACGAGGTTAAAGCGATCTCAGATGCCATGAAACTACGCGGCATGTCCGCGCTTTCCCTGCGTGCGGCGCAATACTTCACAATCCCGCTGCTATCGACCGTGGTACGCAGCGGAGACGAACTGGCATCTGCTGCCCTTGTACGCGGACTGGGCGGAACCGCAAAGCCCACCTCAGTCACGGTCGTGAAATTCCGTGTGATCGACGCGGTCATTCTGCTCATCGTTATCAGCTTCGCGATATGGAGAATCGTCCTATGACAATAGCCCAAGCAACTGGGGTCACCTTCACCTATCGAGGAGCAGACCACCCCTCAATCAATGGCGCCAACCTCACTATTTCGCAGGGAACTGTCACCTTGCTGTGTGGCGCGTCAGGGTCAGGAAAAACCACCGCACTACGGCTATTTAACGGGCTCATCCCGCACTTCCACGACGGCGACCTTACCGGAAGCGTCACAGTCGACGACATTGACGTGGCACGAGTAGATCTATCAGAGCTTGCCCACCACTGTTCGACAGTGTTTCAAAACCCGCGCACCCAGTTCTACACCACCCACGTGCGCCAAGAACTCGCCTTCGGCCCAGAAAATCTCGGCCGCGACCCGCAGGAGATCTGTGCCCGCATTGACGAGGTTGCAGCCGAGTTAGGTATCGCCGACCTGTTGGAATCCCGCGTCACACAACTGTCGGGTGGGCAGATGCAACGCGTGGCCTGCGCCGTCACCATGTGCAACAACACGTCGATGATCGTCTTTGACGAGCCAACCGCGAACTTGTCCGCTGACGTTATCGACCAACTCGCCACACTCATCGCCAGGCTCAAAGCTGATGGACACACCATCATCATTGCTGAACACCGGCTAAGTTTCCTTTCCGGGATCGCTGACCGTGTCTACTGCTTCGATAAAGGTAACATCGCCCTCACCGCAACCGGCGAAGAGTTCTACGCTACCTCGGATGAGGAGCGCAAACAGCTTGGGCTGCGATCCCTAGTGACTGTGCCTATGCCACAACTTCCGCAACCGGCAGGAGATGGGCTTGAGATTGACAACCTCACCTTCGCCTACCGCCACGGAAACACGGTTCTCAACATCGGCCATCTGCTCTTTCCGGCAGGGAAAATCACAGCGCTCCTCGGCCCGTGCGGGTCAGGCAAATCAACACTGGCACGCATCATCTGCGGACTCGAAAAAGCCAAAGGTGCATCCATCACACTCAATAGGCAAAAATTCACCAACCGGGACGCATACCTCGTAATGCAAGACCCCACCCGGCAGCTATTCTCAGACACCGCTATTGACGAAGTCACGCTCGGGATAACGAGAGCCGAAAAACAACACATCGACGCCCAGGCGATCCTTAAAGAACTCGACCTCACCGACCATGAGGCTGATCATCCCCAAGCACTCTCTGGTGGGCAACGTCAACGTCTGGTTATTGCTACAGCGCTTGCCGCGAACAAGAAGGTCTACATCTTCGACGAGCCGACATCAGGTGTTGGCTACAAGCACCTTGTCGCGATTTCCCGAGTAATGCGTAAACTCGCTGACACTGGTGCCGTCGTCATCGTCATCACCCACGATGCTGAACTCGTTACCGAGGTCGCCGACCACGCTATCCACCTCGACCAAATCAACGCCTGCTAACGCAAACGCTCGCTCGGTCGAAAGAGAGGAAAGCATTTCCGCAGGTCAGGGCAAACGCGCTATACACTCGCTAACGCAAGCGATTTTCTTGACCCCCTTGGGGCGTACTCGCTAACGCAAAAGGGTACTTATCATTTTCGACGTCATAGTGGAGCGGGTGACGAGAATCGAACTCGCCTCTACAGCTTGGGAAGCTGTCGTTCTACCGATGAACTACACCCGCGTTGGCATCTAGCCGCCTTTAGAGTATAACCAGTAGCGGCGCTCGGCTCAAAACGAGCGGTTAAAGTAAGAATAAAGACCGGAATTGATTAGCTAAATGGCTAACTTCGACTCGACAACAGGGAGGGACGAATGACTTTCGTGGTAGCGTTAGCGGTCATTTGCGATAGCAAACTACTATGCGCGCAGCGCTCCTACCCGGAAAAACTACGCGGCAAATGGGAACTACCAGGCGGGAAAGTGCGTGAGGGCGAAGAACCGGTAGCGGCGTTAGTTAGGGAAATAAAAGAAGAGCTCGATTGGGAGATTCCACCTTCGCAGCTGAAACAAATCTTGCCCGGTCCGCTCCCGGCGGGGAACTGGCCGCTACTAAAAGGCGCGCAAATGCGGGTAATCCTTTATCGTCCTCGTCAGCTACCGATACTGCAAGTAGGGGATTCGCATCTCAGCTTGCAGTGGAGTCCGGCAGAAAAAGTAACGCAGCTAGACTGGTTAGAACCCGACTTACCCATCGCCGAAGCTATAAGTCGTATCCTGAAAAAACCAGCCCAGCTGCGTCCTCAAAAATAGGTACCAAGCCAGCGGAGCCTAGACTCCAGCTAACCCAGCATTAGCTATCTTTTAGCCCCATGGCCTCAAACAATAGGTAGATCGGGTGGACAGCGGGCTTGCCGCCGCCCTTCTCTAACTGCCAGCGACACGTCTCGGTGTCCGAAACTACCAGGTCAGAGTTGGTGCCCTTAATCTTATCGAATGCGGTCTTGCCTACGGCCTGTGCAATGTCGTACTTTTCCCGCTTCAAACCGTAAGTGCCGGCAATCCCGCAGCAGGTAGCTCCCGATTCATGGACGGTAAGCCCCGGAATCTTATCCAGTAACTGCTTGCCGGGAGTGCCAATCCCCGTGGATTTGAGCTGACAAGGCGCGTGATAGGTAACCGTGAGGTTCATCGGCTCCAAGTTATCCAAATCCAGCTCACCGCGGTCATACAAATCTAGCAGGAACTCCGAAATATCCCAGATGCGCCGCGATACCTGCGTGAGTTCTTCGTCTTGGATACCCAGAATCTCGCGCGCTTCATGCTTGACCATGCCCACGCAAGAACCAGAAGAACCAACTATCGTTAGGTCATCCCCGGGGACATTCAAATCATATGCCAGTTTACGAATGAGCTTTTTAGCGCCGTCATAGAGGCCATTAGACTGTTGCGCCAATCCGCAACAACCGTGAGGCGGTACCAGTACCTCGTATCCCAGGTGCTCGAGAATCTGCACTGAACGAATAGAGGTAGTAGTTTCAAAGAATTCACCTGCACAACCGTGGAAAAACACGATCTTGCCCTTGGTAGGAGCAGGAGCGGTGCGGGTATGCTTCTTGAACCATTTTTCAAAACTGAACCCGTCAGCCACCGGCATTGGCGCTTCATGGTGAATCCCGAAAGTTTTCTCTACAATCTGGCGAATCGGTTTTTGCCGCAGCGCCCAGTTCGCCAGGGGAGCCACCGGGGTCATTGCCTTGCCCATGAACATGGTGTTGGAGATGAGCACGTCGCGCAGAGGACGTCCATTTTGTTGCTTCATCGCGGCGCGAGCCACGTTGTTGAGCTCTGCAACCTTCACGCCCTGCGGACAGACCAAGGTACAAGTCCCGCAGCTGGAGCAGTAATCAATAGTGTGATCAACCGACATTCCCTTGCGGAAACGCTCCGCCTGCGGTCCTACATATTTTGGTCCCGGAAAAAGGGGAGTGACCGCTGCTACCGGGCATTGAGTTTCACAAATCGTGCATTTGACGCAAGCATCTAAACTGGCGCGCATTAACGGATTAAACTCGGGTTTATTACGTAAATCCTTAGTCATTGGTATCCCCCAAAATCGTCTCACAAGCCCTAAAAGCGGAAGCTAAAGCAATGCCGTCGCCGGACTTTTCCCGCCAACGAGTGGCTCCCGCGAGCAAACCGCCAGCGGCATAAAGGTTCTGATATAGCGGATTCCCGGAGGCGTCCAGTACTCGCATCTGCGAATCGACCTCAACCCCCACTTCGAACAGGGGCTGGTCTGGCCCCCAATAGTCCTCGTGTACCAGCGGTCCGCTCGGGATTGCGAGCGGTAAATTAAAGGCGCGTTCAGACACATTCCAGTAAGAATCTACCTTTAAAGTACCGGATTCAAAGCCGCCACCAGCGTAGATGAAGTGGTTAGCTTTAAGGGTGGTCTCTGAACCGGCAGAATCAAAGGTCACGGATTCAACCCGGCCATCACTAACGTTTAGCCCCGTCACTTCACTGCCGATAATGTAGCGTACTCCCAGGTCTCGTACCATTTGGGTGAGAGTCTCATTGATACGCATTCCCGGAATCGAGGGCGGAAGAATCGGGATTTCAAATACCTCATGTCCCAGGCGGCGAGAGATGTCCTTCCAGGCGCTATGATTCTTCAAACCCAACACCGCGGGGAAACCAACTACCTCCCCGTCTTTCAAATAGCGTTTAACCTGGTCACAGAATTTGGCGCGGAAATCTTCGGTGTCGAGGGCGCGCGCGAAGTTCAAACCGGAAGTGTCGGCTTCGCCCGGGCGTACCGGGATATCTATCCAGATATGGCGAGCCGAAACCTTACCCCCGCCGGGAATCTCTTCCTTTTCCAGATTTTCAGCTACCAATTGGGGATAAAAATCCTTGAGGCGGCGCAGTCCCACGATTACGTACCTCTTTCCGTCCTCGGGAGCGCCCGCCAGCATTGACGGTTGGGATAGGCAGGTGGGACGCCAAGCACCCAGACAGGTAGGCAAGAATATGTTCTTATCAGGGCTGCCGGTCAGCAAATCTGCCCCTAGCTGCTCTTTCAGCCAGTTAGCAGAATCGGTTACTGCCTGCGAGCCCAGTTTCCCGTAAGGGTGGGACTGGGGTAACTTTTCGATCGCCGCGAGAGGATTATCTACCCGCTCTGAACCGTATCCATACAGGTCAATAGTGCCTTGACCGAGCTGGATGCCCCCAATCCCCTTGGTTATTAAATCAACTTCCCGCCCCGCCTTAAGCAGCCGAAGCGCAGCGCTAAGACCGGAAAGACCAGCCCCGATTACTACTACGTCTCTCACGCTAGTGCCTCCTTTACGGCTTCACGTTCATGTTTATCGCGTTCTTGCTCGACCGGATTGAGAGCAACCTCGCTCAGTTGGCCTTTGCCAGGTGCATGCTCCAAGTCGAAAATGCCCTGCATAATCCAGTTATCTAGGGCGGCTTCGCGAGCAGATTCTCCGAAAAGAATCGGTTTAATTCCAATCCAACGATTCTTCATAAATAGGGAAATCATGTTGGTTGCCCGCTCAACCGAGGCTGCGCCCTGCTCATTAACGATGCCGGCGCAACGCATGGAGCAGAATCCGCCTTGGCACGGTCCCATCCCAATGCGCAGTTGCCGGCGCAGGTCATCGAGAGAGGCATTCGGGAATTCCTGAATGGTTTCTTCCACCATTCGCCGGGATACCAGTTCGCATTCGCAAATAATCTGATCCTTGTTCCAATGCTGTTCTCGCGCCTCTAATCGGTCAGTCAGCCGATGTTGCCGGGAGTTCTCTTGCCCGGGAACCGCTTCCTGGGCGGTGCGACAAGCACGCTCATCCTTCATAAGGTCGCACATAATGTTTACGGTGCGTTCGGCCATTAAGCGACAGGTAGTTAGTTTGCCACCCGCCACGGTAAGCATCCCCTTGACCCCATCGCGTTCCTCATGATCCATAACTGACATTCCGCGGGACATATGGCGTGAATCCGTGGCCGCCACCCGGTTGTCTTTAACCAGCGGGCGAGCCCCTACCCATACGTGCAGAGGACGAGAATGACGGAACCCTGGCAGGAGAGCATCCCCGGCATCTAGCATTTGTTGGACTTCCTGGTCCCTTATCTGTAGGAAGTCAGCACTGGGTGCCACCTGGTCGGTGGTGCCAATAATCGCGACCTGATGGGCAGGAACAATCAAGTCTCCATCTGAGGGATAGATACAACGATTAATTACATGCTGACAGATGCGGTGATTCATAGCGATCATAATCCCGGCACCGGGAACCACGTTCACATCATGGCAACCGGCCAGAGCGGCGATTTCACCAGCCCATGGGCCGCCACAGTTAATAACAAACTTGCAGTCTATTACTACTTCTTCGCCGCCGTGCTTGTGGTCTTCGCATCTTACGGCACTGACTGCCCCATTGGTAACTTCAATACCGGTAACCCAGTGGTAGGGGAGGATTTCGGCTCCATATTCTTTAGCGGAGTGGGCAAATCCCCAAACCATTTTCCAACCATCAATGGTTCCATCTTCTACCACGAATGCTCTTTTTAACTTGGGGTCAAGGCGAGGTTCGCGTTTCAAGGCTTCGGCAGGCGAAATCTCGTAGGCTGGAACCTTGGTTTTATTAGCGCACTCTAGAAAAATATCCGCGTGCTCTTCACTATCTTTCGAGGTAGTAACGAACAGTCCACCGGTATCTTCGATTGAATGCGGGACTATGGTGCGTAAAACCGCGTTCTCCTGTGCACATTCACTAGCAGATTCGGGATCTGATTTTACGTAGCGTCCCCCGGAATGGAGTAAACCGTGAAACCTGGCGGTAGTGCCCTGGGCTAAATCCACCCTGTCTACCAGTGCAGCTTTGAATCCTCGCATAGCCACGTCGCGTACTACGGCGCTCCCGGTGGCTCCGCCACCAATCACCACCACATCGACTTCTAGTTTTCTCACCCTATGCCTCCAGAAATGACCGTGGCTTCGCTGCCACGCTTCAAATGATTGCCTCAGATTTCTTCCTGCGACTTTTTCAGCGTATATCGCGAGTCTTTTTCTTTCCCGGATAGTGCTCAGTTTGCACATATTCACGCCCGCGCTTGACGCAGGTACACGTCCTCTCAAAAACCTGTACCTTAGTTTTCAAGTTTTTCAGGGGTATAGGAAGTGAGAATACGGCAGAATCCAAACAGCTAATCACCCTGAGTTAAACTAAAACCATGCTTTTATCTGACCGCGATATCTCCCGGCTATGTGCATCCGGGAAAGTCGAAATTGATCCTTATGATTCGGCAATGATTCAGCCGGCCTCTATTGATGTGCGTCTGGATCGCTATTTCCGTCTATTTGATAACCACAAATACTCGGTAATCGACCCGGCTCTGCCCCAAGACGACCTCACCCACCTGGTGGATGTGGGCGGTGATGACCCATTCGTGCTCCACCCGGGAGAATTTGTGCTCGGCTCTACTCTTGAACGGGTTCATTTACCAGATGATGTGGCCGCCCGCCTAGAGGGCAAATCATCCCTAGGACGCCTGGGGTTGCTGACCCATTCCACTGCCGGATTTATCGACCCTGGTTTTAACGGTCACGTCACCTTGGAGCTATCGAACACTGCCACGATGCCGATTTTGCTTTACCCAGGGATGAAAATCGGTCAGCTCTGTTTCTTCCAACTATCCTTACCGGCAGAAATACCCTACGGGTCAGCTGAACGTGGTTCTCGCTACCAGGGGCAGCGCGGACCGACTGCCTCACGCTCCTACCTGCGATTTGACCGTACCCAAGTGCCGGAGATGGAAAACGGCAGTGAGTGATAATCCCCTTACCGATACCTCTACCTTTGCGCGGGTTGAGACCGGTAAAATCCCTGCGCTACGGGTAACCAAGCAAGGGGTACAGTCACAAAACCAAGTGGCAGCGATTAACCCAGGTGCATCGTTGATGCTCAGCCAGGGAGCGCTTCCGACAACTGAATTTACCGAGGTGGGGTGCAGCCAGCTGGTAGTTTTTCCCGCTGGGGTTGGCGGTGAAGAAGTCGAAGCACTCGCGGTTTCTCTTTGGGAGGACGCAGCTTGGATTGCTCCCGGTAGGTTGCGTCTTAGCGGGCAGGCACAGCTGTGTGGTCCTTTCAGTTTGAATCAGGAAAATCGCAAAATTTTGCAGCTACCCTCCGGCTGTGGAATCGCGTTTCGTCTTGACTGTCCGCGCCAACGGGCAGGCGCTCTTGCCCCCGAGTTACAGGGAGCTGATTCCCTGACCGATGCTTTCGCTGCCAGTGAGCCGATTGGTTTGGAATATGAAGTACTCAGTGGTCTATTGGCAATTTGCCGCCGCCTCGGGGGAAGTTTGCGGATTGGGCCGGGTAATCGGGCGAAAGATTCTTCAGCCGAGCTACTTTCACCAGACCCGGATTCGGCGGTAAATCTAACGGTCTATTCGCCCTATTGGATAGAGATTGAACAGTTAAAGTCGCTGTTAAATCCAGTGTTGGGGGAGCTTAGCTTGGACGGGGAGCAGCTCAAAGAACCTACTCGCCGTGTCGAGCGAGCGAATCGGGAAGCTGAAGAACTGGTTAAAGCCCAACTGGGTGAGAAAGAACTCCAGCGGATAGCGGCAGAAGCAGCAGCTTTCGATAAGGAAGTTGGTTTTGATTTAAGAAACAGCGAAGCCTATGCCCTCTATGGTTCTGTGGGGAAGGGCGCAGATTTTTGCGTTGGTGTTCAAACCAGCCTGCAGCTACCCTCATCTTTGCGTTTCCATCCGCACCAGGGGCAGCCTTTTGCTAGCTACCAGCTACAATGGCTTAGTGAACCTATGGGGCGTAGACGTCTGAGCCGCATAGAACGGGTAGCGCGTCTAAAGGTAATTAATGCTTTTGAGGACGCGGCTCGCCTACTAGCACGCATTAGTGACGGTAGCGTAGTCGATGACGACTCATTCTTAATCACCTGGACTTAGAAACTTCTGCCTCATGGGGACTAGCGCCGACGTTTAAAGATAGCTTCCGGCATCATCCGGTGTCCAAGTAGCTGACAAACTAGCGAAATAATGCCTGATAGGACTAGACTTTAGCGGTAATTGTGCTAGCTGAGGTGTTAAATGTTTTCGAAAAATAAGGCAGCTTCCCCCGGTAACTCTTCAGAGGTTCTACAAGTACTGTCAGGCCTTTTAATGGTGCTGTTTGTGGCAGTAATGTCAGTAACTATCATCGGGACTGCATTGCCGACTATGATGGCGGCGCTGCATGGCACCGAATCTCAATACACCTGGATAGTAACGGCCATGATGCTGGCCTCTACGGTGGCAACCCCGGTTTCGGGAAAACTGGCAGATATGTATGACTCGAAGAAACTCTTGATGGGGGCAATCGGGCTGTTTACTTTAGGGTCTTTGCTTTCAGGCGCGGTTACCGAGGCTTGGCAACTGATTTTCACCCGCATTGTGCAGGGGATAGGCATGGGGGCGATTATGTCGCTCACCCAAGTGGTTATGGCGCTGATTGTTCCCCCGCGCGAACGCGGACGCTATAACGGTTATTTTGGGGCAGTCATGGCCATCTCCAATATCTCTGGTCCGTTGGTGGGAGGTTTTATTGTGGCTACCCCTTGGTTAGGGTGGCGCTGGTGTTTATGGGTTTCGGTTCCGTTTTCCCTGGCTGCGATGGCGGTGCTTTGGCGTTTCTTGAAAGTTCCGGCTGCGCAAATCTCGAAACCACGTATCGATTTTGTGGGGACTGGTCTGATAACTGCTGCCGTATCGACCTGTCTGATTTGGCTCTCGTTAGCTGGTAAATTCTTTGAATTCAATTCTTGGCAAACCGGGGTGATGCTCGCCCTATCGGGGCTGTTTGTGGTGTTGTTTGTGTTTTGGGAGCTGCATTTTCCAGAACCGGTGATACCGATGTGGATGTTTACCAAGCGCACCACCTTGCTGGCAATTCTGGGGTCAATCTCGGTGGGAACTGCGCTTAATGCCCCGCCGCTGTTCTTCACCCAGTTCTTCCAAATTGCTAAAGGTATGAATCCGGCTCTCGCGGGGATGGCACTGCTTCCGGGTATGGTCGGTACCTTTATCGCCTCCACTTTAATCGGGTTATTGGTTTCGCGAATAGGGCGTTGGAAACGGTTTGTGGTCGGTGGTTTCGTAGTGATGTGTGTGGGGATTTTCTTTATCACCCTGATTGATAAAAACACCCCCTACTGGTTTATCGCCCTAGGTATGTTCCTGCTGGGAGCTGGGCAAGGTGCCAGTATGCAAAACCTGGTGTTAGCGGTACAAAACGGAGTGAAACTGCGCGATATGGGGGCGGCTACCTCTACGGTTACTTTCTGTCGCTCTATGGGGGGCGCAATCGGGATACAAATTTGCGGTTTTGTGTTCACTTGGGAGATTGCGCGTGCGGTCAGCTCTGCGATGGCGAAACTAGGGGATAAAGGTGCCGCAATGGCAGACCTATCTACCCTGGAACTGGATAAACTGCCAGCTGCGCAACAACAGGTTGTCCGCGATGCCTATGCGGGCGCTCTCGGGGATATTTTTGTGCCTTTACTGCTGCTGTCCCTGATAGGTTTGGTTTGCGTATCCTTGATGAAAGGGAGCGAGCTGATTTCTGAATACGCCGAGAATCCCCAAAGTCACCAGGCAAGCGAGAAAGAACGCGAGTTAGTGCGCCGCGCCCTCGAAAAAGATAAAGTTAGTCACGAGCTGTCTAGATGGGTACGCAATAAGGTTCGTAAGGCTGCAAAAAACGCTAGTCCTGATTCAGATTCGGTCACTAGGAAAACTCAAGGCGAGGGCGAGGCGGATTTTCAAGCGTAAGAGCCTCATGAGGTAAGTTTATAGATAGTGAACTTCCAGGAAAGGTAAATAATGGATATTGGGTGGAAAGCAGCAAGCGCCGTGAGCCTGGCAGGAGCCGGACTGGTCGCTAACCTGATTATTAATTCTGCATGGAAACTGGTTACCGGACATAAGCCACCCCAGGACGGTGAAGAGGCTGCTCAAGCCTCTGTGCTGGAAGTCGTTATTTTTGCTGCTATCTCGGGGGTAGCGGTTACCTTGATTCAACGTGCGGCTATGCGGCGGGCAAACAGCTGGTACGGAGGACGCGATAAAGATCCTTTAGAACTCGGCAATTAGGGTTTAACCAACTGGGACGAAAGCCAGTAATGCTCACCTTTTAAGGGGAAAACCCTACTGGTGATAGGCTTCTACCTGACAGTAACGACAGGGGAGCCGAAAGGCTGAGAGTGTCCAGGTGGACAGACCCTCGCACCTGAACCAGGTAATGCTGGCGCAGGGAGTCGAGTCTCTTACTTGCATAGGCAAGTCCCCTCCTAATTGAATGGAGGGAGAACCATGCGCAAACTAGCGCAATTTGCATCAGTACTGGCAGCCGGGGCACTAGCTCTGGGATTAAGTGGCTGCGGGAGTGAAAAAAACTCTAGCGAAGCTAAAAGTGATAGCGGCACTGTAACTATTGTTACCAATGGCAGCTGGACGCTGGGTAAAGAGGCATTAGCCAAAGCAAAAGCGGCAACCGGGCAAGACATTAAACTATTAAATGGCGAGGAGTCCGGAACGCTTGATTCCAAACTGATTCTGCGGAAAGATTCACCGCTCGGGGATATGGCAGTTGGTCTAACTGCCAATAACATTGTGAAAGTTGCGAAAGCAGGGGTAGTAGCACCCAATAAGGTGAGAGTTCCCGCTTCAGCAGAAAAATACCTGGTTAAGCAGGCTGAGGGAGCGCTTCCACTAGACCGCTCCGATGTGTGCGCCAACTACGATATTGACTATTTCAAGACCCACAATTTAAAAGTTCCCCAAAACTATGATGACCTGCTAAAACCTGAATATAAGGGATTGACGGTGGTAGAGAATCCCGCCAAATCTGACACCGGGTTGGGGATGCTGCTGGCAACCGTGCAACAAAAAGGAGCCGATGGGTTCCTACAATACTGGAAGAACCTGGTAGCTAATGGAGCTAAAGCCGTAAACACCTGGGACGAAGCCTATAATCAAGAATTCACCCAGGGGGAGGGTAAAGGTAAATACCCAATTGTCATGTCCTATTCTTCTTCTCCCTACTGGTCCGTATCTGAGGACGGTAAATCTGCTCCGACTGCCAATATCGAGGGAACCTGTTACCCGGCAGTCGAATACGGGGCAGTGCTAAAAGGAGCGAAGAACGCTTCGGGAGCTGAAAAAGTATTGACCTGGCTATATAGCCAGGAAGGTCAGAATGCTATTATGACCGAAAATATCACCTATCCCATTGATGAACAGGTGAAACTAGATCCGAAGCTAGAAAAGTTTGCGCCTCGTCCTCGCAATGAACAGCACTTGGATGTGCTGGAAGTCGAACGTAACCGTGCTGAATGGATTCGCCAGGTACAGGCGGTACTAGGATAGCGGATTGTCGATAAAACCCAGCACCTTATCGGTCACGCCAGGACGAGCAATGCTCGTCCTGGCGACCGTTATTCCCGCCCTATTTTTGGCGTTTTGCTTCTTCTATCCGGTACTGGCACTCCTATGGTTGGGGGTTGGTCAGGCGGAAGAAAGTGGCTACCTCACAACCTGGTGGCGGGTAATCTCGGATTCGCTCACTTGGCGAGCCATCGCTGACACCCTGTTCATGGCGATAGGGGGAACTGTAATCTCGGTGCTGGTTGGATTACCTCTTTCCTGGGTGCTTTACTGTCTTGATTTTCCTTTTAGAACCATTTTGCGGGCACTGGTAACTATCCCATTTGTCCTGCCCACTATCGGGGTTGCAGCAGCTTTTAAAGCTTTACTCTCTGAGGGAGGCTGGATAGCGTTCTTAGAGCTGGACGGCACTAAAGGAGCCGTTATCTTAGCGATGGTCTTTTACAACGTTTCTCTGATAGTGCGCACTGTGGGTCCAGTGTGGGCACGTCTTACGGGACGCGCCCAGCAAGCAGCCCGCACTCTGGGAGCGAGCCCAACTAGAGCTTTTTTTACCGTAACTTTTCCGCAACTACTAGGGGCAATCGCCTCCGGAGCCTCCCTGGTGTTTCTTTACTGCTGCTCGTCCTATTCGCTGGTAATGATACTGGGAGGTATCGGAGTATCGACTTTGGAGAGCCAAATCTATCAAACAACCTCAATTGATTTAGATTTAGCTTCCGCAGCGGTATTAGCCCTTTTGCAAGTAATCATGGTGGTGCTGGCGCTGAGTGTTTCCCAGTATTACCAAAACAAGGCTCGCACTAGCGCAAGACTTAAAACTGTTGAAATTGTTCGCACCGCAAAAGGGTGGCATTATTTAGCAATTGCCGTAGCTGGCGCGGTGATAATGCTACTAATAGTGATGCCCATGGCTCAGGTAATTACTCGTTCATTTCGTCGTCGCGGTCAATGGACCGTGCAAAACTATCTCGATCTCACGCGCGCAGATGCCTCCGTTTTGATAGAACAACCGGTAATCAATTCTCTGGGGGTTTCACTGCGGGCGGCATTTATCGGGGCAATAGTGTCCACCCTGCTAGGAGCTTTAGTGGCGGCAGTAACCAGTCGCCACTACCGCAACCGACGTCTGCAAAAAGCAGCCGAAATATTCGACTCGCTAAATATGCTGCCTCTGGGGGTTTCCAGCGTAGTTATTGGTTTAGGTTTCCTTATTACCTTGGCAGCTCCCCCTTGGAATCTGGCAGAAAGCCCCTTCCTGTTACCGATAGCACAAGCCCTGGGAGCCTCCCCATTGGTAATTCGGCTTATGCGTCCTATTTTGCAAACCGTAAATCCCCGCCTGCGGGAAGCCGCTGCCACCTTGGGGGCGCGACCTTTCCGGGTTTTCTTAACTATTGATGGTCCCTATATTTGGAGTGCCCTGGTAGTAGCTTTCGGATTTGCTTTCGCGGTATGTTTTGGCGAGTTCGGGGCGGCCTCTTTCTTGGTACTTCCCGAGTCTTTAACCTTGCCGGTGATGATTTATAAACTTTCCGGCAGTGCGGGGCCAGCCGAAAACGGAATGGCAATGGCAGCAGCGGTAATTCTGTGTCTGACCTGTTCGGTAATAATGAGCGCGGTGGAAGCACTGCGAAAGCGAAAAGTTGGTGAACACTGATGGACGGTTTAACTATTTCCCAAGCAAGAATCGAATATGGGCTGGTAGAAGCGGTAAAAGGGGTTAGTCTAAGCGTTCGGTTAGGCACGGTCACGGCGCTACTAGGTCCGTCAGGATGCGGTAAATCTTCATTGCTGCGCGCGATTGCGGGATTAGAACCTTTGGCTGGGGGCAGTATTTTGTGGCAAGGACGCAACCTGGCGCAAGTGGCGGTACATAAACGTCACTTCGGGATGATGTTTCAAGATGGGCAGCTTTTCCCCAATCGCAATGTTTACGGAAATGTAGCCTATGGACTGTCGCAGCTTCCTAAAACCCAAAGGCGCAGGAAAGTTCGAGAACTGCTGGAAACTGTAGGGCTTGCGGGGTATGAGGATCGGGCGATTGATACTCTTTCGGGGGGACAGGCGCAAAGAGTGGCTTTGGCGCGTTGCCTAGCTCCCCAGCCAGAACTGTTGCTGCTTGATGAACCATTGTCCGCCCTCGATAGAGCCCTGCGTGAGGAACTTTTGATAGTTTTGCGTCAAATAATTGGTGACCTGAAACTAACGGTTATCTATGTAACCCATGATCAAGATGAAGCATTCTCGCTGGCTGACCAAATCGTAATCATGGACAAAGGACAGATTCTAGTTTCCAATGCCTCCGAACAGATTTGGACACACCCGGGCTCTAAAACAGCCGCATCTTTCCTGGGATACCGCCCGTTTTTAAGCCCGGCAGCAGCAAAAGATTTCGGGATTGTAATCGAGGACGGTACAGAGCTTGGTTTAGCCCCAGGGGCTTTAAGGATGGGTACTGATGGGCAGGGGATACCGGCTAGAGCCAATAATTTACGGGTAAGACGCGGGAAGTATTTAGCGGAAGTGGCTTGGCATCACGGAAACGAAGAATACAGGGGACAGGCAGAGGCGGGACTCGAGATGCAGCTGTCCAAAAAACAAGCCCATCAAGAGGTCACTCTGCAGATTTACCGTGATGGAACCTGTGTAGTGCCCGTGGCGACTTGACCGGTACACAAGGCAGATATTTTCGGGTCAGCAATTGCGCTGGTTACCGTGATAGCGCTGGTAGCCTTAGAATCTTCCAGGCATTTGCTGATGTAATCTTTCGCCGTTTTGCCTCGTTCAATCTGCCCGGTATCAATAACCCGGACAATCTTTTCTGCTCCCTCTAATTTGCAGGAAACACGAGAAAAGTTCACCTGGTAGGAGCTGCCGGAACCATCTACGTTACTGACCCGGATACAGGAATCAACTGGGAAGGTTAGACCTGGTTCTGCTGGGGTAATCGGATTTGCAGCGCCTTTAGCAATTGAATAGTTTTCCTGGGAGTGCACTCCCCAAGCCCGTAATCCCTGGGGGCTGAGGGTGCGTATTTGTTTAGTGTCTTTTATGGGTTCTAGACGAGAATTCTCGGAGATTTCCTGACTCCATAACTCAATGCCATCGGCGGTAGAAACTGCCTTTAACTGCCCGTTTTCGGTGGTATAAAGCAAAATGTCTTGATGTATTCGTAAATCTTTAACATTTTCGCTAAAAGACCACAGTTGCGCGCCATTTTTGCGGGAATAGCATTCCAATTCTTTGTTGCTCGCAATATATAGGGCGTTTGGGGTCTGTAAAACTTGGCTGCCGGTCTGAAGCTTCATCTCGCTATCGTTAAAAACCGCCCGCAGGGATCGAAGCGTCGTCCAATCCATTTTGAAGAGCTTTCCGCCCTTTTGAACCATCTCTGTCAAGTGACCCGAGTTGTCAGCTGGCACGGTTGTTCCCTCGGGTAGGACGCTCACATGACCGCGTTGAGGCTGAATAAAGAAGGAGCGGACACAACCGTCCTTAGGGCTGAGTGCCCAGGCAGTATCGTCAGCATTTCGGATGATTCTTCCGGGGCTTGCCACTTGAATCTGATTAGTTTCCGGGTCTACCAGGTAATTGATTCCTTTATGGCCGATAACCCAAAGTGTTTGCGAGAAAGTTTCAAAACTTTCGGGAGCTTCCCGTGTAGGGTTGCCATCGAGGCTACATCCGCCAACATCAGGTTGGAACTGCGGGTCAGAGGGCTTTTGGGAAGTCAGACCCTCGGTTAATTGTTCACCTTGCTCAGATAGACGCAGCAGAGAAAGATCGTCACCAACCAACACTATTTGAGTGCCTTCGGTGGCGATATTTACGTAATAGTCGCTAGATTCCCAAATCCACTTGGCAGTACCCATTTTTAAATCAACCATGGCGATACCGGAACCATTTCCAGAGCGGTAAAGACAGGGTAGGAAACGATTATCTCCTGATTTTCCTCCGATGGGTTGGCGGGCACAGGCAGTTAAGGGGGCGTTCAAATCAACTGACCAGCTAGAAGTGCCGTTTTCTGCCAGTTGTACAATGGCTCCACTGCCAGTTTTGGTAACCCCAGCCATAACGCGGTATTCACCGTAAGTTACGGGTTCTAGTGGGGTTTGCTGACCAAGGAGGGGAACAAAGGCGCTGATTCCATAGGCATTGGCTTGAAAGTCTTCCTCTAATGCCGGTTTCGTTTTGAAATAACCGGTAGCAGCCGCCTGGCGAGCAGAATAACGGAACCACAAAAAAGCTGCTCCACTGATGATTGCCACTAGCGTCAGAGTAAGAATCGTTACGACTAGCCGAAACAGTCTACGTTTTATGCGCCCAGAGCTAGCCACCCAATCCTCCCTCCTCTAAGTGAAATCTAACTTAGTTAAGTTTAACCCGCTGCTGTTCTTTATCGACACTAGCAGCAGAGGATAGGGTTTGAGGAACTAAACGAGTGAAAAACAAGAAAGAAAATAAGATATGGCATAGTTATCTAACGGGTTTCAAAGTTACGACGTGCACCGCGAAAATATAAACCTGTTTTTTAATTCAAGCAGGGGTAAAGCGATTCAGAAGTAGCCTATTTATGGTTAGAATGTAACCATAAAGTTTGAGCCTAAAGACTAGGTGCAACTGAGGCAACATATGCATGAAAATCCAGGTAAACAGGTAACCCCGCGGGTAGCGGTAATTATTCCCGCCAAGGACGAAGCCGAGCGGATTGGGATGACTGTTCGGGCGGTAAAAGCCCTGCCTTTCGTTAATCTGGAACTAATCGTAGTAGTAGATGACGGTTCAGCTGATGACACTCGTGAGATTGCTCGCCAAGCGGGTGCAGTTACTGTCCGTCATACCGTCACCAGAGGTAAAGCCTCTTCAATGGAAACTGGGGCGAAAGTGGTTGCCATGCGGGCTATTAGGGGGAAAACTCCTCCGTTACTACTCTTCCTTGACGCTGATTTAGGGGAAAGTGCTGCCGAGGCAGCCCCACTGATAGAGCCAGTAGTTAAAGGCGAGGCAGATTGTACGATTGCGGTTTTACCCAAGCCGGCAGGTGCGGGCGGTCACGGATTTGTGCTGGGGCTATCTAAGTGGGCTATTAGGCGCACTACTGGCTGGAATCCGCAAGCTCCTCTCTCTGGACAACGTTGCCTAACCAGCGCTGCTTTCCAAGCTGCTGTACCCCTGGCAGCAGGGTGGGGAGTAGAAACCGACATGACCATCAGCTTAATCACAGCCGGGTTTGCGGTTAAAGAAGTTCCCGTAAACTTTACCCACCGCGTTAGTCGGCGAGATTTTAAATCCCAAATGCACCGCCTGCACCAGTTTATTGACGTGTTGAAAGCAGTGCTAAAGCTCCGGGCCCGCCGGGTTCATATTAAACGCCGCAAGTTTTTGGAAGCGGCGCTAAACCAAAAACCAGGAATGGTTTATCGGGTCGCTCACCGTGAGCAGATACCCGAGTCCGAAAAGACACTATGACAATATGCCAGGGCGGCTCGCTGCGCGCCGCGTTTTGCGCAGGCATATTCTTTTGGCTCGCTAAGGGTGAGTAACATTTTCCTAGTATCGTGATAGCAGTGAAAAAGGAAGTGGAGATGAGTGCTTCAGTAACAAGCTATGCGTTCTTAGGGCCAGTAGGAACTTTCTGCCACCAGGCGTTACTGCAAGTAGCGCCAGACAATGCCCAGCTGTTTCCCTGCGCTGGGGAGCGCCTAGCCATGGATATGGTGCGCGACGGTAAAGCGCAGCGGGCAGTGGTTCCGATTGAAAACTCCATCGAAGGGGGAGTAAGCGCCACTCTTGATTCCCTGGGTTGGGACAAACGTTTGCAGATTGTGGCAGAAATGATAGTCCCGGTCGGGTTCACATTAGGGGTGCGTCCCGGTACCCAGCTGAGCGAAATTAGACGGATTGGCACCCACTCCCATGCTTGGGCGCAGTGTCGAAACTGGGTTGCCGATAACTTGCCGAACGTGGTTCACGTAGCCACCACCTCTACCGCAGAATCAGCCCGGATACTTGCCGAGGAGGAAACCGCCTCCTTCCAAGCGGTTTTAGCTTCCTCCGCGGCCGTCCTCTCCTATGGGCTAACTGCTCTATTCGAGGACGTGGCCGACAATCATGGGGCGGTAACCAGATTTGTGGAACTAGCCAATCCCGGTCACGTCCCCGATCCTTGTGGAGCGGATAAAACTACGATTCAAGTGCGTTTACCTAATGACTATCGTTCTGGCGCCCTCCTCGAAATGTTGCAACAATTCTCGGCGCGAGGAATTAACCTTAGCCGGATTGAATCCCGTCCCTTAGCGGGGCAAGCTGGGCGTTATGTTTTCAGTATCGACCTTGACGGACATATTAGGGAAGAACGCGTACAGTCGGCGTTACGCGGTTTATATCGCATTAGTGAGGATTTACGTTTCTTGGGTTCATACGCTCGCGCCGATCAGATGCGAAATGATCATGCCCCGCGCACGGGGGACACTGATTTTAGGCGGGCAAGAGGCTGGGTAGACTCGATTTTACGTAAATAGGCGAGCAAATTGGGTGGAAGCTAAGGGGGCTAGGGGACGCGCACGACTATTGCCCCGTGGTCAAGCCAAGCAGAGATTTCACGATAGCTGCCCACCGGGTCCCCATCAACCTGAATCATTCGCGCCTCGCCATGTACCTTGGCGCTAGCTCGGCGAGTACGGGTCACATCGGTTTTTGAAACCAATCCTGCGGTTAGTCTTTTCAACCCCAAAGTGTCACGAAATACTCTAGTGGTGACTTCTAGTAAACCGATTAGGCCTCCCCGCACGCTCAGCATTAGTACCTCAAGCCAACCATCATGAGGATTAGCTTCTGGGAGTAAAGGAATCCCGCCAACCAGTTCCCCACAAGACGCAAAGAGCAGGGTATTTACTTTACGAGTACGGGTATGGGACTGGTCTCCAAAGGAAATATCCATAGTGATAGGAGGATTGTTAGAGGCGGCGATACCCGACACGACATAGGCTCCCCATCCGATTGAGGCTTTTAATTTAGTCGATACCTTATCCATAACTTCCGCGTCATATCCGATACCCGCCATCACCAGGAAAGGAAAATCTTCTCCAGTTTCAGTTTTTAGATGCCCTAAATCGACTTCGGTATTTTTACCTGTAAAAGCAATTTCGCAGGCTCGTCGCAAAGAATCAACCGGGATATTAAGGTTTCTGGCCAAAAGATTTCCGGTTCCTAGTGGCAAAATTCCGAGCGGAATTCGGCTTTCGGCCAGGGTTGCCGCAATAATCCGTAACGTGCCATCTCCACCAGCTGAAATAACCAGTCCCACCTGTTGCTCAATTGCTTGTTTTGCCTGATTTTTTCCTAAGGATTCCTCGTCCGTTTCGAGAAAAATAGGTTCGTCATACCCGGTGGCTTGGGCGCGTTGGGTTACAGTGCGCCGGAAATCATCCAGGTTAGAAATCTTTGTAGGGTTATAAATAATCGCTACCCGTTTGGAAGAGTCATTTGCACAGGTAGCTGCGGGAGCTGAAAACCCTTGCTTAATCGCTAGTTTCATGGCGCGATTAGCGAGATGACGGGCGTTAATAGTTGAAACTAAAGAAATGATTCCTAAAAGTACAGCTACAATCACCAAAATCCAGAGCGCAGTAGTCATAGACTCAAGTCTAAACAATTCGCTGAATGATTGATGCTAAAGCAATCGATTACTGGTGCTCGGTCTATTAGCGACACCGAGAGGTGAAGCAAGATGAGAATCGCCAATAGATGACGATATGATAAACCCATGATTGATATTCGACAGTTGCGCGAGAACCCACAGATAGCTAAAGAATCCCTTATCGCTCGCGGGGATGATCCCTGCCGCATTGATGCGGTTCTTGCTGCAGATGCGGAGCGGCTGAACAAACAGCAACAGTTCGAAGCAATACGAGCCGAACAAAAAGCACTTTCTAAAACCATCGGGAAAGCCTCTCCCGATGAGCGCGCAGAAATACTGGCGAAAGCAAAAGAGCTATCCGCCAAGGTTAAAGCAGCTGAGCTACAGGCGGGGGAAGCAGAAGAAAAATCTCGCCAGCTCCTCGAAAAGCTGCCCAATATTATTATGGCGGGAACTCCTACCGGTGGTGAGGACGACTATGTAGTACTTGCTCACCGCGGTCAGCCGATTCGAGACTTCGCAGCGGAGGGAATCAAAGTTCGCGACCACCTGGAAATCGGGGAGATGCTGCAGGCAATCGACGTTAAGCGAGGCGCTAAAGTCTCTGGCTCCCGTTTCTACTATCTACGAGGCATCGGGGCACGTCTGGAACTGGCGCTACTTACCTGCGCCTGGGATTTGGCAGAGCAGCATGGATTTATCCCCATGACCACTCCCACCTTGGTCACTCCCGATACGATGCGCGGAACCGGTTTCTTAACCGAGCATTCCGAAGAAATCTACTACCTACCCGCCGATGACCTCTACCTGGTAGGTACCTCCGAGGTCGCCCTCGGTGGTTACCATGGCGGGGAAATCCTGGAACTAGGAGAAGAACCTCTACGTTATTCCGGCTGGTCAGCCTGTTACCGCCGGGAGTCCGGTTCCCATGGAAAAGATGTGCGCGGAATTATTCGGGTACACCAGTTCAACAAGGTAGAAATGTTCTCTTACTGCCGTCCAGAAATATCTGAAGCAGAACACCAGCGCCTATTGGCGTTGGAAGAGGAAATGTTGCAAAAAGTTGAACTGCCGTATCGGGTAATCGATACCGCTGCTGGGGACTTGGGAACTTCAGCAGCCCGCAAGTTCGACTGTGAAGCCTGGCTGCCCAGCCAAGAACGCTACCTAGAGCTAACCTCTACCTCGAACTGCACTACCTATCAGGCGCGCCGCCTGGGGATTCGCTACCGGGACGAGAACGGAAAAACTCAGCCGGTCGCTACTTTGAACGGTACCTTAGCCTGTACTCGTTGGCTGGTAGCTATCCTGGAAAACCATCAGCAAGCCGATGGCTCCGTATATGTACCGCAGGCGTTGCGTCCTTACCTAGGGGGCAAAGAGCTACTAGAGCCAGTAGTAAAACCATAAAATTCAGCGCAAAGCATGAAAGGATTGGGGGAGGGCGTCCACGGGCATCCACAGTAGCCGCCGATAGGATGGAGAGAATCAATGGTTGATTTCCTGCAATACCCCCAGGGGGATTACGTACCTAAGCTAGTTGCGCGCGCTCTTGAGGAAGCACGCAGATACGGTCCCGATATTGCAACCCGGGCTGCTATCCCCGAGAATACCCGCAATCGAGTGCGGTTTAATGCTGGTGAAGATGGCGTTATCTGCGGAATTCCACTCGCTCGCGAGATTCTTTCTCAGGTACTAGGGGATTACCAGTTACACCTGCGCGTAGCCGATGGAACCGAGGTCACTTCGGGAACCACCGTGCTTGAACTTAGTGGCAATACTCGTGGATTGTTGGAAGCGGGAGATTTATGTCTATGGTTTCTTTCTCACCTGTCGGGGATTGCTACCAAGACGGCGCAGTGGGCGCAGGCACTCTCGCAGACCAAATTAGTGGTGCGAGATACCCTCTCGGTTACTCCGGGCTTAGGTGAACTTGAAAAATATGCGGTGCGAGCAGGAGGGGGAATGACTTCCCGTCTAGGAATAGGCTCATTCCCACTGGTAAGAGCAGCACACTTGCAGCTGGGGACGGGGCTGGGGGATGTGATGAATCATGTGCGAACCAGCGCTTCAGGTAAACCTATCGAAGTAGAAATCGAGGCAACCAAATACCTAGATCCCTTATTAAAGATGCAGGTAGATTTGTTGCGTCTACGGGGATTTAGCCCTGAGCAAGCAACTTTGGCAGCCGAGCATCGGGCAACTATTAATCCCGGAACTTTGCTGGAAGTCAGTGGGAATCTAGATATCGAGGACGCGCCCTCCTATGCCGAGAGCGGAGTCGATTATCTAGCTGTGGATTCTTTAACCGACAAGGTATCTCCACTTGGTATCAACATGGAATTTCGTTAATACTTGTGCAGCTTAACCTGCTACCTCTGAATATAACTTACCTATAAAGGAGCTGAAAGATGTTTTGGTTCGACTCAATCGAGCATAATCGCTGGCTGTCTGCGCGTTTGCAAGATCTTTTGGATTACGGACGTAAATCGGAGGTAAAAACCGGATTCGCCTGCCTCGATCGTAACGGTGAAGTCGATTTGGATCAGCCTATTCAACTCTATTTAACCGCCAGAATGGTGCATGTGTTTTCTCTGGGGGTGCTGCTCGGGATTCCTGGTTGTCGCCGCCTGGTAGAACACGGTATTCGCTGCCTTAACCAGTATTTCCGGGATGAAGAAAATGGTGGCTGGTTTGATGCGATTGACCATGAACTGGATGAACAAGGACGTGCGGTCGCCTATCCGGGTCGTGATGATAAACATTCTTACTCGAATGCTTTTTTGCTTTTGGGGGCGGCTTCGGCGACTGCCGCGGATCGGATTGGCGCAAATGAGCTAATGCAAGAAGCTATTCGCGAGAATAATCTTCACTGGTGGGATGAAGATGCTGGCATGGTTCGTGAAAGCTATAACCGTGACTACTCGGTTTGTGAGGACTATCGGGGTATTAACTCAAATATGCATATGGCAGAGGCCTATATGCTTTTAGCGCAGGTAACTAACGACAGCCAATGGTTAGAGCGAACTATGCGGATTCTACAGCGGGTAGCTCGGGTATCTCGGGAGTATAACTGGCGACTTCCGGAACATTTTGATTCCGAATGGAACCCGCTGCTGGACTACAATCTTGACAATCCTCAGGAAACCCACCGTGCCTATGGATCCGATATCGGGCATTCTTTCATGTTTTCGCGCCTAATTTTAGAGGCCAGGGCGATGCTTAAGACTTCCGGTAAAGAAGTTCCTGACTGGATGATTGAGGCTGCAACTGGATTGTTTGAGCGTGCCCGCGAGGACGCTTGGCGCAGGGATGGTGCCCCCGGTTTCGTGTTTACTGTGGATTGGTCGGGGAAGCCTCTTATTCGTGACCGCCAAGCTTGGGTGCAGTTTGAGGCTATAGGGGCGGCAGTTACTTTGCTTAGGGTAGCCCAGCAAGAGGGGGCAGATGTAGAGGACGGCGAGCATTATGAGCATTGCTACCGCTCCTGGATTGATTTCGCCTATGAGTATTTCCTGGTGCGCGGGGGACGGATTGTCCACCGGCTTTCCCCGGAGAATCAGCCTTTGGATTTAGAGAATCAAAAGCTGCGTGACAGTGTTTATCACGCGGTGCAGGCGTTATTGTTACCGCGTTTGCCGTTAGCTCCGGCATTTGCGGTAGCGCTAGCTCACGGACAGTTAGATAAACCGTTGCCACCAGAATCTGCCAAGAGGAAAATCTTTGGCGGATTTTAGGGCGCGCGGGTATCCCCTGTAACATAGGGGATACCTAGTGTTCTAGGCACGGATAGGAGAGTTGTCCGAGTGGCCGAAGGAGACGGTCTTGAAAACCGTTATACCCGCAAGGGTATCAAGGGTTCGAATCCCTTACTCTCCGCAGATTGGCAGATATCTATATTGTTCCGGTTATCTGCCACCAGTAAACATCTTTGAGAATTTAGCTGGAAATATCCGGTCAAATAGTAGCTTTAGAGCCCAGCTTGCCAATACTATAGAAACAATCTCCAATAGTTTTAGGGTAAGAATTTCTAAATCGTTAAAGGGAACGAAGATGCTGAATAGCGGAAGTATCAGCAGCTCAAATTCTGGAATTAATATCGGATTGTGCAGGGCAAATACGTAAAAAGCGCAATCAAAAAATTTGGGCATATCTTTCGTAAGCCAAGTGGATTTTAATAGTAGCCACATCCCAATTAATTGCAGCAATCCAAAATTTACATCTGAGAGCATTCCGGGGGAATAGTGCCACAGCACTGTTACGATTACAGTAAGGAAAATACCAAATAGTACCCAGAAGTTATTGTTAGTTTTTGGTTTAACAATTAGATTTGGTCGAACTATTCCGATGTATGCCCCTAAAATATAGCTCGGAAGATAGCTAATCATATTGCCATACCACCACCACCGTTTAAATGATAAAGGTTCTGGGAAGTAGCCTAAATGGCGAGCAATTAAATAGGTGAAGATAGCGATTGTCAGTACGGTTAGCACTGATTTGTGCTTAATCCGCACTATTAGGGGAGCGGGCAACATCAGGATTAAAAGGGCAAGGCAATACCAAAGTGGTCCCGCAACTGGTGAACAGAAAAATGAATCTATCGGGTTGAGATGGAGTCTTGCTTCTGAGGGACGGGTCAGCGTCATTAAAATAAGAACTGTAACTTGCCATAATAAAAATGGCAGCAGCAGTGATTTAACTCGGGATTTCATTTTCCGCCCTATTGAGGGGGGGCTGGCATTGAAATAGAGTAAAAAACCGGAAGTAAAAAAGAAAAAATTCATTGAGGTAAAACCTAGCTGATTTGCTAAGATTACATAGGTTTTTGCTATGATACCGATTTTAGTTTCCGGACTGGTGAATGCCGCCAAAGATTTTGAATGATAAATTACTATTCCCAAGGTAAATAGCCATCTATATAGGTTAATCTTCCGGGAAACGGTTATATCCATCTTACTCCCTTAGGGACAGTTATTTTAGACCTGGTATTTCGTAAGTAACGAATAAGCAGCAGAAATAATACTACATTATTCCCGAAAGAAATGGGTGAGCGTACCTATAAAACCTGGTGAGGTAAAGAAAAGAGTTCGATTATCTTAAAAACTCTCCGCTGGCGTCCGCACCAGAGGAAACTTCTGGTGCGGGCAAAAGTTCTATTCCACTTTTGCAGCGGCTTCACCAGGTGAAACGGACAGGAATCGTGGCTGGTTAAAGCCAGAATCCTTAAATGTCTGTACTACCGCTTTGGCAGTGGCTTCCACCTGGTCAGCGCCGACCAAGGTAATCGCGCACCCTCCGAAGCCTCCTCCAGTCATTCTCGCCCCGTAAGCGCCCATATTGCGAGCAGTCTGTACTGCTAAATCTAATTCTTCACAAGAAACCTCGTAGTCACGACGTAAGGACTCGTGAGAAGCATCAAGTAGGTCGCGCCACTTCGCTATATCTGCTCCAGTTTCTAACAGCTCGCACAGACGCTGGCAGCGGGCAATCTCGGTGAGGACGTGACAAACGCGAGGGCGCAAGCTAGCATCAGAGAGCTTATCTAGCTGTTCCCTAACCCAGAGGGGAGGATAATCTGGCGTATCCAGATTGGTTAGATTGTCACGCTCCGAAATAGTGGTTGGCACCAGTTCTCCTAGTTCCTGTACCCCTAGAAGTTCAGCGGCTTTCTCACACGCTGCCCTGCGCAGACCATACTGACCATCTGCAAGATTATGTGAGGTACGGGTATCAATTACCAGTAGCGATAATCCTCGAGCCGGTAAATCAAAGGGGCGTAGACGGGTGTTCCAGCTGGCACAGTCCAGCTCTAGTACCTGATCTTTTTCGCAGAGCATTGATGCCGATTGATCCAAACCTCCAGTGGGCGCGCCCACATAGCGATTTTCTGCTAGTTTACCCGCCTCTACCAGTAGTTTTCGTCCTTCTGGAGTTTCAGAAAGCCCTAGTGAAGCTAGCTCATCAATCCCCACTGCAATTGCACACTCCAAAGCTGCCGAAGATGACAGTCCGGCACTTAAAGGAACGCTAGAAGCTACCGCTACTTCCAGTCCTGGGATTTTTTGTGCCAGTTGCTCAGCTTTTTGGGGTAGGCCGCGCGTTTTAAGCACCTCAGCTAACCCGAGAATCACCCCTCCGATAAAGGCTCCCGGACCGCTGCTGGGATAGTTTTCTGCTAAATCAGATAGCTTTAGACAGTTTAGCTCAGGGAAATCTTCGGAAATGATTTTTACCTGATCGTCCTCGCGCGGTCTAAGCGCTACATATACGGCGTGGGGGAGAGCTAGGGGCAGCGCTTTCCCGCCGTTATAGTCAGTATGTTCCCCAATCACATTCACCCGACCAGGAGCTCGCCACACCCCTACCGGGGAGGTCGCGAAAGTCTCTTCAAAAAGAGCCTTAGCTTTGTGTGCGCCCTCTTGCGGGTCGTAAGCGTCTACGAAATCGGGTTTTATTTCCATGATCCCCCCTCTTAATAGCAGTAGTCTATTTCAGTCTAACTAGACTATTTGGACTAAGGGCGCACTTGAGCTTTTTAGCTAGAGGAACTTTAGATTTTACAAACCGATTAGCGTAAAAACTGCGGGTTGCCTAAAAAAGTAGCCTAGATAGGCGTTGCCGTGCCATTTTTACCGCGTCGGGGTTACGGGAAAGGCGGAATAGTTCCAGTAAGCGTTGGCGATAGGAGTCCTGTTGTTCATCAGCTGAATCTGCGATTAAAGATAGCAGTAAATCGAAAGCCTGAGGCTCATTTCCGGCTTCAAAGAAACGATCGGCCAACACTAGGGGATTGGAATCATCCTGCCCTTTTTGGGAATTTAGTCGCTGCGCCATAGAAACTTTGTCCACTAATGCCTGATATCGCGAGGCCTGTTCGGGGGAATTGCGAAGCAGTTTTTGCGCCTGTGCTAGGGCATCATCGTATTTTCCGTCCTCTAATAGTGCATCTACGGCTTTTTCTTCTTCTGTGCGCAGATCTTGCTGTTCGAGGTCGTTATCTCCTGCCATTTTTGCGTGCAGTCCCGTTTGGGCAGCAATTTGGAGAACCTGGTCAATAAGCGGTTTTATTTGAGATTTTGGTTGTGCGCCAGTGAATAGGGGTGCAGGCCGGGCGCCAATCAAAGCCATCACCATAGGGATAGATTGTGCTTGGAAAGCCTGTGCTATTTGTGGGGCTTCATCCACATTTATTTTCACTAATTGGAAACGCCCTTGATACTCGCGGGCGAGTTCTTCAAGGATTGGACCTAGCTGTTTACAGGGGCTACACCATGGCGCCCATAAATCCAGAATAACCGGTACTTTGAGGGAAGTTTCGGCGACTTCTTCAAAAGTGTCGTCACCGGCGTCCCGGATAAACGGTCCGGGAATAAGCTCTCCTGCGTCTTGGGGATTGCCGCTCGAACTGTTCATATAGGTGGAATCTGGGGTAAGACCAGTAGTAGGAGCGGAGTGCGCAGGCTTTGACGAGTTATTAGCAGCGAACTGAGATAAATCTACCGCTCCATGGGTTTGCGCCATTTTGAACCTTCCTTACTTAGATGCTGACGTCAAAACCTCAGACGCCGCAATCACCCGTACTTTTGCATCCTTAGTGTTCTTGGGGGGTATCTGTATCATTAGGCAGATAACCCGACTCCAAGTTGCCTTTTCTGTGACTTTGCCATTATCTAGCAGATTAACCACATCTCCGCTAAGGGTGATGGGCTTATCTTGCTTTACATCGGTCAGCTTAACTTCCTGAGTGTAGGTAGTTGCCACTAGCGCGCCATTTTTCGCGGGGAGATTAATCGCTAAAGTGTTGTTTTTAAAGTCGCTAGGAGTGATGGTGGAAGCAACTTTACCAGCATTACCTACCCCATCGGTTAGCGCCTTTAGCTCTTGACGTTTTCCCTCCATGAGGGGGTCTACAAAAATCTTATCGGCATTTTTCGCTTTCTGATCGAACACGGTCTGTGCCCAAGCGGTTACGGCTGCTTCTGGGGAGAGTAACAAGTTGGAGTCATTCTTGACATCTAAGGTTTTTGAACCTCGGGCAACCACATCAGTTTCAGGTAGCGCCGCTTTCGGTAGTAGTTGCATCCACTGCCACAGTTGGTAGGGGTTCGTTGCCTTACTTTGTCTGATTACTTGCACATATTTTGCACCGTTTTTATCTGCGCCAGTTACATTTATCAGGGAACGTGGCCAGCTGTTTGAAGAGGTAACGGTGGCTAGCTCTGAGCTGGTGGGCAGAGTGGTGGGGGTTACTTGGCTGTTCTTTTGATGCATTTTATATTGGGCACTGCGCATTGCTAGTGCCGGTCCGCCTACTCGCGGAGCGAGTTTTCCGGCATCAAATTTTGAGTCACCTGCCGCTAGAGCGGCATTTACCGCTTTGAGGATGGGGGTTACCTGTTCGATTTGTAGCGCCGGATAGCTCTCGGTTTGGGTGGCTTTGGGTACTTCTTTACGTTGGGCAGTAGAGGTGCAGCCTGCGAGGCTCGCAATCGTCAGGCAGCTGGCTGTGGTTAGGGATAACAGTGTTCGCGTGCTTCTCATTAGTTGCTACCTCCTTGGCTTTGCTCGAATGTTGATTCGCCCTCGAAATCGTCAATATCAGGGCCTTCGCCTAGCCCGTCTAAATCAAAGTTATCGTCTTCAAACCATTCACCCGTGTTTATCGGGGAGGAAGTAGCTTCGTAAGGCTGGGCTGGCTCGATTGATTGCGTGGGTTCGTAAGGTTGCGCCGGTTCATAGGATTGAGCGGGGTTATAGGAAGCGTCTGGTTGGAAGGATTGTTCCGGTTGGTAGGACTGTGCTGGGTTATAGGACGCTTCGGGCTGGTATGACTGCTCGGGCTGGTGTGACTGTTCTGGTTGATAGGAGTGTGCTGGGTTAAAGGAGGCTTCCGGCTGGTAGGACTGCGCTGCTTGTTCAACCGGGTAGGGCTGGGCTGGCTCGATTGATTGCGCGGGTTCGTAAGGTTGCGCCGGTTCATAGGATTGAGCGGGGTTATAGGAAGCGTCTGGTTGGAACGATTGTTCCGGTTGATATGACTGTGCCGGATTAAAGGAAGCTTCCGGTTGTAACGATTGTTCTGGCTGGTAGGACTGCGCCGAGTTATCAGAAATCACTGGTTGTGCTCCCTGTGTATACGCAAAAGATTCCGCTGGCAGTTGGCTCGCTGACGCGGAACTCAGTTTATCTGCGCCAACTTGGTTTACAGGTCGCGTTTCGGTAGCCATCGGCTCTGACGAGGACGAATCGTCAGCAACCATAACCGGGGCAGCTATTTTGGGTACGGAAATTTCGGGTTCTGCTGAAGTAGCCGCGAGAGGGTTAATCGGGTTTCCGTCCTCATCGGTACGCACCACCGGAACCAAGCCCGTCGGGAACTTGACTCCCTCAACCTCGATTGTTTCCTCCCCGCGTTCACGTGCCTTCCGCAAATCACTACGGGAGGGAGGATGAGCGACTGTTTGCAAAGACGGCATCTGTACAGTTTGCTCCGTTTGACTGTCTGGAGCCTGTTCAGCCCGCAATTTACGTTGCTCGCGCACCTGCTCTTCCTCTTTAGCAGCAGCTTTCGCGAAACGGAAAATAACCACGGCAACTATCGCGCCGACAAGTATTAACAGCACTCCCGCAACTAGCAGTGGCCAGAACCAAGGGGTGGAGACTGCCTGAGTCCATTGCATAGTCAGTTGCACATTACCTTCCTCTGACCATGCAATTACTGACCACGCGCCCTCGGAACGATTCCAAGTTTCGCTAATTTGACCGCCGTCTGCCTCTTTGTATTTCAGCCACATATCCCTACCAGCGGCTTCTCCGGGCTGGCGCGAATCTGCTTTTCCGCGGTGAGGCTCGGTTAAAAGAGTGGTTTTATCTTTTTGCCCGGTCACTTCCACATAATTCAAATCAGCTGCCCAGGCGCTAACATCGGCAGAACGCCCAATTGCGAGCGCCACTTTTCCCTGACCGGATACCGTAATTTTGGTGGCAGAATTGTACAGTTCAAACATTCCCGGTCTGGTAATAGCTAGGTTTTGCTTTTGGGAGCTGGAGGGTAAAGAAGCCGATACCTGTGGGGAGGGTTTCCAAACAGTGGCAGTGCCCACCCCGCAAAGCGCAACTATTGAACCTACGATTACCAGTAGCAGTGGAAGCCAATATCTACGTAAGAAAGTGTTCACCAGTTTCCCCCAACTGTCATTTACCAACTATTTATAACTGTACTTTCTTTATGCCCATGATGCTTACAGCTCGTCCAGGGTGTGACTAGGGTCAATTTTAGATTAATGTTTGGTTTGAAGCCTTAATAAGTGAAAGACTAGGCAATGATACGGGGTTTCGCGCTATTGAAACAATGGACTAAAATGTTCCAGGTAGTGCCCAATCTCAGCAGCTAATCTTCAGGGAGGACCAGGTGGAAGAACAAACCGATTTCCCGATCGTAATGCGCGGTTATGATCGCGTTCAGGTCGATTTACAGATTCAGACTTTGAACAACCAGATTAGCGAGTTGCAACAGCGACTCGATACGGTTGATCAGCGCAATGTAGATTTAGGTGAACAGCTCGCAGAAGCGCAAAAGCAGCTGCGTTCTTCTGATCGCAGTTCCTATACGGGGATTGGTGCTCGGATAGAACAGCTCCTGCGCAGCGCGGAAGAACAGTCTACTGCCGTCATTAACAAGGCTAATGCCGAGGCGGAGCAGCTGATGGAGAAGACTCGCAAGAACGCTCAGGATATGTCAGAGCGAGCAGAGGCGGAAGCGGCTTCCTTAATTTCAGAGGCGCGGCGCGAGGCTGAAGAGCGCACCACCACTGCTGCCACTGAATCCGAGACGGTTCTAACTAATGCCCAGCATCGTGCTGATGAACTGGTTGCCGCGGCAGAGCGGGAAGCCTCCTCGCTGCGGGCAGAGACTAACACCCAGGTTTCTGATTTGAAAGCAACTGTTGATCGGGAAACCGAATTGCAGCGTGCTCAGGCCGAAAAAGACTATGTAGAGATGCGGGTAAAGGCAGAGCAAGAGGCTTCTCAGCTGCGTAATGATGCTACTGCGGAGGCACAGGCGTTGCGCGAGTCCTCTTTGACCGAGGCTACCAAGACTCGGGAAGAAGCTAAAGAACAGGCAGAAAAGACTTTGGCTGATGCTCGCAAACAGTCTGAAAGCATTTTGAAAGAGGCGCGGGAAAGCGCCGATAGTATCCGTGCCGAGATTCAGCAGATGCGTCAAGAGGCAGAAACTGAGATTGCGGCAGCACGGGCAGCTGCTCGCGAGGCTGATGCTCAGGCTCATGAGCAGTCTCGTTCCGAGACTTCCGCGATGGTGGCTGCTGCTAAAGCTCAGGTGGCAGACGCCGAGAAGCACTTGGGTGAAACCTTGCAGCGGGCAGAGCGCTTGCTGACCGATACTGATGCGGTCGTACGTCGCCGCCAGGAAGATGCGCGTCGCGCGGCGGAAGCTACGATTGCGGCTGCCGAGGGCGAAGCCGAGCAGGTGCGTGAAGCTGCTCGTATCGAAGCTCAGGCAGAGCGCGCTGCCGCGCAACGCACGGTGGAGCGCTTGGAGCGTCAGCGCGAATCCATCGCCGCTTACCTGGAAGAAATGCGGGGTTTGCTCGGCTCTGAGACCGCTACCGGTTTAGAGGGGCTGACTCCCATGCAGCAGCTTCCGGCGGTGCTAGCACAACCGGAATCGCAGAGCGAGGGCGAACAGCCGGCTCCGGTGGAACCTGCGGTATCTCCGGTCACTCCTGATGAAGAATCGGCAGCTACCGATTTGTTCACCAGCGAGAATTAATCAACATTTTACTTAGCTGAACTTTTAGGGTGTGCCTTTGAAAAATCAAAGGCACACCCTAACTGCGTGTATACCTTTCCCGCCAGCGTGCTTAGATTGAATAGTAGGATGGACAGTGTATTTTCATTCTTTACAGTTCAAAATCCAAGGAAGCGTCGAAGGACTTTTTTCTGCTAATGAACAAGAGTTAGATATTGCTGACCAGTTTTCCCATCTATCTCAATCGTTGGGGTTTGAGGGGGAGTCAGGTATTTATGCAGGTTTATGGGCTACCCAGTTCGTCTACGATGATTATTCTCTTCTTGAGGGTGATTTTTTAGCTAGAGGCTTACATCTCGACCTGCTTTGTGACAGCGATTATCCCATCCCATTTAGCGCCATTTTCTTGTGTCTGGGAGAAACTCTAAAACGAATAGCTAACTGCGTCGTAACGGAGCTCACTGTTTCGTGTAAGCCTTATTCAGTTAAGGCGAATATACCTAAGGGAAAAAGCAGAATTACTCTCGAAAAACTCAGCGAGTCAAAAATAATAAACCACGCCCTCCCGGTTACCCAAGTCTCAACGATTATGTATTCTTGCAAGGGTAAGCGGAATACTCTTCTAGCATCTGGAGCGATACTTTTTCCCATGACCCGATGTTACTTACCAGAACTTGCGTTACCATTTTCTGCAATCTATTCGCAATGGGGAAAGAGAATGCTGAAACATGCAGAAACGATTCAAATTGTAGCCAATTAGCATATTGCTTTTTGTTTCCGCCTTGACGCTTTCGGGTTGTAGCCACGAATTGGGCTGTAGTCTCCCTGTTAAACACTCGACTACCGTATTAAAAATCTCTCAGGGTGACCCTATAGAAGTTGTTCCCGAAGATAGCGCTTTTCGCAGGCGGATTCTAGGGGAGTTCTTTCGGGGCCTCTAGTTCTTAAAGGAATGTACGGGGGCGGGGATACGTCCTCCGCGAGCCGCAAACCTTTCTGAAGACAGCGAGGTTACTTCCATAATTGGTGCCCAGCCCAGCAAGCCTCCAAAATTCGCTTTTTCGCCTACCCCTTTACCCGGTACTGGAATCACGCGCACCGCAGTAGTTTTCCCGTTGGCAACCCCGATAGCGGCTTCATCAGCAATCAAACCGGTAATAGTAGCGGCAGGAGTGTCACCGGGAATCGCGATCATATCCAGACCTACTGAACAGATAGCGGTCATGGCTTCCAGTTTCGCCAGACTCAAAGAACCGCGCTGGACTGCTTGAATCATATTCGCGTCCTCGGAAACCGGAATAAAGGAGCCGGAAAGTCCCCCTACCAGTGAACACGCCATCAGGCCGCCCTTTTTAACCGCATCGTTGAGCAAAGCCAAAGCCGCAGTAGTGCCGGGCGCTCCGACCGCTTCTACGCCCAGCTCTTCTAAAATTGCTGCCACCGAATCTCCTACTGCCGGGGTAGGGGCGAGCGATAAATCTACAATCCCAAAATTTACCCCTAGACGTTTAGCTACGGTTTGCCCCACCAGCTGCCCCATGCGGGTAATCTTGAAAGCTGATTTCTTAATGGCCTCTGCGCATTCTTCAAAAGGACGCCCCTTTACTCCCGCGAGCGCCCTCTCGATTACTCCCGGGCCCGAAATCCCTACCGATACCACCGCATCGGGTTGGCTCACGCCATGAAAAGCGCCCGCCATAAAGGGGTTATCTTCTACCGCGTTGGCAAACACCACCAGTTTTGCGGCTCCGATTCCGTCTTTATCGGCAGTTTTATGGGCGGCGGCGAGAACTTGCTCACCCATTTTTGTGGTCGCGCTCATATTTATGCCGCTGCGAGTAGAACCGATATTTACCGAGGAACATACGATATCGGTAGTAGCTAAGGCCTCGGGAATGGACTCCATCAACGCTAAATCGCTGCGGGTGGCACCGGCCTGTACCAACGCGGAGTAGCCACCCACAAAATCTACTCCTACGGCTTTGCCGGCACGATTGAGTGTCTGAGCGAAGGGGAGGGGATTATCGGTGCGGCAAGCCGCTGCCACCAGGGAGATTGGGGTTACCGAAAGGCGCTTGTTAATAATCGGCACCCCGAACTCGCCCGCGACTTCCTCGGCAGTAGCAACCAGGCGGGAGGCGGCGCTTAAAATCCGTTCTTCAATCCGCGCGCAGGCTCGCTCAATATCAGTATCCGCACAGTCCAGTAGGGATAGTCCCAAAGTTACGGTGCGTACATCGAGGTTATCCTCGGCAATCATCTGTATGGTTTCCAGGATTTCCCCGGTGGTATCCAGTCCCATTATTCTCCCTTGCGATTAAGGCTGCCCGCGTAGGTTTACGGTAAGTAGCTTAGAGTTTGTGCATGGCGTTGAAGAGAGCTTCCGCCTGCACTTTAACAACCAGCCCTTCGGCTTCCTCTACTGGCTTCATAGCTGCCTGCACCTGCGCTAACCCTATCTGTTCCTCATCGAATTCCAGCTGCATAATCATGGTGAAATATTCATCCATCAAGGTCTGCGACACATTGATGATGTTCACCTGGTTTTGGGCGAGCGTTTGGGATACCGCCGCGATAATCCCGGTGTGGTCAATGCCGGTAACTGTCATAATTGCTTTCACGTGCTTCAGCTTACGTTCTTCTATGGCTTTTTTGCGATTCCTCGCCCCTGTTTTCTTCACTTCTGAACTCTTTCGCAATAATGGAGGGGTGACCTCTAGTTTGATTTTTTCGACCCTCGTGCAAGCGGTAGTGCTATTTGTAGCCACCAATATTGACCACTTGGCGTTACTGGCTTTGTGGTTTGTTCACGGACAGAATCGTCCGGGAACTACTGCGCGTATCTGCGCCGGTCAATATGTAGGTTTCGGGGTTATCCTGGCGACCGCCATAGTCTTAAGCACAATTTCTGGTTTGGTGATCCCGCAGGAGTACCTGCGTTTCCTGGGGCTGATACCCCTGGCATTAGGGGTAAAAGCTGCAATCGGAGAAATCCGGGAGCGTGTTGGGTCTAGGGACTTCGAGGACGAGGACGAGGCACAACTAAAGGGGAAAAAGGTTAGCGTAGGCGCAGTTGCTCTGGTTACTATGGCTAATGGGGGCGATGAAATCGCAGCCTATCTACCAGTTTTTGCCCTCTCCACCTGGTGGCAAATCGCGCTGTTTAGCGCAGTGTTCTTAGTGCTTGCTGGCGTTCTGCTTGCTCTTGCCCGTTTCATCACTGGACGTATGGGGCTGGCAGAGATCCTGGAACGTTTTGAAGCGATTATTTTCCCCAGTGTACTTATCCTACTAGGAGTGCTAATCCTCGCCGATTTGCTTTAGGTTGATTGATTAGCAGTGCAAGATAAGCGATTACCAAAAGCACGGGAGTAGATTTTATCCGAGCGGGCGCGGTGGGCATAAGAATTTGGAAAACGTCGCTACGTTTTCCAAATTCTTGGGCAGGAGGAAAAATCTACTCCCGCGCTCACACACGCCGATTATTTAGACTCGGTGGCGCACTCGGAAAATCATGGCATATAAGTGGTTAAACCACCGGGTGGGTACACTGGTAAGAGAGTGCAGGTTCAAGGATAGGTGAGCCAATGGGGAAGAAACACGTGAAAACTAACGCCCTGCGTATCCTCGAAAATGCGGGGATTACTGTGCAAATGACGCAGGTTTCTTCAAAGGGCGAGTTTTTGGATGCCCTCACGATTGCACAAGAGCTAGGGGTAGGTGCGAATTTAGTGTTTAAAACTCTAGTTCTCGAGGGTGAGCCGGGGCAGCACTTTGTAGCGGTAGTGCCCGCTACTCACGAGTTAGATTTGAAAGCTGCGGCCAAGTGTTTTGGGGTAAAACACCTGGCAATGTTGCCTTTGAAAAAGCTAACCCCGCTCACCGGTTATTTAAAAGGAGCGTGTTCGCCCTTGGGAATGAAGAAAGATTTACCGACCGTGATTGATGAGTCGGCGTTTGCTTACGAACAGATTTATGTATCGGCTGGTAAACGGGGCTATCAGATGTTGGTTTCTCCGATAAATCTGCAAGAAATATCCCATGCTTTAAGAGGTCAAATCGCTCGTCCTTAAAAAGAGCATCTCGGTTATAACTGTCGTGGCGGCAGTTTTCGTCTTTATGGAAAACAGAGTAAAGTTTCGGGTGTACGAAATCTAGATACAGAAGAGCCGAAAAATGCTTTGATGGGAAAGGGAAAGCCTTGGCAACCGAAATAGTTTTCCCAACTAAGGACGAATGAGCTTCACCGATGAAAAGGCAACTAACCCCAGATTCTCAAAAACTGCCCCGAGCTGAGCAGACCGCTAAAAAAGGAATTTTGCCTTTACTCGGGCCCGCTTTCGTGGCAGCAGTAGCCTATGTGGATCCCGGAAACGTGGCGGCGAATATCACCGCCGGTGCTCGCTACGGTTACCTCCTAGTGTGGGTATTAGTACTGGCCAACCTGATGGCGGTTATCATCCAATATCAAAGCGCCAAACTGGGGTTAGTAACCGGAAAATCCCTACCGCAGCTCTTAGGGCAACGTCTACCGAAAACCAAACGAATCGCTTTTTGGATACAAGCCGAAATAATCGCGGCCGCAACCGACTTGGCTGAAATCGTGGGGGGCGCAATCGCCCTGCAGCTATTGTTTAACCTCCCCCTGCTAGTGGGAGGGGCAATCGTAGGTTCAATCTCCCTGGGGTTACTTATTTTTCAAAACGAGCGCCGCCAAAAACAGTTTGAAACTATCGTAATTGCTTTACTGGCAGTAATCACCGCCGGTTTCCTGTCCGGTCTGCTGATCAGCCCGCCTGATCCGGCGGGAATGCTTGGGGGGCTGCTGCCGCGCTTTGCAGGTGCCGATACGGTGCTTATCGCGGCCTCTATGCTGGGAGCAACCGTGATGCCCCACGCTATTTACCTGCATTCTTCACTGGTCAATCACCGGTTTCCCCAGCGCAAACTCAGTGAGCTGCCCCGGCTGCTACGAGCCTCTAAACATGATGTCGGGTATGCGCTGATAGTGGCAGGAGCGGTAAATGTTGCCCTGTTGCTCCTAGCGGCATCGGCGCTAGCTGGCAAAAGCGGGACAGACAGCATCGAGGGCGCACATCACGCTATCGAATCCGCATTAGGGACGACCATTGGGGTTATTTTCGCCATTGGACTGTTAGCCTCCGGGTTGGCCTCTACCTCGGTAGGAGCCTATGCGGGTTCAGAAATCATGGGCGGGCTGTTACACGTGCAAATCCCCTTGTTTGCGCGTCGGCTAATCACCCTAATCCCCGCGTTATTGATTCTCGCCCTCTATCCCAACCCCACCTGGGCTTTAGTTATTTCGCAGGTAGCGCTGTCTTTTGGGATTCCCCTGGCGTTAGTTCCATTAGCTAGTTATACCCGCAAACTCGAACTGATGGGCGTTTACCAGGATTCGCGAGGAATGCGCCTAGTAATGGGGATTATTGTTGCCCTGGTGATTGCGCTTAACCTGCTGCTGGTGGTGCTGACTTTTATCGGAGTCGAGATTTAAGTACTCATTTCCGCGAAGCCGTGGGGGTGGACGAAGAAATATAAAAAATCAGTTAGCGCCCTCGAAACGATATTTTCGTTTACGAGGGCGCTAAGTGCTAGATTCCTAAACCTTCCTGCTATCCTTAGCTTTCTTTAGGGCGCAGCCACAGGCAACCTAGTGGGGGTACTCGCAGCTCAACCGAGTAGGGGCGACCATTCCATTCCATTTCCTCGGCACTAACCTCACCGAGATTAGTAACCCCCGAGCCACCATATTTTTGGTCATCGGTATTGAGGATTTCTTCCCATTCCCCACCATCCGGCAGACCAATACGGTAGCCTTCGTGCGGGTTACCAGCAAAGTTGCATACGCACACTAGCTTACGTTCGCGCCCATGGTCATCACGAGACTTACGGACATAAGAAATTACGTTATGTTCAGAATCGTTTACCTCAATCCATTCAAAACCGGTATGGTCATCGTCCCAAAGTGCCGGCTCGCTAGTGTAAATGTGGTTCAAATCGCGTACCAAGGATTGAATTCCCTGATTGCGGTTATCATCTAGCAAGAACCAGTCCAGTGACCGATCCGCATCCCACTCGGCTCCTTGAGCGAACTCGGAGCCCATAAAAATTAACTGTTTGCCTGGGTGAGACCACTGGTAGGCGAACAGGGAACGCACTCCCGCTAACTGCCGCCAATAATCGCCGGGCTGCTTTGCCAGAATCGAGCCCTTGCCGTAGACGACCTCATCATGGGAGAGAGGTAAAATGTAATGCTCAGAAAACGCGTACACCAGGGAGAACGTCAATTCGCCGTGATGCCAGGAACGATTTACCGGATCTTCACGTAGATACCGTAAAGTATCGTTCATCCAACCCATATTCCACTTCAAACCGAAGCCTAGACCCCCGGCATCGGTCGGGGCAGTAACCCCAGGCCAAGCCGTTGATTCCTCGGCAATCATGCAAATCCCAGGATGCAGGCGATAACAGCAAGCATTAGTTTCTTGTAAGAAAGAAATTGCTTCCAGATTTTCACGTCCGCCGTATTGGTTAGGACGCCATTGCCCATCCTCACGTGAATAATCCAAATACAGCATCGATGCCACCGCATCAACCCGTAACCCGTCAATATGGAACTCATCAAGCCAATACAAAGCATTGGCAACCAGGAAGTTACGTACCTCGGTACGTCCGTAGTTAAATATCAGGGTTCCCCAGTCAGGTTGTTCTCCGCGCATCGGATCAGGGTGTTCATACAGCTTTGTGCCATCAAATTCTGCGAGAGCGAACTGGTCTTTAGGGAAGTGACCGGGAACCCAGTCCATAATCACCCCGATTCCCGCTTGGTGAAGTTTATCAATCAGGTAGCGGAAATCGTCGGGAGTACCATAGCGGGCAGAGGGCGCGTAGTATCCGCTCTGCTGGTATCCCCAAGAACCATAGAATGGGTGTTCGGATACCGGCATCAGCTCAACGTGGGTGAAGCCTAAATCTTTCACGTAGGAAACCAAATCCTCTGCCAAATCGCGGTAGGCAGTGTCATAAGACCAAGAACCGATATGGAGTTCATACACCGACATAGGGGAGGTATGCGGATTCGTGTTTGCCCGCTTCTTCATCCATTCGTCATCTTCCCATTGGTGATGTTTGTCGGTAACTACCGAGGCGGTTAAAGGGGGAACTTCACAAGCTCTAGCCATAGGGTCGGCTTTTTGTCGCCAGTTTCCGTCCGGACCTAAAATCTCGAACTTGTAACGGGCTCCGATTTCTACCCCTGGAATAAATAACTCCCAAACCCCGGAGGAACCTAACGAACGCATGGAGGACGCTTCTCCGTCCCAATAGTTGAAGTCACCTACTACCCGCACTGCCTGGGCATTTGGTGCCCAAACCGCAAAGGATGCCCCTTTGGTTTGTCCCATTTCGGTATCGTAAGTACGCAGATGAGCGCCTAGAGCGTCCCATAGTTTCTCGTGTCGCCCTTCACCGATTAGGTGCAGGTCAAGTTCCCCTACAGTAGGTAAGTACCGGTAGCCATCATCGGTCTCTTTAGTGTCCTCTCCGTAGGTGGTTCGCACCCGGTAGTCGGGAATATCAGTCCCCTCTAAAACTGCAACCCAAATGCCGTCTTGTTCATGGGTTGCGGGATAAGTGCCTGAGGAAGTGACTATCTCTACCGCGTCAGCTAAGTGGGCGACCGTTCGGATAGTGACCGAATCCTCTCCGATGTGGGTTCCCAGTACTGAATGTGGATCAAAATAGCGTCCATGGGCAACGTTAGTTAGTACTTCTGGGTCTACTGCTACAGGTTTTGCGTTCATGGTTCTAGAGTGTCACGAATCGCCCAAAAATTCTTTGGAATAGCGCCCCGATTTCCAGATTTTTTAATCCCCACCGTCACCAAGCGTGCATTGAAATCATATGAAGGTTACCCAGGGTTGAGGTCAGCGCGTCGGGTGCGGTTAGTGTCGGTTCTCTTCCGTGTCGGGGCTGGCTCGGTAAAAGCACTCCGAGATTCTGCGGTCGGCTTTGTGGGGGGGCGCGGGGAGGAGGATTTTGCCTCCTGCCCAAAGAGTTAGAAAAGACTCTAGTCTTTTCTAACTCTTACGCCCACCTGCCTAATCGGCATAAATCCTCCTCCCCGCTGTATCTAGTTAGCGTGGCTCTCTCACATCTTTTACCCGCCGTGCCCTTGCCTGTCTGAAAACTGTAGGGGCGATGCGAGGAGAAGGTTTTTGCCTCCTGCTCAAGAATTTGGAAAACGTGGCGGCGTTTTCCAAATTCTTATGCCCACCGCACCTACTCGGATCAAACTTTCCCCCTGCTATCGTTAATTAGGGTGTCTCTCTCATATTTATTACCCGCCACGCCCCTTGATGTTCCGAAATCCTACCCCTCGGAATAAAACCGCCCCCGCATCTGCCTGGACGAAACTTTCCCCCGCCCCTCTGTCATTACTTCCGTACATTTACCGACCGCGCCTCTTTTTTAGTGACGTTTTCGCCCTCCCGGTGCGGTTGCGCCCTCCCGAGATGGGAATTGTGGTCGTTATTGGGGCGTTTTGCCGGTATTGGGAGGGTGATTTTGTCTCGGGAGGGTGAAAACGACGCATATGCCTGAAATCAGGAGGGTGAAAATGTTGCCCTGGTGTGTGTGCTTGCCTGGTTATACGCCTGGAAGTTGTGGGTGCGGGGGAAAGTTTGACCTCCTGCCCAAGTAATTTGGAAAACGTGGCGGCGTTTTCCAAATTCTTATGCCCACCGCACCTACTCGGATTACCCCCCCAGTCCCCGCGCCTACTCGGATCAAACTTTCCCCGCGCCCTTCTGCCAATAGTCCCGTATCTTTTACCGGCCGCGCTCAATGATGTTCCGAAATCCTGCTCCTCGGCATAAAACTGCTACCTGCGTCTGCTTGAACGAAATTTTTTCCCCGCCCTTCTGTCATTACTTACGCATATTTACCGACCGCGCCCCTTTTTGGGTATTAACCCCTTTTTGGTGACGTTTTCGCCCTCCCGGTGCAGTTGCGCCCTCCCGATAGGGGACAAAGAGAAACCCTATCCCGAGCGGCAAATGGCGGCTAGGAAAGCTAAGGGGGGCAGTAACGGGTAGATATTTTGCCGGCAGTAATCACGGGTAAAGACCGCGCCGTTTGTGTGCCTGCAAGACGCGTTCCACCGCCAATACGGTAGCTGCGACCCGCAAGGTCACGCCTTTTTCTTCGGCGTAAGCCTCTACATCTTTCCAGGCGGCGGTAATCCGCTGTTCTTCTTCCTTTTGTACCCGCTCTAGCGGCCAGAAGAAGTTATCGCGTCCTTGTACCCATTCGTAGTAGGACACGATTACGCCACCGGAGTTCGCTAAAATATCGGGGACAATCATTACTCCCTTTTCGTTCAAAATCTTGTCGGCAGCGGAATCGGTGGGGCCATTGGCGCCCTCGACAATAATCTTGGCTTTCACATCGGGAGCATTTTCCTTGGTGAGCACCCCTTCAATGGCGGCCGGTATCACTACGTCTACATCGAGTAGCAGCAGCTGGGCAGCATCCATGGGTTCGGCACCGGGGAAGCCTACGACTTTGCCTTTTTCGTCCACGTATTCGCCGAGAGCTTTAGTGTCGATACCCTCGGCGTTGTAGATGGCGCCGAAGATGTCGGAGATGGCGACTACTTTGCCGCCGCGACGCTGCGCGATTTCGGCAGCTCCGCGCCCTACTTTACCGAAGCCTTGGATGGCCAGGGAGGCGTCCTCGAATTTGATGCCATTTTTCTTTAGAGCGGCTTCTACCATGATTACTACGCCCAGGGAGGTTGCTTCCGCGCGTCCGAGTGATCCGCCGAGAGAAACGGGTTTACCAGTACAAATACCGGGGACGGTGTAGCCTTGGAACTGCGAATAGGTGTCCATAATACAGGCCATGGTCTGTTCGTTAGTTCCCACGTCCGGGGCGGGCACATCCTTTTCTGGGCCGATAATCGGCAGAATCTCGGAAATGTAGCGGCGAGTTACCCGCTCTAGTTCTGCCTGCGAATACTTGCTGGGGTCAATAGTCACCCCGCCTTTAGCTCCGCCGTAAGGCAGATTCACTAGGGCGCATTTCCAGGTCATCCACATGGATAGGGCGCGAACTTCGTCAATATCGACGTTTTCGTTGTAACGGATGCCGCCTTTGGCCGGTCCGCGCGTCAAGTTGTGTTGTACCCGGTAGCCGTGCAGCACTTGATGGGTGCCGTCGTCGCGACGAATCGGAATAGAAACGCTCATTTCGCGGCGCGGCGAAGCGAGCATCTCGTAGTCGCCCTCGGAAAATCCCAGGATTTTCTGAGCTTCCCGCAGCTGATTCTTCGCGTCCTCATAGGGATTCGGTTTGTAATCCTCGGACATAAATAGTTATCTCCTTTAGGTTTTATTTATGGTGTGCCTGGAGACGGTATTACCGGCTTTTTGCCGCGGGCGGTGGGGGCGGGTAATACCCAGTACCCTCGCAGCCACTTCCACTGTTAAGCGGCGGCAATCACATTTTATCTAGGACGTAAGTCCAAGGCAATAGGTGATATGAGTAATAAATAAGAATGAAAAAATGGGGAGTCAATATCCGCCTACTACAGGGGCGATTTTGAAAGTCTGTAACTCATATTCCAGGTGTTTGCGACTCTCGACCGAATCGTAGCGAGGGCAACCAGGGATAATGCAATACCAACCGAATAGCAAAGCTGCCTGGGAAACAAGGAGTCAAGTGTGATGACCTTGCTACCCAGGCAGCTAATAGGAGGTGTTGAAAATGGGAATCCCTAACGTTCTTCCCGCAGTTTGCGAGCCGCAAGCAGCCCTGCACCTATAATCGCGAAGATTACCGAAACTAAAGCCAAAGTTGCGCCGTTAGGTCCGGTTATCGGCAGGGAGGAGGGGGCGGAACTAGATGTGGAGGAACTGCCCATTCTGTCTTTCCCATTTGGAGCCTCGGTAGCTCCGCCATTTTGATTACCAGATGGTGCCGCAGTTGCCCCGCCAGTTTCAGCCGGATTCGGCTTCGTGCTGGGGTCGGCGGTCGGTCCGGAGGGCTTTCCGCTGGGTTCGCTGGGCTTAGAGGTCGGCTCAGTTGGCTTGGTGGGGTCAGTAGTGGGCTTTTCAGCTGGCTTAGCCTGGTTCATGAAAGGAACAGTCGAGTTTTGTACCCACTCGCCGTTTTCTCCCTGGCTAAAGGATAGAACCTGTGGCTTCGCTATTTGCAGACCCTTGGCAGTAGTAAGCTGTTTCAGCTGGTACTGCAAGGTTACGTCGTCAACCTTAACTTTATAGGCGCCGGTAGCAGCATCTAGGTCAGTAGGGTCAGTGGGAACCGCGAAGGTGGTAGTGCCACCGACAAAATCCGTGACCGTAAAGGCATCCCCGGCGGGTTTACCATCCTTGCCCAGGGGAGTGACCTGGAAAGAGGTTCCGGCTACTGCCTGACCTTTAGAATCAAGCACCTTCCAGGTGAGTAACCCGCTGACCGGTTTTGGATCAGTGGTTGGTGGGGGTGTTGGAACCTTCTGGTTCTTAATAACCAAAATGCCGTTCATTAAATCAACCCCGGTGTCGCCAACGGCAACTTGAGGATTGCCACCCTCAAAACTAATGGTGTAGACGCGGTTGTCTTTAACAAATCCGGCAGGTGTGTCAGTCTGTTTTAAGGTGTAGGTCTTAGCTAAATACAAGGTTGCTTGGAAAGAGGAATCTGCCTTATTTTCAGCGACCGGCACTACCTCTTGCCCATTTGTGAGGGAGAAAGTTCCCCCCGATAACGGATTCGATTCTCCATCCACCAATTTCCAAGTGAAAGCCTTGGTCTTGATAACTGGAGTGTTCTCAAACTTTAGACCGCTACCTTCAACAATCTGGCTGTAGCTACCATCGGAAGAAGCGGAGAAACTCACGGTTTGTGCCGGGGTTTTAAGCCCGAAATCAGGGCTGGTAGTGAGCTGTTGCACCTGGTATTTCAAGGAGCCATCGGGAACTACTACCCGGTATTGTCCCACTGCTTTATTCAAATCAGTGCCAACTGAGGTAGTGGAATCGGTGACGATAAAAGACTTCGCCGCGTCCAAGGTTTTCCCGTCCGCTAAGAAAGGAGTAACCCTAAAGGAAGTGCCGGGAACATACTGCGCTTTATCGGCAGAAGAAACCACTTCCCAACGAATTTGGGCTTTAGTAGGTAACTTGGTGTTCTTTATTACCAGACCAGCAGTGGGTAGGTCGTTTCCACCTACTTGAGCCTTATAGCTTTCACCGCTTTTAACAAAAGTGACTTGGTAGCTGGAGCTATCCGCCGAGTAACCGTTAGGAGCGGTAATCTGTGACAAAGTGTAGGTCTTGGTCGGATCAAGATTCGAGGCCATATATACCCCCGGATCTGCCGCATCTTGAGAAGTTACCGTGAGCGGATCTTTCCCACCGGTCAATTTGAAAGTACCTCCATTTAGCTCCTTACCGGCAGTGTCGGTAAGTTTCCAAGTGAAAGAGGTAGTAGCCGGGGGTTTGGGTAGCTCACTATTGGTGAAAGTTAGGGTGCTTACTTCTTTACCGTTCACCTTGGCAGCCCAAATGCCGTTAGCCTGGTCTTTTTCTACAAAACTGATGCTATAGGAGGTAGTCTCACCTAGCTTGTAACCTTTAGGGGCACTGCTTTGAGTGAGGGTACAGCTGCCCTTAGTCGGGTCTAAGGTAACGCTGTAAGTTCCCGAGGTAGTACCGGCGGCAGGAATCTCAACCGATTTACCTGCGCAAACCAGCTTGAAAGTGCCCCCTGGTAGCAAGTTCTGCTTGGTGTCTTGTAGCTTCCAATTGAAGTCTACCGGCTGGGGAGGAAGTGGCGTCTTGGCATTAGTAATAACAAATGCTGCCGCGCTCACCGCCGTATTATTTACCTTTGCCTGGTATCCCTGAGAAGTTTTCTCGAAAGTTACCGTATAGGAGCTCTGGGCAGGTAGCTCGTATCCTTGCGGAGCCTGCGTCTGGGTAAGTACATAGGTCTTGGCAGGATCAAGATTATTTACTGTGAAAGTACCGGAGGTAGAATCTGGTACGTTTACTGCCGCCCCGCCCTTTTCAGTCAGGGTGAACTGTCCGCCGCTTAAGGCTTTACCCTGACCGTCTTGCAGCTGCCAGCTGAAAGTAGTTTTTTCCGGCTGTGGCTGGGGAGGAGCGACTGTATCTTCACATTTGGTAACCGCTGTCACGGTGGTATCAGCGGTGAGTTTCGCTTGGGAAAGATCGGTCTCGCTTAGGCGACTTCCGTTCAGCTCCCAATGATCAATCGAACAGGTCTTGCCGGAAACCGTAGGCAAAGTTACTGCCGGTAGCGCGCCCAAAGAGGAGTTCGGGGGCAGATAACGCTCGGTGGTGTAAGCCTGCGGAAGGTTTCCACCCTCGCCAGCTACCTGGTACTTCAACGAGTAACCCTGCGCCCACAGCAATCCGTCCTGAGTATATAGCTGAGAGGTGACTGGGAAGGTGAACGCGCCCTCTGCTTGCTGGTCGCCGTGATAGGCGAAGAGCCGCGGAGTCACCCCAGATTGCAGATAGTAGTTGCCAGTTTTGGGAACCGAAAATGCCAATCCGTTATAAAGGGTGCTGGTAAGAGCCGAGGAAAGCACGGTTTCGCCCTCGGGGGTAACCAGGGAGAAAGGTATAGCCTGTTGGTTTTGAGCTAGCTTGCTGACCGCCGTCGTGAGTCCCAAAGTTAAGGGCGAACCGCTGCCATCAACGCTGCCGTCTGCAAAACGTAGGTTTAATACCTGCGCCTTGCCCTTGACGGCATCAAGCGGCATATTAACTCCATTGGCTAGGGCGAACTTGCCGCGATTAGTGCTGCCGTCAGTGCGAGGAGAACCAACCGGGGAAGTGACCTGGATTTTCGCACCTGCGTCCAAGTTTGCGGTAACGGAGTTACCAGATCCGTTGCTCTTAAAGCCGAGCCCTACGCCCGAGCTGGCTTGCCCGCCAATCAAATCCAGGTTGGGGCTACCGGAAAGAGTGACTTGGGCTGGTACTTGGGTTTGTAAACCAGAACCAATTGCAGCACCGAAACCGTAGCCTAACTGTTGCTTCTTAGGTAGGCGAACTGGCTGGACATAGGCTTTCACGGTGGGGGAGCCAGAGATAGTGACCTTAAAGGGATCAGCTACGTAAGGTTTGATGTAACCAGCGCTGCCAATTACCGCCCCGTGCCGAAGCCCAAATACCTTGGCTGTAACCTTTGCTTGGTCGCTAATACTCACCTGACCAGAACGGTTAGTGGCTGCTCCGATTGCGCCATTTGGTGCTTCATCGTCCTCTAAAGAATCGGTATCAGTTTCCGCGGTCACCTGGGCATTTCCGAAGATACGAACCTGATTTTGGGACTGTCCACGCGCGGTGTCCTCGTCGAGGCGAGAGTTCCCCTCGAACTGCTCTGCTGGGGGAAGCCCACCCGCTCCGATAGCTGGGGATTCGCGCACCACCCCGAGCGCTTTTACTTCGGCGTTATCGGAAATAGAAACGGTGGAAGCTCCGGAAGCAAAGCCTCCGCCGATAGCTGCTCCTCGCCCATTGGAATAGGCAGCAACTTGCGCATTGCCGGAAATTTTCACGTTTACGCTGGCGCTGTCAGGACCAGAGCCAATAGCGGCAATGTCACCAGTGGCCGCGAGGGTGGAGTCGGCAGTCCCTACGCTCACTTTTCCGCCGCTGATTGCTACTTCGCAGCCGGGAGTGAGCGGCCATCCAAAGTCAGCAAAGTTTTCGTTCCAGTTACCCACGCCGCGGCAACCGATATTCATAGCGCTGTTACCGGTGTCGGAAGCGCTAGGAGTCACCTGTACCAAGCCACCACTAATGTTTACCTTTGCATATGCCTGGGTGTAAACACCCTGCGCAGCGCCATCTTTGCCCTTCATGGGGGTGGTGAAACTGCCCGCACCTAAAGCAGTGTGATTTCCGTGGGCGTTAATCTGCCCGCCACTGACGTTAATAGCTACCGCAGCTCCGGTTTTTGCCCAAGAAATATCGGCAGAGGTAGGCATTTTAACTGCGCCGCGACCAGCACCGATAAATGCGCCACCATAGGAGCCGTCGCCAGTCTTGTCTAGGTTAATAGTGCCACCAGTGATGTTAATAGTTCCCCCAGCGCTCCAGGGGGTTTCGTCATAGTTGTTGAGCCACGAGGGGTTAGTTCCCGATTTAACCTCGTAGAAAGCGCCACCGGAACCAATCATGGCTGCGCTTTGCGAGGAAGCCTGCAAATTCAACGTGCCACCAGCGATATTGATAGTGCCGAAAGTAGAGAAATGCTGAGTACCGATGAGGGCAGCTTGCGAAAGTGGGGAAGTGGGGTTGGAAAGATTCAATACGGAAGAATCTTCACTGCCAATAGTCAGCTGGGTATCGGCTTTAACCTGCACTAACGGCAGAGGTGAGGGGTTGTCCTTAGTAGCATTTTCAGAGGAGGCCTTGCTGCGAGTAAAGGTGTTGTCGCCCTTGAAAGCGAGCCGGTTTTGCGGGTTCTTATCCCCGGCAACCACGATAGCTTTATCAGGGTAAGCGGTATTGTCAATCTGCAAGTTGTTTACAGTCAGGGAGTGACCCTCGCTCACCACAAAAGTTAAACCTTTGAAAGTCTTGTTAGCTGAGCCGGTGATGGTGACATTGCCAGCAATGCTAATGCTGCGACCGTTAGCATCGGCTGGTAAGTTGGCATCGCTTAAATCAATATCCTTGCTGACCTGGGTACCTAGTTCGTTCCAGTTCTTGATTACCTGCCCGTTAGCGGCATTGGCGATACCTACCGCTAGAGCCGGCCCGAGTAGGGCAATCATATATCCGACCAGGGATAGGACGAGCACTAGCGCTGTGGGGCGCTCTGCTATGGGATTGCGCATCGAAACTCCTGCTGATTTTCAAAAGTTAAAAAGATTACAATTCTGTAACAACTTTACCAGATTTAGGGGTTGGTGCGCTAGTGTGTTTACTCTGTAAAAACGACTGTTCTTGCAGCTTAACTTGATTGTGGCAGAAGTAGCATTAGCGCCTCTAAGGGGATATGTACCCAGTCAGGGCGTTGCGCCGCCTCGTAGCGTAATTCGTAAAGTGCTTTTTCTACTTCAAATGCTCTAAGCACCGCCAAGGCCGGGGCAGGCAGTTGCTGATCTGCGAAATATCCCTCCAGGAATGCTAGACGAGCGCGGTTCAGCCAATCGCCGTTTTGATTGCCCTCTACCCGGGCATAGTCAAACGATCGCAACATTCCCGCAATATCCCGCTCTACCTGGTCAGGGGCAGTTCGCTCCTCTAGAGGACGCAGAGGCTCGCCCTCAAAATCGGTTACATACCAGCGCCCACCGCTATAGAGGCATTGCCCCAGGTGATAGTCGCCGTGAACTCGTTGAGTGGGAGGCAGCGCTCCCAGTGCGGTCAGAGCCTGCGCTAAATGCTCGATTTCGTTGCCAATCTGAGGGTGGCTAGAAAGAGCAGGATAAGACGCTTTAGCCTGCTCGTACTGGTAACGTAAACGGCTGGCAAGCATAGTTCCCGAGGATGGATTCTCACCAGCTCCAAAAGCCGCTAATAGATGGCGGTGCATATCCGCTGTGAATTCTCCAAGCTCGCGGGCAAGGGTTTCGGGATTCTCGCCACTGCGTGCCAGGGAGCACACCAGTTTGAAACCATCTTTCGCCTCGTCAAGGAGGGTAGCTGCGCAGGCGGTAGTCACCTCTTGGGGCTTACCATCTTGATTCCAGAGGTTTAGTAACGAATAACCAATAGGCTTGGGAATACCCTCCCATCCGGTCTGGGCTAAGGCGTTAGGGGTGCTGACCTCGGGATTTAGCCCCGAAACTAGCACTCGGAAAAACTTGATAATTGTAGGATATTTCCCCCGGATGAGGACGGAAGTATTGGACTGTTCCCCGGTAAGAACCGTACTGGTTTCGCTGGCTTCCAACAGACGAGGAATAAAGTCTTCCGGCTCGGGCAGTAGCGGAAGCGTCCCGGATTGGTGAGCTAAACTCAGCCAATATTTCACATATTCAGGGTAGTAAGGGGCATCTACCAGGTAGTAAGGAGTGTCTTGCGGGCAGATTGTTCGTCCGGCAATACCGGAACCCTCCCAATTGGAAACCAGCGCTAAAGGCAGGTGATACCACACATTCTGGGCTTCAAGAATAAGTAGCCTGAAACGCGAATCATCAAGCTCGCGATACTCTAAAACCCGCACTTGGGAGCGTTTAAGACCAGCAGGAAACCAACGCCGCAAACTCAAATAATCCCAAATGGCATCAATAATGGCGTCCCGGTCTGGCCAAGGTAGCCGGAAGTTAGTTACATCAGCGCTCATTATCGTCCTCCTTCAATAACGAGAAATCTAACGCCGGATAGGAAAGCTGAGAGCCGGAAGAACCCGTGCTGTCTAAATCATTAATGGTGCTGGTAGTGTCCACAATCACCGGTAGGGAAGTGCTGACTGTAGCCACTTCGAGGCTGAGTTCTTTAATATCTTCAACCTGGTCAGGAGCAAAAAGCTCCAACCAATAAAAACCGTGGCGATTCATAGTTACGGTTACGGTTTCATCTGCGCCCACCGTGGGGAACCAACCCCCGTCGAACGCCTCACGCAAACCCCAAGAAGCCATGCCCGGCAAAAACAATTTCGCTGCCAGCGCGCCCTCGCCCAGATTGTAAACACAAAGGACGGTAGAATATTGATCCCGGCGGATAAAAGCCAACACCGAATCCTGGTCGGTTCTAACCTGTGAAAGCGAACCTTGACCAAAACAGGTGAGGCGACGTCGTAAATGAAGCGCTTCCCGCAGCCAATGTAATAGGGAAGTAGGACGCCCCAAAGATTCTTGCACGTTAATAGTGCGATTATCCCAACCAGGGGAGTCAATCAAAGGAACCAAGAAAGAATCCGGATCCGCGGTAGAAAAACCGGCGGTAGAAGAAGTATCCCACTGCATGGGGGTGCGTACCCCGAAACGGTCAGGAAGCCAAATGTTATCACCCATGCCGATTTCGTCCCCGTAATACAAAAACGGAGAACCCGGCATAGACAGCAAGAGGGCGTGCGCCAGTTCAACTTTACGCCGCGAACCTCCCAGTAAGGGCGCGAGGCGGCGGCGAATCCCCACATTAGCGCGCATACGTGATTCCGGGGCATACCAGGAATACATATCTTCGCGTTCCTCGTCAGTCACCATTTCGAGAGTGAGTTCATCGTGGTTACGCAGGAAAGTACCCCATTGCGCGCCAGCAGGTAGCTCGGGAAGCTCTGCCAATATTTGACGAAGCCCCTTAGAGGAGCCGGTTTGCAAAGCCGCAAACAGCCGAGGCATTAGGGGGAAGTGGAAACAAATATGACACTCCGGGTCGTTCTCAGTCCCGAAATAGTCAATCACATCAAGGGGAGGCTGATTGGCTTCGGCCACCATTAAAGTTCCCGGGAACTCCGCATCCACCATTTTGCGAAGTTCGCTCACAAACCAGTGAGTTTTCGGGAGGTTTTCGCAGTTGGTGTCGTTTTCTTCAAACAGGTAGGGAATCGCGTCCAGACGGAAACCATCAACCCCAGTGCGACACCAGTAACGCACCACATTCATTACTGCCGCTTGCACCGCCGGATTCTCAAAGTTCAAATCCGGCTGATGGGAAAAGAAACGATGCCAATAGTACTGCCCGCGTACCTCGTCATAGGTCCAGTTTGAGGTTTCGGTGTCGATAAAAATAATCCGCGCGTCCTGATAATCGGTATCGCTATCGCGCCAAACATAAAAATCCCCGTATTCCCCCTGCGGATCCTTGCGGGAAGCTTCGAACCAAGGGTGCTGGTCAGAGGTGTGATTGACTACGATATCTACCAATACCCTAATTCCACGCTCGTGGGCGGCCTCCACTAGGGCGGTGAAATCTTCCATCGAACCAAAAGCCGGGTTTACGTCCGTATAGGCACTAATATCGTAGCCGCCATCGCGCATGGGCGAAGGGTAGAAAGGGGGAAGCCATAGGCAATCCACTCCCAGCCAAGCCAGATAATCCAGACGCGAAATTAAGCCCTGGAAATCCCCGATACCGTCCCCGTTAGAATCCGAAAAAGCCTGGATTAGCACCTCGTAAAAAACGGCGCTGCGATACCAATTGGGAGATTCAGAGGGAGAAGAAACCGGACGGGAACAAGGGCGGGGAAACAACAGGTTTCCCCGCGACTCGGTTTCTTCAGATATGCTTTCGCTCAAGCAAGACTCCTTTAACTATTTCCAAGAACTGTGCCAATACCCGTTTAGTCGGATTCCACCGCGAACACGTGGGCTACCCGCTCATAGGGATTAAGCTCAAAATAGTTGCTGGCTCCCCACTGATAGACCTGTCCGTCCAGTTCGTCACGAACTTTGAAACATGATGAGGACGAGTAACCGCTAATCTTCAAATCCGCTAAATCCAGGTAGACAGAACCAATAGCAGTATTTTTCGGATCCAGATTAACCAGCACAATCACAGTATCGGCGCTTCCAGTCGGCGACTCCCAAGCATCTAAATGACGAGAAAAGCAAACCACACTGGGGTGAGTGGTGGGATGAATACTCAGATTACGCAGCCTTTGTAAAGCTGGATGCCGCCTGCGGATACCATTTAGGCAGGTTAAGAGGGATTGTATTTCTTGAGCGGTTTGACCGGAATAATCACGCGGTTTGAACTGGTATTTTTCGTTATTAATCTGCTCTTCAAAACCTGGTCGCTGCACATTTTCTATCAGTTCATACCCGGAGTAAATCCCCCAATTGGGGGAGCCAGTAGCAGCTAAAACTGCCCGCATTTTGAAAGCCGGTTTTCCGCCCTCAACCATAACTTGCGTGAGAATATCGTGGGTGGTTGGCCAGAAAGAAGGCCGCATATACGAGCACGACTCCCAAGACACCTCTTGTAAGTATTTTTCAATCTCCTCGCGATTATTGCGCCACGCAAAATAGGTGTAGGACTGATGGAAACCAACCTGAGCTAAGGTGCGCATCATGGCGGGACGGGTAAATGCTTCCGCAAGGAACAACACTTCGGGATGTTTTTCGCGGAACTCCGCTAATATCTCTTGCCAGAACTGCACCGGTTTCGTATGCGGATTATCAACCCGGAAAATCGTTACCCCATGTTCAATCCATTTTTCGATTACATCGCGGACAGCGTTATACAGTCCGCGATAATCAGTGTCGAAACTTAGGGGATAAATATCTTGATACTTCTTTGGGGGGTTCTCGGCATAGGCAATCGTGCCATCGGGACGATGCTTGAACCACTGGGGGTGTTCTTTTACCCAAGGATGGTCGGGGGAACACTGCAGCGCTAAATCGAGAGCCACCTCTAACCCAAGTCCTTTAGCTTTCTTCACAAAATAATCAAAATCATCAAAAGTGCCAAGCTCAGGATGAATAGCGTCATGACCTCCCTGAGGGCTACCGATACCATACGGAGAGCCAGGGTCACCGGGGGCAGCCTCTAACGCGTTATTGCGTCCTTTGCGGAAAGTAGTACCAATCGGATGCACAGGAGTTAGATACACCACGTCAAACCCCAGGGAAGCAATCCGGGGCAAATCTGAGGTAGCGGTACGCAAGGTACCCGAATGCCACTGTCCCTCTTGATCTTGGTAAGCGCCAATAGAACGCGGAAAAATCTCGTACCAAGAACCGTATAGGGCGCGTTCGCGATCAACCCGCAAAGGGTAGGTGCGCGAAGATTCTAGCAGGTCACGCAAAGGGTGAGTGCGGAAAATACCGCGGATTGAAGAATGAAGCCCAACCGATAAACGCTCTTGAATCGGACGGGTTTTATCTCGCATTGCTTTAGCGGCCTCATGCAGCCGGGTAACGCGCTCACTATCAGGAGGCAGTTGGGCGGAATTGTTAAGTGCCTGCCCACGGGCAGCCCGTTCAAGAAGCAACGCCCCCTGCTCGAACTCTAATTCAACATCAATACCTGCCTGAATTTTGATTGAGGCTTCTTTACTCCAGGTTTGATAGGGATCTGACCAGGTGTCTATGCGGAAACTCCAGTCGCCGGGGGTAGTTGGTTTTAGCCATGCCTCTAAGCGATCCAAACCGGGGGCAACATCATACATTCGTACCCGCATTGTTTCCGTCCCCTCGGGGTTAAGCAATACGGCTTCCGCCCCTAAAGCATCATGACCTTCCCGAAAGACGGTGGCACGTACCGGAAAAGACTCGCCCTCTACCGCTTTAGCAGCCCACAGCCCATCTTCGATAACCGGTTCCACTTCGGTAACCGGAATCCTAGCTAGGCGGGCCACGGCAGGGATTAAGTTTTGCGGTTCTAAGGACGAGGGCGAAGATTTCGCTCTACTAACGCGCTTGCGGGGGGTGGCGGTAGAGCTACTAGCAGTCTTCTTTGCCCCAGTTGTTTTCTTAACCGTAGAGGTCGTGGTGGTTTTCTTTGCGCTTGTGGCTTTAGCGGTCTTGGCTTGACGCACGCTTCGCTTTACCCCGGTGGACTTAGGATTAACTGTTTTCGCGCTGGCAGCTTTGCTGGACTTAGCTTTTGTAGCTGTAGTCTTTGTGGGCGAACTGGAGGTGTCGCTTGCCATGCTGTCTCCTTATTTGATGGACTCTGCTTATTCCAGCCTAACAAGTGCAACTGTCTCGCGCGCCTTTTCAATCCTGGTAAATAAGGGGAAAATCAGCCATTCCCGCACGAAACCAGGTAGAAAAATCGCTAAAATCGGTCATTTTTAATCGTTAGTAGCGGAAGCTGATTCCTCCAAAGAAATTTTAGGACCGAGATAAGTCGGTTTCTGTTTGGTAGTTACCCAAACAACATCTTTGGTTCGTGCCACCCACTCGCGAATAGTCCTCCCGGTCTGACCTGGGTAACTATTCCCGGCAGCCCCAACTCCCCAAGCCTCGATACCGCGGCTTTGGAAATCGTAGAGGGCGCGGGGCAGATGATAGGGCTGAGTAACCACTATCGCAGTGCGCACCGAAAAAATAGCATCCGCCCGATAAGCAGACTCATAGGTCGAAAAACCGGCATGATCGGCGTAAATATCCTCAGCTTTTACCTGGTGTTGTCGCAGCCAGTTCCGCATGGATTTAATCTCGTCATAGTGTACTTGTCCATGGTCACCACTAATCAGAATCTTTTTCGCAGCCCCCTCCTGATACAGATTCAAAGCGGTTTGCAACCGATGAGCCAGAATCGGAGAAGGCGACCCATCCGGATAGGTAGCTGCCCCCAAAACCACAATCACCTGCGCACCCTTATCTTTTGCCTCGGAAAGGGAAACAATCTGCCCCTTAGTTCGATGCAAAACATATAAATTAGTTCCGGTCACGCAAATAACGACCATCACCACTAGGGTGATTAGGAGTTTTATCAGTGTTCGCAGTGGTTTCATAGGGCTAGTAAACCATGTTCATTGCTTGACGTACCTCTCCTAAAGTCTCGTTTGCGACCTCGTTAGCGCGCTGATTACCTCGATGTAAAACATCCCATAAATAACCGGGGTCAGCTAGCAACTCTGCCCGTCGCGACCTAATCGGAGATAAAGCGGCATCTAAAGACTCCGTGAGTACCTGTTTCAGTTTCCCAGCCCCCTGATCCCCGATTTCTTCAGCAATAACGCGAGGATCTTGCCCACTGGCAAGACCGGCAAGGCGCAAAAGATTAGACACTTCAGGGCGATTATCCGGGTCGTAAGTAATATGACGCTGCGCATCAGTCTTAGCGCGTTTGATTAGTTTCGCGGTCTCGTCACTGGTCATTCCCAGCTCGACCGCGTTACCACGCGACTTCGACATTTTTTCGCCATCCAAGCCTAAAATCAGGGCGCCATCTCCGGAAAGAAGCCCCTCAGGGCGAGGGAACACCCGATGTTTCAGGGAAGATTTACGTCTAAATACCCGCTCAAAACGATCCGAAATTAGTCGTGCCTGCTCCAAGTGGGGGAGTTGGTCTTTACCTACTGGAACCAGATTTGCTTTACAGAACAAAATATCGGCTGCCTGATGCACCGGATAAGTGAGCAGCAGTGCCGACATGGGGCGCTCGGAAGCCAATAGTTCCGATTTCACTGTAGGGTTACGGTGCAGCTCCGCCTCGGTCACTAAAGACAGGAAAGGCAGCATTAACTGGTTTTGAGCTGGCACTGCTGAATGGGTAAAAATAGTGGTCTTTTCGTGGTCAAGTCCACAAGCAATATAGTCAGCGAGCATATTCAGGACGCGCTCGCGAATCGGACCGGTTCCCTCCCTATCAGTGATTACCTGATAGTCGGCAATTAGAATCCAGGTTTCCACCCCACGCTGCTGAATCGTCACCCGGTTTTTAATTGTTCCGAAATAATGCCCTAAATGTAGGGCACCGGTCGGGCGATCGCCGGTGAGTACCCGGAACTTGCTGGGGTCTTTATCTATTGCTGCCTCAATCTCTTGAGATACCCGCTCCGCTCGTTGCAGAGAGGCTGCGTCGGTAGAATTTTCTAGTTTTTCGCCACTATCACTCATAGCCCCAGTCTACGTGGGAGGAGATATTCCAGAAAAACCTAGGCTCTGCGCCTCTTTGGTGACGTTTTGACCCTCCCGGTGCAGTTGCGCCCTCCCGAGGTGGGAATTGTGGTCGTTATTGGGGCGTTTTGCCGGTATTGGGAGGGTGGTTTTGTCTCGGGAGGGTGAAAACGGCGCGTATGCCTGGAATCAGGAGGGTGGAAATGTTGCTCCGGTGGGCGTGGTTGCCTGGTTATATGCCTGGAAGTTGTGGGTGCGGGGGATTGGTTGTCTCCTGTGTCGGGGCTGGCTCGGTAAAAGCACTCCGGGTTTCTCTAACCGGCTGTGTAGGGGTGTCGCGCGGAGTCTAGGTTTTATCCGAGTGGGTGCGATGGGCATAAGAATTTGGAAAACGCCGCTACGTTTTCCAAATTTCTTGGGCGGGAGGAAAAATCTCTCCCCCGCGATTTAGATTTCTTAAGCTACAGCTGCGCGTTAATCCTCTCGGGAATCTGCCAAGAAAAATTTGTTAGACAAAAATGCTAGTTGAGTAGGTTCATGTTGCTGGTGGTGAACTTCAGCTCGGGGTTAGGTGGGGGCGGGGGGATATGTAAGATGCTTAGCCAGGTAGCCAGGGAAGCGCTAGCGGAAATCACCGCCACCATGAAATCTGCTCCTGCTTGCTAGGGAGGACGAGGCAAATATACAGCAAGCTTTTCGCTATATAAGCCAGTAGGCAATGATGCCACAGAAAGATATCCGATGTTGCATACCGTTTTCGCTAGGTTAAACCCTGCTAGTCACCTGTGTCCCCCCGAAAAACCAAAGACTTTAAATAAAATTATTTCGGTTATCGGCATCTTGAGTCTAGTTATTACGGCTCTTGCCTTGACCGCTCCTACCACTGCGCTAGCTAAGGAAAAGGAATCAATAACGGTAAATGCTACTGCTTTCGGTGCTGACCCCAGTGGTAAAACAGATTCTGCCCCTGCGGTAGAAAAAGCGATAGAAAAGCTGAAAGAGCTGCGAAAAGCGCACCCGGATAAATCAATAGTTTTACGTTTTCCTACGGGAAGATACGATTTTTACCCCGATAAAGCCCCAGAGTGCACCCTGTATGTTTCCAACACGGTGGGTGCAAGTGAAAGATTCAAAAAGAAACGAATTGGAATCCTAATTGAGGATTTAAATGGCGTGACTATAGATGGTAGCGGTTCGCTTTTTATGTATCACGGAAAAATGACTGAATTCGCAGCCATTAATTCCAAAAAAATAAAAATACAAAATGTAGCTACCGATTTTGCGACCCCAACCGTTATAGATATTGCGGTAGAAAAAGTTGATAGTGACACCAAGACAGCTACTTTTCTAGTTCCAAAACAATACAACTATTCTTTGAATGGTAATGATATAACGTGGTATTCCGATAGCAGTCCTTATAGTAACCAACGATACTGGATCACAAAGCAATCAGAATTTAGCTATATGCAGGCATATGATGCTTCCAAACAGCAAACTTGGAGAGCTGGCAACCCGAATAGCACAATCTTTGCTAATGTAACCTCTATTAAAGAAATAAAAACCGATAATGCCAGTCATCTAAAAGTTACCTATTCTAGCCCGCTTAACAAGTTGTTGAAAAAGGGAATGTATTTTCAGATGCGGCTGTTAGACCGAGACCATCCCGGAATGTTTATTTGGAAATCTAAAGATGTCGCTATTGAAAAGACTCAGATAGGTTTCTTACACGGCTTTGGGATTGTGGGGCAACATAGTGAAAATATAACTATTGATAATGTTCGGTTTGAGGCTCCTGCGGAAACCGGGCGTTCTACCTCTGGATTTGCTGACTTTATCCAAATGTCAGGAACGAAAGGTACAATACGGATAACTAATTCGTATTTTTCTAACCCTCATGACGATCCCATTAATGTTCATGGCACATTTAATGAAGTAGTCGAAAAAATAGTCGCAAATAAAATCAGGGTACGTTTCAAACATCATGAAACAGCCGGTTTCCCCAATTACTTCATCGGGGATCAAGTTGAGTTCTCTACTAAGGGGAATATGGTTACTGTTCCAGATTCTGTGCGAACCGTGACCGCAGTGGATGGTCCAGACGGTAGGGGAGGAATCCAGGGTGAAGGCTCTGGAAATCTCACCGATATTATTTTGACCTTTGATAAAGACATTCCTGCCCAAATTGGGGTGAACGGCACCCATGTAGTAGAAAACATTACCTACACTCCCGAAGTGGAAATATCGAACAATGTTTTCACCGCCACCCCCACGAGAGGGATTTTGGTAACCACCCGTAAAAAAGTGGTTATAGAGAATAACACCTTTGGCGGAATCGGAATGGCAGGAATATATATTTCTAACGATGCTCAAGGCTGGTACGAATCCGGTCCAGTCAGAAACCTAACGATTAAGAATAATACTTTTTTGAATGGCAGTTCCCAGGCGATATTTATACAACCGACTAACCCGACTGTCAGTGAAACAAATACTGTTCATTCAAATGTGACTATTACCGGAAACAAGTTCTATATTCTGAGAGCAGGCGCGCAAAATCCGGCGGGCAATGGGCGAGATGCGCAGCGAGTTCTAGATGCTAAAAGCACAAAAGATCTCAGTTTTACGGATAACACAATCTGGCTGCAAGACCCCGGACTCTTGACTTTAACATCAGAACAGAAGATAGTGTCGGTGGGAGGCAGTATGCGACTGCTTACTTCCGCCGGCCCAATGACAAATACCGCTTTATATCGTCTGCAAGGAAACAAAACCGTTACTATTGCCAATAACAAATATGGGCAAGGTATAGATACTTCCATAGATGTTTCCCAGATGGATTCCGCTAATATCAACATCAGTAATGATTTAGCCAAGACTAATGGGGCAGTAGTAACTAACCCCCCGACCTCGCCGACCGTTACTCGCTACTTTGTTTCCTCGAATCCGAATGTAATAAAAGTAGATTCTGAGGGCATAGTTTATGCGCTAAGTGAAGGCAGCGCCACGCTCACCATGACAGAAGTTGTAGGAACTGGAGATAAGGCGGTTAAACGCACCTCTAATCCCTTAACGCTGCAAGTTTCGACCACAGCCGGTGTGCCACAGGAAATCTACAGCTTTACTGATAAGTGGAGTATAGAAACAGAAGATTCGGCTCACCAAATAAAACCTAAGGAATTTGGCTTCACCTCGACCTATTCATCTGGAGGTCTTTACCAAGAACAACAAGGAAAAAACATTTTAGTTGGTCAGGTGATAGACCCTGAAAGCTCCAGTGATTTTGAAATTACTGTCAGGCAACAGGGGCTAACCAGTTCTTCGTGGTCCGATACCGGAGTTTACCTGTATAAGGATCAAAACAATTACCTTGCTATTCAAAGAAAACACCGCAATGGTAATATCCGAAAGATTGCCCAGGTTAGAGAAAGCTCCGCAAAAGCGCAGGAAACTTGGTGCGGCGGAAATGAGACTGTACGAGCCGGTGAAAACGCCGAATCCGTCCTCATGAAGTTTTCAAAACAGGGGAATACTGTTACCACCTATTTCAGTGTTGATAACGGAAATAGTTGGAACAAAATCGGGCAAGCAGATGCTAGTTTCCTAGGTAAAGATATAAAACTAGCTTTTGCTTCCGCTAGTAGTTCTGAGCCCGATGGGAATAAGACCCCGGTTTCCTATACGGATATCACCCTAAACGGTAAAAAGATAAAAGTAGGAATGAAGAAAACTGTCCAGGACATAACGCCCAGCGGAAAGATTCCAACCGCAAAAAACACTCAAGCACGGATTACCGGTTCAGTGTCGGGGCTATTAGATGGCGAGATAACTACGATTCCCAATGTTTTTAACTACGCCGCTACTACTGATGCCGCTCATTCCGTGATTAACGCTGCTTTCAAAACAAGTCCGAAAGCAACTATGCGGCTCCAATTGAATAATAAAGAACTAAAACCAGGTGCAGATGGAACAATTAAATCTGTTCAATTAGCTCCCGGCACAAATATCTTAAAAGCTGACGTTATCGCAGAAGATGGGATAACTCATTCGGTTTACCGCTGGACAATGTTAAACACGGATACTCACGCGAATAGCACTCCGGCCACCAACGAAGCCTCACGCAGCGTACAAGTTAGGGTTCCAAACGATCAGGCAAACATGGGGACAGTGGCGATAGAACCGAACACTATCAAGGGCGCAAAACTGTATAAAGGTGACACTGTTACTTTGAAAGCCACTCCCGCCGAAAGGTATCGCTTCACCGGTTGGCGTCTCGCAGACAAGACAGTATCTTCCGAACCCGAGTTTTCCTATACGGTCGCAGACAGAGACGTCGTATTTAATGCAACCTTCGCCCCTATTTCCTCCCCGGACACTCCTCCTATAGACACTCCTCCGAGCGATACCCCCACTACCAACCCGCCAACAACAGGTGGGGCTACCCCCGATACTTCTAACGGGGGCAAAGCTACCCCCAAGGGCGTAGCTTCCCAAAAGGGAACCACGAGGCAAACCCAAAGTGGTAAGAACTCAAAACCTTCAGTAGCTGGGCTTACAAAAAGCGGTTCGCAAGATGTGTTTTTACTTGCACTTACATCACTCATTCTAGTTAGTGGGGGCGCAATAATCCGAAAGCGTAAAAGCTCTCAGCTGAGTAAATGATTTTGATTTAGTTTTTCTGCTAGAAAAAACCATGGCGTAGCTCCGCCCCGGTTATTGCTGGGGCGAAGCTAGCCGGGAAAAGAGACTAATCCTCGCGGGAATCGGCTAGGAAAAGTTTGATAGATAAAGGCTCAAGCAGGATATCGTCACCGGCCAGGTTAAGCGAAGGCACGTCCTCGTCAGCTTCTGTAATCGCAGAATCCCATACCTCGTGGTAGGCAGTTCCGCGACCCGGAGCTAAGCGCACGTGTTTCGGGGAAAGCATCCCATTGAAAACTGCCAGCAAATCCTGATCGCCATAGGGGCGTCCGGAACGTAACATTTGGAAAACCCGGCTGGCAGGGTCATGCCATGCCCGGTCGCCCATCAATAGTCCCACCTGGTTGTACCATGACAAATCCGAAATGGTGTCCCCAGGGTGAGGTTTGCCAGTCAAAAACTTTGAAGGGCGGAAAACCGGGTGTTCACGTCGCAAAGTAATTAATTTTCGTACAGCTCTATAGAGCTCTTTTTGCCACTCCGCCAGTTCCCAATTCAACCAGGTAGTCTCATTGTCTTGACAATATGCGTTATTGTTGCCACCTTGCGTGCGGGCAAACTCGTCACCTGCCAGCATCATCGGGGTGCCAGAAGAGATAAACAGGGTGGTAAACATATTTAGCGTTGAACGAATCCTGGCGGCAGCTAACTCTGCTAAAGGAGAATCGGTTTGTAATATTTTCTCGGCTTCATGACCAGGAATAAACACTCGTCCTTCACTACCATGATTCCAAGACAGGTTGTTATCTGAACCGTCTCGGTTATTCTCTAAATTATTTTCATTATGTTTATGGTCGTAGCTAACCAAATCCCCCAAAGTGAAGCCATCGTGAGCAGTCAGGAAATTAACCGAGCAACGCGGGGAACGGACTGCGGGAATATGCCCAGCCCCGTAAATATCTTGGGAACCAGAAAGGCGAGATGCCAGTTCAAAAGGGGGAGCCCCGCGAGATTCGCCCCGAGACTGCGCCCGCCCATCGGATACCCAAAAACCGCGGACGGTGTCCCGGTAACGGTCATTCCAGGTAGAAAACGGTAACGGAAAATCTCCGGTCTTCCAACCGTCTGGTCCGACGTCCCAAGGCTCGGCAATCATTTTAACGTCCCGCAAAACCGGGTCATCTAAGCAGGCTTGGAAGAAAGGATGGAAACGGGTGAAATGTTCCTCGCCACGCGCGCAAGTAACCGCCAGGTCAAAGCGGAAACCATCAATCCCTACCTCGGAAACCCAGTAACGTAAAGAATCAAGAATCATTTGGACTACTCGCGGATGGGAAGTATCCAAAGTATTTCCGCAACCGGTGTAATCAATGTTTCCACCTTGGGAATTCAGGCGGTAATACATAGCGTTATCTAGGGCGCGCCATGAAAGTGCCTGTCCATCTGAATTGCCTTCACAGGTGTGGTTATAGACCATATCTAGCAGCACTTCTATCCCATTTTCATGCAGAATCGAAACCATGCCCCGGAACTCATCAAGGACTGCGGTAGGTCCTAGACAGCGAGCCTTACTGGTGGCGTAGGAGGGTTCCGGAGCGAAATAGGACAGGGTGGAATATCCCCAATAGTTACTTAATCCCCGCTCGTTTAAGAATGCTTCCGAGAGTTTAGCGTGCACCGGCAATAGTTCAACCGCGGTGATTCCCAGATCTTTTAGATAGGAAATAGTTACCGGGTGTGCCAATCCGGCGTAGGTCCCCTGTAGTTCCTGGGGTATTCCCGGTAACTGTTTGGTGAGCCCCTTGACATGAGCTTCGTATATTACGGTATTTTCCCAGGAGGTTTTAGGACCGGGAACTACCTCAAACTGTTTATCTACTACCACTGCGCGTGCCGTAAAGGGCGCCGAGTTGGTGGGGTCTAATTGGAAAGGATACAGCGGGTAGAGCGCCGCATCTGTTTTATGGGCGTAGGTTTGGCTGCAAAGCTCAACGTTTCCACTAATCGCGCGGGCATAGGGGTCGAGGGCGAGCTTATAGGGGTTAAAAAGATGTCCCTGTTCCGGATTCCACGGTCCCCAGGCGCGAAAGCCGTAGCAAGTTCCAGCCGTTATCCCGGCAACGTGGCCGTGCCAAATACCATCTGTTGGTCCGAGCAATCGGTAGCGCGTTTCTTGGGCTGTAGGTTCTCCGGAAGTGAAAAAACAGACTTCTACCGCCTGGGCATTAGGGGCGGTGACAGCAATATCAACCCCGTCTCCCTCTAGATATACCCCTAGGCGGCTAGGTTGGGTTGCACCAGCGTTTACCGAGGGACTGGACGGCTGAAAAGAGTCGTTCACTAAATGCACAAGGTGAATCCTATATCTTGACTGTCTGTCCACCTATTTATACAGGTAAAAAGCTTATCTGAGCTTTTTATTTTAGAACCTTTCCCCTTTGGAAAAGTGGCTAATCAGGGGTAGTCAGGGCTAATCACCGCTGCTGTCGATAAGGAATTGAGGCTAGGGGATAGGAGACTAATAGGGCGGTTATAAATAATGCCGATACCAGTAACCAGCTGCTATGCCAATTTTTAGCGGTGGCGAATACTTGCGCGGTAATACCTAGGGGAAACAGGTGCTGCGTCACTACGATAGTAAAGAAAACTAACGTAGGTGTAACTATAGATACTGCTCTACCGGCTAAAAGGAGGGCGAGCATAGACAGGGATCCCAAAATGATAGGGGTGCCGAGAAAACCGATTATGCCGGGAAGCTGATAGCCCAGTTCGCTCCATTTAATCCGTAAATACCAGGTGATAGCGGGTAGACAAGGGCTAATAATCACTAAAGCGGTAAAAATGCTGTGGATTGCGCGGCGTGACGGGGGAGCTTTAAGCTCAGCTTTATTGAAATGCGGCTTGGTAATTGTAGGGAGAAAACTGGCAGCAATAAGTGCACATATCTCTGCGATACCTACTGCGCGGGCAGGAAACCCGGCTTTCACGCTAACCCCGACATAGGTCATGGGGAAAGATAGGGAAAGTATGGATAACGCCATCAGGAACAACGCGCCCACGTAGGCGTTGCGGGCGTGTAGGAATCCATTAACGGTGTTCATAGCGTTTTGTTTTCCAGGGAGCAGGAGGTGACGAGCCTATTTTGGGTGTGCAGGAATGAGTTAAGTTCCCTCTCGCTCATGTGCGCAAATGTGGAGTTTACCTCCGGAGAAATATGTTCGGCTAGATTGGGGTATTTGGCGCGCTGAAGCAGCTCATGGGCTATTGCCGAATTGAGGTCGTGACTTTCGATAGTTTTAGTCTTGTCGATACAGCGGTCGGTGGTAGCCGCGCTCACCACTTGCCAAGTAATGCTTTCTTCCAGGCTATTTGCAACGTTTTCACTATCGTAAGGACCGGAATCAACAATGATGAAAGCCTCGCTGTTTCTTGGTAAATCCCGTTCAACAGCGGCATCGTCACTAATGGTGGTTAGTAGAGAACTGATTCCCACCTTTTGCAACCTGGTGATACTTTTTTGTATCGAGTCACGTGCTGGCAGGTTTTGTTCATGTAGACAGACCTGGAGCTCTTGAATCTTAAAGCAACTGGTTTTCACCGGGCGGTGAACGGTTAGCAATTCTGGTCGCCATACAAATGCGCATCCGATCAACGCAAGGACGCATACTGCGGGAACTATTTGGGGGAGTAGAAGATTTCTCTGGTTCGCTGACAAACCTGGGTTTTTGCCTGCAAGCGGGAAACTTAATACGCTGTAGCCTGCTAAAAGCAGCGTGCAGGCAAATATCAGCGAGAACATAGCTACTGCCGGATTGGTTTCAAAACGAGCCGAGCCTGCTACCTGGTGAACCGGAAATAGCAGAGCCAAAGGACGCAGTATCGGTTCGGAAATTATTGCCATTAGGGCAAAAGTAGCGACCGATATCAGCGGTGCTATAAAGATTCTTTTTATTGCCAGTCCAGTGAAAAAACCGATAGCGACTAGCGTTATAACCCCAGAAAAAGCGACTAGTAAGCTCGCCCACGATAGGCTTCCACCGCTCCCGTACCGGCTAGTGATGTAGGACGGATTTTGCGGACATTCAAAATAAAAAAGAATGTGGAGGTAACAGACAATGGCAAAATCATTATTTGAGGAACTGGGCGGCAAATACGAAAGGCAAGGGGATTATTTGATACCGTGCTTAACTGTACCCGCCGAAGAAGAACAGGCAATAGGCATCTGGGGGCAACGGCATTTAGATTATCTAAAACAGTACCGTAAAGTTACATACACCAATCTTCTTACAAGCGGCAGGCTAAACGCCTACCTTGCCGACATCAACAGACAGGCACAGGAACGCTTTGAAAGGCTCATAGAGGGTATGAAACAGGCACAGGGCATAACGGAACAGCTAAAGGCAGAAAACGCCTTAGAATGGACAGGATGCCTCAATAACATAAGGGCTTGTGCGAGGGAGATTGTGGAAAAGGAAATTATTTTTGCATAAACAGATGATTAGTGGCAGGGGGAAATCCTGCCGCTTTTTCTGCTTTAGTTTGTCAGCTTGACAAATAAAGGGTTAAGGAATATAATTAGATTCAGTATTATACAAGGAGTTAATAAATATGCGGCAAGGTATTCTTAAATAAACTGTCAATTTGATAGTGGGAACAAAAAGTAGCAGTCCCGTTTCACTTTTAATATGGGGCTTAGTTTTTTGTACCCAGTTTAAGAATACTTTTATCATGTAATTTTATATGCCCGAAAACATATAAGTGTTTTGGGGCTATTGGAGTTATTTACCCAGTGATAGGAGTATTTATCACTGGGTATTTTTATGCCCTTTTTTGGGTGTTGATAGGAGGAAAATCACATGAAAATAATTAACTTAGGCATTCTGGCTCACGTTGACGCAGGAAAGACAACATTAACGGAAAGTTTATTGTATACCAGTGGTGCAATTGCAGAACTAGGGAGCGTAGATGAAGGCACAACAAGGACAGATACAATGAATTTGGAGCGTCAAAGGGGAATCACTATCCAGACAGCAGTGACATCTTTTCAGTGGGAGGATGTAAAAGTCAACATTATAGATACGCCAGGCCATATGGATTTTTTGGCGGAAGTATACCGTTCTTTATCCGTATTAGACGGAGCAGTATTATTAGTTTCTGCAAAGGATGGCATACAGGCACAGACCCGTATACTGTTTCATGCACTACAGATAATGAAGATTCCGACAATTTTTTTCATCAATAAAATTGACCAAGAGGGGATTGATTTGCCAATGGTATATCGGGAAATGAAAGCAAAGCTTTCTTCGGAAATTATAGTGAAGCAAAAGGTTGGGCAGCATCCCCATATAAATGTAACGGACAATGACGATATGGAACAGTGGGATGCGGTAATTATGGGAAACGATGAACTATTAGAGAAATATATGTCAGGGAAACCGTTTAAAATGTCAGAACTGGAACAGGAAGAAAACAGGAGATTCCAAAACGGAACGTTATTTCCCGTTTATCACGGAAGCGCTAAAAACAATCTGGGGATTCGGCAGCTTATAGAAGTAATTGCCAGTAAATTTTATTCATCAACGCCTGAAGGTCAATCTGAACTATGCGGGCAGGTTTTTAAGATTGAATATTCAGAGAAAAGGCGGCGTTTTGTTTATGTGCGTATATATAGCGGAACATTGCATTTGAGGGATGTTATTAGAATATCTGAAAAAGAGAAAATAAAAATCACAGAGATGTGTGTTCCGACAAACGGTGAATTATATTCATCCGATACAGCCTGCTCTGGTGATATTGTAATTTTACCAAATGATGTTTTGCAGCTAAACAGTATTTTGGGGAACGAAATACTGTTGCCGCAGAGAAAATTTATTGAAAATCCTCTCCCTATGCTCCAAACAACGATTGCAGTAAAGAAATCTGAACAGCGGGAAATATTGCTTGGGGCACTTACAGAAATTTCAGATGGCGACCCTCTTTTAAAATATTATGTGGATACTACAACGCATGAGATTATACTTTCTTTTTTGGGGAATGTGCAGATGGAAGTCATTTGTGCCATCCTTGAGGAAAAATATCATGTGGAGGCAGAAATAAAAGAGCCTACTATTATATATATGGAAAGACCGCTTAGAAAAGCAGAATATACCATCCACATAGAAGTCCCGCCAAATCCTTTCTGGGCTTCTGTCGGGTTGTCCATAGAGCCGCTCCCTATTGGAAGCGGAGTGCAGTATGAAAGCAGAGTTTCACTTGGATATTTAAATCAATCGTTCCAAAATGCGGTTATGGAGGGGGTTCTTTATGGCTGCGAGCAGGGGCTGTATGGATGGAAAGTGACAGACTGTAAAATCTGTTTTGAATATGGATTGTATTATAGTCCTGTAAGTACCCCCGCAGACTTTCGGCTGCTTTCCCCTATCGTATTGGAGCAGGCTTTAAAAAAAGCAGGGACAGAACTATTAGAGCCATATCTCCACTTTGAAATTTATGCACCGCAGGAATATCTCTCACGGGCGTATCATGATGCTCCAAGGTATTGTGCAGATATTGTAAGTACTCAGATAAAGAATGACGAGGTCATTCTGAAAGGAGAAATCCCTGCTAGATGTATTCAAGAATACAGGAACGATTTAACTTATTTCACAAATGGGCAGGGAGTCTGCTTGACAGAGTTAAAAGGATACCAGCCAGCTATTGGTAAATTTATTTGCCAACCCCGCCGCCCGAATAGCCGTATAGATAAGGTTCGGCATATGTTCCACAAGTTAGCTTAACAGCTTGCAAAAGTCATATAAAATGAGATTTGAAAGGATTAGAGACTAATTATGATGAAATGCGAATGGATATTGTGTCCTGTTTGTGGGAGCAAAACCCGTAATAAAATTAGGAAGGACACTGTTTTGGAGAATTATCCCCTTTATTGTCCAAAATGCAGACAAGAAAGATTGATTAAAGTTGACAACTTGAAGATAACTGTCATCAAAGAGCCAGACGCTTAAGACGCAGAGCCGATGAAATTGTGGAACAATTCACGAATCATCGGCTCTTTTTGTTTCGTATTTGAAAGAACAAACTCACCAAATAAAAAAAACGATATTCGGGTGGGTTATTTTGTTATACCCTAAATTACCCTCTGAATTTGTTTTTAAATTTGGAGGGATTTTTTTATGTCCTTTTTTCGGGCAGTTATCTATCTGCTCATACGAAGCAAAATTTATCAATACATAGCATATCAGAGAACGGCAGGAAACCAGTTAAAAAAATTTCTGCCAGTGCAACGGTACTTCTCACCTTGAAAGTAGAAGTACAATCTCCATACAATAGAATTACTATTTCCTATAACCGTAAAGGTCACAGAGCCTTTGCGGTTTTTCTTTTGTCGATTTTTGTTGGAAAGTGCCGTAGGGCTGTTTCTGATATGCGGTGTCGTTCTCCGCCTCTCCATCTGGATTTTTTACATTTCAAAAATTCAGATGGGAGGTATTTATGGTGAAATATGCACCAAGAAAGGTATATATCAGAGAAAGTGGCGGCTATGTGGAATTATCCTACACGGAGTTCTGCCGTTGCAGGGAATCCGACCAGACCTATATGGACAAGCTGTTTATCCCCATTCAAGGCTGTCTGCTTGAAGTCGTGAGGGAGCAATACACAGACTTCTACCGTGACAAGGAACGGTGGCGTTATCTGCAAAAATTAGATACAAAGAATAGACTGCTATCTCTCGACGGATTTACGGACAGCGAGGGGAATCCTCTGGACTTTATCACTGATGAAGCGGTGGACATTGCAGAAACCGTTGTCAATGCGGTCATGGTGGACAGGCTGAAAGCCGCCCTGCCTTTGCTGTCGGATAGTGAACAGGAGCTGATACAGGCAATCTTTTTTGACGGACTTTCCGAAGTAAAGCAGTGGGGCGCAGCCAAGAAGATGCCCGGTAAAAGCAAATGCAACGATGATTCCCAGTTGCCGCATGGCGGCTTTAGATCGCATTTTACTGGTGCTATTGACCTGAAAAATTCCTTGTCTTGGCCAGATCATAATAGCTATGGCACTGCTTGCACCTGCTAGTAGAGAACCAGGAATCCACAAAGCATCGTGAAGAAAACGGTTAGTTTTTGACCAGAGGAAATAATCTGCCTGGAGGGCAGAGATGGAGGCGAAGAAAGCTCCCGCAGCCATCATCACGAATACTAAAACTAGAATAGTTTTTGGGATTGGCCACCAAGCTAGTTTCTGCTTCAGTTTCATACAACTGACGCTTTCAAAGAATCATTAACTGCCTGGTCATAGGCGCGCTCGATTGCGGTACTGGTGACACTGTTATCGCCGGTAAATCGGTGGACGAAATCGCTAACTGAACCAGCGAAAAATGAAGTTCCTCCGCTGAGAAGAACAATTCTTTGGGCAATTTGGGTAACGTCCTCAATTAAGTGGGTACTTAAAAGTATGCAGCGGTCTTTTGATAGCTCAGAGATTGTTTGCCGCAAATGATAGCGGTGCGAGGGATCTAAACCTACTGTTGGTTCATCAAGGAGTAGTAGTCGAGGATTATCGATTATTCCCACCGCTAGGGCTACTCGCTGCCGTTCTCCGCCGCTGAGAGTTCGCACCCGACGTTTCAGTAGTTTTTCTAATGATAGGGTATCGATAACTTGCTTAACGCTTTGCTCTTGAGAGTCGCCATTTTTCCCGCACAGCCACGCCGCATAGCTTAATACTTGAATTACCTTAGCTCCCGCGGGCATTTCGGAAGATTGCGGGACGTAGCCGATTTTGTATTGTTCAGGTATTTGTATGTTTCCAGAAGTTGGGCGCAGCGCGCCAGTAATACATTTAAAAAGAGTCGATTTTCCAGCACCGTTCGGTCCTAAAAGTACCGTCACGCCCTCTTCAATCTCGAAGGTGACATTAGAAAAAACAGGGTGCTTGCGATAGGCGAAAGAAAGATTATCAATAACCAAAAAAGCAACCTTTCATTGGAGAACCGGGTGCTAACCGCAAGTAGCAATCTAGGTGGATTACCAACGGCTTCACTTGAACAGATGTAATAAGTATATGCGTGAGACGTCTAACATCTGACGAAAAACTTCCTCTGTGAGCAAAGAGGACGTGCTGGCTACTTTTTCACTGGGAAAGCTTGTGGCAAGGTAGAAGCATGAGGATTGTCGTAACTGTAAAACATGTACCCAACCCGCAATCTGAGCGGCGAATCGAAAACGGTCACGTGGTGCGCGGAGAAGAAGATACTCTGAACGACCTGGACGAAAACGCCATCGAGGCGGCGCTCAGCGCGAAAGCGGCACTGCCGGAAGCCGAAATTATTGCCCTTACTATGGGGCCGGAAGGGGCAAAGAAAGCCCTGCTGCGCGCCCTCCAAATGGGGGCAGACCGGGCATATCACCTGTGCGATTCGGCGCTAGCAGGCTCAGATGTGACCGTGACTGCCCGGGTGCTAGCGCGGGCAATCCAAAAAATCGGGGACGTTGATTTGGTGGTTTGCGGAAGTTCTTCCCTCGACGGGATGACCTCAATGCTGCCGGGAGCACTAGCAACCACCCTGGGGTTGCCGGTAATAACCGATGCTTCTGAAGTTAGCTTCAGCGCCGAGGCGGTGGCAGCCACCTGTTATCAACAGGGAACTGACCTCGGCTTACTGGTAAAATATCCCCTGGTGCTTTCGGTAAATGATGAAGCCAACCGGCCACACTATCCCGGGTTTAAAGAAATGTTGGCGGCAAAGAAGAAACCGGTAGAGCAATGGGACTTGGCGCAGCTAGAGCTTAGTCCTAAAGAAGTAGGGGCAGCTGATTCTGGCACCGAAGTGCTGGATGCCCAGCTCTATCAGCAAGAAAAGAACCAGGGAACGATTGTTACCGACTCGGCAAACGCTGGCGAAGCATTAGCGAACTATCTGGTTGAATCCGGTTTCGCACAGAAGAAGTAGGAGGAAATCGTGAGTGAAAAAATAGCAAAAGACGTCCTGGTTTTTGCCCACCCGGATGCGGCTCGTCCTCAGCATTTATCGGTAGCGGCCGCGCGTCTGATTACCCTGGCGCGCGAAATTACCAGTGGCAAGGTAGTGGCGCTCGCGCCCTCCTCAATTACCCCCCAACATTTCTCACAGGTTGGGGTAAAAAAAGTCTACTATTTCAACCCGGAGGAGACTGGAACCTGGCAGGTAGGGGCAATCCTGGCTGACCTGGTAGTTTCGGCGGTTCGCAGCAGTGATTTCGGGGTCGTTTTATTGCCCTCCACCTCTTGGGGGCGGGACGCAGCCGGTCAAGGTGCGATTCTCCTCGGTTCCGGAGCCAGCGTGGACGTGACCAGCCTAAAGGTGGCTGACGGGAAACTGATTGCCGGTAAATCGGTGCTCGATGGCACTTGGGAGACCAGCTACTATATGCGTCGCGGGATTCCAGTGGTGGCTATGCGCACCACTTCGCTTACAGCGGTTCCGGCGGCAGAAGCCGGCGAAGTAGAAACCGAGAATCTCCCGGTAGAGCTGCGGGAATCCACAAAACGGATTCAAGTGGTCTCTAGGGAAGAAAGCGGTTCTACCCATGCCGGTCTAACCGAGGCTCCGGTAGTGGTATGCGTTGGTCGCGGCGTGAACAGCGATTTGAAACCAGCTGAAGAACTGGCAGAAGTCTTAGGAGGCTCGGTGGGAGCTACCCGGGTAGTCTGCGAACAAGGGTGGATGGATAGAGCCGCCCAAATCGGACAATCCGGGATTAGCGTTGCCCCCAACCTTTATATCGGGATGGGGATTTCCGGGGATCACCACCATGTCTGCGGGATTCGTGGCGCCAAGAAAATCGTGGCTATCTGCGATGATCCCGAGGCGCGCATTTTTGAAATGGCAGACTTTGGGGTAGTTGGCGACCTGTTCACCGTAGTCCCGGATGCCCTCTCTAGAATCAAACCGTTGGACGCATAGTGCAGCTAACCTACCTCGATAACGCCGCTTCCGAGCCACTGCGCCCTAATGCTCTTGACGCGATGGCTGACGCTGCGCGTTCGATGGCAGGGCTAGGGGTTAATCCGTCCTCGGCACATACCGTCGGTCGTAGGGCAGCAGCCCTGTTAGAAACAGCGCGTGCCCAGGTAGCGAGGGCGCTCGGAGCCGAACCGGCGGAAGTTATTTTCACCGGGGGCGGCACAGATTCTTGCGCCCTTGCCTTGCGCGGCCTGGCTAGGGCAGCTCGCCTCCAAGATTCTTCCCGTACCCAAGTGGTAATCAGCCAGGTAGAACATGATGCGGTTAGGCTCAATGCCCGCGACTTGGCGGCAGATGGATTTGAGCTGAAAGTGCTGCCAGTTACTTCCCAGGGGGTAGTTGATTTAGAGGACGTGCGCAGCCTTAATCCCGCCACCGTGGCAGTACTGTCGGTGATGAGCGTGTGTAACGAGAATGGCATTATTCAGCCTCTTCGCGATATCTGTCAGATTGTGCGGGAAAAAGAACGTAAATACGTACCGGAAAATGCTGCTGTTCTTCCTGAAATATCTCTACCTGGTAATACTTCCAGGAAAAGTACAGATAAAAGCCGGATCGCTATTCACACCGACGCGATAGCCGCCGCCGGGCGCCAAGAAATAAACTTTGCCGACTCCTCGGTAGATGCCATCTCGCTGGCCTGTCACAAAGTGGGCGGTCCGGCGTCCTTGGGAATTCTGCTAGCTCGCCGGGAAGTAAACATCGACAGCGATAGGCGCGGGGGAGGGCAAGAGCGGGCGCTCAGAGCTGGTACTCAAGATGTGATTGCTGCGGTAGGGGCAGCGGCAGCATTCGCGGCAGCCCAGCAGGAACTAGCAGAAACTACCCGGCGCCACCAGCAGTTACGAGAAAAACTACTGCAAGGAGCGCTAGCAATACCGGGAGTAAAACTGACCAGCGACGCCCCGGCAGTACCCGGCATCGTCCAGTTTGTGCTGCAAGGTGCAGAGGCAGAAGGACTGCTATTTGCCCTGGATCAGGCGGGAATCTGTGCTTCTGCCGGGTCAGCTTGCCACACCGGGGTAGCCCGCCCCTCCCCGGTACTATTAGCACAAGGCTACAGCGAAAAGGACGCCCTCGGATCTTTACGGATATCTTTTGGCTGGTCCACGTGTCAGGAGGACATAGACCGGTTTTTACAGGCACTACCGCAAGCCTTGAGTGCCTCCCGGAAACTAGCAGAGCGGGAGAGGAAATAAATGAAAGTATTAGCAGCGCTCTCTGGTGGAGTAGATTCCGCGGTCGCCGCCGCCCTCGCAGTCGAGGCCGGACACGACGTTACCGCCGTACATATGGCGCTAAGCGCTAACCAGACCCAAAACCGTTGCGGCTCGCGCGGATGCTGCACGGTAGAAGACGCTTCCGATGCCCGCCTGGCTGCCTCCATGCTGGGGATACCCTTTTACGTGTGGGATATGGCGGAAACCTTTGAAGAAACCGTAGTAGAAGATTTCCTCAATGAATACCGTCGGGGACGCACCCCTAACCCCTGTGTGCGCTGCAACGAGTTCGTAAAATTTAGGGAACTCGCTACCCGCGCCGATGCGTTGGGATTCGATGCGGTGTGTACCGGGCATTACGCGCGCGTTGTGAACGGAGCGGGTGGAGTAGAACTACACCGCGCCAAATGTATCGAAAAAGACCAATCCTACGTATTGGCGGTAATGGGGCGGGAAACTCTCGAGAAAGTGATATTCCCGCTAGGGGAGTATGAATCGAAAAGCCAGGTGCGCGCAGAAGCAGAGCGGCGCGGCCTGCCCATGTCTGCCAAACCAGATTCCTACGATATTTGTTTTATCGCTGATGGGGACACCGGCGGTTTCTTACGTTCCCACCTGGGTGACCAGGTGGGAAAAATCGTGGATACCTCCGGCGCGGAAGTTGGCACCCATTCGGGGGCGTACCAGTTCACTATCGGGCAACGCAAAGGACTAAACCTGGGTAGACCGGCTGCCGATGGTCGTCCCCGCTACGTCCTCGGTACCGATATGAAAACCAATACGGTAGTAGTTGGAGCCAGTGAGCTACTGAGTGTAGACATCATCGAAGCGAGCGACGTGGTATTACTGACCGATTCGAGAGATTCGGCGCTAGCGGGGCAGGTAGAAGTAACTTTGCAATATCGCGCCCACGGGAGCGAAGTACCAGCGAAAGTTTGGTTAGGACAAGACGGAACTATGCGCGCCCAGTTGCTCACCTCCACTCGCGCAGTCGCCTCCGGGCAATCTCTAGTGGTCTATTCCGGAAATCGTGCAATATGTGAGGCAACTATCGAATGTGCATTTAAGCAGGAAAATCCGTCAATGTGATAGAACGAATTGGCAAGGAGGGGCTGGGGTAGGTTAATATATTCAAGCCAGCGCGAGTGGCGGAATTGGTAGACGCGCTAGATTTAGGTTCTAGTGTCTTACGACGTGCGGGTTCAAGTCCCGCCTCGCGTACCACAGCAAAATGCTTTAGCCAGCGTAAACGCATAGTTTAATCTACTTTCGTATTGCTAGAGTTGCGCCAGATAGATATGCTCAGGTAACAACCGTGAATCTTAAAAGGAACAACATTGGCAGAACTACAGGTTGGGCAAATAGCCCCAGATTTTACTTTACCCACTGAGCAAGATCAGGAAATTAGTCTCCAAGAACTGCTGAAACAATCCGAAAAAGGCGCCGTAATCTACTTTTACCCCAAGGCATCGACCCCTGGCTGTACTACTGAGGCCTGCGATTTCCGGGACTCATTAAACTCACTAAAATCAGCTGGATACGCAGTCATGGGGATTAGCCCCGATAAAATCCCGGCTCTAGAAAAGTTCCGGGAAAAGCAAGACCTAAACTTCCCCTTAGCCTCCGATCCGGAACGCGAAGTAATGAGCAGCTATGGAGCATACGGGGAAAAGAACTCCTATGGTCGCCTGGTAAAAGGAGTAATCCGCACCACCATAGTAGTAGGTAAAGATGGAAAAGTTGTGTTGGCAAAATATCGGGTACGCGCCAAAGGACACGTTGCTCGTCTGCGTAAAGAACTGGGAATCGATTAAAAATAGTTAGAGCCTTCGGATTAGGGGTAAAACCTAGAAGCGGCTGGTAGCAAGGGAAATAAACCTGGTACGCCACCGGGGACTCGAACCCCGAACCCTCTGATTAAGAGTCAGATGCTCTAGCCAGTTGAGCTAGTGGCGCAGGTAAAAGCCAAAACGACTTTCGTACGCCACCGGGGACTCGAACCCCGAACCCTCTGATTAAGAGTCAGATGCTCTAGCCAGTTGAGCTAGTGGCGCATCGTTGCTAAACGCAACGAAATAAACTTTATCCCGCCAGGTGCGTCCTAGGGAAACCGATAACCGCATTGGGAGCAGATTCACATGCGGAAGAAAACTAAGACAGAGCCGGGATAAACTGGTGGGCATGGCGTCAGCGAAAGATTTTGTTCATCTTCATGTTCACACTGACTATTCCATGTTGGATGGGGCAGCACGTATCGGAAAACTGGTAGAGCGGGCAGTCGAAATCGGGCAACCAGCAGTAGCAATCACCGATCACGGATACCTGTTCGGGGCATACGAGTTTTATAAAGCCGCCACCGATGCCGGCATTAAACCCATAATTGGACTTGAAGCCTATATCACCCCCGGAACCTCCCGCTTTGATCAGACCCGGCAACGGTGGGGAGAAGAAAGCCAGCGGGCAGATGATGTATCGGCACGCGGCGCTTACACCCATATGACGCTACTTTCCCGCACCACCGAAGGAATGCACAACCTGTTTCGTTTAGGCTCGCTCGCCTCCATCGATGGGCAGATGCAAAAATGGCCGCGCGCCGACCGAGACCTGCTGGAACGCTATTCAACCGGACTGATTGGAACCAGCGGATGCCCCTCGGGAGAAATCCAAACCCGTCTGCGCCTAGGACAGTGGGAAGAAGCCAAAAAAGCCGCTGGAGAACTGCAAGATATTTTCGGTAAAGAAAACTTCTTTGTCGAACTGATGGATCACGGACTCAAAATTGAACGCCGGGTACGCAGCGAGCTACTGGAACTCGCAAAAGTTATTAACGCACCCCTCATCGCCACCAACGACTCCCACTATGTTCTCGAAAGTGACCAGCCCACCCAGGACGCTCTACTGTGTATCAACTCGGGTTCGCGCCTAAACGATGCTGACCGCTTCCGATTCGAGGGCTCAGGGTATTACCTGAAAACTGCAGAGCAAATGCGGGAACTCTTCTCCGAATTCCCCGAAGCCTGCAATAACACCCTGAAAATCGCAGAAATGTGCGAAGTGCATTTCAAAACCACCGCCGAGGGCGCCGATTATATGCCCCAATTCACGGTTCCGGCCGGAGAAGACACCACCAGCTGGTTCGTAAAAGAAGTCCAGCGCGGCCTACACCGGCGTTACCCGCAAGGCATACCCGAAAAATCCCAAAAACAAGCCGACTATGAATGCGGAATCATCACCCAGATGGGATTCCCCGGATACTTCCTGGTAGTAGCCGACTATATTAACTGGGCGAAAGCGCAAGGAATCCGGGTAGGGCCGGGACGTGGCTCCGGAGCCGGATCCATCGTGGCCTACGCGATGGGGATAACCGAACTCGACCCCCTCGAACACGGTTTAATGTTCGAACGTTTCCTCAACCCCGAGCGGGTATCTATGCCCGATATTGACGTAGACTTCGATGAGCGCCGGCGCGGGGAAGTCATCGATTACGTGACCGAAAAATACGGGAAAGACCGGGTTGCACAGGTAGTCACCTACGGCAAAATCAAAGCCAAACAGGCCTTAAAAGACTCCTGCCGGATTATGGATAAGCCCTATGCGTTAGGCGATCAGCTCACCAAGAAAATGCCGCCTGCGATTATGGGTAAAGATATTCCGCTCTCGGGAATCTACGATGACAAGCATCCGCGCTACGGGGAAGCCAGCGAATTTCGTCAATATGTTTCCGATAACGAGGGCGAAGTAAAACCAGTTATCAAAATGGCGCAAGGTCTAGAAGGGCTAACCCGCCAATGGGGAGTGCACGCCTGCGCCGTAATCATGTCCAGCCATGATTTAACCGATATTGTCCCCATGATGAAACGACCCGCTGACGGGGCAATCATCACCCAATTCGACTATCCCACCTGTGAAACCTTGGGACTGTTGAAGATGGATTTCCTGGGGCTACGTAACCTGACCGTCATCTCGGACGCCCTCGACAATATCGTGGCTAATGGGAAAGAACCCCTAGATTTAGAGCAAGTTCCCCTAGATAACCGCCCCACCTATGAGCTACTTTCCCGGGCAGAAACCTTGGGGGTATTCCAGCTGGATTCCGCGGGAATGAGGTCGCTAATGCGGCTAATGAAACCCACCGAATTCTCCGATATATCCGCGGTCGGCGCCCTCTACCGGCCTGGTCCTATGGGGGCAAACTCGCACACCAACTATGCTTTGCGAAAAAATGGACGCCAAGAAATCGAGCCCATTCACCCCGCCCTCTCCGAAGCCCTCGCCGATATTTTGGACGAAACCTACGGCCTTATCGTCTACCAGGAACAGGTAATGGCAATCGCCCAAAAGGTTGCTGGCTATTCCCTGGGGCAAGCAGATATTTTGCGCCGCGCCATGGGTAAGAAAAAGAAAAAGGAGATGGATAAACAGTATTCGCGTTTCCATGACGGAATGATTGAACGCGGATACCCGGAAGAGGCAGTCAGTAAACTATGGGAAATTCTGGTTCCATTCTCCTCCTACGCGTTCAATAAATCGCACTCTGCAGCCTACGGGTTAGTTTCCTATTGGACGGCGTATCTAAAAGCCAACTATCCCACCGAATATATGGCGGCACTGCTGACCTCCACCAAAGACAACAAAGATAAACTAGCCCTGTACCTGCGGGAATGTCGGCGTATGAATATTGCGGTACTCCCGCCGGACGTGAATGCCTCCGCCTCAGATTTCACTGCGGTTGGCGAGTCTATCCGTTTCGGTCTATCGGCGGTGCGCAATGTTGGAACTAACGTGGTTGCTGAAATCGTGAAAACCCGAACCGAAAAAGGCGCGTTCACCTCTTTCCATGACTTCCTGGACAAAGTTCCGATTGAGGTTTGTAACAAACGCGTAATCGAGTCCCTGATTAAAGCCGGAGCTTTCGACTCTTTAGGGCACACTCGTCGTCCCCTAGAATCTATCCATATCGAAGCCGTTGATTCAGTAATCGATGTGAAACGAAATGCCGCTATGGGGCAAGAGGATCTTTTCGGGTCGATGAGTAAAGATGCGGGCGTATCGTTCACCATTCAAATTCCCGATTTACCGGAATGGGATAAATCGCAGAAACTGAAATATGAACGCGATATGTTGGGGCTTTACGTTTCTGACCACCCTCTCCAAGGAATGGAAACCATTCTCGCTCACAACAGTGACACCGAGATTATTGATCTTTCTTCCGATGATGGGGTGAAGGACGGTCAGCAAATCCAGATTTGTGGGTTAATCACTGGTTTGCAACGTAAAACCACTAAACGAGACGGTAACCTGTGGGCAATCGCCACGATTGAAGATATTTCCGGGGCTACCGATGTCTTGTTTTTCCCACAAACCTACCAAAAATATTCACAAGACCTGGTAGAGGACGAGATTGTCAGCGTACGAGGGCGGGTGCGGGTTCGTGACGATGAAGCCTCGCTATATGCACAGGAACTAACCTTGCCCGATATTAGTCAGGTTAAAAACGGTCCGCTAAATATTTATATCCCCGCTAATCGGCTAACCGAAGAAGTTGCTGGGAATCTGCGTGAAGTGCTTGCTTCTAGTCCCGGACAAAGTCCAGTACGAATGCATCTATATACTTCCACCGGTTTTACAATAGTTCAGCTTGGAGATAACTTGCAGGTAAACTATGGTTCTGGCTTGGCTGCGCAGCTTAAAACCCTGCTAGGTTTACATTGCCTAGAAAAACGCAAATAACCTTCCGTACACCGCCGGTTTAGTCCTGACGTTCCGCCTGAGACAGGCGGTATCCCACCGTACGGGTTGGGTCGTAAAAGCGCTCGGGGCAGAAGTTTTTCCGTCGGTTCCCGCACGGAGCCTGGGTTTTTCCTCCCTTCCGCGCACAGGGGCGGGCGTGGGGGAGAAGTTTTTCCTCCTGCCCAAGAATTCGGAAAACGTGGCGGCGCTTTCCGAATTCTTATGCCCACCGCACCCACTCGGATAAAACTTCTCCCCCACGCAAGAGGCACAGCTGGTAGCAGATTTCCGCAAGGTACGTACTGAGCATACAGGGGTGGATTTATGCCGCAGGGTAGGCTCCGGGCGCTAAATCCGTGAAAATGCCAGAGCATTTTCCGGATTTCGGGGCGTGAGGCAAAATCCGCCCCTGTATGCGTGCGACTACGGGAAGAAAACTTCTCCCCCATGCAAGGGGCACAGCTGGTAGCAGATTTCCGCAAGGTACGTACTGAGCGTGCAGGAGCGGATTTAGTTCCCGCATCCTACCCCTCGGCATGAATCTGCGCCCCCGCTCCTAGTCGGAGGAAACTTTCCCTCTGCATTTCTGGTCTTACTTCCGTATCTTTTACCGGCTGTGCCCCTTTTGGCTGACGTTTTGACCCTCCCGGTGCGGTTTCACCCTCCCGAGATGGGAAATATGGTTGAAATTGGGGTGGTTTGCCGGTTTTGGGAGGGTGCTTTTGTCTTGGGAGGGTGCTTTTGTCTTGGGAGGGTGAAACTTTTATGGGAGGGTGGTGTTGTTGTCCTGCATATTTCCTGGTTGTATCTGTCTGCCTGACGTTATCACCCTCCGGGGACGGAATCGCCCTCCCGAGATGGGAATTGTGGTCAATATGGAGGCTCTTTGGCGGTATTGGGAGGGGGATTTTGTCTGTGGAGGGTGAAAATGTTCCTTAGATTGTCGTAATTGCCTTTGCATATGTCGGGAAGTTCCGCGCTCAGAATGGGGGGTGCTTTTAGCGAGCTAGGGCGACAATAACGAAAGATATTAAAGGGAAACCTGCGCGCCGTTAGTACCCTCAGGGAGATTAACCAGCACCACATCGCCGGGCTTCAGAGCACTTCCACGGCGGGTTTCTACCTCACCATTGACCGTAACGTCACCGGATTGAATCAGTATTCGCGCCTCGGCTCCGTCCTCTACTAAGTTGGCAAGTTTTAGAAACTGTCCTAGTTTTATGACATCGTGCACGGAAATAGCCGGTAAGGTCGGGCTGTTATTATTTGTCACGTCTCAAATGATACTAGACTGATAGCAGTATGACTTTATTGATGCACCGTGGAGGAGCTAAATGAGCAACCCCGAACAGGTAGGAATACCGGACGCAAATAATCAAGGCGGAGCTAACTGGCCGTTTGCAACTCCGCAGGTTCCATCCAGCTCTTCACCACAAACGATGTATGTATCTGGGCAGCCAGCTCCGGCATTTCCGGCTCCTGCTGCTCCTCCTGCCCAAAATGTTCCCCAGTACACTCAACCGGGTACAGCTTCTGCGCCCTACACCCCTGCGGGCTTCAACCCCCTGCCGGCTGGTTCGCAGTTTGCATCATCTTCGGCGCAGCCAGCAGCTAATCTACCAGGTTCAACACCGGCTAAGGTTCCTAGTGTTCAGCAGCAACCTAGCACTTCGCTCCCGGCGGCGGTCACAGGTCTGCCGGAAACTGCGGAGCTAGCTGCTTCACCAATAGTTGATCCGGTACTTGAACAAGTCTCGGTTCAGCAAGCGTCCTCGAATATAGCTGAGAATGCTTCGGCAGCCACCGTCCACAGTGAACCCGAACCTGAAAATAATGAGGATTCAACGACTTCTAATGTCAAAGACTCGCAGCTGTCGGCGGTAGAGATTAAACAGTCATTACATCAACAGGCACAAACGCCCTGGTGGTTAGATGCGCTGGTGGCGCTATCCTTAGCGGGCGTGATGGTGTTTAACGGTTTCGGCATGAACCTGGGAATGCGGATAGGGTCACTGATAGTAATGGTTATCGCCCTGGTCTTAATTACCTGGTATCAGGGGGATGCGCAAGAAAAATCCAATACTTTCCTGGCGGCAGTGCTTTTGGGTACGGTCTGTGGATTCCTATCGGGTCTGATAGTGGTTGCTGCCTCTCTCTATATGGTTTCCCCGATTCCCGCCTGGTATCCCTGGGTATTGTGGCTGGTTTCGGCGGTGCTGTTGTATTTAACCTATCGAGGTTTCCGTGATTGGGTAATGCGCAAACTTAACCAGAAATCCGAAAAATAAACTGTAAACAAAGTCAAAACATTTTATTTACTGGACTTCGCAGCGGCGAAAAGCGTTAAAGGATTTAGCATATCCTCATGCTGTCAATTACCGATTTTCGCTCAGGTATGCCTACCGGAATAACGCTACGTGACGCGCTTCCTCGCGCAAGTATGAACGTAGAGGACGCAGCCGAGAAAATTCGTCCCGTTCTGGAGGACGTAAAACTGCGAGGTGCGCAGGCGTTACGGGATTGGGCAGAAAGATTTGATGGGGTTAGACCGAAATGTTTACGGGTCGAGGCTTCAGAGCTGTCTAAAGCACTGGAACAATTAGATCCCCAGGTTCGCGAAGCAATGGAAATAGCTATCGCTCATAACCAGGCGGGACATCGCGCGCAACTGCCAAATGAACAGGTAACTCAGATAGTGCCGGGGGGTACGGTTACGCAACGCTGGATTCCGGTAGAGCGTGTGGGGCTATACGTTCCGGGGGGATTAGCGGTCTATCCGTCCTCGGTAATTATGAATGTGGTTGCCGCTTCCGTAGCCGGGGTGGAACAGATTGCGGTAGCTTCCCCGCCGCAAGCACGTTTTGGCGGTAGGGTTCACCCCACAATCTTGGCTGCTTGCCAATTGCTGGGAGTCAGCGAAGTCTATGCGGTGGGTGGAGCCCAGGCAATTGCAATGTTTGCCTATGGTGCGAAAGGGCAGGCAGGTCTAGATCCCGATACACTATGCCAACCGGTAGATGTGATTACTGGGCCGGGAAATATTTTTGTAGCAGCAGCTAAACGCCTGGTGCGCTCGGTATGTGGTATCGACGCGGAAGCCGGTCCTACAGAAATTGCGATTATTGCAGATAACAGTGCAAATCCCGCCTTGGTGGCTGCGGATATGATTTCGCAGGCAGAACATGACCCGAACGCGGCTTCGCTCCTGTTTACTGACAGTGAGGAACTTGCTGGCGCGGTTGAAGACCGAATCGTTACGGAAGCGAAAGCGACGAAACACTCCGCGCGGGTGCGGGAAGCCCTCAGCGGCAAACAATCCGGAATCGTATTGGAAAAAGATATGGAGGACGCGGTTAAGGCGGTTAATGCTTACGCTCCCGAGCATCTGGAAATTCAAACCGAAAATGCTCATGAGCTTGCCCAAAAAATCCGTAATGCAGGAGCTATTTTTATTGGTTCTTACACTCCGGTTCCGCTCGGGGACTACCTGGCAGGTTCAAACCATGTGCTGCCCACCGGGGGAACAGCCCGCTATGTGGGAGGACTTTCGGTAATGGCATATCTAAAACCGGTGCAGCAGGTCGAATATGACCGCACCGCCTTGAAAAAAATGGCGCATCCGCTCACCGCCTTTGCGGATGCCGAAGATCTTCCGGCACATCAAGAAGCTGTGAACTGCCGATTTAGTTAATAAAAGATAGGAATAAGTATGGCTGAGAATAATGTACGTATCCCCAGTGTGTTTAAACAACTGCTGTTTTGGGTGTTGGTAGCAATCCTTGCGGGTGCGCTTATAGGTTTGATTCCCGGTTTACCTAAAGGATTTATTGCCCCGTTTGCTACCTTTAACGATATTTTCGGAAAATTTCTGAGTTTCTGTATCCCCTTGATTATCTTGGGGCTGGTAGGTCCGGCTTTGGCAGATTTAGGGCGCGGAGCTGGCAAATGGTTACTGCTCACGGTAGGGATTGCTTACGGATCTACCTTATTTGCCGGTTTTGGAACTTACGGGATTGCATCGGTGGTTTTCCCCCGGATTCTGACTGAATCGGCTCCCGAACTTAAAGAACCCAAGAACGCAGTTTCCTCCTTGCTTGGCGACAACCTGAACATTGCCCCGGTGTTGGACGTTACCGGCGCCTTAATCTTGGCGTTTATTCTGGGGATTTGCATGGCTGCGCTTAATACTCCCACGCTGCATCGTGCCTATGGAGAGTTCCGGGAAATCACGATGTTGATGATTAAACGGGCGATTGTGCCGCTGCTGCCGCTGTTCATTTTCGGAACTTTCCTAAATATGTCTTACTCTGGGCAGATTGCGCTGGTCGTCAAAGTGATGATTAAAGTAATCCTAGTGTCGGTAGTCCTAACTGTGGTTTTGCTGCTGATTCAATATGTGGTGGCGGGGATGATTGCCCAGGTGAATCCGTTCGTAGCGCTTGGGAGAATGGCTAAAGCCTATTTCACGGCGCTAGGTACTGCCTCTTCGGCGGCCACTATTCCGGTTACTTATCAGTGTGCCCGCAACAACGGGGTTTCTGAGGAAATCGCTGGTTTCGCGGTTCCGCTGTGTGCCACTATCCACCTGGGGGGTTCAACGGTTAAGATTACTGCTTTTGCCCTGGCAGTTATGCAGATGACTGGGCAGTCTATTTCTTTCGGGAAAATGGCGATGGCGATTCTTATCTTGGGGGTCACTATGGTTGCAGCTCCGGGCGTACCCGGAGGTGCAATCGCGGCAGCCCAAGGGGTGTTGATGGGATTCCTTGGCTTTTCTCCCGAACTGTATTCGCTGATGGTGGCGCTATATGTGGCGATTGATTCTATCGGTACTTCCACTAACGTTACTGGTGATGGCGCGATTGCTCTGATTGTGAACAAGCTGGCAGGTGGCTCGCTGGGCTCTGAGAAAGGTAAAGCTATGTCTACGGCGGAAACCATTGTTTCTGCTACTGACTAGAACCAAGCTAGCACCTTAAACAGAGGCAGTATCCGCGGGGTCTAGGTGCGTCCTCGTCAATAGAAATTAGCTGGCAGAGGACGCGCACTAAATCCCCGGGTAAAGCCTTTAGAATGGGAGCAAGAAAGGAACATATTTTTCATGAATCAGTCCCCCTTGCTGCCGTTGCGTGAAGAACTGGTCGCTGTCACCCCCTATGGAGCGCCTCAGTTGGAGGTTGAAGCGCGCTTGAATGTAAACGAGAATCCCTATTCTCCCAGCCCGGAAATGGTAGCTGATATTGCTAAAGCGGTGGCTAGGGTAGGGGCAGGGTTGAACCGTTATCCAGATCGGGACTTTGTGGAACTTCGCCAAGCCTTAGCGAACTATTTGCTCCTAGAATGCGGTCATAGTTTCCCGGTTCAACAGATTTGGGCCGCTAACGGCTCGAATGAGGTGATGGCACAGCTGCTGGGTGCTTATGCGGGGCCGGGACGGATTGTTTTAGGAACCGAGCATTCTTACTCTATGTATCCCGAGTATGTGCGGGGCGCGCACTCGCGCTATGTTACGGTTCCTCGGCAAAGTGACTTTAATGTTGATTTAACGGTTTTAACTGGGGCTTTACAAGATTTGCGGCCTAGCGTTTTGCTACTGGCTAACCCGAATAACCCTACGGGTACGGTTATTACTGAAGCTGACCTGAAACAGATTTTGCAGGTAGCACAGCAGACCGGTCCCATTATTGACGGTGAATCTACCGCAACAGTAGTGGTAATTGACGAGGCGTACGGGGAGTTCCGAGATTCGGGTCAGCCCAGCGCCCTCGTCCTCTTAGAAAAATTCCCGCACCTGGCAGTTTCGCGTACCATGTCCAAGTCGTTCGGTATGGCCGGTTTGCGGCTGGGCTACCTGGTGGCAGCAAAGACCATAATCTACGATATTATGCGAGTGCGTTTGCCCTATCACCTGTCTGCACTTACCCAGGCGGCGGCTATCGCGGCTTTGTCTCACGCGAGCGAACAACTTGACCAGCTTGCCCAGTTGCGTAAGCGCCGAGATAAACTGGCTAGCTGGCTTGCAGCTCAGGGGTATGTTGTGCCGAAAACTCAAGCCAATTTTGTGCTCTTTGGTCCATTTGAAAATCGACATAAAGTGTTTAATGACTTATTAGAACGCGGAGTGCTGATTCGAGAGGTCGGACCGACCGGGTTTTTAAGGGTTAGTATCGGTAGCGAACGGGAAGATCAGGCGTTTCGCGCCGCATTGGAGGAGGTAACCAAATGAGCCGTGTCGGCAAGGTAACGCGAAAAACCCAAGAATCAGAGATTACGGTAGCGATTGATCTCGACGGTTCCGGGCAGAGCCAGATTTCTACCGGAGTTCCTTTCTATGACCATATGCTGACTGCATTGTCTAAACATTCCCTGATTGATATGCAGATTCAGGCTAGTGGTGACCTTGAGGTTGATGTCCACCACACGGTAGAGGACACTGCGATTTGTTTAGGTAAAGCCTTGAAGCAAGCCTTGGGGGACAAACGGGGGATTCGCCGCTTCGCTGATGCGACTATTCCTTTAGATGAGGCTCTCGCCAGGGCGGTGGTAGATGTGGCAGGTCGTCCTTATTGCGTGCATGGCGCAGAACCGGAAGGACAACAATATCACCTGATAGGTGGGCATTTTACTGGGGCTTTAACCCGGCACGTGTGGGAGTCGTTTGCTTACAATGCCGAGATTTGTTTGCATGTGCAACTGCTTTCTGGACGCGATCCGCACCATATTGTAGAGGCACAGTTTAAGGCGGTTGCGCGGGCTTTGCGGGGCGCGGTAGAGCTAGATTCACGGGTAGAAGGTATCCCCTCGACGAAAGGTGCTCTGTGACGGTTTCAGGAATTCCAGAGGACGATCAGGGACGTAGTGAAAATAATCGCTCTGGTAGGGGCGATTCTTCCAGTGAGGGCTGGTCGCGTAATAATGATGATTTCGGCGACTTGGATTCTCAGATGAAACCGGAAGATTTCTTCGATGAAGTCATTGCCCAGTCGGGGCTGGATGGTGAGGAGCTAGACGGATTCCAGGAAGAAGTAGATCAGGATTTACAGGCCTGGAAACACCTTGAAGACCTGCCTCCGGAGCCGGGAGATGTCGCCTTGGTGCTCACTAACCTGTTAGAGCCGCTTCCCCTTGCCACTATGATGGCGGCTCATGAAATAGATGGGCGAATCGTGGAAACCGAGTCGGGCTGTGTAGTTTGGAAAAGGCTGACTACCACCCCTGATGATGAGCTTGAAGCTCTGCTAGGTGAGGCGCGTCCAGTTTCTAAAGAGGCGGAGGCTCTTGCCTTGGCAGTATCTAAAATTACTCCCTACGGGGCGGTATTGTTTGTCTCTACCTTGCGTTCTGATTCTGATGCTGACCCTGGTGTGCAAGGGCAGATTAGTGCCCGTGTCTATTATGATGGTCGGTTTGACCGCACAATTCCGGCGGGACCTTTAGTTTCTTGTGCTGATGAACGTATCGAGGATTTATTACTTGGTCGCACTTCCCCCGAGGATTATCCCCAGGTAGAACCGCCGCGTCTGCGTGATTTACCAGGTATTTTATTGCGGCAGCTTCGTGGTCTCCAGCAAGATGTCCGGCGTCAAAAAGGCAAAGATGACCAGAAGGGCGATAATGGTGACTAAACAGGTTGCGGTTTTCGATTATGGTTCTGGCAATGTGCGCTCGGTGGTTAATGCCCTGCGTCATATCGGGGTAGATGCGCAGCTTACCAATGATTTTTCCACCTGTATGCAGGTAGATGGTTTAGTAGTACCGGGGGTGGGGGCTTTTGCCTCGGTAATGGCAGATTTACGTTCTCGACGCGGGGATATCCTTATTGACCGCCGTCTGGCAGGAGGGTGCGCGGTACTGGGGATTTGTGTAGGTATGCAAATCATGTTTGAACGGGGAATCGAACACGGTGAAGATACCTTAGGTCTGGGGGAATGGCCGGGAACAGTAGAGAAACTGAACGCTCCGATTGTCCCCCATATGGGCTGGTCAAAGCTGAAAGTAGGGGAGGGTTCTTGCCTATTTTCAGGAATAGAGGACGAACGTTTTTATTTTGTACACTCTTACGGGGTGTTAGCTGACCCGGCTGGACATTACCGGCAGTCTGCGCGAATGAGACCCCCAGTCTTTTCGTGGGCAACTCATGGGCAGCGTTTTATTGCCGCCGTTGAAAATGGGCCTTTATCGGCTACCCAGTTCCATCCCGAAAAATCAGGGGAAGCAGGGATGGAGCTTCTTCGTAACTGGACGCGGGCATTATAGGGGGGAAATAGATGTTAGAGCTGTTACCTGCCGTAGATATTGTGGACGGTCAAGCTGTACGTTTGCATCAAGGCGAGGCTGGCACTGAGAAGGTTTACGGCAATCCTTTAGAGATGGCACTCTCTTTTGCGGATGCCGGTGCTTCCTGGCTGCATCTTGTTGATTTAGATGCGGCTTTTGGGCGGGGAAATAACGCCTCAGTGGTGCAAGAAATTGTGAAAACTGTGTCCTTAAAAGTTGAGGTCTCTGGGGGGATTCGTGATGATGACTCGCTAGAAAGGGTGCTTGCCGCGGGGGCGAGGCGGGTAAATCTGGGTACTGCCGCTATCGAGAAACCGGAGTGGACTGCCAAAGTTATTGGTAAATATGGCGCTGCGATTGCGGTCGGTTTAGATGTTCGTGGCACTACGGTGGCAACTCATGGTTGGACTAAGGATGCGGGGGATCTTTTTGATTTGATTTCTCGTTTGGATAGGGCGGGGTGCGCTCGCTATGTGGTTACCGATGTGATGCGGGACGGGACTATGAACGGTCCAAATACTCACCTACTTGCACGGGGTTGTCAGGCAACCAACGCGAAAGTGGTCGCTAGCGGCGGGGTTAGTTCTCTTGAGGATTTGCGTGCCTTGCGAGCATTGACCGACTTGGGTCTGGAGGGAGTTATCGTCGGGAAAGCGCTTTATTCGCAGGCTTTCACGATTGAGCAAGCTCTGATGGTAGCTGCCGGGAGTGAATAGTTTGTCTGCTATCCGCCCGGGAAAGCCGGCATTAAGAGTCGATAAGTCTTTGTCTCCCTCTCAAGAGGACGCGATTTTGCGTGCTTTGACACGCAAAATTAATCCCGCTGACCGCGGCGATATTGAGCCGAATATGGCGGCGGCATTTGAACAACCGGGTCTTCCTGAACGCCTTAAAGCTATTGCTGCTGCTCTAAGGTTAGGGCGAGTTATTTTGCCGGTTGTTCCGCACCCGGTTGTGGCTGGGAGTCCTTGCTCTAGTGGAAGTTTGTCCCAGCTTCAGTTAGAAAAAACTGCTGGGGTGAGGACGGTTCCGGTTTTTTCTTGTCTTTCGACTTTTGAGTCGGCTATCGAGACCGGCTTGGCTGCTTCTTTGCTGAATGAGGACGCACTGAGGGATTCTACTAGCCCGGATAGTGTGCGCCCTTTGCCGGTTAATGCCCGCGCCCTCGCCCTTACGGCTTTAAATAATCCGGGTAGGATTTTACTCGATGGTTCTTACCTGTTACCTCGTCCCCTACTTAATGCGCTTGCCAGTGGAGATGAGTGGCTTCCCGCCTGGGAGAATCCTAGTTTTTTAACTCAGATTTCCCTCCTGGTTGAGCAGGTATTTCCGGGTGCTTCTTGGTCGGTTGTTCCTCGCCCAGCTGGGATTGATCAGCTGCTAATCGCGCTTGACCCCACTATTCCTGACCTCGCTAACTCTTTAAATAGCTTGCAAAACCGGATTAACTGTCTGGAAAACTTAAGAGAGTCGGTTGATTTACTGGCGGTTACCCCGATTCCTGCCTCTTAACAGTATCGGTCTTTAAGTGCGCTCTTAGCGATGTTCGCAACTGCTGATTTCGGATGGGGTTCGCAAATGTTTCCGGTACACCAGAGGACGAAGCGCGGCTGCCAGCCCATATAGGGTTATCAACCCCATTACGATTGCAGAGCCGGAGGCGGCGGCGGTGAAATAGGAAAATACTAGTCCCGCTATACAGGTGAGCATTCCCAGTAACATTGCCCAGCCCATGGTGGCGTTAAAGGAGCGCGCATAGATTTGGGCAATAGCTACCGGCACAATCATTAGGGCTGACACTAACAGTACTCCCACTACTCGCATAGCTGTAGATACTGTTAGGGCGCTGACCAGCGCTAAACAGATTGTAAGTAGGCGTACCGGGATTCCGCAGGCGAGCGCAAACTCTTCATCATTGCAGATGGAGAAAAGCTCGCGGCGCATTCCCAGCCCGAAAACTAGAATTAACACTGAAAGCGCAATAGTTAAATAAACATCCGACCAGGACACCGCAGCGATTGATCCAAAGAGGTAAGAGTTTAACTGGTTGGTAGTGCCTCCGGCTAGGGAGATTACCAGCACTCCGGAGGCAATACCGCCGTAAAATAGGAGTGCCATAGCCACGTCTGCGCTGGCTGCGCCTTTGGCTCTTACCAGTTCAATAATTACGGCTCCGATTATTGAGGCGATTACGGCTCCGGGAATGGCTAGGGCGTCCCCTCCGGTTATTTCGGTTAGGTTACCGACTACCCAGCCTAGAGCCACCCCGGTGAGGGCGACGTGCCCGATTCCGTCTCCAAGTAAAGATAGGCGGCGCTGCACTAGGTAAGTGCCAATCACCGGTGCGCTTAACCCGACGAGCACTGCCACTATTAGTGAGCGCAAGAAGAAAGGGGAGGATAGGAGAGATTGCCAATCGGCGGTAAAGCTGGAAGTGAGGGACTGTGTCCTCGGGCTTAAAGGTAAAACGTAAGCCTGTCCGGGGGCGGAAGTTGAAGATAACGAGCTAGGGAGGTAGCTGGGGTAATTAATCATTTTTCTTCTACCATCAGGGAGGATTGGGGCTGGTTAGTGGGAGTGTCGCTGGCAATTTGCCCGGATACCAGGGTGATGGTGCGATCGATTAGGGGGGCTAAATAGCCGTGTTCGTGTAGCACAATCAGCATGGTTTTACCGGATTGTTTTGCTCGGTTAATTATGTCGGCTAGGCTCTTGGCACTTTGACGGTCAATACCTGCCAGGGGTTCGTCCATAATCAAGAATTCTGGCTGACGTACTAGGGCACGGGCAATCAATACCCGCTGTTGCTGCCCGCCTGAAAGGAACTGGAATTTTTTGTTTGCTGTCTCGCCCAGTCCGACTTCTTGGAGCGCGTTCAGCGAGCGTTCTTTATCGGAGTGTTTTTTTCTTAGCCGACCGGCGGGGAGCAGCCCAGAACGCACCACTTCCAGGGCGGTTGCTGGTATTGTGCCGGACATGGTTTTTCGTTGGGGGACATAGCCGACTCTAGCTAGGGCTTTAGCGTGGGTTTTATCGCTGGTTTTCGCTCCAAAAATCTCAATTTTACCTGCACTGACCGGGTTTAGTCCGATTGCGGTGCGTACCAAAGTAGATTTTCCGGAGCCGTTTTCTCCGCACAGTGCCACTGTGCTTCCCGCTTCGATTGCTAGGTTTATATTTTTGAGAATCAAATTGCCCGTTAGGGCGACAGATAAATCTGTCGCCCTAAGAGGAATGGATGTGGTTTCAGCTTCTATACGCATTTCATGGCTTTGCTTAGTTTTGTGAGGTTATCTTCCATTACTTGCAGGTAATCCCGGCTTTTATCTACTTGGATTTCTAGGGGGTCAAGCACTTCGGATTTGATTCCCAGCTGCTCGGCGAGAGTTTTGGTGTCTTTATCTCCTAGGGCGCTTTCCGAAAATAGTACGTTAACTTTCTTTTGCTTGGCAATGTTTGCGACTTCCTGGAGCCGTCCGATAGAGGTTTCAGCTTCCGGATCGACTCCTTTTACCCCTATCTGTTCAAATCCGTACCGTTTCGCTAGATATCCGTAGGCTTCGTGAGCAGTGATTACGGTGGGAGTAGCGCATTTTTTTAGACCGGTTTGGTATTTTTTGTCCAGCGAGCTGAGCTTTTCTTGTAAAGCCTTGCCATTTTTTTCATAGGTGGAGGCGTGGGCACTATCGGCTTTAGACAGGGTTTGCACTACCTGGGGTACGATTGCCGATAGGCGTTCTGGGTCTAGCCAAAAGTGGGGATCGAAGCCTCCGTGATGATGATGACCGGATTCATGGTTGTGTTCTTTTGATTCCTTAGCCTGTCCTGCTTCTTCGTGCTGATGTTCTTTTTCGTGTTCTTCGTGATGCTCGTGCTCTTCCTCGTGGTCTTCGTTTTCTGTAGAGGAGAGCTTATCTAGTTTGGCTGCTTTAGCTACGTCTAATGCGTTCTTGGGGGCTGCTTCTTTTACCGCATCGTCTACCGCGGATTGGAAACCTGACAGGTAGATTAGGGCATCTGCCTGCGACATGGTGGTGAGGTCTTTTGCTGATAGTTCTACCTCGTGGGCTTCGCCTGCGGGGGTTAGGTTGGTTACGTTTACCATTTCTCCGCCTACCTGGCTAGTTACATAGGCGAGGGGGTAAAAGGAGGCAACGGCGTTTACTTTGCCTTTTTCTGAGGTTTGTGCGGTGTTAGAGCATCCGCTGAGAGCTAGGGCGCCTATCGCGGCAGCGCAGATTATTGTGGTCATTCCTTTACGCATGAGCAAAAATATAAACGATAACCGTTCTCAAAAGCAAAATGAAGTGCAGGTCGTGTTTTTTTGCTGACCAGATTACGGGGCTCTTTAATCTCGGTTATGCTCAGGTTTAGAGGTGTAAATCACGCTGAAGCGTTCTAGTGCTAGTAAAGCGGAACGAAGCCGGTAGAATCTGGGAAGTGGCGCTTTTGCGCCGGAAACAAGGTTAAGGAGACAAAAGTGGCTGAAACCCCCTCGAAGTTAGATAGCGTAATCAATCTGGCAAAACGGCGTGGATTTGTCTACCCGTGTGGGGAAATTTATGGTGGAACCCGTTCCGCCTGGGATTATGGTCCATTAGGGGTAGAGCTAAAAGAAAACATTAAACGGCAGTGGTGGAACCGGGTGGTGCGTTCGCGCTCCGACGTGGTGGGGCTAGATTCTTCAGTAATTTTACCCCCCAAAGTCTGGGAAGCCTCCGGTCACCTCAAGGCTTTCACCGATCCTTTGATTGAATGCACCTCCTGCCATACCCGTCACCGCCAGGACGAACTGCAAGAAGCCTATGCGGAAAAACACCAGCTCGCTTCGGCAGACGAAGTATCTATGGAGGACGTGCCTTGCCCTGGCTGCGGAAAGCGAGGACTGTGGACTCAGCCCAAAGCTTTCTCCGGTTTGTTAAAGACTTTCCTCGGGCCGGTAGATGATGAAAAAGGTCTACACTTCCTGCGCCCCGAAACCGCGCAAGGTATTTTTATCAACTTCGCAAATGTGATGTCATCTGCCCGTATGAAACCTCCTTTTGGAATCGGGCAGATTGGAAAATCTTTCCGCAACGAAATCACCCCCGGTAACTTTATTTTCCGCACCCGCGAATTTGAACAGATGGAATTAGAATTCTTCTGTGAAGCTGGTTCTGATGAACAGTGGCATCAATACTGGATTGATGAGCGCCTAGATTGGTATCGCAGCCTGGGAATCAGTGATGATAACCTGCGTCTATATGAGCATCCGAAAGAAAAACTCTCGCATTATTCTAAACGGACTGTAGATATTGAATATGCTTTCGGTTTCCAAGGCTCAAAATGGGGTGAACTAGAGGGAATTGCCAACCGTACTGACTATGACCTGGGAGTACATCAAGAAGCTTCCGGGAAGAATCTAGATTATTTTGATCAAGACAAAGGTAAGCGTTGGACTCCCTATGTGATTGAACCCTCTGCCGGTCTAACCCGCTCTCTGATGGCGTTTATGGTGGAAGCCTACTGTGAGGACGAGGCTCCCAACGCTAAAGGGGGAGTAGACAAACGCACGGTGTTACGTCTGGATCGACGCCTCGCCCCGGTAAAAGTGGCAGTTTTGCCCCTTTCACGTAAGGATGAACTCACCGGTCCGGCTCAAGAGCTGGCACAGGAACTGCGCGCTAATTGGAATATCGACTATGACCAGGCAGGACAGGTTGGTAGACGCTATCGCCGTCAAGATGAAATTGGCACGCCTTTCTGCGTCACTTACGATTTCCAGTCCCTAGATGATCAATGTGTTACTGTGCGCGATCGGGACTCGATGGAACAGGAACGGGTAAAAATTGAGGAGCTAACTACTTATCTAGCTTCCCGTCTGCTCGGCTGTTAAGGCAGGGCGCCTTTGCATCTCCATTCCACTCATTCAAAGCGCCTTAGGCGAGATGATAGGGTACTTCGACGTGCCCGCTTGCTGCTAGGTGCGCTGATAGTACCGATTTTACTGGCAATTATTGGCGGGATTGTAGCTCTATATACCCCTAATCCTTTAGGGGATTCTGTGCAACAGTGGGCGCAGCAAGGGGCTAATCGTTTAAGCGGTGAGGTGACTGGTCTAGACGGTAACAAATGTTTGATTAGTGGACTTAAGTTCCCGCAGAGCTCTGCTGACCCTACCGGCGGTATCCAGGAGACTCAACCTTTAGTGTGCGTAAAAGTCCTGGAAGGACAGTGGAAAAACAAAATAGTTCCAGTCAGGATTCCCGAAGAATCTAAATCTGCGATTCGGGTAGGAACTGCGGTTTGGATGCTTTACGATGTCGATGCGGCTTCTACGGGTACTCCGTTCCTATTCACCGATATTAAACGAGGCAACGCCCTATTGATATTGGCCGCGCTTTATGTGGTGGTGGTGCTGGCAGTAGCAGGTAGGCGCGGTTTTTTGGCGCTCCTGGGGCTGTTGGCGTCCTCTTTGGTGATTGTGTTCTTTATTCTGCCGGCTTTAATGGCAGGTCAGCCCCCAATGCTAGTTACTTTGGCAGGTGTGGGGGCAATAATGTTTCTTTCGGTGTATCTGGCACACGGGGTTACTATTCGCACCACGACTGCCCTAATAGGCACCCTTTTGGGGCTGTTAATAACGGTTCTGCTTGCCTATATCGGTACGCGGGCGGTAGGTATTAGCGGGGCAAGCGACGAGGACGCCTTGATTTTGGGTACGCAACTGCCGGTATTGTCGCTTCCCTCCCTGTTTATGTGTGGAGTTGTAATCGCGGGTCTTGGGGCTCTAAATGATGTGACTATTACCCAGGCCTCGGCGGTGTGGGAGCTAGATGAAGCTGATCCCTTGATGAACCGGCGGAAACTGTTTTCTCGGGCGATGCGGATAGGGCGCGACCATATTGCTTCCACGGTTTATACTTTGGCTTTCGCCTACGTGGGGACAGCGCTTCCCACCTTGATTTTAGCGATGCTCTCGCAGCGTCCGTTTTTGGAGCTGCTTACGGTGTCCCAAATTTCCGAAGAAATAGTTAGAACTCTGGTTGCCTCTGTCGGACTGGTTTTGGCAATTCCAGCCACTACTTTGGTGGGGACATTCCTGGTCAAATTGGTTTCTAATTCTTCTGCAAAGAACCTATCGGCAGATAAGGGTAGTGAAGATTTGGCAGCGCGCTCCGCGAGCGATAACGGGGAGGTTTCCTCCCTCAAGTCGGAAGTGGACAATTTCGATTCAAAATCGATTGCATCAGTATCGGAAAACCTAACTACCTCGGCTAATAAACTAGCGTCAGCTAGCGTTTCAGTGCTTCATACCTACGGAAATAGTGAATCTAGCTCTCGTGACCTGGGAGATGGTAATGTCCACTAAATTAGGGCAAATTACGATTGGAACTGCGCTGGCTTTAGCCCCGATGGCGGGGGTAACTAACGCGCCATTCCGGCGGATTTGTCGTCAGCAAGCTCAAAGGGCCTTGGCTGATTGCGGGATTAAATCTGACGCTACAGCCCCCTATGGGATTTATGTTTGTGAAATGATTACTGCCCGGGCACTGGTAGAACAAAATCCTGTCACCCTTAGCTTGCTGAAACCTGATATGGAAGAACAGCTGCGCTCGGTGCAGCTGCATGGCGTTGATCCGTGCGCGATGGGCTCGGCTGCGCAGATTCTGGTTGAACAGGGACTAGCCGATCATCTAGATATCAATTTTGGCTGTCCGGTACCGAAAGTGACTCGCAAAGGCGGGGGAGCAGCTTTGCCTTGGAAACTTGACCGTTTCCGTCAGATTGTTGCCGCAGTTATCGCCGGAGCCAAGCGGGGAGCAGATAAGGCTGCTAAAAGTTTTCCCGTGCCGGTGACCTGTAAGATTCGTGTTGGGATTGATGATAACCATTTGACCTATTTAGATGTGGCTCAGATTGCTGCCGAAGAGGGGTGTAGCGCGGTTTTCTTACATGGACGTACCGCTAATCAATACTATTCTGGCAGCGCTAACTGGGCGGCGATAAAAACCCTAGTGTCACTGCTTGATATTCCAGTATGGGGTAATGGGGATATTTTCTCGGGTCAAGACGCCCAAAAGATGTTGGAGCAAACTGGTTGTGCCGGGGTGCAAGTTGGTCGCGGTTGCCAGGGACGTCCGTGGCTGTTCTATGACTTAACCTGTGCTTTACATGGGGTAGATCGTCAGGCTGAACCTAGTTTAGGGCAGGTTTGTGACCTGGCTTTTAATCATGCTCAGTTGCTGGTTTCCTGGATGGGCAGTGAAGAACGTGCTCTGCGTGATATGCGTAAGCATTTAGGATGGTATTTTCGGGGTTTCCCATTGGGGGGAGAGTACCGGGTAAAACTTAGCAGCACGTCCTCCTTAAAAGAGTTAGAACAATTGTTTTCTAGTTTAGATAGGGATTTGCCATACCCGCCCTCGGCTTTGGGTAAACGAGGGCGCGCCGGTCATGCCCGCAAGACTCATCTGCCGGAGGGCTGGCTACAATCACGGGAGGTTGATGAGCAAGCAGAGCGAGTATTGCAGGCGGCTAAACTCGATACTTCTCTTGATGCGGGTGGTTATTGATCGAAAATGCTTAGCGGGCAGTTTAGACTGGGAAATGTGAAAAGTGCGCCCTATTCTCCCCGTGACCGCGAACGTTTCAAAGCTGAGCCTCCCAAGTCCTCGGAGCGTACCGACTATGCTCGCGACCGGGCACGGATTATGTATTCGTCGGCGTTGCGCCGTTTAGGGGCAAAGACGCAGGTAGTAGGGCCATCTACGGATTCTTTTGTGAGGACACGCCTGACACACTCTATCGAAGTCTCCCAGGTGGGGAGGTCTTTGGGACTGGAACTGGGGTGTGATCCCGATATTGTGGATGCTGCTTGTCAAGCTCATGACCTGGGGCATCCTCCTTTTGGGCATAATGGTGAGCGCGCATTAAATCAGGTGGCTGCGAGTATTGGGGGATTTGAGGGCAATGCCCAGACTTTTCGGCTGCTTACCCGCTTAGAACCAAAAATATTGGGAGACGATGGTCGCTATCTGGGGTTGAACTTGACCCGCGCCACTTTGGATGCGGTCTGTAAATATCCTTGGCTCAAAGGGCAGGGGGCAGATTCGGATTATTCGACCCGCAAATATAATTGTTATGACGAGGACGCGGAAGTTTTCACCTGGATGCGTACTTTTTCTCCGCCCCATCAGAGGTGTTTGGAAGCCCAAATCATGGATATTTCTGATGATATTGCCTATTCGGTTCACGATGTAGAGGACGCGATTCAAACCGGGGAGTTAGATCCGGCTTCTTTTGAGCAGTCTCAGGTGCGTGAACAGGTGTTTCAATCCTGTATTGACTGGTATGGGGCGGGTCAGGTAGAGCTGCTTCCCCTTGCGTGGGAACGAATTACTTCCCATCCGTCCTGGCTTAATAGTTTTAATGGTTCTTATCAGGATATGGCTAAGCTTAAAGATATGACCAGTCAGATGATTGGGCGTTTTTGCCAGGCGGTGGCGAGTGCTACTTTAGAGTCAGCCGGTTCGTCTCCGTTACATCGCTATGACGCTGACTTGGTAATTCCGCCAGATACTTTGGCGGAAATTAAGGTGTTAAAGGGGATGGCAGCTGCGTTTGTGATGCAGCCTCGCGAAAAAGACCCGATTCATTTACAGCAGCGTACCCTGGTTTTCGAGCTTTCAGATGCGCTCTGGGAGCGTCCAGAGCGCTTAGAGGAACCGTATTTGACGCTTTGGCGCAGAGCAGAAAATGATAATCAGCGTCTGCGAGCTTTAGTTGATCAAATTGCTTCTTTAACCGACACCTCGGCACATCAGTGGCATGGACGTATCTGTGGAATGTTCCGTTCCCTACAGAGCTGATTTTTGGCTTAAAAACCGTCGGGGTAATTCTTATTATTTGGAAAGCCATTCCATTTTATTTGGGATTTAGATTTTTCTGCTTTCTTTTCCTCAATTATCCCTCTAAATATCTCAGCAAATGATTTTGAGCTGGCGTCATCGTCACTATTATCTTTGTCGGAGTCATCGTTATTTTCGTCCTTTTCCAACCAGCGATCAAGTGGGTCTGCAATAAAAGGTAGGATAAACGGTATTGGTATCCACAGGAGACCGAGAGCTATAAAGACAGTACTCCAAGGAATTTTTATCCCGGGGACAACTAAAACAAAATAGAACACGTTGTTTTCGAGATATCGAACAAATAGAGCCAGAAGGGCAACCCCAAGTCCAATTAATGCAGCTTGTGCGAGCCTGGGAGCAAGTAACAGATAATCCTCTAGAGAATTAATTACTCTGTCGGAATTGGGCTTAGGCATAACCGGTAGGCTGTTTCCGGTGACTTTTTCCTGGTTAGAGTTAAACGGAGTTGGTTGTGAAGGATAAGAGGTAGGGGTGGTTTGAGCGGAGTTTGCCTTAGCTAGGGGCTGAGGTGGGGAAGGTGGCTGCAAAGATTGATTATCCTGGGCAATCTGCGGAGGTCGTGGAGGTAGTGGAGGTTGCGATTCTTGCCAAGGCTGCGCCGGTTGTGCGTCGCTGTAAGGTTGCGGAGACTGCGGAGACTGGAGAGGTGGATTCGGGGGTACGGCATTGTATGGTGATGAACCAGGGTAGCCTAGCGGTGGAAGTGGTGGCTGAGGAGGATTGTTTGGTGGAGTCATGGTTGAATGCCAGCTTTCTGATTAGAATAGTCATTTTCGGAAATGGTTAGACAATCTGAACCAATTCCGGGATTATTCTTAGGCTACTTCTCTAGTCTATTTTTAGTGCCGACTTGAATGTCTGAGTTGTGATACAGACCGAGCTAGTTGTGATAAAGATAAACAGGAAAACCCTTGAATAAAAAGAGGTTTAAGAAAAGGACTATTTGCTTTAATAATAAAAGTTGTGAGGATAATCGTGTTACTAAAATAATTACTTGTAATTCCGTTTTATTAAAGCTATTTTGCTGCTTAGAAAAGCATTATTGCTCTATATAAATCTTTTTTCGTTAGAAAGTAACGTAGCTTTCTACGCCCGCCCTCGCCTATGATATGAAATATGGCTGGGCTTATTCGACGCGAGGACATTGATCAGGTACGCGAGCGCGCCCATATTGATGAAATCGTAGGCGAACATGTGGCACTGCGTCCTGCCGGGGTGGGATCTTTAAAAGGGCTATGTCCTTTCCATGATGAGCGCACCCCCTCATTCCATGTTCGTCCTGCTCAAGGGTATTATCATTGCTTTGGTTGCGGTGAGGGCGGCGACGTTATCAAATTTGTGGAAACCATTAATCACCTGTCTTTTAGTGAAGCCGTTCAATATCTGGCAGACAAAACCGGGGTGACTTTACGCTATCAAGAGGGGACAGACAAAGAATCAACAGACCCGAACCGGGTTTCGCGTTCGCGAATCTTGGAAGCAAACCGGAATGCCTCCCAGTTTTTTCGCTCGCAATTGGGCAGTAAAGAGGGACAGATTGCCAGGAATTTTTTGAACCAACGAGGGTTCGATGCCGACGCTGCTGCCCGCTTTTCTTTAGGATATGCCCCTAACTCGTGGAACGCCCTCTTGTCTTATTTGCGTAAACGCGGATTTACGGAAGTGGAACTGGCAGCTTCCGGGTTGTTTTCTACCGGGCAGCGCGGTCCTTATGACCGTTTTCGAGGGCGAGTTATTTGGCCCATCTGCGATTTGACGGGGGCGGTCGTGGGTTTTGGGGCGCGGCGATTGAGCGAAGAAGATAAAGGTCCGAAGTATTTGAATACCCCTGAAACTGCGGTTTATAAGAAATCGCAGGTACTTTATGGGATTGAGATGGCAAAGAAAGCCATCAGTAAGCAGCGCCGAATTGTGGTGGTTGAAGGCTATACCGATGTAATGGCTGCTCATCTTTCCGGGGTGGAATGTGCCGTGGCTACCTGTGGCACTGCTTTTGGGGATGGGCATGTGCGCATTGCTCGGCGTTTACTGGGGGACAGTGCAGATGCCGCTGCCGGGGTAATGTTATCATCTGGTAAAACCCGTGGTGGGGAAGTTATTTTTACTTTTGACGGCGATGAAGCGGGACAAAAGGCGGCTTTGCGGGCTTTCGGGGAAGATCAGTCCTTTGCGTCTCAAACATTTGTAGCTATCGAGCCGAGCGGCAAGGATCCTTGTGATTTATGGCAAGCTCAAGGGGCAGGAGCGGTACGAGGTTTGGTGGATTCTCGTCGCCCTCTGTTCGAGTTTGTTTTACGCACTACCCTAAAGTCTTTTGACTTGGATACGGCAGAAGGACGAGTTTCAGGTTTGCGAGCAGCCGGACCTATTGTTAGCCAGATTCGCGATCTTGCGTTGCGCTCTGAATATACCCGCCGCCTGGCTGGTTGGGTGGGAATGCCAGAAGAGGAAGTGCGGCGGGCAGTGCAGAATTCTCCTCGCCCCGAGCGTGGCGGTTTTGGCGGGGGCAGGGGGCAGTTTCCTAATTCACAGGTTTCCCCGAACCTAAATGTCTATCCCTCAACTTCGCCCGCGCACCGTTCCGGAACCCCTGGTGCTGGCGTTGGCGCTGGTTTTCCGGGTGCTGCCTCCAGGGTTAATTTGCCCAATTCCACAGATCCGATTGCTAAGTTGGAGCGGCAAGCTCTGGAATGTTTGCTACAGCTGCCGGCTAGTCTTTTTGGGGTAGGGGTAGAGACGGTTTCGACAGCGGCATTTCGAGTACCCATGTTTAGCGCCCTTTTTACCGCGATTATTGCTTTGGGCGGGCTGGATAAATATGCGGAGCTGTGGCGCGACGCCGAGGACGAACTGGGACTTAAAGGGCAGCGAGCGGTGATTCTGGCCAATAAACGATGGGGTGAACTCTTAAATGCGCAGGTAGATTCGCAGTTGCAGGGGCTGGTTTCTGCGCTGATTGTTTCCCCACTGCCTCAAGATGATTCTGCCCGCCTAAGCGAGTATGCGCGGGGGGTGTGGCAAGCGGTGATTCGCGGTGACCTGTCACGCCAAATCGCAGAGACAAAGGCGCGATTGCAGCGCTGTGACCCTCAAGATGAACAGTATCAACAGATTTTTTCTACATTAATGAACCTAGAGAATGCCCGCCGTAACCTGCAAGAATCTAAATAAGCAACAACTTAGGTACTCAATACTAATTTAAGTAATGACGCTATTGCTATTTAAATTTAGGGAATACTGTTTCAATTATTAGAAGCTAAAAAGCTTTCTATCAGCAGTTATGGAGTTTTATTAATAGGGGTGACATTTTTGTGTTTAATTGCTTTTACTTTGTTGCTTCCCTTTGTAGATTGAAATTGTCTTTATAAAAAAACTTCAAAGGAGGAACACAATGGCAATGCCAGGAGTAAATTGTTCAGCTAGTGATTGTGCCTTTAACGATAATGGTTGCAACGCTTACGCGGTGACCATCGCAAAAGGTGGATGCGCAACCTTTATTGCCCTAGACGAAAAGGGGGGACTAGGAAAAGTTAATTCCCAAGTGGGGGCGTGTCAGCTTGCCGACTGCAAATTCAACAAACACTTGCTCTGCCAAGCTGATTCCGTCAAAGTGGGAGACGACGAAAAATGCCTTACCTTTGCTACCGCCTAGGTAATCAGGTCAGCAGCAGTTAAGAATCTGAATTCTTAACTAAACAGGCAGGATAATAACTTAAGGGGCTGAGGAGTAATGATGCTCCTCAGCCCCTTAAGTTATCGGTTTCACCCCACAGGCGAACCTTCACTTAAAGATTCGCTGACCTAAAACTGTTCCGGGCTAATGGGTTCTTATCTACAGTTAAAGGAACTAGCTATAGCAGTTGGGCACGTAGCTGCTCGGGGGAGGACGGGGAATACCAAGCGGGGGGAATATCCAGGACGCTGGCGGCTCCGATATGTCCGTTTTCGTGCAAACGTACCAGGGCGCGAGCGCTGGCGGTCACCATTGAGCCGGTGAAATCGGGGTTGGAATCTAGTTGCAGCTGGAAGCGGAGCAGATGTTTGACCCCCTCTTGAGTGTGACCGAGACGGAGGACTTGCCCTCCGTGGGGCATACCGGCGTGCTCACGCGCCAGTTCCTGGGCGGAAATAAAGTTTACTGTGGTTTCATAATCTGCGAAATACTTCGGCATTTCTTTAATTTCGCGGGTAATCCGTTCTTTATCGGCGCCTTCAGCGGCAACTACATAGCACAGGCGTGAGTGTTTATCTGCCGTGCTCGGATCGGGGTTTTCTCCGCTTTCTACCGCCTTGATTGCTGCTTCGTTGGGGACAGTGTATTGCACTGCGCCCTCGACCCCTGCAATCCGGCGAATTGCGTCCGAGTGTCCTTGAGATACCCCGCGTCCCCAGAAGGTTTGGGTATAGCCATTCGGGAGTACCGATTCACTTACTACCCTGGCAATCGAGAACAGCCCCGGATCCCAGCCGGTAGAAATCAAGGCAGAATGTCCCGCTTCCTTGGCGGCAGTATCCATATCGGCAAAATAGGCGGGAATATCGGCGTGAGTATCAAAAGAATCAACAGTGTTAAAGTATTTAACCGCTGCCGGTCCTTGGGTGCGCAAATCCGTGGCGCTGCCTCCACAACAAATACACACATCAACTTGTCCGGAAAAATCTGCCATCTGCGAGACAGAATAAACCGGAGTGCCGGCAGTTTCTAAATCTTTAGGATTCCGGCGAGTAAATACCGCGACTGCCTGCATATCTTCGGCGGCATTAACTGCTCTTTCAACCGCGCGTCCTAAATTTCCATATCCATTGATTGCCACTTTTATAGTCATAGCCAGATACTACAAGTTGTATCCTGTTAGATGTGAAAACTGCCCAAAACCTAGACAGGGAAACGTCTAGGTTTTGGGCAGGACGGTAACTAGGTAAGTATTTAGTAGCTGAGCGGCAAATCGGGGTATTCGGCTTGCCAAGTTTGCCGATAGTAATCGGTCAGTTGCAATTTGCTGGCGGCAGCTTCATCAGCGATGATGAATGCGTTTAGGTGGTACTGCAAAATAGAGGCAGGCCAAAAAGCGCTGACCGCGCCCTCTACCGTTGCGGCAACGGCATCGGCTTTTTGGGAGCCGAAAGCCAACAAAACCGCTTGACCCGATTTCATAATGGTAGATAGCCCCTGCGTGACTGCCTGCTTGGGGACATTAGCTTCGTCGTTATCGAAGAAGCGGGCGTTGTCGGCAATAGTTTGGGCGGTTAAGGTCACCACATTTGTGGGGTTAGCTAGGCTGCCGGTCGGTTCATTAAAACCGATATGTCCATCGGCGCCGATACCTAGAATCTGTAAATCAACTCCGGGGGCGATTTCTGCTTCATAATCGCGGGCAGCCTGGCGAGGGTCGGAAGCAGTGCCATCGGGGGTGTGTAAGTTTTCGTCCTTGAGACCGGTCTTGTCGCTGCCAACCAGTTCGCGGCGCAATACGTTACGGTAGCGTTCGGGGTGGTCGGGAGCGATTCCTACATATTCATCTAAAGCCCAGGCGGTGCATTCTTCCAGGCTAAATTGTCCTTGCTCATGGGCGGCGCGGAGCTCAGCGTATAGACCTTCGGGAGTAGAGCCAGTTGCTACCCCCAACCTAAATCCCGGTTTGACTTGGGGAATAATCAGTTTTGCCGCTAGTTTGGAGGCATCTTCGGGGGTGGGGGTAATCGCAATATGCATGTAAATCTCCTTTGGTAGGACTTTTCCATCGTTGGCTATTGAAAGTCCCTCCCATTATCTCACACCTGCTAACTTGGAAAGGATTGCTAGCGGCTAAGCTTAAGATTTCCGGTTTTCCTGTTACCGAGGTTGAACGTGAGAAAATAGGGTTAGACGGTAGTAGGAGGACGAAATGGCGCAGCGCAAAAGAGTTACGTTAAAAGATATTGCACAAGAAACTGAGTTATCAATATCTTCAGTTTCACTTGCGTTGCGCAATGACTCGCGAATCTCCGAACCGGTGCGTGAACGGGTTAAGGAAGTTGCCCACCGTTTGGGGTATCAAGTGGATTTGTCGGGGGCGATGCTTCGCAGTTCTAAACCTAAGATAATTGGAATAGTTGCCCAGCTAGATCAAGAGTTACATAACAAATATGTCGAGAATATAAACCGTTGCGCCCAAGAAGCTGGCTATCGTACGATTACTCAAAACGCTTCCCTATTTAATGATTATCGGCAGGGATTAGAGGCTCTGTCTCAGCTACGGATTAACACTTGTGTAGCGATTAATCCTGTTTTTAACGGTGAGGAACTCCCGGCAAACCTAACTCCCGCAGTAGTGGTGGGGCAAAGCGCGTTAGCGGGCGCTGACTTGGTGCGTTCATCTAACTATAGCGGGCTGCTTGAACTGGTTTTGCATCTAAAGTCTTTAGGACATGCAGAAATAACTTACTTGGACGGTCCGAAAAGCTATTCATCTAAAATTCGTCGCCAGGCACTAATGCGTGCTGGCAAGGAAGCGGGCTTAAAAGTTCATCCGATTTTGGCAGGTAATACTGTGGATGATGGGTTTAAAGTCGTGCAGCAACTTTTGACTGATTCTTGGAGTCGCCAAAAATCTCGTAATGATTTGACTCGGGTTGCTTTATTGGGGGTCACAGCGCTGGCTTGTTATAACGATCAGGTGGCGCAGGGGGCTATGGTGGCTCTATATAGAGCTGGTTTTTCTATTCCCGCTGATATTTCGGTGAGCGGGTTCGATAACTCTCTGGGGGCGTCCTCCCTGGCTTTTAATTTAACCACTGTGGATAGGGGGGCGGCGAAAGTTGCTGAGCACGTGACTTCACTGGCGATTAGAAGAGCTTCCGGTCAGGTGGCAGCGCCGCAAGAGCTCACTGTGGAGAGTTCTTTGGTAATTAGGCGCTCTACCGGTACAGCTTTCTTCCTGCAGAACTAGGAGGGGAAAAGATATTAAAACGTTAAAACAAAAAAATCTAAAAATAGCACTTTTATGCTCTTTCGTAAATTAAGGCTGCTGATAAAACCTATTCAAACGTTTGACTTAATGTGAGGGATATTTTATTGTAGGGCTATGTGCTAAAGCACATCTAGGAATTATTTGCAGCAAAGGAGCTACGAATATGCGTTCAAAGTTAAATAACCTGGGATTCACGGCGACTTCATTTCTGTCGCTGGTGCTAATCACAGTAAATGCGCAGTTAATTTATGCTTTTTGGGACATTCGGAACACCATTCCCAAAGATTTTCCTACCGCCATGGGGGTCACCGACGCTCAGGCAGGGAACCTATATTCAATGCAAGGTTTAGTTATTATCCTGGGAACCATTGCCTTGGGATGGATAGGCGATCGTTTTGCGATTCGTACTATCATGCTGATTTCTTCTCTGGGTGCGGGAGGGATTTCCCTATTCATCACCGTATTCTCACCCAATCTCTCCCTGGGGACGCTGCTCGTATGCTTCTTCTTGATGCTGCTGTTTACCGAGGTATTATTCAAACCAGCCAACTTCAAAGCAGTTAGCCTCTCAACTACTGAAGAACATCAAGGCAGTGCATTTGGCTTTTTCGAGTTTGGACGCGGTCTGCTCGCGTTCCTGGTTTCTTTGCTTTGGACCTTGATGCTGGCATCGGGAGCCAGTGCTCGAACCATCATGTACACCTCCTCGATAATCGTCCTGGTAGCCGGGCTAATGGTGTTCTGGGCAGTGCCAAAAGGGCAAAAAGTCGGCAATGAAGACACCCAAGCAGCTAACACTGTAGAGGCAATCAAAGGGGTTGGGAAAGTAGCTAAACTGCCGATAGTCTGGCTCACCGGTATCAACGTTTTCTGTATCTACGGCACTTTCGTAGCTGCCGGAACTTATTTTGCCCGCTTCTTGCAAGCCGGATACGGAACTTCGGCTGTGGCAGCTGCCGTGTTTGCAACTACCGTAATCGGCTTGCGTATGTTGCCACTGGTTTCAACGATTCTGGTAGAAAAAGTATTTAAATCAACGGTAAAGTTCATGAGAACTATGGAAATAGTTCTGGTAGTTCTACTGGCGCTGATTGCGGCAATCTTCTTCACCAACAGCCCAGCTATCAGCTCTTATCCAGCTGGTCAAGTACCGGGTAACCTGATCTCTAGTGGAATGTTCTGGGCGCTAATCGTGATGATGCTTTTGGCATCTGCCACCACCTTTATGATTCGGGGTGTCTACTACGCTCCCATCGGAGAGTTCGGGATTGCCAAGAAGAACTCTTCAGCTGCTATGTCTTTTGCAATCACTGTCGGATATATCCCGGCGTTATTAGCTCCCATTGTGCTCGGTGGTCTGATTACCCCCTCCATTACTGATAGCAATGGGAAAGTAATCACCGAAGTGCTAACCTCCACCAATGTACTGGGCTCTGCATTCTTAGGATTGGCAGCTTTAGCTCTGGTTGCAGCAGTAATGTCACACCTCATGGTGAAAATGCAGCGCCGCCAAAAACAAATGAACTGAGGGAAAAATGAAAGCAGCTGTTAAACAAGCAGACTGGATGGCTCATCATCCAGATTCAGTTCCCATCGGTAACCTGACTATCCCGGGAACTCATGATTCTATGACCGCAACCTGTCCGCAAAGATACTATAAAACTCAGACTCTCCAGCTTGCAGAACAGTTAGATATAGGGGTCAGGTTTTTAGATTTGCGGATTCGTTCTAGCCTGGTTGCAGCTCACCGCGAGTGGATAAGCACAATTAAAGCTACGGACATATTGCAAACTATCCGAGAGTTTCTAAAGAATCATCCGCAAGAATTCCTCTTAGTTAGATTCCAAAATGCAAATGAAAATAAGGATGATTTTCCGCAGTATTGTCAGCAAATTACGAAACTGATTGCCGAAAACAGAGATTTATTCTTCCTATGGAAGAAAGAAAATCAGATTCCCATCAGTGAGCTAACTTTGGGGCAGTTACGCGGAAAAATCCTGGCATTGGAATGTGCTCCCAGTCAGTATGAATCGACGTATTTACCAGATTGTGTTTGGGCATATCCCTGGCATGAAGCCGAGAAAATACGGCTGCAAGACCTATGGGATGGCCCCAGTCTAGAAGCTAAACAGCAGGCAATCTTGCAACTAGGGGAACAATCTGGAACTGGTGAGCTACGTTTGAATCATATTAGCGCCACGAATGGACAGTTAGGATTCCCCGATGCCTATGCCGCTCAGCTAAATCCGTGGATTTTTGATATTTATACCAAGGAGGAAGCGAGATGCAAGCAAAGGGCGCAGGTGCTAATTTTTGACTATCTTACCCCTGAGATTGCTCAAACTTTGATAGATGCTGGGCTAAGTAACTGCCAGAACTAGGTGAGGAACATGGAAAAGCCGGAATTGCTGAAACTATTGGATTATGCAGTAGCTACCGTTAAAAAAGCCGCAGCTATGGCGCTTGAACCGGGAATGGAACTAAATATTACCGCTAAAAGCAGCCGTAATGATTTAGTTACCGATGTTGATAAAGCAATAGAGCAATTTATTGCGAATCAACTACTGGAATTTAGTGGCTACCCAGTGCTCGGAGAGGAAGGACACCAGGTTGATTCTTTCGAGGGACGGGTATGGCTGGTAGATCCCATTGATGGGACGATGAATTACATAGAAACCAAGCGAGATTACGCAATTTCCTTGGCATTATGTGAAAACGGAGTCCCGGTTCTGGCAGTAGTGCAAGATGCGGTGGCTGATAAGACCTATACCGCGACTTTAGGGGGAGGGGCTTATTGCAATGACCTTCCCTTAGAGGCGGTGAATTCGGATATAGATTACCGCCAGGTAGTTCTGCTAACCGATTTAAAGGAAATCCGAGCGCTTCCTCGCTTATCTCAAGTTTTAGAGGAATCGCGGGGACATCGCCGATACGGTTCTGCCGCATTAGAAATGGTGGAAGTAGCAGCCGGTAGGGCAGGGGGATTTATTCATCTTTGGGTATCCCCTTGGGATATAGCGGCGGCGACTTTAATCTGTCGGGAAAGTGGATGCTTAGTTTCCCGCTTTGATGGTACCAGCATGGATGTGCGCCAGAAAGGATCCGTTTTGGCGGCATGGCCTGCCGTACATTCCGGGCTGCTGTATCGGTTGGTGCAAGCTCCTGCCTAGCGGGTTAGCGCAGCCGAATGTCAGGGTGAAACCGCGGGGCAGGGCAGCGGATTTGTCCTGGGAAAACCGGATAGAAAAATAGTCGCGGGGTGGAAGAATCTTTCTTCCACCCCGCGACTATTAGCTATTGACCTATCGCCAAGAATCCGCTTCGGCAGCTAGATTTTTTGTGCCTGTATCTTCCAAACCTCTTTAGCGTAATCAGCTATGGTACGGTCAGCGCTGAATCGACCGGATTCACAGATATTAATCCAGCATTTGCGCGCCCACTCCATCTGGTCAGCATACTCGAGGGCAGCCCGGTCGCGAACCTCACGGTAATCGGCAAAGTCACCCAGCACATAGTACACATCGGCTGGCTCATAACCATTTGAGTCCAGCAATGAGCCCAAAAGGTCATGGAATAGACCAGTGCCATCATCATCTAAAGTGCCATCAACGAAAGCATCTAAAGTGCGTTTAAGTCCCGGCACGGTTTCATAGAGATGGCGAGGATCGTAAGTGCGCCGCAGCTCGGGCAGTTCTTCCTCTTTCGCCCCGAAAATATAGGCGTTTTCTTCTCCAACTGAATCCACGATCTCTACATTTGCGCCATCTAGAGTCCCCAGGCAAAGAGCCCCGTTCATCATGAACTTCATATTGGAAGTACCGGAAGCTTCTTTGCCGGCAGTAGAAATCTGTTCGTGAATATCAGCAGCTGGAATAATATGCTCGGCGGGCGAAACATTGTAGTTCTCGACGAATACAACTTGAATAATCTCGCGAACCTGCGGGTCGGAAGCAATTAGTTCCCCAATAGTATTGATTAACTTGATGATTGCTTTAGCGCGTACATACCCGGGAGCTGCTTTCGCGCCGAAAATAAAGACCCGATGAGGCCAAGGCTTTTGCGGGTTTTCTTTAATCCGGAAATACAAATCCAAAATATAGAGCGCGTTCAGTAACTGCCGCTTGTACTCGTGTAACCGTTTAATCTGCACATCGAAAATAGCGGAAGAATCGACCTTAACCCCGCTACGCTGCTCCAACCAACGCGCAAAATCCCGTTTGTTATCGGATTTTACCCCCAGCAATTGAGCCATCAAATCAGAATCGTCAGCCAAATGCCGTAAGGATTTCAGCTGATCCATATCATTAACCCACTCGGTGTTGCCCAGCTTTTCAGAAAGCAGCTCTGCTAGGCGAGGATTGCATTGTTTGAGCCAGCGCCGAGGAGTAACCCCATTGGTCTTGTTATTAAACTTTTGTGGCCATATCTCATGCCAGTCTTTCAAAGTCTGCCGCTTAATAATCTCGGTGTGTAACGCCGCCACCCCATTGATAGAGAAAGCAGCGTAGCAAGCAATCCAAGCCATGTGGATACGACCGCCATGAATGGGCGACATATAGTCAATGCGACCAGCATCAAAGCCCAGGGCTTCTAGCTCCATCCGGAAACGGCGGTCAATCTCCGTTACAATCTCTAGGATTCGCGGGAATAAGCGCTGGAAAATTGAGTATTCCCAAGTTTCCAAAGCCTCGGCTAGAACCGTGTGGTTAGTGTAGGCAAAGGTGTTCTGTACGATTTGCCAGGCGCTTTCCCAATCCATGCCATGGTCGTCAAGCAAAATCCGCATTAGTTCTGGAATCGCCAGCACCGGGTGGGTGTCATTCAGCTGAATACAGTTGTATTTAGCGAAATCATGTAAATCTTGACCATGGTGCTTAATGTAGTTATCTACCATGTCTTGCAAGGAAGCAGACACGAAGAAGTACTGTTGGCGCACCCGCAGCACTTTACCCTCGAAAGTAGTGTCATTCGGGTACAGAACCCGGCATAGGTCAGCCACCCGTTCCCGTTCGATAATCGCATCGGTGAACCGCTGAGAGTTGAAAGCCTCATAGTCGAACTCTTCCATCGGTTCTGACTTCCAAAGACGTAAAGTATTTACGTTATCGGTGCCGTAACCGGTAATCGGCATATCATAGGGAACCGCCCGCACCTGCATATCCGCAAAGTTAATAAAGCGGGGTTCTTCCTCGCGGCGGAGGACGAACGGATAGCCTTCCTCCATCCAGGGATCAGGGTGTTCACGCTGGTTACCGTTTTCGAAAGACTGTTTAAACAATCCGTAACGGTACAAGATTCCATATCCGCGAACTGGCAGGTTCATAGTGGCACAAGAATCTAGGAAACAGGCAGCTAAGCGCCCTAGACCGCCATTTCCTAAAGCGGCATCATGCTCGGCTTCCAAAACGTCAGTTAGAGAAATACCGAAAGCATTGGTTGCTACTTTCGCGTCCTCTAACAGCCCCAGATTATCTAGGTTGTTTAGCAAAGCCCTGCCCATTAGGAACTCTGCGGAAAAATAATGTTCTTGGCGTCCCGCTGCATACTTATCGGTAGTTTTTTCCCAATTTTCAGCGATTCGTTCAACTACCGCTTGCGACATTCCCGTCCAAAACTCCATAGGAGTGGAAGCCTCAACGCGACGTCCAGAAATTGAACGGGTGAAAGACCCAAGAGAATCTGTAAGGTTGTCTGCCATTTTTAAACTCCTTGCAAAACTACGGTTACAGGCTACCGGTTGAGACGCAAATAGCGGTGCTTAAAATCCCTATTTAATAAGTGGCATTAGTTACATCTGTCCTCAGACTTCTTAAAACGGCTTTCACCAGGCTCTATTTAATGCGGCTATGGGTAAGCGGATTAAACCTCAATCCATAGGGTCTGCCCGGGGCCGATCCCCCTATCCCGGAAACTGCACTCTGCGTCCTCAGAAGTGATTGTCGGGGTTTGCAAAAGCACCTTCGTCCCCTTACTTAAAGCCAATTGAGGGAGCGGGCGATAACCTACTGCCAGGTTGGTAGCAACTATTACTTTTCGTCCACAACTAGCTGTAACCAGCAGTGATAGTACCTCCGGGTCGCTGTCCAACCAGGTTGATTTTCCCATTCCCAGGCCGAGGCTACGGCGGGTAGCGAGCATTTTCCGGTAAAAATTTAAAGGGGAGTAGGGATTAGACTCTTGCACCTGTGCTGACAGTTCTCCCCAATCAGCTGGTTGCGGTAGCCAAGGGGAGCTAGCTCGCGCAGGCGAAAACCCAAAGTTAGAGCTGGGATTATTTGACCAGGGGAGAGGTACGCGGCAGCCGTCGCGTCCGCGTACGCGATAACCGGAACGTTTCCAGGTAGGGTCTTGGCGGGCATCATCAGGAAGCGTAGTCGCTTCCGGTAGCCCCAGTTCCTCGCCGTTATAAAGGTAAATCGAGCCGGGTAGCCCCGCCAGGAAAGCGGTCGCTGACAAGGCCCGGGTAAGACCGATTTCCCTATCTGGTTGCGGGTCGGTTACCCCGATTCCATTGTCAGTGTTTGCCCCGGTAGGATAGCCAAGCCGGGTGCTGTGGCGCACCGTGTCATGATTGGAGAGTACCCAGGTGGCAGGAGCCCCCACCGATGCCGAGGCTTCTTGGGTGCGGCGGATAACTTTACGCAGCGCGCCCGGCTCCCAGGGGCAATTAACTACCGAGAAGTTGAAAGCCTGCGACATTTCGTCTTCGCGTACATACATAGCTTCTTGTTCTGGGGTATTAACCCAGGCTTCGGCAACTAGCATCCGGTCACGTCCATATTCATCTAGGACTTGGCGCCATTCGCGATAAATATCGTGCACCCCTGGCTGGTTAAAGAATGGTCCCACATCGAGGGCGCGGCCATTTTCGCTGTTCGGTCCTTCATAGTTAAGGCGATCTGGACCGACCAAATCATCGGGTAGCGCGGGGTCTTTCACTAAGCCGTGCGCCACATCTACCCGAAAACCATCTACCCCGCGGTCTAACCAAAAACGCAGGTAGGAGCGAAAAAACTCGTGAACTTTCGGGTTTTCCCAGTTGAAGTCAGGTTGGGAGGCGTCGAAAATATGCAGATACCACCAGTCGCGGTCGCTTGCTTTGCCACTTAGGGGCTCCACTTTTGACCAGGCAGAACCGCCAAACATGGAACCCCAGTTGTTGGGAGCGCCATCGCTAGATTTACGGAACATATACATATCGCGTGCCGAATCTCCCGGCTGGGCAGCTAGCGCCTGCTTGAACAGGGGGTGCTCCCAAGAGGAATGGTTAGGGACCACATCAATGATGACTTTTATCCCGCGGGCATGAAGCTCGGCGAGAACCTTATCGAAAGTCTGTAAGTCCCCATATTCGGGATTAATATCCAGGTAGTCGGCTACATCATAACCGGTATCATGCTGGGGTGAAGGGTAGAAAGGAGAAAACCAGACTGCATCAATGTTCAACTGTTCCAGGTAGTCGATTTTTTCTAGCACGCCACCCAAATCCCCAATTCCATCCCCGTTGCTATCGGAAAAGGAACGCGGATAAACCTGGTAAATAGCGGCGCTACGCCACCACTGATTCCAGTCATTTCTGTGCAACTGGTTCATAGCGTATCCCCTTTACTCTTCGCTACCTTTACGCCGTCGGCTCCGATTTCGGCGAGGACGAGGCTGTCGTTGGGTTCCAGCCCCCTGGTGGGTATCGCGCTCACGGCGTCTGTCACGTCCCCCGCGGCGCTCTCGTCCTTTCCCGCCTTGAGAATTCCTTCCCCGACCACCGCGATTGCGTCCGTTACGCCCTCCGCGCCGGCCACCGGTTTCCCCTAAATCTTCCAGCTTTTCAGCGGATAAACCTGCCCGCTTACGCTGAGAAATAGGTAAACGAGAACCCGCGTCTTCGGGAATATCTAAATCGGTGTATAGGTGGGCGCTGGTGTGATAGGTTTCTACCGGTTCTTCCGCCCCCAAAGAAAGTTCCTTATTTATCAACCGCCAGCGGGGAACATCATCCCAATCAACAAAGGTAATCGCGGTGCCGGAATGACCAGCCCGCCCGGTACGTCCAATGCGGTGAATATAGATTTTTGCGTCCTCGGGGCACTGATAGTTAATAACATGGGTAACATCATCAACATCAATACCGCGGGCAGCCACATCAGTTGCTACCAATACATCAACTTTTCCATGCCGAAAGGCACGTAAGGACTGTTCCCGTGCTCCTTGCCCCAAATCCCCATGTAGGGAAGCAGTCGCAAAGCCGCGGCTATTCAAATCATCACTAACCCGCGCGGCGCTGCGTTTAGTGCGGGTAAAAATAATGGTGAGACCGCGCCCACGTGCCTGGAGAATACGCGCCAGTACCTCGATTTTATTGAGGGCGTGGCAGCGGTAAATAACTTGCCGAGTAGTTTTAACCGTGGCTCCCTGATCGTCTGGATCTTGCGCCCTAATATGGGTGGGATGCTCCATATAGCGCCTGGCCAAAGTGATTACTTCTCCGGGCATAGTGGCGGAAAACAGCATCGTGTGACGGTTAGCAGGAGTGCGGGAAAGTAACACTTCCACATCGGGAAGAAAACCTAAGTCAAGCATTTCATCGGCTTCATCTAACACCATGGTGCGAACTGATGAGAGGCTCAAATGTCCCTGTTTCATCAGGTCAATCAGGCGTCCAGGGGTGCCAACCACCACCTCAACCCCCCGCTTTAGAGCCGCAACTTGCGGCTCGAATGCACGTCCTCCATAAATTTCACAGATTCTAACGCCGCGACGAGAAGCTGCCTGCGTGGTTTCCCTCGCTACCTGGATAGCTAGCTCGCGGGTAGGGAGCACAATCAAGGCTTGTGGATGTCCAGGGTCTAGGAGGTCTTCGTAGCCATCCTCACCCGGAGCCACCACGTCCTGCAGAACCGGGAGTGCAAACCCCAAGGTCTTACCGGTGCCGGTCTTGGCTTGCCCAATAATGTCATGGCGCTCCAGCGCCACCGGCAAGGTGAGAGCCTGAATGGGGAAAGGATGGACAATGCCCGCCTCGGCTAAAGCTTCACAAAGCGGGGAGCTCACCCCAAAATCGGCAAAAGTTTTATCGCTCAAATCCATTGAGGCTTCCCCCACCACATCGGCTTCCACCTGCTCGGTAGGAAGCTCGTGGGCAAAGGAAGTATCAGCGATTCCGCTAGTTGGCTGGTTAGACTTTTCAGCTATCAATCGATTACCTTTCACGGGGAAAACTTCCCCTACAGTTGGAGGTAGCCGATCGCAAAAAATCTTGGCTTAGCGCTTCAAGGCGACGCCACGCGCCCTTGGAAAAAACTTCGTTCACGAAAACGATCGGTCAACCCGTTGTCGTCGAAACCATCCTATCCCACGCCTGTTGAAAGCAAACAATGAGGGTAACTAAACTTACAGCTTTTTTGAGGGTAAATAACACCCAGTAAATGCTCTGCCTTTCAAAAGCTAGTATCGCAGCGCCAGGCAGGATAATCTAAGAGGGTGAGTGACGCACAAAGACTGGGACTTATTGGGTACTTCACCTTGGCAATGCAGCAACGTCTAGCAAAGGACGCTTCCTTGTGTCCCACGGTGGAACAAGAAATCGCCCTCGGACAGATGTCGGCACGGGCTTGGGAAAACTATCAAAAGGTGGCTCAGGTCAGCCAAAACGTAGCGGTTGATTTACCGGAAGAAATGGAACAGTATCTCGGGCTTACCGTCCAGCTAGAGGAGCGCTTGCGTCCTACTGACTGGTATGAACGCCTGGTGAAAAGTTACGTAACTATTGGAGCTATGGCAGATTTTAACCACAGTTTGACTATCGGATTATCCCCGGAAATCCAACCCCAGCTGGCAGAGGTTTCTTGGGGCTGTGGGCAGGAAGAATGGGCGGTTCCGCTAATTACCCAAGCTTGTGCTACCCAAGTGACTGTACCCGCGCGGCTTTCGCTTTGGGGTAGGCGAGTCCTGGGGGATGTTCGCTCTACTATGCGTCAAGCAATTGTGGGCTACCCGGAACTGTCAGGGCAGGGCGCAGAAGATATCCCTGAGGAAATAAAAGCACGTCACCGGGCACGAATGGAACGGGCTGGTCTGAAAGCCTAGACGAGTTAGTGTCAAGCAGTAACTAATTGCCGAAATTGTTTATCGCCTTGGGCTAGCCATGCGGTATATATGCTGTTAAAAGGGTTTTACCCGATTCCAAATCCCACGCGTTTAGGTTCGGGTTTACCTACCTGGCAGTAAGCAATTAAACGCGGATTAATCAAAACTTGCTGACCGTGTTTATCGGCTAGGACAAGTAATTTTCCTGGTTCATCTAGGGCGGTCTGTAAAACAGATTTTACCTGTTCAGAATCCATTTCTACTTCTAAATCTAAAGATTTGGCAACGCCTTTAAGTCCCAGGGAAATATTCACAGTATCCTCCGTTTAACTTCGTGTTCTGCTCCCCATCCTACCTGCCTTAGCTAAGGCTTTTCCCGATTGCTTGCTGAGAGCAAAATATCTTTAGCTAGATTTATCCTAGGAGCAAGTTATCCCGATTATCTCTCTCGTTTATTTTGAAGCGAATAGGATAATCGGCTGCTTAGGAACTGGTCTTTGTTACGGTTAAACAGATAAGGACGCGGCGGGAGAGGGCTGCTCCCTATAATTGTTTCCATGGCTACTTTTTCTGTTCGTCCCGCCCCTTTTCCTCCTGAACTGGAATTACCAGAGTTTAGTGAAGCTGGAGCGCAGCTGCTTTCGCGTTTAGATTCAGCTAGCTCCCTGGTAGTTGCGGGCGTGGCTGGCAGTGGGAAAACCGTCCTCGCTTTGGCAGCAATGCAGCAATTACGCAAGCAGGGCGATACCGTGCGGGGACTGGTTCCCTCACGGTTACGTGCCGATTATTTGAACACTTCCCGCTGCGCCCGGAGTCTGCCTATTGCTCGTCCTTTTATTACCCCGAGCGCTTTAGCTTTCCAGGTTTTGCAGCAATTTGCTATGAAAAGACGCCAAGCTCTTCGCGAACCGGTGTTACTTACCGGCTCTGAAGAGGAAGCCAGAATCCGGGAGCTTTTAGAAAAAGTAGATGCCCCCTGGCCTAGCTACATCAACGCCGAGCTTCGCAGCAGCGATTATTTTTGTTCCGATCTGCGTTCCCTGTTCGCAACCTGCGCCCATTGGGGACTTAGCGCTCAGGAATTAGATGAGCTAGGACGCGAACGTAAAGTTACAGAATGGCAGGCGGGAGCCGTCATGCTCAGCCAATACGAGCCATCTTTTAAGGACAACAAATGGGATGCTGCCAGAATGCAAGACCGGGCAGCTAGGTTGCTGCAAAACTGGGAGCAGGATGCTGCCATCTTAGAACCGCCGCTTTTGCCGGATTGGATAGTTGCCGATGACCTGCAAGACTGTCCAGCTTCAACTATCCGAATGCTCAGAGAAATGGGCAAGCGGGGAACAAAAATTTTCGCCCTATTTAATCCCAAAGTAGCGGCAGAAACGTTCCGGGGAGGATACCCGAACGGAGCTAAAGAACTGTCTGAACAGTTAGGATGTCCACTTGTATCCTTGGAAGAATCATTTCGGGAAACAGCTGGCGGTCTAACCCTTAGCGATCCACTCAGTCAAAAACTAGGCGGAGACAGTGCGCGCGATCAAAAAATTGCCCAGTTTTCCACGATTTCTTCGCAGGCGAGGGCGGTCGCGGAATACTTACGCTACCAGCATCTAAAACGGTATGTGGCATGGAATGACATGGCGATTATTGCCCGTACTCAGGGGCAGCTTGATGAACTTAGTGCCTTGCTGGAGGGCTTGGAAATTCCTATCAATCACCGGCGTCGGCCCATGCTGTTTAAATCCAACCAGATTAGCGGCTCCTTGCTTCGCTTTTTCACTATTGCAGGGCAATCAGAGTTAACTAAATCTATTTCCCCTCGAAAAACAAAGCAAAATGGGCAGGGACAGGCCCCAGCTTATGACCTAGGTATTGGATACTGCTGGGACGAAAAGTTGATTACTGCGCGCGGTAAAGCCATCCGCCAGCTGCTTCGCTCCCCACTTTTTGCCGTGGATTCTTTGCAGATGCTCCGTTTGGAGCGTTCCTTAGTGGGAGCCCAGATTGCAGTAGATACCAAACTAGAAGAGTTTTACGCGCTGCTAGGTACTCCTCGTTTTCCTCTTAGCCAACTTCAAATGGTAGAGGGAGCGCAGGTTTTGATTCGTTGCCACCAGGTTTTTACCGCTGCCGTGTCTGCTTTGACGCTTCCTCCCACGCAAGCCTTAGAGAAAATCTGGTTAGAGTTGCAGTTAGAAGAGCAATGGCGTCACCGCGCCTTAGCGGGAGACGAATTCGCCGACCAGGCATTAGACGCGGTGATTTCTTTAGTTAGACACGCCGAGATTTGGTCACAACGGCATTTAAGCGCGAATATGACCGACTATTGCGAGGTGCTTTTGCGGCAAAGGCAAGCCGAGGATGTGCTCAGCGGCAGTCACGGTCTCAAACCTGCCGTAGCTTTAGAAACTGTGTTCTCGGCAGCCGGACGTACCTGGGACACCTGTGTAGTAATTGGAATGCAAGATGGGCAATGGCCTTTACTTTCCGAAAGTGGCTCGCTACTTAGAGTTGGGGAATTATCAGAGTTAATGCACGCGACTGCGCTACTTAGCCCCTCGGGGAAACTTCAGGAGGTTCCCGGTGGCTCCAGAAAACGCGCCCTCGAAACTGAACGTTCCTTAGCGAGGTGCGCCCTGAGTCGAGCCCGAGAGAAAATGCTGGTAACCGCACGTTCAGGTAATGAGGACGTGCCTTCGATTTTTTTCATTAACCTCGGTGAAAAAATCAAAAATGGGGATTTTAATACTGCGCAATATCTAGGAAATAGCTGGGATACCTTAGGGGGAAATGATTTAACGGCCAGCTCAAAGCTGAGGGATAAAAACCATGAGGAGCAGCAACTATTTCCCTCTGTACGCTCTTTGGTGGGGTATCTTCGCGCCCTACTTTCACAAGACATTCCAGTAGATGCCCCTGGGGGTACATCAGAAGATGCGGATAGCTACCGGCGTAAAGCCCTAGAGACCTTGGCCTATCTAGCCACACAAACAGTAACTGCCGCAAACCCGCAAAGCTGGCGACAAGTGGGTCGAGATTCTAGCTGGTGGACAAATCCGGCGGGATTAAAGCCAGCTGGTAGTAGAGTCGGAATTTCTCCCTCTACCTTGGAACAGTTAAATGATTGCGAACTTCGCTGGTTGCTGGAACGCCGAGGCGGTCAAGAAGTCGATGCTACCGGCAGTCTTTCTTGGGGAACCTTGGTGCATCAGATAGCGGAGGAAATGGGGGATAACAGTTTAAAGGAGCGCCTAGATTTCTTTTATTCACACTGGCCTCAAAATAAAGAGACGTTTTATTCGCGAACCGAACTGCAAAGCAAAGAAGATATGATTGTTCGCCTCTCGCACTATCTGGATAATCATAAAGCACCGGCGGTGAGCGAGATTAGTTCACGCGTATTCGTGGGTGAATCAGCGCTACTTAATGCCCGGATTGACCGCCTGGAAGCCGGAGAGGACGGGGTGCGAATAGTTGATTTCAAAACTATGAAAAACCCTCCCAGTGCACAGGAAGTAAAGAACCATCTCCAGTTGGCTTGCTACCAGCTGGTACTGGAAGCCATGCTAGCGGGAGACGATTCTCAGGCGGCTAAGGCTCTTTCGCCCGTGCTTAAAGCAACCAAAGCTGAAGTGCAAAGTTCCAGTCTGGTTATCGTCTCTAAAGCTAAGGGAAGCCGGGAAGCAGAGATTCCCAAAGAAATGTCGCAGGCTCCTTTAACCGATGAACAGAAAGAACAGTTAGCGCAAACCATAGTTGATGCGGCGCAAGTAGCGGCGGGAGCGGTCTTTAAAGCGGTAGAAAACGCTAAATGTGACCACTGTAAACTGCGTTCTTGCTGTCCATTGATGAGCGAAGGAGAGTCAGTCCTATGAGTATAAATCCCGAAATTAGCTATTCTCCCGCGCAAATTGCCGAGGCAATCGGGCAGTACCGCCCAAACCCAGATCAAGAAAAGGTTATTTGCGCCCCGGTGGATAAACCAATGATGGCGATTGCGGGAGCGGGAGCTGGGAAAACCGCGACTATGGCTTTCCGGGTGGTCTACCTGGTGGCAAATGCTTTGGTGTCTGCTGAAAGAGTTCTGGGGCTGACATTTTCCAATAAGGCGGACCGTGAGCTATCTGAGCGGGTCAATAACTATTTGCGCCAGCTAGCCAAGCATAAAGATTTCTCTAAGGTTGCGGATTTTTTAACCGACAGTGAAACTGGTGCTCTAATGCGACCGGTAACTTCTACCTATAACGCTTTCGCTAACCAAATTGTGCGCCAATATGGTTCTCGGCTGGGGATTTCCCCTGCCTGTGTCCTGCTGGATGAGGCGCGGCGTTGGCAACTGATGTATCAGGTTGTTAGTGAATGGGCTGGGGATTTAACCACTGAACTAAGTATTGGGGCGACTGTAAAAAATGCCTTGGCTTTAGGTTCTCAGCTGCGCGATCAACTAATTGAATCCGAGGACGTGCGGGCTGGTTTAACTCAAATGAAACAGATGTATTCAGCGGGTCAGCCGGGAAAACGTTCTAATAAACCCAATAAAAATATGCAGAGTTTTCTCGATTCCCTAACCTATAGGGCAGAGTTATTAGATATTTTTGCTGAATATGAAAAGTTAAAGAAACAAAACGGCTATCTTGAATACTCTGATCAGATATATTATGCCGCGCTTTTAGTAGAGAAATTTGACGATATTAGAGAACAGATTCGTGCCCGCTATGACGTGGTTTTATTGGACGAGTTCCAAGATACTTCTGTGGCACAGCTAAAACTGTTTTCTACTATTTTTACCGGTAAGGGCGTGATGGCGGTCGGTGACCCCAATCAAGGTATCTATGATTGGCGGGGGGCTTCAGATTTATCTATGCAACATTTCTTGAGTAGTTTTGGAGTGCCAGCTGGCGAACACGCTGCCCATATTCAAGATATGCCGGTGACCTATCGTAACCGGGAAGCGATTTTAGAGGTAGCTAACCAGGTGGTTTTACCTTTACGGAACCTGTCAGCGGGGAAAAGTGCTATCCAGGTTGAAAGCGAGGTTCGTGCCAGGATCTTAGGGTCGGAACCAGAATACAAACTTGATCCTGCCCCCTCCCCAGATCAATTCGCCGCGCCCTCATTAGGGGTAAAAGCAAAAGAGCTGGTTACCTGCCCGCAAAAGCGAGATGACCCCGGTGAAGTCCAGATGTATTTTGTGGAAGATTCCCAGCAAGAAGCAGAGTTGGTTGCCGATTTCTTTGCTGAACGTTGGGCGGAGCGCGAAAAAATAATAGCTAAAAATCAGCAGCTACCTCCACAAGAACAACAAAGCGTTCCCACCGGGGCGATTCTAATCCGGAAGCATTCCCAAGCTCCGCTCCTTACCCAGGCGCTACGTAAACGGAACCTGCCGGTAGAAGTGAGTGGGGTAGCGGGACTGATTTACAATCCGGCAGTTGCTGACGTGATTGCGGCGTTGCAGGTGTCGGCAGATGCCGGACGCGGAGATGCCTTAATGCGGCTAATAACCGGGTGTGGAATTAGTCCGGCTGATATCGATTTATTATGGCGTTGGGCAGGGCATTTAGCTAATCCCGAGGACGACCAGGGCGTTCGCGTACAACCCTATTTAATGGACGCACTCGATAACTTACCCCAGCCAGGCTGGACAGTTAAAGGAACGGGGAGCGCTTTTAGCCCGGAAGCCTATCGCCGCCTAGATATTTTACGTTCCCAACTAGCTACTGTGCGCCGTCACCTGCATGATTCTTTAGGATCGTTGGTGCAGCGCACAATTTTTACTCTTTGCCTAGATTTAGATGTGAAAGTACGTCCCGATGGGGGAATATCTGCCAGGTGCTTGGAAAGTTTTGTAAAGATTGCTCGTGATTACCAGGCAAGTGGAGTAAATGCCGATTTACCTGGTTTCTTGGAATGGTTAAAGTTTGCTGACCAGCAAGGCTCGGGACTGGATATGCCATTGCAAGAACCAGATCCAAACGCTATTCAACTCATGACTATCCATGCCGCGAAAGGACTGGAATGGACTTGGGTAGCCGTTCCGGGGATGGATGAGTCTCGCAGCGGCAGTGGCAGTTTACCGAAAACCGCTATCTCTGTTAATAAGGGCGAATGTAAGGATTCCGCCTGGATTAGTGATAAAGGGGTGATTCCATATGATTTGCGCCCAGATAAGCAAGTTCTCCCCACCATTGAGCGCGGCATTGAGGACAGTGGTTATGACTTTGCTGAGGGAACATTTTCCGATAACCCCAAAGTTATAACCAGTTATCAGTATGCGTTAGGTTTTCACTCCCAACTAGCGGATCGGCGGCTAGCATATGTGGCGTTTACACGCGCAGAATCCAAATTGTTGATTGGAGGTAGCGCCCATAGTGCTACCTCCAAGAAAGAGCGGGTTCCCTCCCAGTTCTTAGCGGAAGTCGATAACAGCGGAAAGCTGCGCGAGCTGCGTAATCGACAAGCAGATGAAAACGATAGCTGGGAGGCTGCCCCGCGTGAAGAGTCTTGGCCGGGCGCGGTATCACCGCAGCTGTCTAGGCTATCGGTGGCGGCGGGAGAGCTCAGTGAGCTGATTAGCGGTATTAACGCTCACCCCTTTTTACACCGGTTAGTGTCCACCTCGGATTTTGAGGAGGCGCAAGACATGGCGAACAGTCATTCTTCTTGGCTCAGTCAGGCTTTGCAGCTAACCAGAGATTTACGGGTTGAACAAGAGTATCTAGGGCAGGTTCAAATGCCAGTGTCTAGTGGCGTAACCCGGGCAAGAGAACTGCAAGATAACCCCGCGGCTTTCGCCTTAAATCAACGTCGTCCTTTGCCAGATTTCCCCACCGCGGGTGCTAGGGTGGGCACGTTGTTTCACCAGTGGGTCGATCAGCAGCAACGAGGTAATGATTATCCTCTTCCCGATAATCTCGATACCCAGGTGCGTGAAGATTTGCGCTCGTTACAGCACAGTTGGCAGCAAGCGAAAATTCATCCCGAGGACGGGTGGGAATATATCGATTCCGAGGTTGAGTTCTCTGCTCCGATGGCTATCAAACTGGTGGCTCGTATTGACGCTATTTTACGGAATCCCGCAACCGGTAAACCCACGATTATTGATTGGAAAACTGACTCTTTACATTTCGATAAATCCGGGACTATTAGTTACAAAGCGGGCGAGCTAGTGGCAAAATATATGCAACAGATTAATACCTATCGCCTGGTGTATGCCTTTTCTAAAGGAATGCGCCTTGACGAGGTGGATGCGGCACTATTTTTTGTTAGACACCAGTTGCTGTTGCCGTTAGAGGATTGGCAGGCAAGGCTAAATCTGCCCCAAAAACTCGAAGAACTGTTCCCAGATTTGGTCTAGCTGCTAGGGTTGGTCATTTTCGCCCTGATTATCCGGGGAATCGGTATTTAGCTTCTCCTCGCCCTGCGAATCCGCAAGGGTAGGTGAGTCCTGGTTGTTGGTTTCTTCCCGGTCAGCATTAGGGGTGTCGGTCTGACTCGTCCTAGCGGTTGTTTTTGGGAGGGCGTCCTCGCGCAGAGCCGGCAGTAGCCCGGTTGCGTCCAAAGTATCGGCTAGTTGAGAGATTAACTCGCGGGCATCGCCTATGATTTCGTCATTGTTTTCATGGACTCCATGCAGTAGCCACTCTAGAAGTACCAGCTCGGAGTGGAGTTCTATGCGGGTTGTAAACTTTGGGTCTTCAACTAGACGGAGTTTTCGATAAGTCGCTAACACCCAGGTAGCGAAGTCATCTGAAGAAGAGGAAACTACCCAGGCGAGGTCGCGGGCAGGGTCGCCAATTTGGGCTTGTCCAAATCCGGTGATACCGCTGATGGTTTCGTCCTCTATATATAGGTGTTGTTCTAATAGGTCATTGTGAATGAAGGCTGGCGAAAAATTCCATAGGGAAATATCTTCTAAACGTTCTTCCCAGCGTTGCCAAAGACGTGGGGGGATGGCGCGCGTGGTTGCGCCCTCGTCTAAGAGGTGAAGCCAACGGCGGCGAATCTGGTCGGCGGTGGAAATAGGGCAATCGGCGCTCTGTAAAATCCGGGCGGGTAGGTCATGTAGGGAAGCGAGGGCAGTACCTAGGGAGATAGCGAGTTTTTCCGATATTGTGAAGTCCTCTGCTTGCGCTGGTCTACCCGAGAATGCGGGATGTATGAGGGCGTGTTTTCCCCCTACTATTCGTACCGAGTGTGCTGGCCAGGGCACTGAGAAGGGGAGGCGGGCTCCATCGTGTGAGAGAGCCTGCATGATTCGGGTTTGAGTTTGCAGTTGTTTATCTAGGTGGCTAGAAGTTGGGCAAGTGACTAACCATTTGCGTTCGGCAGTGTCTTTAACTGCGCATACTCGCATTTCTTCGGTTTCAAAGTGTGGAGAAGAAAGGGAAATAAAGTCAGTCTCGGGCATCGCGGCGGATGCCATAGCTGCTAGAGGTAGAAAATTGTCCATGTCATTCACTGTTTTAGGTTATCAAGCTGGGAGGATTTCGGGGTTTAAGTGAAGCGCTAATCGGATTTTTTGAGGTTTTCGGGCTCGTTTTTTATTGGGAGTGGCTTACGGGGGTGCTGTTTCTGGTTGGGGTTGGTGCTTAGTGGGAGTAATGATTGACGAAAGTAGAATCTCTATGAGGTAGCGCACGAAAAGATTTGAAGTGATGAGAAAGTTATTAGATAACGGTCATGAGGTAGGTGTTTTTAAGGGAAATTTGGCGGTTATCCCCAATACTTACCAGATGGTAAGTATTGGGGATAAAATATTGTGCTAAATAAAAAAATCTTTATATTCCCTGGTTGAAGCGGTAAAGACACTTGTTTTTATAGTTTCCGCTATATAAGTTTTTGGCAATTGTGGCGCACATCACGTAAAAATAAGGGCTATTAGCTTGCCTTCATCTAACCGGGTGGTAAGATTGATACCAACAAGAAAGAATTCAAGTCGTGAGGGAGACTGAAATGAACAACAAGGCTTCAATCAAGAAGATAGCTGCTTGCGGAATCGCTGCTGCTGCTTTGATTCCAGCTGGTGTCCTCACCGCTCAGGCTGCCGAGGGGCTGTCCAATGATGGTGTTCAGACTTCCGTTCAGATTCAGGCTCGCACGACCGAGGTTAGCGGAAACCTAGCTGCTAACGATGTTGATGCTACAGCTTATGCGGCCAACAATCTCTCCGCGATTGACCGTATGGGCGGCGCCGGCACCCTCGCCGGAATCGTTATCTTGGGTGGCATCGGCGCTGCCGGTGCTATCAGCCTTACACGTTCCTTCATGATTGGGTAGCTCCTCTTACTACCTAATAAGAAAAACCCCGGGTATCCCTCAACTGCCCGGGGTTTTTCGCACCCCGAAAAACCTTTCCGTGCTTATGTTTAACCGTGCGTTCGCTCATTTCCCGGCAAATAAGGGTTAATACCTGAAATGTGGGGTTAATACCTAAAATGTGTGTATTTTTCGGGCGTGTCGGGGTGGGTTAGTGTCCTGCCCAGCCTTTGCGGATGTGTAGGGATCCGTCTTGGTATTTGGGGTTGTAGTCGATGGCGTTGTCGTATTGGGGCGGGTTGGTCGGGTGTGGCATTGGTTGAGCCAGTTTTTCTTGGTCTAGGTGTTTGTGCTGGTTGGTGAGATATTTTATAGGGTTGGCTGGGTCTATGGATTTTTGGTTGAGCAGCCATTGGATGGCTTTTTTCATGTGTGGCTCGGATATGCCGCGGTGGGTGTTGAGCAGGCGGCGGATGGGGGCGTTGATTCCTCCTTCTAGCTGGTTGGTTGTGTGGTCAATGTTTTTGTTAGCGAATTCGGGCTCTAGATAGGTGAATAGGTGCTCGGATCGGGAAAGGCGCTCGAGTCGTTTGTAGGCTCTCCTTAAACGTTCGTGTGTCCACCACCAGCGGGTTTTAGTGTTGGGGCCTGTGCTGTAGGTTTTCTCGTTGATGAGGTCTTGGTAGAGCTGGTGCCACTGGTGTAGCAATCTAATCCAGTTGGCGGCCTCTTGAGGGGTTTTGATGGTTAATAACTGGTTGGTAAGAGCTAGTAGCGCTTTTCCGGCGACAGTTTTGGGTTTGCGGGTTAGATCAGTGATGGTGTTAGCCCGAATATGGAAAAGACAGTGCTGGATACGGCTTTCAGGCCAGGTCAAACATAGTGCTTTGGCGACGCCTGCCCCGCCATCGGTTACCACTACCATCGGGGCGGGTAGCCGGTTCATTAATGCCTGATAGGCGGGTCCGTTTTCTCTTTGACACCATTGCCAGTCAATTACCTGTTTGCCGTTAGTAGCGGTGATTAAGCACCAGCCGTAGGAAAGATAGATCCCATCAAGTAGCACCTGATTGTAGACCTCGCCAGTGACCGAGGGCTTAGGCACCTGGACTTGCCAACACCAGGCGCTTTTAGTAGCAAAAGAGGTTTTAGCTAGACCGAGTTGGTTAACCGAATAGCCTTCTAACAGCCATTTTATAAACAAGTCTGCTTGGGATTTAGCGCTAATATCAGGACGTGATTTAACTGTCGAAGCCCCGCAGGACAGGCAACGCCACCGGGTTCGCCCAGAGCTAGTCTTACCGTTCTTTACAAGCCTTTGTCCGCATACACCACAAACCGGTCGATTACAAGCACTCTTCACACAATATGCTCTCAAAGCATATTCAAACCATCATAACCCCTGATAAAACCCCAAAAAACAACGAATTTATACACACAATTCAGGTATTAACCCGCAAATAAAGTCGAGCCAGAAAGAATTGCGGTAGTGGTTAATAAGTGCAATCGTGTTATCGCGAGACGGTCGAGTTCTTTCACAAAATAGCTGATGTGAGCTTTAAAATCTGGGTTAATACCTATAATTTCATTACTTTTTAGGGGCGTGGTTTCCTGAGGTAAACGTCTTATCTTGGCTTACGTTACGCAGCGAGGAAATAATTGCCAAGCCCATTCCGCTACTACTAATAAATGTCGCTCTCCAAACACTAGGAGCACCCCGAAGCTGCTAATACACCAATCCGACAGCAGACTCCCTATGTTTACGCGAATACTTCCTAGGTGTAAAACAATCCCCTCAAGTAACCAAAAAAGATAATTCACAACGACCTTTAGGTTTAGTTAGAGTGGGTGTCAGGCTGTTAGATAGTTCTATGGTAGTTAAAGATCGTTTGGGAATGACCCGCAGGGATCGGCAATCTCTGGACGTGGCTAAGCTTTACTATAGTGGGTTATCCCAAAGTGAAGTCGCAGATATAATGCATATTTCCCGACCGAATGTTTCTAAACTACTTACATATGCTAAGGGGCGCGGGTTCGTAAAAATCAATATAGAGGATCCACGCGAGCAAGACAGAGAATTGATTGATGCCCTCCGCTCCGTCTTTTCACTTGATGAAGTACGTTTGGTTTCGCCACCTAGAAGGCGCGATGTTGATATTCGCAAGGCTCTAGGAAAAGCGGGGGCAGACCTATTCATGAATCTTGTACGCGATGGTGACACGGTTGGGGTTTACTGGTCGCGAACTATTCAGTCATTGACCGCAAGTCTGCGCACGCTAGATTTACAGCGGGTTACCGTAGTGCAATTGGGGGGCGATTTGAAAATGCCATCCATGGATTTATCTACGCGAAACAGTTTCCGGGAGTTACGACAATCTTTAAAGGCAGAGGTGCATATGATGGGCTATCCAATAGTTATGGAATCTGCCGGTGCGAAGCTGACGATTGAAAGAGAAGGGACTGTAAGTAGAGCAATGGAGCTTGCGCGCCGAGCACGAATCGTTCTTTATTCAGTTGGGTCAGTTAGTTCAGAGGGAAACCTGTTGCACAGTCCGTTAATTAGTAAGGATGAAAGAGAATTTTTAGCTGCGCACTCAGTGGGTGAGGTATGTTCACACTTTATTGACTCAGATGGTCGAGTCTGCCTGCCAGATCTCAACAATCGCACTCTGGGAATTTCTCTTCCAGATTTGCGGCACAGTGAGCAAAAAATCCTTTTAGCGGGAGGAGCCGATAAGCTCTGTGCAATCAATGCCGCATTGATTCGGGGGTATGCTAACCGGTTGGTAATAGACACGGCAACGGCACGCATGCTATATGCCTTGACTCAAAAGAAAAAGGGGAAATAACTAAAATGGCACATATGTGCCAATAATTTGGTGTGAATGCATAGCTCGCAAAGTAGCGTGAAACCAGTGACAAGTCAATCAGTAACTTGCACGAAGTCGAAGGAGACGTAGATATGACCACTAAAGCAAAATTAATCGATCATACCCTGCTTGCCCCGGATGCTACGACCGAAGCAATCAGAAAGCTTTGCGATGAGGCTAAGGCTGCTGGCTTCTGGTCAGTGTGTGTAAGCCCTAATAGGGTTTCACTGGCGAAGCGTGAGCTTTCTGGTAGTGATATTAAAGTATGTACTGTAATCGGATTTCCCTCCGGAGCGCATTGCACAGAGGTGAAAAAAATCGAGACTGCCCAAGCAATTTCGGACGGTGCGCAAGAGGTCGACATGGTGGTAGACCTGGGGGCAATCAAAGACGGAGATTGGTGCACAGTTCAGCGGGATATCGCTGCTGTAGTCCAAGCAGCGGGTGCCGAAGTATTAGTGAAGGTCATCTTGGAAACCTGCTTACTTACCGATGAAGAAATTGTGCAAGCATGTGAATGTGCACAAGAGGCGGGCGCAGACTTTGTAAAAACTTCCACGGGTTTCTCACAATCCGGTGCCAGTACGCACGCAGTAGAGCTTATGCGCAAAACTGTTGGCTCAAAAATGGGCGTGAAAGCATCTGGAGGCATCCGAACCTCCTCTTCCATGGATGAAATGATCTCGGCAGGAGCTAATCGTATTGGTGCCTCTGCCGGAATTAAACTGTTGGGAGAGAACTGATGAGTACAGATGTAAAAAACTCACCGAAGAATCAATTAATGCCGGAGCGAAACACTCCCCAAGGACAAACAAATAACACTTTAGGACTGATAAAGGATAATGCATTGCAATTATCCGATGGATACCTATCGCGAACACCTATTTTTCAGTATCTCTTATTATCGATTTGCTTCCCTATGTGGGGGATAGCTGCAAGTCTCAATGATATTTTAATTACGCAGTTTAAATCAGTTTTCACACTTTCTGACTTTGCTTCCGCTTTTGTGCAGTCGGCATTCTACGGTGGGTATTTCATTATTGCTATCCCCGCCTCCCGAGTAATCCGCTCTACATCCTACAAAGTAGGAATCATGGTTGGTCTAAGTGTTTATATAATCGGTTGCTCGATGTTTTTCCCGGCCTCCCGCATGGCAACATATTCAGTTTTCCTACTATCTCTATTTGCAATCGCAATAGGGTTATCGTTCTTAGAGACCTCCTGTAATACTTACTCCTCTATGATTGGACCGAAAAAATATTCCACGCTGCGACTAAATATTTCCCAAACTTTCTATCCTCTGGGATCTATCGGGGGAATTTTGTTGGGCAAGTACTTGATTTTTTCCGAAGGTGCTGCGCTTCATAATCAGATGGCCAACCTTTCGGCGGACGAGTCGCAACAATTTGCTCGGGAAATGCTTCAACGTACCTTGCATCCCTACCGGGTAATCATAATGATTTTGCTAGTGATGTTGGTTCTAGTGATGATTACACAGTTTCCAAAGTGTAAACCAACAGTTACCAAGGCAAAAGAGACCACAAAGGCAACTGTGTTCGAGACTCTGAAATACTTAGCTGGAAATCGCAGATTTAAAGCTGGTATCCTGACCCAGTTTCTTTATGTCGGTATGCAGACTGCGGTCTGGTCTTTTACTATTCGACTTGCCTTACAACTAGATCACGGTCTTAATGAAAGAACCGCCTCGAACTTCATGATTTTTTCGTTCATCGGATTCTTCTTGGGTAAATTATTGGCAAATATCTTGATGACTCGATTCAATCAAGACCTCGTCCTCGTTGGTTATTCTGTTTGTGGATTGGGGGCGCTAGTATATGTAATCCTAGTTCCCAATATGACGGCAGTTTATGCTGCGGTATTGGTGTCGTTCCTGTTCGGACCGTGTTGGGCAACTATTTACTCACGCACATTAGACTCAGTAAAAGATAAGCGTTATACAGAAACTGGCGGAGCAATAATTGTTATGTCGATTATTGGTGGTGCAGTTATCCCCGCAGTACAGGGGCTAGTTTCTGACCTTACCGGTTCAATGCAAGTATCTTTTGCTGTGAATCTCTTTTGCTTCGGTGCGGTATTCATGTACTTCTATTTCTCCTACAAGACTTCTCAAAAGGCTGAAATCTAATGCAATACGAAATTAATTTAACAAAATCTCTTTTTACACCGCTAGAGACAGAAATACTTCATTCAGAGCAATGGTCGGTAACCGCGAAAACCTATTCGTCAGGAGTTGCTTCACTTACCATCCATAATTCGCTCGGGTACGTTGAGATTTTGCCGTTCATGGGGCAAATCATATGGGATGCAAATTTTTGCGGGCACAGCCTACGTATGGAAAGTATGTTTTCTGAGCCAAAACCTGCGACCCTAATTGAGGATACCTACGGGTGCTTTGCTTTTCATTCGGGACTGCTCGCTGCCGGTTGTCCCGGCGAAGGCGACAATCACCCTTTGCATGGAGAATTTGCGTGCGCGCCCATGGACTCGGCAAAATTAATCGTTTCAAATGATGCTATTCGTGTAGTTTCTTGCTGCGAGTATTTGAAAGGCTTCGGGAATCACTACTTAGCCAATCCGGCTGTGACTTTGCGCCAGGATTCATCTATGTTTGACATTGAACTGCGAGTGCAAAACTTGTCTAAGTATGCGTCAATGCCTCTGCAATATATGTGCCACATGAACTATGCGTTTGTGACAAACGGAAAAATAACACAAAACTTGCCTGTAGAGGCCTTCAAACTGCGTGAATCAGTACCTGCGCACGTTAAACCAACCGAAAATTGGTTGAAAATAAATGCAGATATTAGAGCCGGTAATCGAGATGCTAATTCCTTGGAAGGAGCCGAAGAGTTCGATCCGGAGATAGTTTATTTCGCTGATGCAGTCGATGAAATGACTAAAGAAGCGATTATAGAATTGGATAGCCAGAATGGAACGGTATTTGAAACCCGTTTTAGCACTGAGAGTTTCCCAGTGGTTACGCGCTGGATATTGCACAACGCAGATCAAAAAGTTGCTGCGTTTGCGCTTCCCGGCACCTCGCGTCCAGAAGGGCGTGAAGCAGCTCGTAAAGCTGGAACATTGATTGAACTTGCTCCGGGAGAAGTTCGCAATTTCAAGGTAACCACTGGGATAAAGGAGAAATAAATGGATATTGCAGTAGTTGGCTCTAATATGGTTGATTTAATCTCCTATATAAATCGAATGCCGCGTGAAGGTGAGACCGTAGAAGCCCCGGATTTTTGTATGGGCTGTGGCGGTAAGGGTGCGAACCAAGCCGTAGCTGCTTCTCGATTAGGCTCAAAGATTTTGATGGTTACCAGGGTGGGTAACGATATGTTTGCAGACAACACCATCAGAAATTTCGCCGAGAATGGGATAGATACAGATTTTGTTTTACGCACTGAGGCTACCTCGGGAGTTGCCCCAATTTTTGTAGATCCCCAATCCCGTAACTCAATAATCATCGTGAAGGGTGCAAATGCATTCCTAACTCCTGATGATGTAGAAAGTGCTAGGGCACAAATTGCCAAATGTAAATTGATTGTGATGCAGCTGGAAATTCCGTTAGAAACGGTATATTCAACTATACAATTAGGAAAGGAATTAGGTATCCCTATTCTGCTGAACCCAGCACCAGCTGATCCTTCCTTATCGTTGGAACGGGTAAAAGACGTAGAGTTTATAGTACCGAATGAGAGTGAACTGTCTTTACTAACCGGAATGCCGGTAGATACCGAGGAAGATATCCGCGCCGCCGGTCAAGTACTTATGCGATCTGGAATTCCAAATGTAATTGTTACTTTAGGGGCTCGCGGAGCTTTGTGGATTAGCGATTCGGGGGAGCAGTTGATTGCGGGTACTTCCTCCCGAGCACTGGATACCACCGGAGCAGGTGATGCTTTTATTGGATGTTTTTCTCACAGCTGGACTCAGAGCGGTGATATAGCAGACTCGATTCGCAAGGCAAATATTTATGCAGGTGATGCGGTAACTAAACGAGGAACGCAAACCTCCTATGCAACAGCAAAGGAGCTGAAATTTAGCTAATATCATTTGCGTGTCTACCTGGTAATCACGTAGCTACTGGGCTTATTTAGTAGTTACACTACTTTTAGTAGTGGTCGGCACAGACAACGTTAGAATTATGAGGGTATGAGGCAGGGGTATTTTTATCAATCTGCTGCTACTCTTGGATGCCCTTCCTCTATTTAGAGGAAGGGCATCACGCTATTTTTACTGAGTTGATTGCGTGCGGAGAGGTCGAATCCTGCTCAAGTGCATGGGGTTTTATTTCTGCCTATTTTGAGAGGGTTAGGGATATGAGTAAGAGGTGTTCGCACGATTTTAAGGATTACGTGGTTCGGATGGTGTGTGAGCAGCTTGAAATGGTTTGTTCTCTAACGTCTGTTGAACAGATAAAATCAATGTCTCAGTGTGCGCGGTTTGCGTGATTAATTCCTGATAAAGGAACTGAAGCAGATATATGCAGGTGGCTACGAGATCTACGGGAAGCGGAAAATGTAGTTGGAAATCTTTAGAATCTGTAGTTAGATTTCACAAATTCCGCGAACCGGTAGTTCTCATCGAAAATCTACACGATTTCCCCTGCTATCACGATATTTATCAATTGCCTGGCATATGCTTTTTAACTTTGTCACCCGATAAGCGTGGGGAGTAACAAAGCCTCAAATAGGTATTAGCCAGTTAATCGCGGATGGGGCCCAAGGCGCTTAGGGGAATCACGTGTATACCGCTAGGTAGGGTATACCCGGAAGTGCTGCGTACTGGTTTTATTCCGCTTCTTGATACTATTTGTTTTACTGCCGCGCGGTAGAAAATGACCCAACACGACAGGAGCAAAAAATGAAAAGAAACATTGCAGCCATGACGGTGTTACCATTATCGGTTTCTTTACTTTTTACCGGTTTTAGCGCACCAGCATTCGCAAGTGAGACCGTACCGTATCCCAAAGATCAGGTTATCGTAAATACCCATACACCGAGTGTTGCAAACTGTGCTTCTGTGATTACTCAGGAAAATGAGAATTCATTATTCGATTTGGAGACTAAAAACCAAACAAGTAACGTCAAGAATCTAAAGCCGTCGTATTCATCTCCCTCACGAGAAGATATCAGTTTTTATGGAACTGATGATTTAGAAACAATTGCCTTGTTAAAGGAGATAGAAAAAGGCTTTGAGTTCTATGGAAACGAGGGAGCGTACGATGACTTAGTAATTCCTGCTATACAGACTCGGAGTTGGGGGACATTTGCCAACTGTATAGGAAACGGGTTAGCAAAGTCCTATGGATTGGATGTGTTAAAACGGGCTTTTAATCAAGAAGTTCGTAAGGCATTAAAATCACGCAAATGGAAAGTTGCCTCATCTGTGATGCATCGAAATCTTAAAAAGTTTTTAGGTAAGAAAGTCGCTTCTTATGTAATTAAAGTGATTGCAAGTAAAGCACTTCCAGGAGGATTACCTGGTCAGATTGCTTTTCAGGCAGGAAAATGTGCCATCAAGGAAGTTTGGTAGTGATGAAATCTGTCAAGAAAACGCGAATGGGCGAACCTAGCTTCGCAAAAGCTCTAGCAATAAGCATTCTAATTATTTTATCTGTACCGCTTCCCCTAGCGTTTTACATGAGTGGTATCGATTGGATATTTCAGGGGATATCAGCTGTTCCAAAAGAGTTTTTAGCTACATATTTTCTTGAATTGTTGATTCTGGTTATTAGCATTTCTGTATTTAAAATTAAAGAAAAAATATCTCAGCAGAAATAGTCGTAACTTTTTTATATTCACCAATCAGGTAACCACTGAAAATAAGCACTCATTTTAGGCAAAGCCCCGAGTAGACGGTTGAACGGCTCTCGGGGCTTTGCCACATTTGACGCAGTAGGGGATACTGTCGGGTTGATACCTGAATGGGAATTAGTCCATTAATCGCGGATGGGACCCAAGGCGCTTAGGGGAATCACGTGTACACCGCTAGGTAGGGTATACCCGGAAGTGCCTCCGGTTATGATGGCTAGGAAATCTGGGGGAGTAACCATTCTGCTGTTCCGCAAACGGAGAAGGTTATTCTCGGCAGCAGAAATAACGCTATCTGATTCTCCAAGTTTTACCTCAAGACCTGCCCAGTTTCCATCATCAAACTCAAGCAAAATATCTACTTCTAGATCTGATTCGTCCCGGTAGCCAAAACAGTTAGCGTCAATTTGCTCCGCGTAGGTGCGAATGTCTCGAACCGATATCGAAATAAATATCGCTTCTAACAGCTATATTGATACTTTTGCGAGAATTTTGTTGATACTTTTGCGAGGTTTTTGCTTATATGTTTGCGAGGTTTTCATTGATACTTTTGCGAGATTTGTTCGCCTTAAGGTAAATGAAAAGACCGGGGTATGACCAGGGATTGATGAGGCTAGCTGCTCTGGTTTTCCTTGGCCTGGCGAGTATATTGATCAAAATCTTCCACATTGTTGTTGGAATCCCCACCCAAGGGGGAGGAGACGAGTGGAACTTTCTTGAAAGTAAGCGCGGGGTCGTAGGGCATAGGGCGCTGACCCTTGCGACGCGCAGCAGATATGAAAGTAACCAGCCAAGAAATCACTGTCCAAATCGCCAAAACCACGAGTGCTTTGCCCAAATGTAGTTCCCCGCCGGCAATAGCCGCGCGAATCGTGCGTGCCACGTGGGTCATTGGGAATAGCGGGCTGAGGAACTGGAAGAACTTCGGAGCGGTTTCTACTGGGAAAGTTGCCCCGGTAGAGGTTATCTGTAAACACAATAAGATTACTGAAAGGGCGCGTCCTCTATAGCCCAAACCGGCTACGCAAGCTTGGTTTACTGCTACATATCCGATAGAGGCTAATACTGAAATCAGAATCAATGCCACGAAATTATGAGGATTTATCTTTAAGAACAGTTGCAAACCGGTCACTACCGTAACTGCTTGAAGTGCCCCAAATAGCGCGCCTATTGACATAGAACGGAAACCGCAACGCCAGAAGCTTTCCTGAGGGTGACGTCGTAAATCCAATGCCGGGAAAATCAAGAAAATAGCGATTCCCCCAATCCATAGACACAAAGCCATAAAGAACGGGGCAAATCCGGCACCGTTGTTACTGACGGAGTTTTCGCGCACGGATTTAACATCTGCAACTGTGCTGGCAGATTTAGAAACTTTATCCGCTTGAGTGCTGCTGACCTCGGGAATCTGCTCGGCTCCGCTGCGGAGACCGTCTTGGAGGTTTGAGGCTCCCTCGCCAAGTTGGTCTATACCGACAGAGAGCTGTTTTCCACCATCGGAAGCTTTTTTCGCTCCCTGTGATAGCGAGTTAAGACCGCCAGTTAGAGCACCTGTTCCTTGCTGTAGTTGAGCCGAATTCTTATCTAAGGTGGCAGCGCCGGAAGCTAGTTTATTAACTCCTTTTTCTGCTTGAGCTAATCCGTTAGCGAGCGCAAATGTGCCATCTTTTAAGGTTGGCTTATTTTTTCCGTTTTGGGAAGCAGGGGTAAGGGCAGTCTGTCGGCTCAGTTCTTTTATTCCCTGGTCAGCGGTGTTTAGTTTCTGTTTGATTTCTTGAGGATTGAGCTGGGAGAGTTTATTTGCCATTCCAAGGAGGTCTTGGGCTTTCGTGATTTTTTCCGCTAGCTGTTGCAGGGTTAAACCTTGCTGCTTGGCCATATCAGACAATAATTTGCACTGGGGAACTGTGGGCAGCGCAGCTGGAGGAACCTGAGCACAAGCGGTAACCACTCCTTTAAATTTGGTTAAAAACTTTGCAATTTGTGCAGCATCAACGTCTGAATTAGCTAGCGGCGCTAGCAAATCAACTAGGTCATTTCCTTTCTTAACCAATTGGGAAACCTCAGGTTGAATAGCGGAAACCTGCTGGTGGATTTGATCGACTCCGCCATCAACTTGTTGTGCACCTGCCGCTAACTTGGGCATATTGGCATTTAGCTGACCAAGTCCAGAGCTTAAAGTAGATACTCCGCCGGTATAGGCGCTCACCCCGTCTCGAAGCACTAGCGCGCCATTGCGGATTTTAACGCTCCCATCGGCGAGTTCTCCTAGTCCTGCCACTAAAGTATCAGCGCCGTCCCCTAATTGTTTTCCGCCCTCGGCAAGTTTTCCGGCACCGGAGCTGGCATCTAGAAAACCCTCTTTTAGAGTTCCGGTTGATAGTAATAGTTGGTCAATATATCCGGCAGCTCCCTGTTGAGATAGGGCAGCTTGCAGGGCAGATGCAGCTGATACCGCCATCGTGCCCTGTAGGTAATTCACCGAGTCATCGGTACGCAGCTCCAGCCGAGCTTTCTTGGTAGGTACTTTGTTTTCCGGGTTGGCAAGATTTGCAAACGAGCTAGATAAATCATTAGGGATTATCAGGGCTGCCTTGTAGGTTCCATCTTTTAGCCCGGTTTTTGCCTGTGATAGCGAGGACTTTGTCCAGTCAAACCCGGGGGCGTCCTCTTTGTAAAGTTCGTTTTCTAGACTTTTGCCGAGGTCGATAGTTCGGGTTTTTTCGCCAGTGTTAGCTTCTGCCGGGGAATCGAGGTTTACGACCGCTGCTTTTAAGGTCCCTACCCGTTCCATTGGATCCTCGTATGCCCAGGTAAACAGACCGGAATACATTAGGGGGATAATCAGGACACCTATGACTACCACTATGTTGGAAAGAGTGTTCCAACGGTATTTCTTTCCCATAGTACCTCCGGACTTTACTGATGAAATCTTTACCAAAAGATTACGATACACCGGTGTATCGAATGGTGCTAATTGCTGGGGTTTTCTGCTCGTTCGTAGTAGGTAACCTGCCAGCGACAATCTCCCGAAATAGGGCGAAACTCACTGTCAGAACGCAGTGAATCTTTTTTCCAAATAGCGGGGGAAATTAGGGGAGCGCGAGCAAAATCCTCACTGTCTCCTACATCTAAATCTAGGTAGGTAACTACGAGTTCATCAGCTATTTCCATACCTTCGGTGTATAGGCGCGCCCCTCCGGTAATCCAGCAGCGCTCAGCGCCCGAATCCTTAGCTAGGGTCAAAGCCTCGGATAGCGAAAAAGCAAGAGATGCGCCCTTTGCCTGATAGCTTTCCTGCGAAGTCAATACGATATTTAAGCGCCCAGGCAAAGGCTTTTTACCCAAGGCTTCAAAGGAACGCCGCCCCATAATAATAGGGCTGCCCATGGTGGTGGTTTTAAAATGCTTGAAATCAGCGGGGACGTGCCAAAGCATTCCCCGACCGTCTCCGATAACTCGATGGGCTGCCTGCGCCCAAATCATGCCAATATGCATTTGCTGTCTCCTAAACTGCTATCGGGGCTTTAATCGTGGGGTGGTGCTGATAATTCTCAACCTGTACATCTTCCCAGGTGTAGCTGAATAAGGAGTCTGCGGGGCGTAAATGCAAAGTGGGGAAAGGATAAGGACGGCGAGCAAGCTGTTCTTTAACCTGCTGGATATGGTTGTTATAAATATGGCAATCCCCGCCTGTCCAAATCAATTCACCAACTTCTAATCCGCTTTGCTGAGCCAACATATGAGTTAGTAAAGAATAGGAGGCGATATTAAAAGGAACGCCCAGGAACATATCGCAAGAGCGTTGGTAGACTTGCAACGATAGACGACCAGACGCTACATATGCTTGGAATAGCAGGTGACAGGGGGCAAGAGCCATTTTGTCCAGTTCCGATACGTTCCAAGCAGATACCAGTAGCCGCCTAGAGGACGGGTCTTGTTTTAGAGCAGAAAGCAGTTTTTCGATTTGGTCGATATTTCCTTGTCTACTTGGCCAAGAACGCCATTGCACTCCGTAGACCGGTCCTAGTTCGCCCTCTTCGTTCGCCCAATCATCCCAAATATGAACGTTTTTTTCCTGTAACGGTTTTACACTGGAGCTTCCCGATAAGAACCAGAAAAGCTCCTCGGCGACTCCGCGCATAAAAACTCTTTTGGTGGTAATCAAGGGGAATGATTTTGAGAGGTCATAGCGCAATTGAGCGCCAAAAAGTGAACGAGTTCCGGTGCCGGTTCTATCTTCCTTTTGGTTTCCGCTCTCTAAGATTTTTTGCAGTAAATCTTCATATTGTGTATCTAACACGCCCTCACCTTTCGCTAGTGTTACCCCATATTTTAACGGCAATCTATCCGGCTCGATCGCCAAGCCTGAGTATTCGCCGCAGGTAGTACTTAGGCAGAATGGATAAAGCTGGGAATAGCTGGTTGGTAGGGGTAGTTTTACTGCCCGGCGCTAGCTTTTATCTGGCTTTCAATGTTGATAACCGGTGCTAGCTCAACCATAAATTCCTGTGCGGAAAGGTTCCGGATTTGCCCTAAAGCTGCTTGTACGCCCGCTACTGTCCGTTTGGCGACCGCTTTCCCAGATAAATATCCAACCCCGGCTCCGATTCCAAAAGGAATAAGACGTCCGGCAATGCGGCCAGCGCTGCGATGTGCGAGTTTCTTTGAAGCATACTTCATTAATGCCTTATTTACCTGACTTATTGTGGGGGAGGAAAGGTTTTTCAAGGACGAGCGTGCCCAACTAAGAGAACGTAATCCCAACTGATCGGATACAATCCGAGCGCCCTCTTCTCCCAGGAGACTAGACAATATCAGGGTGCGGCGTTTTTCCCGGTCGGCAGGGCGAAAACCATGCAAACGGCTAACGGCCAAAATATAGGTGGTAGTCTGCAAGGCGTAGGTAGCAAGCTCGCCGGCAGTAAGCCCTAAAGCTACCCCGGTACCAGCTCCCGGTATTGCCGCTCCGGCTCCTACTGCCGAGGAAGCGTAGGCGGTGCGAGTGATATATTGCTTGGTCAAAATGGTTTCAAGCTGCGCAACATCTGCTTTCGGGTAGGTGTTTACCAGTTTTAACAGCTTGTTGTCGATGTGTTCGTTGGGAATATCCAGTACCGCATCTAGCACTTGTCCAAAGTCTGAAGCCTGGCGTATTTTAGGCAGTACCTCTTTGACGGTGGTAGCTATCTGCTCTTTTGGCAAACGCGGGTGAGGCTGAAAGCGTTTGAAATCTGGGCGCTTGAACATTTTGTTTTCACTCCTGGCAGACTAGATGGTCAAAACTGGATACAATCAATACTGCTTAATACTTTTAGGTTAGTCTCCAGGGCGTTTAACAGCGAGCCTAAACGGTGTCAGAGCCTCCAAAGAAAGGGAGATAGCTTGCGTGACTTTCAGCTGGAAATTCAGTATCCGTCCTCTCCAGAGCTGGTTTGGGCGATGCTTACCAATCCGGATTTTCTAAAGTTTCGCTTCAGGCAAATCCCGGCTTTTCTTGGCGAGGTGGAACTTGAAAAAGCAGATTCGGGTATTTATATTTCACGGGCGACCCTTAAAGCTCGCGCCTGGCAAGAACTTGGAAGATATGCCCACTTGCTTCCAGAAGAGTTAGCAATAGAAATAGTGGAAACCTGGGTGGATAATCCGGCTGTTCCTCTAATAGCTGAAGGCAGTTTTCAGGTGAATATCGCTAGTATTCCAGTAACAATCAAAGCAGATAGTCAGCTGAAGTATCCAGAAAATAACCGGCAGGAAACCGTACGTCACCTCTCGGGAAAACTGGAAGTCAAATTGCCGTTTATCGGCGGTAAAGTTGAGCGGGAAATTCTCTCCCGGATGCAATTGTTAGCTAGCGCGGAAGAGGACGCAGCGGCAAGTTGGCTGCAAAGTAGCGCTCAATAGAATTTCCGTTCAGGGATACCTCATAACTTGCCGATGTCGCTCCTAGCATAGACTGGTAACCGTGAGCGGGATGAGGGAACTGATTCGCCGGTACGGTCAGGATTTATCGGACAGTGATAGCGACCATCTGCATATGTTGGTGGGCGATTGGCAGGTTTTAGCTGATATTGGCAGTGCCGATTTGATTTTGTGGATTCCAGATGACCAGGGGCGGTATGTAGCGATTGCCCATACCCGTCCGGGATCTGGTTTTACTATCCACCTTGATGACGTGGTGGGGCTTACGGCTTCGCCAACGCGCTCCAGAATGCTTAAATCTGCCTTTGCTCCGGATTCGCAGCCTACCACTCCGGAAGTGCGCTGGGCAGGTTCTTATTCGGTAATCGCCAATGCGGTTCCGGTTCGTCACGACTCTCGGGTAATTGCTGCCCTCACTGTAGAGGTTAATATTCAGTCTTTGCGTGTTTTTGAACAGCAAGAACAGTGGTTTCATAAAACCGCGAATATGCTTTGTGAAATGATTTCTCAAGGTAGTTTTCCGGCTGCTTCTCTGCCGGCAGCTACTACTCACGGGATGCCGCGCCTGATTGATGGCGCGATTAATTTGGACGCAGAGGGCAGAGTGCTGGATTTGACTCCCAATGCGCGCTCTTGTCTACGTCGCTTGGGAGTTCGGGAAGAGGTTATCGGGGCGGTTCTCGCTGAGCTAATAACCGAGGTGGTTCAAGATCAATGCCAGGTCGATGAAACCTTGCCGGTGGTGGTAATGGGGAAAGCGTATTGGCTGGCAGAAGTGGAGTCGCCCTCGGGTATTGTTTCTTTACGTTCGTTGCCTTTAGAGCAGTCTGGCGAGCGAATGGGGGCACTTTTGTTGTGTAGAGATGTTACTGAGGTGCGTAGACGCGAACGCGAATTGATGAGCAAAGATGCTACGATTCGCGAGATTCATCATCGGGTGAAAAACAATCTGCAAACTGTTTGTGCGCTTTTGCGTCTGCAGGTTCGTCGTTCCGATTCTCAAGAGGTTAAAACAGCCTTAGGGGAGGCAGAACGGCGGGTTGCCTCGATTGCGCGTGTTCATGAAGAGCTATCGCAAACGGTCAGTGAAACCGTAGATTTTGACGAAATGATTTCTCGCCTACTTAGAATGTCGGCGGCAATGGCGGCAACCGATCAAGAAGTTGATACTGAGTTTGTTGGTAGTTTCGGAATGATTGATGCCGAGACAGCTTCGGTACTGGCAGTGGTGATTTCAGAACTGGTTGCTAATGCGGTTGAGCACGGTTTGGCAAATCGTGATGGGAAAGTGGTTTTAGAGGCTAAACGTGAACGCAGTGAGCTCGATGTTTGGGTGCGCGATAATGGTAGTGGTTTAGAAGATAAACCGCTTAGCGGACTGGGAACCCATATTGTGCGCACTCTGGTACGTGCAAATCTTAAGGGTTCTATTGATTGGAGTTGTCCCGAGGAGGGCGGTACGAAGGTGCATATCCATGCCCGCATTGAGGAGGACGTTAGATAAATGGGGAAATCACGTAGACGGCGTGGCTGGCCAGACCTGCCCAGCTCTTTGGCGGGCAAAATAGTTGATAATCATACCCACTTGCCACTGTGGGAAGAACAGATTCCCCTGGTAGAGGGACTACGGCTGAGTCTAGATGAACAACTGGAGAGGGCGAAAACTGTAGGGGTTAGCGCCTTGATTACTTCAGGCTGTCAAATCGATGAGCTTGCGCCTACAGTGCGATTAACTGAGCAGCATCCCCAGGTATTTTGCGCGCTTGCTATTCACCCGAATGAGGCCGCTTTGCACGCGAAAGTGGTAGCTAAAGCGCCCGATGGGCAAACCTATTCACTGAAGCCTTGGCATGAAAACTATTCCTTAGAACAGGCGATAGCTGAAGTTTATGAGCAGGTAAAAGGCTGCGACAAGGCGGTTGCGATAGGCGAGAGCGGATTGGATTATTTTCGCACTTCTGCGCAGGGAAAATCTGCGCAACAGCAGGCTTTTAGAATGCATATCTCCCTGGCTAAAGAGCTGAATCTACCATTGCAGATTCATGACCGGGAGGCTCATGCCGACACTATTCGGATTTTAATGGAAGAGGGCGCTCCCGAGCGTACGGTTTTCCACTGTTTTAGTGGAGACAAAGAAATGGCTCAGGTACTGGCAGAGCAGGGGTGGTATGCCTCTATTGCCGGGCCGGTCACCTATAATGCGAACGAGTGGCAGCGCGATGCTGCCCGAAAGATACCAGCTTCGCTATTGCTGGTGGAAACCGATGCGCCCTATTTAACTCCGCATCCGCACCGGGGGCAGCCGAATGCTTCCTATATGCTTGCCTGGACGGTGCGAAAGCTGGCAGAAATCACCGATAAAAGCGAACCTGAACTGGTGAGCCAGCTACTTAGTAATACTCGTGAGGTGTATGGGCAGGCGGTAACGGCGCTAGATTAGCGGGACGTTAATATCTATTCACAAAGTCTATTGTGCGAGGTAGACTGGTGGTGTTTTATTCCACTAAGGAAATATATCGAACAGGTAGCTATTTGGTAACAATCAGGTTACAGTTATTTCTGATTGGGGGTTTTATTTCCCAGGGTTACCATCTAGTGCAGCGAGGGTATACGTGAGCAGAAAACATCGGCGCAACCAGGTGAAGCTAACAGCCATTTTCGCCGGGATATGCACAGCTATCGTCCTGGGAGGATTAGCGGCGGTAGCCAGTGAATATAAAAGCGTAGCCGTCACCGTTGATGGCGCTACCCGTCAAATGCAAACCACCAATCGCACAGTTGAACAAGTTGTTTCCGATATGGGAATTAAAGTGGGTAAATATGATCAAGTGAGTCCCGCCCTGGATACAAAAATCTCCCGAAACCAAAAAATCAAAATAGTCCACGCTCGCCCAGTCGTCCTCCAAGAAACAAAAAATGCCCAGGTTGCTTGGAAAACCGCCCACCATGATGCTCCAGTATTGCAGACAACTTTCCGGGTGGACAATGCCGAGGTTAAAGGAGTCTATAAACCGGGTTCAGACCCGCGAACAGCAGCCCAAGCAGCAGGTATCAAACTGTCGAACCTAGATAGAGTCACCGTTGAACAAAGCAGTCAAAATACGGCAACCATTAAAGTCGCGCGGGTGCAACGGGGCATAGAGAAAAAGGAAGAAAAATCTGCCCCGGAAGTTAAAAAAGTAGAAGACAAGACTTTGCAACCCGGAGAAGAGATTGTAGAAAACGAAGGAAAACAGGGCGTTACCGCAAAAACTACTTTTGTAGAAAAAGTTGATGGCAGCGTCAGTTTTCAGTCTGCTGAACAGGTAACTACCCTGGTAAAGGCAGAACCAAAAATTGTGCGATTCGGACCGGCAGATAATTCTGGTGACACCAATTATGGACCGGTAGTTCCCGCCGGACAGGCGCAAGAAATCGCCCACCAAAAAGTTATTGCCCGTGGCTGGTCCGAGGGGCAGTTTACCTGCCTAGTTAAACTGTGGAATCGGGAATCAGGGTGGAATGCTTCAGCGAGAAATCGCAGCTCGGGAGCGTACGGTATTCCTCAGTCGCTGCCAGCAAACAAGATGGCATCTGCGGGTGCGGATTGGCGTACTAATCCTGCCACTCAAATCGAGTGGGGACTCGGCTATATTCAAGGACGCTACGGCAGTCCCTGTGAAGCCTGGAATCATTCTGAACGTATAGGCTGGTACTAGTAAGCTAGGGGGGTGGAAAAAAACCCTCCGGTTACGCTTTTGACCCCTAATGCGGTCAGCCAGCTCTGTAAGAGGCTGGATATTCGTCCTACGAAACAGTTAGGACAAAACTTTGTTACCGAACCCAGTGCAATCCGTAAAATTGTGCGCGAAGCAGGGGTGAAAGCAGGGGAGCAGGTTCTGGAGGTCGGACCGGGACTCGGATCTCTTACCCTGGGGCTTTTAGAGGTCGGGGCGAATGTGGCTGCCTGCGAGATTGATTCTCGCTTGGCTGCTTTTTTGCCGGCAACGATTGCTAGTCACGCTCCTCAATCTCTAGAGCGAGCCTACCTGGTAAATAAAGACGCTTTGAAGCTAGTCCCCTCAGATTTAGAGAACTTAGTGGCTCTGTCAGAGAGCGCAGGTGAGGGGGGCAAAGAGCTAGATGCACGGCGAGCTAGCGGGCAGACAGAAAGCGAGCATCACCCTGGCAAGGCTTTTTTGCCCGAAATTCTGGTTTCAAATCTTCCCTATAACGTGGCAGTTCCGGTGCTATTGCATCTATTTGCAGTTTTTCCCTCCTTAAAAAGAGCGCTGGTAATGGTGCAAAAAGAGGTAGCTGTGCGTCTTAGCGCCCCGCCGGGCAGTAAAGTTTATGGGGTTCCCAGCGTTAAAATCGCCTGGTATGGTAAGGCGCGCATGAAATCCGATATTTCGCGGCGAGTGTTTTATCCCCAGCCCAATGTAGACTCCGCGCTGGTAGAAATCGTTCGCGCTCCTAGCGACAATCTTTACTTTCAAGATGATAAGCAAAAAAGCTACCTCAGCAGTGAAAAAGAAATCAGCCGACACTTAGAAAAAACACTCACCACGCAAGAATCAGAGCGCAGGCAACGGGAATTAGTCTTTGAACTCATTGATTGCGCCTTTGCGTCAAGGCGGAAAATGCTGCGTTCTTCATTGAAAACATGGGCAGCTCCTCTCGCAGTAACGCCCCTATTGCGCGCCGCGGGAATTGCCCCGACCGGTCGGGCAGAAACCTTAACTATTCGCAACTTTGTGGCACTTGCCAAGCTACGCTCCGTTTTAGAATCCAGAGTGGAAAAAACTCCGATTATCCCGGATAAGACCGGTATCAATATAACTACCCTAGAGCGGGAAGAAGACAGCGTTCCCGCGTCCGCGCCCGCTGCGCCCTCAAAGCCAAGCCTTCCAGCTGCCGAAACTGCCTCTGCCAGGCAAGCCCAAGCGGTAAGCAACGGCAAAATCAACCTATTTTTGGCAGCTACCAGGGCAAATGATGGCTACCATCCCCTGTCTACTCTGTTTCAAGCGGTTAATCTGCGTGAGAAAGTAACAGTTAGCTTACAAGAACAAGGTCTCGATATTGACATAAAATTCGATGCTCCTGAGGGAGCGGTTGGTTATAGTCCTGACCGCGACCAACAAGCACTAACCGGGTTGGCGGTACAAAATAACCTCGCAACCCGCGCTTTTTTGCTGGTAGCGGAGCAGTGTGGCTACCAGGGGGGAGCAAAAATCAGTATTGAGAAACAAGTGCCGGTAGCCGGGGGTATGGCAGGGGGTTCAGCCGATGCGGCTGCGGCCCTGCTGGCTTCTAACCAGGTTTTAGCTGCCGGGATTTCTCGTCACCAATTAGCTGAAATTGGGGCAAAACTAGGGGCGGACGTGCCATTTGGGCTCTATGGGGGAACCTGTTTTGCAGACCGCTACGGAGACCGGATTACCCCGCTTCCGCCAGCGAACTCCCTGTCGGTAGTCGCCGCGGTTTCTCCTAGCACCCTTGCTACCCCCGCAGTGTTTAGGCAATATGATAAAAGTGATTGTCTCCGGCAAAAATTACCGAATTTGGCGGAATTAAATTCCCTGCTTCAAGCTCTCTATCAGGCAGACTTGCCGGCTCTTGCGCAGCTGATTCAAAATGATTTGCAAAATCCAGCAATCAAACTCATGCCGCAGCTGGCACTAACCCTAGAAGTTGCCAAACAGCAGGGAGCGGTGGCTTTTATTTCTGGGTCTGGACCTACTGTGATTGCTTTAGTACAAACCGATTCGCACGCGCGCGCCCTGGCAGTAGAACTAGCGAAACTAGATACCGTCTCCTATGCTCTGCCGCTTACTTTTTCGACCCCCGCCTGTCCCCTAGATAGAGAGCATTGGTTAGCGTGAAAACTTTCCTAGCTGGAACTAAAGACGTATCCGCGTTGGCAGGGCCGCGCCGACTCTTGGCGGGAGTAACCTTAAGCCTTTTCCCCGCTGACCGGATTGGTATTCTCGGACCAAATGGAGCCGGCAAATCCACCCTGCTTCGTCTGCTCAGTGGTGAGCAGCAGCCAGATAGCGGTAGCGTAACCTATGCGCCCGGTATCAGTTTTGCTGCCATGTCACAACAGGAAACTCTAGATTCCGCTTTAAGTGTTAAACAGGCGGTTCATGCAGATATTCCTGACTATCAGTGGGCATCTCAACCTCATTTGCGAGCCATAGACCAAGGATTATTGTCCGATGTGGACATGGAGACTAGCTGTGGGGAACTTTCAGGGGGACAGGCGCGCCGGGTAGTGCTTGCACGAACTTTAGGGCAAGATGCGCCGATTCTTGCTTTAGATGAACCCACTAACCATTTAGATGTCGAGGGCGTAGCTTGGCTAGCTAAATATCTGAATAACCGTTTCAGCTCGGGAAAAGGAGCTTTAGTGGTTATTACCCATGATCGTTGGTTTCTCGATGCGGTCTGCAACCGGATTTGGGAGGTGGTTCCAGGCGCAGATTCAGGAAACGGTCGTCCGCAAATACCAGGACATATTGAAGAATATGACGGTTCATACGCGGCCTATGTGCTGGCTCGGATGGAGAGAGCCCGGCAAGCCGAAGTGGCGGAAGAAAAACGTCAAAATCAGTTACGCAAAGAGCTAGCCTGGCTGCGGCGAGGGGCTCCGGCTCGTACCTCAAAACCAAAATTCCGTATTGAGGCGGCCGAGGCCTTAATCAGTGACGTTCCGCCCTTAAGGGACAGTGTAGAACTTGTGCGCTTAGCTTCAGTGCGTTTAGGGAAACGAGTCATTGAACTCGAAGATGTTTCATTTTCTTATCCCGAATCGACGCGAAATATCTTAAACCAGGTGACCTGGCGATTAAACCCAGGGCAGCGCGTAGGAGTAATCGGCGTTAATGGGGCTGGTAAATCGACATTACTGAAAATAATGAGCGGAGAACTCACCCCTACAAGTGGAAAAATCAAACGGGGGAAAACCGTGCAGCTCGCAACCTTGGCGCAGTTGCCTCAAATCGGACAGATGAACCCCGACCTTAGAGTAGTGGAAGCAATCTCGCAGATAAAAGAGCGGATTATTTGGGGAGAAAAAGAAATCACCGCCACGAAACTGGTTGAGAAACTGGGGTTTTCCAAAGAACGCGCCTGGACAAGGGTAAGCGAACTATCGGGTGGGGAAATGCGCCGCCTACAGATAGCTACTCAGCTGCTAGCCGAACCTAATGTTTTAATTTTAGATGAGCCAACTAATGATTTAGATACCGACACATTGGCGAAACTGGAAGATCTTTTAGATTCATTCCCCGGCACCTTGATAGTGGTTAGCCATGACCGATACCTGCTGCAACGGGTAACAGATTCGCAGGTAGCGCTGCTGGCTGATGGAACCTTGGCGGCGTTACCGGGAGGGGTGGAGCAGTATCTACAAATGCGCGCTGCCCGGCAATCAGACGGGGTAGCTAGTAATGGTGTGGGAGAGCAGAAAAAGAGCGAAGGCGAGGGTAATTTAGCCTCCTCGAAACCCCCTAAGAAAAGCGGGGCTGAGATTTATCGCACCCGCAAAGAGCTGTCGGCGATTGAAAAGAAACTTGACAAGGTACAAACCCAACTAGCAGCTCTTGATGAGCAGCTAAGTGAAAGTGCAGCCGATAGCAGCCCTCAAGGCTTGCTTCACCTGCAAGAACTAAATAAACTTCGTACACAGCTAGTTGCTAACGAAGAAGAACTGGAAGAAACCTGGCTGCGTCTTAGCGAGATTCTAGACTAGCTAACCTGCTCAGCGTACGGGGAAAATAGCTGCTTCGGTAATTGGGTGGGGTAGGGAAGGCAGGTGCTTAGCGCAGAGGACGCACCGGTGTACCCTCAAAGGGCAGTAGTAGCTGGCGCAGCAAAGCCGAAAGGGTTTTCCGCTCGTCCTCGTCCAGGGGAGCTAGTAGCTCAGACTCCCTCATCAGTAGCTCTTTGAGAGCCGAATCAACCCGGGTAACCCCCAAATCGGTTAGGGTTACCAATACCGCCCGGCGATCATGCGGAGAGGGAGTGCGCTTAACCAAGCCTTTCTTTTCTAAACGGTCAATCCGGTTGGTCATAGTTCCGGAAGAAACCAGCAGTTCTTGCAGTAATGTGCCCGGGGTTAGGGAATAGGGCGAGGCGGCACGGCGCAGTACCGAAAGTACATCGAACTCCCAAGGTTCCATCCCCTGGGCGCTGAAAGCCTCTTTACGAGCCAAATCAAGATGGCGTGCCAGGCGCGCTACCCGCGAGTACACTTCCATTGGGGAAACATCAAGGTCAGGGCGTTCAATCTGCCAGGCTAAAATGATGCGGTCTACTTCGTCAGTAGCCTCGGTGGGGTAGTTTTCTGCAAGCACAAGCCAAGTTTACTGGAAGTGGCGAGAACGGTCTATTGTTTCCCGCCGACCTCTATCCTCTTAGCTCTAGCTTTACCTGGGGTGGGTAAGATTTATCGATAGAAGCGTTCCGAAGATAGCCTCCTAGAGAGCGAGATTGCTCTGCCTGGAATGGCTAACTAGCTAGTTTCTTCGCAGAATCGGTCACCAAATGCGGATCTTTGCGCATTCCGGACAGACCATACCAGACCAGATTAACAATATGTGCAGCTACCTCTTGTTTAGAAGGTTTGCGTTCATCAAGCCACCATTGTCCCACTTGGGAGACCAATCCCACCATCATGTGGGCATACATCGGTGCCCAATCGGCATGAAAGCCACTGTCTCGGAAGTGCTCTGCTAATAGAGCCTCAACTTTTTGAGCCACGTCCCCTATCACCGAGTAATAAGAGCCTCGAGACTGGGAGGCGGGTGAATCACGCACCAAAATCCGGAATCCGTCAGTATAGGTGTCAATGTAGTCTAGCAGCGCAAGTGCTGCTCCCTCTGCCATAGCTCGCGGTGACTGGGATTGCTCTAGCACCCCGATAATGGCGGAAACTAGCTGTTGGACTTCACGGTCTACAATCACCGCATAGAGTCCTTCTTTGCCTCCGAAATGTTCATAAACTACCGGTTTGGAAACTTTTGCTTTCGCGCTAATCTCCTCCATGGAAGTAGCCTCAAATCCCTTTTCTGCAAATATGGATCTGGCCACACCAATCAGTTGTTCCCGCCGTTCAATTCCGCTCATTCGCCGTTTCTTACTCACCCCTCTATCATTGCATTTTTGTTTTTCTCGTGGAGGTTTTCCTCTTCTGGGCTGGTATCAGGAAATAAGGGGAGAAATAGGGCAGATATACCGGTTCTCAAGTGCGGTTTTAGGAAATTATTTTTGTCTGTGTAATATAGAGGAGTGATCCGCCCTGGTGTATAGGTAACACGCGGGCTTTTGGTGCCTTGAGAGCCGGGTTCGAATCCTGGGGGCGGAACTGGCATTTGATATGCCTATTTTTCCAATCCGGCTACCGGCAAGGGGTCAAATAGTGGAAAACACGCCCTCCTTAGCGATTGTCTTATCTGCTGATAAATGCACCCCGAACAGTTTTTACGGAAAACAATTTTTTCAGATGAATCTAACTGTCGTTATGGAATGACTCGCTAGGCAAACAATGACTTGTAGAATCAAAATAACGATATGGCATTATCGGCCAGAAAGTGAAAGGTAAACAGCATGACGGGGATTAAATCCGCAGGTCAAAAGCATCTTCTGATTGTGCCTGGGCGGGCATACCCCGAACTTGCGCAAGGGATCGCCGAGGAACTACACACCGAGGTACTTCCTACTGTCGCCTACGACTTTGCCAACGGCGAGATCTATGTTCGATTCTCTGAATCCGTGCGCGGGGCAGACTGCTATGTGGTGCAATCTCACACCACCCCGTTAAACAAATGGGTGATGGAGCAGATGATTATGGTTGATGCTTTAAAGCGGGCATCGGCTGCTCGGATAACCGTGGTGGCTCCATTCTTCCCCTATGCACGGCAAGATAAGAAGCACCAAGGACGTGAACCCATCTCTGCCCGTCTAATCGCCGACCTGTTCAAAACTGCCGGTGCTGACCGCTTGATGAGCGTAGATTTACACGCAGCCCAAGAACAGGGATTCTTTGATGGGCCTTGGGATCATCTCTATGCACAACCAGTACTGATTGACTATGTGAAGAGTCGGGTAGATAAAACCAACCTGACGGTAGTTTCCCCAGATGCAGGACGTATCCGTGTAGCTGAAAAATGGGCAAACAAGTTAGGTGGATGCGAACTGGCCTTCGTGCACAAGACCCGGGATACTACCCGTCCTAATGTGGCAGTGGCTCATAGGGTAGTCGGCACTGTTGAGGGACGAACCTGTGTCTTGGTAGATGACCTAATCGATACCGGTGGCACTATCGCCGAAGCGGTAAAGGTGCTGCTACATTCGGGGGCAAAAGATGTGATTGTGGCTGCTACTCACGGAGTTCTTTCTCCGCCTGCCGCTGAACGTCTTTCCACCTGTGGGGCGCGGGAAGTTATCGTTACCGACACTCTGCCTATTTCGGCTGATAAGCGTTTCCCGCAGCTGACGGTACTACCAATCGCTCCGCTGCTGGCCAGTGCGATTCGGACTGTATTTGATGACGGATCGGTTACTGCTCTCTTTGATCAGGATTAAAGTACCGGCAGTATCTAAAAGAACCGCAGGATAAAATACTTTCTGGCAATAAATGTGAGTTGCCAGACCTTTTCGGGCTTTGGTTTTACCCGCCCGGATTGGGAATATATGCTAAATCAAGGTTGCCTCGGCGAGGGCGCGTATTGATTAACCAATAGGTGCCGTAATCGACGTGGCCGTGAGGTTTTCTCACGTCCTCCGGGGTCCAGTAATATCAGTAAACCTAAGGAGGAAAAATAATGGCAGCTAAACTAACTGCACAACTACGTGAAGAAACTGGTAAAGGTGCTGCCCGCCGGGCACGCCGCTTAGGGCTAATCCCCGCAGTTCTTTATGGTCACACCCTTGAAAAGAACCTACATCTAAATCTGCCAGGGCACGAAGCTTTCCTAATTGTCAAAGATAACCCGAACGCGATTATCAATCTAGAGGTAGACGGCAAGAGTCATCTAGTTCTTATCAAAGAGATTCAGCGCCACCCGGTACGCCGCGATATTTTACATATTGACCTGCTAGAAGTTCGCCGTGATGAAAAAGTAGAGGTCGAAGTACCAGTTGTTCTCGTGGGAGAATCTGCACCCGGTACCGTGGTAAACCTAGAAGTATTCCACTTGCCCGTAGAGGTATCCCCGCTAGAAATTCCGGAAGAAATCTCCATCAACGTTGAAGGCTGGGAAGAAGGTCGCGTACTTTACGCTCGCGACCTAGAGCTGCCCGCCGGGGTCACCACCACTTTGGACGGTGACCATGACGTACTCTCGATTACTCTGCCCGAGGAAATGCCGGAAGAGCCGGCAGCGGGCGAGGGCGAATCAGCAGCAGAGCCAGCAAAAGAAGAAGCTGCTGAAGAGGAATAATCTCTGGTTATACTTTTCGGGGAGGGCTGACGCCCTCCCCGAAACCAATTTTGTACAGAATTAAAGTTGTTAGGGAGCGAAAGTGCAAGAATCCTGGCTGGTGATTGGTCTGGGTAACCCCGGAGAAAAATATGCCTATACCCGTCATAACGCTGGGCATTTAGTAATTAAAGAACTAGCGGAAAGTCAGGGAGTCCAGCTACGCCGCCATAAAAGTGGCTGCCAAGTGGCTACCGTCCATCTGGGCTATCCTGGAAGCGAAATATCGACTTTCAATATTGCTGCTTTAGATTCCTATATGAACACTTCGGGAATTCCAACCGCAAAACTGGTCAAGTTTTTTAATATAGATCCCGCTTCTAAGCTGCTAATAATCCATGATGAGCTTGATTTACCCGCCCATGAATTACGATTAAAACGCGGCGGTGGCGAGGGCGGTCACAACGGTTTACGCTCTATTTCTCAGAGCCTCGGAACTAAAGACTATGCCCGCTTACGGATAGGTATCGGTCGTCCTCACCCTCGGCAAGACCCAGCTGACTATGTGTTATCCCCCTTTGGGCGAGCAGAAAAGGCTCTACTTGAAGAGACAGTAATAAATGCAGCTAACGCGGTAACTGACGTGGTGAGCTTGGGATTTACCCAGGCTCAACAGCGACTTAATTCCCAAAAATCCTAGTTAGCCTTAGCAGGCACTACTTAACGGAAACGGAACTACTAACTGTTGCTGACACGTCCTTTAATCCCGGTAAAGCCCCAGAATCAAAACCTAACTGTTCCTGTAGCTCACTTAAACTGCTTAGCGTTTGAATCAGCCCCAAATCCTGCAAATTGGGCGTTATAGAAACCAAATCAATTTGTAGCTGCTGCGCAAGAGTTAAACCATGAGAGATTGCTTTCTTGTCAGCGCCGCTAAGACCAGGGTACGGCTGGTAGGCTGCTTGCCGAGGATCGGAACCCAGCTGGCTAACCAGTTCCTGAAGCTCACGACGAAGCAAAGGAGTAATTGCGTTAGAAACCAGCCGTTTTAGCTGTATCTCGCCCCCTTGAGCCACATTTTTTTCCAGATTAAAACGTAAAGAATCCAGTTGCCCGATGATGCGTTCCAGTTCTACCTTTTGCGCCTGGGTTAAGGGCTGTTTTGTTCCTTTTTCGCTGCCTTTATCCTCCGGGCTGGACTTATCGGTACTCCACTTGCCATTTATATAACGCAGCGGCGAAAGCTCACTAGGGCGGGCTGTAGGCAGTGTTTGGGCCGCGGTCGCCGCAATTTGTTTATTGTCCCGCCCCATCCCAATTCCTGCCGAGATCAGCACTTTCGCCAAGGTGGCAGTATCGCGCAACCGCTTTTCCTCGTCCTTATCACCCTGAGTGGAATCTTGACTCCGCGCGACGAGGGCGCTAAGAATAATCCCGTCATTTAATGTATCTGCCTGACAATCCACCATTTTTTGTAGCAAAGCCTGGGCATTTGCCGGAGTACGGAAGGGGAGGGGCTCGGGCAGATTTTCTGGCTTTGCCTTGCCTTTCAGTTTCACCGAGGTGCTAGGCCATCTAGAACCAAGAGCTTTACTGCGATTAGCGAAACGGTTCTTGAACTCTAAGAGATTGGGACTGCCTTGAAAAACTTGTTCAATTCCTGCCTGTATTGCCTCCTGGCAGGCGCTAGCGCGATAGCGAGCCATTTGAACCTTGCTGGCAATAACCGTATCCCCGCTACCATCATCAAGGTGTACGCCGCAGCCGGAAATACTCAAGGAAACGGCGAGCATTAAGGTTAAGGAAACAATGCCGGTTTTTCTCATCAAGATTAAGTTTGCCACGGGTAACATTATTTTTGAAATGCTAGATTAGCGAGGCAAAGAAATGACGAAAGAAAAAACAAAACTAGAACAACAACTCCGCGACTTATTAACCTCCGACTGTGAAGCGGTAGGGCTCTATTTAGAGGACGTGTCACTAAAAAGAGCCGGTAAATATACCCGCTTAGTAGTGACGGTAGATTTACCGCGAGGGCCTGGACCCGTCCTCGAAAATCAGCTTTCTGCCGTTACCTTGGCAATATCTAAACATCTAGACCAGGCAGACCCGATTAAAGCTAGCTATAACTTAGAGGTCACAACTCCGGGAATTGAACGCCCCTTAAAGGACGAACGCCAGTATTCGCGGGCAATTGGTCACTATATTCAGGTAAGAAAATATGACAGTGCCAGTGAAGAGGGTAAACTATTGGCTACAACAACTGAAGAAATCGAACTGGAAACTGCCAGCGGTTCGCGTGTTATTGCCCTTAAAGATATTGAACACGCGCAGATGGTAGTACGGTTCTAAAGGCTCGTAAGGAGCATCAATGGATATTGATATGACCGCGCTGCGCATGGTTGAGGCAGACAAGGGCGTTAGTTTAGATACCCTGGTGTCTGCCATCGAGGATGCTTTACTAAAGGCGTATCACAATGCTCCCGGCGCATTAGCGGACGCGCGGGTAGAAATTGACCGCAAGAACGGTCACGTAATTGTCATGGCTGCCGAAATTGATGAGGACGGCAACAAGATTGGCGAATTCGATGACACCCCCTCCGGTTTTGGACGTATCGCTACCACCACTGCTCGTTCCATCATTATGCAGCGGTTACGCGAAGCCGAGGACGACCAGGTACTAGGGTCTTTCCGGGATAAAAAGGGCGAAATTGTCTCGGGGATTATCCAACAGGGTGGCGACAAAGATACCGTGGTGGTCAAAGTCGGAGAATATGAAGCAGCTTTGCCGAAAACCGAACAGGTCCCTGGGGAAAAATATCGTCACGGTCAGTGGATTCGGGCAGTAGTGGTTAAAACTATGCGCGGAGACAAAGGTCCACGTATCGAGCTGTCCCGCCGGCATCCAGATTTAGTGCGCGGTCTATTTGCTCGGGAAGTTCCCGAAATTGCCTCCGGAGAGGTAATAATCGAATCGGTGGCTCGCGAAGCCGGATATCGTACCAAAATTGCGGTGAGCTCTTCCCGCCCAAATATCAACGCTAAAGGGGCTTGTATCGGACCGATGGGGCGGCGGGTTCGAGCCGTGATGAACGAGCTTAACCACGAAAAAATCGATATCATTGATTATTCTGAGGATGTAGCCGAGTTTGTCGCTAACGCCCTATCACCTGCGCATGTTACCTCTGTCACGGTTGAACCAGCTGAGCATATTTTAGCGCACGTGGTTGTTCCTGATTTCCAGCTTTCTCTCGCCATTGGAAAAGAGGGGCAGAATGCGCGTTTAGCTGCTCGTTTAACCGGAGCAAAGATTGACATTCACTCTGATACCGATTTAGAAGACCCGCAGCCAGAATCTTAAAACAGCGACAGTTTTGTTCCCTGTCCCTTAGGTGGCTTCGGGTATTTTGAGCTAAAGCGTTAGTATAGAAGTAGAACCTGACATTGGTTGCAATGGCTGCACCGGTTCTGGGCTTTCGCCTTGACCGGTGCTTTATTGTGACCACCGCAGGAACTCTAAAAGTAAGGTTACCGGTATCTACACCCTGTAGATACCCGATACAGGAAAGCAGGGTTGGAAGCTGATGGTCACCCGATGAGCAACCAGCGATGATCTGCCAATTAAACCAATAGTCTGCTCCTCGCTGGGCAGACCAGCAAGGAGAATTGTGGCGAAACTTAGAGTTCATGAGTTAGCGAAAGAGCTCGGAACCACCTCGAAAGTCGTGCTGCAGGCACTGAAAGATTCGGGAGAGTTCGTAAAAAGCGCGTCCTCTACAATAGAGGCTCCGGTTGCGCGTAAAATGCGTGAGCATTTTGCCAAGCTCGCCGTAGAGGTAGAAGCAGCAGCTCCCAAAATTAAAGAAGCGAAGAAAAAAGTCGCTAGTAAAACCGCTAAAGTTAAAGCGGCTAAAAAAGCTAAAACGCAAGAAAATGAAACCGTAGCAGCTGCCGGCACTGCCAAGGAAGATAACAAACCAGCTCCCTCGGAGGAAGCCAAGAAAGCGGCGTCAATTAAACCGGGTCCTAAACCCGGTCCAAAGCCAGCACCTAAAGCAGAGAAACCAAAATCTGCCCCAAGTGGACCTAAACCAGCTCCTAAACCCGGAAAATCGCCGGGAAGTTCTGCGCCAAAACCGGCACCTCGTGCTGGCGCGCCCCGTCCGGGCAACAACCCGTTCGCCTCTGCGCAGGGAATGCCTCGTCCTGGCGGGCCGCGTCCGGGTAATAATCCGTTCGCGTCCTCACAGGGAATGCCCCGTCCGGGGGGAACCTCAGGGCAGCGTAAGAGCAGCGGAAGAGGTCGCCCCGGAAAGGGTAATCGTCGTCAGTCCTCGGCAACCCCCAACGTAATGCCGGCACATTCCGCAACTACTCCCATGATGGATCAACCGGCTCCTTCCCGTGGTCAGCGCCGCGGTGCAGCCGGACAAGGAGGACCTGGCGGTTCGGGCGGTCCTGGTCGTCCCGGCGGTCACAAGATGAATAACCGTGGTCGCGGCGGTTTCGGTGCCACTCAGGGGGCATTTGGTCGCGGCGGTTCCTCGAAATCTAAACGGCGTAAATCCAAACGGGCTAAACGCGCCGAGTACGAGCAACAAACCGCTCCGAAGATTGGCGGCGTACAGGTTCCCCACGGGGATGGTTCCACGCCTTTACGCCTACGGTCTGGGGCTTCACTAGCCGATATGGCAGATCGGATTGATTGCGATCCCGCATCCTTGGTAACTGTGCTGATGACCTTGGGTGAAATGGCAACCTCGAACCAATCCTTGGACGAGGACACCTTGATGACGCTCGGCTCTGAACTGGGCTATCAGGTACAGGTAGTTTCCCCAGAAGATGAAGATCGCGAACTACTCGAATCTTTCGATATTAACCTACGCGAAGAGGAACAAAGCGATGAAGAGGACGCTTTGCCGCGTCCTCCGGTAGTTACGGTTATGGGGCACGTAGACCACGGTAAAACCAAACTATTGGACGCTATCCGTGATACCGATGTGGTGGGCGCTGAACATGGGGGAATCACCCAGCATATTGGTGCTTACCAGGTAAATATCGATGTGGACGAGGTTCGCCGGGCAATCACCTTTATTGACACCCCTGGTCACGAAGCCTTTACCGCTATGCGTGCGCGCGGGGCGGAAGTAACCGATATCGCGATTTTGGTAGTTGCCGCTGATGACGGGGTTATGCCTCAGACAGTGGAGGCGATTAACCACGCCCAAGCCGCCAATGTGCCGATTGTGGTAGCGGTAAACAAGGTTGATAAACCTGACTCTAACCCGGATAAAGTGCGCGCTCAGCTCACTGAATACGGTCTGGTGGCCGAAGAATATGGCGGCGACGTAATGTTCGTTGATGTATCGGCTAAACAGCGCAAAGGTATTCACGAATTGCTAGAAGCGGTGCTGCTGACTGCGGATGCTGCTTTAGAGCTGAAAGCTAACCCGGATGCTGCTGCTCGCGGGGTCGCGATTGAAACTCGCCTGGATAAAGGGCGGGGCGCGGTCGCTACGATTTTGGTGCAGCGCGGTACCTTGCGGGTCGGGGACTCGATTGTGGTGGGTTCGGCTCATGGTCGGGTTCGTGCCATGCTTGATGAATACGGCAACCAAGTTGAACAGGCCGGTCCGTCCTTCCCCACGGCTGTTCTTGGTTTAACCAGTGTGCCGGGAGCCGGTGATTCTTTGTTAGTGGCAGAAGATGAACGTACTGCCCGCCAGATTGCCGATAAACGCCAAGCGCAGCAACGCGCTGCCCAACTGGGCAAACGTCGCAAACGGATTTCTTTGGAAGATTTCAACGCGGCTTTGGAGCAGGGCAAGGTAGATACTTTGAACCTGATTTTGAAGGGCGACGTCTCTGGCGCGGTCGAAGCCTTGGAGGATTCGCTACTCAAGATCGATGTGGGCGAGGAAGTGCAGTTGCGGATTATTCACCGTGGCGTAGGCGCAATCACCCAAAACGATATCAACCTGGCCAGCGTAGACAATGCGGTAGTTATCGGCTTCAATGTGCGTCCGGCGCAGCGCGTAGCCGAATATGCTGATTCGCAAGGCGTAGATATGCGTTTCTATAACGTTATTTACCAGGCGATTGAAGATGTTGAGAGCGCTATGAAAGGTATGCTCAAACCCATTTATGAAGAAAAGCAGATGGGTGTGGCAGAGATTTTGCAGGTTTTCCGCTCCTCTAAGTTTGGTAATATCGCCGGTTCGGTGGTGCGTGAGGGTCTGATCAAGCGGGGCGCCAAGGCTCGCTTGGTACGTGACGGAATCGTGGTTGAACCTGAACTTCAGATTTCCTCTTTGCGTCGCGAGAAAGACGATGTGACTGAGGTTCGCGAGGGTTACGAATGTGGTATTTCCTTAGCGATTAAAGATATTCAGGTTGGTGACCATATCGAAACCTGGGAAATGGTAGAGAAACCGCGCGATTAGCGTTACTGGTCGGCTTTTCGGGCGCGAGCTGTTTGCGCCCGAAAAGCCACTTTTAGATGAAGGAGTTTTCATGGCTGATCAGGCTCGTAGGCGCAGAGTTGAGGAACGGATTCAGACCACGGTGGCTAGGCTATTGGAACGCCGGGTTAAAGATCCGCGTATTGGTTTTACTACCATCACTGATTGTCGAGTTACCGGCGATTTACAGCATGCAACCGTGTTTTACACGGTTTTTGGTGATGAAAAGCAGCGTGAAAAAACCGCGAAAGCGTTGAACAGTGCCAAAGGGCTGATTCGTTCAGAGGTTGGCAAGGCTCTCGGTATTCGATTGACACCCAGTATCGAGTTTACTTTGGATGCTTTGCCACAGCAGACTGCCAGTTTTGAAGAAACCCTTGCCAGCGCCCTCGACTCGGATGCGAATCTGCGTGAAGGGGCTCAGGCAGCTAGTTATGCCGGGGAGGAAGATCCTTACCGTAAGCCTCGGGAAAAGAAAGTCTTTGAAGCTCAAGAAGCAGAGCCTACTTTCACTGAATGGACTGGTGAAGATGGTTTTGCTGATACCGATAGTTTTCCAGACACGGATAATTCTTAAGACCTGGACGCTATTGGTAATCGCAAAATGTGAAGTGGTGAGTTGAATAGTTTTGACTGTGGATTCGCTTGTTTCTGACCCTACTTTTGCTCCGTTAGGTGCAGATATCGAAGTTCCCCGCGCCCAAATAACAGCTGATGACGGGGTGCTAGCTGTTGATAAGCCCTTGGGGATTACCAGTCATGATGTGGTTGCCCGGCTGCGCCGTCTCGCGGCTACTCGCAAGGTGGGTCATGCCGGTACTTTGGATCCGGCCGCATCAGGCGTATTAGTTGTTGGTCTTGGCCGCGGCACTAAACTTTTACAGTATCTGCAAGGGCTAAAGAAAACCTATATTGCCCGGGTTTGTTTCGGGGTGGAAACTGATAGCGAGGACGCGCAGGGAACTATTACCGCTAAACGGGGCGCTGGTATACAGGATTTAGCGGGGATTCAGACCGTGTTGCAGCATTGGCGTGGGCAGGTAATGCAGGTTCCTAGTGCTTTTTCGGCTTTAAAAATCCGAGGTCGAAGGGCAGCTGACCGTATTCGCAGCGGAGAAAATGTGCAGCTTCCGTCAAGGCCGATTACTATCTATGAGCTTACTTTGCTGGGGGAACCGGAAGAGGGCGTCCTCGATGGGAGTCGGGTGGTTTATCAGGATATTCGGGTGACGTGTTCGGCTGGTACTTATGTTCGTGCCTTGGGGCGAGATTTGGGTAATGAACTGGGTATAGGGGCGCATCTTAGGGGATTGCGGCGGGTTAGGGTTGGTCTTTTTGGGCTAGATACTACCCAAAATGAGGCGGAGGATTCTGCTTTTCCTGTCTATAACCTGCAGGAACTATCGCGTCTAGTTGCCGATAAACAGCAGTTGCCAGTAGTTAATCTTGATGAAATCTGCGCGAGGATGTTTCCGGTTTGTCCGGTGAGTGCGGAGGTTATTACCGCTCTGGGTTATGGACAACGTCCGCTAGCTAATCTTGAAACTATTGGGGGCGGTTTCGCAAATCCAGATACCGTTTATGCCTTGGCTGACGACCAAGGTTCGATAGCTTTTTTGGCGCGGCTTCGCGATAACTCCTGGCGCAGCGTCCTAAATCTCCACTCGTAGATTAGTAAACTATATTGGGTTTTTCTGCCTTTTTATCCTCATATTCTGGTCTGGTACTCAGCGTTACTACACCTAGTAGCTAACTCAATATCTAATATCGCTGCGGGCTGAGCCAGTGGAAGGCTCAAGGTGAAATGTATTAAGTTTACAAAGTAGCTAAAGGAGAAGCATGAGCCAAAACGTAAACACCGGAAACACTGGAAATACCGAAAATACCGCAAACATCGAAAACAATGCCAAGAAAACCTGCGGCTGCGGTTGCGGAGGTAAAGGCAAAAGCAGAAAAACTGCCGAAGAAAAACGCACCGGCAAGCTAGGAGTACCCGCAAATGGTCGTCCAGAACTAGGCATAACTAAAAACGGTAGCTAACTGTGCAAATCTGGACACGTCCTCCCCACCTGGAAACTAACGAGCGCACGGTCGCCACTATCGGAATTTTCGATGGGGTACACAAGGGGCATACTCGGATTATTAAAACTGTAGTATCCAGGGCGAAACGAGACGGGCTATATGCGGTGGCAGTAACCTTTTCCCCGCACCCTTCGGTTATTCATAACCCAACCAACCCTACCGCCCTAATTCAACCTCTCCCAGATCGGCTAGATGCTTTAGCTGCTCTAGGGCTAGATGCCACCTGGGTAGTACCCTACACTCGCGATTTAGCTAATCAAACTCCCCAACAGTTTATTGATAGCTATTTTGTAGATGGTTTACATCTAAAAGAAATCGTGGTGGGACAAGATGTTCGTTTCGGGCGCGATAACTGTGGGGATATTGAAACCTTGCGTCAATCCGGCAGTAAACAGGACTTTCAGGTGATTGAGGTTGCCGATATTACTGACGCTCAAGCGCGACGTTACTCCTCCACGCGGGTACGGCAATGTTTGGCAAGGGGAGACGTTCAGGGCGCCGCCCAGATTTTAGGGCGCAGCTACCGGCTGCGGGGAATCGTAGAACGGGGCTTTCAACGAGGACGTCAGCTTGGTTTCCCCACCGCTAACCTGGGGCAGACTGCCGGACTGGTGATTCCCGCTAATGGGGTTTACGCGGGGCTGTTGATACGTTCAGTTCCTGGCACTAACGCGGTTGAGCATTTACCGGCCGCGATTTCGGTGGGTACTAATCCGCAGTTTTCTGGGGACAAGGTTACGGTGGAAGCTCATGTGTTAGGGCGGGCCGACCTTAATCTTTATGATGAACCAGTTGCGATAGATTTTATTGCTCATCTGCGTCCGATGCTGAAACTAGAGAGCGTAGAAAAACTGCTTGCGCGAATGGATGAAGATTTGCGTTCCTGTAGCGAAATTCTAGGGGTTCCTCCAGCTGGTAGAATTAATCCTGCGGATGTAACCGCACAATAGCTCGCTAGCCAGCTACTTTGCTCACCTGGTGGTAGCTGACTGCAGTAACTGATGGCAACGAAAAGCCCGATTGCCGCCCTCTTGAATCCATAGAGGATTTTATATAGCGGGTGGTGGGGCTGAACTTATCAAAACTGAAAATAAAAGACTAGGGACGCTAAAGAATGGAAACTTTGCACTTTGTAGTGGTCGTATTGAGCTTTGTGCTGCTTTCGTCAGTCCTTGACCAGATGATTTCGCGAGTCTCCCTGCCGTTGGTGCAAATCGGGATTGGTTTGCTAATGGCCGTTTTTATCAGCGGACCTCTTGAATTTAGTTTAGATCCCGAGCTGTTCTTGGTGCTCTTTATTGCTCCTTTACTCTATGATGAATCCCGAAACGTTTCTAAACGATTGCTTTATCGGCATTTTTCGGCAGTGCTAAATTTGGCGATTGGCTTGGTAATTTGCAGTTGTTTAGCTGTGGGTTTCTTCTTGAACTATTTAGAACCGTCAATCCCGCTTACGGCGGCTTTTGCATTAGGGGCGGCGTTGGGGCCGACCGATGCGGTTGCGGTAGGAGCCTTGTCGGGAACGGTAAAACTTAATTCGAGGCAAAGCACTTTACTAGCTGGTGAAGCTCTGATTAATGATGCTTCCGGGATTGTTTCTTTTCAGTTCGCGGTGGCGGCTGCCGTCACTGGTGCTTTTTCTTTAACCAATGCGGCCGGAGCTTTTGCGGTTTCGTTTTTGGGGGGATTATCTCTCGGGGTGTTACTGGGGATTATATCTTTGCTGATACTAAAGGCAGTGCGCGGCATTGGGTTAGAGTCCACGGTTTTCCACGTGACTTTTGAACTGCTCTCACCTTTGGTTTTCTTTATTATTGCCGAAGAGCTGCACGTTTCCGGGATTTTAGCGGTAGTTGCCGGTGGTCTTTTGGTTACTTTACTTCCGCAGAGGACGAGTGCTTTTGCTGCTCGGGTACGTCTGGTGTCCGGCTCGGTTTGGGAAGTTGTCGCGTTTATTCTCAACGGGATTGTGTTCATCATGTTGGGTACGCAAATCCCGGGGGTGTTTAACAGTACTTGGCGTGAAAATTCTAATCCGTTATCCCTGATTGGGCTAGTTTTTGCGATAACTGCCCTCAGTGTAGTGCTGCGTTTTGTATGGGTTTTGCTTTTCGATTGGCGCTACTACCTGCGTTTGCAGCGGCGGAACAAATCCTCGCTAGAGTTTACCGAGGTTTTTGCTGCCGGCCAGGTTCGCGCCCTCAAGCTTATTCAAAACGCCCTGGTCACTACTTTAGCTGGACCTAAAGGGGCAGTTACCTTATCGATTGCTTTCACGTTGCCCCTGGTGACGGCGGGAGGTAAAGAGTTTCCTGCCCGCGGCGAGTTAATCTTTATTGCTTCCGGCGTTATCCTATTGACTTTGCTGATGGCTAATTTCTTGACCCCCTTACTTACTCCTACTCCGGAAATACCTGATGATACCGAGCTTCATCAAGCACGTGCCCGGGTAAAGAAGCAGGTAATAAAGGTTTTGCGGGAACAGTTCGCGTCTCGTTCCCCTTTGGCGGTCACGGTGGTTTGTACGCGTTTGACCCGCCAAATTAATGAGGATTTGGATTCTTCTCATTCCCATAATCTTTTCCGCGAGATTCGGATTGATACTATTCGTCACCAGATGCGTCTACTTGATGAAATCGCGGATTCTGGGCAGGCAGATAAAGCGGTAGTAGCGGCTATGCGCAAAGTTTTACGTCGCTCCTTACTATTGTCAGGTTCGCAGTCTACGGCCCATCATCCTGGGAAAAGCTTGCGCGGTGTTGGTCAGTTTCTGCGTAACCGTTTAGGGGACTGGTTCAAGAAGATACGTTTAAGGTCTGGTTCTATCCCGGTAATCGAAAATCCTAATGGGATGCGGTCAATGCGTTTACAGATGGAAGAGGAAGCCATTAAGTATTTGCGGGCTCGCCAAAGCGCTACCGATGATTTGGAGCGTCAAGTTGCTAGCTATCTGCTGGAAGATCACCAAGAGATAGTTAAAGTTTTGAAGAATGATTCGCGCTCATACCGTAATGATTTGCAGGCAAAAGTCGATGACTTAGAAGAAGAGTCCTTGCGGCTGCAACTGGGCTGTATTCAGGATTTACGGGAAGACGGTACTCTCAGTGATGATTTGGCTGATGCATTGCGGCAAGAAGTTTACCTGTTACAAATGAATTATGCTGATACTGGTCATTAAGCTAAAGCACCATTACGATTTGTACTAGCACGATTTTTGCAATAATCCCGAGGGCGAAGGTGGCAGAATATCCGGATTCGCAGCGCTCATCGGGGATAGTGCTCTGTACGTGACTGAGGATTGCCGGCTGCCCCACGAAACCGGCAATTGCCCCCGCCATCCGGGCGGTTGATAGTCCCAAGATTTTCCCTAAGAACCAGAATGCTGCTAACACTGGTATCATTCCGGCAGCGGCCAGTGACCCGATTTTTACTCCGGTTAGGGAAAAGGCGCTACTAGCAAAGGCTGGTCCAGAAGATAAACCTACTGCCGCCAGGAATAACACCAGTCCCATTTGTCGCAACATATTATTTGCCGAGGGCGCGAGGGAGAATACTACTGGTCCTAGACGGTCAATACGCCCTAGTAGTAATCCCACTACCAGTGGACCTGCCGCTGCACCCAATGCGAGTGAGCCGAGAGAACCCAGGGGGATAGTGATAAGTCCAAGTGCCACCCCGGCGGCAATCCCGAGGCCGAATGGTAGATAGTCGATGGCAGAGATTTTATGTTCCGAATCCCCGAAAGTTTTAGCAATATCGTTTAACCGTTCTATTGGGTAGACAACTAATACCCGATCCCCCATTTGGAGGCGGGTTTCAGCAGTGGCAAGCATATCGGTATCGCCGCGGCGTACGCGGGTTAGGAGTGATTGAAAACGAGCCGGTAAGAACAGCTCTGCAACTTTTTTTCCCACTAAACGCTGGTTGGAAACTGTGAAGCGACGGAAATCTATATCTTTCCGGTCAGCAGAGATGTCTTCCCCTATTGGCGTACCTAAGGTTTTTCCAGCGGTTTTAACCGCATCCGGAATGCCAACCAGGAAAGCTAAATCTCCGGCTTTTAGTTGCCCATCGGGATGGGCAACCTGCATTTTGCCGTCCCGCAGCAGATAGGAAATGCGTAGCCCGCCTTCCGAAGAGCCCACGACCTCGGCAATCCTCGGTATTTCTTGGATTCGCATCGGGTTTTCTACCCGAATAGTTTGGGTAAAAAGTCCGGCCGCTGATGCCGGGTTTGGGTCATTTTTCGCTGGAAGTTTTATCCGCATGAGTGCTGTTACTACTACCATGGTTACGATTACTCCCACCGGGTAGGCAATCGCGTATCCTACTGCGGGCTGGGCGCTTCCTCCGGCAGCATCGGTTGCGGCAGCTAGAGCTGGGGTGGTGGTTAGCGAACCGGCGAACATTCCTCCCAGTAGCGGGGAACTAAGCCCCAAGGCTTTGCCTCCGAAGGCCACCACTAGGGCGTAAACGGCAAGTAAAACGACAGCCCCAATCAGTAATGGAGATTGTTTGCGCAGGTCGCGGAAGAAAGAAGCGCCCGCCGCCAAGCCAATAGTATAGACAAAAAGTGCCAAGCCGATGGCAGATACCAGGGAAAGGTTTTCCCCGAGCGCTGGGTCGAGGGCGCCAGCGGCGAGACCTACGAATAAGGCTCCGGCAGCACCGAACTTTAAGGGACCGAAAGGTATCGAACCGAATAGAGTTCCCAGGGCGATTACTAAAAATAGGGTCAATAGGGGAGAAGAGGCGAGTATTTGCATCACCTCTTTAGGATAGCCAGGTTAATCTGCAAAATGCATTCTGCCATGTCAGCAAGCTGCCAGCTCCCTCCTTGAGGGTTTATGAAAAATGACAGAGCTAATCAGACCTTTCTGAATATAAAAGATTACTCCTAATAAACCGGGTTTTGGTCGTTACTTTCCGGGAAGCTGGACGTTAGCGTGGGGAATATTTCCCGAGCCAGGTTCTCGATTTGGGTTTGCAATATGGGGGCGAGGCGGTTCTGTAATTCGCTGCGCTCCATGGAGGCTACCGGCTCTAATTGTACGATGTAGCGCATCGTTGCTACTCCGTAAATCATGGACATCAAAATTTCAATCAGCATCGGGAAGCGTGACTCTAGCTGCCTTTTTTGTACCGGAGGAAGATAGGGGGCAAGCGAATCTAGCAGTTGGACTACCCCTTTTTGTAGATTGTCGCGGATATAGCTGCGGAACCGCTGGGTGGTTTCAGCGTCGGTAATAAGCGCGCGCATCAGGGCTTTCATTCGATCTTTGGTGAGGCGTTCCTCGTAAAGAGTGAAGGCGAAATCCAATAGCCGCTCGGCTACTCCCTCAATTCCGGGTTCCCATAGTTGGAGGACTTGTTCTAAGGGGTCAAGCGGTAAATCGAAGCAATCTCGAAATAACCGCTGTTTGGAGCGAAAATAATAGCTGACCATTGCGGGGTCGCAACCCGCCCCTTTAGCAATCGAACGCATCGTGGTGCCGTCATAGCCGCGGGCAATGAACTGGGATTCGGCAACCCGCTTGATCTGTTCGCGCATTCTCCCGCGCGCTCCCCGCGGCCCTCTCCCGTGACCAGGGGAACGTTTGGCTGTTTTTGGGACAGAAGATGGGGTTTTGGCTTTCTTAGTTCCCGGCTTTAAATCCCGAGCGCGCGAATTAGCTAACGTTTCCTTTTCGTAATCATCGGTGGTTAATTCATCGTCACCGAAACTTTTTCCGCTGGCTCTTTTTCGCTTGCTAGAGCGTTCCTGCTGGTTGGTGTGATTTTCTCTGGATTTTGCGTTCATAGTTTTATCCTAATTTCAACACCCTGTGAATTTAGTGTTTTCAGCTTACCTTGAGGTGGTGATAACGACTCCGGGAGATGCTATGAGTAAGACAACTGCCGCCCTTGACCTTGCGGGTGCAGATGGTCTGATTTCAATCGGGGACACGCATACGCTCAAACTGGGCATCGACATTGGCTCTACCACGGTAAAAGCGGTGCTACTTGACCGGCGGCAGGTAATCTTTTCCGATTATCGCCGCCACCATGCGGATGTGCGCGGGGAACTGGCCGGCTTGTTGCGCGATATTAACGCCGCGCATCCAGGAATTACCGTAAAGGCCGCGGTTACCGGTTCCGGGGGGCTTTCGGTTGCCGGAGCGATGAAAGTACCTTTCGTGCAAGAAGTTATCGCCGGTACCAAAGCGGTGGGCGATACTCATCCGCAAACCGATGTGATTATTGAACTGGGCGGGGAAGATGCCAAAATCACCTATCTGCACCCCACTCCCGAGCAGCGTATGAACGGCACCTGTGCCGGGGGAACCGGGGCTTTTATCGACCAGATGGCTACCTTGCTACACACCGATGCCTCGGGTCTGGACAAACTTGCCGCCCGTGCCAACCAGCTTTATCCGATTGCCTCGCGTTGCGGGGTATTCGCGAAAACCGACCTGCAGCCCCTGCTTAACGAGGGCGCGGCGCACGAAGACCTCGCGGCCTCGATTTTTACCGCAGTCGCCACCCAAACTATTGCCGGACTGGCCTGTGGACGCCCGATTCGCGGAAACGTAATGTTCCTGGGCGGGCCGCTGCACTTCCTGCCTAACCTGCGTAAAGCCTATGAGGAGCTGCTGCCTAAAGCCGATAGTTTCTTCACCCCGGAGCACGCCGAACTTTACGTGGCCTTGGGGGCAGCCTTAAGCGCAGGTAAAGGGGAGCCGCGCCCCCTCGAACAGTTAATAACCAACCTGACCACCGGGAAAATCGATACTGATTCGCGGCGGATGCGCCCGCTATTTGCTAATGAAGAAGAACTCGCGGAATTCCGTGCCCGCCACGACAAGGAAGTAATCCCGCAACTACCATTATCCGAGGCGCGGGGGCGCTGCTTCCTGGGGGTAGATTCCGGGTCTACTACGATTAAAGCAGTCGTGATTGACCAGGATAAACGGATCGTATTCACTCACTATGCTTCCAATGAGGGCGACCCGGTTTCGGCGGCAGTGGAAATTGTGCGCCGTATACGCACTGAACTTCCCGAGGGCGCCTATATTGGGCGCGCCTGCTCCACCGGTTATGGGGAAGGGCTGGTGAAAACCGCCCTTAACTTAGAGCAAGGCGAAGTGGAAACGATGGCGCATTTCCGCGCCGCTGAAGACCTGCTGCCGGGGGTTTCCTCGGTGATTGATATTGGCGGGCAAGACATGAAATATCTGAAGATTCGCGCGGGAGCCGTGGATTCTATCTCGGTGAACGAGGCTTGTTCGTCTGGTTGTGGATCTTTCTTGCAGACCTTTGCTGCCACTATGGGAACCAGTGTGCAAAGCTTTGCCGCCGATGCGGTAGCTGCCAAAGCGCCGGTGGATTTGGGTACGCGCTGCACCGTGTTTATGAACTCTTCGGTAAAGCAGGCGCAAAAAGAGGGTGCGAGCCCGAAAGATATTGCGGCTGGGCTTTCCTATTCGGTGGTGCGTAACGCCCTCTATAAAGTTATTAAACTCAAAACCCCTGAAGAGCTGGGAGAAAAGGTAGTTGTCCAGGGGGGGAACTTTCCTTAACGATGCAGTGCTGCGGGCTTTTGAGCTGCTAACTAAACGGGAAGTGGTGCGCCCTAATATCGCCGGTTTGATGGGTGCTTATGGGGCGGCATTGATTGCGAAACAAGGAGATGACGGCCAGGGTGAATCTACCTTGGCAACCCTGGAAGACCTAGAGAAATTCCAGGTAGAGACTACTCGCAAGACCTGTCGGTTGTGTCAAAACCACTGTCAGATGACTATTTCTACCTTCTCGAATGGGGAGCGGCACGTGTCGGGGAACCGCTGCGAACGCGGAGCCTCCTTAGAAAAAGTACCCAAGAAGTCGGCACTGCCGAACCTGTTTGATTGGAAATATAAGCGGATTTTCGGGTATCGCCGCCTGACCGAAAAGAAAGCATTCCGCGGGGATATCGGTATTCCCCGGGTACTGAATATGTATGAAAACTATCCGCTCTGGTTCACTATGCTCACCAAGCTGGGCTTTAGGGTGATGGTTTCGGGACGCTCCAATCATGACCTGTTCGAGACGGGGATGGAGTCGATTCCGTCTGAAAATATCTGTTACCCCGCGAAATTGGTGCACGGTCATATCGAGTCACTGCTGAAGAAAGGGATAAAAACTATTTTCTATCCCTCGGTGATTTATGAACAACAGCTGGTAGAAGGCACCGATAACTGCTTTAACTGTCCGGTGGTGGGTACCTATCCCGAGGTTATCCGTAACAATATGGAGTCGGTGCAAGACAGCGACGTCCGCCTAATCAGCCCGTTCTTGAACCTGGGGAATCGGGAGTTCCTGCCTAAACGGATCGCGGAAGTATTCGCTGACTGGAACGTGACCGAGGCAGAAGCCAAAGCCGCCTTGGACGCGGCTTGGGAAGAGGATGCCGCCGTCAAAGCAGAGATTCGGGAGAAAGGCAGGGAAGCTTTAGCGTGGATCCGCGAAAACGGGGTGCGCGGGATTGTGCTGGCAGGGCGCCCCTATCACCTGGATCCGGAAGTCAACCACGGGATTTCGGAGTTGATTATCGGCTTGGGAATGGCGGTTTTCACCGAGGACTCGGTGCTTGATGGCCGCCTGGAGCGCCCTCTGCGGGTGCGTGACCAGTGGGCTTATCATTCTCGCCTTTACGAGGCAGCAGCCCGGGTAGGTGATGAAGCTGACCTGGAACTGGTGCAGTTGAACTCTTTTGGTTGCGGAGTAGACGCGATTACCGCTGACCAGGTGCAAGAGATTTTGGAGGGGCGCGGAGACGTTCACACCGTCCTCAAGATTGATGAGGTCTCCAACTTGGGAGCCGCACGGATTCGCTTGCGTTCCCTAGATGCGGCCACCAGGGAGCGGGAAAGCTCCATGGTGCTTACCTATCCCAGTGCAGATCGGATTGGTAATCCGGATGCTGCGCCAAGAGGGTCAGCAGAAGCGGCAGTTCCTACTCGCATAGATCCGGCCGCGGAGGCTGCGGAGGAAGAAGCCCGCCTAGCGAAAGCCGGTCACCTGCAGGTGAATTCTAAATTCACTGAACAGATGCGCAAAGATGGTTGGGAGATTTTGGTTCCCCAAATGGCTCCTATCCAGTTCCGCCTGGCGCAACCGGTGGTACGCCGTGCCGGTTTGAATGTGCGTTTGCTGGAACATACTTCGCGTGAATCGATGGAAACTGGCCTCAAGTTTGTGAATAACGATTCTTGTTACCCCGCGATTGTGGTGATTGGGCAGCTGATTGAGGAGTTCACGTCTGGGCGTGCCAACCCCGATAAAACTGCGGTCGCTATTTCGCAGACCGGAGGAATGTGCCGGGCAACAAATTACGTGTCCCTGCTACGTAAAGGGTTGCGTGATGCCGGGTATCCGCAGGTACCGGTGATTGCCGCTTCGGTACAAGGTATTGAAGAAAACCCGGGTTTCCAGCTGTCTTGGTCGGAAATCCACCGGATTTTGCAAGCTATCTGTTTAGGCGACATGTTGCAAACCATGCTTTTGCGAGTGCGCCCCTATGAGCTGGTCAAGGGCTCCGCGATGGAGCTTTATCGGCGGTGGGATCAGATTATCCAGGAATGGTTTGCGGCTGGAAAATACGCGGCCACCTGGGGTGGTCGCCTCAGCTATTCTCGTCTGATTAAGGAATGTGTCAAAGAGTTCGATGCCTTGGCGTTGAACGATGAACCGCGCCGCCCCCGGGTTGGTTTGGTGGGAGAAATCCTGGTGAAGTTCCACCCGGACGCGAATAACCACGCGGTGAGGGTAATTGAGGAAGAAGGCTGCGAAGCCGAGCTGCCCACCCTGATACAGTTCTTCCACTACTCTCTGGCCAGCGGAAACTTTGAGCGGGACGAAATGGGCAATTCTCGCAAAGTTAAGCTAGCAATGGACGCGGGGCTGTGGGCGTTAGAGCGCTATGAGGATGCGATTCGCCGGGCTTTCGCCAAAACTAACGGCAAGTTCGAGATGCACCGGCGAATTAAAGAAATGGCGGCGCGCTCAGTCGATATTGCGGGCATGGGTAATCAGGCTGGTGAAGGATGGTATTTGACCGCAGAAATGGTGGACATGATTGAGCATGGCTGCCCCAACATTATTTGCGCCCAACCTTTTGGTTGCCTGCCGAACCATGTGATTGGCAAGGGTATGTTCCGCGCGCTGCGGAACCGGTATCCGCAGGCCAATGTGGTGGCGGTCGATTACGACCCGGGTGCTTCGGAAGTTAATCAGCTAAACCGGATCAAGTTGATGATTGCGACCGCCCTGCGCGGCGAAGAAGTTGCTGATGATTTCGACGATATGTCCGAGGAAGCGAGCGGGGCGGGCTGCGGGTGCGGCACCTCGTGTGGTAGCGGAGTGCAATGGAATTCTGAGGTTCAAGTTAGCCCTGCCGGTAGGCGTTCCTTGCAGATTACCCCGGTGAGTGCCGCGCGCTAAAGCTGGCCGAATCTTAGCCGAGGACACCCCGTTGTGACCCCGGTAATACCGATACTACCCCTATTGGTTGTGCTCTCGCTGGGGAATTAACTCTTTTATTGATTTTTTATCATGTTTTTAGTTAGGGTTTTGGGTGTTCAGTTATTCCGTGGTTAGCTCCCTTCTGGGGTTTTGAGTTTGGGAAAGATATGAAAAGAAACCTGCCTGCTTTGTTGCTGGTTTTTGTTTTCCTCTTTTATTGGGTGAGCGTCCCGGTTGTTTTTGCTGCCGAACCGGATAAGCCAGGGCGGGGAACAGGCTTTGGAAATACCGCTGTAGATAGTGATGGCGCAAATAACTCCACGGTGTCTGGAGGTATCGAACCTACTGTCACTATTGGGGGTTCCGTGCCTTCTTCGGTTCCAGTGCAGGATATTGATTCCGCTAGTGATAACCGGGATCCGATTATTGAGGAAGTAAATGTTCTTGGGGATTTTAATCGCTCTGCCAAGGGAATCAGCTACTTTAAGGACATAACGATTTCTCTGGTTGCAGATAATCTTACTGATGATAATTTTCTGTCGCCGGAGGGCCTGCATTGGTCTTCTCGCACTGGGGTCGAGTTAATTAAAGGGCAAATTCTTGGGGATTTTGATTTTTCTGTTTTCCCTAATGATGTCCCGAAGGCTCGGGTTAAGGCTTTTCGGATTAATGATGGTGACTCCGGCAGGATTACTTATGTGGGTAGAACGCGCTCGGGCATTGACCTTGATTTAATTTGGACGGTGACCGGTTCCGATAAAGAGGATTGGGCAGCTCATTCGGGGTATGCGAATAGTAAAGTGAAAGGTTTAGGGTTTACGGGAGAGCAGTTTTTTCCGGGTGCTCGGGGAAACTCTATTGCGGTTTTGTATGATAATGCCAGTAATTTGGGTTTGCGTTACCAGATTGTGAAGCATGGTACTTTCGTGGAGCAGCCGGTTGTGGTCAGTTTTATTTCCACCGATATTGATTCCGCTCAAGGTGTTGAAACGGACTTAGCTAATCTAGTTGAGGTTATTCCGCCCGATTCTCATCTGGTGAAGAAAGATGGGATTATTTATGACACGACCAGGGGAGCAGTTAATCTTAATGGTTCGGCAGCTCTTCCTCGTGGCGGGTATTTAGGGGCGGGTTTCTTATCAAACTTTAACTATGTTTTTTATTCTCCTGCTCCGCAACGGGTTAATAACTCGTATCATTATCCCAAGGCGGTCAGGTACGATATTTTCGGTTCGAGCTTGCAAGCTAAAATTACGCCACGACTACGGCAACATATCTCGGTTAGCTATCTGGATACTTCGGGGCGGCAGTTGAAACCCGAGGAACGTTTCAAGGGGGTTACCGGGGAAAGCTACAGTTTTTCTGCGCCAGGTATTGACAAATATCAGATGACAGCTGCGGAAAAAGATGTTAGCGATATTTATCATCCGCGGGTAAGGTTTATTTATTCTCCGATTAAAGCCAGTTCTTCCCGCCAGATAGGTAATCCTGGAAGTCACCCCACTTATTCTAAGCATTCCTCATCTGCAGTTTCGGGTCGAAAAGGTGTTGCCCCCTCCCCTCAGGTGAAGCGGGAGGCTCGGCGTTTTTCTGCACCTAAACCGGCTTCTAAGGCTTTGCCATCCAACAAAGAGTCGATGCGCACTCACGGCAGGGTCGCTAATAATAGTGCTGCGCAGGGTACGAGTGATCCTTTTTTGGTAAATACCGGGATGAGCGCAGAAGAGAAACGGTTATTCCTCAACTACGTTGAGGAGATGGGACGGCAGGCGCGCCGCAAATATGGTAGTGATACTCATAAAATCAACCATTTTATTGCTAACGCAATTGCTTACCCGGCGTACCACGACGACAAGTTACAATCACGAGTGAATGATTTTGGCGAAGAACCCAAGGTAAGAAACCGTGAGAAGATTTACAAAATCCTCGATGTTGTTCATCAGCGGAGTAAGTATACCATTGATTTTCCGCATTTTGCGACTACTCTTGCTTCCGCGGAAAAGAGTAGCCCTAACAAAGAAGCATTAAAGTTTCTAGCCGGGTTGTCTCCTAGTAATTTCCTGGGGGTTAGTCCCAGCGATAATTTCTTTCAGCTTAACTCCTTGACTGGGGATAAGCTGACACATATTGATAGTAAAGACCGCAATACTGATATTGATGCGATTATTTTTCATTATCACCCTGATTTTAAAAATCTTCCTTTAGATAAAGCGCTAATCAAGTATTATCATCGGCATAATTTGGAAAATGTAAGACAGCGCCTATACAGTGAAGTGCTTGCACAGCAGCCATATCCCTTGGCGTCTGCGAAAACCCAAGAATACTTAACTACTTGGTTTGCTGCTATTAGTATTGGCGCTTTAGCGTTAGTAGGAATTAAGCTGTTTTCTGTATTTAAAAAGAGAATATTAAAAGAGTGGGAAAAGTTTAAAAGTAGCATTGGGAATGTAAAGAAAAATCGTTTTAAGTTTACTGTGCTTAACTCCAAGGTATTTCTATTTCATCCCTATGAAAAGCATTTAGTATCCCCTACCACCTCCAAGGTTACTAAATCTAGTCACTTTTCGGTAGAAAAGAGCCTTCTTAAACCAGTGGTGCGTAAAGTGATTAAGCCAGCGGTGAGATTGGCGAAAAAGATTGTATATCCCCTGTATAGGCGGGTGATTAAACCGACAGTGCACCGTGTGAAAAACAAGATTATTAAACCGTTGGTTAAGAACATTAAAAGACGGATTGTCAAGCCAATATATAAACGGGTAATTGAACCCTTGTATCGTAAGCTTGTAAAACCTATCTACCGGCGGATAGTGAAACCGGTCTATAAAAAAATAATTAAACCCGTCTATAAGAAGCTAATAAAACCGGTTATTAAACCTATATATCAAAAAATTATTAAGCCTGTCAGTAACTTTGTTAAAAAACAAATAGTAAAACCTGTTAAAAGTTTCGTAAAAAATAAAATACTAAAGCCCGCAGCAGGATTCTTTAGGCGGCTTTGGGGATAGGGGTAGATTCATGTTAAAGAAGGTTTTTCTGTCGGTTTTTGTTGTTGTGCTTGTTAGTGCATTTTGCCTTGGGTATGGGGCGCTGAATTTGAAGATGAATTCGGTTTATTATGCTCAACGTACTCCTCATAAGGTTGGGGTAGAGCCTGTTCTTATGGAAGTAACACGTAACCTTGACTGGATCTACACCCCAGATATTAAAGGGATAAAGTACGATTACGACGGCTATAGAAATATCTATAATAAAAAATATGGGAAGACTGAAGCTGCTTCCCTTGCCTATTACTTCCGGGAAGAATACTTGTATGATGATGGCAACTTTTTGCTTTATACGTTTGATAAAAGATTTAGATTGATATCGGTGTGGAATGTGAAAACTCTAGAGTTTACTTCTAAACCAGTCGATGTTTCAGTAGTGAAGCGGGATATTTTTCGGGTGGTTCAGCCGGTCATTGATGCGCAGTTGGAGCCATTTATTAATTTGCAGTGGATTTACGATTGGATAAATAAAGAGCGGTTTAATTAGATAGTTGTATGCTTTTTATTTAGGGTTTGTTTGGGGTTTTGAGTTATTGGGGGGAGGGTTTTTGGTGGTTAAGAAGATTTTTCTTTCGGTTTTTGTTGTTGTACTTGTTGGGGTGGTTTGGTTTGGATATGGGGCGTTGAATTTGAAGAAAAATTCGGTTTATTATGCGCAGCATACTCCTCATCGTGAGGGGGTAGAGCCGGTTCTTATGGAGGTTGTGAGTAACTTAGATTGGAGTTACACCCCTGATATTAAAGGGATAAAGTACGATTACGACGGCTATAGAAATATCTATAATAATAAATATGGAAGGGATGAAGGCGCTAACTTTGCTTATCTCTTTTCGGAAGAATACTCGTATGATGATGGCAACTTTTTGCTTTATACGTTTGATAAAAGATTTAGATTGATATCGGTATGGAATCAGAAAACTATAGAGTTTACTTCTAAACCTGTCGATGTTTCAGCGGTGAAGCGGGATATTTTTCGTGTAGTTCAGCCGGTCATTGATGCGCAGTTTAAGCCATTTATTAATTTGCAGTGGATTTACGATTGGATAAATAAAGACCGGTTTAATTAGCTTCTAGTGAAGGTTCTTTTAATAAAAGAATTTGATTGGGGTTTTTAAGTTATTTGCGGGGAGAGTTTTGGTGTTTAAGAAGGTTTTTCTTTCGGTTTTTGTTGTTGTGTTTGTTGGGGTGGTTTGGTTTGGGTACGGGGTGATGAATTTGAAGAAGAATTCGGTTTATTATGCTCAGCATACTCCTCATAGTGAGGGGGTGGAACCAGTGCTTATGGAGGTCGTACGTAATTTGCGTTGGATTTACACCCCCGATATTAAGGGAATAAAATATAATTACGATGGCTATAAGAATATTTACAATGGTGAATTATGGGACTGTTGCAGCTTCGTCCTTTGCCTATTATAGCTCAGAAGAGTATTCCTATGACGATGGCAGTTATTTGCTTTATACTTTTGATAACAGATTTAGATTGATAAGTGTTTTCAATAATAAAACTTCGAAGTTTTCTGATGATCCGGTTGATATTTCGGCAGTGAAGCGGGATATTTTTCGTGTAGTTCAGCCGGTGATTGATGCACAGTCCGCACCCTTGTTTAATTTGCAGTGGATTTATGATTGGGTAAATAAAGACCGGTTTAACTAGCGGTATTCTCGCGGATTCTGGAATGCATGATTAGGCGCGGTGGCTTTCAATCCCTTGAGCCGCTGAATAAAATACCTTTATTTAACATCATCTTTGGCTGTTAGGGGGAGTCTCGACTTCAAATAGTTCCAGGAGGGCGCAGAAAGTATCTTGCCCATCTAAACAGGTATCAAGTAGGAAGCCTGGTTGCGATTCGTATTCTTTTAAGCCGCGGTAGTAGTAATACTTTTTACGATCTTCAATAATAAAAGGCACCAGATTTTGTTTTAAGCATTCCTTAAAGGCAATCAACCGCCCTACGCGCCCATTTCCATCCTGAAAAGGATGGATTTTTTCAAACCGGTAATGAAACTCAACGATGTCAGCTAGGGACACATTTTCTTTTGCCAGGTAAGCAGTTATCGGCGCTTTCATAGCTGCGGGCACCTCTTTAGGTGTGCTGGTCTTAGTGCCACCCACCACATTGGGGCGTTGCTTGTAATCTCCGATTTGAAACCAGGCAAGCCTTTCCGCTTGCGTCCTCATTTTCAACAGATAGTGAAGATGCTTAATAATATCTTCACTGAGCGCTTCTTCCGCTACCTCAATGCAGTAATCAATAGCGCGAAAATGATTAACGGTTTCAATGATGTCGTCAACTACCAGGTCGTCCGCGGCTCCCAGAGTATTGGTTTCAAAAATCCGTCTGGTTTGCTCTTCGCTGAGGGTGCTGCCCTCAATGTGGTTAGAGTTGTAGGTCATGCGGATTTGCAGCTCATGGTAAAGCCCGCTGGGAATCCGGTGTTCTTTTTCTTCTCTAAGCCGTTGGAGGACGGGGTTAGGGGAGACTGCGCGGCACAGATCCTCTTTGTCGCAGGAAAAATAGCCACATAGCTTGTCCATGACCTGGTCTGCCAGCTTTTCTCCCTTCGCGATTTTGGCGATAGTGCGCGAGGAGATTTTCAGGATTGAAGTCAGCTCAGATTTCTTCAAGCCCCGCTCTAGCAGTTTCTGGTTTAGCCTCTCGTAGTCGTACACCGCAAACACCTCCAAAATCTTTACTTATTACAGCAAGAAAGTGGCAAATAGTAAAGATTCTAAGGGATTGGGGTAAAGATACGGGTTTACGTTATGTTCTGGCGGTCAAAAATAATTTTCATGCTAGGGAGTCCAGAAAATCTATTGCCTGGTTTGCGTCCTCAAAAACTGCCCCATCTTCTGAATCTTTACCCTCGATAACCCTTTGTGCGTGTGCTAGGGCGCGAGTTGTCTTCGCATTGGGGACATAGGTGAGGGCGGGACGAATCGGCAGCGCCTGATCCCGTACTGCCTGCTTTAAGAACATATTGAGTGCTGTTGTCATATCAAGCCCCAGGGCATCGAAAAGCTTCTCGGCAGACTGTTTGGTTTCTGTGTCTGTTCGGAAGTTAATTCTGGTAGCAGTGGAAGTGGTCATAACAATCACCCTATAGTCCAGTAGAAGTACAATATACTCATATTGTACTTCAATTGGGGCGTTTAGTGAATACTTCTGTGTACTTGAGTTCGTGGTTTCTCTAAGATGGCTTAGGTGCACAGTCGTAATATGAATGCCTCCTATGCAGCCTCTGGGGGAGAAGAGGGCGTTTGGTGATCCCTTCGGCGCTACGCCGTAGCCAAAAGTGGGAACCAGGCACCCAACTGTTGATGCTAGATACCCCAAACGGGGTTATTACTATGACTCAAAAGCAAGCTAAACAGCTAATAAGGAAACAAATTGGAGCCGGCAGCCTGGTGGAGGAACTGCTGGCGGAGCGCCGCAGCGCCGCTCAGAAAGAATCTTTCTAATGTTTGTTTTAGATGCTTCTGCTCTCCTGGCTTTCTTGCAAGAAGAACCCGGATGGCAGCGGGTAGAGCAGGTACTGGGGCAAGGCGTGGTTGGCGCGGCTAACTGGTCTGAGGTAAGGATTGGTGTCTTAATGTGCGTAGTTGTCGGTAATGTGTCAGTAGTATAAAGCGTACACCACTAAAAATAGCCCTCCGGAGAAAATAATCCCCGCTAGCGCTGAGAGAAAAAGCAGCCTTGGTTTTGTGCGTCGCAGTGATGCCAGCAGGCCAACAACGGGAATAAAACCCGTGATGGCTACGACTGCGAGTATTTCTAAGCTGCGCAGGTCTACGCCTTGCAGTAACCCCACCACTACGGGACCTAAAATCAAACCGAGGGGGAAGCCGGTGGCGATAGAGCGTTGAGTCAGCGTTCCATAATGAGCAAAAAAAGCCATTGAGCCAACGAATACTCCGCAGCCCACCCCTAACAGTGTCCAGACCAGGGCAATCTGTGCAATGTCGCTGCCCGCCGCCCGCGGGCGCAAGTTATAGACAGGGATTGCACAGTAATAGATTGCTAACGCAAATAGAATTGAAACGGAAGCTACGCTAGCAGCGATTTTCGAGGATTTAGAGAACCAGCCCACCAGCAGCGCAATCATGACAAACCCTAGTCCGGAACTGGCTAGCTTCGTCATAATCGTGATGAATACTCCCGAAAACGGGAACATATCATTTGCGACTGAACCGAAACCGATTAGCACCGCAAGGCTCAGACCAAGGGTTATAGTTGTGCCAACAGCGGGGCGTTTGGAGTATTTGGCGGGAGGAAGAACCCTCTGTGTACTGTCTTTATTCAAAAACTCGGCATCAAAATCACGGGTTTCACGCATTAGCCAATTTTAGCTCATCTTCGGGATTCTTCGTTGTTTATTTGTCGTGGGGGTGCCAGGGCTTGAGCTGTCACGCATTGGGGGCTGGACGGCGCGGGGGTTTATTCTTCCGAGTACGAATTAAATAGGGCGAGACGAAGTTTCCTTACTAGCGGAAATTATCTTGAGGAGTAATGGGAGAGCCGCGGGGGTAAAGAGCTTGGTTTAGACTCAGAAGCAACGGTTTGCGCCTTTGCGGCGGTCTGCAATTGGAAGCCCTCAATCAGGGAAATATCTAGAGATACGGTATGACGAAGAATAGTAAAGTTGGAAAGAGCCTCGGAAAGGCCAGTTCTCGGACAATGGTTAAGCATGATTCCGGGCAGTTTCTGGTATTCACCGCTCAGCCCGGCGTGGGTGTTGAAGTGCGCTATGAGGACGGCACGATTTGGCTGACGCAAAAGCTGATGGCGCAGCTTTTTGACGTGGATGTGCGGACAGTCAACGAGCATCTTAAGACCATTTTCTCTTCCGGTGAGTTAAGCCCTGAGGCAACTATCCGGAATTTCCGGATAGTTCGCCAAGAGGGCTCTCGCCAGGTAACTCGCCAAATCCAGCATTACAACTTAGACACGATTATTTCCGTTGGCTACCGTGTTAACTCTATTCGCGCTACCCAGTTCCGCCAGTGGGCAACCGCTGTTCTTCGCGACTTCACTTTGCGTGGCTATATTATTGACCGCGCCCGCATGGAGTCGGGGAAGATTCTCGGGCATGACTATTTCGAGGAACTACTCCAAGAAGTCCGCGAGATTCGGCTCTCGGAGCGCCGCTTTTACCAAAAAATAACCGACATCTACGCCACCGCCGTCGACTACAACCGCAACGCTCCCACCACCAAAACATTCTTCGCTGCCGTTCAAAACAAACTACATTACGCGGTGCATGGTCATACCGCTGCCGAGTTGATTGCCCAGCGAGCTGACGCTACCAAACCGCATATGGGGTTAACGACTTGGAAAAACTCTCCGGATGGGAAAGTCCTAGCCAGCGATGTTACCGTAGCCAAGAACTACCTCACGAAAGACGAATTGGCTGATTTAGGACGAATCGTTGAAGCCTATCTAAACCTGGCAGAATCGCGTGCCAAGCGGCATATTCCTACCACCATGGAAGAATGGGAGAAATTCCTAACCAAGTACTCACTCTTGATAGTCGCGAACTCTTAGAGAGCGCCGGGAAAATCTCTAAGAAAATAGCCGACCAGGCAGCCAAAGAAGAACTGGAAAAATATCGAATAATCCAAGACAGGGAATATCAATCCGATTTCGACAAGTTCGCTGCCAAAGCCTTGGAGGCGGGGGACTATGATGGCGAAACCAGATGAAATAATCACCGAACTAAGATATGCCTTCCGCGCAGGTTAGGGCGTGCCGCAGAGTGCGGGGGATTGGTTTATCCGAGTAGGCGCGGTGGGCATAAGAATTCGGAAAATGCCTGCGGTCTTTTTCCGAATTCTTGGGCGGGAGGGAAAACCAAGCCCCCGCTCTGAGGATGGAACTCCGTGCGAACAGGGGGCGCGGTCAGTAAAAGATACGAGAGGGACACGCTACTAAACATTACTTAAAGAATCGGTTACGTTACCCTTTTGGTGGATAGTTGAAAGCCCTCTTTCTGAACTTTTACAGAGCAGGTCACGGGGCCCCGGAGTGCTTTTACCGAGCCAGCCCCGAAATGGAGAATTAGATAAGTTCAAGACCCCGCGCGTAACTTGCGACAGCGTCCTCGCCCTCGCCCTCGCGCTTACCCCTGCGCTACGCGTGTCCTAGTTCACCAGCGTCAAAATAGGATTGCCAGCAGCGATAATGTTAGGCTGGTAAAGCCGTTAAAAGCCGGCCACGGATGCGTCATGCCCGGGTGAAACTGCCCCGGAGCTCCGTGCAACAAGTAGAAGAAAAGGAGAACCCAGTGGCACTGAGTAAAGAAGAAAAAGCCAAGATCATGGAAGAATACGCGACCCATCCCGGTGATACGGGTTCGCCTGAGGTGCAAATCGCGCTACTATCCAAGCGGATTAAAGATTTAACTGAACACTTCAAAACTCATGCGCACGACCACCACTCCCGCCGCGGCTTGATGCTGCTGGTAGGGCAGCGCCGTCGCCTACTCGGTTACCTAAAAGATATCGATATTGAACGTTACCGTTCCCTAATCGCTCGTTTAGGTTTGCGTAAATAGTTTGCTAATCGGCCCGGTTACCGCCGGGCCGTACTGCTATCACCCCGGTTTCGGTCTTCGGTGGTGGCCTCCGGATCAGGCACAGCAGTTTCTAGTCGCCTATCTCCGTGGGTCTCGATCGTTGACCGCCCATCACAAGGTGATAGCTCTCAGGAGGGCACCCGCCCTAGAAGATGGAATACAAGGAGTAAATAAAAGAAAATGATGGACGATCCAGAAGTGATTGCCTCCGAGGCAATCATCGATAACGGTCGTTTCGGACAGCGCACCGTGCGCTTCGAAACTGGCCTACTCGCCCAGCAGGCTGCCGGCAGTGCGCTGGCATACCTGGATGATGAAACCACAGTTCTATCTGCCACTACGGTAGGTAAAAACCCGCGCGACCAGTTTGATTTCTTCCCGCTCACCGTTGACGTAGAAGAACGCCAATACGCGGCGGGACGTATCCCCGGAAACTTCTTCCGGCGGGAAGGACGCCCCGGCACGGAAGCGATTCTTGCTGCGCGCCAAATCGACCGTCCGTTGCGCCCCTCATTCGTAAAAGGGCTGCGTAACGAGGTACAGGTGGTAGCTACGGTACTGACCGTACACCCTGATGATGCCTACGACGTGCTAGCCATTAACGCTGCCAGTATGTCCACCCAGATTTCCGGTCTGCCCTTCTCCGGGCCGATCGGCGGCACTCGACTATCCCTAATTGATGGACAGTGGGTAGCTTTCCCACGTTACAGCGAAATCGAGCGTTCCACTTTCAACATGGTGGTTGCCGGACGGGTTATTCAAACCGCTGATGGCGGCGAAGACGTAGCCATTATGATGGTAGAGGCCGGCGGCGGCGAAGGCACCTGGGAACTAATTCAACAGGGACAGACCGCTCCGACCGAAGATGTAGTAGCTGCCGGTCTGGAAGCCGCTAAACCTTTCATTAAGGAACTATGCCGCGCGCAAGCGCAGGTAGCGGCCAAGTGTCAGAAAGAAACCCTAGAGTTCCCGCTATTTAAAGACTTCGAGGACGAACACTGGGATGCGGTGGCCGAAAACTGCCGCGAACAGCTTGACCAGGCCGTACAGATCGCAGAGAAACTCGAACGGCAAAACCGGGTTGATGAAATCAAAGACCAAATGCTTTCCGACCTGGAAGAGCGTTTCCCCGAGGGAGAGAAAGAGCTCAAAGCCGCTTTCCGCGCCCTCGAAAAAGAGCTAATCCGTACCCGCACCCTAAACGAAGGCGTGCGGATGGATGGACGTCAGCCCAACCAGATTCGCTCGCTCTATGCGCGCGCCGGAGTGCTGCCCCGCCTGCACGGATCCGCGATTTTCCGTCGCGGAGAAACCCAGGTGTTGGGGGTAACCACCCTGAATATGCTGCGGATGGAACAGCAGCTCGATAACCTCAGCCCGGTGACCCGCAAACGCTATATGCATCAATACAACTTCCCGCCCTATTGCACCGGTGAAACCGGTCGCGTGGGCAGCCCCAAGCGCCGCGAAATCGGGCACGGTCACCTCGCGGAAATGGCGTTAGAGCCGGTACTTCCCTCCAAGGAAGAATTCCCTTACGCTATCCGTCAGGTATCCGAAGTTATGGGGTCTAACGGCTCTTCCTCTATGGGTTCGGCTTGCGCCTCCACGATTTCGCTACTAAACGCGGGTGTGCCACTAAAAGCTCCGGTAGCCGGGATTGCCATGGGGCTAATGAGTGAACCGAACGAGGACGGTACCACCAAGTACATGACCCTCACCGATATTTTGGGAGCCGAGGACGGCTTCGGGGATATGGACTTCAAAGTAACCGGTACTCGGGACTTTATTACCGCCCTACAGCTAGACACCAAGCTGGACGGTATCCCCTCTGACGTGCTGAAAGGTGCGCTAGCTCAGGCTAAGGAAGCCCGCCTGGAAATCTTGAACCTGATTGAACAGGCTATTCCAGAACCGGACGAAATGAGCCCCTATGCTCCGCGCATCATCACCGTACAGGTGCCGGTAGACAAGATTGGCGAGGTCATCGGCCCGAAGGGCAAGATGATTAACCAGATTCAAGAAGATACTGGCGCGGAAGTAACTATCGAAGATGACGGCACTGTCTATATTTCTTCCTCCGATGCTGAATCGGCAGAGGCAGCTCGGGCCGCCGTGAATGCAATCGCTAACCCGCAAATGCCTGAGGTAGGGGAGCGTTTCGTGGGAACCGTGGTTAAGACCACCTCCTTCGGGGCTTTCATATCCCTGACCCCCGGCAAGGACGGTCTGCTGCATATTTCCCAGATCCGTCGCCTGGTAGGGGGCAAACGCATCAACCAGGTAGAGGACGTACTGGGCGTTGGCGACCAAGTTCAGGTAGAGATCGAAGAAATCGACGAACGGGGCAAACTATCCCTGGTGGCGGTACTCAGTGAAGAGCAAGAGGCCGCATTAGCTGAAAACGAAGCTAAGCAGGAATCTCGTCGCTCCGAAGACGAAGAGCGTCCTCGTCGCTCTCGTAACCGTAGCCGCCGGCATCGCAATAATCGTCGCGATGATCGACGTGACGATCGCCGCGAAGAGCAATCAGATGGTGACGATGAATAATCGCTAAGAATAGTTGGCGAGGGCGAGTAAATGGCGCCCTCGCCAACTTTTATTTTCAGGAAAGAGATATACAGTGCGCAGATTTTTTGATTTGCTGCTTGCAGGGATAGGCATATTTGTTTCCCTGTTTATTTGCCTAATCTTATTTTCTGTTACCGCCGGTGATGAACAGGGACTGGCTACAGTTTTTACTGTTTTTTCCCTGCTAATCATCTCGGCAATCTCCTGGATATTTTTATCCATATTGGCTGGTATTCGCCTAGTTTTTAAGTTAGATGCCTGTCCTTTTTGGGGACGAGCCTTAATCATCTCCATCCTGAGTTTTGGGGCTTGTCTGCTTTATGCATTCATATCCGCTAGCGCCCAAGCTGAATTATTATCGGTTGCGCTCGCGATTTTCTCGGCTTTTACTTTCGCCTTATTCGGTTGTGCTTTAGCGATAAAAACTATCTCAACCAAGAAACGCTCTAACCAAGAAAATGAAACCGCTAAAGCTATAAAGAATCCCAGAAAAAACGGCAGTTTTAAGCCCAAAAATCAAGAGGGAAATAGAAAATAATATGCCTGAGATTAACGATTTTGAACTTCCCCTCAATGCTGATTGTCCTCGCATCAGCATTAAAGAGAACGGCACTTTAATTGAGCGGTCGATACTTCCCGGCGGCATCCGCTTGATTACCCAACAGGTTCCTGCCTCGCCCTCGGTCGTCCTCGGATTTTGGATTCCGGCAGGTTCTCGTGACGAAGGTGAGGAACATCTAGGCTCTACCCACTATCTTGAACACTTACTGTTCAAAGGCTCTGCCACCCGCAGCGCGAAGGAAATCTCCCGTTCCTTTGATGCCGTAGGGGGAGAACTAAACGCTGCCACCGCCAAAGAATCCACCCACTATTATTGCCGGGTACTCTCCCGCGACCTGCCAATGGCGGTGGAAGTGCTCACCGAAATGCTAGCGCGCCCAGCCTTGGCACAGGCAGATTTCGACCTAGAACGCGCGGTTATCCTGGACGAACTGGCCATGTCGCAAGATGATCCCCAAGATGTTTGCTACGAAGAATTCTTAAGCCAGTTATATGGGGATTCTCCTCTTGGTAGACCAGTTGGAGGTACGGCAAGCACCGTAGCTGCTACCCCCTTAGAGGCAGTGAAATCACACCATCAACGCTGGTATCAACCTCAACATTTGGTGGTTGCTGCCGCCGGTGACATCAGCCATGACTATTTGGCAGAACTGATAATGACAGCAGCTGCAAAAAACGGTTGGGAACTTGATAGCGGTAAGGACGCGGAAATCCCTTCCCGCCCCGCACCCCTTCCAGCCGTTAGAGCTGATAAACAGCTAAATAAAAAGGTTGAGCAAGCGCAAATCATTATCGGTACCCGTTCCCTGCCCGCCAATTCCCCCCAGCGTGACACCTTAAGTCTATTGCTGACCATACTATCGGGGGGAATGTCCGCTAGACTCTTCCAAGAAATCCGGGAAAAGCGGGGACTAGCCTACTCGACCTATGCGTTTGATAGCTCCTACACTGACAGCGGAGCCTTTGGTCTTTACGCCGGTTGCGCCCCTAAGAATCTGCAAAAGGTTACCGATTTATTGCATAGGGAACTAGAAAAACTAGCTGAGAGCGGAGTTGAAGAACGCGAACTCAAGGAAGCATTAGGGCAGCTCAGTGGGGGAGTGCTACTGGGGATGGACGATAACAGGGCGCGGATGGCGCGCCTGGGACGCGCAGAAGTTACCGGAGGACGTCTGCGCACTATCGACCAGATGAATGCGGCGCTGCGGCGCGTAACCGCGGCAGATATTTGCTCTCTAGCAGCGCAATTCTTAGACGCACCCCAGGTGAAAGTCACAGTAAGCCCCACCGTGTCATAAGCTGATTGGGTGAAGTTAAAGAGATTATTCCCTTTTCTGGTTAGCGCAGCTCTACTTGCTGGCTGTAGCCCCGCCACCCAGTCCCCTCAAACAAAACCGTTTCCGGAGGAAACCAACCCTAAGGTGACCAGTTCGCCAACTGCTGCCCCTGAGACTTCTAGCCCTAGCGCAACCCCTACGGTTAGTTTCACCCCGAAAGCTAATCTCAGCGAGGCACAAAATAGTTTCGTCAAACAGGTAATGGAAAAGAATCATTACAATCAAAGAACCGCCGAACTGGTATTAGGGCCCGCCCAATCCCTATGTGGGCTGCTAGATACAAAGCAGGCGGATTCTGCCGCCAATAAAAAAACTCTCTTTGACATTTATAACAAAGTCGATTCGGCGGATTTGCGGCAGGAATGGTACAACAATTTATCGGTTGCCGGACAGACTATTTGCCCTGATAAATCCCAAATAATTAATGCGAATAAACCTGAGGGTGTGAAATAGAGATGACTGACATACTGAAAGTTGCGGTAATTGGTGCCGGTGGGCGTATGGGACAGACCTGCTGTGATGCCATCGAGAACTGCACTGATATGCAGCTGGTTGCCCGCTTAGGTCGCGGTGATGAAATCACGGCACAAACTTTGCGGGGAGCGCAGGTCGCTGTCGAGTTCACTATCCCCAACGCCAGTTTCGCTAATACCGAGGCGATTTTGCGCGCTGGTGCGCACGCGGTAGTAGGTACCTCAGGCTGGGACGAGGACGCACAGGCAAAAATTCAGGAAGTGGCGCGCGAAACTGGGCGTAACGTATTGATTGCACCCAACTTTGCCCTCTCCGCAGTGCTGGTGATGGTTTTTTCCCGGCTGGCTGCACCGTTCTTTACTTCCGCCGAAATCGTAGAAACCCATCACCCTAATAAACTAGATGCCCCCAGCGGGACAGCGCTAGCAACCGCCCAGCAAATGGCAGCCGCCCGCAAGCAAGCCGATATTCCGCCAGCCCCCGATGCCACCACCACCGACCCTGAGGGTGCGCGCGGCATGAAAGTTGGGGACGTGGGGATTCATTCCTTGCGGATTCTGGGAGCGAATGCCCATCAAGAAGTAATCCTAGGTAACCAGGGAGAACAGTTACGACTAGGTACTGACTGCTTTGACCGTTCCTCTTTTATGCCGGGTATGCTGCTGGCTGTCCGTAAAGTTGCCGCTGCGGCTCCTCTGACGGTGGGGCTAGATAAAGTCATGGATTTAGGAATCTAAGGTGTTATCAAGGTCAGATGCAACCGGATCGGTTCGCCTCGCTAAAAGTGAAGATATGCCGAGTTGGGGACAAATCCAATCGACTGCAATGCGTAAAGATTTACATTCTCATTTAGGGCAGGTAGACCCGCAAACTTTAGCGCTGATTAACTCCGGAGAAATCACTAAAGCCTGGACACAATCCCTGCTTAGCCCGCCCTCCCCAAAACATCATTTACTTTCGGCAGTAAACAAAGGACAGGTTGTGGGAATGGCGGCGATTGCCCCGGCTCCTACAATGTTGGCGAAGCCGAAACAGTCTCCGCTAGCGCAGCGGGGAGCAGATTCGGAAATCGTGGCGCTAGAGGTTAGCGATTGGGAAAAGAACCTGGACGATGCTTCTCGCCTACTTCACGCGATTGTTGATATGTTGCGACTTTCGGGAGCAAGCCGGGTACAAATCTGGTTGGCGGCTGGGGGAAAAGAAAAAATCCGGTTCTTTTCCGGATGCGGATTTTCTCCTGCAGGTCTGCGTCAGGGTTTGCAGGTGGGGCATGAATCCATGGTGCAGCACCTGTGGTTTTGTGACCTTTAGACCCCTCTCGCCCGCTTTTTGGACGAAATATAAATCGGCAGGTAGAGCAGGTACAGTGGAGTCATGAGTAACCTAGAGAGCGCTTTTCGGTTAGCTGGTTCGGTTGGGGTAGCGATGGTAACCCCCTTTAAACCTGATGGCGCTGTAGATTATGACGCCGCCGCAAACCTAGCGAAACACCTGGTAGACCAGGGAGTAAACCATCTGGTGCTTTCCGGAACCACCGGGGAGGCTCCTACCACTCATCTAGATGAAAAAGAACAGCTGATAAAGGTGGTTCGCCAAGCAATCGGAGACGATATTTTCATTACCGCCGGCGCTGGCTCTAATGACACTGAGCACTCGGTGCGGATGGCGCGCAGCGCCCAGGAAGCCGGAGCTAACGGGCTTTTGCTGGTTTCTCCTTACTATTCTCGTCCCTCCCAAGAAGGCCTATATCAGCACTTTGTGAAAGTATCCTCCCAGGTAGACCTACCGATAACTCTTTACGATATTCCCGGACGCACCGGGGTAGCTATTAGTGATGAACTGCTAAAACGCCTGGCTGAAATCGATAATGTTGTGGCGGTCAAAGACGCTACCGGTAAAGTCGAGGTAGGTGCAAGGCGGATAGCGCAAACCGGGCTAGCTTTTTACTCCGGTGACGACGCTCTTAACTATTCGTGGCTAACTCATGGCGCGGTGGGGATTATCAGCGTGGTCGCTCACGTAGCCGCTCCCAGCTACCGCAAAATGGTGCAGCTGGTAGAAAAGGGAGACTACCAGGGGGCTCTGCAGCTTTCCCTAGAACTGGAGCCCCTGGTGAAAGCGTTAATGGGAGGGGGACAAGGAGCGGTAATGGCCAAGCACGCCCTCGCCCTCCAAAAAATTATTCCCTCTGATACTTTGCGTTTGCCTCTAGTCCCAGCCAGCAGTGAAGAAATCAAACAGCTGCAAAAAACGCTTGCAGATTTTGCTTTGCTCTAGGTCTGCGGGCTCGCTGCCGCTAATATCCCTAACCGCAACGCCGCTAGTTATTCCCAATCACTAACCGCCCAGGCGGGGTATTCTAACCCTAAATAGCTAAGCGTCACTATATTTATATCTTTTGCGCGCGCACGTTTGCCATAAACGAGCAAAATCGCAAGAATTAGACGTGTGAATCCGCTATATCCTGAACTTCCTTACCCCCCCGCCCTAAAATCTGGTGCTATCCGGATTATTCCCCTAGGAGGACTGGGGGAAGTAGGACGGAATATGACCGTCATTGAACTGGACGGCAAAATCCTGATTGTGGACTGTGGGGTACTCTTCCCTGAAGAGCTACAACCCGGTGTTGATTTGATTCTCCCCGACTTTTCTTACCTGAAAGAACGGATGAATGACGTGGTAGGGTTGGTGCTCACCCACGGACATGAAGACCATATCGGGGCAGTACCCTACCTGTTGCGACTACGCGAAGACATACCGATTTACGGTTCTGAACTGACCCTCGCTTTTTTGCGTCCCAAACTGGAAGAACATCGACTGAGCGCGGCGCATCTACATCAAGTCAGTGAGGGCGAGAGCATTGACCTAGATAATTTCGCTTGCGAATTCTTGGCAGTTACCCACTCGATTCCCGATGCCTTAGCCGTTATGATTCGCACTTATGCTGGAAACCTGCTGGTAACCGGCGATTATAAACTTGATCAGCTGCCACTGGATAAACGAATCACAGACCTGAGAGGTTTCGCCCGCATGGGGGAAGAGGGCGTTGATTTGTTCCTAGTGGACTCCACCAATGCGGAAGTGCCGGGCTTTATCACTCCGGAAAGAGAAATCGGTCCGGTAATCCGCCAGGTGCTAGCCGAATCCAGTGGGCAGGTAGTGGTAGCCTCCTTTGCTTCCCATGTACACCGGGTTCAACAAGTCCTAGAAGCTGCCCAGGCGGTGGGCAGAAAAGTTTGCCTCTCGGGTCGTTCTATGGAACGCAATATGAATATCGCTGCTCAAGCTGGTTATTTAGAGCTAGACCCCGAAGTGGTGGTGCGCGCCGAAGATATGAAGCATTTGCCTGCCAATAAACGAGTATGGATGGTTACCGGCTCCCAAGGTGAGCCTATGGCAGCGCTATCTCGGATTGCGCAAGGGCAACATCGGCTAGTGACTTTGGAACCTGACGATACCGTCTTGTTGGCGTCCTCCCTAATACCGGGGAATGAAAACTCGGTTTACCGGGTAATAAACGCGCTGATGCGCCAAGGAGCCAAGGTAGTGCATAAAGGTAACCGGGCAGTGCATGTTTCCGGGCATGCCGCTCAAGGAGAATTGCTTTATACCTACAATATCGTCCAGCCCAAGAACGTCATGCCCATTCACGGCGAAATCCGACATTTGATTGCTAACGGTCAGATTGCGCACGCCACTGGGATTGCCGAAGAGAACATTGCTCTAGCCGAGGACGGGGTAGTAGTAGACCTCAAAGACGGAAAAGCCCAGGTAGTAGGGCAGGTTGATTGTGAATATGTTTATGTTGATGGTGGCTCCATCGGCGAAATTGATGAAGACCAGTTGAAAGACCGAATGACCTTGGGGGAAGAAGGCTTCGTGTCAGTATTTGCCGCCGTAGATGTGCCCACCAAGATCATTGTTGCCGGTCCGCATATTACCGCGCGGGGAATGGCCGAGGACGAGGGAGTATTTAGAGAGGTACTCCCGGACGTGACCGAGGCGCTGCAAAAAGCCTTAAATCTAGGAGATAGCGACCCCTACCGCCTCCAACAGGCAATGCGCCGCGCCCTGGGACGTTGGGTGGCGTGCCGGTTGCGGCGTCGCCCGATGATTGTGCCGGTAGTCGTGGAGATTTAAATATGAATGCTAGCAGTAAAACTAAAAGCTCTTGGAAACAGCAGGTTCCAGTATGCGCCGGTTGGGTTTACAGCTTGGGGGCTATCTTTTGCCTGATAACCATAGTTTTACGTTATCTGTTTGAATTCGGTTTTAACCGGATAACTGTCTATATACTGCTTACTTTGGGGGTACCGGCGCTTCCTACCTTATCGACGGCGGTACTGCTAGCTTTTGTAGCTCTCTTGTGTTTTATGCGAAAACGCCTGGCAGTAATCGTAATGATAGCCATGCAATCCCTGATGGCTCTACTGTGTTTACTAACCTTAATTGTCTTATGGTTCGATGGAGAACTAAAACAGAAATATGCGTTAGAACCAGCAATTTTTCTGGTTATCGCGATTGGAATCATCGTCCTTTTAACTAAATCTGCCTCTGGATTTTGGGGGCGGGTAAAACTACGTTCCCTGTTAGTTGGCTTCAGCATAGTATTGGCGGGGGAGGCAATCTTATTTGGAATTGCTTTTGCTTTGACCCGCCACCTCACGCCAGCAACTATTGCCTCTTCGGATATAGCGCTGTGGGTACTGCGACGTATCAGCGGATTACCGTTCTTGTCTACGCCTCAAATAAATACCCTGTTGCGAGAATTTCCCGGAATCAAAGCATTATCGCTGATAGTGATGATTCTGTCGGCAGTTATCATCTTCTATGCGGTGATGCGTATCCTAATTGGCCAACGCTGCGAAATTCGCAGCAAACCAGATGACCTGCGTTTACGTAAACTTTTGATTCAATGGGGAGCAGAAGATTCCTTAGGGTATTTCGCTACTCGTAATAATCGCACGGTGATTTTCAGTTCCGATGAATCCTCAGCTATCTCCTATGGAGTCAGCGGGGGAATAGCTTTAGCCGCCGGTGACCCGATTGGAAACCCGGATTCCTGGGAAGACGTGGTTTTACGCTGGAAAAAGCATTGTTACAGTCAAGGCTGGATTCCAGCCGTGATAGCGGCCAGCGCTCAAGGAGCCAGAGTCTATCGGCGCAGCGGGATGATGGTGAAAAAAATGGGGGACGAGGCCATCATCTCCGCTGACAGATTTGATGAAAACTCGGTACATGGTCGCGCACTCCTGGCTGCTCAACGGAGGATTAGACGTAGCGGAATCAATATCGAAGTGCGCCGCCAAAGCGAAATCACTCCCTGTGAGCTAAGCGAACTAGAAATGGCAGCCAGCCTGTTCCGGATTGGGAATGAACGCGGCTTCTCAATGAGTCTAGATAGAGTATTCGCCCCTCAAGATGATCGGCAACTTATTTGCACCGCGCGAGGAAACAACGGTGAACTACAGTGTTTACTGACTTTTGTTCCCTGGGGGCCGCGTGGAGTCTCTCTGAATTTGATGCGCAGGGCAAAAAATGCTGCCAACGGGGTAGTGGAAGCAATGGTGCTGCAAATGCTGCAACACGGCTTTGAACAGGGTATTGATCGGTTCTCGCTCAATTTCGCCATGTTTAGAGAAATATTTGTTGAGGGCGAATCGGTAGATGCCACTCTTAACGACCGTTTTAAACGGATTCTGTTTATTAAGGCTTCAAAGTTTTGGCAGTTGCAGTCCCTATATGAATCTAACGCCCGTTACAATCCACGTTGGTTAAGCAGGTATATGTGCTTTTCTTCGGACCCGCTAGTGCCTTTGACTCTAATAGCTGCCGGTTGTTTAGAAGGCTTTATTCCCGCGCCCGCCTCTTTGCTGACTCTCAAAGGAACTCAATGGGAAGCAGACGAAGAGTATTTAACTCAGCTGAAACATATCCGCCAAGAACTCACCTCTCAGGCGGTTACCTATAAACTCACCGACCAGCAGAAAGTCCGCCGTAAAAAAGCAGAAAAGCTATTATCGGTCGGGATAGAGCCTTTCCCTCCCGGTTTTGACCTAGGCGAGCCTTTGAGGAAGGTCTTTAAGCAAGTAACTAACCGCACGGCTCTAACCTCACTACCTGGGGGTAATGCTCAAAATGCTGACATTAATCCCCCTGGCAGCGCTGCTAGCGTGACTGAGGCATCCACTTGCGGGAATTCGCCCTTAAAAACCCATGGCCGCATCGTAGCAAAACGCAACCATGGGGGAGTATGGTTCTGGGATTTATATGACCGGGGAACCTACCTCCAAGTAGTTTTAGAAAAACAACACCTAGCTTCCCGAGACTTCGCTAATCTGCCCCTACTTGACCTGGGAGATCAAATAGTCGTCAGCGGAACCTGCGGCACTTCCCGCAACGGCACGCCCTCACTAATTGCCCAAAAATGGGTGCTAGCTGCAAAAGCGCTTCGCCCCTCACCCCACCCGAAAGAAAACCTAGACGAGAAAACCTCCGCTCGCGACCGCACCCTAACGCTGCGTAACGACCCTGTAGCTCTGCAAATGCTAGAAGAACGCTCGCGGGCATTAACAGCGGTACGTGCGGAGCTTGCTCAGGCAGGATTTTTAGAAGTAGAAACCCCGATACTGCAAGCCGTGCAAGGCGGCGCTAATGCGCGTCCGTTTGTAACCCGCTCTAATGCTTACTCTATCGATATGTTTTTGCGTATCGCCCCCGAGCTATATCTAAAACGCCTGGCAGTGGCGGGAATGGGGGCAATTTTTGAAATGGGACGCTCTTTCCGTAACGAGGGCGCTGACGCAACTCATAACCCCGAGTTTACGTCTCTAGAGGTTTATAAGGCGGGCGCTGACTACCTGGAGATGATGACTTTAACCCGCAAACTCTACCAGAGGGCGGCGCGCGCGATTCATGGACGAGAAATCGCTTTACGTCCCCTTAAAGGCCCAGGAAATCAAAAGATTGAGCGTAGCGTAAAGGGAACAGATTATTATGCCTACGATATTTCTGGAGACTGGCCGGCGATTCCGGTTTATCAAGCCATCTCTAAGGCTTTAGAGGAAGAAATTACGGCAGATACTGATGAGAGTATTCTCCGGCAGGCTTGCCAGAAGTTCGGTATCGACACTCCCCCCGGGGCTGACCATGGAAGATTAATCGGGGCGCTCTATGATGAGCTGGTCGAGGCTAAAACCACTCGCCCCACTTTCTATATGGATTTCCCGGTTTCATCTTCCCCGCTGACCCGAAAACATCGTGACCATCCGCGCCTGGCAGAACGCTGGGATTTGGTGGCTTTTGGTATGGAACTAGGAACCGCCTATACCGAACTTACAGATCCGCGTGACCAGCGTGAACGTTTTACTCAGCAGTCGCTGGCGGCCGCTGCGGGTGACCCGGAAGCAATGAGCCTAGATGAAGATTTCTTGAACTGTTTAGAACTGGGATTATTGCCTTTGGGAGGGCTAGGATTAGGAATGGATCGCATGGTAATGATGCTGCTAGGTTGCGATATTCGCCAAGTGCTGGCATTCCCGTTCGTCAAACCGCGAAGCTGAAATCCGAAATAGGTTGGAATCAATGGATAATCAGAAGAACAAGCTGGTGTCAGTAGCAGCAGTAGTGCTGACTTTACCTCTAAAAATGCCGCAACTGCCCGAGCGGGGAACCACCGTTCTAGGGCAGGCGCAACGTCCGGGAGTGGGGGAGGCAGCAGAGGTAATGATAGCTGCCGCTCGCCAGGCAGTACCGGTAATCAACCTGTCTTGCCTGGGAACTGGTCCTAACTCTACCCAGGCACGCCAAGTGCTGCGCAATGCCAATATCCAGACCAAAGCGGTCGAAGTAGTTGGCGATATTGGCATGAAAATCCAGATGATTGAGACTGGAGGCTACTATGCCTCGGTGCTCACTACCGGGGTGGAGGTCGATATTTCTGCCCTGGAACTAACTAAAGTTGCCTTGCAACCGGGCGACTTAGTGTATATTTCCGCCGGCGACCTCATACATTCCTCGTATCGTTCCGCTCTGGGGCAATGGTTACCCACCATAGCCGCTGAGGTAACGGTAGTGATGGCTGCTACTCCTCGAATATCGCAAATTGACCCGCACTATGTTTCCCAGGTGCTACCTTACGTTGATGTCCTGACCTGTAACGAGCACGAGTCTCGATTCTTACCCGGCTCTGTTGGGCATCTTAGCTGCGGATATGTGGCGGAAAAGCTTCCAGAATCTGCCTGGGCGGTAGAGCGGGTGGGCTCTCACGGTGCGAAACTTATTGATGCTCACCGTGAAACCATGATTCCCTCTCTGAATGTGAAAGCTGTCGATACTTTGGGGGTAGGGGCGGCTCATACCGGGGTTTTGCTGGCGGAACTGGTTAAAGGGCGTAAGCGCCGGGAAGCTCTGGCCAGGGCGAATATCGCCGGGGCTTTAGCAGCTACGAAGGAGGGAAATGATGCCTGCCCTGATGAAGTCGAAATTAGTCGATATCTCGATAAAATCGTTTTCTAGTCTTAAAGGCTGATTGTGGCGTAGAAATCCCTTTGAACAGCTAATTTGTTTATTTGCGGCGTGGCAGTCGTCGGGAAGTAATCCTTGAAAGGTAAATTGCCATTGTTATGGTAGCGAGAAAAACTAATAAGAATCAGAATTCAGATAGCCCGGAAACCGGTAATTCCCGCTTGCGAGACGGGATAGCTTTTTTACTAATTGCCCTGGCTGCAATGTCGGCTTTAACCGAATGGTTCTCCATGGACGCCCTCGCTACCCGGATGCTCCATCATCTAGCTGCCGGTTTGCTAGGTATCTACAGTATTTTTGCCCCGCTGCTTTTAGTGTGGGCAGCCATTAGCCTGTTCCGTCACCGCGACCCGGAGGGTTCTCAGCTGCACATTCTGGTGGGCACCATTGGAATGGCAGCCGCCCTAAACGGCATCACCCATGTGGCTTGCTCTAGCCCCAATATCAGCAATTTTGCGGCAATTGAGAGCTCGGGCGGTATTTTGGGGTGGTTATTTGGGCATCCGCTCAAAATTATTGTTACTGCGGTAGGGGCGGTAATTCTGCTGGTTTTACTGGGATTATATTCCCTGCTAATCGCCACTAATACTTCTTTGTCTCAGGCTTTTGGAGCAATCAGTAAGCTGTTTCACCGTTTCCAGGACACTGTTAATGAAAAGAAAGACCAAGCGGGCAGTATCAACGAGAATCAAACAGACGATACCGACCAGACCGACGGGCAGGACGAGCCGGATTCTAAGACGACCAGGCGGCTTAAACGTTGGGAACGTCTAGCAGCGCAAGCATCAGACGATGAGGATAACTCCGAATCTGCCCCCACGATTCTTCAATCTCCGGAGCAAGCTGCGAAAACCGAAAAATCAGCGCGTACAACCCGGTTAAAGCTACCGGAAGAAACTGCAAAGACCGAAGTGCTGGCAACCCCTAGCACGCAGGCTACCGATTCAGCTGCGGCTGAACAAGCCGCGGAAGATGACTCCCAGCTGCAACTGCCGGGAGCCGGTCAGGCGGGGATAGAACTCGCAGATGGACAAACCTATGACTTACCCAGTGAAGAACTGCTGGTAAAAGGAAAACCACATAAAGTTCGGTCGGAGGCTAATGACCGGGTAGTATCCGCCCTAGAGGCAGTGTTTACCGAGTTCGGGGTGGACGTTTCAGTAACCGGTTTTTCCCGCGGGCCGACCGTAACCCGTTATGAACTTGAACTGGGACCAGGGGTAAAGGTAGAAAAAATTACCAACCTTAAAAATAATATCGCTTACGCGGTAGCCAGTGCTGATGTGCGCATTCTATCCCCGATTCCCGGTAAGAGCGCTATCGGGATTGAGATTCCTAATACCGACCGTGAAATTGTGGTACTGGGTGATGTGCTGCGTTCTGCCGCCGCTCATCAGTCGAGCCATCCGATGCTGGTTGGGGTGGGCAAAGATGTCGAGGGCGGATATGTAGTTACTAACCTGGCTAAGACCCCTCACCTTTTGGTAGCGGGAGCTACCGGTTCTGGTAAATCATCTTTCGTGAACTCGATGATTACCTCTTTATTGATGCGTTCAACTCCGGAACAGGTGCGTTTAATCCTGGTTGATCCTAAACGGGTGGAATTAACTATTTACGAGGGGATTCCGCATCTAATTACCCCGATTATTACCGATCCCAAGAAAGCGGCGGAAGCCTTGGAATGGGCGGTCAAAGAAATGGATCACCGCTACAACGATATGGCCAATTTCGGGCATAAACATATTGTTTCTTTCAATCAGGCGGTTCGGGAAGGAACCGTCATCGCCCCGCCCGGGTCTGAGCGTGAAATCGCAACCTACCCCTATTTATTGATTGTGGTAGATGAGTTAGCCGATTTGATGATGATTGCTCCCCGGGACGTAGAGGCCTCTATTCAGCGGATTACCCAGTTAGGGCGTGCCGCTGGTATTCACCTAGTGGTTGCTACCCAGCGCCCTTCAGTAGATGTTGTAACCGGTATTATTAAAGCCAATATTCCCTCCCGACTGGCTTTTGCGACCTCTTCGATTACTGATTCCCGCACTATTTTGGATCAGGGAGGTGCGGAGGCTCTTATTGGGCAAGGTGACTCTTTGTATCTTCCCGCCGGTACCTCTAAGCCCTTGCGTATTCAAGGAGCCTGGGTGGGCGAGGACGAGATTCAAAAAGTAGTTGATGCGGTCAAAGAGCAGATGAGCCCGAAATATCGCGAAGATGTGATTGTCAAGGAGGAAGATAAACCCAAGGTTGCGGAAGATATTGGGGATGATCTTGATGACCTGTTAGAAGCGGCGCAATTGGTGGTAAATACTCAACTGGGCTCTACCTCTATGTTGCAGCGTAAACTGCGGGTAGGTTTTGCGCGTGCCGGCAGGCTAATGGATTTACTGGAGTCTAGGGAAATTGTCGGTCCATCTCGAGGGTCTAAAGCCCGGGAAGTGCTGGTTTCTCCCGAACAGTTACCAGAAGTATTAGCAATGTTGCGAGGGGAGAAACCCTCCGCGAAAGTTGCCGATTCGCCCTCGCCAAATGCGCTAACCAGCGAAGATGTCTCACTTTTGGAAGAAGTTGAGGGTGAAAGCGAGGAAGACGCTTGGGAACTTACTGGGCGCTAAGCACCTATAATGCGGTTTAAGAGCACAAAAATCTATTAGGGTAGTAGTTGATGGAAAGTAAAGATAAGCCTACGGCTTCCCCAACCAGCTGGCAGCAGATAATCCCGAACGTCCTCACAATCGTGCGAATCGTGCTGGTTCCGGTTTTTATTGTGCTGATGATTCTGTATCATTTGCGCGCTTCTACTGTGCTACTAGCCTTCTCGCTGCTAGTTTTCATGGTGGCTGCCTACACGGATCATCTGGATGGAAAACTGGCGCGCCGTTGGCAAGTAGTATCTAACTTTGGAAAACTCCTTGACCCCATTGCTGACAAAGCCCTGATGATTTCGGCTTTTGTCTTACTGTCCCTGTTTCAAAACCTGTGGTGGTGGTTTACCGCAGTAGTGATTTTGCGGGAGCTGGCAGTCACCGGGTTGCGGATGTATTTACTGCGTTCTGGGGAAGTACTTCCCGCCTCCAAGGGGGGCAAGATTAAGACCAGTCTGCAGATTTTAATGGTGTTCCTGTGGATGCTGGCGGGGATTTGTTATCCTCTCCATGCGCAATTGGGAATTTTCATTATGTATTTAGCAATCGCTGCCTTGATTGCTGCCTTCGTAGCTACTGTTCTTTCGGGAATGGTGTATTTCCTAGATGCTCACGATAACCAGAAGAAACAAGCTGAGCATCCAGAAACTGAAAGCAACCCGGAAGATAAACCAGCTCACAGTAGCGATAAACAGCCTGGGGACAAGAATAAAGAATCCCTAAAACCGCAGGAAAAAGCTAGCGATTCTACCTCCGGAGATTGCAACTCCCCCAAAGATTTACCGACCAAGGGCGATAAACCGCTTAGCGATAGCTCCCGGGATTTGGTAAAGAATTCCGTATCTAAGGGCGAGGACGAGGCGAAGTTAGATACTAAAGAAAAGGGGGAGGAAAAAGAAAAAGACTCATCTCCTTCTAGTGAACTGGATTCTGCAGAAAACACCTCGCATAAAGCCGCTTTCCCTTCCCGTAGGCAAAGGCGAGCCAAACAAAAGGCGTCAGGCACAGACCAGGCTGGCTTAGAACGTGGGGACAGTGAACAAGTAACTGGGCTTGACTCCCCTAAGGTCGAAGCTACTTCTATTCCTCATTCCCGCTTCGACGTGCCGGATTTATCGCAAAACTCTGCTCAGGCTGCTAAGAACCACGGGTCAATAGAAATCGAGGAGTCGTCCTCAGAATCTGAGAAACTAGCCGATAAACCCGGTAAAACCGGTAGCGATGAATCGGAAACTAAGAATCGCTCTACCGAAACTGACCGTGAAGAGACAGCTAAAGAGGCTAAGAGCCGATTTGCGCTTTCGCGTTCCCAGATGCGGCGCAACCATAAAAAGAAATAAGCAGCCAGCTAAATCACATAGCTGTGAACACTCGCACTTTTAGGGAATAACGGAATGAGAACGTAAATAGCGGTGTTGGAATTAATGTAAAGCAAAACGAGGATATGTGACTAGCGATTGCCACGACCAGCTCAAAGCCCGATGAGGCAATCCGCAGATAAGGGGATATGCTATGGATATGACGGAAAAAGATACGGAGAAGAAAACACCGTTGCTGCGTGAAGAGATTGGTCAAGTCTTAAGAATGGTGCGGCGTTCTCAAGGGCGTACTTTACGAGAGGTTTCCACCAGCGCCCAGGTGTCTTTGGGATATCTTTCCGAGGTTGAGCGGGGACAAAAAGAGGCATCTTCAGAGCTTTTGGCTTCAATCTGCAAAGCATTAGAAGTGCCGATGGCAATGGTACTGCGGGAAGTCTCTTTACGGGTTGCGGTAGCCGAGGGGCTTTCGGTGCGTCGTCAGATGCCCGAAGTTCCGGTACATTCGGTAGTCTAGCCAGGTGAAGCGCTCCGAATTTGATTATGCCCTGAAAGCCGTTTTTGGACAGGCTTTCGGGGCATCTTTATTGACTGATTTGTACTTACCCCAGTTGGGGGCTACTCCCGCGCAGGCCTTAGCGTCGGGAAAAGATTTACAACAGATTTGGGATTCATTACTTGTAGAGACTGATAGCGACCCCGAATTGCGTTTTATTCACCGCGCTGACCAGCGAACTTTAGATGAGCTTTGTGCAAAAGGGGTTTTAAGGAAAAAATCCCGGAAATAGCCGGGGCTTTTATTTTTTAAGGACGCAGACCGATTTTTCGGATTGCTCTTGTCGGCGTGCCGAATTTGTCGAACATCTGTTCGCTAGATAAAGTTGTACCCAGGCGCGCAGCCAGCGATTTATCCTCGTCGGATTATCGCCAGGCTGTTAAACGTATCTGGTCGTGCGTAGCGTCAGCTTGGAACCTCGGTGAGGGGAACACCAAGGCAGGGGAAACCCAGACCAGCCTATTAACAGTTCGGAGAGAACCAGAAAGGACTAACTACCATGGCAAAGAAAACTGTAAAACGACAGGTAAATGCGGGTGGCAATCGGGAACAGGCGCTAGACATGGCTCTAGCAGCGATTGATAAACAATTCGGTAAAGGCTCAGTGATGCGCCTAGGGGAGAACACCCATCGTCAGGTAGAGGTCATCTCTACTGGTTCAGTAGCTTTAGATATTGCCCTAGGAGTGGGAGGATTACCCCGGGGGCGAATTATTGAGATTTACGGTCCAGAATCTTCCGGTAAAACCACAGTCGCCCTGCACGCAGTGGCAGCAGCCCAAAGGGCAGGCGGTAACGCCGCCTTTATTGATGCCGAGCACGCCCTCGATCCTGAATATGCGAAAAAACTGGGGGTAAATACTGATGAATTGTTAGTATCTCAACCAGACACCGGGGAACAGGCACTAGAAATCGCCGATATGCTGGTACGTTCGGGCGGTATAGATATTTTAGTAATCGACTCGGTAGCGGCGCTAGTTCCCAAAGCGGAAATTGATGGGGAAATGGGGGATTCCCATGTTGGTTTGCAGGCGCGACTAATGAGTCAGGCACTACGTAAAATGACGGGTGCGCTTTCAGCTACTGGTACTACTGCCATTTTCATCAACCAGTTGCGCGAAAAAATCGGGGTTTTCTTCGGCTCTCCGGAAACCACTACCGGGGGCAAAGCCCTGAAGTTCTACGCCTCGGTGCGCATTGATGTGCGCCGGATTGAAACCCTCAAGGACTCTTCGGGGCCGATTGGTTCGCGTACCCGCGCGAAAGTGGTAAAGAATAAGATGGCTCCGCCTTTCAAGACTGCCGAGTTCGACCTGATGTACGGAGAGGGAATCTCTCGCGAAGCCTCGATTATCGACCTGGCCACCGATTTAGGTATCGTGCGCAAATCTGGGGCCTGGTACACCTACGAAGGCGATCAACTGGGGCAAGGTAAAGAAAACGTGCGCCAATACCTAAAGGATAATGCCGAACTGGCTGGGGAAATAGAGCAGAAGATTCTAAAAGCAGTGGGAATTATCAATGATGAGCCTGCCGATAGTGCCAATGAGGAAACGGTGAAGGCTGCCGATTAAAGGCTGCTCTTAGCTAAGTCCCTATGGTTAGATATTTAGACCCGGAAACTGATTTTGGGATACCCGCCCGGAAGAAAACAGCCTCCTCTTTAGCCTCCCGTAGGCAAAAGAATGGGCAGCTTCCGCGCGAACAAGCCCTAGAAGCAGCGCGAGAGCAAGCGTTGCGAGTGCTAGATCGCAACGCTTGCTCTAGTGCCCAGATTCAAAAAAAGCTCTCAGTCGCGGGATTTCAACCGCACATTTGCGAGGAAATCGTTAATCACCTCCTTGAAGTGGGGTTACTAAACGACCGGGAATATGCTGCCATGCTGGTACGAACCCGCTTTAGTGAACGGGGATTAGTAGGGCGCGCCCTAGTGCAAGAGCTAAACCGGAAAGGAATCCCGCCGGCGTTACAGCCGGAGGCATTGGCGCAAATTGATGCTACGCAGCAAGAAGAAAGGGTAAAAGAGCTGGCAGAAAAGAAGGCGCGCACTCTGGGAAATGTTACCTACCCACAGGCGATGCGCCGTCTTGCTTCCTTTTTGGCACGTAAAGGCTATTCGCCAGCTCAATGTCGTGAAGCTACCCACCAAGTATTGTCTGCTATGGAATTTGACGAAGATTAAACCCCTCCAGCTTGTTAGGTGCAATGATTAAGATATGAACGAAGAACTAGATATAGTTGCCCGTCGGTTACTGAAACTACTCAAAGATAATAACTACTCAATTGCCTGTGCAGAATCCCTGACTGCAGGGCTAGTTTGTGCCACCCTTTGCGATATTGCCGGAGCCTCACAGGTAGTAGCTGGCGGGGTAACGACTTACCAGACTCGCACCAAACGGGAAATCCTGGGGGTATCATCATCGCGTCTAGAAGAAACTGGCGCGGTAGATTCGGTGGTGGCTGAACAGATGGCGCAAGGGGTAGCCAGCCTATTTGGCGCTGAGGTAGCGCTGGCAACTACCGGGGTTGCCGGTCCGGGCAGCCAAGATGCTCATTCGGCAGGAACCGTATTTATATCGGTTATAACTCCCGCCGGGGCAGCAACCACCGAGCTTTCGCTATCGGGAAGCCGTTTACAGATTCGTTTAGCAACGGTAGCAGCAGTTTTAGAACTAGCAATCGCGGCTTTGAGTTAGGGATTTATCCACCGGGCTACTTCCTCAGGTAACCTGGAAAGGTGGCATATGACTATGATGAAGAACTTGAGCGGGCGCAAACTACTTTAGAGAAAATTCAGGCAGTTACGGTTCCCGAAAAGCTCCAGGCGCAGATAAAGACCCTGGAGCAAGCCAGCACAGACCCTAATCTGTGGGACGACCCTAACCGAGCTCAGGAAATAACCTCGAAGCTATCGCATTTGAAGTCCCGCCTGGGGCAGGTTGATAGGCTCGGTCAAAATCTAGAAGATGCCCTCACCCTAAAAGCAATGGCCGGGGAAGAAATAGGCAGTGACCGCGAAGAAATCCTAGCCGAGTTGCGCGCCCTTTTACGCAAGCTGAACAAAGAATTGGCTGATCTTGAGGTGCATACTTTACTTTCCGGTGAATATGATGAACGCCGGGCGGTGGTCACTATCCGTTCCGGGGTGGGGGGAGTAGATGCTGCCGATTTCGCTCAAATGCTACTTAGAATGTATTTACGTTGGGCAGAACGCCACAATTACCCCACCCAGGTGATGGATACGTCCTATGCAGAAGAAGCCGGGATTAAGTCGGCGACTTTCCAAGTGGACGCGCCCTATGCCTATGGGACTTTATCGGTAGAGGCGGGAACGCACCGTCTGGTGCGACAAAGTCCCTTTGACAACCAGTCGCGCCGGCAAACTTCTTTTGCCGCGGTGGAGGTCATTCCCCTAATTGAATCCACTGACCATATCGAGATTCCGGAATCAGATTTGCGAATTGATGTTTTCCGTTCTTCTGGTCCGGGTGGACAATCGGTAAACACCACCGACTCGGCGGTGCGAATGACCCATATTCCCACCGGAATAGTGGTCAGTATGCAAAACGAGAAATCACAGATTCAAAATCGGGCTGCCGCCTTGCGGGTGTTGCAATCCAGACTGCTTCAGTTGCGTCACGAGGAAGAACAGGCAAAGAAAAAAGAGCTGGCCGGGGAAGTTAAAGCCTCCTGGGGTGACCAGATGCGCTCCTATGTGTTACACCCCTACAAAATGGTGAAAGACTTACGTACTTCTCAGGAATCCTCGCAGGTAGATGCGGTGTTGGATGGTGATATTGACGCATTTTTAGATGCCGGGATTCGCTGGCGCAAAGCCAATGAAGAAAGCGAAAACTAGCACGTCAAGACGTTAATATCTGCCTAACCGGCGTGTAAGCGCCAAAGGAAAGCCTCTAGGCGTTATGTTGGTCAGTGCTGGAAACTGCCAACACTTAGTAGGGGATGCATGATTACTTTTGATGACGTCTCGATGGTGTATAAACGTGGGGCTCGCCCTGCTTTAGATCATGTGAGCTGCAATATCGAGCGGGGAGAGTTTGTGTTCCTGGTTGGGAAATCCGGTTCCGGGAAATCAACTTTCATGACTATGATTTACCGCGAGAATTGTCCGTCCGAAGGCACGGTTACGGTACTGGGAAAGGACGTGGGCAGGCTTTCCCGCTGGAAAGTCCCTAAATTGCGCAGGCAAATCGGAACGGTTTTCCAGGACTTTAGACTTCTTGATAACAAATCAGTTCAGGCAAATGTCGCCCTAGCTATGCAGGTGATTGGACGTCCTCGCCACGCGATTAAAACCGAAGTCCCCGAGGTATTATCCCTGGTGGGGCTAGAGGGCAAAGAGAAACGAATGCCTTATGAGCTTTCCGGGGGAGAGCAACAGCGGGTAGCGATTGCCCGCGCAATGGTTAATCGTCCAGAAATCTTGCTGGCAGATGAGCCCACTGGAAACTTAGATCCGAAAACCTCACTGGGGATTATGCGACTGCTGGATCGGATTAACCGCGCCGGAACCACGGTGGTAATGGCAACCCATGATGATGAAATTGTTAATCAAATGCGTAAACGCGTAATTGAATTGGTCGATGGGGAAATTATTCGCGACCAGGATCGCGGCGTGTACGGTTCGAGTCGTAGCTAGGAGAAACAATGCGTTTGCGATTTATTCTTGGTCGGGTGTTTTCTGGTCTAGGCCACAATATGGCAATGACCATTTCAGTAGTGCTAGTAACTTTCATTTCCCTGTTATTTGTGGGCGTGGGCGGTTTATCTCAGATGCAGGTATCCGCTATGCAAAAGGAATGGTACGCAAAGGTAGAAGTGAGCGTCTATATGTGCGCTCAAGATGACCAGGTAGCTAACTGTAACGGACAGGAAGCCACTAAGGAACAGATTCAAGATGTTCGCGACGAGCTGGAACGTGGAACTTTAGCGGCTTATGTTGATCATTTTGAATTCCAAAATCACGATCAGGTATATGCGGATTTTCAAAAACAATATGGCGACACCACTTTAGGACAGGCTACGAAGCCGGAGATGCTCCCCGAAGCATTTCGGATTAAATTAAAAAATCCCTCTCAGTACGAAATTGTGTCTGCCCAGTTAGAGGGGCAGCCTGGGGTAGAGCAGGTTCAAGATCAATCACAACTGGTTCAACCTTTAATGAATCTGTTTAACCAGGCAACTCGGATTTCTCTGGGACTAGCCGCGGTAATGGCATTCGCCGCGATTTTGTTGATTGCAACTACTATTCGTCTTTCTGCTATGTCGCGGCAAAAAGAAACCGAGATTATGCGGATGGAGGGGGCTTCTGCTTTATTTATCCAGCTTCCCTTTATGATAGAAGGCGCGCTCTGTGCAATTTTAGGTGCGCTTTTAGCTTGTGGAACTTTGTTCGCCGGGGTGAAATATCTGGTTCAAGGGTGGTTACAAAAAACTATTCCCTTTATCCAATTTGTGGGAGTGCGGGAAGTGCTGATTCTATCTGCCGTGATTGTGGGGGCCGCGCTGGTGTTATCAATAATTGCTTCCGTGACTTCTTTGGCTAAATACGCAAAGGTATAGCCATGTTGAAAAGGAAACGGATAGGGACTTTTGCGGCCAGTGTCGGGCTGGCACTGGCCATGGTCTTAGTCGGGAACAGTGCCACTACCTTGGCATCTGATCGCAGCAATCAGGTTGATAAGCAGAAAGCCGCATCCGATAGGGCTGCGAAGCTGCGCGCCTCTTTAGAGGACGTGAGTGCAGATTTAGCCGACTCGGTGATTGCCCTTGAGGAAGCGAAAGATGCGCAAACAAAAGCACAAAGTCGCTATGATGAGGCAGCTCGTGTACAGGCGAGTGTCGCGCGAGAGCAAGCCCAGGCGCAAGACAACTTAGAGGTAGCTAGCGCCCAGCTTAAAAGGGTGGAAAAAGCTTTAGCGCTATCGCAAAAGAAAGAGAACGATAACCTGATTAATATCGGGAAAATTGCGCGGCAAACCTACACTAATCCTTCTCTAAAAGGCTCTTTTGAGTTTTTTATCTCCGGTAAAAACAGCACTGACCTTAGTACCTATGCTCGTAACGCTTCCTTGGCTACTCAGATTCAATCCGATACTTTAAAGCTGGTACAAGACCAAATCGTGGGACAAAGAAATTCTCAGGCCGAACAGCGTGAGCTTACTTTGCAGGTGCGCAAATTAAAAGAGCAGGCGGATGCGGCTTTGAAAAGTGCCGATGCCGCTAAATCGGAAAAAGCAGACAAACTTGACGAGCTGAATAAAACGGTTGCAGCCAAGGAAAAGCAAGAGCAGGATTTAAATTCCAAGAAAGGCGAGATTGCTAAGCAGTTAGAGCAGGCTGAAAAAGATAAACAGGACGCTCAAAAACGAATCAGTGAAATTGACGCTAATAACCGTGAAACTAAGGCTGCCGGTAGCGCTGGCACCAGCACCGCTGGTTTTACTACCGGCTCGATTTTCCAAGGTCCGATTAAAGGGCAATTGGCGCTGACTTCTCCTTATGGGTATCGCATTCACCCGGTAACTGGACAGCGCCGTCTGCATATGGGAGCCGATATTCATGCGGCCTGTGGTTTACCGCAATACGCAGCAGCTAATGGGACGGTAGTGTCTACCCGCTATGAGGGGACTGGCGGAAACACTGTCACTATTAATCACGGCATGATTGCGGGCAGTTCTTGGGTGAGTGTTTATCGACACATGACGCATTTTGCTTCCAGTCCAGGGCAAAGAGTGTCCAAAGGTCAGCTCATCGGCTATACCGGGGCTACAGGCAGGGTTACCGGCTGTCACGTGCACTTTGAGTTGTGGAAGAATGGCTCGGTAATTAACCCGATACCCTTACCCTAGGAATATGAGGTAGCGTAGAGACGCTATGAGTAAGAAAGCTAAGAATCAGGTTGCCACGGGTGGGAAGAACTCTATACAGATGATTGCCCGCAATAAGAAAGCTTTGCACGATTTTTTCGTCGAGGATACCTATGAGGCTGGGCTGGTACTAACCGGTACCGAGGTTAAATCTTTGCGGATGGGCAGAGCCTCTCTTAGTGAAGCTTGGGTTGAAATTAATCGCGGGGAAGCCTGGCTGCAACATGCCCATATCCCCATGTATATTAATGGCACTTGGACAAACCATACGCCTTTGCGGAAAAGAAAGCTTTTGTTGCATAGACGCGAAATTGAAAAATTAGATTCTCAATCCCAGGCTAAGGGATACACAATCGTCCCTTTGGAACTGTATTTTTCTAAAGGACGAGTCAAAACCAAAATCGCATTAGCTCGCGGCAAGCAAGAATGGGATAAACGCCAAAGCCTGAGGGAACAGCAAGATAAGCGGGAAGCGCAGCGGGTTATGAAAGATTGGAATCGCCGCGGCTAATTACCGGCTGAGATAAGCTAGGTCTCTGGCTAGCAGACGCGGCGAGCGCGAGCTTTCCGGCGACGCATACTGCGACGTTCATCTTCGCTCTTGCCACCCCATACGCCGGCATCTTGGTTGTTATCCAGCGCCCAGCTTAAGCAAATGGATTCCACTTCGCAGCGTGCGCAAACCATTTTTGCCCGTTCAGCCTGTGCGATTGCCGGACCGGTGTTTCCGATTGGGAAGAATAGTTCAGGGTCTTCTTCTAGGCAAGCAGCGCGGGAACGCCAATCCATTTACGTCTCCTTTTAATGACTAACTGTAAGTTACGATTTGGGGTTAGCTGTCCGTAGCAACCAAGTCGTAGGACAACTCCTTTAACAGTTACTATTTTTTTGTTTACGAGGGGATAAATCAAGAGGTAAAACAACTTAGATATGATTATTTGCGGTGTAACGTGTCACAAATAGAAAAAACTTGTCAATTTATTTAAAAAATTGCCATTTGAATGGCTATTCCTTTACCGTTCTTTACTAAAATTCCTCGTCCCGGAATGGGACTCAAACTATCGGGAAGTGCCTGAGAATCCAGGTCTTTAACAAACGGTCTGCATACCCTTCCGTCCCCTAATATCAGTAGAATTGACCGTTGGCGCAGGTCGGCGAGTGACGTTGAGAAAGATGTCTGAACAATCTGGGGGCTGACAGTGGCAATTAGGTGTCTTCGCCCTATCCTTTCGTCGCTAGGGGCATCCTCCCCAGAGAGAGGCTGCCCTGTTTGGGCAAAATAGGTTTCTTCTACTCTCTGTTCCGCGGGTAGCTGGTCAAGACGCGAATCATTACTGCTTAACCCCTCTAAAACCAGATGGTGTGGCATAAAATGTGACAGCAACCTGGCAGCATTAGTTTTTCCACTTTTAGCCTCCCCAATAATTAGCCAGTCACGTTCAAGGTCAGCCGGTTCTAGCTGCAAATCCCCAGATAATCCAGTGGCGAACACTGCAGGAGAAGAGGAATCATCATTAGAGGTCGGAATAGTGAAATGCTTAGGCAGAGCACAAAGAGACGCTCTTGGGGATGGTAAGAAATGAGCAGGCTGCGCCGGTGGAGGAGACGCAGCCCTAAAAGGCGTGCATTGAGCACTGGGAGAAAATACGAAAACTCCCGCACCACCTATATGCTCTAAAACTTGGGGAGTAAAACCAGCCTGTGCAACTTGGATATGGTCGCGTATTCTCCCAACTATCTGAGTTTTCAAACCCCCAAATAGACGTGAGGAAGCCTGAGACGCCTCGCTGACCACCAGTAAAGAAATTCCCAGGGCTTCGCTTTGACGGCATAATCTTGATAATAAATCGTTTCCCGAAAGCACCCCGTAGGTTCGCTCTAAACTATCCAGTACGTCCTCGCAATCATCAATAATCAGTGTCCCCGATAGTTGTCCCCGGCAAGCCCTTTGTAAGGTTTCCAAGCTTACCTGGGGGCTGGTAGCGATAGTTCCCGGCCAGGAAGCGCGGCTAATAGTGCGAAAGGAAGAACCGAAAAACTCGCGAATAGAAGGACAAATAACATGAACTTCCTCTCCCGCATTAGCCAGCTGTAGTGTCAGCATTAAAGCTAAAGAAGTCCGACCTGAACCCTTTGAACCCACCAGGTGAAGAGAAAAAGGCAGTGAAACCGTTAAAGGGGCAGTGCTTTGAAGGCTGGGATAATCCCCTAAGCCTAAGGTTGCGCCCTTAGAGACAGGGGGTAGTTCAGAAAGGGAGATTTTTTGGGGAAGAGGTGGAGCCCAAGGAATACGAGGCGGGTAGGTAGGTTTCCAGCTCAGGCGGCATAAATGCGTGATAGTTTCAATCTGGGTAGCCTCAGAAATCCAAGCAAATTGTAGGAGTTTTCCCGCGGCTTCCCTCGCAGATTTTATCCAGGCACGTCCAGCAATTGCCGGCAGTTGCGCGCTGCGCCCATCTCCTAGAATGTCGCAAGAATCTGCCGTTTCTAGTACCCGCAAACAAACTCTCAACGCCATATTAGATTTAATCTGACCATCAACTATTCCTGCCGGGCGCTGAGTAGCTAAAACTAAATGAATCCCTAAGCTGCGTCCTAAAGTTGCCAGCCTAATCAAGGAATCCAATAAATCAGGGTGATCGGTAGCTAATACTCTAAACTCATCGACTACCACCACAATCCGAGGGTGAGAGAGAGTTTTGTGTTGCTCCCGATACTTGATTTCTGCGTTTAATGACAATAGGGCACGTCTGGTAAGGGAAGGCTCTAAATCAGTTAAAATCCCTAGGACGTGGGGAAGAGCTTGCAGCTTCTTAAAAGCGTCCCCGCCCTTGTAGTCAATCAACACATATTGCAGTTTGCTGGGAGGATGTGCCAGCGCCATCGAAATTAACCAGGTAGTTAAGGCTGCCGACTTGCCGGAACCGGTAGTACCCGCCAGTAGTGCATGCGGACCGTCTTTTATCAAATCCAGGTAAACAATCTCACTAGCATCTTTAGCCACTGGAGCGCGCAAAGAGTCGGAACGATTCCAAGTGTTTTTGATTTTGGCTATCGGATTTTCGGCTTCCAGTACCTCTTGCCACAAACAACTAAAGGGAACTTGCTGCGGTAACTGTGGGCTAGCAGCTGTGTTTGTGGTGCTCACCAGGAACTGCCACCAAATAGAACTGGGTAAATCTGCATTAAAGGTTGCACGTGACCCCTTAGATACCGACACTATTCTGTTTGTCCATACGGGAGCTTCGCCGGGTGAATTTGCCCAAGTTACGCAAATGTCCCCAGCTGAAGATAAAGGCACTCTATCAGGTGAAACCACAAGTACCCGGTCATATTTAGCGGAGGCATCCTCAGAATCAATCCTCTCAGGAGGTCTGTGGGGAGCAGGGGAATTAAGGAAACCCAAGCGATATTTAGATTCTTCTTGCCAAGCGATTTGCCCCGCCCACCAAAAGGCGCGTTCACGGGCATATCTACCAGTAAAACAGAGTTTATCTCCACTATGGGCACGAACTACCTGGTGGGGACTTACCCACGCGCCCACTTGCTGATTTGGATTAGAAGCAAAGGGACGCGCATTAGGGCAGCTACTTTGAGTAGCGGTCAGTAATAGTTGCGCGGGACTCACTGGACGCGGACGACGATAAAACCAGACCCCGAGGGCAATCAGCAGGCAAACCCCTAAGATAATGCCAGCCCAGGTGCGGGGAATCTGTAGCACCGAGGCTAATGACAATGGTAGGAACAAGAGCATCGGTAGAAACAACCACTGTCGCCAAGAGGCAGTATTAAGCTGGGGTCGCGGACGCGCAACAGTGAGCACACGAGGACGTTTGGCAACTTTTAACACCGTGTTTCCTGCTCTAATCCGCGAGGAAGCTCCCAGTTCTTGTTGAAAACGCAACCTAGTGAACGGAGAAACTACGCGGCCGCGAAAAGTGCCATTACTAGAGCCCAAATCACGCACCCAAATCTTCCCTGATTTGTTAATAAAGAGGACGTGCTCGCGCGAAACGGTTTCATCGGCTAACTGGGCTCGTCCTAGGCGGCAGTAGGAATGGTTTAAGGGCAGCACTATCCCGGCAGCCGGGCCGCGCTCTACCTGTAAATGACAGGGAGCTGCCAAGGCATCTTGCACTGATTTGGTTGCCACTTTGTCAATCTAGCTACCAGAGTGCTTTGCTTGCCACCTTTTCTGTATCCCTGTGGATAACTTGATTCTAAAGGAGGGAAACTTTTTAGTTTCTAGATAAAAGGGGAAAATAAAAGCTATGGCGAGCGAATATGAGCATGAACTACTTAAAGCACAAAAACAATGGCAAGACCTGGTTAAACAGATTAATCAAGCCCGAGTTGAATACTATGACCGTGACCGCCCCACCCTCTCCGATGCTCGTTATGATGAGCTATTTCGCCAGTTAGGAGACTTAGAGGGACGATTCCCGCAATTAGTAAACCCAGATTCTCCTACCCAAACCGTAGGGGGGAGTGTGCAAAAAACTTTTTCTTCCGTAACCCATCTAGAGCGGATGGCCTCTCTAGATGACGTGTTTGATACCGAAGAAGTATCGAAATGGTATCAACGAATGTCGCAGGCAACTGGGAAAGAGAATCCTCAGGTTAGCGCGGAAGTAAAAATCGATGGCTTAGCGGTTAATCTTACCTATCGGAATGGGAAACTAGCTCTGGGCGCTACCCGCGGAGACGGCACAGTAGGGGAGGACGTGACTGCTAATATCCTTACCATCAGCAACATTCCCCGAGTTTTAGCCGGGGCAGTTGTGCCGCAGATATGCGAAATCCGCGGGGAAATCTATTTTCCACTGGCGGCTTTCAAACAGTTAAATGAACAGCGCAGCAGGGAATGGGAAGAATACAACCAGGCAAAAAGAGAAGGTAATCTTGTGGCTTGGCGTGCCCAGCGACAAAAAGCTGGTCTTTCCACCAAGGTGGAACCACCTTTCGTTAATCCTCGTAATGCGGCTGCCGGGTCGCTGCGGCAAAAAGATTCGCAAATAACCGCTACTCGTCCTTTAGCATTAATTGCTCACGGAATCGGAAAAGTTAGCTGGAAGCAATCGGATTTAGAAGCAGGCTTTAACCCGCCAGATACCCAAATGCAATGGTACCGCCAGCTTAGACAGTGGGGTTTGCCGGTCAGTAACTACACTAAATCCCTAAGCGGTCTGGCAAATATTCAGCGCTACATTTCGGGCATTGGCAAACAACGTCCCGATATTAGCCACGAAATAGACGGGGTAGTGCTAAAAATAGATGACCTTAAAACCCAAGATGAACTGGGCTTTACCGCGCGTGCTCCGCGCTGGGCGGTTGCCTATAAATTCCCGCCGCAAGAAGTTCACACCAAACTGGTAGATATCCGAGTTGGGGTAGGGCGCACCGGCAGGATAACCCCCTACGGGGTAATGGAAAAAGTGCTGGTAGATGGCTCTAATGTGGAGCGAGCAACCCTGCATAATCCTTATGAGGTGCGCCGGAAGGGCGTGAAAATCGGGGACACCGTGGTGCTACGCAAAGCCGGGGACGTGATTCCCGAGATTGTCTGCCCGGTAGTGGATTTACGAGACGGTAGTGAACGCGAATGGCAAATGCCAAATACCTGTCCCTCCTGCGGTAGCGAAATTCGGCCTGAAAAGGACGGAGATAAGGACCTGCGTTGCCCTAATCAGCGCCATTGTCCCGAACAGATAAAAGAACGAGTTATTTTCTTGGCTTCGCGAGGGGCGCTAGACATTGAGGGGTTGGGGGAGCAATCCGCTGCGGCGCTGACTATGCCCGAGGCGGCTCGTCCTCAGGTTATTTCCGCCCTCTCTAAAGGTAACGCAGTAATGGTAGCAGATAGGTTTGTGTATATTCCTACTGGTGAAAAGACCTTTGAGGTGGATAGCGCTCAAGTTGAATCCCTGCTGCCATTGCCACAAGAAGCAGCCCTGCCTCTAGAATCCAGATTATTTGATTTAGATTCTGACCAGTTACTTACCGTAAAGACCTGGAATCAGAAACTGGTTACTAAAGCTGACCGTCTGAAGCTAAAATCCCAGCTGTTAGCGGAAGGTAAGAACGAAGAAGAACTCCAAACTTTGGTTCGCCAGCTACTAGGAAGCGGAGAAATCTGGACCTACACCCCCTATTTCGCCAATTCCAGGGGAGAAGAATTATCCCTAGGGGCACGAGGCAAAGTTTTACTAGCAGAACTAGAAAAAGCAAAAACTCAGCCACTTTGGCGGGTCTTAGTGGCGTTATCAATCCGGCATCTAGGCCCGCAAGCTGCCCGTACTTTAGCGGCGCGTTTTAATTCAATAGCGGCGATTGCTAACGCTAGCGAGAACGACTTTACAGTGGTAGACGATATTGGACAAGAGATTGCCTCCTCAATTAAGCGGTGGTTCAGTATTGATTGGCATCTAGAAATCGTAAGTGCCTGGGAAAAAGCCGGGGTGATGATGCGGCAGGAGGAATCCTTAGATTCTCCGCAAACCTTGCAAGGACTAAACGTGGTGGTTTCCGGACGGGTAGAAGGATATACCCGAGACGAGGCAAAAGAAGCCCTAATGAAAGCGGGGGCTAAGTCTGCATCCTCGGTATCAAAAAATACCGACCTGTTGATTTATGGTGAAAAAGCCGGTTCCAAGCTGAAGAAAGCCGGGGAACTGGGAGTTCCCTGCTTACCGCAGCAGTATTTTACTCAGCTTATAAAGGACGGATTACCGGCAACCTTGCAAAAGCTATCGGGCGAGGGCGGGTCTAAAGAAATCACTGCTCCCTCCACTTCTACTGAAGCGGACTCTCCTGCCAGTGGGATAGATTCTCCTGACGTTACCGATAGTCTATTTTGAGCGTCCCTTATAGAAAATCCTCGGTGAAGAGATAGGCTAATTGTTATGTTCAAGATCCCGAAAAAGACCGTTCCGCGCCTAATCAGGGGCTTGAAAATCTTGGGTGCGCTAATCGCGACCTTAGAGGCGATTACAGTTAGCGTTATTGTCGCAATCGACCAGTTACGAAAACTACGGCAAACCGGTAAACCGGATGGCTACCCCCGGATTAGCGCCCCCCCAATGCGAGTTGATCGCTCTCGTCTAAACATCTATATGGATGGAGAAACTCTTTATCGCGATATGCTTGCGGCTATCGAGGGCGCGAAAGAGCGGGTATTCTTTGAAACTTTTATCTGGAAATCAGATGAAATCGGACAAGAATTCAAAGATGCCCTGATTCGGGCAGCAGAGCGTGGCGCTGAGGTCTATATAATTTGGGATCGCTTCGGAAACCTGGTGGTAGATCCGCGCTTTTTCCGCTTCCCCCGGCTAAAAAATCTGCACGTCCTGAGATATTCTCTCAAACACACGGCACGTGACCATCGCAAAATTTTGGTAGTAGACTCGCGGATTGGTTTTGTTGGGGGATACAACATTGGTTCCTATTATGTCGATAACCAGTGGCGAGACACTCACCTAAGAATTAAAGGGTCCAATGTTTGGGAGCTGGAGAGTGCTTTTCTTGATTTTTGGAACTATGCCCAAAAGTGGCATTTGCGTTTAAAGAAAGTGCGCGATCCACGGGGCAGGTCATGGAACTCGAAGATTCAGGGCTGCGTAAATGACCCGAAACGACTGCTATTCCCGGTGCGGGGAATGTATGTAAACGCCCTCGATAAAGCGCAAGAATCCGCCTATATTACTTCGGCATATTTCGTACCCGATCGAGTAATTCAACGTTCTCTGATTGACGCGGCTCGCCGAGGAGTAGACGTAAAAGTACTGGTACCGGCAAAATCTAACCATATTATTGCCGACTGGATTTCTCGTTCTTATCTAACCGACCTGTTAGATAACCAAGTCGAGCTCTGGCTTTATGAGAATGTAATGATTCATGCAAAAACCGCCGTTATTGACGGTACCTGGTGCACTATCGGCACTGCTAATATCGACCGGCTGTCGATGACCGGAAACCATGAGATTAATATGTCGATTACTTCACGACAACTATCTGCGCATATGGAGAATATTTTCTTTACCGACCTGTTAAATGCGCGTCAGATTACCCGCCATGAATGGAATCAACGTCCCATAGTGTTTCAAATAGCAGAGAAACTTTTACGTCCTTTCGCTTTCCTGGTTTAAGCGCAACGCCCCGCACGTTGCGCTAATATGACCGGAACAGTCTTGGGCATTAGACTGGGAATATGTCTACGATTGATAGGGATGAGGTAGTGCGGGTAGCCGCTTTGGCTCGGATCGCACTCACTGAAGAAGAAATAGACCAGTTCGCGGGACAGCTAGAACAGATAGCTAGCGCGGTAGCCACCGTATCTCAGGCAGTAGGTCCAGATACTAAAGCCACCTCCCACCCGATTGAAATGACCAACGTATTACGCCCTGATGTAGTGGTCGATTGCCTGAATCGGGATGAATTATTGGCAGGAGCTCCTCTGGCAGAAGACGGACAGTTCCGCGTACCGCAAATCATTGGGGAGGAGTAACCGTGGAAGATTTCTTGAAACTTTCAGCCCTGCAACTAGCGGAGAAGCTGCGCGCTGGGGAGCTGACCTCCGAGCAGCTAACCCAGGCTTGCTTGAATCGGATTGAACAGTTAAACCCGAAGCTAAACGTGTTTGTGCATTTAGATCCCGAGGGTGCGCTGGAGACTGCTCGCCGCGTGGACAAGGCTCGCCAGAACGGGGAAGAACTGCATCCCCTGGCGGGAGTCCCGATTGCTTTGAAAGACAATATGGTTACCCGCGGACAAGAAACCACCTGTTCGTCAAAGATTTTGGCTGGTTGGAAGCCTCCCTATGATGCGACGGTAGTTACCAAAATCAAGGAGGCGGCTCTACCGATTATTGGTAAAACCAATATGGACGAGTTTGCCATGGGCTCATCTACCGAACATTCTGCCTTCGGCCCTACCCGTAACCCTTGGGATTCTTCTCGGATTCCGGGAGGTTCCGGCGGTGGCTCGGCCGCGGCGGTTGCCTCGTTTATGGTTCCCTTAGCTTTAGGTTCCGATACTGGCGGCTCGATTCGCCAGCCCGGTTCAGTAACTGGCACAGTGGGGGCGAAACCCACCTATGGTGCGGTTTCCCGTTACGGTCTGGTGGCAATGGCGTCCTCGTTAGATCAAATCGGTCCGGTTACCCGCACGGTTGCAGATGCGGCGGCCTTGCAGGAACTGGTGGGTGGTCATGACCCCTTTGACTCTACTTCTTTAGATGAACCAGTTCCGGCTTTGCTAGATGCCGTGAAAGAGTATCAAGGGAAAACAGATTTATCCGGTCTGCGCCTGGGGGTAGTTAAACAGGGCAGTGGCGATGGCTATGAAGAGGACGTGACTGCGGCTTTTCAGACGACTGTTTCGGCTCTCGAACAGCGCGGAGCTAGCGTTACCGAAATCGATATGCCTTCTTTCAAATATGCCTTAGCCGCCTATTACTTGATTATGCCCGCAGAGGTTTCTTCAAACTTGGCACGTTTTGACGGGATTCGTTTTGGGATTCGGGTGGAGCCAACCACCGGGCCGGTGACTGCGGAAACCGTTATGGCCGCTACCCGGGAAGCCGGTTTTGGGGCAGAGGTGAAACGTCGAATTATTTTGGGTACCCACGTTTTATCTGCCGGATATTTTGACGCTTATTATGGCAGTGCCCAAAAGGTTCGAACCTTGGTACAAGAAGACTATAACCGGGCGTTTTCTAAGGTAGATGCCTTGGTTTTGCCTACTTCGCCCACTGTTGCTTTTAAGCTGGGGGAAAAGATTTCTGACCCCTTAACTATGTACAATTGTGATATCGCAACTATTCCGGCGAATCTGGCAGGAATCCCCGCAATCAGTGTTCCGATTGGGCTTGACCATCAAGGACTGCCGATTGGTTTCCAGGTAATGGCGCCCCAACGCGCCGATGCCCTCATGTATCAGGTAGCCCAGGCAGCAGTTGAGGCTTGCGGCACCGATGTTCCGGCTGCTTGCCCGGTGAAATAGAGGAGAAGCAATGAGCGATTTAATGAAATACGAAGATGCGGTATCTAAATTCGATCCGGTCTTGGGCATGGAAGTCCACGTCGAGCTGGGTACTGAAACCAAAATGTTTGATAGCGCCCCGAACTCTTCACTGGGAGAACCCAACACTCGGGTAACCCCAGTTTCAGTGGGATTGCCTGGATCTTTGCCGGTAACCAACCAGCGCGCAGTTGAATATGCAATCAAAATCGGACTTGCCCTTAATTGTGAAATAGCTCCTTACTGCCGGTTTTCTCGCAAGAATTATTTCTATCCCGACCTGGCAAAGGCCTACCAGATTTCCCAATATGATGAACCTATCGCCCATGATGGCTATGTAGATGTAGAGCTAGACGATGGGGAAATCTTCCGGGTAAATATTGAACGCGCCCATATGGAAGAGGACGCCGGTAAGAACACCCATATCGGGGGAGACGCTGGTCGCATTCAAGGGGCTGCTTATTCCCTGGTGGACTACAACCGCGCTGGGGTTCCTCTAGTTGAAATCGTTACTCGCCCTATTGAGGGCGCGGGGGCTCGCGCTCCCGAGGTAGCCGCCGCCTATGTGCGTACTTTGCGCGATATTTTCCGAGCTCTGGAGGTTTCCGAGGCACGGATGGAACGAGGGAACGTGCGCGCTGATGTGAACGTATCTTTGCGTGCTAATCCGGATGCGCCCTTGGGAACCCGCACTGAAACTAAGAATGTGAACTCGTTTAAAGCCATTGAAAAGACGGTTACTTTTGAGATTCGCCGCCAAGCCAAGATTCTTTCTGAAGGTGGCAAAGTTATCCAAGAAACTCGTCACTGGCATGAAGATACTGCTACCACTTCTTCGGGGCGGGAAAAATCTGACGCCGAAGATTACCGCTATTTCCCGGAACCGGATTTAGTGCCGGTAGCTCCCGCGAAAGAATGGGTGGAACAGCTGCGCGCTAACCTGCCGGAACTGCCGGTAGCCCGGCGCCGCCGACTACGTAAAGAATACGGGTTTTCTGATATGGAAATGCGGGACGTGGTAAATGCGGACGCTTTGGATATTATCGAGGCCACGGTCGCGGCAGGAGCCGCGCCCCAGGCGGCACGTAAATGGTGGATGGGGGAGATTTCCCGAATCGCTAAAGAAAAGAATCTGGATTTAACTGAGGTTTCGGCTACTCCCTCCGATGTGGCGCAGCTACAAGACCTGGTAGACCAGGGCAAACTTAACGATAAGGTGGCTCGGAAAGTGATTGCCGGGGTTCTCGATGGTGAAGGCACTCCCGCAGAGGTAATGCACGCTCGGGGATTGGAAATCGTGCGAGATACGGCCGCGCTGCAAGCGGCAGTCGCCCAGGTAATTGCGGATAATCCGAAAGTTGTGGAACAAATAAAAGCCGGGAAAGTCAAGGCGATTGGCGCCCTCATGGGTGGGGTCATGCGTGCCACCAAGGGGCAGGCAGATGCCGGGGAAACCCGCGAGATGATCCTCAAGCAAATCAACGGCTAATCAGACAATGTTACTAATGTGACTAATTACCTCTTGTTCTATATTTAATAGTTGCTGCAAGTGCTATCAAGTGGCTCTGTCAGAAGTTTTTGCTGGCAGAGCCACTTTTTTTATTTTTACAAATACTATTTTTGCCCTTTTAAGTCGAATTAATAAAAAAATCTGGATGCTGAAAAAGTTCATTTCTTGAACTGAGCTTGACAAGCGGGGGGGGGTAATAATTTTGCATTGTTCCTGTCAGAAGTACTTGTAGGAGTATTAAAATGAAAAATCTTGTCAAAAAAACTGCAGCTGGCGTTTTCGTAGCCGGTCTGACTTTCGGGTTCGCCCCGGCTGCCTTCGCAGCTGACACAACCCCCGCTTGCTGGGTAGATGCTCTCGAACAGGCAGAGATTCACTATGCCAATGAAAACGGTAAGCTCACTGAACTGCAGCTGACAACCAACCAGGCTGATGATGCTATGAAAAAAGCCGAAGCTGATGTAAAAGCCGCTAAAGCTAAGGTTGCTGCCGCTAAGAAAGCTTTCGACGAGAGCAAGACCCAAGCTGCTCCCGAAGGAGATGCTACTAAGAAGAAAGCTCTCGATGATGCTAACGCCGATTTAACTAAAGCAGCTGCCACTTTGAAGAGTGCCACTGCGAAATACAAGGAAGCGAAAGGATACTCTGATATTCAGGAAGGCACTGTTAAAAACTATGTCTATCCGGCTCTAAAGAAGATTCAGGACGCTGATCCTGCCGCCTATAACAAGGCTCACGGCTGCAAAGCTACCCCCTCCAAACCGGCAGAGAAACCCGCGAAACCTCAGGTAAAGCCCGGTAAATCCGAAAAAGGGACTGCGGTTGCTGTCGCCGACACCAAGAAATCTGCAAATAAGCCAGTCGCTAAACCGGCTAAGCAGAGCAAAGGAAACCTGGCTAGCACCGGTGCGGTTGCTGCTTCTCTAGCTGGACTAGCAGTAGCCTCCGTTGCCGGCGGTACTGGTGTAGTTGCCTGGCGCCGTCACAAAGCGTAAGGGCTGCGCTTAAGCGATTTTCGATGATTTATTGACCTTGTAATCATCTGGCAATCCATAGGGCTTGGACGAGAAAATCTCGTCCAAGCCCTATTACTTTGGCTGATGCCCTCCTAAGGGTTATTACTTTTTATGTTCGGGTCACCGTTTGAAAACTGAACGGAGTGCTACCTTAACTCCCGGAATTTCCGGGGATACGCGGGGAAGAGATTTTTCCTCCCGCCCAAGCCCGCGGAATTGGGTACGTGGTTAGGCGCGGGGGCGGATTTCGCCTCCTGCCCAAAAACTCGTAAAAGACCCTGGTCTTTTACGAGTTTTACGCCCGCCTAACCTGCTCGGCATAAATCCGCCCCCGCACCTGGTATGCGAATTTAGGATTTTTAGTCAGATTCCCCTCAAGTCGACCGGCGTCATTCTTTACTCCTGGGAGGAGCTTGACTTCGACTAGACAGACTCTGCATCTCTACTGTCGTTTTAGGACATTCAGTATTCAGATGATGAAATCTGTAAGTCTGCGGGCATTGAGGCTGCGAGAACGCTTACTGGAAGCGCGCGGGGGAGAGATTTTATCCGAGTGGGTGCGGTGGGCATAAGAATTTGGAAAACGTCGCTACGTTTTCCAAATTCTTGGGCGGGAGGAAAAATCTCTTCTCCGCGCATATGTTCCTTCCCGCGCATAAACTCGCCTTCGCGGGGGACTTTTACCTTTACCGCAAATAAGTCTGCTGCTAGTTGGCGATGGCTTTTAAGGCGTGCTGGTAGACTTGCTGGTCTTTGGAGCTAAAGCAACAGATAATTACCGATTTTAAGGCAGAGGGAGAGGCGGCGAATTCTTTTATTTCACCCAGAGCTATCTGGGCAGCTTCGGCGATAGGGAAACGGAAAACGCCGGTGGAAATAGAGGGAAACGCAATCGAGTGACAATTATTTTCAGCTGCCAGATGTAGACTATTTCGCCAAGAAGCAGCTAAAAGTGCAGTTTCACCGCTTCTCCCTCCTCGCCAGATGGGACCTGGGGTGTGAATAACGTGCTTGGCGGGCAGGTTATATCCCCCGGTAATCTTGGCTTGGCCGGTGCGTGCCCCGCCCAAAGTGCGGCATTCTTGGAGCAAATCAGAGCCCGCGGCGCGGTGAATAGCGCCATCAACGCCCCCTCCTCCTAAAAGAGAAGTATTAGCCGCATTCACGATAACGTCTACCTCTAGGGTAGTAATATCTCCTAAAATTACCTCTACCTGCAAGGAGTTTAGTTGCATTTCATTAGCCCATTATCTCTAATGGAGCAGTAGCCTTGAGGATTTTTCTCAAGGTAACGTTGATGATAGTCCTCAGCGGGATAAAACGGGGGAAGATGGGCGGCAGAAGAAATCTCGGTAACCGGAGCCGCTCCGTAAAGACTCTGGATTTGCGGTGAAAGCTCCAAAATAACTGCTTGTGCTGTCTTTTCTTGATCCACCGTAGTCGGGAAAATCTGAGAGCGGTATTGTGAACCAATATCTGCTCCCTGGCGATTTAGAGTAGTGGGATTATGGTGGGAGAAAAATGTTTCCAGTAGCTGACGGTAACTGATTTGCTGCGGGTCAAAATCAACCCGAACTGTTTCGGCATGACCGGTAGTATCGGTGCAAACCTGCTGATAACTGGGATTGTCAGTATGTCCCCCCATATAGCCAACTTCGGTGCGGGTAACCCCGGAAATCTGGGCAAAAAGGCGCTCGGCTCCCCAAAAGCATCCCATAGCAAAATAAGTGGTTTCGATAGTTTCCATACCGCCAATTATAGGAGGCATCGCCACTTCCGCTCACGGAAGCTACGTCCTCTAGGTGAAGAGGAGACGGAGCGAACTAGGGTAAAAAGTTTTCGGTTACCGCAATAAGCTGCGGGTATTTAGGGGTGCGACCGTCTCCGGAAGAGCGTCCTTGAGAATGTCGTTTCACCCACGGCCACAGGTGCTCCCTAGCCCAAACAAGATTCTCAGCTGCCCGGTAACGGTCTTTATTTGCTAGAGCCGGTTTTTGATAGTCAGAGTCCACTACTGGCTGTCCCAGTCCTTGCAGCGCTGCATTCATGACTATTTTGTGTCCCTGATTGGTTAAATGTAGATGATCTGGAGCCCAAAGAGAAGTATCTCTAAGCGAGCGCAATCCCCACAAATCCATTACGTAGCAGTTATAACGCCGAGCTATAGCCCAAAGATTCGAGTTAAAAACGGCAATCGCCATCCGAGATAACCCAAGAAGGGGAGAATGTTTAGGGTCGTAGTTGGCGCAAAGCAAAACCTCTACTCCTTGCGCACGGGCTTGCATCACCATTTTCTCTAGCAGACTCGTAATCTGATCCGGGGAGCATCCGGGTCTTATTAAATCATTTCCCCCGGCAATAATAGAGATTAAATCCGGTTTCATAGCTAATGCAGCAGCGAACTGTTCCCGGTAAATCTGTTTTATTAAACGTCCTCGAATAGCTAAATTGGCATATTTGAGAGGTTGTTTACCGTCGCTAATCCGGCGCTGGGACAGCTCGAAGGCTAGACGGTCTGCCCAACCAATATAGATAGGGTCATTGCTGCTTTCGTCTAAGGTATCGGTCATACCCTCGGTGAAAGAATCACCGATAGCTACAAAACTATCCCAGGGGACAGGAGGTATCTGCGCTGTTTTACTATCACTAGCCACGGCTCTACCCTAAACAAAAGCCGAGATAAGGGCAAAGGTATTACCGGATTTAGGGGGATAGGCAGGGGGGAAATAAAAAATATCCCACTGCGAGCAGTGAGATATTTTTTGTAATACGCAGCCATCAGAATAACTGACCACTGGATATGCTAGAAAACTACTTTTCTAGGGTATTAACCAGTTTCGCCAGTTTTGACTTGCGGTTAGCCGCCTGGTTGCGGTGAATAATCTTCTTTTGCGCGGCGCGATCCAGCTTTCGACTGGCCAGCTGCAATTCCGATTGTGCTAGCTGAGCATCCCCAGCTGCCACCGCTTCGCGGGTACGCCGTACCAGCGTCTTTAGCTCGGATTTTACCGAGCGGTTACGCAAACGGCGCTTTTCGTTCGTACGAATACGTTTTTTCTGAGACTTAATATTTGCCAATGTTTCACTGCCTATGAGTTATCCAATATTCGGTCCAGAGGGCTGAGCCGGAATCGGACTGGCGTGTGGGGCACGCTGGCAAGAAACCGGCAAGACTAAAGCCGACCGGGGCTAAAGTCCGGCTACTACTTTAACAGTTACCTTAGTCGGAGACGAAAAAGAATCCCGGTAGGTAAGCAAGCTCACTTCCTAGGAGGAATTGCAGGGGAATAATCCTAGTAAGTGGGAATCATAGTTGAAAGGGAAAGGTGAAAGGTAGCCGATTTAGCTAGCCCCAAAGAGCAGCTCGCAGCGCAAAATATCTGCAAAAAGTGGAACAGTCAGCAATAAAAAAGATTTATCTGCGCCCCTGGTTGGGGTTACGTCCGCGTAACTGATCGAGCTGACGACGCTCTTTTTTCGTGGGTCTGCCGCTTCCGACCTCGCGGAGAGGCAAAGTCGGTAAAGACAATTTCGGTAACCTTTCGGGAGTTAAATCCTCGTAAGCTAAGCGTGCCTGAGGGTAACTAACGCGCCGTGACAATAACTGTTTAACTGTCAAAATATGGTCAAAACCGCCGATACGTACCACCACATTATCGCCGATACGTACCGGTGAGGAGGCTTTAGCGCTCTTGCCATTAACTTTTACGTGTCCAGCTTTACAGGCTTTAGCTGCTGCAGAGCGGGTCTTATATTTGCGAACAGCCCACACCCAAATGTCGGCGCGAACAAAGCTGACCTTATCGAGGTTAAGGGCTGCGTCCTCTTTATCTGATGCGCTCAATATAGTGCCTTTATCGCTGTTTTAATCCCGGCAAGAGTCCCGGTTTTTACCAAAAACTCTATTTTTCATTCTACTGCCTAGTTTCTAGCCCCCGCGCGCGCCACAATTAGCGTAATCTTGGTACTAGAGGATTTTTCCCCGCAAGGGGCGTTGAGGAAAGGAATAAATTGGTATCTAACCCAGTTCCCGCTGCCAAGTTACCAAATGGGCGGGTTCCTTTAAATATATTGGAGTTGGCGCCGCTTTCTACCGGGATGACCCGGAAAGAAGCCCTGGACACTTCGCTAAATCTGGCGAAGAACGCTGACCGTTTAGGGTATAACCGCCTATGGGTGGCAGAACATCATGGTTCGCAAGTGTTCATGTGTTCTGCCTCTTCGGTAATAATCACTCGCGCCCTTGAGAACACTACCAGGCTGCGGGTAGGCGCGGGCGGGGTGATGCTACCTAACTGGTCCCCCTTGACAGTGGCAGAAACCTATGGAACGCTCCACACTATTTACGATGGTCGTGTGGATTTGGGGTTAGGGCGAGCTCCGGGAACTGACCCTGCAACGGCTAGGGCGCTACATCGCGGATCTAGTGAACCTGCCTATTTCGAGGAAGATTTAGAGGAATTAGCGTCCTATCTTTCAGATCAAAAATCGGTTGTCCATTCCGGAATGGTGTCTGGGGCAGAAGCCTCTATTTTGGGGATTGAAGTTATTAGTGTCGATCGTCCTTTCACTCGGGTGCGTGCCATACCAGGCGAGGGGACAGCGATTCCCATGTGGATGCTTTCTTCCTCGGCAGCTGGCGCGAAAGTAGCGGCTGATTTGGGGATGCCCTATTCTTTTGGGGGTCATTTCGCCCCCCATAACGTTGATGAAGCCATAGAGATTTACCGGCGCGAGTTTAACGCTAACGCCCCTACTGCCATGGTGGACGAACCGGTGGTAATGATGGGGGTGAACGTTATGTGTAACGAGGACGAGGCGGAAGCTAAATACCAGTTCACCACTACTCAACAGGTGCAAGGTAACGTACTTTCAGGTCGCCCCGGGACTTTAACGCCCCCTACTGACGATTTAGATGCTACCTTAGGCGAGAAGCTAGCTGACCGGGTGCGGGCTTTGCAATCTATCCATGCGGTAGGTACCCCCGAGCAAGTAGCGGAAAAACTCGATTGGGTGTCACGTAAATACATGGTAGATGAGATTATTACGGTAACTCATGCCTATGACCCTCAGGTTCGTATTCACTCTTTGGAACTGGTTGCCAAAGAATGGGGACTGCCGATTTTACCCGAATCTACCGAGGAAGAAACCGCAGCTGATTCTACTTCTCAGGCAAAAGAGGTGGAAGTAATAAAGATTAAAGAATCCGAGGTTGAACGCGATAACGAAAAGCCCAAATCGCCCGCGCCTCGCAACCGTTCCGCCGTCTATGGTCCAATCCATCGTAGCGAACGGAAGAAACCGGCTCTCAAAGATAAATCAGCTGCCTCTACCGCTGATAATGCTGAGCAGACCAGCGAGCAGAAAACTCCGGCAAAGAAAACCGCTACCCGCAAGAAAACAGCGGTCAGGAAACCGACCGCTACTAAGAAAACTACCGCGAAAACAGCGACTAAAACCGAGATAGCTGCCAAGGTAGCTCAAAGCGATAGCTCAGATGTCAGCCCAGAAGAAACCCCCGCAAAATCTGCTACCCGTACCCGTACTCGGCGTAAACCACGTCCTCACAGTTAGGCTTGAGCGTCCTGTGGCTATACGATAGCGCAGAGAGATAACCCAGATTAACAGGAAGAATATACGATTGGCTACAAGCGACCGCGATTTAGGGATTGCCCCCGCTAACACCGATACTCAGCGGATTCGTAATTTCTGCATTATTGCCCATATTGACCACGGAAAATCTACTCTCGCTGATCGTATGTTGCAGGAGACTGGGGTAGTTTCCGAGCGAGAAATGCGCGAACAATATCTAGACCGGATGGATATTGAACGCGAACGGGGAATCACTATTAAATCACAGGCAGTGCGGATGCCCTGGCAAGTGTCCGATACCAACTATGTACTTAACATGATTGATACCCCCGGTCACGTGGATTTTTCCTATGAGGTGTCGCGTTCTCTGGCTGCTTGCGAGGGGGCGATTTTGCTAATCGACTCTTCTCAAGGAATTGAGGCTCAAACTCTTGCCAACCTTTACATGGCGATGGAACATGATTTAACTATCATTCCCGTGCTAAATAAAATCGATCTTCCAGCTGCCCAACCTGACCGCTGCGCGGAAGAAATTGCTGGTCTTTTAGGGGGTGCTCCTCAGGACTGCCTACGGGTTTCGGCAAAAACCGGCGAGGGAGTACGCGAACTACTAGACCGGATAGTAGCGGAGGTTCCCCCGCCGCACTCGACGGGGCAGCAGGCACGTGCCCTGATTTTTGATTCCGTATATGACACCTACCGAGGGGTAGTTACCTATGTGCGCATGATGGATGGGCATCTAAATAAAGGGCAGCGGGTCAAAATGATGTCTACTAGCTCTGAACATGAGCTTTTAGAGATTGGGGTCATCTCTCCAGAGCCAACCCCAGCTGCTGGGCTAGGTCCGGGCGAAGTAGGCTATTTGATTACCGGTGCCAAAGACGTGCGACTATCTAAAGTCGGGGATACGGTAACTAGCGCGAAAGATGCTGCTATCGAGAGCCTACCCGGCTATAAAGAAGCAAAACCCATGGTTTATTCCGGGATTTACCCGGTAGATGGGGATGATTTCCCAGATTTACGCGAAGCTCTTGACCGTTTGCAGCTAAATGATGCCGCGATTACTTTCGAGCCTGAAACCTCCGTCGCCTTGGGGTTTGGTTTCCGTTGCGGGTTCTTGGGGCTGCTGCATTTAGAAATCGTAAAGGAACGTTTAGAAAGAGAAGCGGGACTGTCGATTATCGCTACTGCGCCCTCGGTAATCTATCGGGTTACCCAAGAGGACGGGACAGAACTAGAGGTTACTAACCCTTCCGAATACCCAGATGGCAAGATTTTTGATGTCCAGGAACCAGTGGTTGAAGCCACGGTGCTTACCCCGAACGATTATGTGGGGCGAATAATGGAGCTTTGCCAGGGTAGACGCGGGATTCTAGGCAAAATGGAGTATTTGTCTTCCGATAGGGTAGAGATGCATTACCGTTTGCCCCTAGCGGAAATCGTTTTTGACTTCTTTGACCAGCTTAAATCCCGGACGCGGGGCTTTGCTTCTTTGGATTATCACGAATCGGGTACGCAGTCAGCTGATTTGGTGAAAGTAGATATTTTGCTAAATGGCGAAGGCGTGGATGCGTTTAGCGCTATCGTGCATCGCGATAGCGCCTACGCCTACGGAGACAAGATGACGCGCCGTTTGAAAGAACTGATTCCCCGCCAGCAGTTCGAGATTCCGGTGCAGGCAGCAATTGGATCGCGCATTATTGCTAGGCAAACGATTAGGGCGCTGCGAAAAGATATGTTGGCGAAATGTTACGGCGGGGATATTTCTCGCAAACGCAAACTTTTAGAAAAACAAAAGGCGGGGAAGAAACGAATGAAAGCAGTAGGCTCGGTGGAAATCCCGAATTCTGCTTTTATTGAGGCAATAACCCAGGATAGTCCCAAGGGAAAGGGGTAAATCATGAGTGAGCAAATGATGGCTAATGAGGACGCAGCAGACGGGATTGAAGTGGAAGAGGACGTTTTGGCTGTTGATGAAAGTAGCGACAGTGTTCAAGGCTTTGACCTTTCATCACCAGAAGGACGTTATATGGCCAGGTCTAAGTCTTTTGTCTCCAGGGCACGCCAGCTTAGCGATTCCCTGCAACACACTTGGGATGCTCATGCAAAAGAATTTGTAGTCGAAGTCCCGATGGGAGCCGGTTATACAGCGGTTGCTGAGGACGCGAAGCCCCTTTCGTTTAAACGGTTATTTAACCGCGACAGTGTGGTGCGTTTAGAGATTGGTACCGGCAATGGGGAACAGATTGTGTCTGCAGCGGTATCGCATCCGGATCGTGACTATATCGGGTTCGAAGTTTATCGTCCGGGGGTAGCACAAAGCGTCTCGAAAGCGGTTAAAGCCCGGGTGGGTAACTTGCGGATTATCGAGGCTGATGCGGCGCAAGCGTTGCCGATTTTGTTCCCGGAAGCGTGCCTGGACGAGGTTTGGACTTTCTTCCCAGATCCGTGGCGTAAAACTAAACATCATAAGCGACGCTTAGTGCAGGCGGGCTTTGCCCAGGCGGTGGCTAGGGTATTGCGTCCTGGGGGAGTATGGCGGCTAGCCACCGACTGGTCGGATTATGCTTTCCAGATGCGAGACGTGATAGAGGATTCCCCCTACTTCGAGAATCCCTATGCCGGGGTTAATCCTCATGAGGACGACCCCGACCCAGGGCGCGGCGGGTTTGCTACCCGCTGGGAGGGACGAGTAATGACCAAATTTGAGCGTCGCGCCCTAGATGCGGGACGGGAAGTGTTCGATTTGGTGGCACAGCGGCTCTAGTGGGGGGTACGCTCAGATTAGAGCAGCTGTTTTCAACTGCTGATAAAGGACGATTTCCGGATAAAATTGGGGCTTCACCGGGTTCTTCCCGCCGCGATTCTCCGGTTTCGCTATCTGCCTTAAAGCCGGGTTTTGCCCTATATATTCATGTTCCTTTTTGCCGGGTGCGCTGTGGATATTGTGACTTTAACACCTATGTGAATGATTTTGGTTCTGGGGCAAACCGGGAAAGCTATCATCAATCCGCGCTTAAAGAACTCAGGTTAGCGGCCAGTTTTTTGCGGGAGCGAAACCTGACCATACCCCCGCTTTCCTCGGTTTATTTCGGAGGAGGTACTCCTACTTTGCTTCCCTCAAAGGCGTTGAGGACGATTTTAGAGGAGGTAAGGAGCGCCTGGGGGATAGCTTCGGGGGCGGAGGTCTCAATTGAAGCGAACCCGGACACTATAACCGAGCAGGTAGCGCAGGATTTAGCGGCGAGTGGGTTTACGCGAGTCTCTTTGGGAATGCAATCAGCGGTTCCTAAAGTATTGGCAACTTTAGATCGCACGCATAGCCCTAAGAACCTTCCAAACGCGGTGGCAGCGCTGCGTAGGGCAGGTCTAGCGGTTTCCTTGGATTTAATTTATGGAACTCCGGGGGAATCTCTAGCGGATTGGGAAACGTCCTTACAGGAGGCTTTGAGGCTGGAGGCTGACCATATTAGCGCCTATTCTTTGGTGATTGAGCCGGGAACCAAAATGCACGCCCTAGTGAAAAGGGGAAAACTTCCTCCGATTAACCCCGATAGTCAGGCGGAAAAATATGAAATGGCAGATGCGCTTCTTGCGGAAGCGGGTTTTGTTTGGTACGAGATTTCCAATTGGGCAAGGCTTAAAGAAGGGGAGAATCTTCCCAGCCCCGCTATTCCGGATGCTACCTATTTGACTAACGTTTCCCGTCATAACCTGGCGTATTGGCGGGACTGGAACTGGTGGGGGATTGGACCGGGCGCGCATTCTCATCTCGCAAACGTGCGTTGGTGGAATCAAAAGCATCCACGTGCCTATGCGCAGCAGGTAAACGCCGGTCAGCTCCCAGTTGAAGATGGGGAAGTGCTTGATAAATCCGGACGCGAGTTAGAGCGGATTATGCTGGGACTGCGAACCGCAGCGGGAGTAAAATCCCTGACCGCAGCGGAAAAAACTCGGCTAGCAGGGCTAGTAGCTAGCGGCTATTTACAGGAAGAAGCAGCCGCTCGCGGTGAGGCGATATTAACTTTGCGCGGACGTTTAATGGCTGACTATGTTACTGGTCAGCTACTGGGCTGGTAGCTAGCGGGTGTCGGCGGCGGTAACGAAATCAATTAGGGACTCTACCGGCCCTAAAAGACCGGGTTCTAGGTCGCGCCAGTCGCGCACTTGCCGCAAAATATGTTTCCAACCCTGAGCAATATCCGCTTGGGTTGCAGCCGGCAAGCCTAGCGCTTGCAGGCTGCCCACTTTAATATCGGTGCCGCGCGGCACCTGCGGCCAAGTGGATAACCCCACTCGCTGCGGTTTTACTGCTTGCCACACGTCCACAAAGGGGTGCCCCGCAATCGCGACTGCGTCCTCGCCAAAAGTTTCGATACACTGCTGGGCGATACGCGACTCTTTAGAGCCGGCTACCAGGTGATCCACTAAAGCACCGATTCTTGTCCGCGGGGTCGGAGCGAACTCGGCTAGCCGCTCTCGAAGATGATCCACCCCGTCCAGGATTTCTACTACCACTCCTAACTCGCGCAGGTCATCGCCCCAAACGTGTTCTACTAGCTCCGCGTCGTGGCGTCCTTCTACCCAAATCCGGGAAGCCCGCGCCACCCGCGCTCGGCGCTTGTCCTGGCGAGGGTCGCGGCGTGAACCCGAATTAGTGGCAGCGCGACCAGTTGCCAATTTAGGAGAGTTTTCGTTTTTCACTTTAGGTGCGGGAGCCCGTAGTTCTACCGGTTTCCCGTCAATCCAAAAACCGGCTCCTAGTGGGAAAGCCCGCACTATGCCACGCCGATCCTCCAGCTCCACCAGATACATTCCCCCGGATTTATAACAGCGCAAGACCGCGCCTACAAAACCGGTCATCACGTCCTCAACTACCAGGCCGCGGGTAGCAGCCACCGGGCGGGAAGCAGGGAGCTTGCGCCAATTGTCGTTAGCGAGGACGTCTTTTCCGTAGCGATCTAACACGCCCTAACTATAGGGGAAACTTTAAGCGCTACAGGCGATCGCCCCGGCAGAGTCTTCAGATTCGCCACTGCCGGAATAGTTAGGATCCAAAGCCGCCGCCTCTTCGGGACTGACCCAAGCCGGCAACTTGCTCAAGCGAGAAAGATATTCGCTAATGGCCTCGAAATCACGCAACATTTCGGGAGCGGACGAAGAAAGCACTTGGAAAACCACAAAGGCGCGAATATCGCTTTCGGTGGGCTGCTCACCAGTAAGGAACGGATTTTCCCGCAACATATCTTCCAGGCGCTCCAAAGTCAGCGAGAAATCCTGGCGAGCTTGCAGCGTAGCTTCACCGTGAGAAACCGACCAAGACGGGCCAACTAGCTGCTTATTTAGCCAAGCGTCGAGGGTATCTAGTTTTGCTCGCTCCGCTGCCGGGTACAAATCCGGGGCTTCAAAATGACTAAAAGGTTTCCAGGCGGTGCAAAAATCGAGCAGCATATCGGCGGACTCGGTGGCCACAATCTGGTTACCCCGCTGGGAATCTAGTATCACCGGTACGGTTTGCGGGTCATCAGGCTCAAAATTGGGTTGGCGGCGATACAGCTCGCGCGCTGAACGCACCATCAGCAGCGGATCATAGGAATAGCCATCCCGAATAAACTCGAAACCATCCGGGCCCGATCCGGTAGCGTAACGAACCCCGATTGCGCCCTCTAAACCTAAAAGCCGCCGCGCAATTGTAACCCGGCGACAATAAGGGCAGGTGGGAGAAACAACTAGCAGGAAGCGACCGACCTGTACCGGTAACTCTTCGCTACCAAAACGATAATTCGGAATCATGGACAACTCCTATTCTTGGATTCATTCTCATTATGGCAAATGGGTGTTCTCCTCGCGCGTTAAACGGGGCGCTATCTCCGCTGGCAAGGCGCAAGGCTGGACAGCGGTAGCTCGTAACTCAAGCAAACCGAGAGAAAATGTGGTATAATAAACGGGTGCTCCGGGGTCGGTGAAAATCCGAACCGGCGGTAAAGTCCGCGACCCGCCTATATGGGCGGCTGAACCGGTGAAATTCCGGTACCGACGGTTATAGTCCGGATGAGAGGTAGCACGGGCAGTCAGGCTCGCGTGGCGTTTTCGCGCGCCAACGCCTCCTCGGAACACCTAGCTTTGCGAGGAGGTTTTTGTTGGCGCTGTCTATTCCCCCTAAATCTGCCCTAACTCACGCCCTTGCTGCCGCCGCTAAAGCCGCATTGCAAGGTCCTAGAATCGGAGGAAATCCCCAGGTAGGCTGCGCTATTCTTTCTCCTGCCGGCAGGATATTGTCAATGGGGTATCACCGGGGAGCGGGCAGCGCTCACGCGGAAGTAGATGCGCTCTCTAACCTAAAAGAGGATACTGGCTCTGCTCCGCTGACGGCAGTAGTCACCCTGGAGCCGTGCAACCATAGTGGTAAAACGCCTCCCTGTAGCCGCGCCCTGCTTGAAGCGGGGATTAAAAACGTAATCTGGGCAGTCCCAGACCCTAATCCTAGGGCTAGTGGTGGCGGAGAGTATCTACGAAGCCAGGGGATTAACGCGATTCCCGCTAGTGAAGCGAGGATTGACGAAAACGTCCTCGCGAAGGCGCGGGAAGTTAGTGCCCACTGGGTGCAGGCCACCCGGCGCGGCCGTCCCTGGACGATTGCGAAAGTGGCGCAAACCCTGGATGGGTATTGCGCCGCTAAGGATGGTTCTAGCCAGTGGATTACCAATCGGCTCTCGCGTGCCTATGCGCACCGGATTCGTTCCAACGTGGATGTGATTATTGCCGGTACCGGTACCGTCCTCGCTGATAACCCGCAACTGTCGGCGCGTCTAGCCGATGGACGCGAGCTCCCGCACCAGCCGCGTCCCCTCGTGGTGGGCAAGCGCAACCTTCCCGCAGATTATTACCTTGCGGGCAAAGCAGAACAGGCTCGCACCCACGACCTTAAGACGGTACTAGAAAGCTGCTATCAGCGCGGAGAGATTTTCGCGCTCCTGGAGGGCGGGCCGACCTTGGTGACCGCAGCGTTGAAGGCGAATCTCGTAGATGAACTACATATTTACCAAGCGTCTCGCCTGTTGGGCGCGGGGCACAAAGGAATAGGCGACTTGGGGATTACCGCTTTGACAAGTTCCCGAGATTTCCAATTGCAACAGGTTAAAGAGTTAGGCGGAGATGTTTTCTTGGCGTTAGAAAAGGAAGGGACAGCATGTTTACCGGACTAATCGCAGAGGTCGGGACAATTAGCTCGTTAAATAAGCGAGAAGCAGACCTCGAAATTGGGATTTCTTGCACTTTCGCCTCCGAGCTGTCCCCCGGAGAATCGGTGGCTACCTCCGGGATTTGCCTGACCGTAACCCGGGTAGAAGGCGATACTTTCTATGCTTACGCCATGCCGGAAACCGTCAGGCTTACCACTTTGGGGCAAAAGCAGGTTGGCGAGGGGGTTAACCTGGAGCGCGCCCTCCTGCCTACGGATCGCTTAGGGGGACACCTGGTTGCCGGGCATATTGACGGCACCGGCACGGTAACTTCCCTAGAGGAAGGGGAGCGTTGGCGGGAGCTACAGATTTCGGCTCCGCCCTCATTAATGCCCCAGATTGCCCGGAAAGGCTCGATTGCGATCGACGGGGTATCTCTAACCGTAACCGCGGTGGGTGAGGACTATTTCCGGGTTGCAATCATCCCCGTCACCCGAGATAACACTACTTTAGGAACGCTTTCAGTCGGATCTTTAGTCAATTTGGAGACTGACCAGATAGCGAAATATGTGGAACGTCTACTTGAGGGGAGTAAAAACTAATGAGTGACTTGGTAAAGTTATTTGAGCGGGTCAGCGCGGCGCTACGGGCAGGAAAACCCGTTTTGGTAGCAGATTCCAAAGACCGGGAAAATGAAGTAGATGCAATTGTTAGTGCTCAAGAAGTTACCCCCGAGTGGATGGGGTGGATGGTGCGTTATACCTCCGGTTATATTTGCGCCCCCATGCCCGCTGAACGGGCAGAACTGCTTGGTTTACCAATCCAGTGGACCGCCAACCAAGACCAGTTGCGTACCTGTTACACCGTTTCTTGTGATGCCGCGAGGGGAGTGACCACCGGGATTTCAGCTGCGGATCGCCGTACTACTTTGCGAGCTTTAGCCAATCCCCTCTCTAGCAGTGAAGATTTGGTACGTCCGGGGCATATTTTGCCGCTGAGGGCGCGCAGCGGCGGGGTATTTACCCGGGCAGGACACACCGAGGCAGCAGTTGATTTAATGAAACTGGCAGAGCTGATGCCGGTAGCAGCTATCGGGGAAATGGTTCACGATGACGGTTCAATGATTCGTTACCATGATTGCCCGGCGATTGCGGAAAAGTTTGGTTTAGAACTAATAACAGTCGCGGAATTAAAAGATTATCTATCCCGGCTACAACCGCGAACAGAAGCGCTTGCAGATGCTCGGGTAAAAGAGATAGCCAGCGCCAAAATGCCCACCAAGTTTGGGGACTTCACAGTGCGCGCCTATCGAGACGCGGAGCTAGGCGCAGTCCATATCGCTTTAATCTCGGAAAAGACCCTAGAGGATACCCCGCTGGTGCGGATTCATTCCGAATGCCTAACCGGGGAAGCTTTCGGTTCACTGCGTTGTGATTGCGAGCCGCAGTTACAGCAAGCGATGAGACAGGTAGCGGACGAGGGCGGCGCGATTATTTATCTGCGTGGGCAAGAAGGACGTGGCATTGGACTTGGGGAAAAAGTAAAAGCCTATGCTCTGCAAGATAAGGGTCGCGATACCGCACAGGCTAACCTTGACCTAGGATGGCCGGTAGACCTGCGCGAATACGGGGCTGCCTCGGCAATTCTTAGGGAACTAAAAATAACTAACATTCGGTTGCTAACCAATAATCCCCAAAAAGCATTGCTAGACGAAGATGGGATTACGGTGGCAGAAATCGTTCCCTTGGAAGTAGGTATCGACCCGCATAATATCGAGTATTTACGCACCAAACAGCGTTTAGGGCATACTTTCCATAACCTTGATAAGTTAGCCGAAGAAAAATAGCTTCGCGCGTCCTATTGAATAACAGACCTAAGGAGATAGAAATGGCTAGAGGGGGAGTTCCCGATTTACATATCGGTGGCGAGGGTAAAAAAATAGTAATTATAGCTACCCGCTGGCATGAACAGGTTATGGAGGGGTTGATAGCAGGTGCTAAACGTGCCTGCCAGGACGCGAAGACAGACTATGAAGTGGTGCGGGTTCCGGGCTCCTTTGAGCTTCCCTTAGCGGCTAAAGCCTATGCTGAAAGCGGGAAAGCAGATGCCCTAGTTTGTCTGGGAGTAGTTATTCGCGGGGGCACTCCTCATTTCGATTATGTGTGTGACGCGGCCACCTATGGGCTGACTAAAGTGTCAGTTGAGTCTCAGATTCCCTTAGGGTTTGGGCTGCTCACCTGCGATAACCTAGAACAAGCTCTAGATAGGGCGGGCCTGGAATCCTCTCACGAAGATAAAGGTTACGAGGCGGTGCAGGCAGCTTTATCGATGGTGCAGGTGCTGAACGAGGCTCACAGCTGAGGGCAGTTACCTTTAGCTGTGCGCGAATCTGCGATTTGGGGTTAATAACTAGCTGGCAATCAGGGTAGAGTTAGCAGTCGGGGCGGTAGAGTGCTTAGTTTTAAGGATATTGAGCACCCTATCGTTTATTTGAGGACAGCGAGGAGATATGAGCCAGGCAAGCATCCGGCGCGACGACGTTTTGCGAGCTATCGTCACCGATTATGTAGAAACCGGTGAACCCGTAGGCTCTAAAGCGTTGGTGGATCGGCATGATTTGCGAGTTTCTCCCGCAACCGTACGTAACGATATGTCGGTTTTAGAGGAAAAAGGCTACCTTTATCAACCGCATACTTCTGCCGGTAGAATCCCCACGGAAAAAGGGTACCGGGCGTTCGTTAATCAAATCTCTAAACTTCGTCCTATTACCTCTGCTCAACGCCGCGCGATTGAGGCTTTTGTTTTTGGAGCCGCCGATTTTGATGACATAGTTGAGCGTACCGTGCGCGCCTTAGCCCAGCTAACTAGGCAGTTAGCGATTGTGCAATACCCCCACTATGAACGCAGCGGATTACGACACCTTGAACTAATTCCAGTCGCAGAATTCAAGCTGTTAGTAATCGTGATTACCAACAGCGCTCGGGTGCAACAAACAACCATTGACACGCGTTACGAGGTCGATAGTGCTGCCAGCCGCAGCCTCGCCCTCTTGCTAAATTCTACCTTACAGGGAATGGAAGATAGTCAAATAGCCCAGTTAGAGCCGGTTTTAATGGCGGGAGCCTCCCCGGAACAGCTAGAGCTTATTTCCCAGATATTGCCGATTATTCGCGAGGCTCTCACCGGGGAACAAACCGAACGGATTGTAATGGCGGGAGCGGGAAATTTGGTGCGCTCTAGCCCCGAATTTTCTCGCTCTATCGGTCCGATTCTAGATGCTTTGGAAGAACAGGTTACTTTGCTGCGGCTATTCTCAGAAATCGATCAACAAGATTCACCAGTAACGGTAACCATTGGCTCAGAATCGGGGGAGCATTCCCTGTCGGAAACCTCTATTGTGGCAGGGGCTTACGGAGATAAAGACAGCGGGGTCGCCCATGTGGGGATAGTAGGCCCGCAAAGAATGGACTATCCGCAGGCAATGAGTATCGTGCGTGCGGTTTCGCGGTATTTATCGCGGATGATGACCAGGTAGGTTAGGAAAGAGGAATAAGTATCGGTGGCTGATTACTACGAGATTTTAGGGGTATCCCGGGACGCTACAGAGGCAGAAATTCGGCGCGCCTATCGCCGCAAAGCCCGCAAATTGCATCCCGATGTTGCCGGGCCACAGTCAGAAGAGGCTTTCAAAGAAGTATCAATGGCACACGAAGTCCTCTCTGATCCGGAAAAACGCCGCCGCTACGATATGGGAGGCGAATCCGGGTTTGCCAGCTCCGGAATGGGCGACTTTTCCATGTTCTCCGATATTTTCGAGAGCTTTTTCGGAGGGGACACCGGCGCGGGCCCAACCCCCAGAGGCAGACGCGGTGAAGATTTACGTCAGCGCCTAGAAATCTCTTTAGAAGAAACCGTTTTTGGGGTAAAGAAGCAGATAAGAGTACGCACCGCCGTTACCTGTCCCACCTGTGAGGGAAGCTGTTGTGCGCCGGGAACTTCTCCGCGTACCTGTCAGGTTTGTAATGGTCGTGGCTCGGTAACCCGCTCTACCCGCACTTTCCTGGGGCAAATGCAATCTACAGTTCCCTGTAGCGCCTGTGCCGCTCACGGTACTACTATCCCAGACCCTTGCCCCGAGTGCTCCGGGGAGGGAAGGGTGCGAACTACAGCCACTATGCAGGTAGAAATCCCGGCGGGAGTGCAAACCGGACATAAAGTACAGCTGCGCGGCAAAGGCGCAGTAGGACCGGGAGGCGGTCCTAGTGGGGATTTATATTTAGAAATCCAAGTGAGTGCTCATCGGGTATTTTCCCGGCAGGGAGATAACCTGGAAACCACCCTGCGAGTGCCAATGACTGCCGCCATTTTGGGTACTAAAGTCGATTTAGAAACCTTCGACGGGACTCAGGAAATCGCTATTTCTGCTGGTACTCAACCTGGGCAGCAGATTCGTCTGCCCGGTCTGGGAGTAGGACGCTTACAGCGACAAGGACGCGGAGACTTGATTGTAAACATTATGGTGCAAGTACCGACCAACCTTGACAGTGCCCAGCGCGACCTAATCGAACAGTTAGCGCAACTACGCCAGGAAGATAGGGTAGAACCCGAACCGCTTGCAGATAGCGGTGTTTTCTCTCGTCTTCGGGAACGATTCGCAGGTAAAGCATGATTCTTCCGGTCTTTCTTGGAGACAGTTCCTGCCCGCCGTTAAACGAACTTGAGGTAGGCGCGGTTGGCTGTCTAAACGGGGCAGAAGCCCGACACGCAATCAGTTCGCAACGCCTAGGCTCAGGGGACATCCTCGACCTAGTTGATGGCAAAGGGTTGCGTCTGCGCTGTAAAATTACTGCTAGTGGCAAAGACTGTTTTGACTTTCAGGTTCAGCAAAGGCTGCACCTTCCCCTCCCACAAACCCAATTCGGGCTGATCCAGGCGCTTTCCAAAGGAGGACGTGACGAGCAGGCAGTAGAATCGGCAGTCGAACTGGGGGTCAGTATCGTGCGTCCCTGGGCAGCTAAACGTTCAATAGTGCAGTGGAAAGGTGCGAAACTTCAACGGGGGGAAAAGAAATGGGAAGCGCTGCTTAAAGCTGCGGCTAAACAATCTCGCCGTGCAAATTGGCCACACTTAGAGCCACTAACTGATTCGGCTAGCTTGACTGAAATAATCGCTACTGGTGGCAGGGAACAGCGATTTATACTCCTTGACCCCGATGCTTCTCTGCCCCTGGCTAAAGCCTGGGAATCGGTAAGTCAAGCGAAAATGATACACCTGATAGTAGGTCCGGAGGGCGGGGTGAGCCCGGAGGAAACCGCCCAATTTATAGCGGTCGGGGCAATCACAGCTAGGCTGGGTCCAACTGTTTTACGTTCCTCTAGCGCTGGACCTGCCGCAATAGCAGCTTTAGGACTTACTAGCGGGCTATGGAATCGGGAGGAATCGCTCTAAATGGTTGCTAACCAAGCCCAGGTACTTTTGCCCGAAGATCTCGATCCGGTTTTAGTATTCGGACCGGGCGACCAAGTGCTGCGGGCAATGCAAGATAACCTGCCAGGGGTGCGGATAACTACTCGCGGAGGAATCGTAACCTTCCTGGGCAATCCAGGCGAGGCGCGGATGGGGGCGGATTTACTTAGCGAGCTTATTACAGCGGCTCGTCACGGCAATCCGCTATCTGCTTCGGCAGTTACGCAAGCCTTGAAGTTGATGTCATCGCAGGAAGCCTTACCGGTATTGCACACCAAGCGCAAGCAGATAAGAGCAAAAACTTCCGGTCAAGAAACCTATTTAGAAGCAATTTCTAATAATCGGATTGTATTCGGAATAGGACCTGCCGGTACCGGTAAAACTTATCTGGCAATGGCTAAAGCGGTAGAAGCCCTAGAATCCGGAGCGGTTTCCAGAATTGTTCTGACCCGTCCGGCAGTAGAAGCTGGTGAATCCCTTGGCTTTCTTCCCGGAAATCTGACCGAGAAAATTGACCCCTATCTGCGTCCTCTTTATGATGCCTTACGGGATATGCTGGAACCAGCAGAACTTGCCCAGCTCCTAGAATCGGGAACCATCGAGGTCGCTCCGCTTGCCTATATGCGCGGGCGCACCATTTCCCATGCATTTATTGTGCTAGATGAAGCCCAAAATACCACCCCGCAACAGATGAAAATGTTCCTTACCCGCCTGGGGGAGGGGTCAACTATGGTAGTGACCGGGGATATTACCCAAATTGACCTGCCTAGGGGGAAACTGTCGGGACTCAAAGACGCTAAAGGCGTCCTCACCGGAATTAAAGATATAGAATTTTGTTATTTGACCAGCGAGGACGTGGTGCGCGATAAGCTGGTGGGAATGATTATTGATGCTTATGAGCGCGCTTTTGCCAGTCGAGACCAGAGGGAGGAAAAGCGGTGAGTGTGGAAGTCTTAAATGAAACCGACTATCAAATCGATGGACTTGAGTTCCAAGAATTAGCTGACTATGTTCTTAGCGCTATGCACGTGTCGCCCGAAGCAGAAATGTCGCTGATATTCGTGGAACCAGACGTAATAGCCGCCTTGCATGAGCGGTGGTTAGATTTAGAAGGCCCGACCGATGTGATGAGTTTTCCTCTAGACGAACTGCGTCCCGGAAGCGCAGATTCTCCCACCGAGGCAGGTATCTTAGGGGATATTGTGATTTGCCCCGAGGTAGCTCAGGCGCAAGCCGTCAACGCGGGACACTCTTCCACCGAGGAAATGCTGCTGCTTACGGTGCACGGTATGTTGCATCTACTTGGCTATGACCACGCCGAAAAAGAAGAAGAAAAGGAAATGTTTGCTTTGCAGCGCAAATTATTACTGACTTTCTTAGCAGAGCGGAGCTAGATTTGTTATCTCAAATACCAGCGGCGGCTCTACTGGCTTTAGCTATTATTTTGGTGGCAGTAGATGCCGCTTGGGCAGCGGCATTGGGAGCTTTTCAAACCCTTTCTCATGCGCGGGCTCAAGACCTGGTAGAAGAGGGACATCGTCGCGCTCCGCTAGTGCGCTCCCTGCTAGACCAAAAGGAAAACACCTTGGCTATTTGCCAATCCTGGCGTTTGTTTGTGCAGATATTAGCGGCTACCTGCATGAGTATCGCAATGTTGGGGTTAGGGTTTCCCTGGTGGGCCTCCCTGTTGATGACAGTGCTGGTATTGGGGGTGTTGCTGCTTATTTTTGCTACTTTTGCGGGAATGCGTGTGGGGCAGTATCGCCCCGAAGCTACCGCTTTATGGCTGAGTAAAATGGTGAGTTTCGGGCGAATAATATCGGTTCTGTCCCGCCCGGTAGGATGGATAGTGCAAAGGATAGCGCCACTTTCCCCAGTTGAGGAAGCTGCTTCCCGCGCGGAAATCGCGGAAGATTTCCGGGAAATGGTCGATGAAATGGGGCAGGAAGAAAATCTAGCTTTCGAGGACGAAGATCGCCAGATTGTGCGCTCGGCTCTGGAACTGGGGACTACTCTGGTTCGGGAAATTATCGTTCCGCGTACCGATATGGTGGCGGTAGAAACCACAACTTTAGCTCGAGAGGCTTTCGAGGTTTTTATCCAATCCGGGTTTTCTAGAATTCCGGTTCTGGGAGATGACGCAGACGATGTCCGGGGAATGCTTTATCTAAAAGATTTGATTTCCCGCTGTTTTTCCCGCCCCGAACTGATGGATCATCCGGTTCCAGAAATGATGCGAGCAGCTTTTTTTGTCCCCGAAGTGATGCTTGCCGATGATTTGATGCGTCAAATGCAGGCAGACGCACCCCATATTGCGGTAGTGGTTGATGAATGGGGTGGCACGGTCGGTCTGGTAACCATCGAAGATATTTTAGAAGAACTGGTAGGAGAAGTAACCGATGAGCATGACCGTGCCGAAGAAGAACCTCAACAAATTGCAGCAGATACTTGGGTAGTGCCTGCACGTTTGGGGTTAGATGACTTAGCGGAGCTGGTGAATCTAGAAGTAGATGATGATGAAGTGGACACCGTGGGTGGGCTACTGGCCAAGGCTTTGGGGAAAGTACCACTGGTAGGGTCGAAAGTGAAAGTAGTTGGAATGGAACTAAGGGTAAAAAGCGTTTCCGGTAGGCGTCGGCAAATGGATACCCTATTGGTAAAACGTCTAGAAACAGAAATGGATTAGCAATGAGCGTACCGCATTCCTCCTGGTCACTTTCTCACCGTGCAGGTTTCGTTTCCATAGTGGGACGCCCTAACGTAGGAAAGTCTACTTTAACTAATGCCTTGGTTGGGCAGAAAGTCGCGATTACCTCCTCCCGTCCCGAAACTACCCGACATAATGTGCGCGGTGTGGTTCAAGGTGAGGATTATCAGATTGTGTTGGTCGATACTCCCGGTCTACACCGCCCCCGCACGCTGCTGGGTAAACGGCTAAACGATATGGTGCGGGAAGCCTTAGTAGACGTGGATGCGGTGGTGTTTTGTGTACCTGCCGATCAAAAGATTGGCCCCGGTGATCGCTATATTGCTGCCGAACTTAAAGAGCTGAATATCCCGGTAATTCTAGCAGTTACCAAAGCCGATTTGGTTTCTAAAGAGCGAATGGTGGCAGCGCTAGTGGCAGCTGAAGAGCTGGGGGAGTGGAACGATATTGTTCCATTGAGTGCTTTAACCGGAGAAGTAACCGTTCTTGCTGATCAGATTGCGAAATATCTGCCATCTTCACCCCCTCTTTATCCCCGTGACCAGGCTAGTGACGAATCGGTAGAAAAAACTATTGCCGAGTTTGTGCGGGAAGCCGCATTGGAGGGGGTGCGTGAAGAACTACCGCACTCAATAGCGGTGCAGGTAGAGGAGATTCTTTATCAGGGTGAGGATACTGGGCCGCAACTTGGATACGGCAGTCACCGCCTCCCTAAAGAACAGATGCCTACTAGCAAGGAAGGTAGGGGCGCTGGCGAGGCTGAAAGTGCCCCCTCGTCCTCCTATGACGGGGAGGATATTGCCGGAACTTCTCAAGAGGAAGTTAAGCCCTTAGATGTGCACGTGAATGTGTATGTGGAACGCGATTCCCAAAAAGGAATTTTGATAGGTAAAGGTGGCAGCCATATTCGCCGAGTTCGGATTAAAGCTAAACGGCAGATTCAAAAGTTACTGGGGCGGCCAGTGCAGCTCCACCTGCATGTCCGGGTAGCGAAGAACTGGCAATCTGACACGAAAATGTTAGGGCGTTTAGGGTTTTAGTTTTCGCTAGCTCCACTGTTTTAGGATTGAGGGCGCGTTTGGTTACGGCACTAGGGGCAATGTTTTATTTTTAGCTTTCTTGTAAACGTTTCCTCAAAGGTGAGTTTTCTTGCTAGGATTTTTAACGTTAAGTTTTTGCGCGAGGAGGCGATTTCTAATGGCAACCATCCGTGACGTGGCAAAAGCCGCTGGGGTTTCGATTGCTACCGTATCGCGCGCCCTCAACGGCAGTACCCATCTGAGCGGACAGACCCAACGTAAAGTCCTAGCCGCAGCCGAAGAGCTAGGGTATCAAAAAGATCGCTTAGCGGCAGCTATGCGTACTGGTCGTAGCGGAACGATTGGGCTGGTAGTTGGGGATATAATGAACCCGTTTTATGCGATGCTGGCTCACTGTGTAGAACGAGCCGTCCATTCCCATGCCACTTCGCTGCTGCTGTCTAACGCCCATGAAGATGAAAAAAGCTATGAAAACGGGATTAGGGCGTTGGCAAAACAAGGGGTGGATGGACTGTTAGTAGTACCCCCATCACGGATAGCTCCCGGGTGGATACATCCCGAGGCCCCCGATGGTTTACCCATGGTGGCTTTAGACCGTGAAGCACCGGGAGCAGCGATACCCTCGATAGTGATTGATTCTGCCAATGCTATGCAAGACATGGCTGAGCATTTGTGCTCCTTAGGATATAGACGTCCTGCCTATCTGGCAGGTCCAGAGTTTTGTATCGCGGGTAAAAGACGAGCTGAAAAGCTGCAAGAAAAATTAGCCCGCAGCGGGTTTAGCCATTTAGAGATTGAGTATTGTCTACACGAGGCAGTGTCGGCAGCTAGTGCCGCTCGCTGTATTCTGTCGCTATACCGTCCAGATATTATTATCTGCGCTTCTAACCAGATAGCTCTAGGGGTGTTGATGATTGCGAAAAGTTTGGGAATACACTTGGGAGCAGATTTGGGACTGGTAGCCATCGATGATGTTCCCTGGTTTTCGGTAATATCTCCGGCGATTACCGTGATTGACCAGCCGGTCGATAAACTCGCTAACCTGGGGGTGACGGTGCTGATGAAACAGATTTTTGGTGCGTCCTATACCCCTAAACCAGGAGATTGTCTGATAGCTGGAGAGGCCGCGTTTATCCCTCGGGAATCAACTAAGGAACCGCAGCCCTCAGCTCAATATGCGGGACGTTGGTTACCGTAGCATAGGCAATCTGCTTAAAGTAGAGCCATGCGCACATTCATTCTGCTACTAGATTGCCGCGACGAAGTCCAGTAAAAGTGGTCGAGGCTCGTCGCGGGTTTATTTGCCATTTCGGCCAGCCATCTAACTGAGCAGAAAGAAATCTTCCCATGCGAACTACTGGTAAAGCTCCCCGGCAGCAGCCTTCTGGAATGCCGTTTCAAAAATATGCTCATTTTTGGGATAGTTCCCTGAAACTACCAAATCGTACCTGGCCAGATAGAAATGTTACCCAGGCTCCCCGTTGGCTATCTACGGATTTGCGGGACGGTAATCAGGCGTTGATTGAGCCGATGGATTCGAGGCGTAAACGCAAATTGTTTGATTTGTTAGTGCAGATTGGCTTGAAAGAAATCGAGATTGGGTTTCCGGCTGCCTCGCAGATAGATTTTGATTTCGTGCGCTCGCTGGTTGAAGATAACGCGATTCCCGAGGACGTGTGCGTTTCGGTACTTACTCAGGCGCGTGAAGATTTAATCGGACGCACCGTAGAGTCCCTAGTGGGGGTGCCGCGCGCCAATGTTCATATCTATAACGCCACCTCACCGACTTTTCGGGAAGTAGTATTCCATAACGATAAAGCCGCTACCGTGGAACTGGCAGTAAACGGGGTGCGCGAGGTAATCGCGCAAGCTGAAAAGCAATTAGATGATTCCACGGTTTTCGGGCTGCAATATTCTCCAGAAATCTTCGTGGATACCGAAGCCGAGTTCGCCCTGGAAATCTGTGAAGCGGTCATGGATATTTGGCAGCCTGATGAGGATCGCGAAATTATTTTGAACCTGCCGGCAACTGTGGAGCGTTACACCCCGGACTCTTATGCGGATCAAATCGAATGGATGAGCCGGAACCTGAGTCGCCGTGAACACGTCTGTTTGTCGGTACATAACCATAATGACCGGGGAACGGGGATTGCTGCGGCAGAACTATCTATGAAAGCCGGTGCTGACCGGGTAGAAGGCTGCCTATTGGGGCAGGGGGAGCGCACTGGCAACGTAGATTTGATTACTTTGGCAATGAATCTTTATTCCCAAGGAATCGACCCCATGTTGGATTTGTCCAACCTGGATCGGGTGCGTGAAACCGTAGAGTATTGCACCCGGATGGAAACTAATCCCCGCCAGCCCTATACTGGCGATCTGGTTTACACTTCCTTCTCTGGCTCTCACCAGGATGCCATTAAGAAGGGCTTTGATAAGCGTGCCCGGGAAGTTGCGGCTGGTGGCGGTAATCAGAACCAGGTAATTTGGGCGGTTCCGTACCTGCCGATTGATCCCGGTGATGTAGGACGCGACTACCAGGCTGTGGTGCGGGTGAACTCCCAGTCTGGCAAGGGCGGTATCGCGTTCCTGATGAAACGTGACTACTCTTTGGATTTGCCGCGCCGCTTGCAGATAGAGTTCTATCGCCATGTCCAGGACTATACGGAAAAGTTTGGGGGCGAGGTCGATTCACAGCATTTGTGGAAGATTTTCGCTGACGAGTATTTGCCCGGAGAGGAACATAACCTTTCGCCTTGGGGGCGCTTTAAACTGCGTGATTCGCGCGCAGATAACAATCATGAAACTGGGGAAGTGTCCTTGCGGGCACGGGTTATAGATAACGGTACTTTGCGCACTTTAGAGGCGGTGGCGCCCGGCCCTATTGAGGCGTTTATTTCTGCTTTCCAAGGGCTGGGTCTGGATATTAAGGTGCTGGACTATGTCGAGCACGCGATGGAAACCGGTGAGAGTTCGCGGGCAGCTGCCTATGTGGAGGCCGAGATTGCCGGTCAGGTGCTGTGGGGAGTAGGTATTGATTCTTCGATTACTCGCGCTACCTATAAGGCGGTTATTAGCGCCCTCAACCGCGCCGAGCGCTAGGGCGTCTGCAAAACCTGCGTTAGAACATCTGCAAATAGTGCGCTAGGGTGTCTGCAAATAGTCCGCTAGCACTTTCTGAGCTGCATTAACCTAGGAGCGACAGAGGAATCACTGCTACTCCGTCTTTGTAGAGATCATCGCTTGAACAACCAGGTGTTTTTAAGGCTGTGTCCGTTTAAGGTGATTCTCTAACGCGCTCTTTAATGCTGGTAAGTGGTTTTCGACTACGTCCCTGATTATCTGGATATCAACTCCGAAATATTCGTGAACTAGAATATTGCGAAATCCTCTGATTTGCGTCCAGGGAATATCTGGATTTGAGTCGGTGACCTTACAAGACAAACGGCTGGCGGCTTCCCCTATTATTTGTAGGTTCCGTTCTATAGCATCCTCTACCATCTCAGTAAACTCGGCAGAGCTATCAGGGGTTAGTTGTTTCAGATAGCATTCACATTTGTTAATTGCTCGTAAAATGTCTTGGCAGCGTGATTTATCGTCTCGAATCATAGCGGTACTGCCTCATCGAGTGCTTGCTGATTAACCTCTGATTTTACTAGTTGAACAGGGAAAATATCTATATTTTTCCCTAAAAGCTCCCGGGTTTCCGCCAATAGCCCGCTCGCCCGCATCAACAGGTTTCCGTCCTCGGGGCTCATCTCAACCAAGATGTCGATGTCGCTTTTAGCGTTGGCATCGCCACGGGCTACCGAGCCAAAAAGCAGCGGATTAGAGGCTCCGTATTTTTCCAGTAAAGATCGAAACTCGTTGATATTTGCGGCTAATAGGGCGCGCAACTGCATCGTTTCCGGAGTTAAGCTACCTGGGGTATCAACGAACACAAAATCATGCTATCAGTTGCCAATCAGAGTTTCACTGCTAGTAGCTACGTATTCGAGGTGAGGGAGTAGGTATCGATCCTTCGATTACTCGCGCTACGTATAAGGCGGTTATTAGCGCCCTCAACCGCGCGGAACGCTAGGATGTCTGCAAAACCTGCGCTAGAACGTCTGCAAAAAGTGCGCTAGGGCGTCTGCAAAAAGTGCGCTAGAGCTTTTGAACTGCTATAATAAGCATGTGGATACCGAAGCAATAGTGGGTAGACCCTATCTACCCCGAATGATTGATAGCGCCTTGCAAGAAATCCTGCACGGGGTAGGCGCCGTTATAATCGAGGGTCCTCGTGGGTGCGGAAAAACTATGAGCGCCCTAAATGCGGCTAACTCTTATATCTTTTTAGATACTCCCCACGCAAAAGAAATCTTTGATTTTCAACCTGAATTACTTCTTCGTGGTGATACCCCCCGACTGTTAGATGAATGGCAGGTTATCCCCGAAAGCTGGAATCTAGTTCGCCGCGAGGTAGACGGCAGGGCGGAGCGCGGACGTTTCATTTTGACCGGATCCGCCCTCCCAGCTGATGACATTACCAGACATACTGGGGCGGGACGCTTCTTGCGTCTTACCCAGCAAACCATGACTACCTGTGAAAAAGACCAAGTTCTGGGCAAGGGTAGCTCAATGCCATCTATATCCCTACGCAACTTATTTGCGGGGGAATTCCCTGACCTTTTCCCTGGTCAAGATGACCCCACCTCGGCAATCAATCTGCTATGCCGCCCGGGATTCCCCGATATGCTCTATGATGACTTTTCGCTTTCTTCCCGCCGTATCAGTGCATATATTGATGAGGTAACCCGCCTAGATTTGTCTCGCCTCGCCGAGATTCGGCATTCTCCGCAAGTGATCAAGGCAGTCCTACAGTCGGTAGCGCGCAGCGTGATTAGTGAGTTAACGATAGACACGATTCGCCGCGACATCATGCGACTAGCAGCAGAAATCCAAAATAGAACCATTTCTAACTATCTGGAACTACTAGGGAGGATTTTTGTAGTTCAAGAGATTCCTGCCTGGTTGCCGCAGCTACGTACGAGAGCAAGGCTGCGTACGGCCAGTAAATATCATCTAGCTGATCCAGCTATGGCGGTTAATCTTCTGGGAACTACGCCTACTCAGCTAGCCTATGACCCGAAAACTCTCGGCTTGATATTAGAAAGCGCCGTTCTCCATGATCTACATACCCTGATTAGCTTTTTAGGAGGTAGGCTCTATCACTACCGCGATAGCTCCGGTCGGGAAATCGATGGAATTGTTACTCTTCCTGATGGGCGCTGGGCAGGTATCGAAGTCAAACTAGGAACCGCCAAAATCTCTCAAGCAGGGCAAAAACTGCAAGAAATCGTGAATACGCTCGATTTAGAGGTGATGAAGAAACCTTCGTTCCTGGCAGTAGTTACTCTGGCTGGACCGATAGCTAAGCTCACGAAGCTGGAAAATGACGTTCCTACCTTTACATTTCCAATTCAAGCTTTGGGCGTTTAAAACTTGCTGAAGTGCATTTATAATGCTCTAGCAATCGTTTTGCAGGGGTTCTAGCAATCGTTTTGCAGGGGTTCTAGCAATCGTTTTGCAGGATTTGGGTGGCTGCGGATATTCGCATTTGCGGAGGAGAGCGCTAGTAGTCACCCCAAGCCCCTGTGAACTATATGAGCTGACCTAGCAACTAGATATGAGATAATGAGCGGGTGCTGCGAACCTATATCGACCAGGCGATAGTCCTGAGAACCACCAAGCTAGGGGAAGCAGACATGATCTTGACCCTGCTCACCCTCGAGCATGGGCAGGTGCGGGCGGTAGCTAAAGGACTGCGCCGCACCTCCTCAAAATTTGGGGCGCGCCTGAGCCCCTTCAACCGGGTAAAGCTGCAGCTACACTCCGGGCGTAACCTGGACACGGTTACTCACGCCACTTCGCTCAGTCTCAATGCTCCGAAAATCGCTTGCGACTATGAACGGTACCTCTCGGGGCAGGTAATGCTAGAAACTGCCGAGAAGCTTTCCGAGGGCGAGGCTTCGCGCAGTCAATATCGTTTGCTAGCTGGCGCAATACCCGCTTTAGCAAATCGGGCGCACCGCCCCGGCATGGTTCTATCCTCCTACCTATTGCGTACCCTAACCATTGCCGGATGGGCGCCGGCTTTAGACCAGTGCGCCCTCTGTGGTACTGCGGGTCCCTTTAAAGTTTTTTCCGCACCTGCAGGTGGGGTAGTTTGCGAAAACTGTCAGTTAAGCGGAGGTATCCGCATTTCTAAGCCAGTAACCGACCTGCTCGCCGCGCTGTTGGCGGGACAGTGGCCACAGGTCTACCAGGCGGATCCGCTAACTCAGGGGATAGCAGAAGAAGTGGTCACTGCCTATACCGAATGGGTGTTAGAGCGAAAGCTAAAATCCCTGTCCGTGATGGCACGCAAGGCATAATAAGAATATGAGCGATAAAGACTTCGTAGCCACCGTTCCCCCCGGGCAAGGTAGCCCAATGCCCCCATTATCGTCAGTTCCCTCCCACGTGGCGCTAATCATGGACGGCAACGGGCGTTGGGCTAACCAGCAGGGATTACCGCGCACGGCAGGACACCAGGCCGGGGAATTGTCGCTCATGGACACCCTGGCCGGGGCAGTAGAGGCCGGGGTAAAAATGGTGAGCGTATATGCTTTTTCCACCGAAAACTGGAAACGTTCTCCCGCGGAAGTACGTTTCCTGATGGGGTATTCACGGGATGTGATTCGCCGGCGCTCCCACGAACTAAACGACTGGAACGTGCGTATAGTCTGGTCGGGGCGGCGCGGTCGGCTATGGAAATCGGTTATCAAGGAGCTGGAAGCGGCCGCCGAACTGACCCAAAATAACACCGGCCTGGTGTTTAACATGTGTATTAACTATGGAGGGCGCGCGGAACTGGTTGATGCGGCTCGCTCGGTTGCCCGCCGGGTGGCGTCCGGGGAAATCAGTGAAAACCATGTCCGCGAGGACACCTTGGCGCGGGAAATGTATCTGGGGGGAATGCCGGATGTGGATTTACTGATTCGCACCTCCGGGGAACAACGCCTTTCTAACTTTTTACTGTGGCAATGCGCCTATGCGGAGCTGAGCTTCGTTCCCGAGATGTGGCCAGAGTTTAAACGCGAACAACTCTGGCGGGAACTAGCCGCATTTGGAGGACGCAATCGGCGTTTTGGGGGCGCGAAAGACCAACCTCGCCCGGCTTAAGTCTGCCTGCGTCCTCGTAATAACAAAGGCGCTAAACCCCGGTAAATCCTAAACCGGTTCGCAGTTCGGGGCCGAGAAAGTAGAAAATGCAGCCCGCCGCCTAATCCCAGAGGGGATGGGCAAACAGGCCGCTGCCCAGTTTCGGTTCAAACCAAGTGGATTTAGGGGGCATGATTTGCCCCGCGTCAGCCACCTCCATTACCTGGTTAATCTGGGTAGGGTACATGTAGAACGCGCAGGCAGCGCCCTTATCTACCGCTGATTTAAGTTCGCTGTCCCCGCGAATCCCGCCTACGAACTCGATACGTTCACTGGTGCGCGGATTGGTAATTCCCAGCAGGGGAGCAAGTACCTGTTCCTGCAGCAAAGACACATCTAAAGAATCAGGCAGCTCTTTACCGGCTAAAACCTGGGGACGGAAGCGGCAGGCATACCATTTGCCGCCGAGATACATACTGAAAGCACCAGCATTTTCCGGGGCAGCAAACTCGCCTAGTTCACTTAGCGCTACTACCTGCGATAAGTCTTTCAAAAACTGTTCGGGGGTGGTATCTCCCCAATCAAGCACCAGCCGGTTATAGGGCAGACACCGCAGGTCGTGGTCGGGAACCGCGACCGCTAGGAATTCATTCCAGGGGGCATCTGCGCGCCGGGGGCGAGAAAGTCCCACTTTGGCCGCGGAAGCCGAGCGGTGATGTCCATCGGCAATATAAAAATAGTCCAATGATTCAAAGATGCCGCTAGCTAAAGAAGTGTCTTCCAGCGAGAGCGGCCATAGTTCATGGACAGTGCCCTCCAAAGTTTCTCCTTTGAGCAGTGGCTGGTCTTGAGTTACCCGCGCGGTGAGGGCGTCTATTTCTTCACGGGCGCGATAGGTGAGAAATACCGGTTCAGTATGGGCATTCACCCGGTCAAAATGTTTAATCCGGTCGGCTTCCTTAATCGCTAAAGTCTTCTCGTGCCGTTTAATAGTGCCGTCTTGATAATCGCCAACCTGGGCACATCCTACGATTCCTACCTGGGCTCTTCCTCGCCAAGTCTCCCGGTAAAGATATAGGCAAGGGCGGTCTTCGCGAACCAGCACGCCCCGGTCAATGAAATCCGCTAGATTGGCGGCAGCTTGCTCATGCACTTGATCAGCGTGTTGATCCACGCTTAGGGGCAAATCAATTTCCGCGCGCGTGATATGCAGATAAGAGTTCGGGTCTTTGCCCTGCGCGGCAGCTTCCTCACGGTTCATAACGTCATAGGGCAGTGCCACTACCTGCGGGGCAGCCTCGCTAGTGGGACGCAGCGCACGGAAAGGACGCAACTTCGGCATCATAATCTCCTTAAAGCTATTATCTCTATCTTCACCCTAGCGGCTCTGCTGGAACTCCTAACGGAAACGCCGCCTATTAGAATCTTGCATTATTTCACAATAGTTTTCTCCTAAGACGCAACTGACTATTATACTTAAGCGCGATGACAAGCAACGATAAAATGCCTCGCACCTATCATGTGCGAACTCTTGGCTGCCAGATGAATGAGCATGACTCCGAACGGATGGCGGGGCTGCTAGAAGCTGACGGCTTGATACCGGTAGAACTGGTTCCGCAAGCAGCCCAGCGCGCTACCAATGCCGGGGACGGCGGCGCTGATGTGGTAGTAATCAACACCTGCTCGGTACGCGAAGCTGCAGCTAACCGCCTCTTTGGAAACCTCGGGCAACTGGCCAGTGTGAAGCGGGAACGCCCCGGAATGCAAATTGCGGTGGGAGGTTGCTTAGCGCAGCAGATGCGCGAAAAAATCATTGAAAAAGCTCCCTATGTGGACGCAGTATTCGGCACCCACAATATAGATGTGCTCCCCGCATTGCTTCGGCGGGCACGGCACAATCACCGCGCTGAAGTAGAAATCGCAGAGTCCCTGCAAGTTTTCCCGTCCACTTTGCCCACCAGGCGAGAATCCTCCTATTCCGCTTGGGTGTCAATCGCGGTTGGCTGTAATAACACCTGTACGTTTTGTATAGTGCCCTCCCTGCGGGGACGCGAACGCGATCGCCGCCCTGGGGAGGTGCTCGCGGAAGTAGAGGCCGTGGTTTCGCAAGGCGCGATTGAAGTGACTTTGCTCGGGCAGAACGTAAATTCTTATGGCGCGGGATTTGGAGATCGCGGAGCATTCGCCAAGCTGCTGCGTGCCTGCGGAAATGTCGAAGATTTAGAGCGGGTACGCTTCACCTCCCCTCATCCGGCAGCTTTTAGTGACGACGTGATTTGGGCAATGGCGGAAACTGAAAACGTAATGCCCACTTTGCATATGCCACTCCAATCGGGCTCTGATACTATTTTGCGCGCGATGCGCCGCTCCTACCGGCAAAAACGTTTCCTGGGGATACTGGATAAAGTGCGGGAAGCTATGCCCGAGGCTGCGATTTCCACCGATATTATCGTAGGATTCCCTGGAGAAACCGAGGAAGATTTCCAGCAGACTCTGGAGGTAGTAGCGCAGGCTCGTTTTGCCTCTGCCTTCACTTTCTTGTATTCGCCGCGTCCTGGCACACCGGCGGCTGACCGCGAGGATCAGATTCCCCACGAGGTCAAGCTAGAGCGTTACAACCGGTTGATTGCGCTGCAAGACCAGATTTGTTTGGAAGAAAACCAGAAACTTGTAGGCAGCCAAGTAGAGGTATTAGTTTCCGAGGGCGAGGGGCGAAAAGATCAAGAAACTCACCGGGTATCTGGTCGCGCCCGAGATGGACGCCTAGTCCACGTAGCATTACCTGCCGGACAGGAAATGCCGCGACCAGGAGATATGGTGACGGCTACTGTCACTCATGGCGCTCCCCATAACTTACTTGCAGATTCTGCCTTGGAGGGAGGATTATTCTCGGTGCGCCCCACCAGAGCCGGGGATGCTTGGCAGGCGCGTCAGAGTAAACAGGAAGAATACTCCCAGCAGGTTTCACTGGGACTTCCCACCATTCGTCCTCGCGGATAGGTAGCCTAATGGATTCCTCCAAGCTTCCTCTCCTAGCGGTAGTCGGGCTAACTGCCAGCGGTAAATCTGGTTTTTCCCTGCAATTAGCTGCGGCGTTGGGGGAGAAAGGAATCACTTGCGAGATTATTTCGGCTGATGCCTTCCAGCTATATCGCGGTATGGATATCGGAACCGCGAAGATTCCGGTAGATGAACGCCGGGGAATCCCACATCACTTGTTAGATGTTTTACAGCTAGACGAAAAAGCGTCAGTAGCAGACTATCAGCGCAGTTGTCGCCAAATTATTGAGCGAATTCGCGCACGCAAAGCGCTACCGATACTGGTAGGGGGGAGCGGACTATATGTACGCGCTGTCCTTGACAAAATTGAGTTTCCCGGAACTGATAGCGCTATTAGAGCTCGGCTGGAAGCACAGGCGGCGCAGCTGGGGATAGAGAAAATGCATCAACGCCTCGCCGAAGTTGATCCGCAGTCCGCAGCCCGAATCGTGCCGGCTAATGAACGCCGGGTCATTCGCGCCCTGGAGGTCTATGAGCTAACCGGCAGGAAATTCTCTGCCACTATGCCACGGCGGGAATACTTCCAACCTGCTTTGCAATTGGGAATCTCCTGGTCACTTCCCGTACTTGATGAGCGCATAGCCCAACGCACCACCCAAATGCTGGCGCAAGGATTTATCGCGGAAGTCGAGGAGTTGCAAAAGCTAGGTTTGGCGGACACTCCTACCGCTTGTCGCGCCACCGGTTACCAAGCGGTTATGGATTTGCTAGCCGGAAAAATCACCCGTGAAGAGGCGGTGGAACAAATCGCGCTGCAAACCCGGCAGCTTGCCCGTAAACAGCGTAAATGGTTTCGCAAAGACCCCAGAATCCATTGGTTAGACGGTGAAGCCGGCGCCGCCGCCAACCTGGAACAAGCCTTAACCCTCCTCGAAATCCAAAACGAGTAATAATCTGTCCGAAAATCCTGTCTAGTTTTATTCTTGTCAGAAAGAGCGCGGAAAACTTTTTCCTCCTGCCCAAAATCCGTATTTGCCTGTGACAAATACAAATAATGGACATAAAGCCCGACAAACAATTCTGATTTATAACCGGGTATCCGAAGGTCGAAAAATATGATGACAAGGGTGTCTAGCCTGCTCGGATAAAAACTTTTCCGCGTTCATTGAAACGCTTTTGCCAAACCGTATGAGATTAGTTGTATTGCTTTTCTAGTGACGGTGGAACGGTGTGTCTAACGCGGGGGCGAGATTTTATCCGAGTGGGTGCGGTGGGCATAAGAATTCGGAAAATGTCGCCACGTTTTCCGAATTCTTGGGCGAGAGGAAAAACCTCGCCCCGCACCGACAATTTCCAGGCATATGTGCAGGCAGCAAGAACTATATAAGCAACGTTTTCACCCTCCACAGACAAAAACACCCTCCCAATATCGCCAAACCACCCCCAAAGCGACCACGTTTCCCATCTCGGGAGGGTGAAACTGTATCGGGAGGGCGATAATGTCTCGAAATTGGGTGCGACCGGTAAAAGATATGAGAGGGACAGACTACTTAGGGAGAACGGGGAGCGGTTTTATGTCGAGGGGAAGGCTTCGGGTGTTAAACCCGTGAAGATGCCAGAGTATTTTTACGGATTTCGGGGCGCGAGGAAAATCTTGCCCCGCATCGACATTTTTCAGGCATATGTGCAGGCAAGTAGAACCACCTAAGTAACGTTTTCACCCTCCACAGACAAAACCCCGCCAACATGCAGAATGAATTAGTTGTATTGCTTTTCTCGCAACGAAGAAACAGCCTAGTGGCTGAGCGCGGAAAACTTTTTTCCTCCTGCCCAAAATCGTGCGCGGGGGCGAGGTTTTTCCTCCCGCCCAAGAATTCGAAAAACGTGGCGACGTTTTCCGAATTCTTATGCCCACCGCGCCCACTCGGATAAAACCTCGCCCCCTCGTTTAAGGATCTTGAATCGCGACAGGCCGGGAAATTGGAGTTTTCGAGGAACAGACAGTGGTAAGTAGCTGCGAGCCTTGCATGCGGGGGATAGTTTTATCCGAGCAGGCTTCACCCACTTGACATCATATTATTGGCTTTCGGATACGCGGTTAATTATCAGAATTGTTTATTGGTAGGCGGAATAACTATTACCCGCACGTTTGGCTCATTTGTAACGTCGGAGGCATAGGCGTGTTTTTTGCTTTGGGGAGGTAGAAGACAAATTGTGCAAGGAAGAGTTTGCGAGCAAAAGGGTCGCGGCCGGTAAAAGATGCGAGAGGGACAGGTATGCTGTCACTATCTTTTTTAGTCGGAAACACGCTTTTTAGCCTCCTGGTATAACTTCCTATTCTCGCTGAAGCGAGAAAATCGGGGTCCCCGGAGCGCTTTTACCGAGCCAGACCCGAGAACAGACCAGAAAGCAGGCTTGGCTAATCCTCAATCACGATGGCGTGGGCGGTTTCCCGGTCAATGCGCCCAAAGTTATAGAACGCGGCGCAGGCTCCCTCGGGGGAAACCATACAGGTACCGATGGGTTTTTCGGGCGAACAGGCAGTGCCGAACACTTTACATTCCCAAGGTTTAATCCGCCCAGTGAGCACCGATCCGCATTCGCAAGCGGGGGGATCGGGAACCCGCACCCCCGGCACGTTGTACAGTCGCTCCGCGTCCCAGGCGGCGAATTCCTCAGAAATCCCCATCCCGGAATAGGGCATCCAGCCGAGACCGCGCCACTCGAAAGTGTCGCGGGTGGAAAATACCCGGTCAAGAAGTTTTAGGGCAGCCAAGTTACCTTCGGGACGTACTACTCGCGAATACTGGTTTTCTACTCGCGATTCACCGCGTTCGACTGCTCCCGATAGGTATTGGTCGATTAGCATGGCTACCGACTGTAGAATATCGAGCGGCTCAAAACCGGTTACTACCACCGGTTTGTTGTATTCTGTGGGCAAGAATTTGAAGGCGTCCGAGCCCACGACGGTGGCTACGTGACCGGGGCCGATAAAACCATCAATCCGGGTTTCATCTGCGCCTACGATTGCCCTCAGCGGTGGCTCAATTTTAACGTGGTTAGAGAACACGGAAAAGTTCTTTACCTGCTGTTTCTTGGCTGCTAGCAGGGTAACGGCAGTCGAGGGCGCGGTAGTTTCAAACCCGATGGCAAAGAAAATAACCTTTTTATCCGGGTTTTCTTTCGCAATCTTTAAAGCATCTAGGGGAGAGTAAACGAAACGGATATCGCGCCCGCGCGCCCTCGCCTGGAGCAGGGATTCTTGCGAGCCCGGTACCCGCATCATGTCCCCGAAAGTCGTCAATATGACGTCCGGTTGGTTAGCCAGCCAGAGGGCGTCATCGACCCTTCCCATGGGGATTACGCACACCGGGCAGCCCGGGCCGTGAATGAACTGTACGTTTTCGGGCAATAAATGCTCAAGGCCGTGCCGGTAAATAGTGTGGGTGTGTCCGCCACAAATCTCCATAAATGCTAATGGGCGCTCAAAATGACAAGCCTCCGCATTGATACGTTTTACCAGTTTGCGCGCAAACTCGGGGTCACGGAATTCGTCTACATATTTCATTGGTTCACTCTTCTTTTTCCACGTGCAGGCTTAATTAGGGGCTAATCGGCGGAGGTGGTCTTGAACTGTTCTAGTTCGTCCTCGAACTGTCCTAACTTTTTTATCTGCTCCAATGTGGTGGCCGCCTCATCGGCATCAATCTGAGACATTGCAAATCCCACGTGTACCAGCACCCAGTCTCCAACTTTTAAACCTTCGTCTGCCAGTAAATCGGTGGAAATCATGCGTTCGACTCCCGATAGTGAAACTTTGGCGCGGCCACTCTCGGTTTCGTCGAATGCTACGATTTCGGCTGGTACTCCCAAACACATATGAATCTCCTTCAGCAAGCTTCTTTTCCAGATTACTGTCATTTAGTTGAGCTATCAAAAGATGAAAATGACACCTCGTTGTGCAATTATCGATATATGGATCCGAAAAACCGGCTTAATCAAGATGAAGCAAAAGTAAACTCCAATATTGCCCGGGTACGCAGTCGCGGCATGAAACTCAAAGATGAATACGTGACGCTATCGCATGGGGCGGGCGGGAAAGCGTCGGCTGCCCTGGTGGAACAGGTTTTTGTGTCCGGCTATGGTAACCGGGTTTTAGAGGAACTGACCGATGCAGGGGTGCTTCCTTTAACGGAAATTCTCGGCGTTTTTGCCGAGGACGAGGACGCGCTAGCAGATTTTTCCGGGTATAAGTTGGCAATGTCCACTGATTCTTATGTGGTTAATCCGATTGTCTTCCCCGGCGGCTCTATTGGAGAGCTCGCGGTTAATGGTACCGTCAACGACCTGGCGGTATCTGGTGCCATCCCCAAAGTAATTAGTGCCGGTTTCATTTTGGAAGAGGGATTGCCGATTGCGGATTTGCGCCGGGAAGTACAGGCGATGCGAGATGCCGCCGAGAAGGCTGGGGTAAGAATCGTTACCGGCGATACCAAAGTGGTTCCCAAAGGTAGCGGCGACAAATTATTTATTAACACTGCCGGAATCGGGATTGTACCGCCTTCGCGCCAACTAGGAGCAGACCAGGTGCAGCGCGGTGACCGGATTATCGTTTCGGGAGCGATTGCCGATCACGGGATGTCGGTGATGATGGCACGCGGGGACCTGGCGATTGAAGCCCCGATTAAATCCGATACTCGCGCGGTTAATTGCCTGGTTGAAGGCTTATTGGGGGCAGTACCGCAGACCCGCTGGATGCGGGACGCTACGCGTGGCGGACTAGGCACAGTGCTCAATGAGCTGGCGGTAGCTACCGGCTTAGGGATAGCTATCGAGGACGAATCTATTCCGGTACACGATATGACCCGCGGTGCCTGCGATATGTTGGGTATCGACCCTATCTATGTGGCGAACGAAGGCATGTTCTGTGCGGTAGTTCCCGCTGATCAGGTAGATACCGCGCTGGAGACGCTGCGGGCGCTTCCGGGCGGAGAAGAAGCCGCTAATATCGGACGGGTAGTTTCCAAACCGGAGTCATCGGTGGTGATGGTGACGGCTTTCGGGGGGACTCGGATGATTGATATGTTGGTGGGCGATCCGCTGCCGCGAATCTGCTAATAATCTAGGCGAGTACGTTAAAGGCCGGATGGTACCTAGTGATATTAGCCCTCGCTTGCCCCTAAAACCGTTGCCCACGCCTGTCCTAGGCTCAGCCCCCCATCATTTGGGGGCACGGTGCGGTGGGTTAATACCTTGAAGCCTTCCTTGCGGAGCAGGTGGGTAAACTGGGTGCTAAACAGGCGGTTCAAAGCCACCCCGCCAGTTAGTCCCACCGTAGATATCTGGCTTTCTTCAGCTAGTTCCTGGGTTTTATTAGCCAGTAATCCTGCCAAGCCCACATGAAAAAACCAGGCGCGTTCCCCGATTTCTCGTTCGCCCTCACCTAAAATTTCAAACAGGTCTCGAAAAGATTTGAACGTTTTAGGACGGGGAAGCGGGTTAGCATGCGCCCAGTTAGTGGCAGCGGACTCTAGCTGCATGGCGGCTTGCGCCTCATAGCTAACGGATGTGCAGATTCCAAGGATAGCGGCTGCGGCATCAAATAATCTGCCACAACTGGTGGTGGATACTACTCCAAAACCGCTGTTTAACTGACTTTTAACCAGCTCAAGTTCGCCGGTATTACCCTGCCTATCGCCAATTTCTTCACTGATTACTTCTGCTATCCAATCCAGATTCCAGTCGTGAGCAATCCCTAAAGCAACTCGCCAGGGATAACGCACTGCCCGGTCGCCTCCTACCAAGCTAAATGAGGGCAGGTGAGCGCGGCGTTGCCAGGTCTCTCCCGCAATCTCCAGGATTTCTCCTCCCCAGATAGTGCCGTCAGCGCCATAACCAGTACCGTCCACTGCTACTACCAGGGCTCGGGATTGGCAATCTCGCTCCGCCAACAGGGAATAAGCGTGGGCTACGTGATGTTGTACCTGCACTAATTCGATATTTTTAGCGGCGGAAAACCTTGATGCCCAAGCGGTGGTCAAGTAGGCGGGATGTAGGTCGCAAACGATTCGTTCAGGTCGAGCATGCTGGAAATTTAGCATTTGAGTGACCGCCCTATCGAAGGCTTCTTGACTGGCAAGCGTACCCATATCCCCGATATGTCCCGAAATATGTGCCAAATCTTTGCTGGCCAGGCAAAACGTGTTTTTTAATTCTCCTCCCACCGCTAAAGTCGGAACTTCAGCTTTTCTAGGTAGCGGTACTGGTAGTGGTGCATATCCTCGGGACCGCCGCGAGGGGATAGTAGTCTTCGAGTTCCCCAAGAAAACCGAGTCTTCCATCGGCAGGTGAATATCACGGTCATGGAATACAAAAGCATCCGCAATTTTTGCTAAACGCGAGGCGGCGTCCTCGTTGGTAAAACACAAGGGTTCTCCTGCCAGATTCCCTGAGGTCGCAACCAATGCCATCTCAGCGCATTCAGCGGTTAAAAGTTCCAAATGTAGGGGAGCATACGGCAGCATCACCCCAATATCGTTAAGACCGGGAGCAATGCTGGCTGCCAGGTGGTAGTCAGAACTTACCGGGGCAATCACAATCGGTCGAGATGGGCTGGTCAGTGCTTCAACTTGGGCTTGATTAAGTTGAGCAAGATTGCGTGCCGCTTCAATATCGCCCACCATGACTGCGAAAGGTTTATCTCCACGATTTTTTCGTTTACGCAGCCGGGCTACCGTCTCTTCATTGCGGGCATCACACATCAGGTGGAAGCCGCCGATACCTTTAACTGCCAAGATTTCCCCGGCACTTAACCGCTGACGAGCCTGAGATAAAGCCGCATCAATCAGCGGGGCACGCTTTCCGACTGGAGGACGCAAATCTGGTTTTTTTGCTTCGCTCACCCACAACACTGGCCCGCAGTCAAAGCAGCTTATAGGTTGCGCATGGTAGCGGCGGTTTGTCGGGTCTGTGTATTCGGCGTGACAAGCCCGGCACATCGGGAATTTAACCATAGTGGTGGTGTCCCGATCATAGGGTAAGTTCATCATAATAGTGGCGCGCGGGCCGCAATTTGTGCAGGTAGTAAAGGGGTAGTGGTAGCGCCGATTATTGGGATTTGCCATATCGGTTTGGCAATCGAGACAGGTGGCAGTATCGGGAGGAATCAGGGTACGTACACCGGGGCGGCGACGCGATTTAACTATTTGAAAACTGTGTTCACCTTCGATGTCTGGCATTTCTTGGGCGGCGCATTTTAGAACCTGAGCCAATGGGGGGAGGGTAGCGAGCAGCTTGGAGATGAAATCTTCAATGTCTTGGGGACTGCCTTGTACCTCTATAAACACCGATTCGTCATCATTTCCCACAAAACCGGTGATGGGAAAATCGCTAGCAACTCTCGCTACGTGAGGACGAAACCCTACTCCCTGTACTACTCCGCGTAGTCGATAGGCGCGTCGCATATTTGCCTCCCCCATCTAAAATATCTATCGTCCTAAGCCTAGCGGTAAGCTCAAAGTTAGATGTCGGGCGAGCCTAGGCGCGTCCTCGCCAATAAGAAAACCTAGGGGGTCGTTATGCATGAAGTTGCACTGTCACGCCAACTTGCGCGGATAGTGTCGCGAAATGCAGCTGGACGTGAGGTGCTAGAGGTCGAATTAGAGGTAGGGCATCTGCGTCAGGTAGTTCCCGAAGCTCTCTATTTCGCCTGGGGAGCGGTTCGTAAGACTACTTTGCGCGGGCCGGCCCGGCTTAATATCACCGAAATACCGGCGGTGGTGTCTTGCCGTGAATGTAAAGCTAGCACCGAATTGCGGGAAGCGTTGGATTTTCGCTGCCAAGAATGCTCCTCGCGGGATCTGCAGATAATTAGCGGGGAAGAGTTTAGAGTGGTGTCTATTGAGGTTTCGCCAGAAAGGAAACAATAATGGGACGTTTTCATCGCCATGATGATGGTACAGTTCATGCGCATGATCATGGGGAGCATTCTCATCACCATGACCATGGGGAATATGTGGTCGATCCGGAACTAATCGGGGATCATTCCGGCTATGAAACAGGTCGGGAACGTATAGAGATTTTGGAAGATATCTACGCGGAAAATGATCATTTGGCAGATCATAATCGCCAGTCATTCCGGGAAAATAACGTAAAAGTGGTGAACCTGATGAGTTCGCCTGGTTCGGGGAAAACCACCCTGTTAGAGCAAACTTTGTCTAAGCTGCAAGGACAAATCAGGGTAGGAGTTATCGAGGGTGATATTGAAACCCCTATGGATTCTGAACGTCTGGCAGGATACGGGGCGCAAATTTCTTTACTTAACACCGGTCACGGTTTTGGAGGTGAATGTCACCTGGATGCCCCGATGGTGCATAAAGCCTTGTCAGCATTGGATTTGACCGCTCTTGATTTGGTGATTATTGAAAATGTTGGCAACCTGGTGTGCCCGGCAGAGTTCGATGTTGGCGAAACCGCTAAGGCGATGGTTTTTTCGATTACCGAGGGCGAGGATAAGCCCCTAAAGTATCCGGTGATGTTCCGCTCGGTTGAGGTGGTCGTTGTCAATAAAATGGATCTCGCGCCTTATCTAAACTTCGATATGCAAAAATTCCGGGGTTTCTTGGAGCAAGTCAATCCGGGAGTGAAGGTCATTGAAGTGTCGGCCTTAAATGGTGAAGGCGTGGATGAGTGGATTGACTGGCTGCAAAATCTATGAATACGTAATTGCTTCATTGCGTAAATAATAGGGTGCTTATACTCAATTTTAAGCCAATATTGAGGGACTAGGTATTGTAGTTCACAGACTGCTTGTCTAATATTATTTCTAATTCCGTCACCAACAAGGGATTACGTATGAGCTATGACATTAAGCCTTGGCGAGAAGGTACCCTCGCCGAAAATCTAGCCAGCGCCGGGGTTAGCCGACGTGATTTCGTGAAGTATTGTGCTGGTCTAGCCGCTATTTTCGCGGTTGGAACTCCCGAAATGGCACACGCAGCTCCAGCACAAAAAGCCGCCGAGGAGCTGGCCGATAAACTGGGGGCAATCACTAAACCTAATGTGGTTTGGCTGCAGCTTCAAGAATGCACCGGTTGTATGGAATCCACCCTGCGCAGTGGGGGAACTACTGTGGAAGAGGTGGTGCTAAACCTGTTGTCCGTGAACTATAACGAACTGGTGATGGCGGCAGCTGGGGAAGCGGCAGAAAAAGCGCTGGAAGAAACTAATGCCCGCGAACATATCCTGGTGGTAAATGGTTCTATTCCTACCAAAGATGGCGGAATCTACTGCACTATCGGTGGAAAATCGGCTGAACAAGTCTTGCAGGAATCTGCCAAGAACGCCACTATGATTTTGGCTGTTGGCGCCTGTGCCGTATATGGATCTGTCCAAGCCGCTAAACCTAATCCCACCGGTGCGGTAGGCGTCGATGAAATTATTAAAGATAAACAGGTAATTAATGTTTCGGGTTGCCCCCCAATCGGTGAGGTAATCACCGCGTCTTTAACCTATATCTTGACTCACGGTAAGGCTCCCGAAGTTGATTCTGAGGGTCGTCCGCTATTTGCATATGGTCAGAGGATTCACGATTCCTGCCCGCGTCGTCCTCATTTCGATGCCGGCCAATTCGTGCGCACATTCGATGATGCCGGGGCGCGTGAAGGCTGGTGCTTGTACGATGTGGGCTGTAAAGGGCCTTCAACTTTTAGTCCCTGCCCGATAGTGCAATGGAATCTGAAATCAGGGTGGCCAATTGGTGCAGGTCACCCCTGTATCGGTTGTACTGAACGAGATTTTTATGACCGGTTTACGCCTTTCTATGACAAGTTGCCAAATATCCCCGGTTTTGGGGTAGAAGCCACTGCCGAAAAGGTAGGTCTGGGTTTGACCGGGGCGGTAGCAGCTGGGGTGGCGGTACACGCGGGAATAACCGCTGCTAGAGCCGCAGCTGACCGCAAAGCTACCAAGAATTCTCCGATGGCAGCTTTCGGAGACAACGCAGTTGGGGGCGAAAATAACTCCCTAAACGAGGACGCTACTAGCGATAAACAGAACAGCGAGGCGAAGTAATGACCGAAAAAGTAGTCATCGATCCCCTAACCCGTATCGAGGGTCATCTGCGTATTGAGATTGAATCCGAGGGAAAAAAAATTAAGAAAGCCTGGAGTGAAACCACCCAGTTCCGCGGTCTTGAAACCATCGTTCAAAACCGTGATCCGCGTGATGTTTGGGCGTTTGTGCAGCGTATCTGCGGGGTTTGTACCTCCGTTCACGCTATTGCTTCCATTACCGCAGTAGAGGACGCAATAGGATCAGTTCTTCCCGATGATGCCCGCTTGATTCGCTCCCTGGTACTAGGGTCGCAAGAAATCCAAGACCATGTGATTCACTTCTACCACTTGCACGCCCTAGATTTTGTTAATGTTCCTAACGCGGCAAAAGCTGACCCGGCAAAAGCGGTCGAGTTTGCGAACTCTATCGGTTCAAAGTGGCGCGGAAACAACCTTAAACGTTTCACCGAAGTTAGAGATACCATCAAGAGCGTTCTTGACTCTGGTCAGCTATCGGTCTTTACCGGAGGATACTGGGATCACCCCGATTACCGGCTTCCTCCGGAAGCAGATTTGATGTGCGTGGCGCACTATCTAGATGCTTTAGAGTTCCAGCGATCCATGATTCGCATTAACACGGTGTTTGGAGGCAAGAATCCCCACCCGAATTTCCTGGTCGGGGGAATGGCCTGCTCAATTGATCCTAACTCTTCGGAATCCATTAACCAGGTACAATTAGATCAGGTGAAAACCTGGATTGATGAAATCGTAGAATTCGTAAATGACTGCTATTACCCAGACGTTTTGGCAGTTGCCGGGGTTTATAAAGACTATTTCGATATCGGGGCTACCCACGCGAACTATCTAGCGGTAGGTCTTGCTGGTGCCACCTTTGGGGGAGACCCCAACAAGTCCCGGGTCGATTCTCGACATAGCGCCATTAAACCTGGCGTGATTTTGAACGGGGATTTGAGCAAGGTTCATCCTTTTGATCCGCACAAGATTGAAGAGTTTGTAACCTCAGCCTGGTACGAGTATTCAGTGGGGGACAAGAAAGGTCTTACCCCTGATAAAGGGGAAACCACCGTTAAATATAACGGACCAAAGCCGCCATTTAAGTGGCTAGGTGATGACTTTGATGGTAAATATACCTGGTGTAAGGCTCCTCGCTATGACGGTAAACCGATGCAGGTCGGTCCGGTGGCGCGTTTGATGCTCGCCTATGCGCAAGGATTTGCGCCGGTTAAGAAGCTAGTGGAATCCGCCGCCTCTACCCTGGGAATTACCCCTGCTCAGATTAACTCGACGATGGGGCGCACCTTTGCCCGCGCTGCCGAGGCAGTAGTTTCTGCCAACTTACTGTTAGAGGATTACAACGCGCTGGTCGCCAATATTAAAGAAGGTAATATAGACGTTTTCGATGCCAGCAAATGGGAACCCTCCTCTTGGCCACAAACCGCTCAAGGTTACGCCTTTGTTGAGGTTGCGAGAGGTAACCTCTCCCACTGGGTCACTATCAAGGACGGTAAAGTTGCACGTTACCAGGCAGTGGTTCCCACCACCTGGTTAGCGGGAGGACGTGACGCTCAAGGAGTTACCGGTCCGTATGAAGAATCACTGATGGGCACGGGAAATCATCCCTTAGTAGACCCGAAGGCTCCTCTGGAACCGTTACGCACGATTCACTCTTACGATCCGTGTATGTCCTGCGCCGTGCACGTCCTCGACCCGGAGGGAAATCTTATTAGCGAGGCGGTGACTTCATGAGCTCCCAAAATACGCCCTCCCCAAAAACCAATCCGAACAGTGAAAACGCAAACTCTACCCTAGAGGGCGAACCGATAGAACCGGCAAAAACCGTCAGCACCGGGAATCAGGATAAAGAAATCCAATTCTTTGGTAATGAGAGCCATAAATCCAGTGGGATTGAGGTTGGGGGCGGTTTTAGCTGCTCTGACCTGTCGATGCGCCGCTTGCTGTTAATGGCAGCGGTTAGCCCTACTGGCAGCAGCGATCCGGTTGATATTGCCCTTAAAGAATCCCTGCGTTACCGCTTCAAACACGGGATTCCCAATAGCGAGATTCCCGCAGAAAACTTTGATCCCGCTCAAAACCGGCGTTACTCGTTGGCTCGGATTAACGATATGAAGCGCACCAAGACCGGTGAGTCCATGAACATCGTGATTGCTCGCGGTGACCTGGAATCGGTAATGAATGTGGCGAAACCAGAGCGGGCTTTGCGTACTCTGCTTCGTAAAAACGCACAGATGGCTGGCTCTAGGGGATACCGCTGCCTGGGGGTAGCTACCGCTAGGGTAGATGAAAATGGCGAATGTGGTCCTTTCCAAATGGAGGGATTTATCAATGTGCGACCGGTTGGTACCGGTTTGCAAGATGATGACCTTACCCCCACCACCGAGGATTGGGTAAGGCTGAGCGTTTGGTCTGTCGGTTTACGTTTCTTGCACTGGTTGAATGTATTTCTGATTGTGGTTATGTCGGTAACCGGTTATTACATTATGGATCCCTTTTTTGGAGATACTTTCTTTAGGGGCGTGGATATCGGCTATCTGATGGGCATAATGCGTTTTATTCACTTCGTCGCGGCTTTCACCTGGATAGCTATCGGTGCGGTACGGGTAGTTATCGCCTTTGTGTCCAAAGATCGCTACTTACGCTGGGAGACTTTCTGGCCGTTCAAGAAAAAGGAGGACTTGAAGTACCTGAAAGAAACTGTCGGGTTCTACCTGTTCTTGCGGAAAGAGGGGTCGCTATATGTGGCTCACAACCCGCTGCAGCAACTTACCTATACTTCGGTCTATGTTATAGGGGCTTTCCAAATGGGGATAGGGATGGCTCTTTACGCCCTCCCTTACAGGAACACCAGCCTTTTCTGGGCGATTATGGCAGCACCAAACGACTGGTTTGGGATACCATTCATGCGTCTAGTTCACGCCATGATTATGTTCCTATTCTGGGGTTTTGTAATTGCTCATATTTATTTGGCTTTCCGGGCTGATTCTCTTGAACGCCATGGAGGAGTCTCGGCAATGATTTCTGGAGGAGTGTGGATGCGTCGTACTTCTAAACCAGTTGATGCCCCCGAGCTGTAGCCGGAAAGATTCTAATGATTAAAGGTGAACAGTTACCCGCGTCCTCCCCGTCTGTTTCTTTGCGGAAACCGGCAGAGGGGGCCACTATAGCTGCCGCTGACCGCCCTCTACCGGATTTCTCCAGGGTGGACGGTAGGGGCTGGGCAGGAAGCCAATATACGGTTCTTGCAGTTGGTAACCCAATCATGGGTGATGATGGAATCGGGCTAGAGATTTTAAAGCAGTTGCGTAAACTGCTGAGCGTTCGCCCCAGTTGGCAAGAGGCGATTAGTCGAGGAGAACTAGCTCTTTTAGAGGGCGGAACGGGGGGAATGGAGCTGGTTCCCGTTGTTCAAGAATCCGAGAATTTACTGATATTGGATTCGGTAGCAGCCGGTGCAGGGCGTATTCCCGGTCAGGCGCTCCATTTGAGTGGGGATCATGTGCCGCGCTTGCTTTCGATGAAAATGTCTCCTCACCAGGTAGGTCTACTAGATATTCTCACTTCCGCCCGGCTTACGGGCAAAGAACCTCGCGTAATCGAAGTAGTAGGGGTAGTTAGTGAGGACGTCAATCTGCATTTAGGTTTAACCTCGGCAGCTAGCAGCGGGATTGAGCAGGCTACTGCTTATGCCGCCCAGATTCTTGACTCTTGGCTTTCCCCGTAGTTGTCTATTCCTTATCCCACTCAACCCAGGAGATATCAAACTCGCGACCATGGGTAAGGTTCGCGGTTGGGGTTTGGCATTTTGGACAAAGCAGGGCAAAGAACTCATCTATCTCGACTTCTCGCTGGCATTTTGGACAATAAACACTGGCTGGGATGGGATTAATTTCCAGTTCAGCGCTTTCGCAGATAGTTTGAGCCTTGGCTATGGGCCACGAGCCGTAAAGAGCCTGGGGGATAGCACCTGACATAGCCCCCACATTTAGCGAGACTTTTTTAACTCGGGTAACCTGATAATCAGCGTCAGCGGCTGCTTTTTCAACCGCCGCCACTACCGAAGTTAATAGCCCAAGTTCATGCATATATTCATTTTCTTGAGGAGATTCATGAAAATCAACCTTGACGAGATTATTGATCCCCTAGAAGGACGGGTAGTAGTTTCCAAAGACCGGCAAGGACAATCCCAGGCGCGTTTTGATTTGCAAGGACTTCCTCGCGTTGATGCAATGTTGGTGGGAAAATCTGCCCTGGAAGCGCTGAAAATGACCGAGCATTTGTGTGGGATTTGTCCGGTGGCACATCATTTGGCTGGTATGCGTGCCCTCGATGTGCTCAGCCAAAGCGAGCCGCTGTCCAAAGCGGCAGAACTTACTCGCCGTTTGCTGCATTATGGTTCGATTCTGCAAACCCATTCGCTACGTTTCTTGATGCAAGATAGGGATGCGGGAATAGCGATTAGATTGGTAGCGAAAAAAATGCTGGTAGCAGCGGGTTCTCCCGGTCATTTCCCAGTTAGCGCCCTTCCCGGCGGGGTGCGTGCCTTGCCGGAACTGAAAGCTTTAAAAAACCTGGATGAAGCCCTGCCGGATGCAATTGAATCCGCTGAAAAATTATGTGACCTGGCCTTTAGATTATCTAAGGAATCCCGCTTAGCTGATGCTTTTTCTGGCTCAGAGGTGGCATTGATTAACGAGGACGCAAACCCGGATGTTTTTGGTACTCGGGTTAGGGTGGTTCTCGAACAAAAAATCATTGACGAGTTTTCTTTCTCGAAATGGAATGAGCGTATCAGAGAGGAAAACCCGCACACTCCTGCTCCGCGTCCTTATCTGCGAGCATTGGGAGTATCTGAGGGGCGATACCGAGTAGGTCCAGTAAGCCAGCTCTCTATCGGTACTCTTCCTAGCCCTAAGGCAGCAGCGGCACAAGAACGCTGGCTGGCAGCAAGTCGCAACGCGCAACCTGCTCGGGCGATAATAACCTTACATCTTCTAGAAAGAACTACTGAGCTTGTTAAACAGCTATCGCGCCTGGTAGGGTTGGTAAATTCTGAGGAGGACGCGGCAGGGCGGCAGGTGAAGTTTAGCAGTGGACAAGCCAGCGGTGTGGTGGACGGACCTAGAGGAATCTTGGCGCATACCTATGCCACGGATACTGAAGGGATGATTACTCAGGCAACTATCCTTACTCCCACTGCACAAAATGAGCCATGGCTTGCACAGTTATTAACCCAAGCCATTGCGCTTGACGGGGCACAAACCCAGGGGGCGCTGGAAGAATCTATTCGAGAAGCTGACCCTTGTCTGCCCCTCAGTTCCGCGCCCAGCGGTCAGATGGGGCTGAAAGTTGATAACGTTTAGAGGACGTGAGGGATTTTAGGGTTTAGAGAACTGGGAACTGTCTAGGGAAAGGAAGTAAGCCATGTGTGTGGGGGTTCCCTGCAAGATTCTATCGATAGAGCCTGGTCTAATGCCGATGGGACGAATCGATGTGGCGGGACAGGTTCAAGATGCCTGTATGGCATATGTTCCCGAAGCTAAGGTAGGGGACTATGTACTGATTCAAAATGGTTTCGCAATGAATCTTTTAACCGCTGAGGAAGCCAAAGAATCGCTGGACACCTGGCGGGATTTGGGAATGATTTCTTAACCCAATTTCGGGTTTTCAGATTTAAAGTTACCGCGGTCACGATTAAGATGTTTGTTAGACTAAGTTCGAACTAGATAGATAATTAAAGGAGTCATTATGGCGTGTTTTATTGTTCCAACTGTGGAAGCAGCAGCGCTAACGGTTGCTAAGAAACATATCGCGAAGAAGGTAGAAGCTGGTGGCTCTACCGAAGGTGCTCAGCGTTCGCTAGATTTAGTTCGTAAGCTGACTTGGCTAACTAATCTTTTGTGGGGCGGAGCTGTACTGCTTGCTTTTGAGCATCTGTGGCACGGCGAAGTGATTCCTTTTTTCCCGTTCCTATCGGCACTGACTGAGCGTTCAACTGCCCAACAGATGCTCTTTGAAATGGGCACTGTGGGGGTCGGCATGGCGCTATTGGTTACCGTAGTTTGGGGCGTAGGTCTAGCCTTGATTCGTGCTACTGAGCGCCGCAACCGGGTTGCAACTGAAGCAAACGCAGCTTAAAGGAGCTTTCTCGTGACTTTACTAATAACTCTTTTTGCGGCAATCATCGCAACCGCGTGTTGGTATGCTCGCGCCCCTAAATCAAAAATGCGTCTAGACCTGCTGTGTTGGATGTACTGGGGAGCATCCCTAATGTGGATGGTTGATTTACTTGCGGAATATCTCGAAGCCGGCACAGAAGTTTTCACTCCTGCCCCTCTCGATATGCTGCATGATTCCTATCTTGGGCTATCCGTAGTGGCGCTGGGAGGCGTTATCTGGGTTGTCTACCTGATTGTGAAAGATCCTCGGGGAGTGCGCAGCCAAGTTCTTGCCCAGCAAGAATCGGCTATGCATAGTGATAGCGCCATCGAGGCGAAGGAATTAGCGGTTTCCCACTAACTGTTTTAGCAATTTTCCCAACAGGGATAGGGGAATACTTCCTAAATAGCTAAAGACTACATAACTGTGCGGGCAGATACTTGTTAAAAGTATCTGCCCGCGTTTAGTTATAACTGCTGTAGCTCATGAACGCGGGGGATGCCTGTTTCCTCCCACCCCTGATAATCTGGCTGAAAAGCTTGTATAGGCATTCGCTTTGATTAGATAGCTAGTAGCGCGGGGAATAACTTTTTCCTCCCGCCCAAGAATTCGGCAAACGTAGCGACGTTTTCCGAATTCTTATGCCCACCGCGCCCACTCGGATAAAAGTTATTCCCCGCGCCTTTATCTGGGTTCCTCATCGTCCCAGAGAGCGTTATTTGCGCTCGTTTAGCTATGCAGGGGAAACCGCAAGCAGACGAAAACCTTTTTTAGAAGCGAGGCGACGGGTAGGGAAGCCTTGCGTACACAGCCACTTTTGCATCGAATCTGCGCCCAGGTTCTTTCCCATCACCAAAATGGCTTCGGCGCCCGGTTTTAACAGTGGCAACCAGGTTAGCAGTAACTGTTGGAGGTGCTTTTTTCCAATCCTAACTGGGGGGTTTGACCAGATGAGGTCAAGTCCTCCGGCAGTTTTTACGGCTGTAAGAATCTTCTCGGGAGATTCCACCTGAACAGCTACTCCTGCCCGCCTAGCATTGGTTCGGGTAAGATCCCGGGCGCGCTCATTCACATCTACCGCCAAAACCTGTGCGGCGGGACTCAAAATCCCCAAGGAGATTGCCAGAGGTCCCCAGCCGCATCCTAAATCCAAAAAAGTCCCATTTTTAGGAGGTATAGGTGCGTTTGCCAATAAAATCTCGGTAGCTTTATCCAAGTGGCGGGACGAGAAAACCCCCGCCGCGCCCTCTAAAAGCAGTTCCCTACCCGCAAGCGATACTTTAATCCTATTGCGCTCACTCGGCGCAGCCACCTGTTTGTCCGTAAAATATTGTTCCATTACCTTAAGACTATTGGTTTTACGTAGATAATGTGTACACGCAATACTATCGGTCTTATGGCCTCACTGTTAAGCTAAGAAAAGAACTCAGATAAGACAATGAAAGCGGGAAAGGAAAACCGGGGAGAGCAGGGTGGAAACTGATATTAAGCAAATCGACACCGTGCTGAACCAATACATCACCGCTTATGCCCGTATTGACCCTTTCAAAGCTACCGAGTGGGGAATATCCGGCTACGATGCTATGCTCCCAGATTATTCACCTCCCGGTATCTCAGAACGCTACAACTTGCGTAAAGACACTTTGGCGCGCATAGCTAGGACACCAAAAGCTAGTCTCCGCGAGAAACAAGAGGCGCAAGGATTTACCCTTTATGCCCAAGCAGAACAAGAAAAGTTTGAAGCTGGTTTCCTAGAGTCCGAGATTAGTGGCACTAACTCGCCAATCCCGGTGATAGCAGAGGGTTTCAAACTCATGGACGTAACCACCGAGGTGGGAGTGGGGAATCTGACTAGGAGGTTTCTGGCGCTTCCCCAGGCGTTCACGGGATTAAAAACCACTATGCGCGAATCGAAGAATCGCGGATATGCTTTTCCCCAGGAAGTTTTGGAAAAGGTACTGGAACAAGCGTTGCTACTCGCTGACCCTGGTCATGATATTTATCAGGGAAAACGTAGCAAGATGGAACTGGCTCATCTTTCCCCAATGGGCAGGCGCGCTCTAGCACGCGCAAAAGCTACCGCGCAGGACGCATTCGCAGATATGGCTAGCTTCTTGAAACAAGAAATTATGTCAGCCTGCTCACCAATCGGTCCGGTAGATCCGCACTCCTATTTTATTTCCCTTAAAAGCGTAGGGGTGAGCGACCTTAACCCCAGTGAACTATATGCAGAGGCTAGTGCAGATTTAGTGCGTTTAGGTGCCCAACGTGACCAACTGTTAAGCAAATTGGGGGGAAATCGGGCGAATCGGCTATCTAGCCTAGAAATCTCTGACGGGTTCGAGGTATTGAACTGGGCGATAGAGGACGCGACCGATGCTTTTAGTCAGCAGGTTGATTCCCAGCTAGCGGCCTTAGCTAGCCCCGAGTACTTCCCCCTACGTTGGGAAAATGATCCGCATGGTGTCTTAATGCACCCGTACTATCCAACCGGGATTGGGTTGTCTCCCTCTTCGCGAGGCACGTCCCGCAAATGTGCGCTCACCCGTGCGCCTCATGCTGGTGTGGGCGGGGAAGATGTAACAGCTATTTGCGGTAACGCTTTCGATGCTTTCTGCGAAATTGATGATGCCTATTTTGTTCTGGCGGCTTTCGAGAAAGGAATCCCTGGAGCCCATCTGTATTCTCGGGTACGAGAAACCTATGGAAACAACCTGTTTACTCGGGTAGGAGCTAACCTGCCCGCCACAAACTTGGGTTGGAATCTTTTCGCCCTGGAAATGGCGCCAAAACTGTGGGAGATTCCCAGCGAAATTCAGCTGGAAATCATAGAACGTATTACTCGGTTCATAGCTTTAGCGTTAGCGGATTTACAGCTATATGGGCAGCAGGGGCAAGGAAAATCACTTTGGACACTTCCTAAAGCCATCGCCTACCTTAGAGAAAAACCCGGAGGACCGTGGAATCAGCAGCTACTGCGACAGCGTTACCTGGGGATTCCCGCCTTGAGCATAGCTCCCTGGTATGGCTGGCGAAGGTGGCACGAAACCTATAATCAGTTCCAAAGAGCCGGTGGGAAAGGTTTTGCTGATTTTATGCGAACTATTTCTCCAACAGGAGCAGTACATTTTGAGGTTATCCGCAAAGCAGTCACCATGAAAAAAGAGGGATAAGACGATTTTAAGGTGTGTGGCGTAAGCTATCTTGAAATATCTCATTAACAAAATAATCAGCTTGAACCGTAAATCCTAGACAGACGCAATAGTCTTAGGTACTGCACCAGCTTGATAGTAGGGCATAAAATAGCAGATAGCAGTAATAACTAAGTATCATTAGGTTAATAATTTTGGTGTTTTGAAAGGTAAGAAATGAATATCCGCTCTCGGTTTATCTCTTTAGTAACTCTGCTATCAGCAGTTATCGCTATGGGGGGATTAAGCGCTTGTAGCTCCAATAATGCCGAAGAAAACGCAGTAAACCGGGTAACCATTAACGGGGAAGAACCTGCTCGCGGACTTATCCCCGCTGCCGCTGATGATGATGCCGGTATCAAAGTTATTGATTTGCTCTTTGCCGGTCTAGTTACCTACGACGAGCAGGGAAAAGTGGTAAATGATGTGGCGCGCGAGATTACAGATTCTCCTGACCATAAAACCTGGACAATCCAGATGAATACTGACCGCAAGTTTTCTAATGGTACTCCGGTGCTAGCTAAAAACTATGTGCGCGCCTGGAAAGCCTCTGCTGCGCAAAAACTGGGAGCCACCACCGCCTTTGAAGCAATTGAGGGAGCAGAGGAGGACGGTACCGGGAATCTGAGCGGGGTAATGGCCAACGATGATTACAAAATAACTATCAAATTGAAGCGAGCGGTAGCTGACTTTTCTAACCGTTTAGGAATCAACGGCTTTTATCCGCTCCCAGATTCAGCTTTTGATGACCAAGGAAAGATAAAGAAAGAGTTTGGGCAAAAACCAGTGGGGAATGGTCCGTACACTTTGGCTAAATGGGAGTCTTCCAGTCGAATACTACTAGATAAGTCCACCAGTTATCGCGGCCCGCGCCAAGCGGTAAATGACGGACTGGAACTAAAGATTTATGCAGATATTTCCGCTGCTTACCAAGATCTTCTTTCTGGAAATCTTGATGTGTTAGATCAGATTCCCGACGGAGAACTTCCCAACGTAAAAAAAGATTTAGGAAACCGAACTACTAACGCGGTTCAAGCCGGGATGCAGACTCTCGATATTGATTATCAGACGAAACATTTTTCTGGGGAAGAGGGAAAACTGCGGCGTCAAGCAATTTCGCAAGCAATTAACCGTGAACAAATAATAAAAAGCATTTTTTATGGCACTCGTAAGGCAGCCAGCGATTTTTTGCCACCACAAATTCTCGGACACATAGACAGTGGCGAGGCTACTAAGGTTTTGCAATATAACGAAGCTGCCGCGAAAAAAGCTTGGGAAGCCGCTGATGCAATCAGCCCTTGGCAAGGGGAGCTTAAAATCACCTACAATTCAAACCAATCTAACCAGCCCTGGGTGGATGCAGTTTGTAACCAGTTGTCGAATGCCCTGGGGATTAAAGCAGTCGGCGATCCTCAGCCGGATTTCAAGACCCTATTAGAAATGATGGATCAACATTCCTTTACCGGTCCCTTCCGGATGGGCTGGTCAATGGGGTATCCTTCCCCAAATAATCTCTTGGCAGGGCGCTATGTAAAGGGCGGTAATGGTAACAAAATGGGATATGACAATCCCGCGTATGCCGAACTTTTGACGAGGGCGCAGGCGGCAGATACAGCTAAAGAGGCTGGAAAACTCTATCAACAGGCACAAACTCTGCTGCTAGCGGATCTGCCTTCCATACCGCTATGGTCTCCCAGCTCAAACATCGGATTTAGTCAGAATGTGGGCAACGTGACCTCTGATTGGAAAGGTGCGGTAGCTTTCCATAAGGTTACTAAGAATTAATTCAATCGGAGGAAAACAGTGGCCACTAATGAAATCCCTGATAGTAGTAACGCTAATTCAGGTGCTTCCACTGCGCAGCTGCAACGGAAATTAAAAGCGCGGCATCTAAATATGATTGCCATCGGCGGCGCCATCGGTACCGGGCTATTTGTAGCTTCCGGAGGAACCATTACCGGGGCAGGACCTGGGGGTGCATTAGTTGCCTATGGGGCAATTGGGGTAATGGTTTTCTTCTTGATGCAATCGCTCGGGGAAATGGCTACCTATTGTCCCACTTCAGGCGCTTTCGAGGTTTTCGCTACCCGTTATGTCTCCAAGTCTTTTGGTTTTGCCCAGGGGTGGAACTATTGGTATAACTGGGCGATTACTGTAGCTGCCGAGTTGGTAGCAGCGACTATCGTCATGCAGTACTGGTTTCCGGAATCAGTGGTGCCTGCTTGGGTGTGGTCATTAGTATTCTTACTTATTTTGTTTGTGCTCAATGCCTTTACCGTGCGGGGATTTGGGGAATCAGAGTTCTGGTTTGCCTCTATCAAAGTAGTAACGGTGATTGTATTTTTGGCTCTAGGTCTCTTGATGGTTTTGGGTATTCTCGGTGGTAAATCCCCTGGATTCACTAACTTTACGACCGGGGATGCTCCTTTCGTCCACGGTTTTTGGGGAATCATGGGGGTGTTCATGATTGCCGGTTTCTCTTTCCAAGGCACCGAAATGATTGGGATTGCTGCGGGTGAAACTGAAGATCCGGAAAAGAATGTTCCCCGGGCAACTCGCGCAGTGTTCATGCGGATTTTATTGTTCTATATCGGAGCCATCGCGGTGATTGCTTTTCTGATTCCCTACACCGATCCCGCCCTCTTGCAGGGAGCCAACGCCGATTCTGACACAGCCCAAGGCTTTACCGAGGCGGTAACGAAGTCTCCATTTACGTTACTGTTTGAACGTGCGGGAATAGCAATTGCAGCGGGGGTTATGAATGCGGTAATCCTGACTTCAATTCTTTCTGCCGGTAACTCTGGGATGTATGTCGCTACGCGGATGCTCTATTCTTTGGCTAAAGAAAAGAAAGCACCGGCGATTTTTGCTCGGCTAACGGGGCATGGGGTGCCGATCATGGCTTTGATCGCAACCACCTTGGTGGGGGCACTTTGTTTTGCAACTTCGAGGGTGGGCACTGGTCAGGTATATGTTTGGCTGGTTAATGCTTCCGGATTGGCTGGGTTTATCACTTGGATGGGGATTGCTTGGTCTCATTATTGTTTCCGGCGTGCCTATAAAGCTCAAGGTAAGGACGTGGCAGATTTGCCCTATAAGGCGCTTTTCTATCCGGCAGGTCCGATTATCGCTTTGATTATGTGTGCGGTGGTAGTAGTAGGGCAATCCTTAGATGTGATTACCGGCGAGTTCTCGATTATGAACTTCCTGGCTATCTATATTGGCTTGCTTTTCTTCTTGGCTCTGTGGGGCGGTCACAAGTTAGTTACCCGTTCCCGGGCGGTTAATCCCCGTGAGGCTGATTTGTCCCGTCATGTCTAGTTCGCGAGATTTAGATTTTTGGCTATTTAAAGGACGTTTATGGATTTTATCTGGCAGGTAAACGTTTCATAATCCGGTTTAGGAAGTAAATGCGGCATTATGCAAATCTGTCTTAAGGAATCCTTGAAAATTTATTAAAAATAATTGAAGTGCTATATTGAGCTGTAATCGTGAGAGCGATTTTCGCTGATTAGTCAGCTTAAAAAATGCAAACAACACTCTTGGAGGCAATAGTGAAACGACGGGGCGCATTAGCCCTTGCTTCTGCTGTTACTCTTTCCCTGGCTCTGGCCGGTTGTGGAAGCAGCAACGGCGGCTCAGCCGCAAAAGCAGATGACAAAGGAATTATCACTGTAAACACTGTAGAACCTCAGAACCCTCTGATTCCTACCTCAACCAATGAGACCGGTGGCGGTCGCGTCCTTGACGCTCTTTTCTCTGGACTGGTTTACTACGAGCCCAAGACCGGAGAAGCAAAGAATGAACTCGCCGAATCGGTTGAGTCGAGCGATCAGGTAGTTTGGACCGTTAAGCTAAAGAAAGATGCCAAGTTCTCTGATGGTTCCCCGATTAAGGCTGACAACTACATCAAAGCTTGGAACTATGGGGCCAACCCCAAGAACGCTCAGTTGGCCTCTTCTTTCTTCGAGGTCATTAAAGGCTTTACTGCCGGTCCTACAAAAGCAGGTGCGCAGGCACCCGATGTACCGGAGCTGTCGGGGCTAAAGAAGATTGATGACTATACTTTCCAAATTACTTTGAACCAGCCGACTTCTGACTTTGCGCTGCGCCTGGGATACTCCGCTTATGCGCCTCTTCCTGATGTGGCGTTCAAGGATATGAAAGCGTTCGGAGATAACCCAACCGTTACTTCCGGTCCTTACACCCTTAAAGATAAAGGCTGGAAGCACAAGGAATCCATCGAACTGGTAAAGAACGAAAACTATTCTGGTCCGCGCCAGGCAAAGAATGGCGGGCTTACTTTCAAGATTTATCTGAAGTCTGATGCTGCCTATGCCGATGTGCAATCTGGTCAGCTGGACGTGCTTGATGATTTACCTGCCGCTGCCTTCAGCACTTTCAAATCTGATTTCCCGGAATCTAACGCTAATCAGCCAGTAGCTATTTTCCAGTCTTTCACCATTCCCGATCGGATAAAGCACTTCGGAATGGACGAGGAAGGTCGTCTGCGTCGTCAAGCTATCGCTTACGCAATCGATCGCGAGACTATCTGCAAGACCATCTTCCAAGACACCAGGGTACCGGCCAAAGACTTCACCTCTCCGTCTATGCCTAACTATGAAAAGGTAATGAAACAGACCAAGGGAGGCGAAGTCCTAAAGTTCGATAAAGCCAAGGCAAAAGAACTGTGGGCAAAAGCCGATGCCATCTCTAAGTATGACGACACCTTTACCATTGGTTACAACTCCGATTCTTCCCACAAAGATTGGGTAGACGCAGTCGCTAACCAGCTAAAGAATAACCTGGGCATTAAAGCCGAAGGGGAAGCGTTCCCTGATTTCAAAGGCTTGCGCGATGCCATCACCAAGCAAACCATTAAAGGTGCATTCCGTTCTGGTTGGCAGGCAGATTACCCCGGTATGAGTAACTTCTTGGAACCGCTCTACTCCAAGAACGGAAACTCTAACGACGGTAAATACAATAACGAGCAGTTCAACAAACTGATGATTGATATTGCGAAACTTCCGGTGGGAGATGAGCAAGACATGAAGTTTGCTGAAGCTCAAAGTATTTTGTTTACCGATCTCCCGGCTATCCCGCTGTGGAACTCCAACGTAGTAGGGGTGTGGAACAAAGACAACGTTTCCAATGTTGCCTTCAACTGGAAGAGTGAGCCGGTTTACTACGAGATTACCAAGAACGCTAAGTAGTCTTTAGTTCTAGTCGAACTGGCTACTGTAGCAGCAAATAATCCTCTGGGGGCGGTGATTTCTTATCGCCGCCCCCAGATTTATTTTTTCCTCAATCAAATATCACGATAGAGTAAAAGGCAGCTTATTGATAAGGAGATACCTATGCTCAGATACATAGGGCGTCGTCTACTTCAGATGATCCCGGTATTCTTTGGGGCAACGTTCCTGATATTCGCCATGGTCTATGCCATGCCGGGCGATCCGGTACAGGCACTAGGCGGCGACAAAGGACTTCCGCCCTCGGTCGCTGCTCAGATTAGGGCAGAGTACAACCTGGATAAGCCGCTTTGGATGCAGTATTTGCTCTATCTAAAGGGGATATTGACTTTAGACTTTGGAAAGACATTCTCCGGACTGGAAGTAACAGACGTGATGGCTGGCGCTTTCCCGGTAACGATTCAGTTAGCTTTCATGGCTATCTTCTTTGAAGCAGTTATCGGTATCGTGTTCGGCTTTCTCGCCGGTCGCAAAAAAGGGAAAATCTTCGATTCTACTGTGCTAGTGCTTTCTCTGGTAGTAATCGCCGTTCCCACCTTTGTTATCGGTTTTCTGTTTCAATTCCTCTTTGGGGTAAAACTGGGTTGGCTACCCACCACAGTTGGCAGTAACGTTAGCTTCCAGTCTTTATTGATGCCCGCGATAGTGCTGGGCGCGGTTTCTTGTGCCTACGTTATTCGCTTAACGCGTCAAGAAGTATCCGAAAACCTCACGGCGGATTATGTTCGTACTGCTCGAGCTAAAGGTATTCCCGAAAGCAGGGTTATGACCCATCACGTGCTGCGCAACTCCCTGATTCCGGTAGCCACTTTCCTAGGTGGAGACCTGGGGGGTCTTATGACTGGAGCAATCGTCACCGAGGGCATCTTCGCTATTAACGGAGTTGGAGGCACACTTTACCAAGCAATTTTACGTGGTGAGGCTGCCACCGTAGTTTCTATCACCACCGTTCTGGTTCTGGTCTATATTGTGGCTAATCTGCTCGTAGACCTGTTATACGCTGTACTAGATCCGAGGATTCGCTATGAGTAACCAAAAACTTCCCGGACAAGAACATTACGTAAATAAAGTTGATGAAACCGGTCTGGGCGCTGTAGATGCAGTAGCTGATGAATCAGCTCCCTCCTCGGTATGGGGAGAAGCCTGGAAACAGCTGCGAAAGCGACCACTATTTTGGGTTGCAGCTACCATCATCGTGATTGCGGTGCTAATGGCACTTGTACCCCAGCTATTCACCTCTCAAGATCCCGCGTATTGCACCTTAGAGAATTCCATTAAAGGGCCGACCAAGGGGCATATTTTCGGCTTTGATAAGCAAGGCTGCGACCTTTATTCCCGAATTATCTACGGAGCACGTGCCTCAATCGCGGTTGGGATTTTCTCTACCCTGACTGCTACGGTAATCGGGGTAATATTTGGGTCACTGGCCGGGTATTTCGGCGGTATTCTAGATGCCATCCTCTCCCGAATTGTAGATATCTTCTTTGCTATCCCCATGGTTTTAGCTGCCATCGTGATTATGCAGATGTTCAAGGAACATCGTTCCATCTGGATGGTAGTGATTGTTTTAGGAATCTTCGGGTGGACACAAATTGCACGTATTAGTCGCGGAGCGGTGTTGTCTATCAAGAATGAAGAATACGTAACCGCGGCTCGTACTCTAGGGGTTTCGGATATAAAGATTCTGCTTCGGCATATTTTGCCTAATGCGGCGGCACCGGTGATTGTTTACGCTACCGTGGCGCTGGGCACCTTTATCGTGGCGGAAGCAACGCTATCCTTTATGGGGATTGGTCTACCGTCCTCCATCGTTTCTTGGGGCGGAGATATTTCGACTGCTCAGGCGCAACTGCGGGTAGCTCCGATGGTGCTGTTCTTACCATCGATTGCCCTGGCAATGACTGTTTTGAGCTTCATTATGATGGGCGACGTGGTACGCGACGCGCTCGATCCGAACCAGAGGAAACAATAATATGACCGAGCCAAAGATTGATACTATGCCTAAAGACGCGGGTGATGAAATGTATAGGAATACTGCCGCTGCGCCCTCACCCCTGTTGGAAGTAAAAGATTTAGAGGTTACTTTCCGTTCCACTACCGGGGTAGTCCCGGCGGTGCGCAAAGCAAATTTGACGCTTTACCGGGGACAAACCGTTGCGATTGTTGGCGAATCAGGGTCAGGGAAATCAACCCTAGCGGCTGCCATTATTGGACTGCTACCGGGGACGGGGAGAGTCTCTGGCGGTTCCATAAAGTTTGATGGGCGGGAGCTAACTACCCTGACTGCCAAGGAAATGCAGCAGGTACGCGGGGCTCAAATTGGAATGGTTCCGCAAGACCCGATGTCAAACCTTAACCCGGTTTGGAAAATAGGCTCTCAAGTTGAAGAAGCTCTAAAGTTTAACGAGGCTACTAAAGATAAAGATATTCATGAACAGGCGATGCAGGCATTAAAAGATGCCGGGCTCCCAGATGCTGAGGCTCGTTCAAAGCAATATCCTCACGAGTTTTCGGGTGGTATGCGTCAGCGAGCCTTAATCGCGATTGGTTTGGCAGCTGCCCCCCAACTGTTGATTGCCGATGAGCCTACCAGTGCGCTGGACGTAACCGTGCAACGGAAAATCCTCGATCACCTGGAAAAGGAAATCAAACAACTCGGTACGGCGCTCCTCTTTATTACCCACGATTTGGGACTGGCGGCAGAACGGGCCTCTCACCTGGTAGTAATGCACCGTGGACGGGTAGTTGAATCTGGACCTGCTCGCGATATTCTAAACGATCCGCGGCATCCTTATACTCGCCGCCTGGTTGATGCTGCGCCCTCGCTAGCTTCAAAGCGAATCGAGATTGACTATTCCCCCGAAGAGGGCGAGGCTCAAGCCGGAACTATTGACTCGCGTACCAGCGCTGATGTTACAGTTGCGGTAGCGGCTAAAAAAGGCTCAGACCAGGTGGTTATGGGCACCAATGTGCGCGGAGAACCCCTAGCTAAACATTTAGGCGACGAAGTTATCCGGGTAGATCATCTAGTTAAAGAGTTCGAGATTCGCGGTCAGAAAGGCAAGAAAAAGAACTTTCGCGCTGTCGATGATGTTTCTTTCAAAGTTAGACGTGGCTCTACCTTAGCCTTGGTGGGAGAATCCGGTTCGGGTAAATCCACTGTTGCCAACATGATTTTGAATCTGCTTGACCCTACTAGCGGTAAAGTCTTTTATGAAGGCATCGACCTTTCAACTTTGAACAAAAAGCAGCTTTTCGCGCTATGTCGTAAAATGCAAGTAGTTTTCCAAAATCCCTATGGCTCTTTAGACCCCATGTTTTCGGTTTACCGTTGCATTGAGGAACCCTTGAGGATTCACAAAATTGGTAACCGCAAATCTCGGGAAGAACGAGTAGCAAAACTACTTGATATGGTAGCGTTGCCGCGCAGCGCTATGCGGCGCTTCCCGAATGAGCTTTCGGGGGGACAACGGCAAAGAGTAGCGATTGCTCGCGCTCTGGCGCTGCGCCCAGAACTGGTGGTACTAGACGAGGCAGTATCGGCTTTGGACGTTCTGGTTCAAGACCAAATCTTGCATTTGCTAAATGAGCTGCAAGGCAGACTGGGGCTGACCTATCTGTTCATTACCCACGACCTGGCAGTAGTTCGTGAAAACGCTGATGATATCGCGGTAATGGAGCATGGCAAGCTGGTCGAATATGGCAGTGCGGACGAGATTTTTGCGAATCCCAAAATGGATTACACCCGCGAACTTATCGAGGCGGTACCTGGCGGGGATTTACTCAAGGCTCGTACCGGTTATCAGGTGGGCTAACTGGGGATATTTTTCCGATTGGCGCGGTAAGTATATCTTTTACCCACCCGCCAGGCTTTGGTAAGCTCCTAGTCTATTTGGAGACTATTTCTGCTCTCGTGTTGCCTATTGAGATAGAAAGGTAGTTACGCAAGCTAGCACTAGCCTATTTGCTAAACTCTATTTGGTTTATTTATCCCCAGGATAGGAAGATTTCAAATGAAGCTAAAGAAAACGCTGCTTGCCATCACCTCGCTAGCTTTGGTCTGTGGTTTAGCTGCTTGCTCCGGAAACGGTAAAGCGTCCTCGCAAACTAAGGCTAAGGGCGACGAGTTTACCGTTGGTTTTGACGCAAACTTTCCTCCCTATGGCTATAAAGAGGGCGGGGAATACGTGGGCTTTGATTTGGATTTAGCCGCCGAGGTCGCAAAACGTAACGGCTGGAAACTACAAAAACGTCCTATTGATTGGGACTCTAAAGATATGGAACTTAAATCCGGCACTATCGATTGCATCTGGAATGGGTTTACCATGAACGGGCGCGAGGATAACTATACGTTTTCCAAGCCGTATGTAGATAACTCGATAGTATTCGTTACCAAAACCGATTCGGCTATTAAAACGACAGCCGATTTGAAAGGTAAAACTGTTTTAGTCCAGGCAGATTCTTCCGGTCTAACCGCTTTGCAAGATGAGAAGAATAAGGATTTGGTAGCTAGTTTCAAAGAAATGACCCAAGTTCCCGACTATAACAATGCTTTTATGACCCTCCAGGCAGGGGCAGCAGATGCGGTTGCAGTCGATATTGGGGTGGCGCAGTACCAATTGGAACAGCGCGGAAAGGATAAGTTCCAGATTATGAATCCGCCTTTCCACACCGAGCAATATGCTATTGGTTTTAAGCAAGGTAACCAGGCGCTACGCGATCAGGTGCAAACGACCTTAGACGAAATGAAGAAAGACGGAACTTTCTTGAACATTGCGAAAAAGTACCAGCTGGAAAAGTCGGTAATCGCTGATTAATTTTAAGGGGGCTTACCGTCGCGTTGTTTAGACGCCGCAAAAGCTGTGATTATTCAAGGTCTGCCTTATAGGTTCTTCAAAAGCGCGAACGCTAGCTAGGGGAGTTATATGGATTTGTCGTTTTTACCGGAACTTGCCGGTGGTATGGTACAAACTTTCATCATTTTCGCACTCACCCTGTTGCTCTCCCTACCTTTAGGTTTGGCGGTTTATGGTGGCAGAGTCAGCCGGTTTAAGCCTCTGGCTTGGTTTATCCAGTTCTATATTTCGCTGATGCGCGGTACCCCTTTAATGCTGCAGCTATTGGTGGTCTATTTTGGTCCTTTTTTCCTATTTGGGGTGCAAATCGGTTCTACTTATCGCTTTAGTGCGGTGATTATTGCGTTTGCGATTAACTATGCGGCATATTTTGCGGAAATCTATCGGGGAGGTTTTCAAGCAATTCCGCTGGGTCAATCTGAGGCTGCTTTTGTCCTGGGGTATTCTCCGGCGCGCACTTTCTTGACTATCAAATTGCCGCAAATGTTCCGTACGGTCTTACCTTCGATTACTAACGAGGTAATCACCCTGGTAAAAGATACCTCGCTCGCTTTTGCGATTGCCTACGCGGAGATGTTTACAATTGCGAAACAGCAGGCTGCAGCCAGCGCTTCGATGCTTCCCTTTGTGGCGGCCGGTATTTTCTACTGGGTGTTTAACCTGGTGGTAGCGGTAGTGATGGAGCGGATTGAGAAACGTGTGGGTAGTTACCAGATTAGGTGAGTGATATGGAAGCGCTAAGCATTAAGGGAATGGAAAAGAGTTTTGGGACTAATCAGGTTCTAAAAGGCGTGTCCTTGAGCGTAGATACCGGTGAAGTTTTGGCGATTCTAGGTCCTTCAGGTTCTGGAAAATCTACGCTTTTGCGCTGCTGTACTTTCCTAGAACAAATGGACAGCGGAGAGATTCGTTACTTTGGGAAACAAGCCTTAAAGAAAGAGGACGGAGTTAAGGTTTCTAGCGCCGACGAACGGGAGTTTCGCCGCGATTTTGGGCTAGTGTTCCAAGACTTTAATCTGTTTCCTCATTGGACAGTGCTCAGAAATCTTACTGACGCTCCGATAAAGGTACAAAAACGCGACCCGGTTAAGGTTAATGCACAGGCTAAACAGCTACTAGAACGCATGAACCTGGCGGATAAGGCACTAGCTTATCCCGGTGAGTTATCTGGAGGGCAGCAGCAAAGGGTGGCAATCGCCCGGGCGCTGGCTCTAAAACCAAAGATGCTCTATTTTGATGAACCTACTTCGGCCTTAGATCCGGAACTAACTGGGGAAATCCTACAGATTATTCGCTCTTTGGCAGCAGAAGAGATGACGATGGTAATTGTGACCCACGAAATGGAGTTTGCCGCCGAGGTCGCTGATCGCGCCCTCTTTATTGATAACGGAGTGGTACTGGAATCCGGAGACGCTAAACAGTTAATCCATAATCCTTCCCAGGAGCGTACCCGCCAGTTCCTCAATAAACTACGGGGGCAAAACTAACAGCTTAAAAGCTGCTAGTTTTGCCGTTTACCGCTTTAGCCTGCTTGCACTCGCGTCATCCAGGCTTCAACATCTTCGATAGTGCGGGGAATATCTTCCGACAAGCGGCGTACGCTGCCGTCCTTTTCTACCAGCACATCGTCCTCAATCCTGACCCCGATACCTCGTAGTTCCTCAGGTAGAAGCTCATCGTCCTGATGAAAATAGAGTCCCGGTTCAATCGTAAAACACATTCCTGGCTCTAAGGGAGCATCCATATACATATCTCGCGCTGCCTGCGCACAGTCATGGACATCTAAACCTAAATGGTGAGAAACCCCGTGTGGCATCCAACGGCGGTATTCCCCGCCGTCCTCAGATAAGGTTTGTTCCGCCGAAACCGGCAGCAGCCCCCAGGAATCCAAATGTTTAACCAAAGTAGCTACCGCTGCATCATGTACATCTTTAAAACGGCACCCCGGTTTATTAGCTTGCGCTAGACCAGCTTCACAGGCATCAAGTACCGCGTTATAGACCTTGGCCTGTACCGGGGTGAACTTGCCATTTACCGGCAGAGTGCGGGTAATATCCGCAGTATAGAGCGAGTCGGCTTCCACTCCGGCATCAATAAGAATCAAATCGCCCTCGCGAACCTGACCATCGTTATCAATCCAATGCAAGGTATTAGCATGATTTCCTGAAGCAGCAATAGTGTCGTAACCTAGACCGTTGCCTTCTTCGCGCGCCCTAGCCCCAAACGCCCCCTCAATAACGCGTTCCCCGCGTCGGTGACCGGTGGCTCGAGGTAAGACGCGAATCATGTCTTCAAAGCCTCGCTTAGTGATAGCTACGGCCTGTTGAAGTTCCTTTATCTCGGCGTCATCTTTTTGTAACCGTAAGACTGATGCGGCTTCTTCTAATTTCTCGTCAATAGCTTTGGCGTCCTCACCGGCCGGTAACCCCGCTTCTTGGCGCACTTTTTCTACCGCCGCTTGCACGCAACTATCAACATTTCTAATTACTCGCAGTTGCACTAGACCAGCATCTTTAGCTAATTGATCGGGCAAAGTATCTAGAGGACGCGCCTGCAGCCCGGTAACTGCCTCCATCTGGGTAAGGGTCATACGCGGTCCTACCCAAAACTCACCATAAGTGGAGTCGGAATAGAATTCTTCGCTGCTACGCGGAGCTTGGGGGCGGAAAAATATGATGCCCCGGTGGGTAGCTGCGCCCGCATTGTCGGGGGAATTATCTAAGGGCGTTCCCTCTTTATCGGTTAGGGGTTCCAAAACCAGGGCGGCGTCAGGCTCTAGTTCCCCGCCTAGCCCGGTCAGGTGCGCAAATGCCGAGTGAGCTCGGAAACGGTAATCGCAATCATTAGAACGAACCTTGTAATTTCCGGCAGGAATCACTAGGCGTTCCCCGCGAAAGTGTGCTCCCAGTTTTTGGTAACGCTGAGGTAAATACTCTTTTGCAGGGCTAGGGGTAGGGGGTGGGTCTTTGCGTTCCCCCCAGCCGCTGCCAATGAACTCTCGAAACGCCAGACTGTTAATTCGCCTAGAGCGGTTATTTACCCGGTCTTTTAAGGGCTGAGTTTCCTGTGCCTTCACATTTTTATCCATGCTTCCATCATGCCACGGGTATCCTATTATGGTTCTATGTCCTTTAGGCGTATCGACCTTCATGTTCATTCTTCCTGTTCAGATGGGACAGATTCTCCTGCTCAAGTGATGCGTCTTGCCGCTAAAGCCGGATTGGATGCGATAGCGCTAACCGATCATGACACTTTCAAAGGAATAAAACCAGCCAGTGAACTGGTTACCGAATGCGGGGTTGCTCTGATGCCAGGGGTAGAGATTTCCACTGCCTACCAGGGGATAACTGCGCATCTGCTAGCCTATCTTCCCGACCCGAACAGCAAAGTTTTATCTACTCAATTTGAAAAAACGCTATTTGCCCGCCAGCAGCGAATGCGGGAAATGGTGCAGCGCTTATCCCGCGATTTCGATATTTCTTATGCACAAGTCCTCCAGCAAGCTGGTTCCAGCCCAATTGGTCGTCCTCATCTGGCTGACGCGCTAGTAAAAGGCGGGTATTTTCCGAATCGTAGCGCTGCCTTCGAGCAGGTGCTGGCTACTTCCAGTAAATACTATGTCCACTACCAGGCTTTAGATACTGTTGCTGCGGTGCGCCTGGTTAGGGAAGCGAAAGGGGTTGCGGTGCTGGCTCATCCTAGAGCTGCTAAAAGGCAGCGCCGCTTCCTATCAATAGCGACTATTGGGGAACTGAAAGAAGTTGGATTGTTTGGCCTTGAAGCATTTCATCCGGAACAAAATCCGCAAGAACAGGCTCAAATAAGGGAAATAGGGAGAAAGCTGGGGCTCAAACTTACTGGTTCTTCAGATTTTCACGGTTACGGTAAGACCAATAGCTTAGGTCAATGTTTAACTGACCCCGAGGTATTTAGCGAGATATGCTCCCTCGGCGGGGGAGAAATTGTGCGTCCTTAAACGGGAGCTTTATCTTTATGTCTCTCTTTGGGTAGTAACTTTCGGTTTTATTGCTAGAGGGCGTCCTAAGACTAGAGTAGAAGCTATGACTGTAACCTTTCGAGATTTTCGTCCTCTCCAAATAGCGCCGGTTTCTCTCTCTAAGATTGTGGAGGGTTTTACCTCCCATATCGAGCCAGCCTGGGAGCATATTCAGGTGCGCGGGGTTTCGATGGCTTCTGATGAGATTTTAGCGGGGGAAGCATTTATTGCCTTGAAAGGAGCGAATGTTCATGCCGCGAAGTTTTCTGCTGAGGTCGAACAGCTCGGGGCAGTAGCGATAATTACCGACACTGAGGGCGCCGATTTGGCTCGTTCCCAAGAGGTGAAAATACCGGTGGTAGAGGTAGAAAATCCCCGCGCTGCTGCTTCGGTGATGGCGATTAGAGCTTTCGATAATCCAGCAGGGAAAATGAAAACTGTGGCGGTTACCGGTACTAATGGGAAAACTACCACCTGTTTTGCGGTTAAAGCTGCTTTTGAAGCTGCCGGTTTGCCCACCATGATTCTTTCAACTGCCGAAACCCGGGTGGGTGATTTGCGGATTCAGTCCGCGCGCACCACTTTTGAAGGGCCAATGTTGCAGCGAATCCTAGCCTATGGAGTGGAGCAGGGTATGAAAGCCGCGGTAGTGGAGGTTTCGGCACATGCCCTCGCCCTAGGCAGGATTTCGGGTATGAAATTTGATGCCACTGCTTTTACTAATCTGCAACATGATCATCTGGACTATTTTCATACTATGGAGAATTATCTGGCTGCCAAAGCCCGGTTATGCTCCAAAGAGTTTACTGACTACGCGGTTATTTGCGTTGATGACCAGTGGGGCGAGAAACTAGCTGAAAGTTCTAACACTAACCGACTTACGATATCGGCCTATAATCCTGCTAGTAAAGCAGACTGGGTGGTTACCAGCATTGTTAATAATGTCGCCCATGCGGCTTGCGATTTTACTTTGTCGGAAAAAAATGATGCCCGGGCGGGGCGAAGCGAAGAGATAAGGGTAGCCTTGCCGGGGGAAGTAAATGTTCAAGATGCGGCGATAGCTTATTTGATGGTTACCGGAATTGGGATTAGCTCCCAGGCAGCGAAAGCAGGGCTGGCTAAACTGGCAGTTCCGGGGCGTTTAGAAATCGTAGGGCGACGGGGTGAGGGAACCCCCTTGGTAGTAAATGATTATGCCCATACTGCCGAGGCCCTAGCGTCTATTTTGAAAACTATGCGCGAGTTTACTCCCGGAAAACTGCATTTGGTGTTCGGTACCGATGGGGATAGGGACGCCACTAAACGGGTGCCGCTAGCAAGAATGGCTGCTAAATATGCGGATTTGTTGTGGGTGACCGATGAAAATCCGCGTACCGAAGATGCGCAGTCGATTCGTAATCAGCTACTCGCTGGGATTAAAGAAGAACGTCCCGAAATGGAAGATGTTTGCGAAATTACTACCTGTCGGCGCGACGCTGTTCGTAAAGCGATTTTAGCGGCTGCTAAGGACGACACGGTAATAATCACCGGTAAGGGCGCGGAGCCCTATCAAGAAATTGAAGGGGTTTTCCACGCCTTTAATGACACCCCGGTGGCTCAGGATTGCCTGGTAGCCTATCGTAATCGCGCCCATATTGAGGCTTAATCCGAGTTATTGAGTTTCCCCTGTGGGGGGCGGGGTAGATTTAATAAAAAATCCTGCAGCCGGGAGGTTGCAGGATTTTCTTTAGTAGCGGGGGCTGGATTTGAACCAACGACCTCCGGGTTATGAGCCCGGCGAGCTACCGAACTGCTCCACCCCGCGTCGGCTTGTCTATGTTAAGCAGGAGCGAGGGGTAAACGCAAAAAAATTCGCTGTCGAAGAGGTCACGTTTCCAGAAATGTGATTATCTATTGAGGTGAAAGCGGTAAGGGTCTTACTTAAGTACAACTAGAGGGAGCGTAGTACGGTAACTACTTTTCCTAAGATAGTTGCGTTGTCCCCGTTAATCGGTTCAAAAGCGGGATTGTGGGGCAGTAGCCAGATGTGTCCGTCCCGGCGCGCAAGGGTCTTCACTGTGGCTTCTCCATCAATCATGGCAGCTACGATTTCCCCCCATTCGGCAACATTTTGGCGGCGTACCACCACACAGTCGCCATCACAGATGGCTGCCTCAATCATCGATTCGCCATGTACTTTTAACATAAACAGCTCACCCTCACCGGTGAGACGAGTGGGGAGGGTAAATACGTCCTCGACGTGTTGCTCGGCATCGATTGGGACACCGGCAGCTATTTGACCTACCAGGGGGATAGCGTGATGGTTAAGCGGGACTATGTTGTCATGGTCGTTGGGGGAAGAGGTAGGTGGGTTTGAACTGACAGGCAGTGAAGTGAACTGGGGATTAATTTCAAGAGCTCGACTGCGTCCATCGGCTCGAACTAAGAAACCTTGACTTACCAGACTGTCTAAGTGGTGTTTGACTGTAGAGGAAGATGATAGCCCTACCTCGGCGGCTATTTCCCGAACTGATGGAGGGTATCCATGGACGCGGATTCCAGTGCAAACTGCCTCAAAAATGGCGCGCGGACGCGGACGTAAATCCGCAAGGTCAAGGTGCTGACTTTGTGGTTTTGCCATAGTTTCCTCCTGATTGTTATCCCCATGATAAGAAATTGTGACCCAATATGCAAACATTTGTTCGATAAATAAATGGTTTTGGCTTGATTTTACTCACCCTTAGCGCTATTCTATCAAACAGATGTTCGACGAACGTTTGTTCGAGAAAGGGGTAGTTATGTCTGCGCAACTTTCATTTGATTTTGAAGAACTGACCCATCAGCGGGTAGTGGGTTTAGGGGACTACCAGATGGCAAAGCGTCAGATTGCTACCGTAAAACGTCCTCGTCTGCAATTGGTGGATGCCACCTATATTGAACGTGCACGGGCAAAGTCTCGTCATCCTGCGGGGTCGAAACTGCCCTGCCCGAAAGCCGTCGGTAGGGAGAACCGTACGGATGGGGCAGGGGCAGCTTTCGACTCACTTCCAGCTTGGGTTCGCCGCGGTGATAGCGCTTCTTCTTTATGTTCGAGTTCTTCGGCGAAAGTTTCCTCAGCTAGCAACTTTAAGTCTCCGGTTGTGGTCGATAGCTCGGTCGATACGCCGCTATCCTCCACCGTGAAGAATCACCAAGACAACTTGAGGGGTGACGTGCCGGGCATTCTATCGGCAGCTGGGCAACTAACGGCGCGCCCTACAAAACTGTCCTCCAGGGAAAGGGGGACTAATAATCCAATAAAACGGATAGCCAAGACGGTTTCATCTGCGATTATTCCTGCTATCAGTCTCAAATTAGCCAAAATTTCGCTGGCTTTAATTTTGGTAGCTGGCGCGTTAATCGCGGGTGGCACGATTGGGACTTACTGGGACTTGGATAGTCCTCTAGACAGTGGTTTTAGTCAGCTATCGGGGGCAGATATACCCCAGGGGGAACACTCCCTGCAAGCTGACTTGCTGTTAGGGCAATAGCCCAGCTGCCTTCAGTTTTATTAGAGTCAGCTTCCGCGTTCTACGTCTAACCCAAGTTTTGTCGTTTTTTGGATATTTCAATTTCTAGAAATGGTTTAGCGGGGTAGCGGTGGTGCAGCCATCTGAAATCTTGCGATAAGCTAGACCTCCAGAGTCTTAAAATATGGGGGAGAAGTTTGCACTGTCCGTTTTGTCATAACGATGATTCGCGAGTGATTGATTCGCGCATGGCTGAAGATGGTAACGCTATCCGTCGCCGCCGAGAATGTACGAAATGCTGCAAGCGTTTTACCACTTTAGAAACTTCCGCCCTCTCGGTCAGTAAACGTTCAGGCACACTCGAACCTTTTTCCCGCCAAAAAGTAATTAGCGGGGTAAAAAAAGCCTGTCAAGGTCGCCCAGTCAGTGACGATAATCTGGCTCATCTCGCGCAACAGGTAGAAGAAGATTTGCGCTCTACCGGAAAATCTCAAATCGACAGTCACTCAATTGGGCGCGCCATTCTCGGACCGCTTAGAGAGTTAGACGTGGTGGCCTATCTGCGGTTCGCTTCGGTATATTCCAGCTTTGATGATTTAGAGGACTTTCAAGCCGCAATTGATGAAATCCGGGCTCGTCAGCAAGAAGCTAACTCACAGACAAAACTCGAAGCGCAATAGTTTCCGGCATTGAACGAATCTCGGCAACTGCCGAAACTGGCAGCTGGGAGGCGATATCAGTCAGGGCATAGCCCACCTGTCCCTCAGTTCCTAGAATCTGCCCATTAATGTTTACGTCTTGATTAGCAAAAACCTGATTTACCCGTCCTAATACGCCGGGGGTATTGGTGTGTAGGAACGCTAGACGGTACAGAGAATCCTTATGGGCATGAAGATTGAGATTAGGTAGATTAACGCTCATCTCGGTAGTACCTAGTCGCCAATAGTCGGCAATTTTATGTGCCACGAACTGACCGATATCGAATTGGGCTTCCAAAGTCGAGCCTCCGATATGCGGAGTCAATATGGTGTTTGGCAAACCTAAAAGCGGAGAGTGGAACTTGTTGCCGTTCTTTTCTGGTTCTTCTGGATAAACATCTACCGCGGCTCCGGCAATCTTTCCGCTGCGGATATTATCTGCCAAGGCATCTACATCAACCACATGTCCACGTGACAAGTTGATGAAAATGACCCCCTCTTTCATTTGGTCAAACTGACGCCGACCGATTAAACCCGCATTGGAGCGACGTCCATCAACATGGATAGAAACAAAATCAGCAGTTTTTAACACCTGATCCATTGAAGCTTGAGCACGAGCATTTCCCATAGCTAGACGCTGGGCGCAGTCGTAAAAGACTACGTTCATACCCATCGCCTCTGCCAGGACAGACAGCTGGGTACCGATATTTCCATAACCGATAATCCCCAGGGTCTTCCCGCGTACCTCGTGCGAGCCGGAGGCGCTCTTGTTCCAAATGCCGCGTTGCAAATCTTGGTTTCTGGTTTCAACCTGACGCGCCAAGTTAATGATATGACCGATAGCTAACTCAACCACCGAACGGGTATTTGAATAGGGGGCATTGAAGACGGCTACTCCATGTCGGGTGGCTGCCTTTAAATCAACCTGGTTAGTTCCAATACAAAAACAACCAAGAGCCTTCAGACGAGGACAGTTTTCAATTACTTTGGAACTGACCTGTGTTTTTGAACGAATCCCCACAATATCCGCGTCTTGGAGGCGCTCAATCAGTGCGTCCTCGTCAAGAGAACCCTTGATACGTTCTACGTCAATGTCGTAATTGGAAAAAACTTCATCCGCCATTTCATGCGGATCTTCAAGTAAAACTGTCTTCGTCATACCCCCATCTTTTCAGCGCAGCAGGCAGTTAGCAAAAATGTCCGATTTTCGGTACTTAAATCAGCAATTAATCTAGTTCAAGCCAGCCGGTAAAGGCTCGGTGTGTAAAGTAACCAGGTGGCGAGTAGGACGGGTCATAGCCACAAACAAGTTACCTACGCTTTGTTTTCCGATATGGGCAGGCTCTAGCAAAATCACGCTGTCAAACTCTAGTCCCTTGGAAGTAACCGCATCTAGCAGGCAAACTCGCTCGCTAATCGGGTCAATGCCGACTCTAAACGGCAGTTGGGAACAGATATCGCGCAAGCCTGCAAAATCATTTTTCCCGCAAATCAAGGCGATTCGTCCTCGTCCTTTACCTAGTTGATTATCCAGATAAACGATTTCTTCCTTGATTACGTTTTCCAAAACAGGACTGTCAATAGCTGCTACTTGTCGAGTAACAAGACAGCCCGGATCGTTACGTACTGCCTGTACCGGATAGGGCGAGGGGCGACCGGCAGCGGCACTAACGCTCTCGGCTAAATCCATAATCTCCTTTGGGGTGCGGTAACACACCGTTAAATAGGCTTCTTCCTCCAAGGCGCTAGCCGCCGGACCTAATAGCTCCTTCCAGCCGGTTTTACCTCCCCAAATACGTTGGGCTAAATCACCTACTACCGTAAAAGAACGCGATGGGCAGCGACGTAGCAAACAACGCCAATCCATAGGGGATAGTTCCTGGGCCTCATCTACTACCACGTGTCCGTAAGTCCAGCTGCGATCGCGGTAGGCGCGCTCCGATAGAGCTATTTGCTCAACGCTTTCGCCAGCTCTACTGGCTAACATAGTTGCCGAAACGATTCCATCTCCCAGGCCTTGAGCTTCAATTGCTGCTTGTGCGCGGGAAAGCTCCTTTTCATGTACCTGCCGCGCTGCTTTTGTGGAACTGGAGGAGTTAGCGCTGGGAACTTCTCCCAGCAATTCTGCTAACTCATCTAATAGAGGTACATCGGCGGGGGTGAAATCCGCCGTTTTGGGGCGGTAGAGGATTTCTTGCTCTGCGAGCGTGAACTCCTTGGCGAAACGAGCAAGAAAAGCCGGGTAGGCATAGAGACGGCGTAGTAGGTTTTGCGCTGAATACGGCATCCAGCAAAGATTTACTGCTCGGCGCACATTAATGCTGGCGCGTATTTCTTCACGGACCAAGGCGCGTTCACTAAGATCGTCCCGGACAGTTTCAATCTCTTCTAGACCGGCCGCGCTGGCGGCGGAGGCTAACTGTTCGCGTTCTCGGCGGTTTTCAACATCTAAATACTGGTCAGTGAGAGCATCTAGTACCTGGGTAACAAAGATTTCCCGCGCCTGGTTATGGGGTTTAGCACTCAGGCGTGCATGTTTTATCGCTTCCCGCACGGTTTGCGGCGCTAACAACAGTTTTGTAGCCCCCACAGATATAGTTCGGGAGCAATCGGGTACTCTCTGCAGGGAACGCACTGCCTGTTTAATTAGTTTTACCCAGCGTAAATCGCCTTTTAAAGCCGCGATTTTTGGGTGCTCTGTTGCCTGGGCGCGAACCCCGGGCAGCAAAGTAGAAATGGTAGTGGATACCACCCCGGTTTCTCCGAGGGCGGGCAGTACCTGCTCGATATAGCGCAAGAAAGCCGGGGAAGGACCAACTATCAAAACTCCTGATTTTGCCAGACGCTCAGACTGTTCATAGAGCAAGAAAGCGGCGCGATGTAGAGCCACCGCAGTTTTTCCAGTTCCCGGTCCGCCTTGAATCACCAAAATCTGGGAGGTTTTAGCGCGGATTATTCGGTCTTGTTCGCCTTGAATAGTGGCGACAATATCGCCCATCCGTCCGCTGCGTTCTGCTTGCAATGCCGCCAGCAGTGCGCCCTCGCCTTGAAGCTCTATCCCTTCCTTGCGGGCATGGGAGATATTGAATGCCTCGTCCTCTAAGGAAATAACTTTCCGGCGATGTAAACCGATATGTCTGCGGCTTGCCATGCCCAGCGGGTGACGCGCGGTAGCCTGGTAGAAAGGGGTAGCGGCCTTTGCCCGCCAATCCATTAAAACTTGTTGGTGGTTGCGGTCTTGTAAACCTACGCGGCCGATATAGAGTTTTTCTCCCTCTAAAGGAGTTATTTGTCCAAATACTAGACGTTCTTCCACTCCCTCTAAACGGGCAGCTTGATCTCCAAGATGAGCAGACATCACGTCTCGTTCGGAACGGTTCTGGGGCGAACCGGTGGCGCCATGTGCCTCAATAGCGCGTTGTTGCTGGCGGTAACGAGTGCGGGTGTCATCTAAGACTTGGTAAATGCTATCGACTGCTGCCTGTTCGCGTGCCAGTTCTGCGGAATCGTTCAAGAGCGCCTTTCCTCCTGTAGAAAAAGTAGGCAACCATTCTAGCTGCTTTAGCTGAAAAGCCTAGAGATTGGGCGAGGGGGTATGCATGGTTTGCGTCAGCCAGGTAGGCTGGAATCAGAAAAGGAGGGTAGATGACCAAGCATAGCCGTTTTGTAATTCCCGGTCCGGCCTATGAGGACACTCAGGCTGAAGTGCTACTTTACGCATTTTCTGGGGCAATAGATGCTGGCGATATTGGGGGAATGATTATTGAACAGCTATTGCATGCTCTCCCGCATGAAGAAGTTGCTCGTTTCGCTCTGGAAACGGTTTTGGATTATCGAGCCCGTCGCCCTCGAATCACTATCGAAAACTGGACGATGACCGATATGCGTTATCCCAGTTGCACCCTAGAGCGAATCACCGACTATTCCGGACGTAATGTTTTACTGCTTAGAGGTTTGGAACCTGACATCAACTGGGAAGACTTTTCGTTAGCGATTTTTGAGGTCTGTAAGAAGATGGGGGTGAAGCAAGCGGTTGATTTGATGGGAATCGCGGCAAATATCCCGCACACTCGGATTCCTTTTATTAATCAAACTTCCCCGAATTCTGATCTGTTGCCTCCCCAAACCCAAATGCCGGGAACTTTTATTATCACCGCCTCTTTCGGGCAGTACTTGCAGATGCTATTCAAAATGATTTCCGTCAAAGCCCGAGGGCTGATTGTGGGAGTGCCATATTACCTAGCAGATGGGCAATTTCCTCCCGGTGCGGTCAGCGCGATTCAATATCTATCTGAAACTTTGAACCTGGATTTACCTTTGGGGGATTTGGAAGCTGCCAGCGCCCAGATGACCAAAGAAATAAACCAGCAAATAGAGGAAAACCCCGAAGCTAAAGAGCTCATCGAGAAAATGGAAGAACACTACGATGAGGCCTTAACTTCTCCTTGGGGAGAGCTACATCCGAAATCTTTGGCGGAGTCGGTAAATTCACGTTCCGGGGAAGCAATCGCAGAACGTATTGAAAGGTTCTTGGCAGAGGTAAATACGCAAGAAACTCCCGATAATAATGCTGACGGGCTTTTAGGGGGACGTGACGATTTGCTGGCACATCTTTCTAAAAAGGCCGCTTTGAATCAGCTGCTCCCCGACGAACCGAAGTTACCCGCTCGTACAGTATCCCCTGCCCCTAGCCGGGTGGATACTCCGGTAGAAGACGACAAGAGCCGGCTAGAAAGCCCAGATGGTTCGGTATCTGGGCAGCGAAGCCCCCAGGCAGATAAAGACGATTCCCTAGCGGTGCCGATTCCCAAGGGGCGGCATTTCCCACCGCGTCGCTCGCGTCCTCAGCAAACTGAAAACTCGCATTCTGCGGAAAAAATCGATATTCCCGCTCCGCCCCCTCCGCCTCCTAGCGCTGGTGAAAGCGTCACCGAAGATGATGCTCAAGGTGGAAACTGACGCTACCTGGACACTAGGAAGAGCTGAACGGTGAGTAAGTCCCCCTACTGCGCTGCCGCTAAACGCGATTGGGGTAGTGATGATAGCAGAACCGATATTTTGCATGTCGATATGGATGCTTTCTTCGTGGAAGCCGAGATTTTACGCAATCCCTCTTTGCGGGGAAAACCGGTGATTGTGGGGGGAAGTGGTAACCGCGGGGTAGTGTCTTCTGCTTCCTATGAGGCGAGGGCGCGAGGTATCCATGCCGCTATGCCGGTTTCTCAAGCTAAACGGCTTTGTCCGGAAGCGATTGTGGTCTCTTCGGGGCATGCTTACTATGCGGCACTGTCGCGAAAAGTGATGTCCCTGTTAGGGGAGATTACGGCGGTGATAGAGCAAATCTCGATTGATGAGGCATTTCTAGATGTTTCGGGGGCTAGGAGGCGTTTAGGCTCCCCGGTGCAAATAGCGCGGTTATTGCGAGGACGCATCCGCAGTGAGCTGTCGCTTCCCGCATCGGTAGGTATTGGTTGCAATAAGCTAATCGCGAAGATTGCTTCTGCCCATGCTAAACCAGATGGCATTCTGTTAGTACCGGACACTAAAACTTTAGAGTTCTTACATATGCTGCCGGTGGGGGCGATTCCCGGTATTGGCCAGGCTGCCGGTAAAAAACTAGAAAGTAAAGGGATTGAAACAGTTAGGCAACTAGCTGATCTAAGTATTTCCCAAATGAACTCGCTGTTTGGGAAAGCTATGGGGGTGCGTTTATATCAGATGGTCAGGGGGCAAGATTCCCGCCCGGTTGGCGCTGAACCCAAAGAAAAGTCGATTGGCACCGAAACTACTTTTTCGCTCGATGTGCATTCGCGCCAAGAAATAGCCTCAACTTTGCTTAGTCAGGCTCATCAATGTGCTGCCCGGCTGCGAGCAAATAATCTTTTAGCTGCTAACGTCACCATTAAGCTGCGAGCTGCCGATTTTCGTACCTGGACTCGTTCGCGTACCCTTTTGCAACCTACCGACGTTGCTCGCGATATTGCTCAGGCTGCCTTGGGCTTATTTGCGAAAGAAAAAATGCCGCATGGGGGAATTCGTCTAGTAGGGGTAACTACGAAGGATTTATCTGCCCCTTCTTCCGGGGTGCAAATGTCTTGGGACAGTGATGGGCGAGGACGGGCGGCAGAAATAGCAATGGATAAAATCCATCAGAAATTTGGTGATATTTCCTTGCTGCCAGCCACCTTAGTGGCTGTAGATAATCTTCGTGAGGTTTCGGGTTATGAAAGTGAATCTCGCTGAACTAGAGTTTTGTTTTATGCTGGTTAGTGTCAGCTAGGAGAGGAGTGAACTACTGTGGGACTGTCTGAGAAAGAAAAACAGATTCTGGCAGATATGGAACGTCAGTTTTCTGATGTCCAGGTAGCACCACCTTCCCAGGAAGAAACCTCTAATAGCGTAAAGACACAAAAAGTTAATCTTTCTCCCAAGCTGATAGCTGCCATGACGCTCCTGGTTGTGGTAGGGATAATTCTGTTGGTGGTAGGGATTTCTCTGTGGTCAATTTCAAAACTGTTAGCTGTGGTGATTGCAGTTTTCGGTTTTGTGGTACTGCTCATTTCGGTAACCTTGCCGATGAATTCCCGCTTCGCTACTTTTGGGCTTAGCTCTGGCAAATCTGTCAAAAAGGGGCAATCCTCTTCCTCGGTGGCTGCTCCAAGTTTTAGGCAGCGTCAAGAAGATAAGTGGAATCGCCGCAATAACGCTGGCTAGCTAGAGGCTTTTACTTATCTTTCTTTTCCCCGCTGGTTTTGGGGTTTCCTTTTTCTAAGGTTTCAGCTTTCGCATCTTTTTCTGGCTGCTGTTTAGGTATTCACCTTTTGTAGTCAGTAACTCTCTTTTTTCCTCCACTGTGTCTACTTGCAGGTCAAGTCAGATTTAAGCCTGAATTATTTCTAATCTTTTTGGGGAAACGCTCATTTTTTGTGTCTAAGTGGGGAAAAGTGGGGTAAAGTGGAGCTAACTGGCTGAAAAGGAGGTGGCGTAAGTGTTTCTCGGTACCTATGAACCGAAAATGGATGAAAAAGGACGCCTAATTCTTCCAGCTAAATTCCGTGATCAACTAGCAGGCGGTCTCGTTATCACCAGAGGTCAAGACCGCTGTCTCTACGTTTTTCCCGCTCAAGAGTTTGAGGAAATGTATCAAGAGTTACGCCGGGCTCCACTTTCCTCCCGCCAAGGTCGCAACTATGTGCGGGTAATGCTATCTGGAGCCTCAGATGAGATCCCCGACAAACAAGGCAGAATAGTGATTCCGCCCCAACTGCGCACCTATGCCGATTTAGGAAAAGAACTAGCCGTTATAGGCGCAGGTGCGCGCGTAGAAATCTGGAACGCACACACCTGGAACCAGTATCTAGCCGAACAAGAAGAATCCTTTTCTCAAACCGGGGAGGAAGTGATACCCGGAATGTTTTGACCTGGAGTACCTGGTCTCTTCCCGAATGCTCTGACACCTCTTCCCCGGTAGCAGATCGTCGGGGAGAGTCCTGGTTCTCCAAAAATCAGCCCTGTAGTTCCCACTTGTCCCGAAGGAAAATATGCCTAGACACGTAACTTTTACCCACCAGCCAGTGCTGGCTGAGCGCTGCATCGCGCTCTTAGGGAAAGGTGTCGAACAAGCGGGAAAAAACGGTCGCGCCCTAATAATCGATGCCACCCTAGGGCTAGGAGGGCACAGTGAACTAATCCTAAAGACCTATCCCCAAGTACATCTGATAGGAATTGACCGCGACAAACAGGCGCTCGCTAGCTCTATGTCGAGATTGCAAAACTATTCCCAACGGTTCAAGGCAGTGCACGCCACCTATGACGCAATTGGGGCAGTCGCCAGTGCCTACAGCGACGATAAATATCCTTTAGCTGCAATATTGATGGACTTAGGGGTTTCCTCTATGCAACTAGATGATACCGCTCGCGGATTCAGCTACGCCCAGGATAGCGAACTCGATATGCGCATGGATCAAAGCAAAGGCAAGAGTGCCCGGGAGTTGCTTGCCGAGTTGTCGGGGGAGCAAATAAGTAAGATACTGCGCGAATATGGGGAAGAAAGATTCGCTACCCGCATCGCCCGCGCCATAGTAGAAAAACGCCAAGAAACGCCGATAGAAACGTCAAAACAGCTCGTAGAGATAGTGCGAGACTCAATTCCTGCACCTGCTAGGCGCAGCGGAGGCAACCCCGCAAAACGTACATTCCAGGCACTAAGGATAGCGGTTAATCAGGAGTTATCTATCCTCAGTGCCGCGGTGCCCACCGCTTTAGATGCCCTAGCTCCCGGTGGGGTGTTAGTAGTTGAAAGCTATCAATCCCTTGAAGATCGGATAGTAAAACAGGCATTTAGGCAGGTAGTGACCTCGCAAATGCCAGGGGGTATTCCCGTGTATAAACCCGCAGCTTTCGCTCTTTTAACCAGTGGAGCTGAAAAAGCTGAAGCCGCCGAAATCGAAAAAAACCCGCGCTCCGCATCGGTGCGGTTGCGGGCAATTCAGAAGTTGAGGATGCAAACCGAAAAGATTGGGGAACAAAATGCCTAATTTTGCAGCTGCCCGTCAGATATCCCCCAAGCGACCTAGGACGGTTCGCGCTTTTAACACCCGCAATTTGCGAGTAGTTGGGGAGGGTCAAACAGCCAAGAAGCGCTCCCCGCTGGTAGCAAAAATAATCGCTGCCGCATTGACTCTCGCTGCCCTAATAATTTCCCCCCTCTTAATAAATACGCAACTAGCGGTTATTTCCTACCAAATCCACGATGATCAGGTGCAGTTGGCGCAGATTAAAGAGGAGAATCAACGGGTGCGTTCCCAGGTAAACTCCCAATCTAGTCCTGAACGGGTGCGAGAAGCCGCCCTGAAGAATGGTTATGTTCCCGCCGGAGAAACCGGCTACGTTACCTTGAAAACAGGGAAAATAGAGGGCGGTACCCCTCCTACCCAAGCTGCTGAGGAATAATATCGCATATGGTCAAGGGGAAAGCGGACTCTCGGAAAGCGAAGATATCATCTTCGCGCCCAAAAATAGCCAGCCCTAGAAAAGACAGCCTTTCTGGGAAAGATGGGTATATCTCTTCGTCCGCAAAAACTGAGACACTTGGCAGTAAGGTGGCTAGAAAACGCGGGCGATTACTGCTGACGATTGTGGTTTTTATCTTGACTATCTGCGCAATCCGATTATTTGATTTGCAGGTGGTAAAGGCTTCCTCCCTTGCCGAGGAAGCAACTAAAGCTCGCACCTCTTCAACCGAAATCGCCGCTAAAAGGGGAGATATCGTTGATCGTAAGGGAACCGTCCTAGCCACCTCAATTGAGGTATATAACGTGTCGGTAAACCAGCTGCTAGTTAAGAACTATATTCATCGCGAAGTTTTTTCCCCAGAGGGAGAAATAGTTACCGACAAATCTAAACTTCGCGACCCTCGCAACGAGAAGAAAATAGTTGGCACTGGAGCTGCGGAAGCAGCCAGACAACTTGCCCCCATATTAAAAATGGATCCGGCGGTTCTGGGGGGTAAAATGGTTGGTAAACGGGGATTTGTATATCTTGCGAAAAATGTAAGTGCCGAGGATTGGCGTAAAATCCGTGAACTGGGGATAGACGGCATCGATGGGGAACGCCGTTATCAACGTCAATACCCTAATGGGGCTACCGCTTCTTCGATTCTGGGATTTACCGATTCGGAAGAAGTCGGACAGGCCGGGATAGAAGCTACGCAAAATAAACAGCTTTCTGGCACTCCGGGTAAACGGGTAGCGGAGATTTCTCCCTCCGGGCAGATTATTCCCGGAGGAACCGATACTTTACAGGCAGCCAAACCGGGGAAAACCGTGCGGCTAACCATTGACGCTGACCTCCAAAATATCACCGAAAATATCCTTAATAAGCAGGTGAAAGAGTTTGAAGCTGCCTGGGGGACGGTAGTAGTTCAACGGGTGGGAACCGGACAAATTCTAGCTTTGGCGGATTCGGGAAATGAACCTCCCGAGACAGTTCGCAAACGTACTAATGGGACAACTGGTTCCCGAGTAGTTCAATACACCTATGAGCCGGGTTCTAGTGGAAAACTCGTCACTTTCGCTGCTGCCTTAGAACAAAAGAAAATCACCCCTCTAACTCCGGTAACCTCGCCCTATCAAATCACTATTGGCGGTCAAACCTTTAGAGATTCCCACTCCCACCCCACTTTGTCATTAACTGCCTCCGGGGTATTGGCTGAATCTTCTAACACCGGAACAGTTCAAATTGGGCAAAAAGTTAGTGACCAACAGCGCTACCAAATGATGCAGTCCTTAGGTCTAGGGCAGAAAACGGGGATAGAGATGCCTGGCGAATCTGCCGGCATCATCGGCAGCCCCAAAAGTTGGGATGGACGCCAACGATTCACCACCATGTTTGGGCAAGGTGTGGCCTGTACGCCGTTACAGATTTCTTCCCTAATCTCCACTATTGGTAATCAAGGGGTGCAGGTTATGCCCAGATTGGTTGAGGGGTATGCAGATTCTCAAGGGATTATTCAAAAGGCTAAAGCTCCGGCAACAACCCAAAAACTAGATCAAAATTTGGCTGCTACTTTAGTGCGAATGATGGAATCGGTTACTACCGATGAAGGTACTGCAAAAAAAGCGCAGATTCCCGGATATCGAAGTGCTGGCAAGACTGGTACCAGTGAGATTATTTCCAGTTCCGGAGCTTCTGCCGGGGTAGTGGCTTCCTTTATTGGTTTGGCTCCGGCGGAGAATCCCGAAATTGCGGTATCGGTAGTTATCTATAAGCCTAAATCTGGTATCTACGGCGGCGTTGTTGCAGGGCCAGTGTTTTCGCAGGTAGCAGCGCAGGCGCTCACTTTGCTAGATGTTCCTCCCTCAACCAGTAATCCCCAGTTATATCCCGTGAGCGCGCACTAGCTATCCTTAGAAGAGAACCTATAAATAGGAGCGAAGATATGTGGACATTGGGATGGATAGCGCAGGCGTTAAACACTTCCTGCCAAAATCCCGACATCACCATCACCGGAACTGTGGTAACCGATTCTCGCCAGGTAAAGCCAGGGGATTTGTATGTGGCGCGCCGCGGAGAAAGTTCGGATGGACATGATTTTTTAGCGGCAGCTAAAAAGGCGGGGGCGGCGGCTGCGATTGTAGAGCAGGCACAGGCAGCCGAAACGGTTGGTATTGCCTATGTGCAAGTTCCGGAAGCCACCCGGGCTTTAGGTTGGCTAGCCCACCAACATCTAGCTTTTTTGCGGCAACAAAGTGGGGGCAAAAAACCGATTTGTGTGGGTATTACCGGTTCGGCCGGTAAAACTACCACTAAGGATTTATTGTCGGTGCTCCTTACTAAGCTCGGAAAGGTAGTTGCCCCGGAAAAGTCCTATAACAACGAGGTAGGGCTACCATTAACTGTGCTGAAAGCAGAGGAGGACACTGACTTTTTGGTGCTGGAAATGGGGGCTTCCGGTCTGGGGCATTTGGCGCTCCTAACCGAGATTGCCCCCTTGGATATGGCGATTGAGCTCATGGTGGGACATGCCCATCTGGGAGGATTTGGAGGGATAGAAGCGCTGGCTAGAGCCAAGGCGGAACTGCTTTGGGGGCTACGGAATTTTCCTGAAGAACGCTCGTTTTCCCTTAGTCCGGAGGCTGAGTGCGCTAAGCAGAGTTTCGCTGAAGATGGCTACCAAGACTCTTTTTCGCAGCTAACAGCTAAAACTTCCCTAGCTATCTTGAACATAGATGATGAAAGAGTGCGTCAAATGGCTCGCGGACAGGCGGTTCGTTATTTCGGGTCGCTGGAAACTGCTAATGATTTGGGGCTTTTTGCAAAGAGCAACGGGGTTTATGTCTCCCAGATAACTATGGATGGCAAAGGACGAGCCGAGTTTTTAATCACTCGCGGTAAAGAAAGCGTGAAGGTGAAGCTGGGGCTAATCGGGAAACATAATGTCTCTAATGCTTTGGCGGCTGTTACCGCTGCTACCGAGCTGGGGCTGGGTCTGCAAGATGCCGCCTTAGTCCTAGAAAAAGCACGTCCTCTTTCTGAACACCGCCTGGCAGTTAGGGAAATCGAATCCGATATTACGGTTATAGATGATTCTTATAATGCGAATCTTGATTCTATGCGCAGCGGGATAAAAACTCTGCAGACTTTAACGCAGGCAAAAGGACGAGGACGCACAGTAGCGGTTCTCGGGGAAATGTTGGAGCTGGGTGCAGATTCTGCCGAGCATCACCGCTTGGTCGGCGAGGCTTGTTTGGAGGCAAAAATAGCGGTTGTTATCACCGTAGGCGAGCAAGCAAAGCCGATTTACGCAATGGTTTCTGACCACGCCGAAGCCCAACACGTTGAAAATGCTGATAAGGCGCTTAGAGTAGTTAAACAGGTTATTTCTCCCGGCGATACGGTATTGATTAAAGGCTCAAACGGGTCGGGGGTTTGGCGTATTGCTGATGCACTAACAGGAGGTAGCAACGCCTAATGGTTCCTTTGGGGATAGCTCTTTTAACCTCCCTGGTGATATCGCTAGCCGGGACTCCGGTACTTATTCGTCTTTTGCGTAAACACCAATATGGTCAGTTCATTCGTAAGGACGGCCCTACCGCCCATTACACGAAGCGTGGCACTCCCACTATGGGCGGTTTGGTTATTATTTTGGCAACGGTTGGTGGCTGGATCAGTGCTCATATAGCTTCCTGGACTTTTCCATCCCCCTCAGGCTGGCTATTGATGCTGCTGATATTAGGTTTGGGACTAATCGGATTCTTAGATGACTATATTAAGATTTCTAAGCAGCGTTCCCTGGGTCTGACCCCTTGGGCAAAAATACTTGGACAAGTGGCAGTAGGCACCACTTTTGGGGTATTAGCTTTACTGTTTCCGCGACATGAAAAAAACGGAGTTTTAGTTACTCCGGGCTCTACCAAAATTTCAGTGGTACGTGATATTCCCGGACTGGATTTAGCTTTCGCGGGCATTTTCGTAGCCTTTATCCTGTTTGCTTTGTGGGCTAACTTTCTCATTGCTGCCTGGTCAAATGGGGTGAACCTGACTGATGGTCTTGATGGGTTAGCTTCGGGGGCTTGCCTATTTGCTTTCGGAGCCTACACCGGGGTTGCCACCTGGCAGTATTATCAGCGTTGTCCGCTGCAAAATGTGGCTCCCCAAGTGGCTGAGGCTTGCTATGAGGTTCGCGACCCGGCTGACTTGGCGATAATTTCCTTAGCCATAGTGGGAGCCTGTTTTGGTTTCTTGTGGTGGAATACTTCTCCGGCTCAAATCTTCATGGGTGATACTGGCTCTTTGGCGCTGGGAGGCGCTTTCGCGGGACTGTCGATACTGACCCGTACCGAGTTTTTGGCGGTAATTATCGGTGGTTTATTCGTGTTGATTGTGATGTCTGATGTGATTCAGGTGGGGGTATTTAAGCTAACCGGTAAACGGGTGTTCAAAATGGCGCCTTTGCATCACCATTTCGAGTTAAAGGGCTGGAAAGAAATAACTATTGTAGTTAGATTCTGGATTATTGCTGGTCTTTGCGCAATTGCTGGGATTGCCCTGTTCTACGCCGAATGGGTGGTTGCCATCAAGTGACTAATGAAATCTGGGCAGACCGGGTGGTCTGCGTTATCGGTTTAGGAACATCGGGCAGAGCCTGCCTTGAAGTATTGAGCACTTTGGGGGCGAAAGTTTGCGCTATTGATTCTCGGGAAGAAGCCCTAGATAACTGCGCTAGCGATTATCCGCGCTCCCAGTTTTATCAGGAGACTCAGGGGAACTGCGAGCAGCTTCTCGATAAGATTCAGCCCTCACTGATTGTGGTTAGTCCCGGAGTACCTCCGCGCCATCCGGTTTTTTCTTGGGCACAATCTCACCAGGTAGATTTATGGGGCGAGGTCGAGCTGGCTTGGCAAATCCAACAGACAGCTACCTTACGTCAAGACACCCCTTGGCTGACCATCACCGGCACTAACGGCAAAACCACCACGGTGCAGATGACTCGCTCTATTTTGCAAGCTGGCGGATATGAGGCTCAGGCAGTGGGCAATGTGGGTTCTCCGGTGGTTCTAGCTGCCGCAAATGCGAAAGCCCAGGTGTTGGCGGTTGAACTGTCCAGTTTCCAGCTATATACGGTTAAATCCCTGTCTGCCTTAGCAGCGGTTTGTTTGAACCTTGATGCTGATCATTTAGATTGGCACGGCTCTCGCGAGGCTTATGTACAAGCAAAAGCGCGGGTATATGAGCGTACAAAAGTTGCTGCCCTCTATAATCAACAAGATTGCCAAACATTGCAGATGGTACTGGATGCCGATGTTATTGCTGGGTGTCGCGCTATTGGTTTTACCACCGGTACTCCCGATATCTATCAGCTAGGAATTGTTGAGAATATGCTGGTCGATAGAGCCTATAGCCCCAATCCCCAAAAAGAGGCGATCGCGCTTGCCGGTCTGGGGGATTTCCACTACTACCAGGGGGAACCAGGGATTACCGTCCTTCAAGATGCCTTGGCAGCTGCCGGTCTTACCCGAGCCTTTGGGGTAAAACCCGAGGACGTTCGGGACGGGATACGCGCGTTCAAACCCGAGGCTCATCGGCGGGCAACCGTTGGGAACGCGGCTCAGGTTACCTGGATTGATGATTCCAAAGCCACCAACACTCATGCGGCAGCGGCTTCCTTAGCGGGTTTACCTCCGGCTTCGGTGGTTTGGATTGCGGGGGGAGACGCGAAAGGGCAGTCTTTTGACCAGCTAGTTAAAGACGTGGCTGCCACTTTGCGCGGGGTGGTGCTAATCGGTGAAGACCGCTCAGCTTTACGCACCGCACTATCCAAATATGCCCCGAAAGTTCCGGTGGTTGAGGTTAGTTCTCATGAGGACATGATGTTCTCGGTGGTTAATGAAGCAGTGGCACTTTCGCTTCCGGGGGACAAGGTGATTTTGGCACCTGCCTGTGCATCGTGGGATCAGTTCGCGAACTATTCTCAACGCGGTCAGGCTTTCGCTAAGGCCGTTGCCCGTTTGGAGGGATAGTTGTGGCTAGGCAAAAAGTTGTGGAGAACAATAGGGGTACACGACCGGGCGCCGCTGCGAAAGTAAAAGCCAAGATTCCTAGAATCCAAGTAAAGTTAGCGGATAGTTTTCATTCCGATAATCCCGATGGGAAGCGTAAACTGCTCAGGCTATGGAAATCCGTCACCCAGGCTCCCTTATTTAACTATCAGTTGTTATGGTTCTTAATCATTGCGCTTTCGGTAATTGGATTGCTAATGCAGTTTTCTGCCTCGGTAATCTTGGAGCTGTCGGCAGGAACTACGCCCTATTGGGGGATAGCGCGTCCTTTACTTATTGTGGCAATGGGTTTTGCTATCATGGTTGTCGTTTCCCGTATGCCAGCTCACTATCTGCAGTTTCTTTCACCTTTTATCCTGTTTTTGGCAGTAGTCGGTCAGTTGGCGGTGTTTACTTCCCTAGGACGCGCCCAGGGCGGTAACCGCAACTGGGTTTATGTGCCCGGTATTAACCAGGTCTTTCAGCCCTCCGAGTTCTTAAAAGTAGCCTTCATTTTGCTGCTAGTTACGGTGTTCGCGAGCGGCAAATGCAAGATTGAATCCCTGTCTTCGCTGTTTATCTGGGTAGGACTACCTTTTGTGATGATTGCGGCTCTGGTTATGGCTGGTCACGATATGGGAACGCTGCTTATCTTCGTTTCTATTTTGCTTTGTGTGCTGATGGTAGTCGGGATTTCGATGCGTTATTTGACTGCCGGAATCGCCTTGTTGGGGATAGCGGCTTTAGCTGCGGTTTTGGTATCTCCATCCCGACGGCGGCGGGTATTGTCTTTTCTTAGTCCGGAACAAGCAGACCCGATGGGTTCGGGATTGCAACCACTGCGTGCCAAATGGGGGCTGGGAACCGGGGGACTGACCGGGGTGGGACCGGGCGCTTCTCGTCAGAAATGGAAGTATTTGCCCGAAGCCCATACCGACTTTATCTACGCTATTTTAGGTGAAGAGTTTGGGCTGTTTGGAACCCTTTTGGTGTTGCTGCTTTTCGGATTGTTGGCATGGGTGTTGTGTCGCTTAATCATTCATTCTTCCAGCCTGGCTACCCGGATATGCGCCGCGGGAACTTTAGGGTGGGTTATAGTACAGGCTTTAATAAATATCATGGTAGTAATCGGATTCTTACCGGTAGTCGGGGTGCCGCTTCCCCTAGTTTCTTCCGGAGGCTCTACCGCTTTAGCTACCTTGATACAAATGGGGGTGCTTTTGAGCTATGTGCGGTCAGAACCGGGGGTTAAAGAGGCAGCGGTCAGGCTGCCGAAATATCTACGCTCCAGCAGAGCTGTTAGCGTGAGGAGGAACGATGGGACAAAATAAATCGGTACTTTTGGCTGGAGGGGGAACCGCTGGCCATGTTAATCCGCTCCTGGCAGCGGCTGATGATTTGAAATCCCAGGGCTGGAAAGTCACCATTATCGGCACTAGAGGGGGCAAGGAGGCAGAGCTGGTTCCAGCTCGTGGTTTCCAATTGCATACCATAGAACGGATTCCGTTCCCGCGCCGTCCTTCCCTACAGTTTTTTACTCTTCCAAAGCGAATGCGCGCTAGCGTCAAAAAAATAGAAACCCTGATAAAGAAAAACCGGGTGGGTGTAGTTATTGGCTTTGGAGGATATGTCTCCACCCCCGCCTATTTAGCTGCGCGCCGGACAGGTGTCCCGTTAATTATTCATGAACAAAATGCGCGACCGGGTTTAGCTAACCGTTTAGGGGCACGTTGGGCAAAAGTCGTGGCTTTAACTTTTCCATCTACCAAACTGCGGGCTAAAGCGGGTAAAACTCTAGCTACTGGTTTACCGCTGCGTCCAGAAATAGCTGCTTTGGCGAGGGCGCGACAAAATAAAGCGGAAATGGAACGCCGGCGGGCAGTGGCTTTAGAATCTTTTGGTCTAGATTCCTCGAAGCCAACTTTACTGGTTACCGGCGGCTCTTTGGGGGCGCTTTCCCTTAATCAAGCCATGCAGGCAGCCTTAGCGCATTTGCCAGACAATATTCAAGTTATTCATTTAACCGGTAAAGGTAAAGATGCGGAACTGCGTCAAGTACTGCCGGAGAGCTTAAAGCCGCGATATCGGATTCTTGACTACTTAATTGATATGGAAAGAGCCTTGGCAGCAGCTGATTTGGTGGTGTGTCGCTCCGGGGCGGGGATGGTAGCCGAGATAACAGCGCTGCGTTTGCCAGCTATTTACGTGCCTTTGCCAGTCGGCAATGGAGAGCAGCGTCTAAATGCCGAGGACGCGGTTAAATGCGGGGGAGCGTTAATCGTAGATAATGACAAGTTTGATAGTTCATTTGTTATCGAGACGGTGATTCCTTTGCTGCTATCACCACAACGTTTGGATGATATGCGCAGCGCATTACCCGCAGAGGGCATTGATGCTGCTGAAAAACTAACTAGAATCGCTGAGGAAATAAGTAAATGACCGAGACAAAATATCACTTCATTGGCATCGGCGGAGCTGGAATGTCAGTGGTGGCACAGCTATTTGTGGAACGTGGCTGGCAGCTTAGCGGTTCGGATCAAGCAAATTCTGCTAACCTGTCGAGGCTTAAACAACTGGGGGTTGAATGCTGGGTGGGGACTCAGCCGCAGAAAATCACCCCCGAGATGACTATTGTTTATTCCAGTGCGATTCGCCCTAGTAATCCCGAATTTGCTGCCGGTAAAGCTGCCGGTTGTAGATTTATGCATCGCTCCCAGGCACTGGCGCTAGCGGCAGCTGACCGTAAGTTTGTGGCCGTGGCGGGGGCGCATGGGAAAACCACCACTTCGGGGATGATAGCTCAGACTTTTTCTCAACTCGGCGCTGACCCCTCGTTCGCGGTTGGCGGGGTGGTCACCCACTACCAGACGGGTGCCCATTTAGGCACAGGAGAGTATTTTATTGCCGAGGCTGATGAATCTGATGGTTCTTTCCTGAATTACCGCCCCCAGCTGGCGATTATTACCAATATCGAGGCCGATCACCTCGATAACTATGGCTCCTCGGAACAGTTTGCGCGAGCTTTTTTCGATTTTGCACATTGCATTGAACCCGGTGGAACCCTAATTCTTTGTACTGATGACCCCGGTTGCCGTACCTTGCTAAAACAGCTTCGTCCTCAGGGGGACTTAGATGAAAGTTGCTCCCCTAAAATCCGGATACTGGGATACGGATTACAAGCACCTCCCGCCGGTTTGGATGACTTTTGCCTGGTTAAACCCCTGCTTGCAGAACCAAACTCTGTAAGTGCCCAGTTTAACCGAGGTCAGGAGACTACCACCGTTAGTTTGCCAATGCCAGGCGAGCATAACCTTTTAAACGCGGCAGCAGTATTTTTAGCCGCCCGTATCGCCGGTTTTTCGGCAACAGAGACTGCGGGTGCTCTTGCTGAGTTCGAGGGAACTGCTCGCCGCTTCGAGACTAAAGGTGAAGTAGGCGGGGTAAGAGTTATTGATGACTACGCTCATCACCCCACCGAGGTGGCAGCCTTGATGCGTCAATCGCGGGAAGCAGCCGGTAAAGGGCGAGTCTTGGTGGTATTTCAACCCCATCTATATTCTCGAACCAAAAATTTTGCGTCCCGTTTTGCTGCGGCTCTTGACCTGGCAGATAGGGCAGTTGTTTGTGATATTTATGGGGCGCGCGAAGATCCGCTCCCCGGAGTTACCTCCAGGATTATCACCGATAAAATGCAGCGCGGTAGTTATGTGGCAGATAAAGATGAAGCTGCTCGCCTTATCGCTAATGAGGCTCACGGCAGCGATTTAATCCTAACCGTGGGGGCAGGGGACATAACTAAAGCTACAACGGTAGTCTTGGCGGTGTTAAAGCAGAGGTTTTCGCAGTGAACCGCGAGAAGTCCGCTTTTGTTCGCCGCCCGAAAGCTACTGTGGTTTCGGGGAAAAAACCGGTTCGTCCTCGTAAAAGCAGAAATGAACTGAAAAGAGAGGACGGCGCAAATAAATCCGGGTCACAGTTAGCTACCCGCCAGGTTACCTTATCTTCCAAAGACAAAGGGGTAGTCTCTAGTGGGCTTGCTAAGCGCCGGGAAGAGCTTAAACAGGTAAAGCGCAGGCAGCGACGGCGGAAAATAGTTATCGGAGTGCTGGTAGCGCTGTTAGTGGGAACTAGCGGATATTTGCTGGGCTTTTCCCCAGTTTTTGCGTATGATTCCGCTAAAACTCGGGTGATGGGGGCAAACTCCCAGGTTACGACCCAGCAGGTAAAAGAGGAACTTGCTAACTATGCGGGTAGACCCTTGTTGCGTTTTCCCACCTCAGAGGCTGCTTCCTCGTTACAACGCAGTAATCCCTGGGTGAAACAGGCGAAGGTAAAACGAGAATTCCCGCGAGGAATAGCCGTTTACCTCACGCTACGTACCCCAGTAGCAAAAACAGCGCAAGGAAAAGTGGTTGATTTAGAGGGAAAGCTGCTGCCTGCCCAAGGTTTCGATACTTCTAAACTGCTAGAGGTAGCTAGTAGCTGTCCCCAAAGCGATATTGAAGATTGTCTAAAATCTGTAGCTCAAGTAGTGCAATTTCTCCCCGCAGAAATAAAACAAAAGATAAAAAGCGCTCAGGTAGCTCGTTTAGATAATGTGGAGCTGCAATTGCAATCGGGAGCAAAAGTTATCTGGGGTAAAAACGGTGATAATCAGAAAAAAGCACAGGTATTAACGGTGCTTTTGCAGCGCGCGGGCAGTATCTATAACGTCACCGATTATGCGCATCCCACTATTTCAAATTAGCCCCGTTTTCCCAGGTTTTTAGGGGAAACCTTGGGGGTAATTGAGCCGGATGGGGAGGGCAGCGAGGCGATTCCTACTTGCGGTGAGGACCGGTTGGCAAACTTGATTGCGAAATCAGGGCTAGCCCTGAATGCGGTAGGCTTTGAGAAGGAACTGAAGGGAGAAAAAGTAATGACTCAGAGCGCTAGCGATATACCGGCATATCGATACACCGCCCAGATGGCGGGGAAAATCGAAGAAAAATGGCAAAAATACTGGTCGGACCAGGGTACTTTTTATGCTGACAACCCGGTTGGGTCTTTAGCGGGTCCGCTTGCGCAAAAAGAGTCTTTCTTTGTAATGGATATGTTCCCCTATCCCTCTGGTAAAGGGCTGCATGTGGGACATCCTCTTGGTTATATCTCTACCGATGTCACTGGTCGTTTCCAACGAATGCAAGGCAAGAACGTCCTCTACACCATGGGCTATGACGCTTTTGGTTTGCCCGCGGAACAGTATGCGGTAACTACCGGGCAGCATCCGCGCAAGACTACCCGCGAAAATATCGCTAATATGCGCAGACAATTGGCTCGGATTGGGCTCTCTCATGATGAGCGGCGTTCTTTCGCTACCATTGACCAGGACTATTACCGCTGGACACAATGGATTTTCTTACAGGTGTTTAACTCTTGGTATGACGTGGACGCTCCTCGCCCGGATGGAGGACGCGGAGCCGCTCGTCCTATTAACGAACTAATCGAGAAGTTCGCCAGTGGGGAAAAATCGCTGCCGCACGGTAAGCAATGGGAAAACCTCAGTGCCAAGCAGCGTGAAGATATTCTTGAGGATTACCGGCTAGCATATCTTTCCTATGCCCCAGTGAACTGGTGTCCGGGTCTGGGAACGGTGTTAGCGGACGAGGAAGTAACCTCCGAGGGGCGCTCTGAACGCGGTAATTTCCCGGTATTTCGTTCTCACTTGCGGCAATGGATGATGAGGATTACTGCCTACGGAGATCGCTTAATCGAAGATTTGGCGACTTTGGATTGGCCGGAAAAAGTGCGCACCATGCAGGAAAACTGGATTGGTCGCTCCCACGGGGCAACCGTATCTTTCCGGGTAGGCTCGCGGGAGCTAAAAGTTTACACTACTCGCCCCGATACCTTGTTTGGAGCTACCTTTATGGTGGTAGCTCCCGAACACCCGCTTTTAGCGGGACTGGGGCAAAGCGAGCTTGCCGAGGGCGAGAGCGCGATTCCTGCCCAATGGCCCCAGGATACCCGCGAGGCTTGGACGGGGGGATATGATAATCCGCGGCAAGCGGTACGCGCCTACCAACAACAGGCAGCTGCCCGCAGTGAGCGTGAACGCGGCGAAGATGCCCGCGAGAAAACCGGGGTATTTACCGGTTTATTCGCCACTAACCCGGTCAATAATCGCCCGATTCCGATTTTCACTGCCGACTACGTGATGATGGGCTACGGTACTGGCGCGATTATGGCGGTTCCCGCTCATGATCAACGTGACTGGGATTTTGCGAAGAAGTTTGACCTGGACATTATCTACACGATTACTCCCGCGCCGGATGCGGATAAAGATGCTGCCTGGGTTGGGGATGGGGTCATCCAGAATTCGGCTAATGACCAGATTAGCCTTAATGGATTAGGTAAATCCGAGGCAATTGGGAAGATTGCTTCTTGGCTAGAGGGCGCGGGATTGGGTAAAGCTACTACCACCTATCGCCTACGTGATTGGCTATTCTCCCGCCAGCGCTACTGGGGAGAGCCTTTCCCCGTGGTCTATGACGAGGACGGCGTGGTGCACGCCCTTCCGGAATCCATGCTGCCCCTGGACTTGCCGGAGGTAGATAATTTCTCTCCGCGCACCTTTGCACCTGACGATGCGGATTCTTCCCCTGAGGCTCCCTTAGGGCGAGCTGGGGACTGGGTTAAAGTCCAGCTAGACCTGGGGCAGGGCAAACAAACCTATTATCGGGACACTAACGTGATGCCTAACTGGGCAGGTTCTTGCTGTTACGAGCTGCGCTACCTTGATCCGGGGGAGAAAGATTTCCTGGCTAAGGCGGAAAATGAGCGTTACTGGATGGGTGCTCGAGCTGGAGCTACTACTGGCGGCACGGACCTATACGTAGGAGGAGTCGAGCACGCGGTTCTGCACCTGCTCTATGCGCGTTTTTGGCACAAAGTGCTCTATGACCTGGGGCATCTTTCTAGCAGTGAGCCTTTCCATAAGCTGTTTAACCAAGGCTATATCCAGGCCTATGCCTATACCGACCAGCGGGGAGCGTACGTGCCCGCCGCCGAAGTAACCGGTGATGAGGCCAGTGGTTTCACCTACGAGGGGCAGCCGGTTAAACGCGAATACGGCAAGATGGGTAAATCCTTGAAGAATATCGTTACTCCAGACGATATTTGCGACGAATACGGGGCCGACACTTTCCGGGTCTATGAAATGTCGATGGGACCGCTGGATATGTCGCGGCCGTGGGAAACCCGGGCAGTGATTGGTTCCCAGCGTTTCTTACAGCGGCTATGGCGCAATGTGATTGATGAGAACACTGGGGAAGTAACCGTTAGTGAGGACGCACCCGATTTGGAAACTCAGCGTGCCCTGGCCAAGGCGATTGCGCAGGTAACCGAAGACTACCGGGAAATGCGTCTTAATCTGGTGGTTTCGGATCTGATCGTGCTTAATAATCACCTGACTGCGCTGAAAGCGGTTCCTCGGGAAGCCGCGGAAGCGTTGGTATTGATGATTTCTCCGCTCGCTCCCCATATTGCCGAGGAGCTTTGGAATAGGCTGGGGCACTCTTCTTCGTTGGCACGCGAGCCTTTCCCGGTAGTAATCGATGAATCTCTACTGGTAGAAGAGGAAATCACGGCGGTGGTACAGATTAACGGCAAGGTGAAGTACCGCTTGCAAGTACCGCAATCTATTTCAGGCGAGGAGCTAGAAAAACAGGCACTGGAAACTGAAGTGGTGCAGCGTGCTCTTGCGGGCGGTCAGCCGTTAAAGGTGATTGTGCGCGCTCCTAAACTGGTGAATGTGGTAATCCCGAAGAAATAGGACGTTCTCAGGGTATTATTCCTCAAGGTTTTATGTCCCCCGCAGATTCAGGTCGCTGAAAATAGAAGGAGAACTTATGAGCCCGGAAACTTGGACTTTGCGCTCCGGTAATGATTGCTTGGTTGTCTCCCCAATGGGGGCAACGGTTTTAGACTGGCAAGTCTGTGACCTGCGGGCGGGGGACAGTGCTCAACAAGTGGCGGGAACTGAAACCAAGGAAAGTGCGAAAGCTAGCTCCTACTGGGAGGATGGCCTAGCTGATAGTTCGGGCGTTAGCGCCTATCAAAGTGATTACCGAGCAGACAGTGCCCCTACCTGTCCTGGGTGTGTGCACGTCCTCGATGGGTATCGTAGCCAGGACGAAGCGCGCCAAATGGATGGTTTTCGCAACGCTTTGCTAGCTCCCTGGTCAAATCGGATTCGGGATGGAAAATACTGTTTCCAGGGAAAGGAATATGATTTTAAGGGCGAAACTATCGGCGGGGAACTGGCTTTACACGGCTTAATTGCCGATCAGGTATTCGAGTTGATTGAGCTAAAACCAGATTATTTGCGCGCCAAAGTTAGGGTACCAAAGCTTGAGGCCTATCCCTTTGAGGTAGAAATAGAGGTTACCTATCAGATTAGCTCTTCTCCTCACCGGCTCAGTCTCGATATGGTGGCTCATAATAAAGGAACAGGTGACGCGCCGATTACTTTAGGTTGGCATCCCTATTTTCTTTGCCCCACTGGCAGAGCTAAAAACGCTAAGGTTACGATTGCGGCTGAGAACCTAGTGGTAACTGATGAACAGCTGATTCCCCTAAGGGGGCAAGCGGCTTTTTGTGCCCAGGAATCTCCGGTAATTCTATATGGGCGAGGAGATTTTGACTGTGCCTATACTTCGCTGATTCCTAAAGACGGGGTTGCTTGGGCAGTCCTGGAGCATCTAAATGGGTCGTCGACTGTGCTGCAAATGGCTGGGGCAAAGCAGGGGCAGGGCTTGGCTTCTTTCCAAGTCTATAGCGCTCAAGATTTGCTGAATAGGGCGGGCGAATCGATAGCGGTGGAACCGTTGCTAGCGATGACCGATGCTTTTAATCGCCCGGAATGTCAAGATTTGGTTACCGTTTCCCCAGGGTGCTCACAAGAGATGCATGTGTGCATAGAGCACCATATGTAAGGCTAACTACCTTTTAGTTGGAGCGTCGGCTAGGACAGGCGAACCTAGTAGCACCGATAAGAATAGCTGCTGTTTAATGCTTGAAAATAGCTAAATAAAATCTCATTAAATGGCTTCAAAATAATCATGTATTATAAATAAGAATACCTAGAAGGCTGTAACAACTCAGGGGTCTTTACCCTTTTGAACTGTGGGTTTAGCTCATTTATTCGTTTTTTTGATTTCGATTTCCTCGTATAAAAGTTAAGTATTTGTTTTCGGAATCTTTAGTCATAAAACTGGCCGTGAGCGAAGTGATAAATTCACGGATAGTGATAACAACAGTCACATTAGCAACGATAGTGGAGCGATGTGCTTGTCCAAACGAGGTGGAACTTAACTTTGCGTGGAAGCGGTAAGGGAAGAAATCTTAAATGGTATTTCGTGATGCCGATTCTATTGACTGCATCATTGGTGCTGTTAAATCTGGGTGGTCAGCTGACCTTGGCGTGCGCATTAGAAACTGGACAAAGTAATCCAGTTAGTCATAGCTCAGCAAAAGCTAATACTATCAGCTCCCCACAAACCTTAAGTGTCGTGGGACAACAAGTTAGGAATGCGGGAAAGGCTCCTAATAATTGCGGGCAAGGCGTAAACAGTGTTGCTATAAAAAAACGACAGGTAAATCTAGTTTTAGATGATTCTGGCTCGATGTTTTCAAATGGTGGAAATACCCCTCTTGACCGCTGGTCTAATGCAAAGTACTCCCTCGAAGTGTTTGCGGCATTACTCGGGGAGCAAGACAATATGAATATCTATTTGACCAGCACCTATGCTAAAGGTGGCTCTGGACCGGTAGTCCAGCTGGCAGGAAAAGAAGCTGCCAGCTCCCGGGTATCAAAAATTCATAATATGGTGATGCAAGGCGGAGATACCCCCTATGCTCCAGTTCAGGCTGCTGCTAAAGATTTGTCAGCTTCTGACGCTGGGGAAAAATGGCTAGTCGTCCTGTCAGATGGCGCCTTTAACGATCGTAATTCCCAAACAGTACAAAACGACTTCAATCAGTGGGCAAAGGAAAATACCAATGAAAGTAGCGCGCTTAAAGTAGCATTCTTGGCAATGGGCGATAAAGCGCCTCAAATTGCTTCTTCGAGTGCGGTTATTTTTGATCAAGCCCCACAAACTAAAGATTTATTAACTAAAGTAACGCGTTTTGCAAACCTAATTTTTGCTCGTGATGTATTACCCCAAGACAGTGCGAGTTCAATTAAATCTGATATTGATATAGAAGAATTGACCATTTTGGCTCAAGGCAAAGATGTCAAGGTTAATGAAATTAAGCTTGGTTCTGCAGTGGCTAAACCGGAATCGCAAGTAGAAGTCAAGTGGGCAAATAACGCTGATGTCGATTTCGGGGCTTCAAAGGTTAAAGCGGTTCCCAATAGTGAACTAAATGGCAAAGTGGCAACATTTAGTAAACTTCCTGCTGGTAATGGGGCTGTCTCCCTAGATGGGGTGCAAACTGTGGAAGTATTCTATAAACCCTATGTCTCATTCGGAGTGCAGCTATCTGATGCAAAAGGAAAGCCAGTAAAAAGTGGCGAAATTGTAGGAGGCAAGTACACCGTTAAATACGGCTTTATGGATAAGAAATGTAACTTTATAGATAAGTCACCACTCTTGGGTGATGTTCAATACAATGCAAAGGTTATTAATAACGGTAAAGTTGTAGCCGATAATTTTGCCAGCGGTGATCAGGTAGAGTTAAGTGCCGGTTCAACCCAATTTAATGTTAAAGCTAAATATCTAAGCGGTAGCACTTCTGAAGCTAAAATCAACTTACAGGTCTATCGTCCCGCGCCTCCGGCGGGTATTCAAGGCAGTAGTCAGACCTATCAGGTCAGTAAGCTAAATGATTATAAGATTCCCGATGATGCCATAAAAGTGAAATATGGGGAAAAGAAAGACGGCAATATTATTTCCTTCCCCGAGGCGGAGTGGAAACAAATAAAAGATAGCGATATTAAAGTTACCTCCCCAAAAAGAATGGAGTTTGCGGTAAAGAAAGGTGATAAGAACGGGGAAGTGTTTATACTGCCTAAAGCACCCAATGGAGATATCTATAAGGCAGATACTGGGAATATGCCGTTACATATAGAAGCAAAACATAGTTATGAAAAGCAGCTAAGTAAAGCGGTGTTTGATACTTCAATTAATGTAAAAAATGATATATCTCTCTTAGATCGTATAAAAAACTGGATACTAACTCAAGGATGGAAGTGGTTGCTTTGTTTACTAGCTCTGCTTCTAATTATGGGGTATATATTTAAACCCCGTTTTTCCAAGAGAATTGTTTCATCGCCAAAAGTTAATATCAGTGACGATAATTTGGTTTCACTAGGTTCAAATAAGGGCAGCGGAAACTTTGTTAAATCACGTTTGCGCAGAGCATTACCTTTCGTGGCTGATACCGCGAGTTTGAGGTATGTGCCGCGAGGTGTTTCCGGGTTCCCTCCTATGAAGCTAAAGGCTGCGCGAAAAGGACGTATCAAAATATTGAATTGGAAAGCCTTGGCGGCTCGCGAAAATATGTCAGTAACTATCAACGGAAGAAAGCTGGATGTAAAGGATAAAACTCATCCAATGTTTAATGTGAATAGTAAAGTTAAATCAAGTATTGCGGGTTCCGGAAAAAGCTATTCTGCAAATCTTAATATAAAAAAGTAAATAACTTCTAATGTCTAATACCCCGATTTGAAAGGAAAAAGAAATGTCGATTGCACCTACTTTGATTCTAGGACTGGGAGGAACCGGTTCTCAGATTGTAAAAAAAGTCTCGCAAAAGGTGCGAGAATCTGGTTCTAATCAATCGGAACGTATCGCATTTGTTGTCTTCGATACCGATGCCAACGACTTGGGGAAAATCAAGCAGGATCATCCGGAAATGTACACGGTGCAAACCTCTACCAATAGCCGGGTCGGCGATTATCTGGGAATCAATACTAATGCTCGAGATAAATGGTTCCCGATTAACGAACTGATGAATCGTAAATCTTTAACCGAGGGAGCTGCCCAGGTTAGAGCCATTTCTCGTTTAGCTTTCGAAACTACTTTGAAGAGCTCCCATCTTGATCAATTGCATAAGGCGATTGAAACTCTGTTCAGAATTGATAAAGACCAAGAAGAACAATCTCTGCGGGTTATTATTACCTCTTCGCTTGCTGGGGGTACTGGATCAGGACTGATTTTACCGGTGGCTCTCTATTTGGCTAGCTATCTAAATGCGAAATACCCGAAAGCTAAAGCAATTACCAGAGGCTTTTTTATTCAGCCTGATGTGTTCTATAAAGTGATTAAGGCATCCGAAGAACAACACAACTTGCAGGTAAATGCTTACGCAACGGTTCGGGAGTTAGATGCCTTTCTTATGAAAGGTGACCACACTTTACCTAGCCAGTATCGCAACCTAAAGTTTGAGTTCCCAAGGGTTGGTGCCGAGGGAGTTGAAGCAGTCGAGGCTATGCCTTATGATTTCTGTTTCTTATTTGATGCCAACAACAAGAGCGGAGGTAGTCTAGATTCTTTTGTCTCTTATTTAGACCACGCGGCAACCTGTATTTACACTTTGGCTATTGGGCCGATGTCAAAGAAATCAAATTCGCGGGAAGATAACGTTTTACGCGAAATTATAAAAAATAATGGACGTAACCGCTATGCAGGTGCGGGAGCTTCCCGTCTGGTCTATCCCTGGAAACACATTAGAGACGTAATCGGTAAGACCTGGGCACAGCAAGTGCTTTCTAAGCAATGGCTTAAATTCGATGAAGCCTATAAAGAAAGGCAAAAAGCTTTAGCTAAACAAAGAGAAAGTGGTCTAACTGCCCGAGATATTGACCGGGGGGCAGAATTTATTAATACCATCGACAGTTTGGCGAAACAAAAAGATCCTTTCGCTAAGTCAGTTAAGAATCAAACCTTAGTCTTTTCCGAGGATGGGGTAACTAATCTTGGCAATCAGTGGGATGCCTATATAAATGCTTTGAACAGTTATATTTTCGCTCCCGATCCCAGTCGGATTGCTGATACCCGTGAAGATGATTTACGTTCAGCCATCATAGAGTTGCAAGAAAAAACTGATGGCGAAGAATACGCCATGGTCTTTAATGATCTGGAAAAGTTGAAAATCATTACTGAGAATGAGGCTGAAGAGCAAGCAGGTGTTATTGGTTATACCCTGTTCAAAGCAGATGAGGATGAAATCGTAGCCGGTAATTCTCTTCCTAATAGGCTTGAAAGCTATATGCTTGAACCGGTTAAAAAGAGCTTTATGCACCCGGTATCCTGTCGATATTTCCTCTATCAAGTTCTCAAAAAGCTTGAACTGTTGCAAAAGAAAACTAATCGTGAATTAGAAGGAGAAGAAGGGTTAATCAAATTCTTTGATGAATTTGAACGGAATAACTTTGACGATCCCTCTACCGACGACAAAGTTGAAACTGCCGCTGATTTTGCGATGCGTAAAAAGAGCATAGCTCAACGTATCACTCGCAAACCCAGCGCCGAACAGCAAGCAATCGCCACAGCGCTGTCCACTTATTTAAACAATATCGGTGAATACCGTAACGCTCTGATATTCCAAAGAGTTATCGCTGACGCAATGGAATACGTCAAAAGTGTAATTGATGCATTTGAAAAGCTATTTAACTCTCTAGAGAACAACCTTAAAAAACTGGAAGTAACTCTAGGTCAAGATATGGTTAAATACGATAATCTCACCGGAGTAATAGAATTAAGGAGAACACTTAATCACTATTTTAGTGAAATATGTACTTCTTAATTCTTTTTTTATTGAAAAATTAAGAGAAAGGGGGTAAAAATGAGGAATTTTGAAAAGATAACAGCACTCTATGAGAGATTAAGTCGTGATGATGAACTGCAAGGAGAAAGTAACTCCATCATCAATCAGAAAAAAATACTGGAAGAATACGCAAGCAAAAATAACCTGTCAAACATCATTCACTTTACAGATGACGGAATCAGCGGAACGCAGTTTGACAGACCGGGATTTATGGCAATGATGAACGGAGTCAATCAAGGAAATATTGGTTGTATCATTGTAAAAGATATGAGCAGACTTGGCAGAGATTATCTCAAAGTCGGTCAATGTATGGAGATACTAAGACAAAAGGGCGTAAGACTAATCGCTATCAATGATAATGTAGATAGTTTTTACAGAGAAGATGATTTTACTCCCTTTAGAAATATCATGAATGAATGGTATGCAAGAGATACATCAAGAAAAATACAATCGACTTTCAGGTCAAAAGGCGAAAGTGGGAAACATACTGCAAGCACACCGCCTTATGGCTATATCAAAGATGAAAAAGATAAAAACAAATGGATAGTAGATGAAAAAGCAGCAGAGATAGTAAGGCGAATATTTAACCTGACCATGCAAGGCAATGGTCCGTATCGAATAGCAAAGATATTGGAGAGTGAAAAAGTAGATATACCCGCCTATCATCAACAGAAATTAGGCTATGGACTATATCAAAGCAAAAACTTTGAACATCCCTATCGTTGGTGCAGCTCAACAATAGCAAGCATTTTAAAGAAACAGGAATACTTGGGGCATACAGTCAATTTCAAAACAAGAAAGCACTTCAAGGACAAGAAAAGCAAATATGTATCCGAGGATAACTGGATTATTTTTGAAAACACGCATGAACCAATCATAGACCAAGAAACCTTTGACAATGTGCAAAGGATAAGAGGAAATGTAAAAAGGTATCCTGACGGTTGGGGAGAATATCACCCACTCACAGGACTGATGTATTGTGCAGATTGTGGCAATAAAATGTATGTTCATAGAACAAGCAACTATAAGAATGTCCCATACTATGTTTGCAGCAATTATAAGAAAGTACCTTGCGGCACACTTTGCCCATCAGCACACAGAATAAAAGCAGAAGCGGTCTTAAACCTTATTAGGGAAACACTAAAAGATATTAAAAAATACCTTGATGAAGATAATGAAGCCTTTATCCGTTCCATTCAAAATGAAATGGAAGAAAAGGAAAAAATAGAGATAGAAAAGAAAAAGATAAGATTAACGGAAAGCCAAAACAGACTTCAGGAACTTGAACGACTGATGTGCAGAATTTACGAAGATATGATCCTGAATAAAATACCGAATAATCGCTATGAAATCCTTAATAATCAATATGAAACGGAGCAGGTAGCTTTAAGTAAAGAAATTAAGGATTTGGAGCAGCAGGTATCAAGATATGAAAAAGAAACAGACAGAGCTAAGAAGTTTATATTCCTTATCAGTCGTTATGAAAATTTTGATGAACTTACAACTACAATGATAAATGAGTTTGTAGAAAAAATTATCGTACATGAAAGAGATAGAAAAGGAAGTCAGACATCAAAGCAAAAGATAGAAATTTACTTTAATTTCATAGGTAATTATGAACTTCCACAGGCAGAGTTAAGCGAGGAAGAAAGACAAAAACTTGAGGAAGAAGAAAGAAAAATTAAGGAAAGAAAAGATAAACTACATCAAAATTACCTGAAACGAAAAGCCAGCGGAAAACAGAAAGAGTATGAAGATAAATATAAGGCAAGACGGGAGCAGAAGAAACAGGAGAAAATAAAGGTTTTGAAAAGAGTGGGGATACCGGTGAGTGAGTATATAAAAACAAATATTTAAATCTATCTTGACAAATACTGAATTATGATTTATTATTAAATATATATTCAGTATTGGAATAGAAAGAGGTGTGATATGGCACAAGTATTGAAAGAAGAAGTTAGAAATAGGATACTTGATGCAGCAGAAAAAGTATTTTATAAAAATGATTATAGAGGTGCTAAATTAACAGAAATTGCAAAAGAAGCAGATATTCCTGTGGCACTAATTTATACCTATTTTAAAAATAAGGAAGTTTTGTTTGATGTAGTAGTAAGTTCTGTTTATATAAACTTCGAGTCAGCTTTTAATGAGGAAGAATCCTTGGAAAAAGGTTCTGCTTCTGAAAGGTTTGATGAGGTTGGAGAAAAATATATTCACGAGCTTTTAAAAGAGCGTAAGAAGTTAATTATTTTAATGGATAAAAGCTCAGGTACAAAGCATAAAGAAGCAAAACAAAAACTCATATCGCAAATGCAGATTCATATTGAAGTGAGCCTAAAAAGACAATCAGAAAAAGAATATGATCCAATGCTTGCCCATATTTTAGCCAGTAACTTTACAGAGGGGCTTCTTGAAATAGCAAGGCACTATCAAAGTGAAAAGTGGGCAAAAGATATGCTAAAACTTATTGCAAGGTGTTATTACAAGGGAGTGGAATCCCTATAATCAGCACTAAAAAATAGACTTTGCGTAATTAGCAAAGTCTTACTTTAAACCTTAATACTGAATTAAAATTCAATATTATTCAATTTTGAAAGGAGAGTTGTTCATGCCGGAAAAAGAATTAAGGAAAAAAGTGATTGGGAAAAATAGTTTATCCAATTCACTTCTTGCTTTAAAAATAGTATTTGATTTGATACCACAAATCTTACTTGTATATTTGATTAGTTCTTTAATCACAAACAATATTAACGAAGGTAATTTAAAGTATATATTCTTGGGAATCTTTATATCGTTTGTATTAAAAGGAGTGTTTTATTATTTTGCAACAAAGGTTGCCCATGAGAAAGCATACGAAAAATTAACAGAACTTAGGTTAGATATTATCGGTCATCTGAAAAAACTAAGTTTGGGATTCTTTAAAGAACATAATACAGGAGAGCTTACCAACATTGTTCAACATGATGTAGAGCAAGTGGAAGTATACCTTGCCCATGGTCTTCCTGAAATAATGGCAGTTACACTTCTGCCTACCATTATTTTTGTAGCTATGATTTTTGTTGATTGGCGTCTTGCTCTTGGAATGATTGCTGGAGTTCCACTCATGTATTTGGTAAAAGTTCTTTCACAGAAAACAATGGATAAAAACTTTGCTATTTACTTTAACCATGAAAATAAGATGAGAGAAGAGCTAATGGAATATGTAAAAAATATTTCTGTGATTAAGGCTTTTGCTAAAGAAGAGGAGATTAGTGAAAGAACATTAAAAACGGCAAGAGAATATATTTACTGGGTTAAAAAGAGCATGGGAGCAATTACAATTCCAATGGGACTCATTGACATATTTATGGAAATTGGAGTAGTTATTGTCATGATTTTGGGAAGTATATTTCTTTACTATGGAAATATTACAACCCCTAATTTTATACTTGCCATTATTTTATCGTCTGCTTTTACTGCATCTATAAGTAAGACGGCTACATTGCAACATTTTTCTATTGTGTTTAAGGAAGCACTAAAGGCGATTGGAAAAGTTTTAACAGTTCCGCTTCCAAAGAAAAAGACAGAACAAGGTTTAGAATTTGGAAATATAGAATTTAAAGATGTGAATTTTGCATACGGAAAAGATAGCTTTGAGCTTAAAAATATCAATTTGAATTTTAAGAAAAATAGTTTGAACGCCTTTGTAGGAGCAAGTGGTTGTGGGAAAAGTACTGTATCTAATTTGCTTATGGGATTTTGGGATGCAGATGAAGGACAAATACTGATAAATGGAAAAGACATAAAAGAATATAGTCAAGAAAATATATCAATGCTGATTGGTAGTGTGCAACAGGAGGTTATCCTTTTTGATTTAAGCATTTTTGAAAATATAGCAATCGGAAAACTAAATGCAACAAAAGAAGAAGTCATAGAAGCAGCTAAAAAAGCAAGATGCCATGATTTTATTTCAGCGTTGCCAAATGGATATGAAACACGAGTAGGTGAAATGGGAGTTAAGTTATCCGGTGGAGAAAAACAAAGAATATCAATTGCGAGAATGATACTTAAAAATGCACCGATTTTAATATTAGATGAGGCAATGGCAGCTGTTGATAGTGAAAATGAAAGACTAATCGGTGAAGCGATTGATGATTTAAGTCAGGATAAAACTATCATTACAATTGCTCATCATCTAAATACGATTAGAGATTCAGACCAAATTATAGTTATGGATAAGGGTGTTGTTCTTGATGCAGGAAGCCATGAAGAGCTGATGAAAAGATGTGATTTTTATAAGGATATGGTTGAAGCACAGAACAAGGTAGATAGATGGAATTTGAAAGAGGTGGTAACAGAAAATGTTTAGAGAAATGTTAAAACTACTTACAAAAACCGGCAAGAGAGATTTGATTATATCAAGTGTATTCTTTGCCCTTTATGGACTAAGCTCCATAGCCATGATTGTTATCGTATTTTCTATACTGTTCCAAATCTTTGATGGAACGAGCTTAGCAAGCCTATATAAATATTTTATTTCGATTGGATTACTTGTAGTCTTCAAAGGTATTTGTAACATGGTTGCGGATATGAAAAAGCATAGTGCAGGTTTTGATATTGTTCAGCAAATAAGAGAACGCATGATTATCAAATTAAAGAAATTCAGTTTGGGATTTTATACCAATGAACGACTTGGGGAAATAAATACAATTTTACACAAAGATGTTGATAATATGTCCCTTGTTGTAGGACATATGTGGTCAAGAATGTTTGGTGATTTTTTGATAGGTGCAGTCGTATTTATTGGTCTTGCAAGTATTGATTTAAAACTTGCTATTCTAATGGCTGTATCTGTCCCGATTGCACTTATCTTTTTATATCTGACAATTAAGCAATCTGAAAAAATAGAGAATCAGAATAACTCAGCACTTCTTGATATGGTTAGCCTATTTGTTGAATATGTGAGAGGAATACCTGTATTAAAGAGTTTTTCAAACAATAAGAGCTTGGATAATGAGCTTATGAATAAAATAAAGAAGTTTGGAGAAACAAGCAAAGCAGCTTCAAGATTTAAGGCAAAACAATTATCTATATTTGGGTTTTTACTGGATATTGGATATTTGGTTCTTTTAATTGCAGGAACAATATTTGTTGTAAAGGGAAATCTTGATGTACTTAATTTTATTATCTTTGCGGTAATTTCAAAAGAGTTTTATAAGCCGTTCGCTTCTATGGAACAACACTATATGTACTATGTTTCGGCGGTAGATAGTTACGAAAGACTTTCAAGAATTTTATATGCAGATGTAATCCCGGATAAAGTGAATGGAATTGTTCCGAAAGATAATGATATAGCTTTTGAGAACATAGATTTTTCCTATGAAAAAGATGAATTTAAAATGGAAAAATTGAGCTTTTCTATTGCTGAAAAAACAATGACAGCCTTAGTTGGAGAATCAGGTAGTGGAAAGACTACTATAACCAACTTGCTTTTAAGATTTTATGATGTGCATAAAGGAAAAATTACACTCGGAGGAACTGATATAAGGGATATTCCTTATGATGAGCTTTTAGATCGTATCAGCATTGTTATGCAGAATGTTCAGTTGTTTGATAATACAATTGAAGAAAACATCAAGGTAGGTAAAAAAGGAGCTACAAAAAAGGAAATTATTACAGCTGCAAAGAAGGCAAGGATACATGATTTCATTATGAGTTTACCAAAAGGTTATGAAACTGATATTGGAGAAAATGGTGGGCTTCTTTCAGGTGGACAAAGACAAAGAATATCTATTGCAAGAGCCTTTCTAAAGGATGCACCTATTTTAATTCTTGATGAAATGACAAGTAATGTTGATCCTGTAAATGAATCTTTGATACAAGATGCTATTACAGAACTTGCAAAGAATAGAACTGTACTTGTAGTGGCTCATCATTTAAAAACCATTCAAAAAGCTGACCAAATTCTCGTATTTCAAAAAGGTAATTTACTTGAAAAAGGAAAGCATGGGGAACTTCTTGCAAAAAATGGTTACTACACAAAATTATGGAAAGCTCAGTATGAGGTATAACCATGATTTGTTTAAAAAATATTTCATATACTACAAGCTCTAATGAAAAAATACTTGATGGTATTAACTTAGATATAGAAAAAGGAGAGTTTGTTGTTATTACAGGGAGAAGTGGTAGCGGAAAAACCACGCTTGGGTCAGTGATAAATGGACTTGTGTTTCATAACTACGAAGGAACTTTGACTGGCGAAGCATATATTGACGGAAAAAACATTGAGTATTTGGAACTTTCACAGATAGGAAAAAAAGTAGGTACTGTTTTTCAAGATCCAAGAAGTCAATTTTTTATGATGCAACCTTTTAATGAAATTGCTTTTGGTTTAAGCAATATGTGCTTGAACAAAGAAGAAATAAAAATTCGTGTAGAGAACAGCTTGAAAGCTTTTGGAATAGAATCTCTAAAAGAAAAAAGTATTTTTAAATTATCCAGTGGAGAAAAGCAGAAGGTGGCAATTGCTTCTTGCTATGCTATGGAACCTGATGTTTATCTGTTTGATGAGCCTACAGCAAATTTGGATATAGAAGCTATTTTCGAGTTAAAAGAGATTTTGAAAGAACTTAAAGCGAATGGCAAAACTGTATTAGTGTTGGAACATAGATTGTTTTATCTTTCAGAGTTATTGGATCGAATAATAGTGCTTCATGATGGGAAAATTGAAAGTGAATATACAAAGGGAAACCTCCTTGATATGCAGAATCATCATCCCGATGTCAGAAAATTATATTTAAATAATTTAAATGTGGTGAATCACAATGTCTCAAATGAAAAAGAATCTCCGATATTGGAAGTGAAAAATTTATCTTATTCTCATTCTAAAGATGAAAAAGATTGTCTCTTAAATGGAATTTCTATAAAGGCGTTCGGAAATGAAGTGATCGGTATTGTAGGAGAAAATGGAGTTGGAAAGACAACCTTTGCGAGAATTTGTACAGGACTATTAAAAGAAAAAGAAGGATCTGTTTTTATACAAGGGGAGAAATGCTATTACAAAAAAAGATTTGGAAAAGTATATTTTGTCATGCAGGATTCCGACTTTCAGCTTTTCGCAAGTAGTGCAGCGGAAGAACTTGATATTGGGAAATCTGAAATAAAACTTACGGAAATCGAAAAAAATGATATTCTGTCAAAGTTTGGAATTTACGAATTTAAAGATAAACATCCTATGACACTATCCAGAGGGCAAAAACAAAGATTAACAATTGCGACTGCGATGGAAAGTCAAAGCAAAGTTATCTTTTTCGATGAACCAACAAGTGGTTTAGATAAAAATTCAATGGATTTGGTTTCTCATAATATTTTGGAACTTTCTCATAAAGATAAAACATTATTTGTAATATCTCATGATTACGAATTTTTACTATCGGTATGCAATCGAATAATTCATTTTGAAAGTGGGAAGGTACAATCGGATTTTAAATTAACCGAGACAACTAAAAGAAACCTTTGGGAACTTTTAAGTAAGGGAAGGTGATGAGGGTGAATGAAGAAAAAAGATTAGACCCAAGAATGGTTCTCGGAATTGTATTTACCTTTATCCTGCTTGGGCTTGTCATAAACAAACCGGTTTCATCATATTTTTTACTGATAATTTGCAATATATACTTGATTATTATAAAAGCTTATCGTGAAAGTGCCTTATATAGTTTGATTTATATAATGGTTGCCGGAATGATGTTTTTTATTCATTTTATACCAAACAATACAGTAGCGTTGGCGATTGTTTCGTTGAGTTATTTTGTACAGAAGTTCACGATTGCATTGATGATGATTGTGTTTTTGAAGAAAAAAACTTCCATTGCATATATTGTATCCGCTATGCAAACAATGAAATTTCCAAATGTAATTGCAATCCCTTTTATAGTTGTTTTGAGATATATGCCTACACTAAAAGAGGATTATGGATATTTAAAGGATAGCTTAAAGATTAGGGGAATTAAGACTTCAGGATTTCAATTTTTTATTCATCCCATTAGATCCATAGAGTTTATGATTGTTCCCATTTTATTTAGAAGTATTCGAGTGGCGGAAGAATTATCGAATTCAGTGCTTCTTAGAGGAATTGAAAACTATAAAAATAGGACAAATATTTATCCATTGAGATTTACAAAAATAGATGCAGGATATGCTTTGTTTACGGTTATTGCTGTTGGTATATTGTGTTACTTACAGTTTCAATAATAAATGATTTTTAGGAGGAAATTATGAAAACAAGTAAAAAGACAAACAAGTTAAATTCCAGAGATTTTATTTTTATTGGTATTTTTGGTGCAGTTGCCCTTCTTATTTTCTTTGTTACAGGAGCATTGGCAGCTCTGACACTCTTTGGGACAGTTGCAAACATACCAATTACCCTGTTCTTTATTTCGATAGCATTTATGCTTTTGGTATCAAAAGTAAGAAAACCAGGAGTATTTTTTATCATGGGTACGATTATTGTGCTACCAGGATTTATGGCAGCAAATGGGATTGGTGTTGGACTTTCAATTTTAGGATGGTTGATTGCAGAAATTGTAGCTTCTAAAATGAAATATAAAGACAAGAAAGCAATCATAATACCGTATGTAATTGGTTCTACTTTACAATCTGCTTTATTCACATTACCAATGTATATTTCACATGGTGAATATTTTGTACAAAGAAAAGAAATTTTACATTTAACAGAGGAGACCATGCAACAATATTTGCGATTTATGGGTTCATGGGAAATGTATGGTGCAATGGTTGCATTAACAGTTGTAACCAGTTTGATTGGTGCATTGATTTCTATGAGGATACTAAAAAAGCATTTTGAAAAAGCAGGAGTGATTTAATAATAAATTTACTTAGGAGGGAAAATAATGGAGGGATAATTATGTCAAAACTTATAGTTTCGGTTTTCACAGAACGATATAATTATCCTTTTTTATTCTTGGAATTGCTTACACATAGCAATAATACTTTACCAGAAACAACAAAATAGAAAATTATATAAAACATTAGTTTTTAAGCCGAGAGGACTTTTTACGTCAAAGTGTAGAAGTCCTCCTTTTTTATTCTTAAAACCAAAACAGAGAACTTAAAAAGGAGGATGACTAAGTGGCAAAGAAAGAATATTACCTTTATGTAAAAGGCAAAGCCGTACCTGTAAGTGAAGAAGTCTACAAAGCCTATTGGAAGATAACAGAGCATGAAAAGTATCTCCAAAGAAAAGATTGGAAGCATAATGTAATACCATTTTCGGCACTGGATCATGATGGACACTTTGTAGATAACATCATAGATGAAAAGATAGACTTAGAAAAAATTGTAGAAGTAAAAATGCGAATTGAAGAACTTCATAGAGCATTAAATACTCTTACAAAAGAAGAACGAGAACTAATGGAAGCCATCTTCTACAAAGAAGAAAGTCTAAGGTCAATCAGCAGAAGAGAGAAAGTTACACATCAAGCAATCAGTGGGAGGAGGGATAGGATTTTAGAAAAACTGAGAAAGATTTTAGAAGATAAAATCTAAAAACTTGGAAAGGTTAAGTGTCAAAAAAGGTGCTTAACCTTTCTTTATGGAAACAAGCAGATACCAAAACGGAGGAATTAAAAATGAAGAAAGAAAAAACATTACAGGAAGTACAGGAACAAATTTCTGAACTTCAGGAAGAAAGAGAAAAGTGCGATGTAAAGCTGAAACAATTACAAAATCAAGGCAAAAAATTAGAAAAACTGGCAAATGAAAAGGAACGAAAAAGAAGAAATCACAGGCTCATACAAAGGGGATTGATAGTAGAAAGGGTCATTAAAAATCCTCTAATATTTACCAATGAGGAGATAGAAAAACTGTTAAATATCTCTACTCACACAGAAGAATACAGACAAGCCTATGAAGAAATGATAAATGGGAAAGATATGGAAGATGAAACAGATATTGAGTGAACAGAATAAAAAAACTTAGTTTTTTTTAGAAGCTCCCTGCAAGGGTAAAAAGCTTCGCAGAACGCAAAGCACCCTTTAGGGTGTATAATTGCGCCCTTAGAAAAACTAAGGGATTTTAGCAAGTCTTTGAAAATCCAAAACTTAATAAAAATGTATTGATGAAGCAGATAGGAAAAGATACAAAAAATAACCTGTCTGCTTTTTCCTTTACCTGAAAACAAACAAAAAAATGAAAGGAGCTTATACAGATGGCAGAAACATTTCACTTTAGTATTTCTATGATAAGCAGAGGTAAGAGTAAATCAGCAGTTGCAAGTGCAGCATATATCTCTTGTGAGAAAATCAAAAATGAATGGGACGGAGAAGTTCATGACTATCATAATAAAAAAGGACTTTTACATTCAGAAATCTTCTTGCCGGAGAATGTCCCCATAGCATTAAAAGATAGAACTACTTTATGGAATAGCATTGAACTAAATGAGAAAGCAAGCAATGCACAGCTTGCAAGAAACTTCATTATCGCCTTACCGAAAGAATTATCTTTTGAAGAAAATAAAAAACTCATTACCGAATTCATACAAAAAAATTTTGTGTCAAAAGGAATGATAGCAGACCTTGCAATCCATGATGAAAGTGATGAAGAAAATAACAATATCCATGCTCATATTATGACTACCCTTAGACCAATCAATGAAAAAGGAGAGTGGCAGGCAAAAAGCAAAAAAGAATATGTTCTTGATGAAAACGGAGAAAAGATAAAATTAAAAAGCGGTAACTACAAAACAAGAAAAGTAGAGCTGACGGACTGGAACGACAAAGGCAACGCTGAGAAATGGCGAGAGAATTTTGCAAGCCTTTGTAATCAGTATTTAGAAAAAAATCATCAGGAAAAGAGAGTGGATCATCGCTCCTACAAAAGACAAGGGATAGAAGAAATCCCAACCATTCATTTAGGAGCAAGTGCCAGTGCCTTAGAGAAAAAAGGAATAGAAACCGACAAAGGAAACATCAACAGAGAAATCAAACAGCATAATTCCTTAGTAAAAGCCATCAAGAACAAGATAAAAGAAATCACCTATTGGATAGACTCTTTACTTGGAAATCTGCAAGCAAAATACGATGAGTATAAACAGACCAAGAAAGATGAACTTGAGAATAAAGCGGAACTCTTTAACCTCTATGAATATATTTCTATCTACAACGAGATACAGGGAGAAAAATCAAAAAATTTATCCTACTACGGACAGATAAAAAAGGGGAATGCAGACCTAAAGAGATTTGTAAAAGCAATCTACTATTTGAAAGATAATAAACTTCAAACCATAGCAGACCTACAAGAAAAAGTCATTGAACTGGCAAAGCAAAGTAAAAAGATAAGTGGTGATATTCAGAGTAAAACACAAAGAATAAAAGACTTAAATCAATGTGTAAGTTGCATAGACTCTATCAAAGAAAACAAAGAGGTCTATCAGGAATACAAGAGCAAAACCATATTCAAAGACAGCTTTTACAATTCCCATAAAAAAGAAATAGACAGATATCTAAGAGCAAGAAAGACCATAGAAAAAATCACCGGGACATCAGCCATAAAGTCGAGTGATTGGCAAAAAGAAATATCAAGTCTTGAAAATGAGATACAAAGTTTAACGGAAGATAAAGCTAAAGTACAAGATGAATTTAAGCAGATAGACCATATCAAATATGCAGTAAAGATTGTCAATGATGAGTATGGAATAGATTTATCCATAGAGATAGACAAGGCAATTAAGAGGGGAGATAAACCAAGTGTAATTGCACAACTGAAAAAATTTCAAGAGCAAGAGGAAAGAAAGGGTCAGTACAAACAAAAAGCAAAAGAAAAGGCTAAAGAAAATTATAAAAATAAAGGGGAGGAAAGATAAAAATGGCAGACAACAGAAGATACTATTGGTTAAAATTGAAAGAAGATTTTTTTACAGATAAGAGAATCAAAAGGCTAAGAAAAATATCAGGAGGAGATACCTATACAATCATTTATCTTAAATTGCTTTTACTTAGCTTAAAAGATAGTGGGAAGCTGTATTATGATGGAGTAGAAACAGACTTTATCAAAGAGCTTGCCTTAACGATTGATGAAACGGAAGATGATGTAATGGTTACAGTAAATTATCTTGTAGCACAAGGATTGATGGAGATAATTACAGAAAATGACGAGTATTTTTTAACAGAAATTCCAAGTCTTATAGGTTCAGAAACAGCTTCTACAAGGCGTTCAAGAAAATCGAGAGGACAAAAAGCGTTGCAATGCAACACTGGTGCAACACCTTGCAACCTTTTGCAACAAAACTGCAACGGAGATATAGAGATAGATAAAGAGATAGATATAGAGTTAGAAAAAGAGGGGGAGATAGAAAAAATATCCCCCAACCTTTATGGAGAATATAAAAATGTTTCCTTAACCGATGAAGAATATGGGAAGTTAAAGGATAAAATGCAAGGTCATAGGGAAGAAATGATAGAGAAGCTGTCAACCTATATGCAAAGCACGGGAAGAAACTATAAAGATCATTATGCGACCTTAGTTCATTGGTATGAGCAAGATAAAGGTAAATTAAAAGAAAGCCATAAATCAAAAGTATATACCTTTGAAGATTATGACAAGGGGGAACACTTGTAGACCTCGTATAAGACGGTGGAAAGGTGTTTTTAGAGCGTTAATCATAAAATAGATATGAGACTATAGCTAAGTGTAAAATAGGGCTTAAAATTGCAGTATGGAAAAAATATCGTATTTATGATAAAATGATAATGATATGGTAATAAACTCAGTTATAAGGAGAGGATATATAAATGCGAATTCAATTTACTGTAACCGATGAAGAACTTGAAATTTTAACTAAAAAAGCAATAGAGGGAGGTTTCCCAAGCGTTACTGAATATTGTAAGTGTAGTAGTTTACAAGAAAATACAAGCTATGCTGACCTATATACTACCTTATTAAACAAAATTAGCTCTTTACCAAAGGACAAAGAATTTGTTTTGAGAGAGTTAATCGCAACACCTCCGGCATTGATTGGCAGATGGTTTTATGAAAATGTAAATAAGGGACTTGTGAAAAATGTAGAACACATCGGAAAAGCTGAAGGTGGAGTAGAAAAATATAAAAAGATATGAGACTTATTTCAAAAAGCTACGCAGTGCGTGGCGGATTGGAAAAGATATTTAGATAATTTTGGAGGTGCATTTCATGGCAGATGAAAATAAAGAGATAGTTATTGTAGATGATAAAACTATACAAGAAAAAATATATTTCATTCGTGGACAAAAAGTAATGCTTGATTCAGATTTAGCCGAAATATATGGGTATGAAACTAAAAACTTTAATAGACAGGTGAAAAACAACGCAGAAAAATTTGAAGGTGAAGACTTCATGTTCCAATTAACGGACGAAGAAATGGTAGAACTTTCAAGGTGCAAAAATTTCACCTTGAACAGAGGGACTGGTAGAGGAAGTAATATTAAATACAATCCTTATGCCTTTACAGAACAAGGAATCTATATGCTCATGACTGTACTAAGAGGTGAACTTGCTGTTAAGCAAAGCAGAGCCTTAGTTAGAACATTTAAGCAAATGAAAGATTTTATCATAGAAAACCAAGATTTTATTGGTTCAAAAGAATTAGTTCAAATAGCAGTACAGACAAATCAAAACACAAAGGATATAGCTGAAATAAAGTCGCAGATGGCTACAAAAGAAGATTTGAAAAAGGTTATGGATAATTTTATAGATCCGGACACATACAAGCATTTTCTTTTGATGAATGGAGATAAGATAGAAGCTGACCTTGCCTATACTAAGATATATAAATCTGCAAAGAAAAGTATTTATGTCATAGATAACTATATCGGTCTAAAAACATTAGAACTTCTTAGAACTGTAAAAGATAGTGTAGAAATAATAGTTTTTAGCGATAATGTTAAAAACAAGGATATGCTGACAAAAAATATCCTAAACGATTTTAGAAAAGATTACCCTAATATCAATCTGAAGATGAAAATTGCAGGTAAAAAGTATCACGATAGATATATTGCCATTGACTATGGAACAGACAGTGACGCCTTTTATCTTTGCGGAGCTTCATCAAAAGATGCAGGAAATAAAATATCAAGTATTACAAAGATAGAGGAATCTTCCAAGGATATGTATCATATGATGTTTGGCGGAATGCTGAACAATAAGGATTTGAAAATTTAATATGTAAATGGTAAAGCGTTATTCAATGAATAGCTATAAGACTTGTGAAAGGCGGTAGAAATAAAACTCTATCGTCTTTTTTTGATTGCAACTAATAGGAGGAAAATAATATGCACGAAAACAGAAATGAACATAATACAGGAACAAAGACTATAAAGAAGATTGGAAAGGCAACTTACGAGGTTGTAGTCCATTTTAATGAAAATGCGACTGAAACCATGCAAGATAAATTGAAAAGGATAATGCTTAGAGAAATGGAGCGAGAAAAAGATAAAAAACCTCATAAAAATGATTAGAAAGTCCTTGACAAGTTGTTACAGGCTCGACCACCCGATACGTCTACGCCAGTTCTAATTGCTTGCGCAGTATTATTAACAACACTCCCTATATGGGAGGAGTTAATTCGATAGATTCAGAGCTGTCCCTAAATATCTATAACTCGGTGCGACGCTATGCGATGCTAACCGATGACAAGGACGAAAACTACTTTAAAGATTTATATAACAATGTGATGCTAGGGTATTTCTCCGATCAAGTAATGAAGAATCATAGCGAGATTATTAAACTTGATGTAATAGAGGCACTTGAACGCGAATATCGAGTGGAAACCCGCAGTTACGAAGCGGAAAATGTTCGACACTACGTGATTGAAGAAATCAATAAAGTTAAACGTTTAGCTTCTCCTTTCATTGAGCAGCCCCTGGGAGAAGAACGGCATCCGATTGAGGCTTGTGCCTATAACAAAGTCTTAGAGGGGGAAAATGATCCGAAACGCGAATCGCTGGTGCGGGAAATCTTAGGTGACTATGGCGGGGAAACCGACGGAGATATTAGTCCGCAAGAAATCCTGTTTTACAACGCAATCTATGGGATTCGTGCCTGTGATTTGTCGAAGTTTGCCCCGCCGCTAAATGACATCACAAGTCATCGTACCGCGGGAGAGTATTTTTCCGCTTACTATAATCTAATCTCGGAGATTAAACCGACCGTAGGGGAGACGAAAGTAATTACCCCGCATATTGATCGGCGTTGGCATTCGATATCTGAACTACCTGATTTAGATGAAAAGAATCAGGCGAAGCAACTTAGAGAAATTCATATCTCGCTCTTACTTGGGTTAGTGTTTGGCAGAATTCAATGGAGTCATGCCATTAACGGAACTAATCGGATATATCGCTATAAACCTGACGATGGCGGATTGCCGGAAGATTTTATTGTCTCAAATGGTACTCCTTGCGATAAGTTCTATGAGGTATTGGATGCTTTAACCAATAGCCCAGTGGCGGTTAAACAGATAATTTCCTATGTTGTAGGTAGGCGTGAGCGGCGTTCTCAACAGGAACAACAGGTTACTTTTGAGAGAACTTACTTAGGGGAATCCCTTAAAGAGGGAATCAACCTCCAGCAGCTATTCTCGACCTATCCCGAGGAATTCCCCTCTGGGAAAGCCTCTATCTTTGATGTGGTTGCTTATGTGTCGTTATCGACACCTACTGAAGAGTATATTGACGAGCTTGCCTATACTTTGTCCGACAATCTAGTTACCTATGTTAAAGACCGGATTGTCTTGCTCAGTTCTGAAGAAGAATCTCACCGAAATGTTAGTGAAGTTCTCTGTCAGCAGCTGGAAATGTTCGCTCAGAATATAGATGGATACCTGGCGGTATCTGGTAGCTCATTTGCGAACAAACTGAACACGGTGCTACTGCCGGTGCTAAATCTTGCTGACAAGGGCGAATACGCGGAAGTTGAGAAAGCAGCTATGTATATAAGCAGGAAACTTGGCTAATGCCCGCAAGTGTAAGAGTGTTTTGATGGTGCTGGTCACCGTAGCGTAACCCTGGGTTTACTCGGTTAGAAACAACCTGCCCTGCTTACGGTGACTAGCACACAATACAAGTGAGGATTAGCCAGTGTTTACCGTTATTATCCTATCCGAGGCAGCTAAATCGATTTTTGATAATTCAAGAATCTATTTTTCACCTTATGAGGAAATGGGTGATATTGCCTTTTGTTCTTGGAATCAGTCTCCTAATGCTCGCACGCTGCGGGAAGTTCTACCGGATTTGCCAGCGATTATTAAAGGAAAAACTGCTTGGCGAGCAGTGGTAGTAGATCATCCTCGAAACACAAAATCTCAAGTGAGAAAAGCTCGCTATGATTTACCGGAGAATCGAAATAGAGAGAATCCTTTTGACTTTCTAGATAATACCCAGGTTGAGCTAAACCTAAAGCACTCTAACCATGCATTAGTTCGTCTTTCTCACGTTTTATTGGGTTACCCTTCTTTAAGTGCTAAGGGATTTATCCCGGTAATAACCTATTGTGATGCCGAAACTAATAAACGGGTTGAAAAGACCATTGATCAGGCGATTAATGATTTTTTGGAAGCCGGGGTGCTGACCGCTCAAGATCAAGAACGTCTAGAAGCGCTCACTGCCTCTCAGCGAAACGAGTATCTGTTCAAACAGGCCATATCCTGGATAGGGGCGCGTCACAGTGAAGTATCCCGTATCTATAAAAGACAAAACTATGATTCTGGTGAAGTAAAACGGCATAAAGACATTTCTCGGGTTTACCATATGGAAGAGTTGCGCCCGGCGGAAGTATATTTTATCGCGACTCGAGCTCCGATTACTCCGGAAGAAAATGTTGAATTAGGTCTAGTTTGGAAACAGTATGAAGAGCGAGACGCCTCACGTTTCGTTGAACGCAATGATTACCCTACTATGACTCGATTTGCGGTTTACGAAATGCTAGAGGAAAAGAACTCTGGATATGAACAGGACGAGTTGAGATTTTGGCTATCCGTTCTTTCTTTAGCGGTAAATCAAGTTCCGCCTAGCACTTTCCAAGCCGATCGTCTCTACCGCATTGGGGTTTCGATTAGTTCTCAAGATCTCTCCGAGATGCTTAATGCCCATATGTCTAAGCTTCGGGCGGCAGAGAAAGTGTTAGAGCGCCTTATTAAACGACCTTTGCCTGATTCCAAGGCGGATATGGATGAGATACTGGCTAGACAAAAGATTGACGTAGATTTCGAGCGGGTAGATAAAGAACAGCTAAGTGTTAGTAGGGCTGGATATGGTCTGTTTACCGATCGTCCAGTTTCTGAATATATCCGATGGAAACAAGATTTTTCCCAGCTTGCGGCAAAGGTTAGGCGTTTTTCTCGTAAGCCGGCACAACTGCTTGCCTACAGCACTTCGCAAGCTCGACAAGTCGCCACTGCTATCCCCACTTCGACCTTGATCTTAGATGACATTACCCGTGCAGATATTGAAGAGAGTTTGAACGAGCAGGTTAAGCCGCTTTTACTGCCAGCTACCACTAATGTTCTTGACAAAAAAGCCTTAAAAAAAGAGCTACGTAAGCATGAACTCAATGTTATCCATGAGATTCGCGAACGGATGACCATGCCGACGGCTCTGATCGCCTGGGTAGTTGCCCTGTCTGTTTGGGTAATATCTTTTGTCCCTTACTTAATAGCAGCTGCTACCAAAGGAAGCGCCAGCCTTAGGGGCGGTATCGTGATGACCTTAGTTGTTATTTTGGTTTTATCCTTATCGGGGCTAGTAGCTTTAATAGGAATGTGGCTCACCCTGCGTAATAAGATTGGTCAGCTGAATGATTTTCTGCATCAAAGCGCAATAGATGTCCAAAACGGAGCGAAAGCTTTTTCTGCGTATCTTTCTAGATATGTTACCTATAGACGAGGACGAGAACTATTAAGAGGCTCGCTGCGAGCAAAAGAGCATTTGAATGAAGATCGTGCTCGCTGGAATCGAATCCTTGAGCGGATAAAGGCGCGTCGTCGCGATGAAAGAGAAATCGTGCTGTCTGTCGGCGGTGATATCAGGATCGAGCGTTATTATGACGGGGTCTGCGAACGAGACTTTGAGTCTGAAGAGAGGGTACAAAAGCTTTACCGGTTCCAACCGGGAGATTCCTTCATGCCGTTTAATGATTCTGGAGAAATGGTAAAGGCTCCCTATGACTTTGTTTCCGGTTTTACTCTGCTTCGTTTGCCTCTTTACGAACCAGAATCTTCTCAAATCTTTGATGAAAAGGAAGACGATTACGTAAAACCGCAATCCAGCCAATCTGGGGGCTCTCCAGTGGTCGCTGATAATCAGAGAGGAGACCAATAGGAAAATGGATGGGTTAATTTCCGCTGTGTCCCTATTTGATGCTTGTAAATCTGCTATCGGATACTTAGGTTTCATACTTTTACCTTGGCTGGTCAATATTCCTAGAACGCGCCGACATCAACAAATATTTATGCCCGTGGTTGCATTTATTTACACAATTGTGGCATTAATAGTCCTCTATTTATTTAATAAAACCCTAGAGGAAGTGGTATTTGCCTGGCTTTTTAGTTATTTTCCCATCTTGAAGAACTATATTTCTATTTCTCTGTTTTTCTATATAGAAAATGCAGCCATAATCATAGTTTTTATGGTAATAAAACTTATGTATCGTCGCTTTGCTACCAATTTCTTTCAAGGGGATGATTTCTTCGGAATTAGTGTCGTAAAGCTTTTCTTTGACTATGATTCCATCTCTAATCGTTGGTATATTCAATCCCGATTCGGGAAAACGCGTTCATTTTATTGTGCGTTCTTCGTAGGATCTGTGCTGTGTACCTTGGGTATCATTGTCGCGATTAAAGCCTATCCCGAACTGCCTGCCTTTGGAGCAATTTGTTTCCCCCTATTTGGAACCATAGTGTTGGGGGAACTTTATTATGCCTTACATGGTTTAACCGATGATGAAGTTAAGGATTCTCTCTACGGGGAATCGGAAGAAAACAGACACGTTTCTAACTATTCTGCCCTACGGGCAATCTATCGCAAGCTTTTTCCCGAGCGGATTCTCGATGATGGTATTGAGCTGAGTAGCCCCGTAACTTCTGAGAGTTTTAATGCCATTTATAAATTAAGAAAATCTGATGATGAAACTGAACGAACCTACGGGGAGTATTTTGATCGTCTCAAGAAACAAGGCATTGACATAGATGAAAACCTCATGTTAGCGGGTTTGAATCTTCTGAAAGGAAAAAGCTGCCTCTTTTGTACGCCTTTTTATCATGATTTAACTTCCTACGTTTCTTTTTCATGCTACGTGCGCTTATTAGAAGGCGGAAAATGTCTGATAATTGTGGGGCGCGATGCTAATGCCAGCGATATTGCTAACTGGATTAACCAAGGTTTAGAGGATATATCTGGAATCCCGAATCTATGGTCAGTGGGGGTAATCGGAGAGATACCCGTGGATAATCTTGACGTAGGGGTATTACGGGCGGCTGATTTACACCGCTACCAAGTGCTGGCAGCCCATAATGAGTTTTTATCAAGGGTAGAAATAGTCTTATTAAGCGAACCTTCTAAGATAGTTGCTACTTCCCAACTGGGCTTAGGGGTGCTTGCTGCGCAAGTGTCTCAGAAACATACTCCAGTATTTGCGGCTTTTGACCGTAATGCTGATGGCTTGGTTGATACCCTCTCTCATGTTCTTAAAACCAATTTCACCTCGGTTATAGCCACTCAACCTAATCGAGGTAGCAGTTCAGATGTGGTTTGGGCTGGGCAAGGGGAACGCTTGATTCCGCGAATTATCCCGGGTGTGGTGCGCGATCTGGGTATGGGTACGGAACTTGCTGCCGTTGCGATGAAATATAACGTTGAAAAAATTGGTTGGGTAGGTGGGCAAAACTACCCGGTACTAGATATGAGTTGGATTGCCGGGCAGTATGCAGAACCGATAACGAGCTATGCAGAAATGCCTCATTCCCAGCAGGCTTTTCAAGATTCCTTTTTGCCGCTTCCTAACCCTCCAGCGCTCAAGCAAAAAAAGCACTCCTTCTTGATAGTAGAAGATGAAATAGCAAATGTGCATGAGTCATTACGCTTATATGGTTCACGTAGTACGTTTAACGGATTTGTAAACCTAATCAGTCAAGACTATTTACTGCGCGACTATATGGCTGATAACCGTAGGATGTTCCACGCAGATCGCAAGGCAATTCCGACAATAGTTTCAGACTATTCGCGTTCTACCCGTAGTACAGTGTTACGTCTTTTACTGGAGTTGGTTACTTTTTCAGTTCCTCTCGAGTCGATTGTAAAAGATTTAGAGTTATCCGGATGTATCGAAAAGAATCTTTCCTTAAAGCTAAATACTGAGAAAACTAAAGAGGACGATAGCGGTTTTGATGATATTGGTGAGCCTTTAGCGATTACTCGCTTACGGGAAATGATGTCCCGCTATTTCCAAGTAGCCGAAGATAGCATCATATTTGAGGTCACAAAAACTCCTAAGGAGGAAGCAGGAAAATTTCTTCTTTCCTACCGGCTTGCCGATATCACTGTTTTCTCTCACGTCCTTAACGGTTTACATACTTCTTATTTCGTGGTTGAGGATGAACGGTGCGAACAGAACTATATTTCCGCCTGTTTAAGTGGGCATGTAGCTCAGTGTGTTTTACCTGGTCAGTTCCTTACTTATGGGGGTAAGTATTATCAGGTGCAAGCCATTGAGGTGGGTAATGCCAGACAGGTGGTGTTAAGGCGGGCAGCCGATCATGTGGAGGGCAGACCCGCCTACCGTCCGCTGCTAGACTTTACGATTTCTAATATTCGTCCTCAAGGGGCAAGCTATTCCCATCTCAGTGGCAGTCCTTTAAGGATTCAGCGGATGATAGTGGAGATTAAAGCACTTACTAAAGGATATTTGGACTTGCCGAGCCGCTCAGATTTAACGCATATGCGCAGAGTGGATTTGCCCGATTTACCTACGCGTTCTTATGTGGATAAACAAGTTTTATGCCTTAAATGTCCGGGGGTTGATCCTAAAGTTAGAGCTAGTCTAGCGGTGTTACTAAATGAGCTTTTTGTTAGTATTTTCCCTGATTCTCACCAGTTTTTATGGGCGAGCACTGCCTATCCAGGTGACGAATTCGAGGGATTGTTGCCAGAGTTTACTCTTGCCCAGGCTTGGGCAGCTAGCTCGGTAGAGAACCCCTCTGAAAAGGAAAAAGAAACCGAAGAGGGGATTAGGTCTATATCTGAAGGAATCTACATTATCGAAGATAGTGATATTGATTTAGGTTTGCTGGAGGCTTTTGAACGTAACTGGGAGCGGTTCTTCAATATCCTTTCTGATTATCTATTGTGGCTAACTACTCCGGTTGAATCGGAAGGTACTGAAGTTAAACCTGAAGATGTAACCATTAGCTTCCCTGGTGAAAGCATGGAAGAAGTGCAGGCTCGACAAAAGCGCAAAGAGAAGGAATCACAAAGGGCGCTCGATAAAGAATTGCCATTCTGGAGGCGATTTAAAGAGTTTATTAAATACCTGTTGCGACGCAAACATATTAAGCTACCTACAGATCCGATTGAGGGGAAAGATAAACCGACCAAACTCACTTTGGGGCAGCGAATTAAACTATGGTTTAAGCGTTTATTTGGTAGAGGAAAGACCGGAGCGGACAACTCCCAAAATCCACTTTCCCCTGATTTTACTGAGGGCGATTATAGCGCGGTAGAGCCGGAAAATCTGCGTGAACCAGCAGATGAAGCGATAACGCCAGAGGGAGATTCTGTGGATACCGGTGACCGAGCTGAGGAGCTAGCAGAAGATGAGGCGGCAACGATTGGGACTAGCCCCGGCGCTGAGGAAACTTCCGTCAAGGAGGGCAAGCCTAAGGTAAAACTCGTTCCCGATATGGAACCGGTGGTGATAAAGGTGGATGGCAAAACTAATAAAGCAGAGGTAGTGACCTCTGATTTAGAAAAACCTGATTCGTCCTCCGGTAAGGATAGTGAAGATTCTAGTGAACAGGTCGCTGAGGTATCGCCGGTAACCGAGGGGGAGAGCTCTGATGATGATGATGATAGCACTGCTGGTAGTAAAGGTGGGGAGGTAGAAACAGATGCGTAGCAGCTATTTAGACTATTCCGGTTCGCTCGCGGGACAGACCATAGATATTTCTGGTGTCGCGGATTTTCTGGGTTTAGCTGGTTTTAACGACTCTCCTTTTACTAGAACCAGATTGGGCGATCCGGTTAATGCCCCAAATATACAAATCGGGGAAGAGGGAACGAATTACTGTGATTTTTGTATGACTCCTTTAATGGGGGGAGATTTTGAGCGCCTGGCTGATGGTCGAGAGAGATGTATGCGCTGCTCCGAAACCGCCATCTCTACTCGCGACCAATTCGTCGCCCTATTCATGCGGGCTAAGAAACAGATGGAGTTGGTTTTCGAGATAGATATTGCAGTAGCTATGCAGGTCTCTATGGTTAATGCTCGGGAGATTGCCAAGGGCAGTGGGGAAACTTTTGAAGCAACTCCTGGGTTTGATGGTCGGACATTAGGATATGCGGTAAAGTCGTCTGCCGGATATTCGCTTCATGTTGAAAATGGGGCTCCTGCTTTGGCCTTGCTGGGTACTACTATTCATGAACTGACCCATATTTGGCAGTACATAAACTGGGATCGTGCCTCTATAGAGAGAGTCTACGGAAAAGATAAAACCTTGTGCGTTTATGAGGGGATGGCTACTTGGGCGCAGATTCAATATCTCTATTCCACTCATGCCACAGCTTATGCGCAACGCGAGGAGGCTTACACCGAAAAGCGGAGTGACGAATATGGTGTTGGTTTTCGGGCTTTTCGGGAAAAGTATTCTATGTGCCGTGATGGGGTTCTTAGGGGGAAGACTCCTTTTAAGCTAACCTGGCCGCTCTAAAATAGTTGGCAAAGAATCTGCTGGTGCTGAGCCTTTTAGTTATTAACTTGGTATTGCTGCCTATGGTGTCAGAGCAGTAGCTATTAACACCTGGGACACTAAACCTGCACGAGTACGGGCAGTCCGTAGTTCGGACATTACCTAGCTATTTTTGTAAGTAAGGTAAAGCTAAGGTTAATGTTTTGTTGTCTCTAAGAGGAGGCTGCAGCCCAAATTCCCGTGCTGCCCACCCCACCACCAGCAACGGTGGCATGAACGAAAGGAATTACAATAATGAAAATCAATAAAATGATTAGAGCGAGCCTACTTGGTCTCTGTTTGAGCTTGTCCTACCCCTGTATCGCTCATGCGTCATCATCTGATACTACATCAAACTTGATAGGGAAAAGCGAAAAGTCCTCATTAATGTTTGAGCTAGTAAACAAGACGCCTGGTACTAACTATAGTGACATGAAGCGTGCTATTGAAACTGTTACCTATCAACGTTTCTGAGTTTAAAAATGAAAAGCAGAATATGTCTAAGGGTGGCTATGGCGCTTATGGTATTATCCCTTGCAACCCCGCTTTTGAGCGCCTGTTCTAAAAATAGTTCAGATACCCAGGTTGATTTAGATAGTTACCAATGGGCTATTTTCACGAGTACCTATCGAAACACGGGAATATTACCCAGCCCTAGCAGTGGATACGCAATCTTTGTTCGCGACGATGGTAGTTACGATTTAGTTTCGCATTCGGGAATGGATTCAGGAGAGATTTCCTGGACGCAACAGGGTGTTCATTATGCTGATACTAACGGTGAGCACTGGATTACGAAACAGGGAACTACCTCAGTTAAGGGCAACCGGATTGACCTGATGGATGGTCTGGTGACGCTCAGTGACGGTTTGACGCGCGTTGGAGTCTACAATGGAGGGAGGTGGGGCAAAAAATATCATGAAGAGGTTGTGGTATCCCGACCGGGTTCTAGCGTCCATCACAAGTTAGAAACAGTCGGTTTCTATCCAATGATTTCAGCCTGTGGTGATAATGTATATACCGCCTATTCCAAGGCATCGGAAGTCAGTAATGGGCGTTTCATATTCGATCAGATTGTTGATAAAGGAGCAGTGAAACATCGGAATTTGAATACCCAAAGTATGCCTTCTTCCGAATTCTCTTTTTACGCTAATGACGCTCCCTGTGCTCAAAATCGAATCTATTTTATAGGATCGTTTACTATTTATGATGGGGCAAAGCCAACAGGAGATACCAAGCTAGCACCTCATATGGGTCGGTGCCCAGGGGGCGGAGAGGACGAATGTGCTCTTGCACTCGTGGTTGCTGACGCAAACACAGGGCGACTTAATTGGCTACCTGTCGTTAATGAAAATGGTTCCTCTGAAAAGTTTTCGTCCGAGAGTGCCTCTGAAGTCGGACTTGATGCGCACTCGCTGAACGAAAAGGGAAAACTAATATGGATTAGCGGTTACGGCGTTCTTTATGAAACCAATGTGGAAAATGGGAAAACCACGGTTCTTAACGACGCATTACGCAAGGAAAAACAAAGTGAGGACTCCAAGTTTATCTATCACTTTTCCTCCGATAAAAACACCGTTACCGTACTGGTCGAAGATAGCCGTGATTCCTTCGCTGCGCCCCGTATTGTAGTTTTTGATAAAAGTTCAGGAAAAATTATCAAGAATGTCCAGATTAAAGGGTTGAAAGGGAAAATATCGGATTCGCAAGTGATAAGAGATATAGCCAGTAATCCCCAATAATAAACTTGCTATCGGTTGCTTAAATAGCTTAAGCAACCGATAGCGACTATTAAATACTGCTAAAAGCCATATTTTTAAGGTATCTTAGCGGCTAGTGTGAAAGATTTACCGAGAGTTCATACTGATCTCCTCGATAAAGTCCATCGGTAATCTCTATCGGGTTATTTTTCATGTCACAACCCAGTATTTGCAGTTGGAAACAGCAAATATTCGATTTGATTTCTAAGGCGGCTCTTTCTGCGGCATCAGCATGACGGGTACGGACACTTAAAGACCTTAAGGAAGGTTTATTCTGGTACTGCTTATCTAAAATATCGTAAAGAGATTGTTCTAGATTATTACCCAGCAGTCCAGGGTAAAGGTGGGCAGGAAGAATTACTTGTTCGATGCCCACCGGAATGTTATCTCCTAGGCGAATGCGTTTAATGCAGTAAACAAAGGTTTCGGAGTCTATTTGCAGTTTTTCGCTTTCAGATTCACTTGGAGGACGCATCGCTGCTTCCAGCAGCTTAGATCCGGGAACTCTGCCTTGAGAGCGCATACATTCGCTAAAGGATTGGGAGGTAGCGCTCTTTAATACTCGCGGTTCCGTAACGAAAGTACCGCTGCCTCGAACAGAGCGTAGCCGTCCTCCCTTTTGTAGAAACTGTAAAGCTTGCCGTACGGTCATGGCGCTGACCTGGAATTGTGTTGCTAGCTCCCGTTCAGTGGGGAGACGGTCTCCCGGCTGCGCCTGGTCGATTAAATCGGAGAGTTTTTCGATGATAATCTCGTATTTTTTCATTTCTTTAGGTGAGGGGTAAGGGAATTTAATTGTGTCTCTTCGAGCCGGGACGCCGGGTAAGCGAGCGCCGACTCAAGCTAAAGCATTGACTAGCTCTCTTCGTAGGCTAACTCTTAAAACAGATTTTTGTGGCATTTTAATGAATATGGCAGATAACTGAGATACCTAGATTGCACTCAGCAAGTTGCAATCAACATTATTGCTCTAGAGTTATTGATTAAACCTAGTGTTATGCTAGGCTGGTTTGGTCGCTGAGATTCAATGAGATGTACGGCAGTGATGGAGCTAGCCGATTTCGTTTAAATCCAGGGACATTACTTGAGGGGATAGTAAAATCTAAAAGAGGAGAAAACCATGAGTGCGTCCTATAAACCAATCGCACCAGCGAATAAGGTAACAAGTAAACGAGTAATTTGGGCAACTTTCGTGATTGCTCTCGGAGGGTTACTTTTCGGTTATGACAGCGGAGTCATCTCTGGCGCTCTACCCTCAATGACAAAAGATTTTGACCTGGACGCTATTCATTCAGGAATGGTGGTTAGCTCCCTGGTAGTAGGGGCAGCCATTGGGGCCCTCAGTGCCGGGAGAATATCTGATCGATTCGGCAGACGACCGGTATTAATTGCGGCATCAGCAATCTTCGTATTGGGGGCAATTATTGCGGCTTTTGCCCCCAATGTACCGATAATGATTGTGGCGCGGGTGATTCTCGGATTAGGGGTTGGTACTGCTTCCAATATCGTTCCGGTGTTTATCTCGGAACTAGCTCCCGCCCATATTCGCGGACGCTTAGTAGCCCTAAACCAGCTGATGATTGTCACCGGAATTATGCTGGCCTATATAGCGAACTATGCACTACACGGCGTAAGTCATGATTGGCGCTGGATGTTCGGGATTTCGATAGCTCCGGCGCTGCTATTTGGGATCGGTATCATCACTCTTTCGGAGTCGCCGCGTTGGCTGGCATTAGATGGGCAGCTCGATAAGGCGCGGCAGGTTCTGCAAAGCGTTCGGGAAAGTCAAAATGTAGAGGACGAGCTAAGCGAAATTAAGGCTTCGATTGGTGGGGAACAAGGAAACGTAGGTTTTCGCGCCTTGGGGGAGCGCCGCTTGCGCCGAGTATTAATCGCCGGAATCGGCCTGCAGATTCTAGGACAACTAACCGGCGTGAACGCGGTGGTATTCTATGCCCCCACTATTTTTAAAGGAGCAGGTCTAGGCGATAGTAGCGCAATTCTAGCTACCGTAGGTATGGGGGCAATCAATATTGTTGCCACCTTTATCGGTATGGCGTTAGTAGACAAGATTGGGCGTACCCGGCTACTGGCCAGTGGCTCTTTCCTAATGACCATCTTCCTAGCTGGGTTGGCGATTGATTTAGCTATAGGCGGTCAGGGAACTACCAGTGCAATTATTGGTTTAATTTGCGTATTTGGATATATCGCGGCAGTTGCCTCCACCTTAAATGTGGTAGTGTTCATTATCGCTTCCGAGCTTTACCCCCTGAGCGTTCGCGGTACCGCCATGAGCTTAACTATCGGCGTGAACTGGACCATGAGCTTTATTGTCTCCCTTACTTTCCTTAGCCTATTTGAAACCTTCGGTGGTCCGGGAACTTTCGGGGTTTATGCGCTAACCTCCGCTGTACTGGGGATTTTCGCGTTGAAAGTTATCCCGGAAACCAAAGGAAAAACCCTAGAAGAAATTGAACGCGACTACGCCAGCTAACGCGCAAAAAGTTAAGGTAATTACTATGGAAAAGACAATTCCGGAAGGTCAGATGCTGGCCTATACCATGGCGGGATCTGCAGATAGTTCACTGATTATCGCTACCCACGGGGTTACCGATAATGCGTCCTCGTTAGCTAGCCTGCAAAAATACTGGTCAAACGATTACCGCGTAGCCTGTGTAGACGCGCGCGGGCATGGGCTGTCTCCTCGTTTTAGCCGCGAAGCCCTGCTTGACCCGCTAGCTACCGAAGTCGCCGATATGATATGCACGATTGAGCACCTTAATGCTGGCGAGCCCGCTATACTAATCGGGCACTCAATGGGGGCAGCGGTGATGAGCGCGGTAGCGTTCTGGCGACCAGATTTAGTTAAAGCCTTGATTTTGGAAGAACCTGCCTGGCTAACCCCACAGCAGGCTACCCAATACAAAGAAGGCGCAGCGGAGCTGGTGAAACGAATTAAATGGATGCGAGCCGAAATGGTCGCGGCATTAGCAGAAAACCGCAAAGACTATTCCAGCTGGTCGCTCGCGGAAGCCTCTGGCTGGTTACAGGGGAAACTGCAAGTCGATTTAGATTTTGTTGCCCTCGGCGAAGTTAGCCCGCGGCAGTCATGGGAGCAGATTGCCTGCTCACTCAATATGCCGACCTTGCTCATTACCTCCGATGGTGAGGACGTGTTGATAGGACCGCAACGGCTAAAAGAAATCGAAAACCTGGGCAACCATAACTTAAAGACGGTGATTCTTCCGGGAACCCGTCACTGCGTACGCCGTGAAAAAGAAGCCGAGTTCTATGCGCTTTGTGACGATTTATTGGCTAGTCTAGATTATTAGAGTTTCAATGGAGAAGAGAATAATGGATAGCAAGATACTTTTAGATTCCGAGATAGCCGCGGTTCTTGACACAGTTCCACCCCAAATGGCCTGGGATCCGCCGGCAATGCGGGCAGCGGGCGAAAAAATGCTCAGTGGCGAGATTGCGCTACCTGCCGGTATCACCCGGGAAATAGTGCAGGTGGAAAGCAAAGATGGTTACCAGGTTGAACTGCGAGTATTCCGCCCAGATAATCGCGAACCGCAAGGGGTTATCTACAGTATTCATGGTGGGGGAATGATTGCGGGGCAAGCTCGCTATGATGATGGCTGGAACGGACAGCTAGTGGCAGAAACTGGTCAGTGTGTTGTTAGCCCCAACTATCGCCTCGCCCCCGAGAATCCCTATCCTTTGCCATTACAGGACTGTGTGGCGGGCTGGCAATGGGTGAAAACAGAGTTTCCGGCGCTCCCGAGCGTAATTTATGGCGATAGCGCCGGAGGTAATCTGGCGGCAGCAGTAACCTTATTCAGTCGCGACCAAGGAATAGCACTTGCTGACCGAGTGTTTCTAATTGAGCCAGTTTTAGATGATCGGCTGGAAACAGTCTCTATGCAAGGCGGACAAGACACCCCGGTATGGGATTTGCCTAACGCTAAAGCCAGTTGGAAAGCCTATCTAGGCGAGGGAAAAGCTGATATTTATGCGGCTCCCGGCAGAGCCAGTGACTTATCGGGGTGGCCGGAAACTTTCCTGGTAGCCAACCAATGCGATCCCTTGCGAGATGAAGATATTAGATTTGCGCAGACCTTAACGGAAAGTAACGTTCCGGTGCGCCTAACGCTGCTTCCAGGCACCTGCCATGGCGTATTAGGTCTGCAAGGTCCGGCGATTGCTGACCAGGCACGCGAACTGGTGATTAACGCGCTAAACTCAGCGGGGATTTAGCCCTAACGACATTTCCTGCTTATTCGGATTGCTTAATCCTAGCCACCCTGAAAGGTCAGCTAGTTTTTCAACCAAGGATTCGTTTCTGAGTGTTTCCTTTTGTTAAACTGGGAGCACTCTTGAAACCAAGAGTGTACGTCCTCGACAGTAAAGACGCTGTCTTTGTACCAGCAGCCAGAAAGACACAAAGAAGTGAAGAAAGATTTAAGCTCGCCCTCTTGATAGGGCGTGCCTGAGAGTCTTTGAAACTAGCTTTGATTCTGGGGAATGGAATCGCTGTAAACAGCACTGACAGAGAGCGTAGCGGTAAAAGATAACCGGTGCTTTAGGGGAGAAACTTCCCCTAATGTACCTCCTTAAATAGGTTTGATTGGGCAGTAATAGCGCGATTGCGGGATTGCGAAACAGGAAGGTGTAGGAAATGTTTAACCGGTCTAAAAAGGTATTTTGCCTTTTAGGGGCAGGCGCTCTGGCACTAGCGGCATTATTACCAGCCGGCATCGGGACAGCCGAGGCTGCAGCGCCAGCTAATCAAGCATTAGCAGCCAATGGCGCGAGCGTTAGTGCTTCCGGTAATGAAGTTGCTGATAAATGGCAGGCGCAGGCCGCTATTGATGGTAACGACAGCGGTGATTCTCGCTGGTCATCCAATCACAGTGACCAGGCTTGGATTGCGGTACATCTAAAAGAAGCCATTAAAATTGACCACGTAACTATTAAATGGGAAGCCGCCTGTGCCGCCTCCTATCATTTAGAGGTTTCAACTGACGGAACCACTTGGGAAAAAGCCAGCGACACCATCCGCCCGCAATGTTCCAGCACAGATACCCAAAAACTCAATGCCGCTACCGCTAACGGAACATGGAAATACGTGAAAATGCAGGCCGAGAGCCGCACCCCTTTCCAAGGAATTAAATACGGGGTTTCCCTATTTGAATTTGAAGTATGGGACGGGGCAGAACCGGTAGCTCCCGCCCAGCCTAATTTGATTCCACTGCCTGCTGAAATGACTCCCGGAGAAGGTGGTTTTGAATTAGGCGCAGACACTAAAATCAAAACTGATTCCGCTTCTAAAGCGGTAGCGGAGATGACCGCCAAAACTATGCGTGCCTCCACCGGATTTCCCCTGCCAGTGGGTAAAGAGGGCGAGATCAGTTTACGGGTAGACACTGGTCTAGATACCACCGGTTTAACCAGTGGAAATATCGAGGAAGCCTATAGCTTAAAGGTTAGTGAAAGCGGGGTAGAGATTGTCGGAAAATCCCCGCAAGGCGTCTGGAACGCTACCCGCACTCTGCTGCAACTATTCCCCGCCTTTATCTATTCTCCCCATCCGGTAAACAGCCAGTGGCTAGCCTCCGCGATTACGGTAAAGGACGCGCCCCGGTTTGCGCATCGCGCGATACAAGCAGATGTAGCCCGCTCGTTCCTGACAATCGCTGACTTAAAACAGATGATTGACACTTTTGCCAATGTGAAAGGCTCCCGTTTACATCTACACCTTTCAGATGATCAGGGTTGGCGGCTGCAAATAACCAATGAGGGACGCGAAGCTGGGGACACTATCGACTACAGCAAGCTCACCGAGGTTTCCGGCAAAACCGCAATGAATTGGAACTCGGAAGCCTATTCCTTAAAGGATTTAACCGGCTCTAGTCAGCAGGCAGACGATAATGTAGTCGAATTGGGACATCACGGTTTCTACACTCAGGAAGAATATAAGGAACTGGTCAAATATGCGGCCGAGCGTTTCGTAACGATTCAGCCCGAGTTTGATATGCCCGGACACACCAATGCGGCTCTAGCTGCCATCCCGCAATTAAACTCTGCCAAATCCTCTCATAATGGCACTGTAGATGCCGATGGCAATGCCATAACTGATCCGGCTAAATGGCAGGTAGCCCCCGCCAATGGAACCGGAGATGTGGGTTATTCCTACCTTGATCCAGACTCAAAGCACACCCAGTATTTTGTCCGCCACGTATTTAAACAGCTGGCGGCGCTTACCCCCGGTAAAATTATTCATATCGGAGGGGACGAATCCCACGATATGGTTACCAAACTGGGGAAAGACAAATTCAACGAATTTCTGAATATGTCCGCGAAAGCAGTTCGCGATCAAGGCAAATCTCCAATCGGATGGAATGAAATCGCCTCCAACACGCTACAGCCTGGGGACTTGGTGCAGTATTGGACCGGTAGTACCGCTAACACGAAACGAGCAATTCAAAACGAGGGCGTTAAAGTCGCGGTATCGAACGCCTCGACCGCCTATATAGATATGAAATATGGAGTTCCCGGGGGTAACAGTATCGGTTTAACCTGGAGCGGAACTGGAGATTTCGATAAATACTATAACTGGGATCCGGCGCAAGTAATCAAAGGGATTCCCGAAAGCAGCATTGTCGGGACAGTAGCCGTGCAATGGTCAGAAACTATTCGCGGAGGATACCAGGCAGAATGGTTAATGTGGCCGCGCTCAATCTCTCATGCGGAAGTAGCGTGGACTCCACAAGCGAAGAGAAACGTAAACCAGTTCAAACAGCGCATGGCAGCTATGGGAGATAGGCTCGCGGTTTCGGCAGTGAACTTCTTTGACGGTCCCAAAGCCAATTGGCAAACCGCTTTAGCGGGGGTAGACCAAAAAGTTGCGCCGGGCCGCTCCGTGAATCTGGCAGTAGGCGAATTTGCGGCTCCCGGCACTGTGAAAAACTCTGAGGGAACGCAAATAACGAAAGTCGATAACGCCGCTTCCGCCCTCGGGGATACTCCCTTCAGCGCCACTATTGATTGGGGTGACGGCTCCGCGCCCTCACCGGCAATATTCACCCAAAGCCATTCCCGAGATGCCCTACATAGCAGCCCGCTATATAAAGTGACCGGAAAACACCCCTATGCGAATCCCGGAACTTACACCGGTACTATTACGGGGTCAAACGGACAAAAAACCACCTTTACGGTAAATGTGGCAAATGGCGCCCCCGATCCCAGTGAAAATAACCCCTGGGATGCAAGTAAAAAACCGACTATCACCATTGAAAAGAATCTCATCCGCCCCTATGAGCGGGTAAAAGTTAAGCTAAGCGGGTTTGAACCCGGCAAATATGTAAAACTCGCCTGGAACGGTAAAACCCAATTCCTGGCAATGCCTGGGGCAGATGGGAGCGCCGAATACTATCTGCCATTCTTTGACAAGGCAGAAAAAGTGTTACGACCGCAAGACAGTGGTACTCATCAACTTAGCGCCACCCAGATTGGGGCTAACAGAAGTGCCGAAGTCACTGCCACCATTGTGTCTAATCGCGAAGAACTACTAAATCCGGTTGCGCAATGCCCCACGATGAATGACCCGAATTGCGGATATGAAAACATTACGGCCTCCTCGCAGGCAGATAATGAGCCAAAACCCTCCGGTCCGGTAAGCGCCGCATTTGACGGCGATCCCAATACCTATTGGCACACCCGCTGGGCTGCTCCGGCCGGTACTTTCCCGCACACCATTACCGCACAGCTCAAAGCGGCTCCAGAGCAAAAATGCGTGATTACCGGGTTTGAATATACGGCACGCAGCGGGCAAGAAAACTCGCGGGTTAAAGATTTCCGGATTGAAGTATCAGAAAATGGCAGCGACTGGAAGAGCGCCATTAGTGGTTCTTTGAAGAATCACGCTGACCCGCAAGTATTTAACTTTGCAGCTGACAAACAGTTAAGTGGCAAATACGTGCGGATGGTTCAGCTGAACTCCCAGGCAGGAAATGATTTTGGAGGTGCAGCTGAGATTCGTTTCGGAGCTGTCTGTGCCAAAAACGGAACGGAAGTAACCCCGGTTGCTCCCGTAGCGGAAAAGCAACCCCTAACGGCGCAAGGAAAAGAATATCCCGGATATTTCCTAGTGCCCGCAGTTACGGGAGTTAAGTATTACTTAGGTGATCAACTGCTAACCCCGCAGCAGGCCGTTCCGCTGCCCTATGGAAAAACCAAAGTTGTAGCGAAGCCCGCGAGTGACCTATTCAGGTTTAAAGAGGGCGCAAAGAGCGAATGGACCCTAGATATGGGCGAAGACCCCGGTCAAGTTGAGCCGCCGCAGCCGGAAAAACCCGAAAAACCGGCTCCCCAGGTGGTAAAAGGCGAGTGGACTGACTCCCCAGAGCAAGACGCCAGCAATTGTAAGACCTTCAAAGTCATGCAGACCCGCAGCGTTACCACTACCGAATATATTTGGGATGCAGCTGGAGCTAAATGGGTGCTTGATACTGCTAATGCCCAGGTGACTACGGAACAGGGCGTTCGCGATATGAACGCGGCTGAAAAAGAAAAATGCGCGCTCTCGCCTGAGGAGCCCAGCCCCGATAACCCGAACCCTGATAAACCTAGCAAACCCGACGGGCAACCAGATACTAAACCAGGAGCAGGCTCAGATAGTGGGGCGGCAAAACCTGGTAACACCGGGTCAAAGCCGGGCGCTAAACCCCGCCAGCAAAACACTACTTCTGCGATGCCCTCCACCGGTGCTTCCAGCGAGCTATCGCTGCTACTAGCCGCGCTAAGTATCGGATTTGGGGGAGTTTTGTTGCTAATCCGACACCGAACTCACAGGTAAAAGGGGAACGAAGCGGCGAGACGCTTGCGAAAGACATATAAGAATCTGAGCAAAGAGGCTGGGAAAGGTAAATAAATGAGTAATGTTAGTTGGAAACGCCGGGCAAATGCCACTGTGGTAACAGCGGCAGTAGCTTTAATGTCGGTGCTAATCCCAGCGAGCAGTGCCCAGGCGCTCGCGAGCGGGGATAGCGCTCTGTGCGCAGACAATTTGGCAGTCGGGAAAACGGTAAATGCCACCAGCCGGGAAGTTGCGGGAGAAAAAGGTCCAGAACTGGCAGTAGATGGCAATATCGGTCCCGATGATAAAGCTACTCCGGCCATCCATAACCAAAGCTCTGCCAGTCGCTGGTCTGCCGCCGGAAGCGACAATAACGCTGCCCTGACTATCGATTTTGCCGGAACCGCCACTATCAATAAGGTGCAACTTTATTGGGGAAACACTTTCGGTAAACCCTACAAGTTGCAAGCCAGTAATGATGGCACCACCTGGCGGGATTTAGTAACCGACCAGATAGGTAAAAAAGCTGGAAGTACCGAGCATACCTTTAACGGCAGCGAAAAAATGCGCTACCTGAAAATGCAGATTTCTGGCAAATCACAGCAGTGGGGACTATCGCTGTGGGAAATAGCAGCTTGCGGGACTCTAGCTGCGCAGCCCACCCCGACAGAAAACGAAAATCTGGCTCAGCTGAATCAATTGATTCCCTACCCGCAAAAAGCTGAACTTGCCGCAGGTAACTCCCGGTTCACCCTCACCAAAGATAGCGAGATTACTGCCAGTGGCTTAGCTGGGGAGCCCGCAAAATATCTTGCCGAAACGTTAGCTAAATCCACCGGATACAAACTACCGATTTCGGCCAGCTCCAGTGCTAAAACTCAGATTAATTACGTTATCGATCCGAGCTTAACCGTCAGTGGGGTAGGCAAGGAGCAAATGAATGAAGCCTACACCTTGAAGATTGCACAAAACCGGGTAACCATCACCGCGCGCAGTGCCAGCGGGGCGCTATGGGCAACCCAATCGCTGCTGCAATTGCTAGGGCCTTGGGCAGTATTTCCCAAAGTTACCGTAGGATCTTTAATGCCGATACCGGCGATGACTATTCAAGACGGTCCTCGCTATTCCTGGCGCGGACTAATGATTGACCCGGCGCGCTCCTTCATTCCCAAGAATGAAGTCATCAAGCTGATGCATTCTATGAGCCGCTTCAAGATGAACACTTTGCATCTGCATCTAAGTGATGAGGGCTGGCGGATTGATATCCCGAATGAGGGCAAAGACGCTACTGACCCGATTGACTATAGCCAGCTGGCTAAACGCGGAGGCAGTGCCGGTTTGCGAGCCGGAGATATTGACCGCGCACCCCAGGCGGGACGCACCGGCTACTACACCTTGGATGATTACCGCGAAATGGTGGCAACTGCCAATAAATTAGGGATAGCGATTGTTCCCGAGATTGATACTCCCGGTCACACGGAGGCAGCGCTATATTCCATACCGCAGCTGAACTCGGAAAACTCTAATCCGAAGCCCCAGGGCGGCCAAGACACGATTGGGCAGCCAAATTACTCGAAAAACAATATGAAAGTGAATCTGGATGCTTTAAATCCTCACACCTACACCTTTATGCAGCATGTTTTGAAGATTTTGGCGCAAAACTCTAACAACACTTATCTGCATATTGGCGGCGATGAAGCTAACAGTATGGATCACCAGCATTACCTGCAATATATGCAGCAGATTCTGCCCAAAGTAAAAGCCATGAAGCAAACCCCCATCGTTTGGGATGAAGCCTTAAAGAGCGTGGGGGCCGCCGGGATTGCCGACAATGGTGGGGTAGTCCAGTGGTGGAACACCGATTCTGCTGCGCCTAATCGCTCCCAGCTGCGAAATGATTTTGTAGCTAAAGGCGGCAAATTCATTGTGTCTAACGCCAGCTACTTCTATTATCCCCAACGCGAAGACCGCTCACATGTGGCTCCCAGTTGGGCTTGCCCCGGCGGGGAATGCACTTTGAAACACGCCTATGATGCTCAGCCCCAGCAGGTCATGGGGCTCAGTGACGATAAAGGAATCCTGGGTATCGAGGGCGCAGTCTGGAGTGAGGGCGTGCGCAACTTGGCAGATATCGAGTATATTGCCTTCCCTCGGCTCCTAGCTCACGCCGAGATGGGCTGGACAAACCAGGCAAATAAGAACTGGGAACGCTTTAGGGGCGGGGTGGCGCAGCAGGCAACTGCCCTGAACGTTACGGATACCAGTTTCTTTAACGGCTCTCAGGTCACCTGGCGGATTTCCCCAGCCTTATCCCCGATAGCCGTAGATTCCCAAGGGAAAGGAATCGGCAAAGCTAATCGGCAGTTAATCGGATATGTATCGGCGCCGGGCAAAGGTAAGAATAACCTGGATTTGAGTTTAACTTTGACCCCGAAAGAATCCCAAAATGTGATAAATGTGCCGGTAAGTACCACTTTGGATAAAGAATACATACCGGTAAACGGTTCCTATCAAACCGGCAGACAGATGAACTCAGTCTTTAAGGTTTATGCAGACCTGACAAAAGTTCCCAAAGATAGCTACCAGGCGCAGCTAAGCGCAAAAGCCAGCGGACTAAAGTCTTTAGACGGCAAGAGTGATACTGCTCTGGTCAGCGCGGTTATTCAAGTTCCCTCACTTAGCGGTCAAACACCCCCAGAGCCGGGAACTCAAACCAGCCAAAGCGATACCACCTGGGAAAGCACTGAGCGTTCTTACCCTAAGAGCAGCTATAGTTTCCCCGGAAATGACGGTAAACCGCATAAAGTAACCTGGGATAATCATTCTTTGAAAATAGATGGAGAGCGTCTACAAGTTTGGGCGGGCGAGTTCCATCCTTGGCGAATCCCTTCCCCCCAGGCCTGGCGCGACGTCCTCCAAAAGATAAAAGCAGCCGGATTTAATGCGGTATCTTTCTATTTCTTCTGGGGCGATCATCAAAGCGAAGAGGGCGGTCCGTTCAATTTTGATAAAGGCACTCGCCGCGATATTGACCTGTTGCTGACAATGGCAAAGGAAGAGGGACTATATGTGATTGCTCGTCCCGGTCCCTACGTCAATGCCGAGATTTCAATGGGAGGTCTGCCCGCATATATGACTAACTATGCGGCGTCCTCTTTGCGTTCCACTGACCCGAAAGCCCTGGCAGCCTCTAAGAGCTGGTTGAAAGCCTTTAACAATATCGCAAAGAAACACCTGATTACCGAGGGGGGCGGCTCCATCATTATGTATCAGGTGGAAAATGAGCTGCTGACAGAAAATCCCAGCACTACCGCCTTCTTAAAAGAGCTGAGCAACTTTGTGCGGACCGATGGGATAACTGTTCCCCTGTTTGAAAATGACTGGGGCTTGGCAGGACGCTTTGCCCCGAATAAAGCCGGAAACCCGGCAGGGAAATATGGCAGCACTGATTTTTACACCTATGATCGTTATCCTCTGGGTTTCAACTGCGGAGCAGGACGCGGGAACCTCGATGATGTTGAACAGACATTCCGCAATTATGAACCGAAAGGTCCGCATTTTATAGCCGAAGGTCAAGGGGGTGCTTTCACTCCTTGGGGAGCAAACTTTACCCCCGAGAAATGCGCCAGTTTCACCGATGGAAACTTTGTGCGCCAGTGGGGGACAGTCCTGGCCGGTAACGGGGTGAAAGCCTATACCTACTACATGATTTTTGGGGGCACTAACTGGGGCTATACCGGTTCTCCTTCCTCTGGTTTTACCAGTTACGACTATGGCGCTGGTATAGACGAAGATCGGACGATTCGCAAAGACAAATTTGGCGCGCAAAAAGAGATTGCCTACTATTTGCAAGCCAATCCCCAATATGTGACCTCTGATCCGGTAGCTAAACCCGATATTAAGCGGGTTAGCGGTAACGCCCAGATTAGAGGGTATCAACGGATTTCTTCCGAGGGCGCAGCGGAGCTTTCAGCTACCGGTAACGGGGGGCGCACCCTGGGGTTTGTTTTGAATAACACCAATGACACCAGCACCAATAAGTTTACTTTTGCTTTAGATTTAGCGAACACCTCCGGAGTGGGGGCAAGGTTTAATCACGATGATAGTGACAGTGACTTAAAGTATTCGACGGGTTGGAAGTCAGTTAAGGACGATTCGGCTTGGAAAGGAAGTGTCCACGAGGCCGCTAAAGCGGGCGAGGAAGTCGCATTCGAGTTTACCGGCACGGGAATCGAGATTGCGGTAGCCACCGGAACCGATCATGGAAAATTCGCGGTAAAGCTCGATGACCAGGCGGAACAGGTAGTAACTGGCTGGGTGGGAACCGAACAGAATAAACCTACCCAAAAAGTCGTGTTCTCTAAGAGTAATCTTCCCGCCGGTAAACACACCCTGAAAGTGCGGGTGCTGGGGCAAAGCGCCGAGGGATCTACCACTGGGGGCACGAAAGTCCAGCTAGATGCGCTGAACGTCCTGGGAGCCAGTGCCACGCCCTGGATAGTGGTGAACAATAATGACTCGGCGATTAAATATAATCCCGCGGTCGGGACTGCCTCATCTTGGGAATATGCTACCGGGCAAAACTGGACTAGTGGGGATTATCAAGGAGACGAAACCTATTCTGCCCGTAAAGGCGATTCTTATACCTATGACTTTAACGGGGTGGGAATCGATATTATTGGGGCTTTCTCCGGTAATCACGGCATAGCCGATGTGTATATTGACGGGGAAAAAGTGGGGCAAACCGCAGAAGAAGTCACTAACACCGCGCGCCCTCAGCAGGTTTTATATAGTGTGCGGGGTTTAAGTGCCGGTAAACACACCTTAAAAGTTGAAGTTACCGGTAAGCCTTTTGCGGGTTCTAAAGGTACTTTCGTATCGCTAGATGCTTTGCGAGTATTCCCCGATAAAGATGCCATAGATCAGTTCAATACCGGAACCAGCGTCAAAGATGGAGAGAACTCTTGGTCGCGGATTCCCCAAAAAGCGGGAACTGCCCTAACGTTGCATGGTCGGGATGCGTTGCTGATGAGCGCGGATATGAAAATTGCGGGACAAAAACTGCTATACACCACCTCGCAGCTATTTGGTTCCCCGATTGCTACCGATAATGCCCGGGTACAGTACCTGCTCGGGGTAGCGGGAGACGATGGGGAAACTCTGCTACGTTACCCGGCTAAACCGCAGGTAAAAGCCCCTAAAGGGGTAGAGGTTACCTGGAAAGAACAGTATAAGACGCTGCGTTTGAACTATAAGTATTCGGCAGAACCTAGCGATATCACTATCACCCCGGCTGCCTCAGATAGAGCAGCAAGTGCGGGAGATACACTGCGCTTGCGGATTATTGACCGCACCTACGCGCAAACCACCTGGTTACTAAATACCGGTGATGGAGGTAGCGGCAAACGTTTAGCGGTCGAGGGCGCAGAGCTAGCTCGCAACTGGAGTTTAAACGGCTCGAATGCCGAGGTTAATGGCACTACTGATTCTAAGAGCCAAACTCCCTACGTGCTGCTTCCTAAAGGCGTAAAGAGTGCGAGTTGGAATGGAGGAAAAGCGGGAATAGGTGAAACCGAGGGTGTCTATGCTGGTTTCACCAAATTTATTCCGCAGATGCTAAGCTTCGAGCCGCCCCAGCTAAAGTGGGTGAAACAGGAGGGGGCTCCGGAAAAGGAAATCAATTTTGACGATAGTGCCTGGCAGGTGGCTAATGGTATGCAGCGTAACCATACATGGCAAGCCCCTAGTGCTAATGGACTGGTGCTTGACTCCAATTATTACGGTTTCTATGAAGGCTCCGTATGGTATCGCGCTACCTTTGTGACCAGCAGTGATTCCCCAGTTATCACTCTGAACGCTAATGGGGGATCCGGAGTGCCCGGGCATGGCAAGAATCCCGCCTTTATGCAAGTGTGGGCAAATGGGAAGTCGCTGGGCGCGGCCAGCGCCGCTGGCGCAGGTCAGACTTTTACCGCTAAAGGGATTAAAGCCGGCGATAAAGTAGTTTTGGCGGTGCTAGTAAATAACCTGGGGCAAAACCTGGACTGGTCAGATAATGGGTTGTCACGCCAAAACCGGGGATTGTATTCAGCTACTATTCCCGCTCAGGATGGGACAGTTACCTGGAAGATTCAAGGCGCTGCCGATAAGAGCGGCACTAAAGATAAAGCGCGGGGTCTTTACAACAACGGTGGTTTATATGGCGAGCGTCAAGGCTGGCATCTGCCAGGTTTAGATGACTCTAAGTGGACCGCGGCGACTGATATGCACGCGGACGAGGCCGGGGTTACCTGGTATCGATCCACTTTCGATTTAAACGTACCTAAAGATGCCGATGTAGCTTTCCGCCTGGATGTGCTCTCGCGCCGCTTCGGCAATACCCAGCAGACCCGAACCGACCATTCTCAGGCGTTACTGTTTGTCAATGGGTGGAATACCGGTATCTATATCGGTGATATCGGCCCGCAGGATTCCTTCACTATCCCGGCGGCTTTCCTCAATCTAAACGGCAAGAACACGGCGGCAATTGCGGTTATTGGTAAAGAAGCTGATGCGGGGCCAGAAAACGTAGTGCTGCGCGCGGTTCATCTTTCCCAGATGAATGCTTTAGCGCCAGTAACTGCGCAAACGGATAACCCTGGGGAAGTAGAACCGGAGACCCCGGATAAACCGGACACCCCGGATCAGCCAGAAAAGCCGAATCCTTCCCAGCCGGATAATCCGCAAAATCCCGCTAATCCTTCCCCCGAGGCGACTCCTACGGAAAACGCTAAAACGCCCTCTTCAAAGGGAAAGAGCGTTAAAGAGGGACTGGGGCGTACCGGTACCGAGGGCGTCTCCGCTTTACTAATCGCGCTATTGGCATTGGGAGTAGGAATCGGGATGCGTTACCGCCAGCGATTGCAGGAAGAAAAATAACCAAATTGGTGGGGCGAAAACCCAATCAGGGATTTGCCCCACCAATTTCTAGCCGGAGCAAATATCTAGGGTTAGGGCTTGCTCATCTAGGTAAAAATCGAAAAGATTAAGAGAAATAGTCACTTTCAGTATGTGCTTATCGGGGTCGGTAAAATCCACGGAAAGTGAACATCTAAGACAATGAGGTTTGAAATGGTGTTATCGGTGACCAAAGGGCGTTTTAAGGCTCTAGCAGCCGGTTTTTCGGTGGCTTTGACTTCAATGACGCTTATGCCGCTGGCAACTGCGCTTCCTGCCGAGGCCGCTACTGGTCAGTTTAGCTATAACACCGTAGTTAAATACGGGGACAATGGTGTTACTAACTATCGGATTCCCGCAGTAATCAAACTGAATAATGGTGATTTATTAACCGCCTATGATGCTCGCCCCGCAAATGGCGATGCCCCGGCGCCCAACTCGATAATGCAAAAACGCTCTACCGACGGGGGAGCGACCTGGCAGCCGCAAACCGTTATTGCCCAAGGAAAGGGCACTACTATGGGGGATCCTGAGAAAGAGGGATTCTCGGACCCGGCCTACATTTACGATAAACAAACTGGGCATCTATTTAACTTCCATGTGCATTCCTATGACGTAGGGTGCGACCCTAAAGGAACCGAAGAAACTGACGAGTTTAGCAACCGCAAAGTTCAAGGGGTGAGCCTGTCAGTTTCTACCGATAATGGAAACAGCTGGACGGAGCGTTATGGAAATGCTCCCGATGCAACGCGGGGACTTACTGCCGCGGTGAAACAGCCCGGATATCCCTGCGGCTTCGCGGCTTCCGGACACGGTATCCAGCTGCAGCATCAAAGCGGTGCTAATGCGGCAAAAAATGGACGCCTAATCACCCAGTTTATTGCCGGTAAAGCCGGTACTTGGGCAGCCTACTCGGTGTATTCCGATGACCACGGTAAAACCTGGAAACGCGGTTCTACCATCGGCACAGATATGAACGAAAACAAATTGGTGGAACTGTCCGATGGCACGCTCCTATTGAACTCCCGGATGAGTAACAAGGCGGGATACCGCTATATCGCCAAGAGCACCGATGGCGGGGAAACCTGGACTGATCTGCAAATAGAACGGTCGCTAGTTGATTCCAAGTCCCCGGGGCGCAATGCCTCGATTATCCGTAGGTATCCGGATGCTCCCTCCTCAGACCCCAAATCTAAAGAGCTTTTGTATTCCGGTATGGCTGATAGCGGTAAAACTCTTGCAGTGAGCTATTCCTATGATGACGGTAAAACCTGGCCGATTCGTAAACTCTATTGGAATGACAAGGCTGCTTACTCTGATCTAGTCGCGATTGATACTCAAAGCGGTAAATACGGGGTAGCTTTCGAAGAAGATCACCAGATTGGTGGTAATTACTTTGAAACTATTCATTTTGGCACTTTTGACACCAATTGGCTCAACCCAGTAAAGATTTCTCTAGCTGATGCAAAAGTAGCAGCCGAAGCGGGTAAAACTGTCGAGATTCCCGTTAAGGTTAGCAATGATGACGCGAAAGCGGTCGTTCCCCTAGCTACCGCGGTAAAACTGGCGTTGCCAAGCGGGTGGAAAATGGAAGAAAGCGTCTTGGCGCAAGAACTTCATCCCGGAACCTCCGAAACTGTAACTTTACGGGTTAGCATTCCGGCTAACGCGGCTCAAAAAACCTATTATCTAGACTCTAGTCTGGAATACGGCAATGTTAAGCTGCGCGGGGACGTGGAAATTAAGGTTACCAACCCCAATATAAATACTGACCCTACCGGTTCGGTTGGCGTTGATTTTGAGCTTACCAATCCCAAAGCCGATGGGACTTGGGCAGTGGGCGACAAAGTGATTTTCAATGTTAATGTAACGAACCTGCTTGCTCAAGATAAGTCCTTCACTGCCACTGCCTCCAACCTGGATACCGGATGGGCAGGCTGTAAGTGGACAAGGATTTCGGCGGGAGCTACCTTGCCGTGCGCAAATCGCACCCACACGGTTACCCAGGAAGATCTTGACGCCGGATTCTTTACTCCCTCCATTACTTTCAAATATCAAAATCCTGGTTATTCTGGCGCTGCTACCCAGTTAGATCCGGTTAAGGGAAGTAAAATTCCTATCTTTGCCAGTCATGTCCAGGTAACAGATTTGGCAGTAGCGGGAACTAAAGACAAATATGACGTGGGCGATAAACTGGTATTTACCCCGCAAGTACAAAATGTGGGACAAATCCCGGTAGATGTCCAGCTGAACGGGGAAAACTTTACGCTAGCTTGCCATAACGAGGACGGAAAGCTGGATAAGGGAAGTACCTTCTCTTGTACCGCCAGTGACTATGTAATTACCAAAGAAGATATTATTCGCGGCAGCTTTACTCCCAAGTTCAAAGTTAAAGTAACTGATGGGAATAAAGTACTCCAAGAGTTCACCTATAGCGGGAAAGAAATCCCGCTTCCCTCTGATAATCCGATTGCTACTAAACTTCCCCAAACGATTCCCTCTTTGGATTCTTGGAAGACCAATACCAATGCAAATGATGTGTTCAAACTAAGCCCGGACACGGTAGTTTACTATCCGGCCGGTTTTGAAGCTCAAGCCCAGATTGTGGTGCAAGAGCTAAACGCCTACCTGAAAGCGGCGGGGCAGGCGCAAACTGTGCGGGCACAAGCCGCCGGGGGAGCAACTCCGAAAGCCCACGATGTGGTCATCACCCTAGATACTGCGCAGCAAAACAAACTAGCAGAGGAGGGGTATAGCCTGCAGATTGATGCCCAAGGGGTAAATATTACTGCCGCGCAAAAACGGGGAGCATTTTGGGGTACGCGCACTCTGTCGCAAATGCTGCGGCAGCAGCTAACCCTGCCCTATGGCAGCGCCTTTGACCAACCTCAGCAGCGTGAACGTGCTGTCACTCTATGCGCCTGCCGGATTAAGAATCAACCAGATTATATTCACCGGATGCTCACCGATATGGCTGACCTGAAGATGAATCAGGTAATTTTAACTGCCAAGATGGAGTCAGCGAAAGAACCGGTTACCAATAACTATTCTTATTACACTAAGGAAGAGTTAAAAGGGATTGTTGCTTACGCCGATAAATTGGGGATTGAAGTAGTTCCCCAAATGGGAGCCCCCGGACATATGGATCCCAAGATTCATAACCTGCCTCAGTATCAACTTAAGAAAACCGATGGCACTTTGGATAATGACCGTCTAGATATCACTAACCCCGAAGCCGTCGCTTTTTATAAGCGCCAAATTGAAGATTACCTGGAGGTATTCCCCTCCAAGTATTGGCATATGGCAGGGGACGAATATATGTACCGTTCCGCTTACAAGAATTACCCGGTATTTGGACCTAATGGAGTAAACGGTCCCAAACTGTTCGTAGATTTCATTAACGATATTAATAAGTACGTGAAATCTAAGGGTAAGACTTTGCGGGTTTGGAATGACGGATTAAAACAAGAAAATATTGATTCCCTGGATAAAGATATCGTGATCGATATGTGGCAGGGGGGTCTCAGTCCACAAACCCTGATTGATAAAGGACATAAAGTCAATAACACCAATTACGATCTCTATTTCTCCCGAGAAAGGGGCTGGCGGATTCAAAACAGTGGCACGGCCGCTATCTACAATGACAAAGGGTTCACTGCCGGTACTTTTAAGAGCGGAAAAGTAGCTGATGATAATCCGGGAAACCTGGGGATTAAGCTCTCGATATGGCCAGATACTTCCATATATCAAACCGAAAATGAAGTAGAGATGGAAACCTTTGAGGCTTTCCGCTTAGTGTCCCAGCTAGGCTGGCAAGGCTCGCGCCCCTGGAAAGACGGCGATACTTTTGTAGCCTTTGCAAAGGCGCTAGGACATGCGCCTAATTGGGAAAATGTTAATCGGCGTCCCTTAGAGGACGGGGTATATGCCTTTACTAGCTCCGGGTTACGCTTAGATGCTTCGGAAAATCGCGAACCAGACGCAATCAGTTATTCATCCGATCAATGGCAAATCACCCACACCTATGACCACTACTACCAGTTGAAGTCGGTTAAAAGCGGTAAATGCCTGAGTATGGATGTGGGCAAACAGCGTTTCAATGGCAGCGGGCGTCAGTACGCTACTGCAGATTTGAATGTAGTTAACGAAGTTGGTGCCCGTCCCGCCTTGGTCGAGTGCGTAAACGATATTAATCAGAAGTATCACACTGGTGCCTGGAAGAATAACTCTTCAACCAGTAAACGTAATAACCAGAAATGGCAGATTATTGAGGACGGCAACGGCAAATATATTGTGCGCCAGGCTCTGACCAATATGGATTTGGCTATTTCGAGTGGGGAAGAAAAGCACGTTGATTTAGGGAACGTGGGAGATTTGGATGACAACACCAAGTCTAGGCCGATGGAAACAGATTTAATCCAGCTACCTAGTGATATGACCGCTACGCGCTGGACAATTACTAAAGCTGACCAGGACACCCCGGCTCAAATGCGCGCTCCCCACGGGATTGTTCCCGTAGCCAACTTGGACTGGTATCCCGGTAGCAGTATCGGTTGGGCAGATGACGGTCTGATTCGGGTAAACCGGACTTTAAAGGGCAGTCCTCTCTTGATTGAGGGAGAAAAGTATCGCGGCGGTATTGGAACCCACGCGTCCTCGAAAATAACCGTGCATTTAGGAAAACAGTGCTCAGTATTTAGCGCGAAAGTCGGTATAGATGACACCCAAGAAGCTGGGAAATCATCTTCGGTCACTTTCAGAGTATTGGGTGCTGACGGGCAGGAACTGGGCGCGTCCAGTAAAGCATTGACCGCTGCCGATAAAGCTGAAGCCATGAAAGTGGACGTCAGCGGGCAAGAAAAAATTACCTTGTTTGCCGATGCTGGCGACTCTAATGCCAATGACCACGCTGACTGGGCAGATGCCATGGTTACCTGTAAGCAGATGGATGCCGATAAGTATCAGCCCACCTATCAGGACACCGAGGCTAAAGCCGGTAAAACCGTTAGCTCCGCTCCTAGTTTCGAGCCGGCAGCTGGAAAGGAAAAGGCGCAAAAGTTCGAGCTGGTAGAAGCGGTTCCTGCTGGGATGAGCATTGAGGCTGCTACCGGGGTGATAACTTGGCAGGTGCCCGCAAATCAGCGAAGCGGAACGGTAAGTGTAGACGTTAAAGTTACTTATGAGGACGCCTCTAGCGAAATAGTGCCCGCCAAGTTTAAGGTAAGCGCCAGCGCTCCGCAGCCACTACCGCAGGTAGTTCCGCAAGCACCGATCTTTAACGATAAAGACAACACCTATACGATTCCGCAGGTTCCGGGAGTGGTTTACCTGCTTGATAATCAGGTAGTTAAGCCCGGGACTTACCCAGTTAAGACTGCGAGAAAAGTATTGATTACTTCCCAGCCGGCCAGTGGTTATCGCTTTAAGGCGGGGGTTACCACCCAGTGGGAGCACCAGTTCAAAGTGGAGACCAAGCCCAGCAAGCCCACGACTAAGCCGGGTGGAACCCAAGGGGCTCAGGATGGTCGTCCTGGGCAAGCTCAAGCTAAGCCGCAAAAATCGGCAGCCGGGTTGGTACCTACGGGTGCTGCCGGGACAGTGGGACTACTGGCACTGGTAGCTACCGGAACTGGAATAGTAGTGCATCGTATTTGTAGGAAAAGAGCTTGATTAAGTTAATAATGATGGTTAGTTCTCGAAGAAGAAAAGGTAAGAAACTATGCCCTTAAAACATAAAACTATCTTGACGGTTAGTGCCGCGCTGTCCCTGGCCTTCGGGGGACTGGCTACAGCCCCGATTGCGGCCGCAGAAGCGGTGTTTACCCCGATACCGCAAGCGCAGATGAAAGCCGTGTGGACTGATTCTGTAGAAACTGGTGGTGAAGGAGCCAACGGTCCGCTAGAAAAAGTGCTTGATGGGGATACCAAATCCTACTGGCATACTGTTTGGTATCAAGGTATGGGCAATAATGAAATGCCGCATAGGTTCATTATTGATTTAGGTAAAGAAGTCCCAGATTTGGGGCGAGTGGTTTTAACCCCGAGGCAAAGTTCCAATGGCTCGGGAAGGGCACGCGAATATGAGATTGTCAGCTACACCGATGCCAACTGCGCCGATAAAACCAAAGCAAAGGATTTAGCCCCGGCTAAGACCTTAGCGACCGGCGAGTTTGAAGAAAATCATGGGGATTTAAGCGCCAAAAATATAGATTTTGCTCCGGTCCCTGCCCGCTGTGTAGGGGTAATTTATAAGAGTGCCTGGGGCGGTCAAGCCGGAAGCAGCGAAACCGTTGGTTCATTGGCAGAGTTCAATGCCGCTACCGTCAGCGGATATCAACCACCAGCTCCCCCCGCAGCTGAACCAGAAGTTAAAATTCCTAACCCGGGCGATAAAATCACCATTACCGATGGCACGTTATCAGCCGACTTACAGGCAGGATTTCCCCAAGTTATCGCGTATCACCTGCAGGGCAAAACCCTTCCGGCAAATGTGGGACCTGCTTTGAAACAAGTACGCATCAATGAACAGATGCGAACCGTCTCCCTGGTTGCCGCCGCGACAAAGACCGCTGATAGTGCAACCTATAAGCTAAAAGTGGGCGGCGTAGAAGCTACTTTGACAGTAAAGATTTCCCTGGCTAAAGGTAATCTTCGCTGGGAAGTAACCGCGATTGATGATCCCAAGAATCAAGTAGATCGCCTGGCGGTACCAGGGCTGAATCTGGTCAGCGTTGCCGGTGCTAAAGATGGATCCCTAACAGTTGCCAGTGATGGCACTAATCGAACAGAAAACCCCGACACTACCTGGAAAATCGCTAAGCAAAAGGTAGGGCGCGCCAGTGGATATATGGCGGCGCTTAGCAACAGTGAACTGGCTGCCGGGCTGGTATCGAATGCAATCAGCGACGACTATGCCACCAGTCAGCAAGATGGCCGCGGAGCAACTCGCTGGGTAGCAACTATCGCCCAAGCAGAGGCGGCTACCGCGGGTAAAACCACGATGCTAGGCTCGCTTACTCCCGCTTCCTGGGTAGTGTGGGGCACTAATACCCGCAGCGGGAAAATCGGTAAAGATCCCAATCCGTTTGCCCAGGTACGTGTGGTAAGTGACGTAAACGGTGACAGCGCGGTAGACTGGCAAGACTCTGCCACCGCTACCCGCGCCCTCATGGTGGAAAATAAACTACCTAATGGTTACGGCGATACCAAGAACCGGGTAATTACCCGGATTCCGTTCAATATTGTTTCCCAAGTCACCCATCCCTTCTTGCGCACTCTAGACGATACTAAACGCATCAGTTTAGAGACCGATAACCTGGGGCAACACGTGTTGCTTAAAGGGTATCAAGCAGAAGGGCATGACTCTGCCCAAGGAGACTATGCCGGGCATTACAACCAACGGGCAGGCGGTTTCACCGATTTGGTGACCATGACTAAAGGGGCGGAAAACTACAACGCCGACTTTGGGGTACATATCAACGCCACCGAATCCTACTCGGAAGCTAAGTGTTTCAATGATGGTACCAACCCCGCTACCGTTACCGATGAATCATGTGTTATAAAAATGCCTCCCCAGGCGGCTTGGGGTTGGATGAACCAGGCATACTATATGGACGATAACGAGGATCTAGCGCAGGGACGGGTAATTAAGCGTTTCCAGAAGTTCCGGGATGAACTAACTAAAGCTGGGATTGCTGACCGTTTCGATTGGCTCTATTTTGACGTATTTTACGGCAGAGGATGGCGTCCTCAGCGTCTAGGAGCCGAGCTGCAAAAACAAGGCTGGGAAATCGGCTCTGAATGGGCTTGGGCATTCCCGGATACTTCTCTATGGTCGCACTGGGCAAACGATGAAAAGTATGGGGGATACAAAGAAAAAGGTTTGAACTCGACCTTAATTCGTTTCGTGGAAAACAGTTGGCGAGATTCCTGGAATCCAAATCCGCTACTAGGCAATGCTAATGTCGTGGAATTTGAAGGCTGGACTGGTCACACCGATTATGGCAAGTTTATTAATAATGTGTGGCAACGTAACCTTCCCACCAAATTCCTGCAACAATCAGACATTAAAACCTATCAGCTGGGACAAAAAGCAACTTTCACCAACGGGACCGAGGTTACCTCTAAGCGTGCCAATATCGGCGGTACTGATTTGGGGACCGACCGAGTAATAACCTATGACGGCGCTACCGTATATACGGGCGGAAAATACCTGTTGCCCTGGGGTGAAAAAGATGGAATCGGGGCAGCTAAATCTGCCGGAGACAAACTGTACCATTACAACCCGGCTGGGGGCACTAGCACCTGGACACTGCCGGGTCACTTTAAGAGCGTAGGCTCCTTCCATTTATATGAGCTCACTGCTACCGGAAGGGTAGATAAAGGAACCGTGAATGCCAGTGGGGGCAGTATTTCCCTCTCGGCCAAGGCAAATACCGCCTACGTCCTCTATCCGCAAAGCGCTCCTAGCCAAGCAGACCCCAACTGGGGGCAGGGCAGCGGGATTAAAGATCCCGGGTTCTTCTCCGGTACCTTAAAATCCTATGAGACCAGTGGAAACGTTAGTATTGAAACCAGTAGTCGCGGTAACTTCCAGGCTCTATTAGGCGAGGGTGCGTCCTCCCTATCCCAAACCCTTACATTGCCTAAAGGAGACTATTCCATGTGGGCGTGGGTAGAGGTACAGCCCGGTCAAGAGCGGCAAGTAGACGTGAGTATCAGCGGTAACGGCGTTAAAGCTGTCGGTAACCAAAAAACCATTGATGGGAAAGTTACCACCAGAATCACTAAATCTACTGCGCCTAACAAGACGGCTTCAGATGAAAAGTTCCAAACCTACTTCCAGCGGGTACGGGTAACTTTCCACAGTGAGGGTGATCCCGTTACTTTCCAGGTGGCAGCAGCAAAAGGAGCCGCAAAAGTCCGTGTCGATGATTTGCGAGTAGTTAAATATAGCGCTCCGGTAGATAACGACAAAACCGCGCAAACCGTCTTCTTTGATGATTTTGAGGACGTAGATACCGGTTATTGGCCTTTCGTTACCGGCGCTACTCAGGGAGGAGACGCTCGCACCCAGTTGGCTGAACGTCACTCTCCCTATTCCGACGCCGGCTGGTGGGGAAAGAATAAACAAGGTCAAGTTGTTGCCCACGGTAAACAAAGTGACAATGTGCTCGCCGGGAAATGGTCGCTGCTGGCGCATGAAGAAAATGCGGGGCAAATTCTGCGCACTATCCCAGCTGCAATAAAGTTTGAACCAGGACATAAATACCGGGTTTCTTTTGCCTACCAGCAGGCCTACGCGGGTGAATATCAGTTTAGTTTAGGCCGGGACTGGCTGGCCGACTCGCAGATTAAGAGCTCTACGGTGCAAACTAAAGATATTCCCGAAGCGAAAGGTAAAGGAGTAGGAGGCAAAGGAACCCAAATCTTTTCCACCGAATTTGTTACCTCCACCGTAGGGGACTACTGGATTGGTATCAATAAAGTCGGCGGGCTTCCCGGATCTGATTTGACCCTAGATAATATCCGGGTGGAAGACCTAGGGAAAGCTGACGTGCTGCCCGGTAATGCCGATCCGGCAATCCAAGCAGCCCAGACCGTATCTGAAGGACAAACCTTTACGGTACAAACCAATACCGAGTTCTTCGAACCGGGTAATCCCGGGAAAATTACGAACCTGAAAACTACTCTCAGCGCTCCAGAGGGCTGGAAAGTCACGAAGAAGAGCGACCCCAGTGGGGATAATATCGCCCAAAATTGGGAAGTTAAGGCTCCCCAAGGGGCTACAGATGCAGTATTGACCTATAAAGTCTCCTACCAGGTTGATTCCGATGGCACCACCAGGGAAGTAAGCGTAGCCAGGAAAGTTAAAGTTCTCCGCTCGGTTCGCGACGGCGTAAACTATCTCTCTGATTTGCCCTGGAGTGATGAAGAGAACGGTTGGGGCCCGGTCGAACGGGATCAAGAAAATGGAGAACAAGGACGAGGCGACGGTACCCCAATCAAGGTGGGAGGTAAAGAATATCCCAAAGGTATCGGTGCCCATGCCCCAAGTAGCATTACCTTTGATTTGGCAGGTAAGTGTACCCGTTTGAACGCAATCGCCGGGGTAGATGACACTCAACCAAACGGCTCCGTGAAGTTTATGGTTATCGGAGACGGGAAGACCTTATTTGAATCCCCGCAGGTAGTTACCAAAGCGGGGGGAGCAAATAAAATTGACCTTGATATTACCGGGGTGAAGTCCCTGATTCTAAAGGTGACTGACGGCGGCAACGGTGTAGGTAATGATCACGCCGACTGGGCAGATGCCAAAGTTACCTGTAAGGTTGAGACTCCTGCCGCGCAACCTCCCAGCTTAAAAGACGTAGTAGCAGAGGCTAAACCGGGTACGGTTGCCACCTCGGATGCTCCTACTTTCGTAGACGAGGACGCGGAGACTGTTACCCCGCCACCAGGCGTGAAATTCAGCTTCGCGAATCTGGACAGCCAGCGGCACTTGGTGCCATCGCGCGAGGCGGTTAAAGCTAATGGTGATATCTATATTGATAGCGCCACTGGGCAGGTAACCTATCTTCCTTTGGCCTCAGAAGCTGGAAAGTCTGTGAAGATTCCGATTCAAGCCAGTTATGTTCAGGCAGGTCAAACAGTAACTATCCCTGGCAACGTAACCTTTAACGTGGCGGCAAATGAAGAAACACCCGGTAAAATCATTGAGGTTACTCCAATAGCACCGGTAGCAACCGATCCGGGCAGCTGCGAGAAGAAACCATTCGTGGAGATTCCCGTAACCAAAGGAGTCAAATACCTGATTGACGGCAAAGAGGTGGCAGCCGGTAAGCACGAATACGCCTACGGAAAGCAAATAACAGTTACCGCCCAGGTTTCTGATACCAGCAGCTATCGTTTTGTGGCGGGAGCAGTAACCAAATGGACTTTCCAGGCTATGTCTCCTGAGGGATGCGAGGAGGCACCGGGCAATCCCGATAAAGATAAGCCGGGTACCGGAAAACCGGGAAGTACCGATAGGCCGGTAACTCCGCCTACAGATAACCCCACTAAACCGGGTAATTCTAATAGCGCGGGGACAGGAAATAAGACTGCTAACTCGCGCGGTGGGAATCTAACTAGCACCGGTACTTATGGCGGAGCATTTGCCATAATTGCATTAATGCTGATAGTTGCGGGTAGTCGGATTCGTAACCGTCGCTTAGAGTCATAAGGTTAAGATGTCTACCCGGTTCTCCTAGTGGCAGCTGCGGCGGCGTGGAATCGATGCGAAAGCATAGAAGAAACCACGCCGCCGCAAATAGCTAATAACCGCAGATGCAAATAGTTTTGGGGGTGTCTGGATTAATCCAGACACCCCCCAAGTTTTCGTTTTTCTTATAAACTTCCCGCCTGTAACTGCAAACAAACAGACGTATAGGTGCTAACCCTTAATGGCGGCATTGAACCAGCTAGTAATACTGGTGGGATGGGTAATCGCGGTGCCGACTACTACCGCCCAGGCTCCCGCCTCCATAACTTGGCGTGCCTGCTGCGGGGTGTGTACTCGTCCTTCACAGAGCACTGGAAACTCTGGGAATTCCGCAGTCATTTCGGCCAGTAGCTCAAAATCCGGTCCGGCAGTTTTGGGTCTATCTCCCGTATATCCCGCCAAAGTGGTAGATAAAATATCTGTTCCTGCTGCAGCTGCTTGCCGAGCATCCTCGATACTTCCGCAATCGGCCATCACCACTATGCCCTCATCATGCAGGGCAGCAACAGTTTCCCCATAAGTTAGGCCATCGGGACGAGGACGGCGGGTAGCATCTAGCGCCACAATATCGGCTCCTGCCATTGAGCAGGCGCGAGCGTGACGCAAAGTAGGAGTGATAAACACGCCCTCGTGCCCCTCTTTCCAAATCCCTAAAACCGGGATTTCAACCTGTCCTTTAATCGCAGAAATATCCGATAAGCCCTGACAGCGAATCCCAACGGCGCCACCTTGCTCAGCAGCTAAAGCTATCTGTGCCATAGTTTCGCTGTGCCGCATCGGTTCGCCCACATAGGCTTGTACGCTAACGATTAATCCCCCTTTAAGGGACTGGATTATTTGATTCATGATTATCCTAGATTCGTATTTGCCCAAATAGCTGCACCTATTAGGGGAGCATTTCCTCCCAGAGTGCCACTGATTAGGGGAGTGTTCTTTACGGGGGTGAGAGCATCGGCCCCGAAGCCCGCTGTTACTGCCTGCCACCATTGCTTACCGGAATGGGTAACCGACCCGGAAACTATAATGGCCTGCGGATCGGCCAAGTTGCAGATACCGGCCAGGGTTTGTCCTAGGGCATATCCCGAGTCATAGATAACCTGGCTTGCCCAGGCTTCTCCTTTTAGGGCGCGCTCGGTGATTTCACGTCCGCTTTGCGCCCTCGGGAGATTATCCGGTTTATTCCGGTTATACAGTTCTACTTGACCACTGCCGGAAGCCACGGTTTCGATATGACCTTTGGCTCCACAAGAACAGGTTAAACCGGTAGCTAACGGGTGGGGCAGATGCCCAATATGACCGGCGGCGCAGTGCGCGCCAAACTGGACTTGACCATCGATAACTAGCCCGCCTCCCATACCGGTTCCCACCGCTGCGGCCAGGATAGAGGAATAGTCTTTACCGGCTCCCAGGGTTGCTTCCCCGAGGGCGTGGGCGTGCACATCATTGAGGACGTAAACTTCCGTGCTGAAAGCTGCCTTTACCTGTTTTGCTAGTTCGGTTCCCGCCCAGCCTTTAATCAAATCGGTAGCAGAAATAACCGTTCCCCGCTTAGGGTCAATCACGCCCGCAGCAGAAATGCCGATTGCCTGGATTTGGGTTATGCCTTCGGCGGCAGCTGTATCTTTAGCGCGACTTAGCGCTTCGATAATGGCGGCTACTACTGCCGCGCTACCCTCACTGGCGGGGGTAGGACGCGAATAGTTCGCCGCTACTGTCCCTTGGGCAGTATCAACTACCGCGGATGCAATCTTAGTGCCGCCCAAGTCGGCGACGAGGTAATAGCTCATTTCAAGAGCCCTACCTGCTCAAGTACGGCGCGTACTCGTTCAACATTTTCCCCTTCGAGGGCTTTAACCGGTTCGGTAACCTGGTTGGTATTGAAAACTCCCAGCAGTTGCAGGGCAGTTTTGAAGCCCCCCACTCCCGCTCCGTAGCCTTGAATACCGCTCGGTACTGCGGTAATCCGCATTAGGCGAGCTAAATAGTCTTGTTCTTTCCGTACAGTTTCCCAATCCCCGTTCTGGTAGGCGCGCCATTGGCGGACGTAACCCTCGGGATCTACATTTCCCAGGCCGGGTACGCATCCGTCAGCCCCGGACATATAGGCGCCATCAACCACGACTTCGTGCCCAGTCAGGAGGGTTAAGGGGTGGCCGCAATCGCGATTTTCCTGGCACAGGAAACGGAAAGAAACGTCGTCACCGGAAGAGTCTTTGACGCCGGATAACACTCCGTCTTTACCGAGGCGAATAATCAAATCTACCGGCAGTTTAACGTGTACACATACGGGGATGTCGTAAGCGAATAGGGGCAGGTCGATGGCCTGGTGAATCAGACGGAAGTGGCGTTCGATTTCGGCTAGCCCCCCTAGAGCATAGAAGGGAGCGGTAGCCACAATCGCATCTACCCCGAGTTCTTTTGCTTCTTTGGCGTGTTCAATAACCCGCATAGTTTCGGTATCGATACAACCGCCCAGTACTGGAACCCGATGATCTACGATTTCAACGGCAGTTTTCAGGACTTCCCGACGCATTTGGTCGGTTAGGAAGGCTACTTCCGAGGAGGAGCCGAGGACGAATAAGCCGTCTACTCCGGCTGCAATCATCCGTTCTAGGTGGCGCTTATAGGATTCTTTATCGAGTTTGCCGTCCTTGGTTAGCGGGGTAACTACCGGGGGGACAATACCGGAGAAATCAGTCATTTCTTTTCCTTTTCCTTAGTGGATTTATCTGTTTTTAGGGTACTCGACTGGGAAGGGTGCTTAAGTAAGGTAGTCACAGTAGAAACATCGTTGCCTCTCTGTAAGGGGTAGGTTCTTCCGCAGCGCAAATCCATCATTGGTTGTCTGACACTTAGAGCATAATCTATTGATTTAGTCGGTGCAAGGGTTTTTAGGAAAGTTTCTTAAAGACCTAGTTTATTTAGTATTTGGCTGTTTGTTGAGGTAGATAAGTTGGTCAAGGGGGCGGAAATTGTCTGACAACTCTTTGGGGTTGGAGGGGAGGAATCGAGATTTGGTTTTTAGAGGGTCGCGCCCTCGCCCGCAATGAGTACGTCCTCGATTCAAGCGGTAGGTTCGCGGAAAAATCCGGGCAACTTGGCAGGCAAACCTATTTCCCTGAGGTATCATAAATGCCTAGTTAAGCAGGGGCAGACGTTAATAGGGAGCAAAAATGCTTAGTTATCTGGTAGCGGGAAATCCTACTCGTCCTCTAATTATTTTGGTTCATGGAGTAGAAGATTGCGCGATTTCCTGGGCAGATTATATTGACCATTTAAAGTCCCGTTACCTGGTAGTTTCAATAGACCACAAAGGACACGGTTTTTCGCCTCGATTTACCGACCAAGAGCTAGAAGATCCTTTCGAAGCCTCTTTTTCTGCCCTGGTGGAAGCGGTGCAATTTATCGAAAAAACCTTCGGTAAAAAAGCTATTTTCGTGGGGCATTCTATGGGGGGCGCCCTCGTCACGAAACTGGCTGCGCGCCACCCGGAACTGGTGGCAGGGGCGGTAGTAGAAGATCCGGCGTGGCTGTCGCAAACCTACCGTCAAAACTATGTAACTAATGTTCCCACTGCTCTTAGCCAACTTGATTCCTGGCAAGACCCAATGGCGGCCTATAACTGGGGGAGAAAGCGGCGACCCTGGTGGCCGGGGGATACCATGATTGGCTGGGTTTTTGGAAAGCTCCGGGTGGATTCAGGACTGATAGGAACCGGGGTGGTTAGTTTTAAGGAAAACTGGCAAGACTTGGTGCAAGAAATCACGGTTCCCCTGGTGGTGGTTTCTTCCGATCAAGAATCAGATATTGTGGGGAAGTCCGGGTTAGCGCAAACCGATGCTTTAGCTAATCGGAATGTGGAAACAGTTTTTATTCCCGGATGTGAACATACGTTGCGGCGCAACAAACCTCAAGAATTTAACCGGTTAATAGATTCCTACCTGATGAAATGGGCGGATGCGGAAGAAAACCGTAGTTAGGGGAGGGTGCTGGTAGCCGCGGCTCGCCCTCATAGTGGAAAGTAGAAAACTGGCTTAAGCGGGTAGAGCCTCAATGGATTCTATTAAAGGCGAATAGTGGTCTTGTACCGCGGACATATATCCCAATGCATCTCCCGCTTCGGCGGCTTTGAGCATCGCCCCATGCGCCTTGGCGGTTGCTACCATATTTTCTTTCCCGGCAGCCGGTAAGACGGGAACTACCGACATATGCACCAGCCAGAGGGCATTCATTAGCTCTTCGAGCAAGTTATTGTTCAACTCTGACACTAGGCGGGTGTGAAACTCTATGTCCTCAACCAAGAATTCCTGCCCATTATGCGCTTTTTCCACCATAGTATCTACTAGCTGATGTAAATGAGTTAGCTGTTTTCCAGCCACTTTCATTACTATTTCTCGGGCTAAACCAATATCTAGGGTACGGCGAACTTGCACGACTTCGCTTAAGGAAGTCAGGTTGGTAGATTTTAGTGAAGAGCGCAGCACCATCATTTGCGCCAGAGGACGCAAAGACATTTCTCCCACGTAGGTTCCGCGTCCTTGCCGCACGCTAATAATATCTAAAGCCTGCAATTGCCTTAAGGCTTCGCGTACGGAAGAGCGGGAAACCCCTAAGCGTTCGCACAGTTCAGTCTCGGTAGGTAGCGGGTCACCGGGTTGTAGGCGCTCTTGTAATATGAAACTTTCAATTGCAGACAGGGTACCTTTAGAGCGGGAGCTAGGAATCTCTAAGCCTTTTTTATTGTGTAGTAAGCGCCGGTAATCGTCCACTGTAGAGACTGATTCGGGGGTAGCTGAATTTTTCATATGTTTCCTCTATTGCAAGTGCGCTCGTCTAGTAGATTACCATTCCTCATTGAACGGTAGTTGTCTGATGACAGCTATGCTACAGGGCATAGTAAAGTGATGCAACACTCTTTTACTTTGTAAGGTTGATAAGCCAAAAACTAGCTTTCTTTGCAGGTCTATAGCAAATAGATAACCTTTTTGTTAAATGCTTGACAGAACTTGTTCTTTGTTACTACGCTGGAATTTGTATGAAGTTGACATTCGTCTCCCATACGGCAAATGGAAATTCTCAAAGGAGAGGACTCAAAATGCGTTCTATTAAGCGTTGGGCAAAGGTATCGGCTGTACTTGCCGCTGCTGCACTTGCTCTTTCGGCTTGTGGAGGAGGATCCGCTGACAAGAAAGCAGGAGGATCTACCGGAACCAAAGCAAGTGGCGAACTAAAAGTTTTTGCCGCTTATGACACCACTAACTGGAATCCCTCGAACACGTCATCAGCTCTGGCGGTGGGCGCTAACCTACAGGTAGTTGAAGGGTTGTACGAGTTTGATTTCTCAAAGTTCAAGGCTCACAAGGCACTGGCTGCTGAAGATGAACCTACCAAGGTAAACGACACCACCTATGAAGTTAAACTGCGTGATGGAGCCAAGTTCTCTACCGGAGATGCAGTTAGCTCTAAAGATGTGGTCAGTTCCTATAAACGAATCGTTGATGGGGACAAGGACTCAACTGGTGCAGTACAACCCAGTTCCTATGCTGCGTTCCTGACTGCTATTTCCGGTATCGAAGCTAAAGACGACAGCACAGTTACCATCAAACTGACCCACGCTATTGACAACCTGAAAGAGCGCTTAGCGTTAATTAAAGTCGTTCCCAGCAAAGCCACCTTTGATGAATTGACCAAGATGCCAGTGGGATCTGGACCTTACAAATACGACACTATTACTGACACCACTCAGGATTTGTCTGTAAATGAGCACTATAACGGGGCTAACCCGGCAACCGTAAGCAAAATTCACTACGACAACTCCCGGGACGCAACCGCTCGTTTAACCGCCGCGGTAGCCGGACAAACTGACGTAGTTGAAGCGCTAGATCCGGCCGGTATTGAAAAGGTTAAGGCTGCCGGATGGGAAGTTAAAGATGCTACCGCTTACGGTATCGCCATGATGACCTTTAACACCACCAAAGCTCCTTTCAAAGACAAGCGGGTTCGTCAGGCACTACTGACCGCTATTGATACCCAAACTATGATTAAGACTGCTCTTAATGGTGCGGGTAAAGAGCCTACTTCTTTCCTGCCTGACTACAACGATCAATACAAGAAAGCTGCTACCCAGTTCTCCTTTGATGTAGCCAAGGCGAAGAAGCTACTGGCGGATGCCGGAGTGGCTGCCGGTACCGAAATTAGCGTGCTCACTACTACTGATACTTGGATTGCTGCTATGGGACCGCAAATCAAGCAGAACTTTGAGGCTCTAGGTCTAAAAGTTAATCTCAACAATGTTGCTTCCGCGGATTTATGGAACAACAACGTTGCCCAAGGCAAGTTTGATGTCGTGGTTGCCCCCGGTGATGCCTCCGTTTACGGCGCCGATCCGGGAGTGCTGATTAAGGGCTGGTTCTTCTCCGAACTGTGGATGAAAGACCGTTTCCGTCTAACCGAATCTGACCCTGCGGGAGCTAAAGCTCTGGTTGATTTAATGGATAAAGCCGATAAAGCTACCGGAGATGAGGCTAAAGCTAAATGGGGTGAAGTGCAAGATATGATTGCTGATCAGGCAGCACTCTATCCGCTAGCCTTCCACACTCTCTACACCGCCTACAATCCCGCTAAAGTATCTAACCTCACTCCGATTGGCGTGACCGGTCTGCAACTAATCGGCACCAAGGTAAGCAAGTAGTTATCAAATGATTACTTGCTGCTAAGTGAGGCTCCAACTAATGGGCGGGGCGGAAGCTCCAGTTTCCGCCCCGCCCATTAACTTTTGCGGAAGCTAATACTTGGCTAAAAGGAGAGATTAGTGAACAACTTATTGAGACTCATAGGTAGGCGACTTATCGCTTTACCAATCATGGCAATCGGGGTAACCATGTTGGTGTTTTTCGTAATGGAGCTATCGCCTATTGACCCCGCCTGGACAGCGCTCGGCGATAACGCCGCCGATCCCGCTCAAGTAAAAGCCTTTAATATCGCCCACGGATATGTAACCGATGATGGTAGCGAGACGGGGAAACCGATTCCCGCAGTGGTTCGCTACTTCAATTATCTAGTTGGTTTATGCCAAGGTGACTTTGGTATTTATGGGGTAGGGACTGGTCATAAAGTAGTAGATTTAATTGCCCCTGCGCTTCCGGTAACCCTACAGCTCACTTTCTTTGGGCTAATCATTGCGGTACTGATTTCCTTCCCCTTAGGGGTAATCGCGGCGCTTTATCGTGACCGCTGGCCTGATCAGGTTTTTCGTGTCCTATCAGTGGTATTTATCGGTACCCCCAGCTTCTGGTTAGCTGCCTTGTTAGTGCTACTAGGTCTTTCCCTCGGTCATGGTGAACTGGTAGCCGGAGGGTTACCGGGAATCACTGAAGACTTTGGCGGCTGGGTAACCCGGATGATACTTCCCGCCCTGGCGCTGGCAACTCCGGTTATTGGGCAAATGACTAGGGTGGTTCGTACTTCAGTAGTAGAAGAACTCGACCGCGATTACGTTCGCACCGCTTTGGGGGCGGGCATTCCTCGCCCGGTAGTAATCGCTCGTAACGTGCTACGTAACGCGCTGATTACTCCGGTAACCGTCCTCGGTTTACGAGTCGGATACCTTATGGGAGGGGCAGTGGTTATCGAAATTATTTTCGGTCTGCAAGGAATGGGTAAAGTCCTGGTGCAAGGAGTACAGCAAAGCCAAGTAGAAGTCGTTCAAGCTGCTGCTTTGGTGGTTGCCTTAGCTTTCATTGTGGTTAATATCGTCGTCGATATGCTCTACCTGTTAATAAACCCCCGAATTAGGTCTGTGTGATAATCATGATGAGTCAAACCAAGAAAGTTGTTTCCGCAGTTGAAAGCGGTAAAAAAGTACGCTTTAACCGTTGGAAAAATATGAGTATCGGTGCGCGCATTTCCGTGTGTGTACTGATTAGCGTGGTACTGATTTCCATTTTTGCCAAATTTATTACCCCATACTCTCCCGATAGGGTATTCACCGACGCCATCTTGGCTCATCCCAGCGGATCGCACCTATTCGGAACCGATTATGCCGGTCGCGACGTGTTATCGCGTTTGCTGATGGGCGGGCGTTTCTCGATAGTCATCGGATTGTGTTCCGCATTTATTGCCCTGTTCTTTGGGGCAATTATCGGCTCGATTGCGGCGGTAGTACGTCGCAGCCTTTCAGAAGTGATTATGAGAATAATGGACATCATTATGGCGGTTCCGGGCATTGCTATGGCAGCAGTAATGGTGTTGGTATTCTCCGGTATCTTCAAAGATGGTAATCGAGTCGGGCTAGTTGCCGTGATTATCGTGGCTATCTCATTCGTCTACACCCCGCAGCTAGCGCGGATTGTCCGGGCAAATGTGATGGCAGCCTACGGTGAAGACTACGTTAGAGCAGTTATTGTTTCGGGTGCGCGTGCCCCCTGGATTCTGGTAAAACACGTAATCCGTAACACGGCTGCTCCAGTACTGGTATTTGCCACCGTCCTGGTAGCAGATGCGATTATTCTGGAAGCCTCCCTAACCTTTATTGGCTCCGGTCTCCAATCAACAATGGTTCCTACCTGGGGTAACGTACTTTCTGATGCGTCTGCCAACGGTTCCATTATTTATGGAGCCTGGTGGACCGCCCTATTCCCCGGTTTGCTAATCATGATTACGGTACTGTGTCTAAACATCTTGTCTGAGGGGATTACCGACGCCATGGTAGCTGCGCCGGCTTCCGCTCCCGCGAAGGTCGAACAAAATACCGCCGATCGAGAAGCCGATGCTCTGCTATTGGATCCTCGTCGCGCCTATGCGACTCAAAAGGACTCCTTACAAGAACGTCTAGACTCCCTCAAACTGGTGGAAAGCCAACGCGATGATCGCTTTGATGATTCACCGTTTGCCGGTCAAACCCCATTACTGGAAGTAAAGAACCTATCCATCAAATTCCCGCGTCATGGTGACGTAAACGTAGTGGATCGGGTAAGCTTCACAGTTCGCCCCGGAGAAACCATGGGGCTGGTTGGGGAATCAGGCTGTGGTAAATCAATCACTGCGCTAACCATTATGGGCTTGATTGATCCGCGCGCCCAGCTTGAAGGAGAGATTCTCTATCAAGGTCAAGACCTCTTGAAAATGTCTCCCAAGCAACGGCAAGGGCTGTTAGGAAACGAAATGGCAATGATTTACCAGGATGCGCTCAGCTCCCTGAATCCTGCCATGTTGATTAAGGCTCAGATGAAGCAACTAACCTCCAGGGGAGGAACTCGCAGCGCCGAGGAACTTCTAGAACTGGTGGGCTTAGATCCCAAACGAACCTTGGAATCCTACCCACATGAGCTTTCTGGAGGGCAGCGGCAGCGCGTCCTCATCGCCATGGCTCTTACCCGCGATCCGAAGCTGGTGATTGCCGATGAGCCGACTACCGCTCTGGATGTTACCGTCCAAAAGCAAGTTATCGCTCTGCTAAACGAGTTACGGGAAAAACTGGGATTCGCCATGGTGTTCGTTAGCCACGACCTCGCCCTAGTTGCCGAGGTGGCTCACAAGATAACCGTAATGTACGCCGGACAGGTAGTAGAACAATCGCCGACCAGCGAGCTACTGGAACACCCGGTTCACGAGTACACTCGCGGTTTGCTAGGGGCGGTACTGTCAATCGAATCTGGTTCCGGGCGTTTACATCAGGTTCCTGGCACAGTACCTAGTCCTAAAGATTTCCCTGTTGGTGACCGTTTCGCACCGCGTTCATCCCATCCAGATTATGGAGCCGATATTCCACTTGAGCTAGAACTGGTTGGTCCAGAACACGTGTATGCGGCACTACCTGATAAAGAGGGCGTGTATAAGCGTGCTCCCCGATATAACGCCAGCGGAAAGGAGGACTAATCATGGTAGACGATAAAATGGTTTTACCTAACAGCGAACCGGTAGACCCGGATGTTCCCATTATTGAACTGCGTAAGGTTGAAGTGATTTTCAAAGCACGCACCGGTTCAATCTTCAAACCAAACCATGTACATGCAGTACGAGGCGTGGATATGAAGATTATGCCCGGAAAAGTGTTGGGAATTGTGGGGGAATCGGGTTGCGGTAAATCTACCACCGCCAACGTGATGTGCGGTCTGCAAGTAGCCAGTAAAGGCCAAGTGCTATTTATGGGCAAGGACGTGACCAAACGTTCCGCTAAGGATCGCCGGCTCATCGGACAGGTAGTATCGGTAGTTTTCCAAGACCCAGCGACTGCCTTAAATCCGCGCATGACAGTGCAAGACCAACTGGCAGATCCCTTACGGGTTCATAAAATCGGTGATGAGTCTTCGCGTCAAAAAAGGGTAAGAGAGCTGCTAGGACTGGTGGGGCTACCGTTATCTGCTCTCGGGGCGCTGCCGGGTCAGCTTTCCGGTGGGCAGCGGCAGCGAGTGGCAATCGCTCGTGCCCTATCCCTTAACCCGAAAGCGATTATTGCTGATGAACCTACCTCTGCTCTGGATGTGTCGGTGCGTGCTCAGATTTTGAATCTACTATCTGATTTACGTGAGGAACTCGGTCTGGCGATGGTGTTTATTTCGCATGATATTCAGACGGTGCGTTACATCTCTGACCGTATTGCGGTGATGAACGCGGGAAAGGTGGTTGAGCAAGGAACTGCTGAACAAATCCTGAATTCCCCCAAAGATCCTTACACCGAGAAATTGCTGGGAGCTGCTCCCTCGCTATTGCATCCTGCTTGTTTAACCGAATATGCATAGTAATCGATAAGTAAGCATTGCTGAAGCGTTTATTAGCGAGTTAATAAATAATCAACTGGGGGGCGGGTATTAAAGATACCCGCCCCCCAGTTATTTCTTTGCCCGCCTGGTTTTAAGCGAAGCTGATTGGGACGAAAGTGGGGTAGTCGCTTTCGGTTTGGGATTAACTGCTCTGGTTTAGGGATTCGACAGTTGTTAGATGGGGATAATACGCCGATATTCGGGGTATTGTTGCAGGTAAACTAGATGAAGAGCTGTTTAGAGTTCGCTATTTTTGTGGCTTCCCTTACTTTTGCTTATTCTGGTTTGACGCGTGAACGCTCGCACGGTAACTTTGTATTCGTTGCCGAGCGCGGAAGCCGGTGGGAGATGAAAACCCACCGCTTATTTTTTGCTCGCAACAGACCCTAACCGGTCGGTTTGGTTGGTTTGTGGTTTGGTTGTTTGTGTTCTCGATAGTTGTGTTTTTTTGTTTTGTTTGTGTGGGATTGACTGGGTTGTCTGCTGTTTTTGGTGGGTGGTTTGGTTTTTTCTGTTTTTTGTTTT